>JAMOPO010000057.1 GCA_027064425.1 Methanobacteriota archaeon | reverse complement strand
CTCGCCCGCATGAAGGTGGAATCGGTAGTAACCGCGCCTCAGAATGGCGCGGTGAATACGTCCCTGCTCCTTGCACACACCGCCCGTCACGCCACCCGAGCCCCCCGGGGGCAAGCCCCCGGTCCTCACGGGCCGGGGGCGAGCCCCCGGGGGGCGAGGGGGGCGAAGTCGTAACAAGGTAGCCGTAGGGGAACCTGCGGCTGGATCACCTCCAGCGGAGGGGATGATGCGGCGGGGCAACGAAAGCCCCGGGGGGCGGGCTTGCGCGGGGGGCGATGACCCCCTCCGCCTGCCCGATATCGTTACGAGTTCCGTAACAAATTCGCGGTCCGTGATGAATCACTCCCCTGCTGAAAGCGCCACGGGTGATGACTTTTCCTCCGACTGAGCTGGGGGCCGAACGGGCCCCGAACCGGTCCGGGATGATCGCAGTCCCGCAGGCGTACCGCGTCGGATGACGAGCCCTTTTAGGGGTGACCGTCCCGGGCCAATCGTTACGAGATTCGTAACGCTTGGATCGTGCGGGTTATGGGTCCGGCGTCCCGCTCCGGCCGGGGTGTTCGGCTTGTCCATGGTGGACGTGACGGGGAAGGAGGATCAGGTTCGCATCGCGGAGGCTCGCGGGTTCCTGAGGCTGTCGAAGGACGGCGTGGAGGCGCTGAGGAGGCGGGAGTCGCACCCGCAGGGGAAGGGCGATCCGATCGAGGCGGCGAGGCTGGCGGCGATGCTGGCGGTTAAGCGGACGCCGGAGCTGATCCCGCACTGTCATCCGGTGAGGATCACGGGGGTCGACGTGGACGTGGAGGTGAGGGAGGACGGTGCGGAGATGACGGTGCGGGTGAAGTCGGTGGGTAAGACGGGCGTGGAGATGGACGCGCTCACGGGGCTGGTGGTGGGGCTGGTCACGCTCTGGGACATGGTGAAGTACGCGGAGAAGGACGAGGAGGGGCAGTACCCGCACACGAGGATTGAGGACGTGCGGGTGGTGAAGAAGATCAAGAAGGGCGTCGGGTGAGGTGGTCTCCCGCCTTCCGTCGCCCTTCTCGTCGCTGGGCCCGCCGCTCAGGCCTTGCCTCGGGCGTGGGTGACGGCGTGGGGGAGTAGCTCGAGGAGGAGCTCGGCGCCGAGCTCGGCGGCGTGGGGTGAGCCGGGTAGGCAGGCGACGGGGGTCCGGTTCACGACGTACATCTCGGCTCGGGTGAGGGCGGCGTGGGCGCCGAGCTCCTCCTCGGAGTGGCGGCGGAAGAGCTCGCCGAAGCCGGGGACGCGCTTGTCGGCGATGCGTTCGAGGGCCTCGATGGTCGTGTCGGTGGGGGTGATGCCGGTGCCGCCGGTGGTGATGATGGCGTGGGCGCGCTCGGTGAGCCACTTGACGGCGCCGGTGATCATGTCGGGCTGGTCGGGGATCAGGAGCCGGTAGTGGACCTCGTGGCCGGCCTCTTCGAGCTTCCGTTGCAGGGTGTCGCCGGAGGGGTCGTCGGGGTCGTCGCCGCGGGCGGCCTGCTCGAACCTGCTGGTGCTGATGGTGATGATGGCGAGGGTGAGTCGTTTCGGTGCCCGCTTGAGGTGGTCTTCGGTCGGTGTTTCCGGCGGGGTTTCGGGCGTCAGGGTGCGGCCCCCGCGTGGTGGTCATTCGGGTCGGTGTTCTTCGAGGGGTCGTTCTTCGAGGAGTAGTTTGGACAGTGGTCTCGCCCAGGTGGCCTCGAGGACCACGCTGAGCAGGATGGTGAGGAAGGTCGCGACCAGGATGGTGCCCGCGAGCGTGTGCGGGGGCATTTTTTGGGTGATGGTGGGTGGGATGGCGTGGGCGTGGCCGGTGATCTTGGTGTAAACGGTGCCCGCCAGCGCCGCGGGGACGACGCCCCTCGGTCCTTCCAGGGCGAGGTAGATCCGCTCGTTGATCGTCACGTTCTCCCTCGGGGGCGCGTAGGTGCCCGCGAGCACTCCGATCGGTCGCGCCACGAAGATGTTGCCGAGCGCGCACAGGAGGCCTCCGAGCCAGTGCTGTTTCAGCAGTGGGAGGCTGACGCAGGCGCCCAGCGTGGTGAAGATGATGATGCGGGTGACCGTGGAGAGCTCCTCCATGAACTCCTTGAGGAATCGTAGGTCGTCCCTCAGGTGCTCGTATCGGGTGAGCCGGTTGCCCACGTACATCCCCAGCACGGCCACGGCCATGAATCCGCTGAGCTCGTACCCGGTCAGGTGGGGGGCGATGTCTTCGCAGGCGTACCAGGTGGCGAGGGCCACGCCGATGGTGATCGGGACGACGTACTCTTTGAACGGTTCTCGGACCAGCAGTCGCTCCAGTGCCGCGCCCGCGATCAGTCCGGAGGCGGCGCCGCCCACCGCGAGTGACAGGAACATCAGGATCGGGTTGTGGGCCGTGCCCACGCCGAGCGTGGACATTGAGACCTTGGTCAGCACGACGCCGAGCGGGTCGTTGAACACGCTCTCGGCGATGAGGGTGGTGGAGATCTCGGCCGGGACGTTCAGCTTGGAGAACACGGGGATGAGGGTGGCTGGGTCGGTGGCGCACGTGATGGATCCGTAGAGGAATCCGATCGGGCTGAGGGGGTCCGCGCCGAACGCGACGTTGAACAGTACGGAGGAGAGGCCGGCGGTGATCGTCAGGGTGAGCAGGTCGAGCTTGGCTACGAGGGTGGCCACCTTTCGTAGGACGTCGATGCTGATCTCGAAGCCGCCGTCGAGGAGGACGACGATGAGGCCCAGCGTTCCCAGGAACGGGAACATCTGTTGGGCGTGCTCGGGCTTGATGATGCCGGTCACCGGGCCCAGCAGGAATCCGAGGAGGAGTAGGAAGGGGATGTCGGGGAGGTGGGCCTCCTCCGACAGTCTGGCGACGATCGCCCCCAGGGTCAGGAGCAGCGCGGCGTACCCTAGCAGCGTGAAGAATCCGAACTTCGTCGGCTCTCCCCCCGCGGTGGGCTCATTGCTCCGCCCGGCACAGCCTGGCGAAGTTCTTCAGGATGTCCGTCCCGTACTCAGTGAACTTCAGCTCGGGGTGGAACTGGACGCCGTACAGCGGCAGGTCCTCGTGGCGCATGGCCTCGACCTCGCACTTGTCGGAGCGCGCGGTGACGATGAACTCGTCCGGCACCTCCTTGACCTCGTCCTTGTGCGAGGCCCAGGCGGTGATGCGGTCGGGCAACCCCTCGAAAATGCCCTCGTGGTCGAGGATCTCGATCTCGGTGCGGGCGTACTCCTCGCGGCCGGCGGCCCAGTCGACCTCGCCGCCGAAGACCTCGGCCATGAGCTGGTGGCCGAGGCAGATGCCGAGGATGGGGAGCTCTCCGGCGAGTTCTTCGATGATCTCGCGGGAGTTGCCGGCGCGGTCTCGGGAGGGTCCGCCGCTGATGATCACGCCGTCGGCGCGGCGGCGGATGTCGTCCGGGTCGGTGGTGTTGGGGACGATCTCGGCGGGGATGTCGAGGTAGTCGTAGTTCTTGCGGATGAGGTGGACGTACTGGCCGTGGTTGTCGACGATGAGGATCAAGTGGGGGCGGGGCCCCTAGGCGAGCTCGACGTCGGAGCCGGCCATCTTGACGCCGGTGATGCGGGCGACGTCCTCGGAGAGGGCTCGGAGGTCCTCCTTCTCAAGGTTGTGCACGTCGGTCTTACCGGCGAGCTGGGCGAGCATCTTGCACTCCTCCGTGATGACCTTGAGGTAGTTGGCGACGCGTTCGGCGGCCTCGTCGATGTCGAGGTTCTTGCGGAGCTCGGGGTCCTGGGTGCAGATGCCCTTCGGGCACTGTCCGGAGTGGCACTGCATGCAGGCGGTGCAGCCCATGGCGATGAGGACGCCGGTGCAGACGTACACGGCGTCGGCCCCGAGGGCGAGGGCCTTGGCCACGTCGGCCCCGTCCCGGATCCCGCCCGAGATGATGATGTCGACCTCGTCGCGGAGGCCGATCTCGTTGAGGGCCTCGACGGCCTGGACGAGGGCGGCGATGGTGGGGATTCCGGCGTTCTCCGTCGCGACCTCGGGCGAGGCGCCGGTGCCGCCCTGCATGCCGTCGATTGCGATGATGTCGGCCCCGGCCTTGGCCGCGATCTTGACGTCCTCCTTGACGCGGCCGGGGCTGTACTTGACGATGATCGGGACCTTCCAGTCCGTGATCTCGCGGAGCTGCTCGATCTTCATCTTGAGGTCCTCGGGCCCGACGATGTCCATGTGCCGGGAGGGCGAGAGCGCGTCGGTGCCCTCGGGGATGCCGCGGATCTCGGCGATCTCCTTGGTCACCTTCTCACCCATCAGGTGGCCGCCCATGCCCGGCTTGGCACCCTGCCCGATCTTGATCTCGATCGCGTCCGCCGCGTTGAGATACTCGGCGGACACGCCGAACCGGCCGGACGCGTACTGGGCGATGAGCCACTTCGCCTCCTCGCGCTCCTCGGGTAGCATGCCGCCCTCGCCGGTGTTGGTCGCGGTCCCCACCTTGGCCGTGCCCCTCGCGATCGCGATCTTGGCCTCCCGGCTCAGGGCGCCGAAGGACATCGCCCCGACGAGAACGGGGGTGTCCAGCTTGAGGGGTCGCTCGGCGAACCGGTCGCCGAGCACGGTCTTCGTCTTGCACGGTTCCCGGTACTTGTCGATGGGCGGTCGAGAGACCTGCGCGGGCAGGATAACCAGGTCGTCGAAGTGAGGCACCTTCCGGCTCGTCCCGAAGCCTCGAACCACGTACTCACCGGTCTCGGCTTTCCGCTGGATCTCCTTGACGTGGTCGCGCCACCACACCGGGGGCCTCCCCCGGGCTCGGGTCGTGACCGTCCCCTGAAGTGCCCTTTTTTAAACCGGTCGGGGTGGCCTCGGCGCGCCCGGGAGCGCGGTTTCGGGGCCCCGATCCCACCACAGGTTTTTTAAGCCGGTCCGGGAGGGCACCGGGCCGGGAGGAGGCCCCGCAGTCTAGCCTGGATAGGACGCGGGCCTGCGGAGCCCGTAGCCCGGGTTCAAATCCCGGCGGGGCCACCAGCCCCGGAATCGTTACGAGTGTCGTAACTATTTCCTCAGCCGCTTGACCATGATGACGGCCGTCTCGCCGTCCGAGTAGTAGCCGGGCTCCCGACGCTCCACCTCGTATCCCAACCGCTCGTAGAACCGACGCGCGCCGAAGTTGGACTCTCGAACCTCCAGCCGGACCACGTCGTACCCTCGCTCGGCGATCCTCCGCTCCGCCTCCTTCATGAGGATGGTCCCGATCCCGCGCCGTCTATGGTCCGGGTGCACCGCGATCGAGACGATGTGTCCCTCGTTCAACCACGGACGCGTCTCGAAGATGATGTAACCCACGACCCGCCCGGAGACCTCCGCGACGAGGAACCCGTCCGGGTTGTTCGACAGGTTGTACAGGAAGACGTAGGTGGGGTACGGGGACTTCGGGAACGCCAGCTCCTCGATCTCGGTGATCTCAGGGATATCATCCCGGCGCGCCCGCCGCACGATGACCCGACGACCCTCGCGGTCCGTGTACTCGACCACGGGCCTCACCTCCTGAGGCACCGGTTCAGACCCTCCCGAAGGGCCAGGGCGCACCGATCGCAGAAGTCGGGGCTCTTTCGATCTACATCCAGCACGGTGTTGGAAAAGCTCATCACGCACGACGGGTCGTCGCAGTGGCCCAGCCCGAAGGTGTGGCCGAGCTCGTGCGTGACCTCCTTCACCACCCGGCTCAGGTAGCGCTCGCGGTCCTCGTCCAGCAGTCGAGCCACCGAGACCACGGCCTCCCTGCCGTTGACCCGGGCCTGGCCGAACACGAAGTTCAGCCCGGGGGCGTACAGGTCCTCCCTCGTGAGACCCACGACGCGGTGGCAGTCGCCATCCACCTTCGAGAGTCGGTCCAGCAGGGCCCTCGCGAGGTACTGACCGCGGATCTCGGAGTACGCGTACTCCGGCAGGTCCTCCCTGAAGTGCCGAACCTCCACCGGTCCTAGATACTTCTCCAAGTGCCGGGCGAGCCTCCTGCGGATCTCCTCGAGCTCCGGGACTCGGGGCCCCATCTCCACGAGCCCGATGACCAGCCCGCCCTCCGCCATGCTGATTCACCTCGCGCGCCCGGTCAGCACGACGGCGCCGACCATCAGTAGCAGTAGCCCCATGAGGCCCATCACCCGGTCTCCGCCTCGGCGGGCGCAGATCACGAGGTCCAGGGCGCCTACGATCAGTGAGAGCACGCCTACGGGCCAGCGCGGGCCGCCCGCGAACGCGACGGCCAGCGCCGCGAGGAGGGCGATCGCGGAGAGCTGGGCGGCGCGGTTGACCTTCACCCGCCGTCCCCCATCGTTACGACTTTCATAACGATTTTCGGGAAGGACGGCGGCGGCATCCCGGGCTTCCCGCGCCCTCTCGGAGCGCAGTACCACCCGGGACGCGGCCGGGCTTAACTTCCGGGTTCGAGATGTAGCCCGGGTGTGGCCCCGGCCGCTGTGGCCGCCGCCATTTCGCGCCGGCCCGGCCCCTCTATTTATAGTTTTTTCCTACCGGTCGTAGAAGTCGAGGGCGTTCTTGGCGGTGGCCTCCACCACCTTACCCACCGGCTCCCCCTTCACCTCCGCCACCAGCTCCACGACCCTCCAGACGTTCTTGGGCTCGTTCCGCCTCCCCTTCTCGGGCGAGAGGTAAGGGCTGTCCGTCTCCGTCAGGATGCGCTCGAGCGGCACCGACTCGATCAGCTCCCGGGTGCGGTTGGTGAGGCCGCGGATGATGAGGATGGTGGAGAAGGAGACGTAGTGCCCCTCCTCCGCGATCCTCCGGGCCAGCTCCGGCGGGCCGTCGTAGCAGTGGAACATCGCGGTCACGTCGTACTCCTGCAGGATCTCGAAGGCGTCCTCCTCCGCCTCCCGAGCGTGGATGACGACCGGCTTGTCGAGCTCCTCGGCGAGTCTCAGGAACCGCTCGAAGACTTCCCGCATGCACTCGCGCTCGTCGGCCCGCTTGATGTAGTGGTAGTCCAGCCCGATCTCGCCGATCGCCGCCAGCTCGTCCGCATGCTCCCGGATGATCTCCACCACCTCGTCGATGACTCGGTCCTGCATCCTCGGGGCCCTCGGCGGGTGCAGACCGATCGTGGGGAAGACGAAGCCGTCGAACCGGCGGGCCAGCTCGAGCGTCCGTCGGGCGGTGCCCGGGGTGACGCCGCAGTCGTACATTCGAAGGATTCGGTCGCGGGCGCGCTCGACGACGTCCTCCTCCTCGCCCTTGAAGTGGTCGAAGCAGAGGTGGCAGTGCGCGTCCACGGGGCGGTCCAAGTCCGGTCCCCCGGGTCAGCGAAAGGGCTGGCTCCTCATCGAGCTTCGGGTAGGGAGGGCCTGCATCATCCCGGGGTGTTACCCAGAAAAGGCTCCCCGGGGCCCGGGGCCGGGGGTCGGCTGGATGGCGGAGGGGGAGCAGAAGCGGAGGATCCTGTCGGTCCTGGTGCGGGATCGGCCCGGGGTCATGCAGCGGGTCTCGGGGCTGTTCCGGCGTCGTGGGTTCAACATCGACTCGATCGCGGAGGGGCCGTCGGAGCGCGAGGGGCTCGCGCGGATGACGCTCACGGTGCGCGGTGACGATAGGACCATCGAGCAGGTCGTGAAGCAACTTAACAAGCTTATCGACGTGATCAAGGTCTCGGAGCTGGACCCGGAGCGCACCGTGGAGCGTCAGCTGGCGCTGGTGAAGATCAAGACGAAGGACCGGGCTCGGGCGGCCGAGCTGGCCCGGGCCGCGGGCGCTGAGGTGGTGGACGTGGGGCGGGAGACGATCACGGTGGAGATCGTGGGTGAGCCGCGGGACGTGGAGTCCCTGCTGGAGCTCATGAAGGACATCGGGAGCATCGTGGAGATCGCCAGGACGGGGATCGTGGCGATGGAGCGGGAGTCCTGAGCTCAGTGCCCGAACCGCGGCCGCTCGCTGAGCCGCTCCGGTAGCGTCAGCGGCACCCTGGGCTTGCCCTCCGTCTCCCGCTCGAGCCGCTCAATGAGCTCTTCGAGCGTCATCTCCACCCGCTTCTGCTCCTCCAGCGTCGACTCCGCCCGGATCGTCACCGACAGCGTGCCCTTCTCCACCTCCTCCTCCCCGATCACCACCACGTAGGGCACCCACTCCTTGCCCGCATCCCGGATCTTCCTGCCCACGGGCTCGTCCCGATCGTCCAGGTCGACCCGGAACCCCTCCTTCCGCAGCCGCTCGGCCACCTTCTCCGCTTCGTCTAGCACCTTCTCGGACACCGGGATCACCCGCACCTGCACGGGGGACAGCCAGGTCGGCAGCGTGGGCAGCCGCTCCTCCCGCTCGAACAGCTTCTGCTGGTTCTCGAGCAGCGCGCAGATCACCCGCTCCAGGCTGCCCGTGGGCGAGCAGTGCAGGATCACCGGGTGCCGCTCCTCCCCGGACTCGTCCGCGAACGTGATGCCGAACCGTTCCCCGCTCTCCACGTCGATCTGCACGGTCGGGTTCTCGATGGGCCGACCCAGGCTGTCGATGAACGCGAAGTCCACCTTGCACTCCCAGTAGTGCTTCCGCTCGGAGAGCACCTCCACGAGGATCGGCTTGGAGTCCCCGTACACCTCCTCCACGGCCTCGGCCAGCTCCTCGAGCACCTCGGGTCGCTCGTCCAGGAAGTCCTCCGTGACCCGCAGCACGACCTCGTACTCCAGCCCCAGCTCCCTACCCACCTCCAGGCACAGCCTCGCCTGCTCCAGGAACTCCTCCACCGCCTGGTCCATGTCGGCGCACACCGTGTGCAGGTCCGGCATCGTGAACGCCCGCAGCCGCTTCAGCCCGACCACCTCACCGCTCTGCTCCAGCCGGAAGCTGTGCGACAGCTCGTACACCTTGAACGGCAAGTGACGCCGGCTCAGCGTTGTGTCGGACAGCAGCCGGAACGCCCCGAAGCAGGCCGCGTACCGGAGCATCAGCGCCCGGTTGCCCGCCCGCATCCGGTACTGCCGCTCGCCGAACCGGTCCGCGTGCTCCCGGATGGCCTCCTCGCCCAGGTCGTACATCACCGGCGTCTCCACGACCGCCGCGCCCATCTCCGCCATCAGATCCTCCACGTACTCCGCCAGGCACCGCCGGATCACGTGCCCGTACGGGTACCATCGAACGTGACCCACGTCCGCCGCCGGCTCGTGATCACAGATCCCCTTCTCCCGCATCATCCGCACGTGTGCCGGCTCCTCGCCACTGGCCTCCCGCTCCTCGCCCAGCTCGTGCAGCACCAGCTGCCGGAAGTCCCCCGGGAGCTCCGACAGGTCCACGTCCTCCACGCTCACCAGCTCGCCGTCCACGTACACCTTGAACTCCGACTCCACCTCCCGCTCTTCCTCCTCCACCGCCTCCGGAGTGACCGTCCGGGACAGCTCCGACAGCGGGTGGCCCTTGCAGGCCAGCCGGAACGCCTTGTACCAGCCGAAAGGCGCCCGCACGACCTCGTAGCCGCGCTCCCGCAGGAGCTCCTCCATTCGCTTCAGCACCTCAACCGCCGCGTCCGGGGAGGCGAGATCCTCCACGAGGTGCGCGTACGGGTACAGGACGATCCGATCGACCTTGAGCTCGCCCGCGACGTCCTCCACCTCCTTTACAGCCGCCTCGGCGGTCGCCTCCGGGTCCTCCTCGTCGGCCTCCTGCACCGCCGCGAACACGACCAGGCAGTCCTCCACTTCAGCCTCCTTCGTCGGGGGCTCTTCCTCCGCGATCTTGGTCTTCTGCTTCGCCTCGAACGACATCTCGTCCGCGTGAATGAGCAGCATCCTCACCCGACCGGGCCCCGGGTCGGCTCCCGACACCCGGCTGATAGCATCATCGGCCCGCCCCGCGGGGCCGGCCCGGCGGGCCGCGGCGCGATTCGATGCGACTTAAAGGCTTTCGACTCGCGTCGAACACGCTCCGCGTTTATCCTCAGGGCCTCCGGTGTGCGTCCGGGGGCGTCACGTTGTCCCGGAGGCCGGGTGAGCCCGCGAAGGAGGAGGATGAGAAGGGCCTAACCGCCGTGAAGTACGCCGAGGAGATGCTGGGAGACGAGTACGCGGGCGTCATCGAGCGACTCCACGAGGTGGCCTGGAAGGAGTCCCCGCTGGACGACAAAACGAAGCACCTGATCGCGCTGGCCTTGGCCGCGGCCTCGGGAGACGAGCGCCGGGTGGAGCTGATCGCCGAGACGGCCAGGAACGTGGCCGGGGTGACGGACGAGGAGATCGCCGCCACGCTGGCCCTGGTGGCGTGGGTTGAGGGAGTATCCAAGGCGACTAGGGCTTGGGGCGTTCTTCGTCGCTAGCGGGCTCCGCCACGAACACGCACCTCTCCGCTCCCTCTCCACAGCACTCGACCTCTTCAGCCCGGTAGCGCCGGCCGGTCAGCTCCGTCAGGAACCCAGCCACGATGCCGGCCTCCAGCGGACAGGCGGGGCCGTAAGGAAGGTCCGAGCACTCCCGGCACCCCTCCACCTCGACGGTGACGCGCTCCCCATCCCGGCGGACCCGCACCGAGTCGGCCACGGAGGATAGGACCCGTTCCAACCCCTTCAAGCCCTCCTCACAGCGCCTGGCCAGCCGTTTACCCACCTCCTCGCCCAGCTCGTACAGGACCTCCCTCGCGTCAACGCCCAGCGACTCCAGCACCGCACGGTAGGCGGCGGCTATGGCCAGCGGGAGGGAGGTGGACGGGTCGTCCTCCCTGTCCAGCGCTCGCGCGACGTACTCCACCGCGTCCTCGAGCCTCGGTCTCGACAGCTTCACCAGCCTGCGCACCAGCCCGTAGTACCGCCTGGGCAGCGGCGCGCCCCGGTCCTCCTTGACCACGTCCACCAGGCCGGCCCGCCGGAGCTCCCGCAGGTGGTGGTGCACCGTCGATTTCGACAGCCCCAGCTCCCGGGCTATGTCGGACAGGGTCATGGGACCGCGCTTTCTGAGCAGCTCAAGGATCTCGCGCCGGGTCTCGTTGTCCAACGCCCTGGCCACATCCTTGGGAACGTCGATGGCCAGCCTCATCTCGCCCTCCCCTGCGCAGGGGACGACCATCCGCGGGCCATCCTCAGGTTCAAACGTCGGCCCTATTGCCGCTCGCCTTCACGATCACGCGACAGCGGCCGCGCTCCACGGGCTCGTGCTTCAGTTCAACTTCCTCCCCCAGGGCTCGGAAGACCTCCTCAATGAGGGTCGTGAACGCGCAGACGTTGTACCCGAAGATCGGGTCCTTCAACTCGGGATGATCACGGACGAACTCCTCGATGAGGTCCCTCGGGCAGATCCTGCATCCCTCGATCCTGACAGCCACTCCTCCGGACGCGTCCTCATCGACGCTCACGCTGGCCCCCAGCAGGCTCTCGGCCACCGCCTTCACCATCTCAACGGGCTCGAGGTCCTCCAGCTCCGGGTGCTCCCGGAGTAGGGCCCGGGCGGCGTTCCTGCACACGGCCCGCCGCAGGGCCGGCGCCTTGCTACCCAGCAGCTGCGCGGACGTTACGACGTAGGAGTACAGGAACGCTCGGAGGAACTCCCTCGGACCGATTTCCACGACGACCGCCCCCGCGAGCGGCGGTGCAACGCTAGGGGGAGGTCGGGTAGGGTCGCCACACCGCGCACCTGGCGCTCTCGGCGCGCTCCCTCTTGTCGCTCGCCAGCCGCTCGAGGGTCGCCGGGTCCCCCTCGTCCACGTCCCTTACCTCCAGCACCTCGGCGTCCACAGCGGACTGGAGGATCCTCTCGCCCCGGCCGGTCCGCACCAGAACGACGTTCCAACCGTCTGGAGCGCCCGTGGACCCAACGCTCACGTCCGCGTCCTCTGCCGTTAAATCAGTGCAGAAGCCGCACGCCTCGTTGGCGTACCTGCGCAGCTCTGAGACGGAAACCGATCGCTCCTCGCCGTCGGAGGTGACGACGGTGAACTTACCCGCCGTGATGTCCATGCGCTCCACGCTGGAGAGGTCGGCCTCGATCTCCTTCTCTAGTAACTCGGTCAGACCCTTGTAGGTCAGGTTCTCGGAGCAGAAGAGGCCGATGAGCAGCTTCACGCGCTCCGCGACGTCGGCCACGCCGTACGCGTGCGACTCCAGCTTCCTGACGGCGCTGACCTGGCACGGTGTGCCGACCACGGCCACCGAGTCGTGGGACCCGACGGCCGTCTCCAGCGCGCTCAGGTTCGGCGAGATGGAGTACTTCGACCCGGCCGCCTCGAGCAGCTCCTCCACGCTCGTGGCCACGGTCGGCCTCGGCCTCCACGGGTCGGAGCCCGTCGTCGACACGACCGCGGCCTCGATGTAACCCTCCTCGAGCGCGTGCGCCAGGAGCGCGGTGACGGTGCCGCCGTCCTGGCCGGCCTCTCGGAAGCGCTCCTCGGTGGCTCGAGCCAGGTACGCGCCGCGGTACTCACCCACGAGCTCGGGGTCGAGCTTCATCTTACCATCCCGCCGGTCTTTCTTCCCGAGGATCTTTCTCAGCAACCCGCGCATCGCGCGCACCACCGGTGGCTCAAGCTCGGAACGACCTCGGGCAGGTCGCGAAGCACGTTCCGCACCTGATGCACCTGTCCTCGCGGATCTCGGGCTTCTCGTCGATCTCTATGGCCCAGGCGGGGCACGAGGCGGCGCACGCTCCGCATCCCGTGCAGAATAGCTCTCGCTCGACGACGTCCAGGTCGCAGCCCAGGCAGAGATCCTTGTTGGAGGTCAGCAGCACGTCCTCCACCGTCGCCTCCGGGCCACGGACGGGGGACGGCAGGTTCGGGTCCAGCCCGTGGAAGTCCCCCGACAGGACCCGGTACGGCTCGAGCCTGTCGTCGTCGCCCTCCTCCAGCGCCTCCAGGAAGGAGGCGATGGCGTCCTCCGTGGGAGGGCAGCCGATGATGGCGTAGTCCGTGTCGGCGAACTTGGCGGCCGGGAACACCGTGAAGTGGTACCTGGCGGGCTCTCGCATGCCGATCGCGTGCCGCTCAAAGCCACCGGTGGCGGCGCAGGATCCCAGCGACACGACCACGTCCGCCGACGAGACCGCCCGCTCGAGCCGCTCCCGCGCGTCAGCGTCGGCGAAGTCCACGGCCCCGTCCACGAACAGGACGTCCACGTCCGGCACTTCACCGTCGTCCCTCAGACTCGACCATACCAGCTCGTGGCCCTCACTCTGGCACACGATCTCGAGGTTCTCCGCGCAGGATCCGCAGGACATGAGGGAGAGCAGGGCTACCCTCATCTCGAGCCCCCCTCAGTGCGTGAGGCACCTGCCGGAGAGGCCGAGCGAGCGCAGGACCGTCTCGACCTCCTCGACCGTCAGTCCGGGCAGGAGGTCGCCCGCGAGGGCCGCCTTGAAGTTGGAAGGAGTGATCATCTCGGCCTCGTCCACGCGCCCGTTCCTGAGCCGCAGCCGGACGACGAGGACGCCCTCCGGGGCCTCCACCGCGGCCGCCCCTTCGCCGGATCCCGCCTCCACGTCGTCCGTCCGGTACTCGCCGGACCCGTCCAGCCCTGAGGCGGCGTCCGCGATCCCGTCCAGCATGCTCACGATCTCCTCGGCCCTGGCGACGTGGTGCTCCACCGGATGCTCCGCCCCGCCCCGCCTCGCGGCCGGTCCGACCAGGGCGGGCTTGCCCTCATACTGGGCGACGAGGTTGGTGGCGATCCTCCGGGTGGTCCTCATCCGGTAGAACTCCTCCGGCGTCAGCACCTCGATCGCGCCCCGGTCCACGTCGCCCCTGTACGTGTCCGAGACGCTGAGCTCGGTCGGCCGCTCGCGCGGCTCCACCTCGAGGTCTTCTCGCAGGTCGTCTACGGCCGACTCCACGTCATCCAGCACCTCCTCGGCGGTCTCCACCGCGTCCTTGGCCACGCTCTCAACCCGCTCCACGGGGATCCGCTCGATCGCCAGGCCGCCCACGGTTACGGCGGGTGGGTGCTGGGGCTTCCCGCCCACCATCCTGACGATCTCCTTGGCGGCGCGGACGAGCTCGTAGGCCGGCTCCTCCACTCCCAGGTCGGCCACGGCCAGCGTCCTGGCGTGCGACTTGACCACGTTGGCCATGTTCAGGAGCTCTCGGGCCCTCCTCGCGTCGTCCGGCACGTCCACGCCCAGGGCGTCCTCGGCCGCCTCCGCCACGGCCAGCCCCGCGCTGGCGTCGCAGCCGCGGCACACCCGCTCGGCGGCGACCACGGCGAACTCGACGGGCTTCTCGAGGACCAGCGTCTCCCAGGAGAGCGGCGTGGTCGTGGAGCACACCTCGGCGTTCACGACCTTCCCCTCCGTGATCTCCGCGACCACCCTCAGCTCTCCGGGCTCACCCGTCGCGACCCGGAGCGTTTCCACTCTCATGAGAGTCACCTGCCCGGAAAAGATTGGTGAGAATCAGATACCCAAGCGCTTCCGCTTCTCTTCGATCTTCTCGGCCAGGATCTCGGCGGCCTTCTCCATGTCCGTCTCGATGATCAGCTCGCCGCCGGTCAGCTCCGGCAGGTCCTCGAGCAGCGTCTTGGTGACCACCTTGCTGCCGGTCACGGGCGGCACCGGGCTCACGTGCAGCGTGATGCCCAGCGCTAGGGCCGAGGACGCGTCCGCCAGCGCCTGCTCCTCGAGCCACTGCGGCGCGCTCGCGACGGCCGGGATGTCCGGGATATCGACCTCCTCGCCGGTCTTCTCCCGCAGGATCTCGGCGATCTCGAAGAGCAGGTGCTCGATCTTACCGATCGCCAGGCACGGCCCGTAGTGGAGCACCGGTGGGATGCCGAGCTCCTCGCAGACCTTCCGGAGGTTCTCGCCGGCGAGCTCGGCCGCCTCGGGGTTGAACAGGCCGGCGTTGGCCAGCGCTCCGTTCACGCACCCGGCTCCGAGGACGAGGATGTCCCGCTTGATCATCTCCTTCGCCAGGGTGGCGGCCGGCACGTTGTGACCGCCGCTGGCCAGGTTCGTGCAGCCCACGATCGCGCAGACGCCTCGGATGGTGCCCTCCTCGATCAGCTCGAGCACCTTCTCCCAGCCGACCGCGTCCTCGATCGAGAAGTAGCCGAAGCCCACCACGTTCTCGTGCCTGTGCTCGGGCCGCATGATCCGATCCTCATGCTTCGAGCGGCGCTCCTTGAACGCCTCGATGGCCCTTCTGACGGCCTCCTCGGCCACCTCCTCAGCGCGCTCCGGGTCCCACTGAATCAGCTCCGCTCCCCACACCTTGGCCACGTCGTCCACGGCGATCAGCTCGACGTTCTCACCGTAGAACTTCAGGCCCGGGAACGTGCAGTTGAACTCGCTGACGATCGCGTCCACGAGACCCGTCGCGGCCAGCGCCTCGGTCGCGAAGTTGTTGCCCGCGAACCCCGCGTACGTGTCCGGCAGGTGCTCCGCGCGGGCCTCGAAGTCGTCGCCGACGCACGTCGCCCCGATGATCCGGATGCCCTTGGCCCCGGCCCTCTTGGCCTCGTCCTCCAGCCGCTCGGCCGCGTCCATGAGGTGCTTGAGCAGCGGCATCTGGTGCCCGGTGACCATAATGTTCACGTAGTCCGGGTCCAGGATCCCCGGGCCGCCCTCCGTCTCCGTGATCCTCGGACTCCCGAACAGGATGTCGTTGATTGTCTCCACGCCGAACAGGGAGACGGGTCCGGTGATCAGGCCCAGCCGGAGCACGTGCAGGAGCATGTCCTCCGGGTCGGAGTTCAGGTTCGTGCTCGTCTTGACCAGCGCGTCGTGAATCTCGGACTTCGCGCCGCCCGGGACGAGACCGAGCTCCTCGTACATCTCGACTCGCCAGTCCGGCACGACCGCCTTGAACACCTCCGACTCCTCGTGCCGCGGCCGGTAAATGTCCTCTAGGATGAAGTCCGCGATCTCCTCCGCCACGTCCTCCGGCTTGCCCGAGGCGTCCAGCCCGTAGACCTCGGCTGCGTGCCGCAGGGCGCGCTCGTCCGCGATCTCGTACGGTGACTCCTCATCCGCCACGGACTTCAGGGCCCGGGCGGCGTTCTCCAGGCAGTGAACGTAGCACGCGGCCCCCGCGGCCACGTGCCGGAGGAAGTTACGGGCCACGATCACGTCCGCCGTGGCTCCGCACACGCCGCGCGGCGTCTTCTCGGTGATCCTGCAGGGCCCGTTCGCGCAGATGTTGCACCACACGCCCTGCTTACCGTACGGGCACTTCGGGAACTGAACGGGCCACCGGATGTGCGGGGTCTCGATCTCCGGCATCTCCTCGTTGAGCTTCTTGGCGTGCTCGACCAGCTCACGGACGGCCTCGTCCGCGTACGGGCACTCTCCCGACATGCCCATCCCCCGTTCGCATCCAACCGAACGTTCGACCAGTCTCGACCATGCCCGCGTACCATTATAACGTTTTCGAATTTCATCGAACGGGAGATCTCGGCCGATGGGGTGGCGCGACCTTGCACGCCCGGTGCAGATGTCACACGGTCGAGCCGACGGACGCGGACCTGAGACCGCTGGTGAAGTACCTCGTGGCGCTCCGGCCCGGTATCGACCAGCGATCCCTGTTCCGCGTGATCTACTCGATCGACGAGGAGTTCGAGCGCGAGACGGGCCGGCCGCTGACGGGGACCGAGTACGGGTACTGCATGCTGCTCAGGGCGCCGTACTTCTCCGTGGACGTGAAGGAGGCCATCCACGACCTCCTACGTCGCGGCGAGATCAGGCTGAAGCCGGGGCGCCGCGACGGCGATTTGGTCTCCACGTACCGCCCGGCCGGCTACGAGGCCAAGGACATCGAGGCCGACGTGCGCCGGGAGTACGGGCTCCGGGGGAGGAGGTGGAGGCTGTTCCGGGAGGTGCTGGAGCGAGTGCTCGGCGACTGAGGACGTCTTCACTCGCCGCCCCCTACCGCCTCCTCCAGCGCCCGAAGGGCGGCCCTCACGTGCAGCCAGCCCGCCGCGTGGAGCAGGGTGTCCCCGACGCGCTCGTCGACCTTCATCGAGGCCGTGCACGGGTAGGAGTGGTGCGCCTCGGACACGGCGGCCTTCACCTCCCCCGGCTCCGCGTCCACGCCCACCAGCCGCTTGGCCACGAACCACGTGCAGCCGCACGGCGCCGACCTCACCACCCGGGCCTCAACTACGACGCCGTCCTCCACCCTCAGGGACAGCTTAGGCCTGCCGATCAGGCCCGCCCTGCAGAACCTCTCGGTCACGGGGCCGGGTGGCTCCAGGTCGCACCCCGGTCTCGCCACCGTGAGCTCCACGTTGCTCTCCTCGCACGCTTCGCGAAGCTTCCTCTCCGTCCACGGGTCCATCCAGTCGGGCTCCTCGACCGGAACGATCAGGGAGCGGACGTCGTACGACTCGGGTAGCGCGATCAGGAGGTCGGGGTGCAGTCCGACCGCCACCAGCACGTCGACGGGCGGTAGTCTTGGGAGGTAGTCCCCTGGATCCTCGATCATCGGGGGTAGCTCCTCCGGCTTGGGTAGCTCCTCCGCGGTAACCAGGGAGTCGGCGAGCGAGTACGCACCGTACTTGCATCCATCGCACGCGGGCCCGCAGGCCCGACAGTGGCCCGGCTCGTTCAGCAGGTTGGCCAACATTCTCTCGCCGAACGGGTGAGAGTAGAGGACGGCGAAGCGCAACCGGCTCACGACCCGCGGTGCTCTCGGTGGGACCCGGTTCCGGCGGGGTCTCCGGTGCTCACGGTCGGGTTGGAGCCCTTGAACGCCTCGCCCGGGTGGGCGCGGCGCCCCATCGTTTCGATGATCGTAACGATTCCGGCGGGGGAGGGGGGCGTTAGGCCTCCTCCTTGAGCCGCTTCAGCGCCGCCTTAAGCATCTTCCTGTGGTGCTTCTCGTCGTAGGCGGTGGCCTTCAGCAGGGTGATCACCTCGTCGTCCAGCTCGTCCGAGTGGTGGTCGGCCTCGTCCATCCGCGTCTCGTAGGCCTGCTTCTCCCCTTCAATCATCTCCTCGAGCTTCTCGATGAGCCCGTCCAGGCTGTTCTCGACCTTGCCGGCGATCAGCGCTGCGGCGGCCGCGTGCCGCGCCTCGTCCATGGCCACCTGCTCCAGCAGCTCGGCGACGTCCGGGTACCCCTGCTCTCGTGCGACGATGGCCATCGCCATGTAGATGCCCACCTCGGTGGTCTCACCCTTGAACCACTCCTCCAGGTACTCCTCGAACTCCATGCTCGAACCCCCTGGACCCGGCCGGGACGGGTCTTTTAGCCTTTTCGAATCCGATCGAACAATGGGTGCCCATTCCGTGAACCAAGGTCACGGTCCGAGAACTCGACAGCCCGGTTTTAACGCGCCGTCTTTTTTACCGACCTTTTGGGTGGTGGGGTTGGGTGGGGGCGGCCCCGATGAACCTCGGGCACGTGGTCTGGGCCCTGGCGGGTGACGACCACCTGGAGGTCGAGAACGAGGAGGAAGAGATGCCCGAGATGTGCACGGCCCTCCTGGTCCCGCGGGTGGTTGAGGCGGGCTCCAGGCCCTGAGCCCCTCTCCGCCCCTTTTCTTTTTTCCGCTCATTCTTCCCCGAGGATGTCGCGGAGCTCGCCGCCGGGCGGCACCATCGGGATGATCTCCTCCGGGTCGACGAACACGTCCACGACGACGGTGCCCGGCGTCTCCAGCGCCTCCTCGACGGCCGACTCCAGGTCCGCCGGGTCCTCGACGGCGATACCGGTCGCGCCGTACGCCTCGGTCAGCTTGACGATGTCCGTGCGCTCGTCCAGCTCGGACTCCGACAGCCGCTCGTCGTAGAACAGCTTTTGCCACTGGGCCACCATGCCGAGCCGGCGGTTGTCCATGACGAAAACCTTCACCTCGATGTCGTTATCCACGGCGGTCGCCAGCTCCTGCGCGGTCATCAGGAAGCCGCCGTCCCCGACCACGGCGACCACGGTCTTCTCGGGCGCGGCCACCTTGGCGCCCATCGCGGCCGGCAGGCCGAATCCCATGGTGCCTAGCCCGCCCGAGGAGATGAACTGGCGCGGCTCTTCGATGGGGAAGTAGCGGGCCATCCACATCTGGTTCTGACCGACGTCGGTGACGACGATGAAGTCCCGGTCCTTGAGCACCTCGTGGAGGACGCGGACGAGCTCCTTCGGGTGCACGCGCTCCTCGGACTCGGTGGGCTCCGGTGGCAGCTCCACCTCCTCCTTAAGTTCCCGGATCCGGTCGCCCCAGCGCTTCCGCTCGCGGAGGTACTTGCGTCGCTTCAGCTCCTTGATGAGGTCGCGCAGCACGAGCTTGGCGTCGCCGACGATGGGCACGTCCACCGGGATGTTCTTTCCGATCTCCGCCGGGTCGATGTCGATGTGGATGATCTTAGCGTTCGGCGCGAAGGCGGAGGGGTCACCGGTGGTTCGGTCGGAGAAGCGGCAGCCGACGGCCAGGAGCACGTCGCACTCGGTGAGGGCGTAGTTGGCGGCCTTGGTCCCGTGCATGCCGGCCAGGCCGAGGGCCAGCGGGTGGTCCTCCGGGAACGCGCCCTTGCCCATCAGGGTGGTGGCGACGGGGGCGCCCAGCAGCTCGGCGAGCTCCACCAGCTCCCGGGTCGCGTTGGAGAGGATGCACCCGCCGCCCGCCAGGATCACCGGGCGCTCCGCCTCGGCGAGGAGCTCGGCCGCGCGCTTGATCTGGCGCGGGTGACCTCGCTTGACGACGTTCAGCCCCTCCACCTCGACCCGGCGCGGGATCTCGGCCTCGACCTCCGCCTCCTGCACGTCCTTCGGCACGTCGATGTGCACGGGACCCGGCCGGCCCGTGGTCGCGACCTTGAACGCCTCCCGGACGACCTTCGGGATCTCCTCCGGTTTCCGGATCTGATAGTTGTGCTTCGTGATCGGCATGAACACGCCCACGGCGTCGACCTCCTGGAACGCGTCCCGACCGACCATCTCCGTGGGCACCTGGCCCGTGATCGCGATCACCGGGGAGGAGTCCATGTACGCCGTCGCGACGCCGGTCACGAGGTTCGTGGCGCCGGGACCCGAGGTGGCCATGCAGACCCCGGGCTCGCCCTTAACCCGGGCGTACCCGTCCGCGGCGTGGGCCGCGCCCTGCTCGTGCCGGACCAGGATGTGTTCGATGGCCGCCTCGTCGTAGATCTCGTCGTAAATCGGCAGCACGGCCCCGCCCGGGTACCCGAAGATGTGCCTCACTCCCTCCTCCTTGAGGCACTCCACGATCAGCCGGGCGCCCGTGGGCAACTCACTCCCCCTCCACGAGCACGGGTTCACCGGTCCGCCTGGACTCCTTAAGGTCGTAGACCCGGTCCTCCAGGACGAGCAGCGTGGGCAGCCCGTACATCCGGAACCCGTCATAAGGGAACTTCCGGCCCTCCTCCAGGAACCTCCCGGCGTCGACCTCGAACTCCCGGAGCTCGACCACCACGATCCGAGCCCTTCGACCCGGGGCCAGCTCCCCCAGGTCCCGCCGACCGAGCACCCTCGCCGGGTTCCGGGTGACCATGTCCACCGCCCGGCGCAGCGGCACGCCGAACCGCCGGTACAGCGTCAGCGCGACCGGCAGCAGCAGCCCGCCCGAGGAGACCCCGGAGGGAGCCTCCTCGAACCGCTCCGTCGCCGGGTGAGGGGCGTGATCGGAGGCCAGCACGTCCACCCGACCCCTGCGCACCAGCTCGAGCAGCCCGAGCCGCTGCCGGCGGCCCCGAATCGGCGGGTTCACCTTCAGCGTGGGATCCCGCGCGTCCGCCTTCAACGTGTCGAAGAGCAGGTGATGCGGCGTCACCTCCACGGTCATCCCGGCCCGCCGCGCCAGCTCCACGGACTCGGGTAGCGTGGCGTGGCACACGTGCGCCCGGCCGCCGACGGCGGACACCGCGCCCGCCAGCATCCCAACCGCGGTCGCCTCGGCCTCCGGGGGCCGGTTCGCCTGGTGCTCCAGCAGGTCGCTCGCGTCGTCCTCAGACACCAGGTCGGCCAGCTCCGCGTGGAACAGGACCGGGGTGTCGCCCGCGGCCCTCAGGACCCCGGGAACCTCGGCCGGGTCGAGCGCGGGGGCGTCGGTGGAGGGGGCCAGGAAGGCCTCGCCGAGCACCGGCACCCCGGCCTCGACCAGCTCCCGGACGTTCCCGCGATCCTTCACGGCCCCGGACACGATGACCTCAACCAGCGCCTTCTCCCGGGCCGCCTCCTCCTTCTCCCGGTACGCCTCGGCGTCGACCGGGGCGGGCCTCGTGTTCGGCATGTCCACGACGGTGGCGACGCCGCCGAGGAGCATCCGGAGGGTCTCCGTCCGGAAGTCGTACTCGTAGTCCGGGTGCGGGTCGCGGCAGTGCACGTGCAGGTCGACGGGGGCCGGCAGCGCCACCTCGTCGTCCCGAAGCCTCAGCCGCAGGTCGACCTCCTCGTCGACCGAGCGGGACACGTCCACGATCCAACCGTTCTCGATCAGGACCCGGGCCTTCGTGAACCGGCCCCGGTGGTAGACGCGTCCCTCGAGCAGGATCCGCATGGCTCAACACCGCAGGGTGGCCCTGAGTGCGCGCGGGTTCAGGAGCAGGTTGATCGCGTCCTCGGGCCTGGTCACCACCACGTCCGCGGCCAGGAGCGTCCCGGTGTAGGCGCCCTCAGGACCGACGACGCAGATTCCCAGGGCCGCGTACCGCAGCATGAGCTCGTCGTTCGCCCCGTTGCCGACGGCCGCGCACCGGTCGGGTCCCAGCTCCAGCACGACCTCTCCCTTCTTCAACCGCTCGTCCCCCGCGACCCGCTCCACGCTCACCACATCCGCCAGGTCGTGTCGCTCCAGCTCCTCATCCACGGTGCCGTACGTGTCGGCCGAGAGGATCCGCACGTCCACCTCCTCGGCCAGGTCGCGCAGCAGGCTCGCCACCTCTTCGGACAGCCTCCCGCCCACGGCGATCGTCCCGTTGTAGTCCAGCAGCACGTGCTCCACGCTCAGGGCGCCCCGGCCCGGGATCTCGATCTCCACCTAGAGCACCCCCTCCTCGAATATGCTTTTGACCTTATCTTCAGTCCTGACGTACCTTTTCTTCAGCACGGCCTTAACCCTACCATCATCGTCCTCGCTGACTATCTCGAGCGTGTGAGTCCCCCCAGTGACATGCTTGACGAACTCCTCGTACCTGCGGTACCACCGCATCGAGGCGAACGTGAGCGGGACCTCCTCCACGGCCCCGCCGCCGTCCCTCATCCGCTCCAGCGCGCGCCTCAGCCCCTCCACGATGGCCCGACCGACGTCCGCCGCCCGGCGCTCCAGCTCCTCCTCGTCCTCCTCCCACTCGAAGGACTGGAAGCCCTCCCGGATGGTGCGCGTGAGCACGAAGTCGCGACCCAGATCGAACGCGAACGTGAACGCCCACTCGAGCTCCTCCACGTGCGCGGAGTGGGTCGTGTACTTCAGCGGGGGCTTCTCCCGACCCGGGTCCTTGATGACGACCCCCTCGCGACCCTCCCGGTCCAGCTCCCGGATGATGCGTGGAACCTCCTCGACCGCCTCCTCGACGCTGAACTCGCCGAAGCAGCGGACGCGCTCCAGTCCGTACTCGTCCACGGCCCGCTTCTCCTCGAAGGACCAAAACCTCCCGTCCAGGTCGCGGACGTCGAAGACGAAGAGACCAACGTCCGGGGCCTCCGGGTACTCCTTGGACACGTACGGGTTCTCGCGGCCCACGAACTCCGCGCAGACCACGGTGTCGGGATGGTCCTCCAGGAAGCTCCGGAGCTCCTCACCGCAGAGCTCCCGGACGCGGTGCGTCGTGTACGGGCAGATGAGCCCGCCTCGGGTCGCGGCGTACACCTCGCCCTCCACCTCGAACAGGCGCACGTTGTGCCCGTTCATCTTCTCCTCGACGACCACGCGTCCCCCGTCGCCGAACCGGGTCCTCAGCGCCGGCTCGAGCAGCAGGGCCCGCTCGATCTTCGGGAAGCCTCGAACGACCAGATCGTGCTCGGGAACGACCAGCGTGCCCCGCTCGTAACCCCCGAAGTCTCTGACGAGGCGGTAGTACTCGAAGTCCGGGAACGACAGCTTAACCCGCCGAATCGTGCCGCGCTTCAGCGCCTCCCTGACCTTCCACTCCTCAACGCCCAGGAGCTCCGACAGGTAATTAACCGCCTCTTCCCGGTCGCGCACGGTCCCACCCCGACGGCGGGGCGCTGGGCCGTGGAGCGTAGGGATCCGATGCTGGCGGCCCTAACTTTCTTGCTCGGAGCGGCGATCGCGTCTCCGGCCCTCAACTACGGCTGGAACTGGTTCCCGAGCGGGGCGGACGCCCGGGGTCACATGACCAAGGTCTGGATGCTCGAGAAGCTGTGGTCGCTGGGCGACTGGCCCTACCCCGCCTGGTCCGAGTACTGGTACTGCGGGTATCCCTTCCTGTGGTACTACCCACCGCTGTCCTACCTGGTGCCGGGCGCGGTGGCTCGGGTAACCGGCGCCGACGTTCTCACGGTGTGGAAGGTGTGGATCGTTCTCGCGTACGCGCTGGCCGGGCCCTCCGTGTACGCTACCGCCCGACTCTTCGGCGCGGGACCGCTACCCTCGCTCATCGCGGCGCTGCTTTACCAGACGTCGTACAACCACATCGAGATCACGTTCACCGAGGGGAGGATCCCCACCGTCGCGGCCATGGCGTTCTACGCGCTCGTTCCGGGCCTCCTCGTGGCGGTCTACGACCCGCGCCGGAACCGACGCAGGCTCGCCGGCGCCCTCGCGATCGTCCTCGCACTGACGTTCCTAACGCACCACAGCACCGGCCTGGCGGCGCTGATCCTGTGCCTGACCTACGCGCTCCTGCGACTCTCCTTCACCTCCGGACAGGTGCTGCGCGGTCGGCTACACCTGCCGGACCTCCTGCCCGACCTGCCCGGCCACTTCTGGGTCGTGACGGCCGCGGCGCTCGCGGTGATGTCCATCTCCTGGTGGCTGTACCCCGCCCTGGCCTACCGGACCTACACGTACACGACCAAGCCGCCCTGGTGGATCCACATGTCCTCGGTGCACGACCCGCTCGAGCTCTTCGTGCCGAAGTACTGGAAGACCCGGTACGCCAAGTACGTCGGCGCCGCCCAGTTCTTCCTCGGCTGGGCCGGATTGCTGCTGGCCGTCCGCCGCAGGCCCCGCGCGTTCCTCCCCTTCGCCGTGCTGCTCCCGCTGGCGGTCTTCCTGTCCTTTGGACTCGTCCTCCAGCGCGAAATGGAATCGATCGGGTTCGAGCCCAAGTGGTTCCTGATGTTCTCTACCGCCATCCTGTGCGCGCTCGGCGCGTTCGCGGTGGAGTGGATCCGCGCCCTGATCCCGCGCTGGTCGATCGCCCTGCTGGCCCTGATCTGCGCGGGCTGCCTCTGCGACGCCGCCGCGGGCCTGTCCTGCGCGTACCGCCCCGTTCACTACACCAAATCCGAGATGGCCGCGCTGCTGTGGGTCCGCGAGCACGGTGGCCCGTGGGACCGGGTCGCCACCGTGGGCTACCGGGCGATGTGGGGGATGACGCCGTACATCGTGGACAAGCCGGCCGTGTTCGGGTGGTTCCGGGAGGGTACGCCCATCCGGGACGCGATCATCCAGTATCAGCGCTCCTTCAAGCGCGTGGAGGTGCACCGCGCGCTGGCCATCGGCCGGGTCCTGGGCGTGCGCTACCTCGTGCTCAGCGCCCGGAAGCCGTACGCCCGGAGGTGCATGCACGAGCTGCGCCGGATGGGCGTCCGGCCCGTCCGCGACTACCGTTGGGTCAAGGTGTACGAGTTCCGGGCGCCGATGGGCTACGAGCTGGACGGCGTGAAGTCGGTCTTCCTGGGCAACAAGTACCGGTACATGCGGCTGTGCAAGCTGGCGCGGTTCGACCCGCGCGTGGTGCCCGCTTACGCCTTCACCCGCAGCGTGAGCTGCCGCCTGGTCCGGGAGGCCAGGCCCGAGGTGGTCGTGATGGACCGGCCGCCCACGCCGGACCAGGTGCGGGAGCTCAGAGGGTGCGGGGTTAAGGAGGTCCTCGTGATGCGGAGGGACCAGCGCCTGACCGAGCGCGTCGACGGGGTCACGATCCGGTACCTGAGGCCGTCGGAGATCGTCCACGAGCTGCCCCGAAGGCGCCTCAAGCCCGTTCCCGTGCGCGTCGACCACGCGCGCGTCCGGGTGGTCGGGCGGGGTCTCGTGTGGATCAAGGTCCCTTACTTCCCGTGCTGGAGGCCGTCGAGGGGGGAGCGGCTGGGCGGGCTCGACAACATGCTGCTGCTTCGCCTCCCGGGGCCCACGACCGTGGAGTTCCGGTGGAGACCCAGCGGGTGGACGGCGGGGGCCTCGCTCCTGGGGGCCGCGGTCTCACTGCTGCTGCTCGCGCCCCGCCGCGGTCGGTGATCTCGACCGATCGTTCTGATGCTCGTAACGGTACCGCCCGGGCCGGCTCAGAGGTGCTCGGCGACGGCGTGCACGATGTCGCGCTCGGTGATGATGCCCACGATCTCGTTGCCCTCCACGACGACCAGGCTGCCGACGTTGGCCCCGCGCATGGTGAGCACGGCGTCCTCGGCGCTGGCCTCGGGCTCGACGGTGATCACGTCCTCCGTCATGACCTCCTCCACGGGCTCGCCCAGGACGTCCTCCACCTCGCCGGACGCCTCGCCCCCGGTCGCCCGGGAGGAAACGTGGTGGAGAATGTCGGTCATCGTGACCAGGCCGAGCAGTCGACCCCCCTTCACCACCGGCAGGCGCCGGAACCCGCGCTCGATCATCGTCTCAGCGGCCTCCAGGATGGAGGCGCCCGGCTCGGTCGTCTCCGGGTCCTCCGTCATGAGGTCCTCCACGCGCTCGTCCTCGAGCACCCGGTAGAGGTCCATCGCGACGTCGCGCTCGGTGATGATACCGACGAGCCGGTCGCGGTCCTCGACGACGGGGAGGGCCCCCACGTCGAACTCGAACATCGTCTTGACGGCCTTGCGGACGGTGTCGTACGGGGTAACGACGTACACGTCGGTCGTCATGATCGAGCGGGCGGGCTCGTGCAGTCCCAGGAGGAAGTCGCCATCGTACCGGCGGTCGAGGAGGTCGCGCCGCTCACCGACGAGGTAGTCGAGGACGTCGCGGCCGGTGACGATGCCGACCAGGGACTGCCCCTCGGGCTCGACGATGGGGAGGCGGCGGAACCCGTACCGGGTCATCGTGTCGACGACGCTCTTCACGGTCACCGTCGGGGGCACCGCGACGACCTCGGTCGTCGCGAGGCGCATGACGGAGGTCTCGGGGAGTCCGGAGGGGCCGGCCAGCACGGGTCACTCCTCCTCCAGCTCGCTCTCGCTGATCTCGCGGCCAAGGACCTCCTCGTAGCACTCCGGGCAGACCCACATCCCGTCGGCGAACCGCAGCTCCTCCGAGTACGTCTCGCAGAGGTCGCACACGCCCTCGACGGTCTCTTCCACCTCCTCCGCCTCCCGCAGCTCCTCCTTGAACCTCTCCATCTCCTCCTCGATGGTCCGCAGGATGTGCGGTTCCACGCGGAGGATGTCCTGCATGGTCACGATGCCCACGAGCTTACCGTCCTCGTCCACGATCGGGAGCCTGCGAATGCCCTTGTTGGCCATGATCTCAACGGCCTCGTTCACGTCCACGTCCTCCTCGACCGTGATCACGGGCGACGACATGATCTCCTTCGCGACGACCTCGTCCGGCTTGAGGCCGCGCGAGACGACCTTGATGACCAGGTCCCGCTCGGTCACGATCCCGATCGGCTCGTTCTTTTCGTTCACGATCACGACGCTGCCGATGCCGTGCTCGCGCATCTTGTAAGCCAGCTCCTCCGCGGTCTCCGCCTCACTACCGGTGATCACCTTCCGCTGGGCGATCTCCCCCACCGTCACGCTCCGCGCCAACCTCCGAGGCCCCCAGGCTGCACCCTCACTGCGCGGTATAACACCACCGGGGAGGCCGCGTGGAGGCACGCTCGACGCCCGAACGCGACAGAAATCAATAACTCCAATTCGCCCCGCGCCGCCGTCCTCCCGTATATAAACGCGCGCCCCCGCGTTCCTCCCGGGGCCGCGCCCATGGCGGAAGAGGAGGTGTCCTTCGGAATCGAGCTGCTGCCGGACGACAAGCCCACGAAGATCGCCCACCTGATCAAGGTGGCGGAGGACAACGGGTTCGAGTACGCGTGGATCTGCGACCACTACAACAACTACTCCTACATGGGTGTGCTGACGCTGGCGGCGGTGATCACGAACAAGATCAGGCTCGGGCCGGGAATCACGAACCCGTACACCCGGCACCCGCTGGTCACGGCCAGCAACATCGCCACGCTGGACTGGATCTCCGGCGGTCGGGCCGTGCTCGGAATGGGCCCGGGTGACAAGGCTACGTTCGAGAAGATGGGCATGCCCTTCCCGTGCAAGGTGCCGATCTGGAACTTCGAGAGCGAGGACGAGGTGGGTCCGGCGACCGCGATTAAGGAGGTCAAGGAGCTGATCTACGAGTACCTGAAGGGCGGGCCCGTCGAGTACGAGGGCGAGTTCGTGAAGACCGGGACCGCGGACGTGAACGCGCGCTCCATCCAGGGAGACAAGATCCCGTTCTACATGGGCGCTCAGGGTCCGATCATGCTGAAGACCGCCGGCGAGATCGCGGACGGCGTCCTGGTGAACGCGTCCCACCCGAAGGACTTCGAGGAGGCGATCCCGCACATCGAGGAGGGTGCTAAGGAGGCGGGGCGGAGCCTGGACGAGATCGACGTCGCCGCCTACACGTGCTTCTCGATCGACAAGGACGAGGACAAGGCCATCGAGGAGACCAAGATCGTCGTCGCGTTCATCGTGATGGGCGCGCCCGACGTCGTCCTGGAGCGGCACGACATCGACAAGGAGAAGGCCGAGCAGATCGCCGAGGCGATCCAGAAGGGTGACTTCGGTAAGGCCATCAGCCTCGTCGACGAGGACATGATCGAGGCGTTCTCCATCGCCGGCGACCCGGACACGGTCATCGACAAGATCGAGGAGCTCCTCAAGACCGGAGTGACGCAGGTGGTCGTCGGCTCACCGATCGGCCCGGACAAGGAGAAGGCCATCGAGCTGATCGGCGAGGAGGTGATCCCGCACTTCAAGGAGTAATCCAAGCCAGTAGTCAAGCCGGACCGGGAGCGGCCCGGCCCTCCCGCCAACGCCCCCTTCCTAGTTCCTCGCAGGGCTAATTCCAGGTGGAAAGATTACAAAAACTATCTGAAAAGGGATCGCGACGGGCCGCCGCGGCTTGCCGGTGTGGATGTCCGTCAAGCCCCGGTACGCGGACATGATCCTCAGCGGCGTGAAGACCGTCGAGGTCCGCCGCTGGTTACCCACGACCATCGTGAACGAGGACACGTGCGTCGTGTACGCGTCGAGCCCGACCAAGGCCGTCCTCGGCGAGGCACGCATCAACGGGATCAGACGGGTCAGGGTCGACGACAACCTGGACGAGATCGCCGCGGCCGCCAAGACTTCCCCGGAGGAGCTTCGCGAGTACCTCGACGGGAAGGAGCACGCCTACTTGATCGAGCTCGCCGACCCCGTCCGGTACCCGAACCCCGTTCCGCTCCAGGACCTGAAGGACATCGTCCGGCGCGAGCTGAACCGCGAGTTCCACCCGAACCCGCTGTTCCGCATCGACTACGAGCTGCTCGACGCCGTCAGGGCCGCCGCCGGCTTCCGCGTTTCGCTTTGATGCGCTCGAGCAGGCGCCGCTTCACCTCCTCATCCTCTTCCAGCACCTTAACCCCCTCCAGGATGCTCCCGTCGCCCAGCTGGAGCAGCTCGCGCAGCAGCAGCTCCGCCACCTCCGGCCGGTGCACGAGGTCGCAGTCCTGGCACCCCCACACCTCGGACCCGTCCCTAGTTCTCACCCACCCGCCCAGACTCTCGTCCAGGCACGGGTACAGGGGACAGAAGCACCAGGTGCAGTCCTGACCCTCGAAGTGACACGGGTAATACTCGCAGTCCTCACGCGGTCCGAGGGGCTCGCGCACGCCCTCCTCGTCCAGGCGCTTGAAGTGCCTCTCCGCCATGGGGTGCACCCGGCGCGCCCCCGATCGACACGGTATTATACCGGTGGAACCTCGGTCTCGAGGGGGGCTGGTTGTGTTCAAAACCATCATGATCCCGACCGACGGCTCCGAGAACTCGAAGCAGGCGGCCAAGGTTGGCATCGAGATCGCGAAGCAGTTCGACGCCGACGTCATCGCCGTGCACGTGATTCCACTCTGGAGTCCGCTCGGCACCAAGCCCTCCTACACGCTCCCCGAGGAGATCGTGGAGGAGGCGGAGAAGCTGGTGAACGAGGTCTGCGAAATGGCCGAGGAGGAGGGCGTCGAGGCGGAGCCGGTCGTCGTGGAGGCTCCCTCCGTGGTGCAGGGCATCGTGGACGAGGCGAAGGAGCGGGACGTGGACCTGATCGTGATCGGGACCCGGGGCCTCTCCGGCGTCAAGGGGCTCATCCTGGGCAGCACGGCGAAGGGCGTGGTGACGCGGGCCCCGTGCCCGGTGATCGTTGTCCCGCCGGAGGAGGAGTGATCACTCCTCCCGCTCCTCCACCCCCACCAGCCCGTAACCCACGTACACGATCTTGTCCGGTGCGAGCGCGTCGATCACCTCGGACCGATGCGTGATGATGATCGCCGTGATCCCCAGCTCGCGGCACATCTCGGAGAAGCTGCGCGCCACCCTCATCGACGTCTTCGGGTCCAGGTGCGAACAGAACTCGTCGATGACCAGCAGGTTCGCGCCCTCCGCGATCATCCGCGCCAGCCTTACCCGCTCCTTCTGACCCGGCGACAGGCGCTCGTACGGGCTGCGGTACAGGACCGCGTCCGAGATGCCCGAGCGGTTGAGGATCTCCACGGCCAGGTGCACGTCGCCCGTGACGGACACCAGGTCCTCGATGATGGTGACGCCCGGGTCGATGTCCGGCTCCACCTCGCCCGGGATCATCGCCTCCAGCTTGGTGTTGTCCGGTAGCTCGACCTTGCCCTTGTCCGGCCGGTACATCTCCTCGACGAGCTCCTCCACGACCTCCTCCGGCGTGGTCCCCATCGAGTAGAGCGCCCGCGACACGATCGGGGAGGACAGCTTCCGCAGCAGCTCCTTCCGGATGGACTCCAGGAACTCCTCGTGCGCCCCCATGATCATGCGCACGAGCGTCGTCTTGCCCGCCCCGCTGGGGCCTACGACCACCACCAGCTCGCCCGGTTCCACCTCCAGGTTCACGTCCTGCAGTGCGTACTGCTGAATGCGCCGGTGCAGGACGCCGAACGCCTCCAGCAGCTCCACGATCTCCTGGGGCAAGCCCTTCACGTCCAGCTCGGCCGTGAACATCTTGTGCAGGCCCTTGACCCGGATCGGTCCCTCCAGCGGCTCCACCTCGAGCTTCTTCAGTCGGGAGCGGTACAGCCGGCCACCGTGCCTGCGCGCCTGCTGGTCCTCCCTCAGGAACTTGGAGACCATGCGCTTCGCCTTCCTCGTGAGCGGCTTCACCAGGTAGGGGCGGCCCGAGCCCGTGTCCCACAGGTACACGAAGCCCACGCTCTCGAAGATCGGGTGGTAGCGGGCCATCTGCGCGATGACCTCGATCAGGTGCTTCTTCCCCTTCATCTCCGGGATGCGCGCCTCCTTGACCCACTTGACCGCCGCCTGCACCGCCGTGCGCCCGATGCCGTCGGCGCGGTACTCCGGGTGCACGACGACCCGGGCGATCCGCGCTACGCGCGTGTCGCACCGGTGCAGGATCTCCTCCACCGTCTTACCGCGCTCCGGCTCGAAGGTGGGGTGGAACCAGTCCTCGGAGAACACCCGCTCCCGGATGTTCCGCTCCACGGTCCCGTCCAGCCGCCGGTTCAGCTTCGGGATGGGCGGGTCCACGCGGACGTACGCCACGATGTCCGGCTCGTACTCCTCGCCGTTGGTCAGCTCCAAGACCATGAACCGCGAGGCGGGTAGCGAGCCTCTGATCGCCCGGAGCTCGACCTGCGTGGAGCCGCACTTGGAGCACTCCTCAGGTCGAACGTTGGCCCGGATGACCTTCCCGCACTCCCGGCACGCCCAGATCGCCACCACGTCCTTCTCCGAGGCGTAGTGGTACTGCTCGAGCCCGACGATGTACTCAAAGTCCTCCTTGTAGATGGCCTCCCGGGCCCGGAGCTCGTACCGGTAGATCTCCTCGCCCATCACGTCCGTGCGCTCCAGCGTCACCTCGGTCTCGAAGGGTGGCCAGACCTGCACCCACTCGCCCTCGTACTCCCGCTCCACGGTCACGTCGTCCTCGAACACGTCGATCTCCTCGTCCTCCGCGCCCTTGATGCGGACCTTCGTCTCCCGGGTCAGCCACCCCGCGATCGTGCCGGGGAGGTGAAGCGTGACCTCGTCGCCGTCCTCCGTCTCTAGGACGACCCGTCCCTCCCAGTAGTTTAATCTCCGGCGTTTGAAGTCGTTCCGGACCGTGCCGACGATCAAGGACGGCACCCCGGAGGTAGTGGGCGTTGGAGATCCGAGTGGTGCTCGTCGAGCCCAAGTACGACGGGAACGTCGGTCACGTTGCCCGGGCGATGAAGAACTTCGGTGTGAAGGAACTTTTCCTCGTCCGACCTCGGGCCGAGCTTGGTGAGGTCGCGGTGGCCCGAGCGATGCACGCGCTGGACGTGCTGAGGGAGGCAAGGATAGTGAACACCCTGGAGGAGGCCATCGAGGACGTGGAGGCGGCCGTGGCTACCACCGCCGTGCTTGGCTCAACCCCCGCCCGGGACCCGATGATGCCCTGGGAGGTGCGAGAGCAGTTCTCCGACTGCGAGAAGATCGCCCTGGTTTTCGGGCCCGAGGATCGGGGACTCCGGACCTGGGAGATCAAGCTGTGCGACGCGACCATGTTCATCCCGACCAGCGAGGAGTACCGCTCAATGAACCTATCCCACTCCGTGGCCGTCACCCTCTACGAGCTCACCAGGGAGGAGCACGTGCCGGAGCGCTACGGTCGCCCCGCGACCAAGCGGGAGAAGGAGGTGCTCGTGGACTCGCTCGACCGCCTCATGCGCGCCCTCGGGATCGATGAGGTGCGTCGTGACAACGTCCGGACGACGTTCCGTCGGTTCCTGGCCCGGGCCCGCTGCACCGACAAGGAGGTGAAGGCCCTGCTCTGGATCCTGGAGAAAGCGAGAAGGAGGGTCGAGGGTTACTCCAGGTCCGGGGACGGGTCGGGGGGAGGCTCGTGACCGCGGACTCCTCGTTCCTGGAGAACCTGCTGTACCTGGTCCTGTCCCTGGTGCTGTTCTGGCTCCTGGCCCAGTTTTACTACCGCTGGCTCCTCCTCCGACGGATCGAGAGCGAGATCGACGAGATCTCCGAGATCGATGAGAAGGTCCGGAGGATGGTCGTCTCCCGGGCGAGGTGCGAGCGGGAGGATGCCGAGACCATCGTCCGCCGGGCCGCGAACCTGTTCATCGTGCAGCCCGTTCAGCTCGATCCGCACGGGATCATCGAGCGACTGGAGAACCTCATTGAGCGCAGTGAGAGCAAGTTCCGCTCCTACGCCCGCGTGCTGACTGGGAAGCGTGAGGGCGTCGACGTGGACAACATGAGCATGGCGCTCACCTGCGTGTTCACCATTCACTCCCTGACCCAGTACCTGCGCCACCTCCTCCTCTCGGCTAAGAAGACGAACAATCTCCAGCTGCTGCTCCTGCTGACGATGATCCTGCCCGAGCTCAAGCAGTACATCAAGAGCAACTACGAGGGCGCGAAGGCCTTCCTGGACTGCGTCCCCATCGGTGACAGCGTCGGCCCGATGGTCGCCGCCCGGCTGATCGGCGACGCCGAGACGCGCGAGATCGAGAAGGACACGGTCGTGGCCGAGCGGGAGTACAAGGGGCGCCGCCTGGTCATCGTCAAGGCGGACGGGCCGGGCGGCAACCTGGGCAGGCTGGGTCGCACGGTTAAGCGCCTGGTGAAGGAGTACGGGGATGTTTCCAAGATCATCACCATCGACGCCGCCCTAAAACTGGAGGGTGAGCGGACCGGAAAGGTGAGCGAGGGCGTGGGCGTCGCGATGGGCGACCCGGGGCACGAGAGCTACAAAATCGAGCAGATCGCCGCGGACGAGGGCATCGACCTCGACGCGGTCGCGATCAAGATGAGCGCGACCGAGGCCGTCACCCCGATGCCGAAGCCCGTGATGGACGCCGTGGAGGAGGCCGCCGAGCGCGCGCTTCGCCTGGCGGAGGAGGCCCCCGAGGGCTCGACCGTCATCATCGTGGGAGTGGGGAACACGGTCGGCGTGCCGAACAACCGGCCGTACAGGGGGTGAGTCCCGGCTGATCTGTCACCGGTGCGGGCGCGAGGTCGACACGCTCATCGAGGGGATGTGCCCGGAGTGCTTCCTCGAGGAGAACCCGATGGTGAAGGTGCCGGAGGACCTGGAGGTCGAGGTCTGCGCCCAGTGCCTCAGCCTTAACACCGGCCTCCGCTGGGAGCACCCGCCCGAGGACGCGAGCGATGTGGAGTCCCTGCTCGTCGACTACGCCCTGCGCGTGCTGGAGGACAACCTGAAGGTCCTCCCGGACGTGGAGCTGGACGTCCGGCCGCTGGAGGTCAAGGGCGAGCCGGGCGGTCCCGGGGCCCGCGTGCTCGTCACCTTCCTGATCGAGGGCGAGTGGGAGGTGGAGGGCGAGCGGCTCCGACGGGAGTACCAGGTCAAGGTCCCGGTCAAGTTCACCCTCTGCCACCGGTGCATGAAGTACCGGTCCGGGTTCTACGAGGCCATCCTGCAGGTTCGATCCTTCCGCGGCGAGCTGACGGAGTCCGAGCGGGAGGAGCTGGAGGAGTTCGTGACGAGGTCCGCGGAGTCCCTGCTCAAGCGCGACCCGATGGCCTTCGTCTCGGACGTGAAGCACCGGGACGAGGGGATCGACTTCTACCTCGGCTCGACCAGCGCCGCCCGGAAGCTGGCTCGACGCATCGTGGACGAGTTCGGGGGGACCATCCAGGAGTCTCACGAGCTGGTCGGCATCGACAAGAGCACGGGCAAGCGCCGCTACCGCACGTCCATCTCCGTCCGGATCCCGCACTTCCGCCCGGGCGACGTGATCGAGCTCGAGGGGACGCCCTACGAGGTCGCGGGCGTGGGCGCGCGCTGCACCCTCCGACGCTTAACGGACGGGTCGAAGGTTGAGCTGGACTGGGAGGAGCTCACCGAGGCCAGCCTCCTAAAGCCCGAGCCGGCCATCGTGGTGAGCACCTCCCCCGCGCAGGTCGTGCTGGAGCGGACGGGCGAGACGCTCGACTGCTTCGAGACCGACTCTGTCAAAGAATTAGAAATAGGCCAGCGGGTCATGGTCGTCGTCCTGGACGAGGGGGCCGTGGTCCTACCCGAGGACTAGCGGGGGAGCCCCGATGGCGGAGGACACCTGGGAGCTCGTCACGCGCAACACCGTCGAGATCGTCACGGAGGAGGAGCTCCGCCAGCTGCTCGAGGAAAAGGACGAGCCCGTCGCCTACGTCGGATTCGAGCCCTCCGGCGACATCCACCTCGGTCACAAGCTCGTGATCGACAAGATGGTGGACCTCCAGCGGGCCGGGTTCAAGGTCATCATCCTCCTCGCCGACCTGCACGCGTACCTGAACGAAAAGGGCTCGATGGAGGAGATCCGCGAGCTCGCCGAGTACAACAAGCGCTGCTTCACCGCCATGGGCCTCGACCCGAAACGAACGGAGTTCGTGCTCGGCTCCGAGTTCCAGCTCGAGGACGAGTACGCCCTCGACGTGTACCGGATGGCCCGGCACACGACCATGCGCCGCGCCCGCCGGAGCATGGACATGATCGCCCGGCGCGAGGAGAACCCACCCGTCTCCCAGGTCGTCTACCCCATCATGCAGGCGCTCGACATCGTCCACCTCGACGTGGACCTGGCGGTGGGCGGGCTCGAGCAGCGGAAGATCCACATGCTCGCCCGGGACATCCTGCCCAAGCTCGGCTACGAGGCCCCCACGTGCCTGCACACGCCCATCATCCACGGGCTCGACGGCGAGGAGAAGATGTCCTCAAGCAAGAACAACTACATCGCCGTGAACGATGACCCCGAGACCATCCGCGAGAAGATCATGAAAGCGTACTGCCCGGCGGGCGAGGCCGAGGGCAACCCCATCCTCGAGATCTACCGCTACTTCATCTTCCGCGAGTACGACGAGGTCACGATCGAGCGGCCCGAGAAGTACGGCGGCGACGTGACCTACACCAGCTACAAGGAGCTCGAGCGCGACTTCGTCAACGAGGAGCTCCACCCACTGGACCTCAAAGAGAACGCCGCCCGGTACCTCGCCGAGATCCTCGAGCCCGTGCGCAAGGCCGTGGGCGCCCCCTCCTAGCGGGGGGCCACCACCACGCGCCTCCGAGGGAGGCTGGTGCTCCGAGACCTCCCCGCGCCGCTCCGGGACGGGCCCGTCTGGGAGGGTGGCCCCCGGGGCTTCAGCGCCCGGGTCCGGGTCAGGGAGGACCGGGTGGAGATCGAGTTCCGGGCCAGGAGCCCGGCCAAGGCCGCCTCGGGTGTCGACTCGGCGCTCTCCTGCGCCCGGGTTTCCGAGGAACTACTTAACCTGGTGCGCAGCGACTAACCGGGGGTGATCGGGATGGGCAAGCGCATCGACGACGAGACCCTGAAGAAGATCCGGCTCCCCAAGGAGGGCGAGATCTTCGGAGTCGTGGAGAAGATGCTCGGAGACGACCGCGTGCAGGTCAAGTGCGTGGACGGGAAGACTCGCATCGCGCGCATCCCGGGCAAGATGAGGAAGCGCGTGTGGATCCGCGAGGGCGACGTGGTGCTCGTCAAGCCCTGGGAGTTCCAGGACGACCGGGCGGACGTCACCTGGCGGTACACGAAGGTTCAGGTCGACTGGCTCAAGCGGAAGGGCAAGCTGGACGAGCGGGTGACTAAGCTCCTCGAGGAGATCATCCCGGGAGGCTAAACGTTGGCCGAGGATAAGTACTTCTCCGCCATCGAGAAGGTCGACGTCGAGCCCCAGAAGGTCGAGCGGCTGGAGAAGACGCTGGAGGACCTCAAGGTCGAGGAGGAGGTCTTCGACCAGTACACCCTGATGACCCTTTACGAGCTCTCCCGCCGCGGCTACATCGACGGCCTGATGGGCTTCGTCAAGACCGGGAAGGAGGCGAACGTCGCCCGCGGGGTCCGCGACGACGACCTGGTCGCGGTCAAGATCTACCGCGTCGCCACCAGCGACTTTCGACGCATGTGGCGGTACATTCGGGGTGATCCCCGCTTCCAGAAGATCGGGCGCAAGCGCCACCAGATCGTCTACGCGTGGGCCGAGAAGGAGTTCAAGAACCTCGCCCGCGCGTACGAGGCCGGCGTCCGCTGCCCCGAGCCCATCGCCCACATGAACAACGTCCTGATCATGGAGTTCATCGGGGACGACGCGGGCAACCCCTACCCACTCATCAAGGACAACCCGCCCGAGGACGAGGACACCGCCGAGGAGGTCTTCTGGAGCATCCTCGAGGACTACAAGCGCATGTACCGCAAGGCCGAGATCGTGCACGGCGACCTCAGCGAGTACAACATCCTGTACGGCGGCGACGGCGACTATCGCATCATCGACTTCTCCCAGGGCGTCCTTCTGGACCACCCGATCGCCAACGAGCTCCTGCTCCGGGACGTCCGCAACCTCACCAACTTCTTCAACCGAATAGGGGTTAAAACGCCCCCGATCGACGAGATCCTGGAGGAGATCAGGGGGTGAGCGCCGTGGCCGAGGAGGAGCCGGCGGGGGAGCCCGGAGAGGAGGAGGCCGGGGAGGCGCAGCTGGCCGACGAGTTCTACGAGAAGGTGGAGCGCGTCAAGATCCCTAAGGACCGAATCGGCGTGCTCATCGGCAAGAACGGTGAGACGAAGAAGTACATCGAGCGCAAGACCGGCGTCAAGCTCCGCATCGATAGCAAGACCGGTGAGGTGGAGATCCGACCGACCAAGCGCGTGAAGGACCCGCTCGACCTGCTCAAGGCCAAGGAGTGCGTGCTCGCCATCGGTCGCGGCTTCTCGCCCGAGCGCGCGTTCCGCCTCCTCCGGGAGGAGGATGCCAGCCTCGAGATCATCAACCTGTACGAGCTCGTCGGGCGCAACCCCAAGGCCCTGGAGCGGCAGCGTGCGCGCATCATCGGCCGGGAGGGCCGCACCCGAGAGATCATCGAGGAGCTCAGCGGCGCCGACGTCTCCATCCGGGGTAAAACCGTCGCCCTGATCGGCAAGCCCCGGCAGCTCGAGATCGCGCGCAAGGCGATCGAGATGCTCGCCTCGGGCGCCCCGCACGGCCGCGTGTACCGGTACCTGGAGAGCGAGCGGCGGCGCATGAAGCGCGAGAAGATGCGCCTCTGGAAGGACTCCGAGCCGCCCGAGTTCATCTAACCCGAGCGCCTAGAGCGCTCACCCCAAGGCCGAGGGAGGCCCATGACGGCCCTCGAGCGGCTGCGCGAGTTCGCCCGACGCGTCCTCCGCTGCCTCGAGGAGGACGAGCCGCTGGAGGTGCCCAAACGCACGACCTCCAACATCGAGTACGACCCCGAGCGGCGCATTTACACGATCGGCGACGACACGTACAAGCGCCGCCCTCACACCCTCCGCGGCTCCAAAAAGCTCGCCCAGATGATGAGCGTCGCCGCCTTCGCCAAGAAGCTGGTCGAGTCCGGCCGCTCCGCCACCCTCCGAGAGCTTTACTACACGAGTGAGGGCTGGGAGCTGCCCTTCAAGGACCAGCGCGAGAGCGACGCCATCGTTGAGGACCTCGAGGCCGTGCTCGGGCTCAAGCGCGAGGAGTTCGGCATCTGGCCCGAGGAGGACGGGGCCGCCGTTTACGGCGACCTGCTCGTGGAGGAGGACGGGGTCAAGATCCACGCCGAAAAGGCCGGCATCAGCGGCTACAACATCCCGCCCAACGTGGACGCCGTCGAGCTCCTGGACTGCGGCGCCGAGCGCGTCATCGCCGTCGAGACCATGGGAATGTACCGCAGGCTGGTTCAGGAGCGGGCCCACGAGAAGCTCGACGCCCTGATCGTCGGGCTCAAGGGTCAGGCCGCCCGGGCCACTCGGCGCCTCCTCCGCCGCCTGAACGAGGAGCTCGGCCTCCCCGTGTACGTGTTCACCGACGGCGATCCGTACGGCTGGCACATCTACATGGTCATCCGGAGCGGGAGCGCCAAGGCCGCGCACCTGAACCACGAGCTCGCCTGCCCCGACGCCAAGTTCATCGGCGTCACGGCCACCGACATCGTGGAGTACGACCTCCCCACCGAGCCGCTCACCGAGGCCGACCGCAAGCGCATCGAGGAGCTGAAACGGGACCCTCGCTACGACACCGAGTTCTGGCAGCGCGAGCTGGACCTCCTCGCCCGACTGGGTAAGAAGGCCGAGCAGCAGGCCTTCGCGAAGTATTCCCTGGACTACGTCGTCGAGGAGTACCTGCCGGCTAAGCTGGAGGAGCTCGAGTGATCCGGAGCCAGGGAGAATGTTTTGAAAATCGTAACGATCCGCGGGAGAACGGGCAGGGACCTAGAACCGCACCTAGAACCGCCTGGGCGCAATCAGGGCGGCTATCAGCCCAACCAGTGTGATCGCCGGGCTGACCGGCACCCTAGGTCTCTTACCCCCTCGCTGGATGCCCTGCTGGCTCCGCTGCGCCTTCTCCAGCCACGCCGCCAGCGCCGCCAGGCACCAGCCCGTGGAGTACGCCCGGCAGGCCACCTCCTGCGGCTTGCTCGGATTATCCATCGTGGGCCAGAACCACGACCCGTCCGGGTCCTGGCTCTTGGTGTTCAGCAGGAACTCCACGGCCCGCTTGATCCGGTCGCCGAACGGGTCCATCCCCGTCTTCATTAGGGCGAAGAGCACCCGGGCCGTCTTGTGCGGGCAGGGCGCCGCCGTGCCGTTCGGGCCGTACACCGTGTCATTCACCGAGGTGTGCGCGGCGAACGCACCATCCTTCCTCTGGAATCCCAACAGTCCCTGCTGCAGCTTCGGCACGAAGCTCCGGTAGTACCGATCGCCGGAGTAGTAAAACGCCAGCAGGTCCCACGCGGTGAAGTCGATCTTGACCCCCCGCGAGATCAGGCCGCCCAGGGGCGACCTCGTCAGGATCCCCTCGATCCACTCCAACGCCCTCTTGACGCGCGGGTCGCTGGGCTTGTACTTGCCCGACCACTCCGCCAGCCAGACCACGATCGGCGTGCACCGGTACGGGTCCTGCCAGGAGCCCGGGCCGAAGTTGGCCCACGTCCCGTCGGGCCGCTGCAGGCTCATCAGCCTCTCCAGTGCCTCCGTCACGTACCGGTCGACGTTGTACTTCTTGGCGATGTCTGGGAAGTGCTTCTCGACCGCGATCAGCCCCATGAGCGCGTGCACCGTGTACATCGGCAGCCAGTCCTCGTGCTCACTCTGCCCCGGGTAATCCCAGAACATCTTCCGGTTCGAGTCCCAGCACTTCAAGACGTATGAGACGCCTCGGTCCACGGCCTCCTTGATTCTTGGCTTCAGATTCTCCGGCGCTCGGTTGTAAAACTCGGAGAGTCCCAGCAGGACCACGCCGGTGTCCATGCTCGAGGACTTGTTTGTGCCCTCGTAGAGCCAACCGCCGTCCGGGCGCTGATGCTCGATCAGCCACTGGGTCGCCTTAACGCACCGATCCCGCACCTGGTCAGCCAGGTCCGCCCGGGCGGGCGCAGCGGCTAGAAGCGCCCCTAGCACGAGAATTAGCCACCACCTCAATCGACCACCCCCGAGAGGACCTAGGGAGGGCGGGACAGGTGGGTAAGGAAAGAGTGAGGAGGAGCGTTAGCGCCGCCGGAGCGCGACCAGGACCGTCACCAGTCCGGCCAGCGCGACCAGCGGGTTCACCGGCACGCCCTTACCACCCTTCCCTGTCTCGCCCTTGCCGGTCCCCTTGCCGGCCCCCTTCTTTTCGAGCTCGCTGACCTTGCTCTCGAGCTCGCTGACCTTCTGCTGTAGCTGCCCCACCGCACCGAACAGCTGGCCTACCGCCCAGTCCTTCACCGCCGGCGCGCACTCGATCGGGTTGGACTTCAGCTTAACCTTCGTGATGCCTACGTCCGCCCACGCGTTCAGCTTGTCCAGTACGGACACCAGGTCGCTCACCGCCTCCTGGATCTTATCGCGTGCCAGCTTGGCGTCGTCGGCCGCGGGCGGGAAGAAGTGGCCGTACTGGTGCACGTACTCCTCGTACGTTGCCCACACGTTCTCGATGCTGAACAGCACCGCGAACGCCAGCGCGTCCTCAGAGAGCGGCTGACCGTAGACGTCCTTGCCCTGCTTGAACAGCTCGATCACCTGCTTCATCTCGTCCTTAGTGAACCCGCCCGGGTGCGGCTCGTACTGCCCACCCTCCAGGTACGTCTCGACGAAGTTGCTACCCAGTCCGAAGTGCTCCGCCTCCCTGTCGATGAGCGCGATCACCCGCGCCGGCGTCAGCTGGTCGTCGCCGAAGACCGCCTTGATCAGGCCCTTAATCACGCCGGTCACGTCTCCCGGCGTCTCGCACTTGCTGAAGTCCAACTCGATCGGGTTGTCGTTACCGTATACGCCCGCCGGAATCTCCACCTTCCCGACGTTGGCGGCGATGTGCGCGGCCTTGTTCGCCTCGTTGAAGATCGCCCGCCAGTTCTCGGACACGACCAGGCCCAGCACCGCCAGCGTCCGGGATGCGATGGCCGTCTTCAGGTCATCGGAGCCCTTGTGCTGCTCCCACGCGTCCCACGTCTCGCCCACCTTCTCCACGGCTCCCTCCCACGCGTGCGTCTCCTCGTGCACCTTCAGCGCCCACTTGGCCGGCTCCTGAGCCAGGTCGACCACGGTGCTGACGCGCTTGAACCAGTTCTCACTCAGCTCGTGGATCCCGTAGATCAGCGCCCGGAAGTCGCCCGGTCCCACCTCCGTCCACGAGCCGGACTCCGCGACGTCGGTCCCCTCGAACACCGTCTGGATCGCGCTCTTGTCATCCTTGAGCGCCATGTACGGGTACGCCGTCGGAACCACCTTCAGCCCGCACGGTGGCTGGAAGCCGCCAATGGTGTTGAGCGCCTCCCGAAGCTTGCCACCGTACTCCTCGATTTTAGCGGCATCCAAGTAGGCCTGCTTGCACTCCTGGAGCCCCGCGGAGGCGCCACCGAGCGCCACCAGCAACCCGAGCAGGGTGGGTATTACTATTCTCACTAACGAGGCCCCCAACGTACCGCGTAGTACTAACTCCCACCCAGATGTTGTTACCGATGCGCACTAAAAGGGTTCCGGGATCGGTCTTATTGGAACCTAACGTGGCGGGGTGAGGACCCCGGCCGCCGGGGGGAGGTGGCGGCTGCTGATCGCCCTACTCCTCGCGCTGCAGCCCGCGGCGGCCGACGCGCCGCAGCTGCCGTTTCACGAGCCCGACGCGGGAGTGCCGCCGGTGGAGTACCGGGCGGACCCGCTGGGGTACCCGACTCCCACCTTCTTCCGCGAGGTCGTGCTCCCGGACGCTGAAGGGGCCATCGTCACACCGCCCACTCGGCTGGCGGGTCACCCCTACCCCGAGAACCAGGCCATAGTTCGAAGGCTCGAGGAGCGCTGGAGGGAGCTGGCGAAGAAGCCCAACCGCGAGAAGATCGTCGCGCTGATTTATTACGACTGGCCGCCCGGCCGAGAGTCCATCACGGCTTCCGGATTGGACGTGTTCGGATCACTCGTCAACATCCTGGCCAACCTCAGGGCCGCGGGTTACGACGTCAGGACGCCCTGGGACCGGGAGCTGCTCGAGATCGCCCGGCTCGAGCGGCAGGGTCGGTGGGACGAGGCGGCCCGGCTGGTGAAGAGGCTGGAGGGTGAACTCGCCCGCTTGATCTGGAGCTACGGGATCAACGTGGGATGGTGGGACGAGGAGCGGCTGCGCAGGATGTACGAGCACCACGCCTACCTCGCGCTGATTCCCGTCAGCACGTACGAGCGCTGGTACGCGAGGCTGCCCGAGGTCGTCCGGTTGTACGTGGAGGACGGCCTGCCCGGGCTCCTTTACGGGTACGCCCGGCTCCTCAAACCCCCGTTAGGCGAGCGGGAACTGGAGACGCTGAAGCGCTCGCTTCAGACCCTGCTGCGGGAGGCGGAGCGCCTGCTGTCTTCCGTGGCCCCGGCCGGTTTCAACACCGGCGGCTCGGGGGACGTTTCGAGGGCCAGGGAGGAGGCGCTGAGGGCGCTCTCCCGGCTGGTGGAGGGGTTGGTGGAGTACGCATCCGGCCGCGCCAGCGTGTCAGAGCTCCGGCGGGAGTTCGAGCGGGCGCTGAAAGCCGGTCGGGAGTTCGAGCGGCTGCTGGGGTACCGGACTGGACTCTTTGGTTGGGGTCCCCCACCGGGCGATGTGATGGTCGTCGATGGGCACTTCGTGGTCCCGGGTCTGAAGCTCGGGAAGGTGCTCCTGCTGCCCCAGCCCCCGCGCGGCTGGCTCTGGGGCTCACTCGAGTCGGCGGTCGTGTACCACTCACTGCTACTCCCGCCGCCTCACTACTACCTGGCCGTGTACCTGTGGCTGAAGCGGACGGTCGACGTCGTCGTCCACGTGGGCACGCACGGAACGCTGGAGTGGTTGCCGCTGCGTCGGACGCTGCTCTCCCACGTGGACTTCCCGACGGTGCTGCTGGGCGACGTCCCGCACGTGTACCTGTGGTGCGTGACGAGCGGAGAGCTGCTGAACGTCAAGTGGAGGACGAGCGCGGTAGTCATCGGGTACTTGCCGCCACCCCCGGAGACCGCGACGGAGTTCTACCTGCGGACGCTCGTGGAGGCGCTGCACGAGTGCTTTCACTGGTTCCAGTCCGGTGACCCCAAGCTCGCGGATCGGCTGCGCCCGCTTATCCTGGAGACGCTCCGGATCACCGGACTGTACGAGTGGATGGGGCTCAGGTGGGACGACGTGGTCCGGATGGCGCGGACGGAGGAGGGGTTCGGGCGGCTGGTAAACCTGCTACACCTCTACCTGCACGCGATGCAGAGTCACGGTGAGCGCCCGGTGCCGGCGAGTCTCGCCCGCTCACTGCACGTATACGGCCTCGTGACCTCGGAGGAGGTGCGGGCCTACGTGCGAGCCGTGCTCTTCCGTGAGTTCCTGAAGCGGGCGCTCGAGCGCCGCGGAATGAGCCTAGAGGACCTGAACCGGATGATCTACGGGCAGCCCGATCGGGCCCTCCGACTGCTGAACGAGCTCTGGCGTGAGTGGGATCGCCTGGTGTCTCACCCGGACGAGCTGCGGTCGGCTTACCCCGATCTTTACCACGAGGCGGAGCGGATCCGACGGCTCGTGGTCGAGTCCGCCCGACTGGAGATCGAGGACCTGCTCCGGGTGCTCGACGGCCGACGGATCCCCACCGGACCGCCCGGTGACCCGACCCTAGACCCCTCCGTTCTGCCCACCGGTCGGATGCTGTACGTCCTGAACCCAGACGAGCTCCCCACCGAAGCGGCCTGGCACGTCGCCGAGAACCTGCGGCCGCCGAAGCTGCCCACGCTCTTCATCCTCTCCGCCACGGACCTAATCAACGACCGGGGCGTCTCCTTGGCCTACCTGCTGCGGTCCACCGGGCTTAGGAAGGGCGTCTCCGGGTACGTGCTCTCGGGCTCCCCACCTTACGTTCCGGTCCTAGTTTGTCAGGGGCTTGAGGCCATCTTCGTCCGGTGCCGTCCGGGGCTCGCGCTGTTCAAGGCGCACCTGGCGTGCGTGCTGAGGGCCTCCACCCGGTGCCCGGCGGTCGAGCTGGAGCGGCTCCTGGAGCGGTTGAGGGCCGAGTGTCGGGATCCCGAGCTCCGGGCCGCGCTGGAGCAAATCCACGTTGACCCGAGCCTGCTCCATCGCGGGCTGGAGGTCCTGAGAGAGTGGTACCGCAGGATCCCGATCGAGCTGCTCACGTCACCCGACTTCAACCCGGACCCGCTCTGGTACGAGGCGTGGGCCGTGAAGTTCCTGTACGGCGTGCAGGTGGAGGGACTCCCGGTAGAGGAGGCCGCCAGGCGCGCCGCCGCGGCCCTGTACTGCCCAGCGGACTACACGACCGGCGTCCGGGCGCTCGCCGAGCGGCTCGAGCTCCGTGAATGGGGGCAGTTCGTCTCCTCCCTGCCCGCCAAGCTGGGTCGGGTCCTGCTGCCCGAGGGTCCTGTCTCGGACCCGAGAATGTTCGAGCTGGAGCTCCTCCTGGTCGACCAGATCGTGAAGCCGGAGACCGACCGGATCTGGGGAGCTCTCGCCGAGGACGTTCTGGAGTTCGGCGTCGCCTGCTGCGCCCTCAGCCGCGCGGTGAGGGGCTCGTGCCTGGACCTCCGACTCCTCGACTTAACCACGATGGAGCTCGTCCCGCTCCACGCGGAGCTGCTGCGGGAGTTCCACTCGCTGCTCCTGGACCGAGGCTGGATCCTGTCGCTCAGCTCCCCGGGGCAGGCCAGCGCGCTGTTCGAGCGGGTGTCACGACTGCTGGGCCTAATCGCCGCTCTCTGGCCCGCCGTCGAGTCCCCCGGGACCCCGACCGAGGAGGCGCTCGCGGGCGCCCTGGGCCAGCTCCTTTACGAGGTCACGCGGCGGCTCGTGCTCGACCGTGAGGTCGTTGACCGCCTGGAGCGGGTTAACCCGTACGCCCTGGAGGCGATCGTCGCCCGAGTCTTCCACCTGTACTACCAGTCGGGTGAGACCCTGCTCCGCCGGACGTACCACGCCCTGGTCATGGTGTGGAGAGGTGAGCTGAGCCGCGTGGGGCGGTGGGTCGAGGAGGCGAAGAACGCGGTACTCTCACGCTCCCTCGAGCTGTACGCGCGCCTGGTCCGGGAGTACGGCTGGTGCGGGTGCTTCGAGGAGGCCGCCAACCCGGTCCTGAGGTCCGTGACCTCCCTGGTCAGCCCGGTCGGAGCGTTCCTGCCCAACCCGTTCTCCGCGGGCATCATCGCGACCAAACCGGCCCCCACCGGCCGACCGTCACCGACGCCCACGGCGCTCACACCGGCGAGACCCGTTCCGGTCCCTCCCCCCGTGAGCCGGGCGACCCCGGCCGGCGTAACCCGCGGCCCGACGGGCGCCGTCCCGGGAACGGTCACCGGCGCGGTCACCCAGCCCACCGCCGCATCCACGGCACTCAACGGCGGCACCGTCGTCGGCCGACTGGTCACGAGCGCCGTCACGGTGACCGCCTCAATCGCCCGAGCCCTGACGCGGGTCACGCGGGTCGCTCGGACGGCCCGCACCACCTCTAGGGATATCACCGCGGCCAACCGGCCCCACGCGCCCCGGATCTCGCCGCCATCGCCCCAGCCGCGCGCCGCCGGCGCTCAGGTGATCCGGCCCGCCGCGGCGGGCTCCACCGTGATGGGCGCCGGTAGGGTGCGTGCGGCGGCCTCGATCTCGCTCCGCGGCGGGGAACTTTCGAGGTCGATCGCCGCCTCGGGCGTCGTGTCCGCCGAGGGAATCTCGAGACCGTCCTCCGGGACCGGGCGCTCCGGGGGTAGAACCCCCGCCGTATCCTTCACTCGGCAGGGCTCGCCCACCTCGGGCTCCCCGGTGCCGGCGTGGCTGCAGCGTCTACTGCTGCTGGTCCTGGTCGGGCTGGCGATCGGGCTGGGGGCGTGGGCGCGGGCTGGTCGGCGGGAGAGGGTTGGGTGGACGACCGGCTGGTGATCACGCGTGCTTGGCGCGGCGCACGAACTCTCGCACGGCCTCGGGGTCCTTGACGCCCGGCTCCCGCTCGACGCCGGAGGAGGTGTCGACGGCGTGGGGACGCACCTCCCTGACAGCCCGCTCGACGTTCTCCGGGTTCAGCCCGCCGGCGAGGATCACCGGGACGTCCACCCGCTCGACGATCTCGGCCGAGGCCGACCAGTCGTGGGTGCGTCCGCTGCCTCCACCCTCCTCGGACCTGGTGTCCAGAAGGAGGGCGTCCACGACCTCCAGGTACTTGGACAGGGTCTCGTCGTCGACTCGGTCGTCTCCCAGCCACAGGCGCCCGGACGCGTCGACCCACAGCGTCTTGACGACCTCGTACCCGAGCTCCCTCGCCCGCTCGCAGTCCTCCGGGCTTTCCGTCCCGTGAAGCTGAGCGACGGTGGCCTCTTCGACGCGCTCGAGCACTCCCAGGTCGTCCATCACTACCGTCACTTTGGAAACGAAGGGGGACACTGTGGAAAGAATCTCGTTTGCGGTTTCAGCGCCCACGGAGCGCGGGCTCGGTACGGGGACCTCGGTCACGCACCCGACCGCGTCTGCCCCGGCCTCCTCCGCGGTCTGCGCGTCCTCGGGACGGGTGATCCCGCAGATCTTGACGCGAACCAAGCTCAGTCCCCCAGGAACTCGGTGAGCGTGCGCTGGCCGTCCCCCTTTCCGTCTCGGTCCGCGGCTTTGGGTTCGAGCTGCCGCCACTCCAGCCCGTACTTTTCCAGGAGGCGCCGGCAGCCGTCGGTGATGGACGGGGCGACCAGGATGCCTCGCACCTCCTCCCCCCGCTCCTCACGGAAGGCCTCCACGTACCGGCGGAGCTGGGAGGCGGCGTCGACGCTGGCCCGGGCCCGCTTGAGCTCGAGGACCACGAGGCGTCCGTCGGCGTCGTACCCGATCATGTCGGCGATGCCGGCCCGGCACTCGACCTCCTCCCTGACCGGCTTGAAGCCGGGCTCGATGACGTCCGGATTCTCCCAGATGACGCGCTTCATGTCGTCCTCGGACTTGAACAGCGAGAACACGGACTCCTCGCTCCTGGCCCCTTCCTTGGGCAGGGAGCAGGCGAGCAGGACCCGGTGAAAGTACACGATCACCTCCTCTCTCACGTCGAGGCGGCGGGAGCGGAGGATGACGAGGTCGTCCCTCACCTCGAGGGACTGGCGGGACGGGGCGGGGTTCCAGTTGGTCGGCTCGCGCTTCTCCAGGGCGTTGTGCAGCAGGAAGGTGCCGTCCGGCTTGCAGATGGCCAGCCGGAGGGCGGGGCCGGCCCGGGACTCGGCCCGCCCCCGGTACTCCGCCTCGCAGATCCCGGCGATCAGGACGGGTCGCTTGCCGAGGTCCTCGGCCAGCGGCTTTAGCTCCTCGGGCGTGGGCTCTTTCAACACTTTTACCTCGGTCAAGGCCCGCTCCCCGAGGGGGTCGGGGAGCGTGTCGGAGCTGCCGGTGGCGCCGTTCGATCGCAAGCTGCGGGCGGCGGGAAAGGGGATGAGGGTCAGCCAGCGGGCGTCCGTCGCCCTGCGTGACAGCGTGCAGCGGCTCGCGGAGCGGATCGGGGAGCGGGCGGGCGAGCTGGCCTCGGCGCGAGGAAAGAGGTACGTGGAGAAGGAGGACGTCCAGCGGGCCTTCCTGGAGGTCGTGCTGGGGCTCGCCGCGGAGGAGGGCCGCTAGCCGCCCGATTTAGTTTCCTGCAAATGAACTACGGTGGGCGAGAGGGCGGGCGCTTAGGAGCCGCCCTCGAACCGGTCGATCGCCAGCTCCGCCGCGCTCTCGACCGCGTCGCCCACGTGGTCGTAGTCGCCACCGACGGCCACCGGCACGTTGTCCACGTAGACCACGTCCAGCCCGGCCCGGAGCGCCTCGCGCGTGGCCACGTCCACGGCCGCGGCCTTCAGCTCCGTGAGCAGCACCTCCGCCTCGTCCACGTACTTCTCCAGGTCCTCACGCAGCTTCGGCCGGTTGCTCAGGTGGGGCGACGTGCCCACGACCTCGCACCCGTACTCGGTCTCGAGGTGGTCGACGAGCTTGGGCACCACCTCCTCGGGCGCGGTGGTTACGAACACGACCTTCTTGCCCGAGACGTCCTCGGTGGGCTTGGGCCGGAAGACCGACAGGACCACCTCCAGGTCGTCCTTCACCCGGCGCACCTCGCGCTCCACGCGGCGCACCTTCTCCTCGTCCGCCATCGGCTCCTCGCACATCGTGATGATCGCCAGGTCGCACAGTCGGATCCGGTACGGACCCAGGTACCCGGTCACGTGACGCAGCGGCTGGTTCGCGCCCACGATGATGATGCCCGAGTCCGTCTCGATCGGTGGGATGGCGGCGCCGCTGCCCTCCACCACGACGAAGTCCGCCGGTAGGTCGTTGGCGATCTCGGCGCCCTTCAGCACGTTGTCGATGAACGTCCGGCCCGCGAGGCCGCCCGCGCAGCGCCGGCAACCCACGGTCGGGATCCGACTGAGCAGGGCGTCCTCCCAGTGGTCGCTGGCCGCGTGCTTGCCCTTCTCCGCCTCCTTCAGGAGGTACTCCGGGGTCAGCTCGATCTCGTCGCCGCGCACCACCTCCGGCTCCTTGGGCCCACCCCGACCCATCACGACCACGCACGGGTTGTAGCCGCGGGCGTGCAGGACGCGGCAGGAGTAGGCGGAGACGGCCGTCTTGCCCACGCGCTTGCCGGTGCCGATGATCCTCATCGAGGGCTTCTCGAGCACGTCGTGCATCTCCACGGGCTTGAGCTTGAGGTCCGAGCACCAGTACTCCGCGCCCGCGGACAGGACGGCGGCCGCGATCCTGAACCGGTCGTCCGGGGTGACCACGGGCTCGTCGCTGAGGTCCAGCACCACGTCCACGCGCTCGCGCTCCACGACCTCCTCGATCAGGTCCAGCGGGATCCCGTCCCCGTCGGGCAGCCACACCTTAACGCCCAGCTCCCGCTTGACGTCCTCCGGCTCGCCGATCTTCTCGGTGCCGCCGATGAACACGGCCCCGACCAGCTCGCCCAGCTCCTCCTCCACGGTCTTCAGGGCGGCCCGGGTGACGGGGATGTAGTGCTCACCGTCCACGAGTGCCAGGATCCGGGTCACCCCTCCAGCCCCCGCAGCACCTCCTCCGAGGTGACGAGCTCCGCGCCCAGCCGTTCCATGTGCTCGAGGGCGAACTCGTGCGCCTCCTCGTCCAGGGAGGCCACGCAGTCCTTCACCACCTTAACGTCATAGCCCCTCATGAGCGCGTCCGCGCAGGTGAACAGCACGCAGACGTCCGTGCAGACGCCGGTCAGGTACAGCTCCTTCACGCCGCGGACCCGGAGGTCGTAGTCCAGCGTCGTGCCGTAGAACCCGCTGTACTTCCGCTTCTTAACGACCAGGTCGCCCTCCTCCGGCTCCAGCCCCTCGACCGGCTCGGCGCCCTCCGTCCCCGCGACCGCGTGCTCGCCCCACACCTCGAACTCCGGGTCGCCCGGGTAGTGCTCGTCCCACACGTGAACCACGAGCTCGCCCGCGTCCCGGAACGCTCCCGCCAGTCGGGCGATGGTGGGGACGAGGTCGCGCGCCCCGGGCACCTCCAGCGGGGCTCCCTCCTCCACGAAGTCCCGGATCATGTCGATGATGAGCAGCGCCCTCATCGGGCCAGCCCCCGGCGCGCGATCGCCAGGATCAGCGGGCCCGCGAGCGCCACCGCCCACCACACGGGCGTGAACCAGCCCCGCTGCTGCGCCCGCTGCCGCTCGCGCTGCTCCTCCCACAGCGGCTTCGCGGCGGGCTCCGCGTTCGACAGCTTCACCACGGCCAGGGTCACGGTCTCACCCGTCTTCTCCATGTCCTTCGGATCCAGCTTGTCGGCCGTGTTGGAGCCGCTCCACGGCGGGACCTTGAACGGCTGGTTCATCACCTGGCACACCGGTACGCGCCGGATCTTGTTGTGGTAGAACGGGTACGTGTCGCTCGGGTAGGTCGTGTCACCCACGGTCACCGGGTGCCCCAGCTCCCTCGCGCACCGCTCGAGCGTGCGGATCAGGTTCGGGTCTCCCTCGACCGGGCTGGGCTTGGCGCTGCGCCTCGTCAGGAACACGTTCTCACCGGCTCCCACGCAGTTCAGGTCGATCATGGCCACGCAGTTCTTCACGATGTCCGGGTGCTTCTTCACGAACGCCTCCGAGCCCTTGAACCAGAGCTCCTCGCCGCCGAACCCGATGATCAGGACCGTCTTCTTCGGCCGGAAGTTCTTGGCCAGGACCCGGGCCATCTCCACCTGGATGCCCATGGCCGCCGCGTCGTCGGTGGCGCCCTCGCAGAAGCCCGGCGAGTCGATGTGCGAGCCCACGATCACGTACTTGTCCGGCTCCCTCGTGCCCTTGATCTCCGCGATCACGTTGTACGTGTGCTTACCGCCGCCAAGGTCCACCTTCTCCTTCCATACGTTCAGCCCGTACTTCCTGAGCTCCCGCTCCATCATGTCCGCGGCCTTCAGCTCGGCGTCGTTGCCACCGTACCTGGGACCCAGCTTGCAGACCTGTTTGGCGAAGTTCAGCGCGCGGTTGGGGTCGAACTCGCGGACCTTGTCCGCGGGGTTGAAGGCGACCGTGCCCGCCCCGACGACCGCCAGGAGCGCCACCGCGACCGCCACCACGGGCGGAAGGAGCCTGCGCACGTCGGACACCCCTTGGAACGTTTTGAACTCTGTAACGATTCGCGGCTTGGTGGACCCGCCGGGATTTGAACCCGGGGCCACGGCCTCGCAAGGGCCGCGCTCTACCAGGCTGAGCTGCGGGCCCTTCCTCTCCGGTGCCGGCCGGGACCGGGGCGTTAAAATAGTTTACGCCGCCTGAGCACGGTCATTCCGAGCCCCACCCCCAGGACCCCGGCCGCGATGAGCGCCGCCGCCATCGGCCACCGGGACCCGTGGCGGTGGGCGGTCGGGCGCTCCCGCTCCAGCGTGACCGTGCCCAGCTCCAGCCGCTTCGGGATCGTCGGAAGCTTGTCGGCGGGCACGCGCTTGCCCAGGAAGTTCACCGGATCCGGGGCGCCCGGCGCTCCGCCGACCATGGCGCCGCCGTCGTAAGAGGCCCACACGCGGACGCTGGCGCCGCGCTTCCTCGGGCTGATGTAGTAAGTGATCACGTCCCGCCGGTGGATCCCGTACGTGTCCCTGCCCGCGACCTTGATCGCGGCCGTGACCGGGTCGGGGTCGTACTCCCTGAACCGACCCACGTCGTAGAACCGCGGGTTGTTGGTCACCTTGACGTACTCTCCCTCCTTCAGCTTGAACAGCTCGGTCCGGCCGGCCGAGACCCGGTAGTCGTACACGGCGACGCCGACCGTCCCGTCCGGCGCCTTGACCACGAAGTGACCCCACTGGTTCTCCCGGAGGATCCTCTCGGCCCGCTGGATATCCTCCTTGGCCACCCTCCCGCGCTCAGCGATCCGCTGCCCGAGTCGCTCGAGCTCCCGGTTGAGCTCCGGGCAGTCGCGGCCCCCGATGGTGACGATCCAGCCGTCCTCCGTGATGACGGTGTGGCAGAAGTAGCCGCCTGAGTTCTCCTTGTACTCCTTGAGCGCCGGTCGCCCGGCCCAGTTGGTGCGCTCGATGATGACCTCCGCCGGCGAGCGGGCGTCCCGGCGGTAGGAGAGCACGTAGTGGTCGTCCTTCACGTGGACCAGGACCGTGCAGCAGCCGGAGGGGTGGGCCAGGGGGGCGAGCAGCAGGAGCTTCGTCACCGCGGTGAGCACGCTCATCCCCCCACGCGCTCGGCGACGGCCCTTCCGGCGATGACGCCGGTGGCGGCCGCGTTGACGATGTCCCGGGAGAGGCCGGCCCCGTCCCCGGCCACGAAGAGCCCCTCGACCGCCGTCTCGAGCTCCTCGTTCGTCTTCACACGGGCGGAGTAGAACTTGATCTCCGGCGCGTAGAGCAGGGTGGAGTCGGAGGCCACGCCCGGGATCACCTCGTCAAGCATCTCTAGGCCCTCGATGATGTCGAGCGTGACCCGGTGCGGTAGGGCCATGGACACGTCGCCCGGGGTCACGTCCGTCAGGGTGGGCGTGACCTGGGACCGGTTGATCCGCTCCCAGGTGGAGCGTCGACCGCGCCGCAGGTCACCCAGGCGCTGCAGGATGGGCCGGTTACCGCCGATGGTGGTCGCGAGCTCGCCGATGGACCGGCCGTACTTGATCGTGTTCTCGACGGGCTCGGTCAGGTCGATGCTCACGAGGAAGGCGAAGTTCGTGTTCTCGGACTTCTTCTTCCGGTACGAGTGCCCGTTCACGCCCACGAAGCCCTCGTATTTCTCCTTGACCACGTACCCACCGTGGCAGACGCAGAAGGTGCGGACCTGGTCGTCGTACGTGGGCGTGCGCATGCGGAACTTGGGGTCCAGGGAGATTTCGATGATCGGATCCATCACGACCTTCGGAACCTCCACGCGGACGCCCACGTCGATCGGGTTGTAGCGGATGCCGAGGCCCAGCCGCTTGGCCTCGCGGATCATCCAGTCGGCGCCGACCCGGCCGGGCGCGACGATCACGTAGTCCGCCTCCACCTCCCGACCGTCCTCGAGCCGGACGCCCCGCACCTCCTCGCCCGAGGCCAGGATCCGCTCGACGCGCGTCTTGGTGACGATCTGGACGCCGAGGTCCTCAAGCTCCCGGACGAAGGACTTGATCACCTTGGGCAGGTTGTCCGAGCCGATGTGCCGCTGCGGGATCCGGACGAACTCGACGTTCGCGGCGGCGGCCCGGCGGGCGATCTCCTCGGCCTTGGGTCCCTTGGGCTCGCGCAGGTCCTTCGGGGCGCCGTGCTTCAGGAAGACCTCGTCCACGTACTCGACCAGCCGCTCGGCCTCGCGCCGGTTACCCACGATCTCGACCAGGTCGCCGCCGACGTCCGGGCGCAGGTTGAGCACGCCGTCGGAGAGGCCGCCCGCCCCGCCCACCCCGCGCATGACCTCGCCCTTCTCCAACCGCTCGTCCACGTCCGGACCCTGCTCGAAGATGATCACCTCGACGTCCCTCTCCGCGCGTAGGGCGACCTCGCGGGCGGCGAACAGGCCGGCCGGGCCCGCCCCGACGACGATTACCCGGGTCGTCATGTCGGCCTCGCCCGCACCGATCATCCCGGGATGGTCACCGTCCTCAGAACTCGTCATCCTCGCCGCCTGCTCGCCTCCTCAAGCAGCTCGTCCACGGCCTCGAGCAGCTTGACGGTTTCCGACTCGGGCACCCCGGACTCGCCGCCCACGGGCACGACCTGCAGCTCCACGCTCAGGTCCTCGTCCACCTCCTTAAGGGCTTCCTCCACCGTCTTGGCCAGGTGCACGGCGATGGCGTACGGCTCCTTGAGCCCAGGGTACCCGCGGATGACTGCGAACAGGTCCCAGTTCCCGTCCTCCGGGTTCTGGAACAGGACGACGTAGTACGCGTACTTCGCGTCCTCGGGTACCGGAGGCTCCAGCTCCTCACCGCCTCCTTCGCTCGAACTCATCGAACACCTCCCCTAGCTCGATGCCCATGTAGGCCAGCAGCACCATCGTGTGGAAGATCAGGTCGGTGGATTCATAAACCACGCCCTCCCGGTCACCGTCCTTAGCGGCCAGGACCAGCTCGCCGGCTTCCTCGATGATCTTCTCGCAGATCTTGTTCAACGCGGGCTTGCCGTCGTCGCTCGTCAGCTCGGCCACGTAGGAACCCTCGGGCCGCTCCTCGATCCGGCGCCGGATCACCTCGAACACCTCCTCCAGCACGCCGGCGTCGGCCAACGCGACGCCCCCCAGGGGTGTCCCCGGATGAGCGACTACCGGGTCAGGATCCGCGGGATATACTCCACGGCCCTGACCCGACTGTGCCTGGACTACGGGTTCAGGGTCACCCAGCCCTCCGACGACATCCTCGAGCGCTTCCCGGACGAGGAGTTCGAGGACGGCTCCCCGGACGTGGACGTCCGCGACACCCGGAACCGGCACGGGATCCAGGTGCACGGGGAGCGGGAGGCGGTCGAGGAGTTCCTGAGGCTCCTCCAACGGGAGACGCTCGCCACGATCACGACCGAGCGCGTCGGCGAGGGCAGCGTGTTCAAGGGCGTGGTCGAGGAGATCGACGACCGGGCGGGCGTGGCCGTCGTCGACCTGGGGTCCGGCCTCCGAGGGTTCCTCAGCGAGGAGGAGTCCGAGGTGGTGGAGGAGGGGGAGGAGGTCGTCGTCCAGGTCTCCGAGTCCGTATCCGACGGGCCGCTCAGGCTGACCACCGAGGTCTCCGTGGCCGGCGAGTACGCCGTCCTCGTCCCCGTCGAGGGGGTCAAGGTGAGCCGGAAGATCGAGGACGAGAAGGAGCGGGAGCGGCTCATCCGGCTGGGCGAGGCCCTCGTGCCCGAGGGGTGGGGCCTGATCTGGCGCACCGCCGCGGAGGGGCGCTCCGGGGACGAGCTGGCCGAGGAGGTCGAGCGGCTGATCGAGGAGCGGAAGGAGCTGTTCAAGCGCGCCGAGGAGATGGACGAGCCCGGGCCCATCATCGAGTACCGCGAGGCCGAGGTCGAGCTCCACGCCCTCGCCAAGCACCACCTCGACACCGTCCGATCCCGCGTCCTCCCGACCATCACCGGGCACCACTACTTCAAGTGCCGCAGCCTCGCCGCGAGCGTCGCCGTGGACACCGTCGAGCCCTTCCTCGAGGACCTGGACGAGGAGTCCGTCGCCGAGCGCCTGATCGAGTGCCTGGCCAAGTCCGAGGGGCCCTCCGAGGGCGACCGCATCGACATCTACCACGTCAAGCCCGGGCGTGGGGTGAAGAAGCTCGGTGGCGACCCGGAGGTGGAGGAGTACGACCCGAAGGAGGGCCTGCTCAAGGTCCGGCGGCGGATGAAGGGTCCGGGGTACTACGACGGCCTGAACAAGCCCATCGAGGAGGGTGACTACGCGATCACCCTGATCCCGGACGGCTCCATGGTCATCGTGCACGAGTACTACAGCAAGGACGGCGAGCTCAAGGGCCGGTACTACAACATCAACACGCCCGTCGAGATCACCAAGGACGGTGCGCGCTACGTGGACCTGGAGGTCGACGTGGTCGAGCCCGAGGAGGACGAGCGGGAGATCGTCGACGAGGACGAGCTGGAGGAGGCCGTGGACAAGGGCTGGGTGCCGGACGAGCTGGCCGAGCTCGCCCTGGAGACGGCCAAGCGCGTGGAGAAGCGGGGCCTGGAGGAGGTCACCCCGCACCCCGTCTGGAAGGGGTTTGAGGGGTGAACCCCGAGCGCGCCCTCACCCGCTGCGACGGGTGCGGGGCCTGCGAGTCCCGCTGCCCGATGGACGTCCCCCGGCGCCGGTTCAACACCCTAGCCGCCGCGGGTCGCGTGGAGGAGGCGCTCGAGCTCGCCTCCGACTGCACGCTGTGCGGACTCTGCGAGCGGGTCTGCCCGCACGGGATCCCCCACACCGAGATCCTCGCCGAGCTCCGGGAGGAGGAGCCGACGCCGGAAGCCGTCAAGCGCGCCCTGAGCCGGGGCACCCCTTACGATCGAAAGCTGGAGGGCGAGGAGGAGCCCCTGGACGGGGACGTCGTCGCCGTCCTCGGCTGCACGATCCGGAGCCGCCGCGAGTGGCTGGAGTCAGCCCTGAGGTTAGTGCGGCGGGCGGGACTGGCCACGCTGGGCCGCGAGGAGCCCTGCTGCCTGAACTTCGCCCGGAAGCGCGGGGAGGAGGTGCCGGAGCGGGTCCGGGAGCGGTGGCGGGAGCTCTTCGATGAGTACGACGCGGTGGTCGTGTTCTGCCCCGGCTGCCTCGACTTCTGCGTCGAGGTGCTGGGTGAGCGCCCGCTGTACTACGCGGCCATCGCCGAGTTCGAGGGCGTACCCGAGGGGGCCACCTACAAGTCCCCCTGCCACCTCCTACGGCACGGGGTGGACGACGAGGTCCTGTCCGCCCTCCCCGGGGTCAGGGTCCCGCCCCGGCGGCTCCGGTGCTGCGGGGGAGGGGCGCTGGTCGGCAAGCCGTCCCCCGCCACCGTTCGCGCCCTCCGGCGGGCTGGGGAGCCGGTGCTAACCCCGTGCCCGATGTGCGCCCGAACCCTGGAGGGTGAGCTCGAGGTCCGGCCGCTGTGGGAGTACGCGGTCGATTTATCCCCCCGATGAGGAGCCCGCTGTCTGCCGACCTTCGGGGCCGGGAGTGACGACGTTACGCACTCCCCGAGGGGGCCTCCCCGTGACGCTGACCGACGAGGACCTGGAGCTCATCCGCCGGGAGCTCGGTCGCGAGCCGAACGAGACGGAGCTGGCCATGTTCGAGAACCTCTGGTCCGAGCACTGCGCCTACCGCAGCACCCGGCACCTCCTCCGGCAGCTGCCGACCGAGGCGGACCACGTGATCGTGGGGCCCGGGGACGACGCGGCCGTCGTCGCCATCGACGACGAGTGGGCGATCGTGGTGGGGATCGAGAGCCACAACCACCCGTCCTACGTGGACCCCTACAACGGCGCGGCCACCGGCGTGGGCGGGATCGTCCGGGACGTCCTCTCCATGGGCGCCTTTCCCATCGCCCTCCTGGACCCGCTCCGCTTCGGTCCCCTGGACGCGGAGCGCGTGCCCTACCTCGTGGACGGGGTCGTGCGCGGGATCTCGGACTACGGGAACCGGATCGGCGTGCCGACGGTGGGTGGCGAGCTCGAGTTCGACCCCTCCTACCAGCGCAACCCCCTCGTGAACGTGATGTGCGTGGGCCTGGTCCGGAAGGATGAGGTCGTGCGCGGTCGCGCGGAGGAGCCCGGCGACGTGTTCGTCCTGATCGGGGCGCGCACGGGCCGGGACGGCATCGGTGGCGCGGCCTTCGCCTCGGAGGAGCTGGACGAGGAGTCCGAGGAGGAGGACCGGCCCGCGGTCCAGATCGGCGACCCGTTCACCGAGCGGCTCCTGATCCTGGCCCTGCGCGAGCTCGTGCGGCGCGGTCTGGTGAAGGGCTGCAAGGACCTGGGCGCGGCCGGGCTGACGTGCGCGGTGGCCGAGATGGCGGCGGAGGGGGGCGTCGGGGCCGAGGTCGACGTCTCCAAGGTCCCGCTGCGAGAGGAGGGAATGGAGCCGTGGGAGATCATGCTCTCCGAGTCGCAGGAGCGCATGCTCATCGTGACGTCGCCCGAGGACGTGGACGAGGTCACGGAGGTGTGCGAGAAGTACGGTCTCGAGGCCGCCGTGGTGGGCAGGGTGACGGACGACGGGTACCTCACGGTCCGCGACGGGGACGAGATCGTCGCCCGGGTGCCCGTCAAGTTCCTCGCGGACGGCGCACCGACGCTCGACTGGGAGGAGGAGCCCTACTCCTACCCCGAGGACGTGGACGTGCCGGAGCCCGACCCCGAGGACGCGGTGGAGGCGATCCTGTCCTCCCCGAACGTGTCCCCGCTCCTCCGAGAGTGGGTCTACCGACAGTACGATCACGAGGTGCAGGGGCGCACGCTGGTCAAGCCCGGGCACGACGCCGCGGTGCTCTGGCTGCAGCACGAGGGCCTGGAGGACAAGGCCCTGGCCCTGACCACGGACTCCAACCCGAGGCACGTGCTGATCGACCCGAGGGTCGGGACCGAGGGGTGCGTGGCGGAGGCGCTCAGGAACATCGCCACCGTGGGAGCGAGACCCCTGTGCCTCGTCGACTGCCTCAACTTCGGCAGCCCGGAGAACCCGCGGGTGTACTACCAACTGAAGCGGTCGATCGAGGGGCTCGCGGAGGCGGCGCGCCGGTTCGACGTGCCCGTCGTGGGCGGCAACGTGAGCCTGTACAACGAGCACGAGGCCGACGGGCCGGTCAACCCGACCCCCGTCGTCGGGGCGGTCGGGCTGATCGAGGGGGTGGACCATCTCGAGGACTTCCCGCGGGAGCCGGAGGAGGGCGAGCGGGTTATCGTCCTGGGCGAGACCCGACCCGAGCTCGGCGGCTCGCTGTACCTCATGGAGTACCACGAGATCAAGGGCGGGAAGGTGCCCCGAGTCCGCTACCGCGAGGAGCGCCGGCTCCACCGGCTGCTGCGGCGCATCGCCCGGGGGTCCTGCGCGTCGATCGTCCGGGACGTCTCAACGGGCGGCCTCCTCGCGATCCTCGCGGAGGTGCTCGGGAAGGTGGGGGCGGAGGTGGACCTGTCGCGCGCCCCGGGTCGGGCTCCGAGGTGGGATTACCTGCTGTTCTCGGAGAGCCACGGCCGGGCGATCGTCGTGACCGATGAGCCCGATCGGGTGCTGGAGCTGGCCTCGGACGCGGGCGTGCCGGCCGAGGTGGTCGGTGAGGTGACGGGCGACGGGACCCTTAGGATCGCGGCGGGCTCGACGGAGATCGAGATAAGTAGGGAGAGGCTGGAGGGGTGGTGGAGGCGACCGCTCGAGCACCTGGAGTGAGGGGGAGCGCCGCTGAGCGAGTTCCTCGTGTTCATCGATCACCCGTCGAAGAAGGAGGTTCCCGACTCGGAGGTGGAGCTGGCGCGGCGGCGCGTGGAGCACCTGGGCGGGAAGATCGTGTGGTCCATCGCGGGGAGCGTGAAGAAGTACCACCCGGACGTACGCTACGTGGACCGGCTGGGTAAGGAGGGGTACGAGCTGGCGCTCCACCTCAGCCCGGGGTACATAGGGATTCACCGAACCTCGCTGGCCACGGGGATCCCGGAGGGGAAGATTCGGGAGGCGGTCTTCGAGGCGCTGCGGCTCGTGGAGGGCGCGAAGTACCTGACGCTGTGCGGGGCCCTCCACACCGCCTTCTTCAAGGGGAAGGTGCCGAGGCGAGGCTGGAAGGAGGACCTGGGCCCGAAGCTGCACCCCTCCGTGGTGTACGGGTTCGGCCGGGCGGCCCGGGATGCCGGCCTGAAGATGCTGATCGGCGTCCGGACGCCGGATTGGATCAAGGGTATTCTCGACGAGCTCGGAGTGGACTACGTGGAGGGGGTGGGGATTGACCAGTACACGGTCGACGATGAGGACCCGGAGAGCGCCGCCGAAATCATAGCGGAGGGAGAAGGATCGGCCGTGATAGTGCACCCCCGACGCGACACCTTTAGACGGTTACACAAGTTTATTACATGCCTGAAACGCATCCTGTGAGGGGCGGGGTAACTCCGATGCACTCGAGCCTGACTGAAAAGGACTTGAAGGTAATTAAAGAGGTGACCCTGTCGCTGCTGGAGGAAGAGGAGGGGATAGACCCGGAGGTGGCTGAAAAAACCGTCGACATCATCCTGAAGCGGGAGGCCATCGACGAGGAGATCGCGGGCGAGCTGGGGGTCGACCCGCGGGAGGTGCGGAAGGTGCTCTACAAGCTGCACGAGCGCGGCGTGGTGTCCTTCAGGAAGGAGCGGCGCGAGGACTACCGGTACCCCGTTTACTCCTGGAACCTCGACCTGCGGGAGGTCCTCCGCCGGGGCCTCGAGGTCAAGGAGCGGGAGCTGGAGGACGTGGAGCAGGCGCTCAACAACGACATGTCCCATCCGGTGTTTCACTGCGGCAACGACGAGTGCCCCACCCTGAGCTTCGAGGAGGCCATGGAGCACGAGTTCAGGTGCCCTAACTGCGGCGAGATGCTGCAGGAGGTCGACACGACGGAGGAGCGCGAGCGGCTGGAGAGGCTGGCGGAGGAGTTAAAAGAGGAGATCCGGCGGCTCCGGGAGCTCAGGGATCGGCTCAGTGGACAGGGATCCGATTGAAGACCTGAAGCGCGTCGGCTGTCCCAGGCGCGTGATCAACCACTGCAAGGCCGTCTGCGAGCTCGCCGTCGAGATGGCCGAGCGCTGTCGGGAGGACGTCGACGTCGAGCTAGTTCGCGTGGGAGCGCTGCTGCACGACATCGGCCGGTCGAAGACGCACGGGATCGATCACGCGGTCGTCGGGGCCCAGATCGTCCGGGAGCTGGGGTACCCGGAGCGGGTCGCCCGCATCGTGGAGCGTCACATCGGGGCCGGGATACCGAAAGAGGAGGCCGAGGAGCTGGGGCTGCCGCCGAAGGATTACGTGCCGGAGACCTTAGAGGAGAAGATCGTAGCGCACGCGGACAACCTGACGTTCGGGACCGAGCACGTTCCGATCAAAGCCGTCGTCCGCAAGTTCTCCGAGAAGCTGGGAGAGGACGCCCCGCCCGTTCGCAGGCTCGTCGAGCTGCACCGCGAGCTGTCCGAGCTGAACGCTATACCGCCAGAGCTTGACCGGTGGTGAGCGGCCGTGCCGGTGGTCCACGTTACGATACTGGAAAAGCTGTACCGGGACGGCGGGGCCGAGGAGTCGCTGCTGACTCAGGTCAGGCAGCTACTGAGCGACCTCGAGGTGAGGATCGAGGAGGTGAAGAAGAACTTCCGCTCGTGGGCGACCCTGAAGCTCCGCGGACCCGACGCGGAGGAGGCGGCGGAGCGGTTGATCGAGGAGTTCGACACCGTCAGGTCGCTGTTCGACCTGGTGCCCGGCGACGTGATTTATGGAAAGATCATCGACCTCTACAAGGTCGGGTACGGCGTCTACGTGGACATCGGGGTGGTGGGTCCTAAGGTGGTCGACGCGCTGATCCCGCTGTACCGACTGAGGGAGCAGCTGCTCGACGGTGAGAAGGCCTCGGTTCGGGATATCGGCCGCAGTTTCGGCTTCGTCGAGAACTTACCACTCGAGGTAGAGATCGTGGAGGTGGACGAGGAGAAGGGGGAGATCGAGGCCAAGCTGACGGACGAGCAAGTAGAGTACCTGCTCGAGATGGCCGCCGACCCGTACGACCGGATGATCGTCTCCGGAATCACTCGGAAACGACTCCAGCGAGCGCTGAACAAGGCCGGTTTCGGTCGCCGCGTCATCCGGATCGAGCGGTGGGGGCTCCTGGAGAACGAGGTGGTGCTCGACGAGGATACCGACGCCCCCGGCGTCCTGCACCGGGTGGGTCCCTACCTGGGCGGCACCGAGATTGAGCTGGTGTACGACGACAAGTTCCTGGAGCGCATCGGGTTCATCCCGAGCCCGGAGGGTCCCATCCTGGAGTGATCAGTCGCAGATGTCCTCGAACAGGTCCATCAGCGGCCGGATCTCGATGGCGAGGACCCCGAACATCTTCTCCTTACCGCTGGAGTAGAACTTCCGGTACACCTCCACGCCCTCCTCGATGGAGTCCACGTTCGGGAGGACGTTCTCGAGACCCTCCTCCCGGAGCATCTCCTCGAACGAGTCGTACTCCCGCACGTCCACGACCTCGACCAGGAGCCGCCGGTTGAACAGGATCTTATCACCGGGCTTGATCCTCACGCGCTTGTCGTCCTTCACCCGCCCCTCCACCGTCTTCTTGCCCTCCTTGATGAGCTCCAGGTACTCCTCCTCCAGCCCCATGTGGTGCACCCGAAGCTCCCTCCCACGCTTCTTGGCCTCCTCCAGCTTCATGGGATTCACCCCCTCGAACAGGAGCGTGCCGACGATAACTCCCACCACGCCCGGGGTCCCGAGCGCCAGCTCCAGGTGCTTCAGGCACCCGACGCCTCCACCTATGATCGCGTCGCAGTACATGCCCACGGACGCGCCGGCCTCGAACGGCGGCCCCTCGCCCGATCCGACGGCCCCGACGTCCACCACCACGGCTCCCGGCCGCCGGCTGCAAACGAGCTCCACGACGTCGTCCAGGAACTCCCCCACCCGCTCCCACGGGCCCATCACCTTGGACCCGTCGAGGTCCAGGCCCGCGACGGCGTCCTCAAGCGTTTCCAGATCCTCGAGGTAGTCCTCGGCATCGTCGTAGCACTCCGTAGGCAGGATGCGCCGGGCGTTGGAGGGTAGCTCCACGTCGCAGCGCCCCGTGTCGACGAACGCGGGTACCTCGACGGACTCCAGGAACTCCAGGTCCGAACCGGGCTCCCCGTCCAGAATCGCGTCCAGGTCCGCCACGTAGATAAAATCAAGGTCGTACCGGTCGACGAGCTCCGTCACCAGCTCGTGCGGGTCGTCCGGCAGGTCGTAAGCCTTCGAGATCGGCTCGTACTCCCGCTCCTTGGGGCTCTTGCGGACGACCACCCGACCCTCTCGGAGGTCGACGGCGACGCCCACCCCCATGATCTCCTCCGAATCCTCGAGAACGTCCCAGCAGGCCGCCTTGTACAGCTGCAGGGCGCGAACCGCCAGGTGCTCCGCCCTGCCTTCCACGGCCCGGGTGAGCTCCCTCAGCGTCTCCGTCCGGTACCCGCGCCTCGCGGCGGCGTATCCGGCCGCCGCCTCCGGGTTCAGGCCCGCAAGCCGCCGGATCCCGTCGCGCAGTGCGCCGATGGCGCCCTTCACGAACACCTGGAAGTCCAGCTCGTCCTTGCCCAGCAGGGACTCCAACCGCGCGTCCGAGACCCTCCTCAGCGTCGCCCTCAGTCCCTCCAGCAACGTGGGGCACCCCGAGGAGACTTTTACTCCGGCGATCCGGCGGGACTGGGGTGGCTGACTTGCGGGCGGCCCTGGCGCTCGAGGACGGGACGGTGGTGCACGGGGAGCTCTTCGGCTGCCCCCGGGAGGTCGAGGGAGAGGTGGTCTTCAACACTTCGCACACGGGGTTCCAGGAGGCGCTCACGGACCCCTCATATAAGGGTCAAATACTCATCATGACCGCGCCCATGCAGGGAAACTACGGGGTCATCTCCGAGGTAGGCGAGTCCGACCGGGTGCAGGTCGAGGGGTTCGTGGTCCGGTACCTCCACGACGGGCCCATCCACCCGAAGGCTGAGAAAACGCTCGACGAGTTCCTGGAGGAGAACGGCGTCCCCGGGCTGGCCGGCGTCGACACCCGGATGCTCACGCGCCGGATCCGGACGGAGGGCGCCATGCGCGGCGTGCTCGTTCCCTACGAACCGGACGATCCGCCCAGCCGGGAGGAGCTGATGGAGAAGGTGCGCCAGGTGCCTCACATCTCCGAGCTCGACCTGGTGCCCAAGGTCTCCACGGAGGAGCCCTACCGGTTCTCCGAGGGAGAGCCCGAGGTGGTGGTCATCGACTGCGGGGTGAAGCGGGGCATCCTGCGGGAGCTGGCCAAGCGTGGCGCCGGCGTGCTCGTGGTCCCGTACGACACGCCGGCGGAGGAGATCCTGGACCTAGACCCGGACGGGGTGCTCGTGTCCAACGGGCCCGGAGACCCGAAGCGTGTGAGGGAGACGATCGAGACGGTCCGCGAGCTGGTCGGCGAGGTCCCCCTGATGGGGATCTGCCTCGGGAACCAGATCCTCGGACTGGCTGAGGGCGGTCGTACGTTCAAGATGAAGTTCGGGCACCGGGGCGCCAACCAGCCGGTGAAGGACCTGAGGGACGGCCGGGTGTACATCACCGCGCAGAACCACGGGTTCGCGCTGGACCCCGAGAGCCTGGAGGACACGCCGCTGGAGGTACGGTGGGTGAACGTGAACGACGGGACCGTGGAGGGCGTCGTGCACACGGACGCGCCCGCGTTCTCGGTCCAGTTCCACCCGGAGGCTAACCCGGGTCCCTGGGACACGCGGTGGCTGTTCGACGAGTTCCTGGACATGTGCCGGGAGTACTAGCCGGGGCAGGAGGCCCGCTTGGCCGAGATCACGCTGCTGATCCCCGCCAAGTTCGAGCCGGTCGAGGCCGTGGAGCGCCCGCTGAGGTCCGTCCTCCGGCAGCGAGGGGTGAGGGTCAAGAAGGTCATCATCGCGGCCGGGTCCCGCCGCGACTTCGAGCGGTTCCGAGACCGGTTCTCGGACGACGAGCGGGTGGAGGTCGTCCTCGCGGGCGGTCACGTCAAGGGGGAAACGGTCAACGCCGCCCTGCGCGAGGCCGAGGTGCCGACCGAGTGGATCCTCCTGCTGGACGCGGGCGACGAGCTCGGCTCGCGCGACTACGTGCGGAGGCTGCTGTCCGCCCTCTCCCGAAGCGGTGGGAACCTCGCGTTCGGGAAGATCCGCTACCGTGGCGAGAGCCTGGTCGGGTTGATGGTCGCCCTCCAGTTCGACGTGATCGGCGGCGGGATCAAGTTCTGGGGCCGCGTGGTCGGGTCCGCCCCCGCCTACACCACGGGCGCCCTGTTCCGGACCGAGTTCCTGCGGGAGAACGGGCTGCCGGAGAACCTGGCCGAGGACGTCACCCTCGGACTCACCCACGAGTGGGGTGAGGCCGGATTCCTGTACCGGCCCGGGCTGGAGGTCTGGATGGACGATCCCGCCGGTCTCCGGCAAAACCTGCTCCAGCAGGCTAGGTGGTGGGCGGGAATGTATCAAGCGACTGCCCGGGCCCTGTCCGTTGGGAACGTCCCCGGGATAGCGTTCTCCACCTTCGTCCTCAGCTCCCTTCTCGCCTCCATGCTCACGACGTACGTGCTGCCCCTCGTCCACCCCAAGGTGATCCTCGTCTCCGTGACCGGCCGACTCATCTACGCGCTGACGGCCGCCAGGTACTGCCTCGAGAGGCGCGGCCCGGCCTGGGCCCTGCTCGCGATCCCGCTCCAGTTCCTCTGGACCTTTTTCCTGGAGGTGGCGGCCGTGTGCGGTCTCCTCTGGCTGGCGCTGCGCGGCAACGTTTGGTACCGAACCGCCCGCGCGTCGGAGGGGGACGCCGGTTGAGAGTCCTCGCGGTCTTCGCGCACCCCGATGACATGGAGGTTCACTGCGGCGGTACGATCCGCAAGCTCGCCCTCCAGGGTCACGAGATCCTCGAGATCATACTCAGCCGGGGGGATAACGGGGGTCGGGCCGAGGTCCGGGAGAAGGAGGCCCGCCGCGGGGCCGAGATACTGGGCGTGGAGGAGGTCGTGTTCCTGGACCACGAGGACGGCAGAATCACCGTAGACCCGGAGAGCATCGACGTCCTGCGCGAGTACCTGCGGGAGTACAGGCCCGAGCTGGTCTTCACCCACTCGCCCCGGGACACCCACCAGGACCACCGACGCACCTACCGGTTGGTCACGGCCGCGGTGAGCAAGTTCCCGGAGATCAGCGTCCTGATGGGCGAGGGGCCCTCCACCACCGAGTTCAACCCCGTCCTGTACGTGGACATCTCCGACGTGATCGAGGAGAAGCTGGAGGCCGTCCGGGCGCACGAGTCCCAGATCCGCCGCGGCGCAATCAGCGAGGACCACGTGCTGCGGACCGCCGGGTACTGGGGCGCGAAGATCGGCGTGAAGCACGCGGAAGCCTTCGAAGCCTTCCGCCTGCGCGAGGGCTTACTCCTCCGTTAACTCCTTCTCCCGAACCTCCCCCTCGGGCTCCTCCTCCTCGAACACCTGCGCCTCGAACACGTAGACCTCGCAGTCCGAAGAGCACCACGCGTCCGGCGGGAGCCCGGCCTTCAGGCAGGCGTGCGAGAGGAACTCCATCTCGTCCCAGCCCTCCTCCACCGGCACCTGAGGCAGCAGCAGCCCGGAGTTCGCCCCCCGCCGTACGATGATACCGTGTCGACCGATCTCGATGCGCTCCAGGTACTCCTTCGGATCATCCACCTCCAACCGCTTGGGCGGCGTGAGCACGCTGACCTCCACCCGCACTTCCTTCATCTCCTCCGGATCCCGCATCGGTGGGAACCGCGGGTCGTTCGTCGCCGCGCTGATCGCGGCCTCCACCGTCGCCTTAACGAGCGGCTCCACGGGCTCCGGGAACCCGATGCAGCCGCGCAGCTCGTCGCTCGGGTGCTTTTTCAGCGTGACGAAGACGCCACGCTCCTCCTTCAGCCGGTCCGACGGCGGCTCCCGTTCGATCTTCTCCCGGGACTTCAGGTACTCGACGATCGCGTCCCGGGCCAGCCGGACCAGGAACTCCCCCTCCTCCAGCGACAGCTTGGTCACTCCGGGGACCCCCTCAGTCGCCGCTCGGTCTCCCTAATAACGCGCTCCATGTCCTCCCACTGCCCGCCCACCCAGTACATTTTGCCGCACTCAGGGCACCGCCACATGACCTCGAAGGGGCCCGGGTTCTCCGCCCTGACGCGCTCCACGGGCTCGTTGCACTCCGGGCACCGGGACTCGTCCGGGTCCAGGTAGGGCTCGTCACCCAGCCTCGAGAGCACCTCCGCGAGCTGCCCCGGCACGTCGTCGCTCCGCACCAGCACGGAGTGCGACCGGGCTCGACTCGCCAGGGCCCGGTCTCGAGTGATCAGCAGCGCGTCCCGCTCCCGACAGAACTCTAGCAGGACCTCGTCCTCGTCCTCCACCTCCCTAGGGTCGACGATCTCGTGCGCCGAGAGGGTGGGGTAGCCGAGGAGGCGGAGCCAGCGGCACAGGCGTAGGAGCATGTGATCGGTTAGGAGGAGCAGGGTTCACCCCGCCAGCCGCTGGAACTCCTCCTTCAGCTTCTCGTACTCCTCCAGCTGCTCCCGCGAGATCGACGGTGGCACCTTCTCGGCCGCCTTCTCGAAGTGCCGGCGCTCCACCTTGAGCTCCTCCAGCAGCGCCTCCTTCCGCGCCTCCAGCTCCCTCTCCGACTCGGCCTCCTCCTCGATCCGCTCCAGCTCGTCGATGACCTCCCGCAGGGCCAGCATCGCGGCCTCCATGCAGATCGCCTCGATGTCTGCGCCGGAGTACTTGGCGTCTTCCTCCTCCTCCCTGCGCTTCAGGATCTCCACGATGTCGTCGATCGAGACGTCGTCGGCGAGCGGCATGTCCCGCGTGTGAATCTTCACGATCTCCTTCATCGCCTCCTCGTCCGGCGGCGGCACGTACACGATGCGGTCGAACCGGCCCGGGCGCAGCAGGGCCTCGTCCAGGATATCCGGCCGGTTGGTCGCCGCGATCACGAACACGTCCTCCGTCGCCTCGATGCCGTCCATCTCCGTCAGGAGCTGGTTCACGATCCGCTCCGTGACCCGCGACCCACCCACCTCCGTGCCCCGCTTGGGTGCGATCGCGTCGATCTCGTCGAAGAAGATGATGCACGGGGCCGTCTGCCGCGCCTTCTGGAAGATCTCGCGGATCTTCTTCTCCGAGTTGTGCAGCAGGACGCCCTGGCCTCCGACGAAGTTGTGGCCCAACTTCACCTCCACGACGTCGTAGACGTACTCGTCGTCGCGGTCCAGCGGCACGATCTCCTTGATTCTGTCGAAGTACAGGTGCTCGAGCTCCGCTTTCATGAGACCACCGTTCGCGGCGACCCGGTCCGAGATGTACTCGACCTCGACGTAGGCGTACGGGCTCCCTACGAGCTCCGTCGGGACGTCGGAGCGACCCCTCGTCCACTTCCTCTCCTCCAGGAACTTCCGGATACGCTCGTTTTTCTCAGACTGCAGGAACCCAACCTTCTCCTCGAACTTGCGGATGTACTCCGACTTGGTGATCATGACGCGGTACCGCGTGCCTCCCCTCCCGTCATCGCACTCGTACCTGCGAGCCACGATGCCCAAGATCTGCAGCGCGACTAGGAGCTCATCCGCCAGCCGCTTGCTCACGGTGCTCGCCTCGATGGTCGCAGACCGGCCGTGCGACTTCACCGAGAATGACCCGTCGCCGGTGTAGTATCCGCGCAGTGCGGCGGCGAGCAGCTCGGGCTTCAGCGACAGGAGCGGCCCGAGCCGCTTCTCCTTGGCTTTCGTGCCCAGCTTCTCGCACAGTCGCCTGAACTCCCAGCTCTTGATCCAGTAGCTGCCGTCGCTCTCGTAGTACTTGCCCTCCCACCCCTTCTCTCGCACGATTCGGTCGATCTCCTCGATCACCTCCGGGTCCTTGTTGTGGATCCTGACGGCATTCCTCTGGTTCGTCAGGCTGCCCTCAGCCACGTACAGTCCCAGCAGGAATGCTAGATCCTCGTCGATCTTGACGCCATCGATCTCGTCTGAGTCGCCTGCCGGTAGTCTCGCCGGTAGGACGATCCAGTCTCCCTCGGACAGCTCCGAGGTCGGTACGTCCACGATCTTGCCGTCTCGGACCGTGAATACGGAGTGATCCTCAGTAACGATGACCTCCCGGCCTGTGCGTGTGACGATCTTCACGAGACCGGTCCGGCGGCGGTGTCGGGCGACCCGTTCCACCGGTGACCAGACGATGCCTTCATCCGTCAACGCGGCGACCTTGATGTCCTGGCCCTCCTTCCACCGCTCGTAGAGCTCCTCGATGGGCACCAGCCTGGCCTCTCCGTCAACTTTCGCCCAAACAACCTCGTCGCCAGGGATCGACTCACCCACCCACTTACTGAGGACTTCCGGACCGCGAACCGCGATGAAGTTGGCGTCGGACTCGTTCGCGACGGCCTTGGCCAGGAGGGTCTTACCCGTGCCCGGCGGGCCGTACAGCAGGATCCCGCGCGGTGGGCGCGTGCCGAGCCGCTCGTAGACCTCGGGGTACTTCAGCGGGTACTCCACGGCCTCCTTCAGCTCCTGCTTGACGTCCTCGAGGCCGCCCACGTCGTCCCAGGACACGTCCGGCACCTCGACGATGACCTCGCGCAGGGCCGAGGGCTCGATCTCCTTCAGCGCCTCCATGAAGTCGTCCATCGTGACCTTGAGCTCCTCCTTGATCTCGACCTCCTCCGCCTCGAGCACCTTGTCCAGGGCCTCGGAGTACTCGATCTCCTCCTTCTCCTCGACCTCCTCCGCCTCCTCGAGGACGCGCCGCAGCGCCCGCTTCTTGTCCTCCGGGATCTCGGCCCGGTCCAGCCCCTTCTCCAGCACCTCCATCAGCTCCTCGTCGGACAGCTCGGAGACCTTCTCCGAGACCTCCTCCGCCTCCTCCTTCTCCTCCTTCTCCGCGAGCTTAGCGCCCAGCCGGCGGATCGCCCGCCTCAGCGCCTTCAGGCCGGCGGTCTTGCACAGGGCCTCCAGGTCGGCGCCCGTGAAGCCGTGCGTGAGCTCGGCGAGCTTGTCCAGGTCCACGTCGTCGGCGAGCGGCATGTCCCGCGTGTGGATCTGAAGGATCTCCTTGCGCCCCTCCTTGTCCGGGACGCCGATCTCGATCTCCCGGTCGAAGCGGCCGGGCCGGCGCAGGGCGGGATCGATGTCGTCCGGTCGGTTGGTCGAGGCGAGGACGACGACGCGCTCGTCCTCGGAGAGGCCGTCCATCAGGGTGAGGAGCTGCGCGACGACCCGGCGCTCGACCTCTCCCGTCTCGCCCCGCTTGGGCGCGATCGCGTCGATCTCGTCGATGTAGATGATCGCGGGCGCGTTCTTCCGCGCCTCCTCGAAGATCTCGCGGATGCGGGCCTCGCTCTCACCGTAGTACTTGCTCATGATCTCCGGGCCGTTGATCGTGTAGAACTTGGCCCCGCACTCGTTCGCGACGGCCTTGGCCAGCAGGGTCTTACCCGTGCCCGGCGGGCCGTACAGGAGCACGCCCTTCGGGGGCTTGATGCCCAGCTCCTTGAGCAGCTCCGGGCGCTTGAGCGGGAGCTCGACGTACTCGCGGATCTGCTCGATCTCGCGGTCGAGGCCGCCGATGTCGTCGTACGTAACGTCCGGGATCTCGGCCGCCTTGGCCAGGTCCTCGGAGTACGGCTTCACGATAACCTCGGTCTTGGGCCCGATGACCGTGGCGTCCTCGGGCTCGACACCCACGACGAGCACGCTGTCGGGGAGCTTGACGAGGACGTGGCCGGCGATCGTCTTGCCCTGAATCTCGAGCGGGATCACGTCGCGCGGGGTGGCGGGAATGGGCTCGCGCTCGGCCTGGGTGCGGATGTAGTCCTTGATCTTGTTCAGCACGTCCCGCTCGTGCTCCTTCGTGAGCTCCTTCTCGACCTCCTCCTTCAGACCCGCCTGAACGGGCACGACGACCTTCTCCGTGGGCATCAGCTCCACGCGCTTGGCCACGCGCTCCTCCGCGCGCTCGACCTCGACGGGCTCTCCCACGGTCGCGCCCGCGTTCTGGCGCTCGTACTTGTCCATTCGGATGATGCCCTTACCCACGTCCTCACGCTTGGCGGGTCGAACGCGCACGACGGTGGACTTGGACCCGGTGACCCGGACCAGATCGCCCGGCTCCACGCCGATCCGCTCGCGGGAGCGCTTGTCGATTCGAACCACGCGCTTGCCGACGTCCTCGGGGTAGGCTTTTTCAACGCGGAGCTCTATCGCCAAGGGCGCCACCCCGCCGGCCCGGTTGGCCCTCTTTCCTGAATTTATGGATTATCTCGGCGGACGGGGAGGTGGAGTTTGAAAACCTGCTTCCCCGACGTCCAGAGCGCCGATCCTCAGATCCCCGCGCACCTGACCCGGGTGGGCATCAGCGGGATTAAGAAGCTCGTGAGGATCCCCCGGCGCAGCGGTCGGCCGATAATTCTCGTGTCAACCTTCAACCTCTTCGTCGACCTTCCCGCCCATCAGAAGGGCATCCACATGTCGCGCAGCCACGAGGTGCTGCAGGAGGTCCTCGAGGAGCTCGAGAAGTCCGTCGAGAAGTCGGACACGATGATCGAGGACCTCTGCTCCCGCATCTCGCGGAAGCTGCTCGAGAAGCACGACTACGCGACGCGATCCGAGGTGCACATGACCGGTGAGTTGATCCTGTCCAGGAAGACCCCCGTCACGGAGCTGCCCACCCAGGAGCCGTACAAGATCATCGGCCGGGCCGTCTCCCGCCGGACCGACGACGGCATCGAGACCCGGAAGATGGTCGGGGCGGAGGTGGTCGGCATCACCGCCTGCCCCTGCGCGCTGGAGATGATGCGCGAGTACAGCCAGGACCGGGTCAAGCGGCGACTCATGAAGGAGCTGGACCTGGACGAGGAGGAGGCCGAGGAGCTCGCGCGGAAGATCATGAAAAAGGATGTGTTTCCAATGACCCACAACCAGCGCGGCGTGGGGACGGTCATGATCGAGGTTCCAGAGGCTTACAGCGTCAACATCAAGGACATTATCCGCATCATAGAGGAGTCGATGAGCGCCCCCACCTACGAGCTGCTGAAGCGCCCGGACGAGCTTGAGGTCACGAAGCACGCCTGCCGCAACCCGAAGTTCGTCGAGGACTGCGTCCGGGAGATGATCCGGCGGATCGTGGACGAGTTCGACAACCTCCCGGACGACTCCCTCGTGATCATCCGGCAGGTGAACTACGAGTCAATCCACAAGCACAACGCGTTCGCCGAGCGGATCACCACCATGGGCGAGCTCAGGAAGGAGCTGGGGAGCTGAACCGTGCCGGGCACCCCCGTCCACATCCACCGGCTGGCCAGGCAGATAATGACGGAGCTGGACGCGTTCGAGGGCTCGAAGCCCCTGCTCGACGACGTGGACGTGCTGATCGTCCGGGGCGTCAGCCGCAGCGAGGACTGGGACCTGGAGGACCTGACGGGCTACCTCGAGCAGGTCCTGGAGAAGTGCGGGGTGGAGGTGCTGGATCCGGAGTCCGAGGAGGGGCGACGGTTCATCGAGACCATGGGCCAGGTTGTGGCCGAGCGGATCCAGGCCCAGTACTCCGAGGAGGAGCCGGTGCCCGTCCGGCCCATCGAGGAGCCCGGACAGATGGTGGACGCCGCCGCCCGAGGCGAGATCATCATCGACCCGCTCGGGTTCGAGCGCGTGCGGCGGGACCTCGAGGCCATGGGGTGCGCCGTCGGCTACGTGTTCGGCCGCTCCCCCGAGGACCTGGGCGTGTTCCTGGCGGCGTGGGCGGACCGGAGCGGGGTCGGGCCCAAATCGGTCGAGCTGGTGGTCGCGAACCTGAAAGGGGTTGAGCGGGTTGAGGGTGAGGCAGAGGGCGGTGATTGAGGTATCCGGGCGCGAGCTGGACGACGTGCTGGAGGAGGCGGGCGTCGGCACCCCGGTTTACGTGTACGACGCGGACCTGGCCGTCAAGCGGGCCCGGGAGTACCTCGAGGCCTTCTCCTGGTTCCCGGGCGACGTGCACGTCTGCTACGCGATGAAGGCCAACTTCAACCCGCACCTCGTCGAACACATCCTCAGCGAGACCCGCGCGGCGGACGTCGTCTCACTCTGGGAGATGAAGATCGCGGTGGAGGCCGGCGCGAAGGAGCTGGTGGTGAACGGCAACGCGAAGTCCGATGACGAGCTCCGGGCGGCCATCCTGAACTCCTGGATCATCAACGTCGATTCCATGGAAGAGCTCCGCCGGGTGGAGCGCATCGCCCGCCGCGAGGGCGAGCGGGCTCGGGTCGCCCTCCGAGTCAACCCCGAGATCGACCCGGACACTCACCCGCACATCGCGACGGCCGTTGAGGAGTCTAAATTCGGCGTCAACCTGCGCGACGCGGAGCGCGTCTGTCGGGCCATGATCGAGTCCGAGCACGTCGAGTTCCTGGGCGTGCACTACCATATCGGCTCGCAGATCACCGAGCTCGAGCCGTTCATCGAGGCCCTCAGGTCCGTCCGCCGCTTCCTGGAGGAGACCGGCCTCGTAGAGGAACTCCGGTACCTGAACGTCGGGGGTGGACTCGGCGTCCCCTACCGCCCGGATGAGGAGGTTCCAAGGCCCAAGGACCTGGCCGAAGCGCTCCGGGACGACCTCCGAGACCTCCACTCCGAGTCGCCCGGCTTCGACCTGTACCTGGAGCCCGGCCGGAGCATCGTTGGGGAGGCCGGCGTGCTGGTCACCCGAGTCCGGCAGATCAAGGAGGAGGGCGGTCGGAAGTGGATCTTCGTCGACGCCGGCATGAACGCGCTCATCCGACCCGCCCTGTACGACGCGTACCACGAGGTCGTGGTCCACGGCGGGGACTACCTCGAGACCGAGAAGGCCTCCATCGCCGGGCCACTGTGCGAGATGGGGGACGTACTGGCCGAGGATCGGGAGGTGCCCGTCAACGTCTCCGAGGGCGACCTGGTCGTGTTCCTGACGGCCGGCGCCTACTGCGAGTCCATGGCCTCCAGCTACAACTGCCAGCCCATCCCCGGCGCCGTGGTCGTGCGAGACGGGGAGCTGGCCGGCATCCGGGAGGTGCAGAGCTATGACGCCTTCCGCAACCTCTGGGAGTGAGCTCCGCCAGCGGATCCTCCTAACGCTGGCCGAGCGCGGACCCTGCTCCCGGCGGGAGCTGATGGACGAGATCCCGGGCAACCGCGGGCTGATCAGCCGGGAGATCAACGAGCTCCGGGACGAGGGCCTCCTCGAGCCGACCGACCGAGGCTTCGCGCTGACGGAAGAGGGGTGGCGCGAGCTCGTCCGACCGTCCCGGGAGTACGATTACAAGAACAAGCCCGTCCGCCTCTCACGCGGCGGGCCCGAGGTCGAGGCCTTCCTCCGGGTCATTCGCGGGGAGTCAAAGTCCCGGACGGGCAGCATCGTGGCCACCACGCGATGCGACATGCGGTGCAAGTTCTGCTACTACAACCTCGTGCGAGACCACGTCGACCTCACGCCGGAGGAGATCCTAGAGGAGGCCCGACGGCGCGTGGAGGCGGGCAACAAGGAGGTCGTGATCCAGGGCGCGTCCCCGCACACGCTGGGCTCGGACCTGGTCGAGGCGGTCAAGCTGATCAAGTCCGAGCTCAACGTCACCGTCGGCGTGGGCACCGGCCCGCTCATCCCGACGGACCTGCTCGAGGACCTGCGGGAGGCGGGCCTGGACTACCTCAAGCTCAGCTTCTCCGGCCGCACCCGGGAGGAGTGGAGGGCCATCACCGGCCGCTCCCGCGGGTTCGACGAGTTCTGGGAGGTCGTGGCCTGGTGCCACCGGCACGGGCTGGAGGTCACGTTCGTGGGCGGGGTGGTTGGGCTCCCGGGCGTCCCGGAGGAGGCCGACGCGGAGCGGGTGCTCTCCATCCTGCGGCTTAACCCGAACAAGACCGTCCTCCAGTTCAACCCGGTGCAGGATCCCGCCCGAGGCCCGCTGCGCCCAGAGAAGCTGCCCCGGATCTACGAGCTGGTGCGGGACGGCGCGCCCGACGACGTGATCATCAAGAGCTGCTGCGTGTCACCCGCCTCCTGGCGACCCCTGTACGAGGTCCGGGAGCACCTGGACAAGGTCGTGTGCATGCTCGGGCTCGAGTGCGAGGAGTACGACGGGTGCCCGTTCACCGGTCGCATCCTCGAGCAACGGATCCTGAACGAGCTCTACGAGCGGGGCCCCATGGACACCCGGGAGCTCGCCGACCGGCTCCGGGTCTCCGAGGAGCGGCTTCACCGCCGGCTAAAGTCCATGGAGGAGCGCGGGCTCATCTCTCGGCGGGGTGGTCGGTGGGTCTACGAGCGTGGCGGCTGAGCTCTCGCCTCGGGTTCCGGCTCGAGGGGCGCCCACGGACCCCGTAGGCTCGCAGGATCTTTCTCACGGACTCCCGCGTATGCTCGATCTCCACGACCTCGAACCCCGACTCCTCCAGGAGCCGCCGGGCCCGGCGGTAGTACGACTTGTCCGACGCCAGCATGGCCACGATGGGCTTCCCGAGCAGGCGCGCGACCGCTAGGAGCAATCCCAGCGCCAGGAGGACGCAGAGCTCGTCGATCACCGGGAGCCGCGTGACCGGACCCTCGATGCGCGCGTCCCCGACGACGATGGCGTCCGCCCGGAGGAGCTCGCGCGGTCCCGCCCGGCGGAGGGTGTTGACGAATGTTTTAAGTATCGACGCCGGCAGGTTTCCACCGAAGGTCAACACGATCGGGTAGGGTCGCTCGCACGCGGCGACCGCGGTGGTGGACTTCCCGGAGCCCGGTTCCCCGACCAGGAGCACGTCGCGCCCCCTCCTTACCAGCTCCCGAACCCGCCGGATGTGCTCGGTCTCGACGACGCGCTCGGGCGGCCCCTCCCATACCTCAACTCGGAACGTTTCCGAATGGTCTTTATCGGAGTTAACCTCCTCCACGACGGCATTCAAGAGGGCGGGGAGTTCCTTCATGTACGCGAGCATCGAACCCCTCCTGTCGTCCCTGTCGCGTGAGTTCGACGCGGAGTTCGAGGTCATCCCCGTCGCCGAGGATAAGAGCGTGATCCGCGTCTCGCTCCCGGACGAAGTGATCGAGGTGTGCATGAAGCGGCCGTTCATGTCCCCGTTCCTGAAGTCGCTGGCCACCCTCGCCCGGGCCGTGGACGAGGAGCTCTCCGGGCTGGAGAAGTTCGAGGTCGTGGAGCGGGACGACAACAGCATCGATATCACCTTCATGGGTGCCTCGGGCGTCGTGGAGATCAAGATGATCGCCGAGACCACGGTCCCGGCCAAGTTCATCGGGCACCTGCTCCGGCAGGGCATCCGGAAGTTCCGCGTCACTCACAAGACGTTCATGACCCGGCGCATGAGCGACAACATGGCCGTGATCAGCTTCGTCGACGACCGTCACTGCGACATTTACAAGGAGTACATGGAGCGCCTGGAGGAGCTCGACGTCAACTGCGCCGTGGGCTGGGTGAACAGCCTGGGCTGCAACGCCTTCTTCCCGAAGAGCGTGGAGTCGATCCTGGAGAACTGGCACAGCGTGGAGGCCGCCTCGCAGCTTATCCACGCGGGCGTGACCGAGGTCGTGCTGCTCGAGCACAGCTACTCGAAGTACCTGTTCCGCGAGTTCCACAACAAGTTCCGTCGCAGCTGGGAGCGGGCGGGGATCTCGTACCGGTCGCCCCTGGGCGAGCTGACCACGGAGTACGTGGACGAGATCATCCTCGCGCACAACTTCCTCAAGGGCCTGAGCATGGACGTGCGCGGCACAATCAACGTGACGCTGCACCGAGACCGGATGGTCGTGAAGACGAGCCGGCGCGAGTGCTCGGTCTGGTACGAGGACATCCGTGAGAACGCGATGGAGGCGATGGACGCCATGGGCCGGGCGCTGACGGAGTGAAAGACGGCGGGGTAAGAGGCGAAGCAGGGAGCGTAAGTAAGAAGTGTAAAAGGTGAACGAGGGAGCGAGAGCCCGAAACGCGGTGGGGCGCGCGGAAAAGCGTGGGCCCGGGCGTCGGTTGGCCCCGCGCGTTCAGTCCGAGATGATTTCCACGAACTCCTTCAGCTTCTCGCGCACCTTCTCCTTGTCCCGCGGGTTCACCTGCACCATTCCACCGCCGAACTCCTCGGTGATCTTCTTGAAGATCGTCGGGCCCGTGTGCTCGAACTCGTCCTTGATCAGCAGCGCGTACAGCTCGATGTCGTCCCGGTCGCTCAGCATGCTGCGGATCTTGATGAAGTCCTCGTGCATGAAGATCGCGTCCGTGATGTAGATGATCTTGCACTTGTCGTACTCAATGTTCTCAAGCGAGTCCAGCACCTTCGCCAGCGGCTTGACCGGGTCCGTACCGCCGCCGGCCGGGATGCCCAGGATCTTCTCGACCAGCTCCCGCCGGTTGACGACCTCCTCGAAGTCCTTGAGCTGGTGAACCTCCGACCGGAAGGCCCAGAGTCCGATGTTCTCCATGCCGACGGTCTCGAACAGGGCGGCGGCGAGGGTGGCCGCAACCTCCATCTTGTCACCGCTCATCGAGCCGCTCGAGTCCAGCAGGATCGCCACCTTCGGCTCGTCCTTGTTCCGGAACTTGCGCTTGTAAAGGACCAGCGGGACGTTCTTGAAGTAACCCTCCTCGAGGCTGCGCTCCCAGTCGATGTCCGACAGGAAGTCCGCCTTGTCGAAGCCGTGCAGCCAGCCGAAGTGAGCCTTAGCCTCACCGTCCTCCAGCTCCTCGAACTCCCGCGAGATCTCGTGCCCCTCGTCCAGGATCTTCAGCGAGTCGCTCTGCAGGATCTTGAGGAACTTCTTGCGCTCCGGGAACGACTTGTCCACGGTGAACGCCGGGTCCGCTCCCTTGCCCACGCCCGAGACGCCTCCAGCCGGGGCGGGCGCGGCCTCACCCTCCCCGCCGGCCTCCTCCCCCTCCTCTGACTCGCTCGCCGCGGCGGGCGCCTCGGAGGTCAGCCCGGCCGGACTCTCGACGCCCTCACCGGCCTCGCTCTCGCTTTCCTCTCCCTCCTCGCGCTCCGGGGCCTTCTCGGCGAGCTCTCGGAGCCTCTCCTCCAGCTCCTTCGGGACGTAGTAACCCTGCTCCTTGGCCCGCTCCAGCTCCTCCAGGTTCCGCTTGACGACCTCTCGCCCCACCTTCTCAGCCCAGTCCTCCAGCTCCTCCATCGTGGGCCTGAGCAGGTTCTCGATCTGCCGCTTCAGCCGGTCCTCGTCGGCCTGGGGCAGGTTCTTCACCATCTCGTTGGCCTGGATCACGCCCAGCAGCGGGTTCCGGAACTTGCTCCGGCGCTCCACGCCCTCGATGACGAACTGGGCCTGCTCGAGCGTGCAGGTGTAGTCGGACGGGTCCTCCCCCGCCTTCTCCTCCACGTGGTTCGGATCCATCGGGGCACCGCGCCGGTAGGCCTCGAACGGGTTCGAGCTCGGGCCGCGCTCCCGCAGCTGGCGCTCGAGAGCGCGCTCGAACGTCTTAGCGGCGCGCTCCCACCGGTCGTTGGCCGAGGCGATCGCCTTCGCGATCTTGCGGGCGCGCTCCAGCGCCTCCTCAACGCCGACCTGCTCCGCCAGCTGGTTGAGCCGGTGCGCGAGCTCGGAGAGCATCCTCCGGGCCTGCTTGTTGAACGAGTCGTCGGAGAAGACCTTCTCCAGCTCCTCCTGGTCGACGGAGTGCGAGTGCGAGGCGTGGGGCGACGTCATCGCCTCGATCTTGTTCTTGAGCGGCGAGTTCAGCTTGTTGAGCACGTCCAGCCGACCCTGCTCGGAGAGCTTGTCCATGATGCTGCGAGGCACATGCTGCTGCAGGAGGCTGCCGATCATCTGCTCGTCCGTGATGTTCTCGAGCATCCGCTTCTTCTCGGGCCCGAAGATGGCCGTCTTGAGCATGTCCATGATGGCGTCGTCGGAGAGCTGGGAGCCGAACGCCTCGAGGACCTTCTCCACGTCCTCGCGGTCCGGCGGCTCGGTCGGCTCCGCGTCCTCCAGCTCCTCGTCCTCCAGCAGGGACTCGAGCTCCTCCTTCACGTCCTCGTTAGCGTGCGCGGCGAACTTCTTGAGGGACTCGACCGCCTCCTCGTCCACGGTCTCCTTGGACAGGATCTTCGCGAGCTCCTCGGCGACGATCGCCCGGGCGACCATCACCTTCTCGTACAGGTCGAGGGGCTTCTTGTACCCGTGCCGGGCGAAGTGGCGGATGGCCAGGTCCACGAAGGTCTGCAGGTCGATCTTGTCGCCGTCCGCCAGTACGGTCAGCTTCCGGAAGAAGCCCTCAGGGAGGTCGGGCGGAGCGTGGATGTCACCGCGCTCCCGCAGTCGGGCCATCAGCTCGCTAACGATCTCGGTAGCCTCCTCAAGCCGAATCTCGGGGCCGGTCAAGGCGAGCGATCACCCAGCCACGGTCACTAGGTCTCGAAGATGGGCTTGAGCTTCTCCCGGACCTTCCGCTCGAGCGCCTTCCGTCGGGCCTCGAACTCCTCGGATTTTTCCGGGTCTAATAGCATATCGCCTAGGATCTTATTAACCACGTTGCGCGCGACGGTCTCCAGATCGTACCCCATCTTCACGCCGATGGCCACGGCCTGGGCCACGTCCTTCGCGACGTCCACTCCCTTGCCCATGTCCTTGATCATCGAGGCGAGGTCCTCGAGCACCTCCTCCACGACCTTCGTCGTCTCGATCACCTGCCGCGCGGCCTCCTTGGCCACCTTCTTGTAGATCTCGACGTCGTACTCGCCCCACGGGACGAGCTCGACGCGCCGCAGCAGGGCCTCGTCGAAGTTCGTGGTGCCCTTACCCTCCGGGTTCAGCGCGCCGATCCTCATGATCGCGCCCGTCTCACCGAAGTCGATCGGGGAGTGCGGGATGTAGATCACCTCGGTGTCCTTCTCGAAGATGTGAATGAGCGTGGGGATCATGTAGCCCGGGAACCGGTTCACCTCGTCGATGAAGAAGAGGCACGCTCCGTAGCGTCGAGCGTCGTTCACCACGTCCTTGAGGTAGCCACCCACGTATATGAACTCCTTCAGGGCCTCGATCGCCTCCTCGTACTCCACGTCCTCCTCCGCGTACTCCTCCGCGATTTTGTCCGCGACGGGGAGCGCGGCCACGTCCACGCCGCCGATGAACTCCTGCTCCCGGGCCTCCTGGTGGCCTCGCATGACCACGACGGGCACGTCGTACAGCTCGCCCATCATCCGGACGAGCTTGGTCTTGCCCGTGCCGGGCGGCCCGACGAGGAGGACGGGGGTCTGCTCGATTATCAGCGTCACGTACATGGCCGCGAAGTCGCGCTTGTGCTCGTCGTCGAAGAAGTACCCGCGCTCCTCGAAGTCCTTGATGACGCGGTACGGGTCCTTGGGAAGCTTGACGTGGTCCTCCTCGCCCTCGAACACGATCCAGTCGTCCTCCACGGTGACCTTAGGCTTCATGATCACCTTGCTCACGGGGAGAACCCCCGGTTCGGGAATCTCCCAAACGGGGTTAGGGGAAACCTTAAAATGATGGGAGAGCTGCTCGGGGCCGCGGTCGGTGCGGTCGTGTCCTTCATCGTGGCGCTCGCGGTCGGGCTGCCGCCGGTCCAGCGGGAGAAGCCGAGAAGAAGGTCGTGGGAGGTCTCGGCCGCGTTCCCGACCCCGGTGATCGGGGCCGGCGGGACCGTGGCGGTGTGCCGAGCGCTCGGATGGCAGGAGCCTAAGCTCGCGGCGCTCGTTGGAGCCGTGGTGGGAGTGGCCTCCGCAGCGCTCGTGGCGAACATCGAGCGGGTGTTCCCCCGGCCCGAGGCGGGGTGATCACGCTGACCTGGGAGCAGGCGCTGGAGATCGCGACCGGGGCCGTGCTGGCTTGGTTGAACTTCGTCGTCGTAGATATACTTATGGGACTGCCCGAGGCTCCCGGAGTTAAGGGCGCTGAGGCCATCGGACGCTCCGTCGAGCGCCGGGGAGGGGACATCGCCGGCGGCTACTTCATGGGGAACATCGTCTGCTCTCCGGACGCCTCCGCCGGCACGCTGCTGGCCGCCGCCGGCTACTGGTGCCTGGGGGGTCCGCAGGGCGGGCTGCTCGCGGCCCTGACCGTGTACGTGGGAAACCGGCTGTGCGCCGACCCGGGGTACGCCGGCACGATCGGGGCGCTCGCCGCCACGGCCCTCGTGACCGTGTACCACCGCGTGCTTGGATTCGACCCGATCAACTTCGTGGCCGGGATGGTCCTGGCCATCACGACGATCCACGGGATCGACCACCCGACCGCCTCGCGGATCATCGGCGACATAGCCCGCCGCCTGGGTAGGGGGCCCCGGGAGTGAGGCTCGCCGAGCTCGTCATGCTGGCCGTTCTGGTCTGGGCGTCGCTCCGCCTGCTCGCGGCCCGGGACGTGTACGCGCAGCTGATCTACCTCAACGTGGTCGGGTTCGCCCTCGCCGGCCTGATCGCCGCCACCTGGCGCACGGACATGGGCCTCCTGGCGGCGCTCTGCGCGTTCATCTTCTCCACCCTCGAGTCCAACGCCATGGCCTACACGATCAGGAGAGTCGAGGAGATCAGACGGGAGGGCGGGCGCGGCGGTTGAACGCCCTCCTCCTCGCGTCCCTGGCGGCCTGCGTGGTCGGGACCGTGTCCGCCGTCCTCAGGCGGGATCCCATCCAGAAGCTCCCCGGGATCGCCCTGGCCAAGTCCGGGATGATCGGCGCGGTGGCCGCGGAGGGCTACCTCGACGTCGCCGCCGCGGGCGCGGCCATGGAGGCCGTCGGCACGATCATGTTCTGCGTCTACCTGATCAGGATCGAGGAGGTGAGGAGCCATGGTGAGTGACCCGGAGGCCCTCCTGTACGCGGGCGCGTTCATGGTACTCGCCGGCACCGCGGGCGCCGCGATCGGCCCCGCCCGCTCGGACCCCGTCGTCAAGGCCCTGAACCTTGACGTGGCCGCCGTCGGGATCTGCCTCATTTTCCTGGCGTTCAACCACCTGCTGGCCCTCCTCACGTACATCGCCGTGGGAGCCTTCGCCACGCCAATCCTCATGAGAGCCATCCTGAGGGTGGAGGCCGGTGAGCGCGAGTGAGGCATTCTCGCGGCTCCTCCTGTCCGTACGCAAGCCGACGGCCATGGTCTCCGCCTACTGCCTGCTGCTCGCCGGCATCGCCGTCTACGGGCTCACGCACGGGTACCATTACCACAGGAAGCAACTCTACCCGCGGCCCGCGCCGCAGGTCCAGATGAAGGAGCGGGACCCGCTGGCGCCGTACGACCGTGGCGGCGTCCCGCTCAAGCGCCCCGGGATCACGGTGTCGCAGTACCCGCAGTTCGAGCCCAAGCGGGGATGGGTGACCTCGTACCTGACCCCGTTCACCCGGTGGCTGGCCCGGCACTCCCGCCACTGCGGCACGACGATCGTCTCGCACCCGGGCGGGATCCTCGACGAGATCCTCTACTACACGCGGGGTCTGGACACGGTCCTGGAGTCCTCCATCATGTTCGTCGGGTTCGTGATCTTCTCGTGGGTCGTTCGAATGAAGACGGTCACCGAGCGGGAGATGGGGCGGAGGGAGTAACTTGCACCTCGTCCCCGCCACGGTCCCGCAGCTCACGGTGAAGCTGTACCACGTGGCCGTGGCCGCGGGCATCGCCGTGGGCCTGATCGCCGCCGTGGACATCCTCGCGGACCGCAACCCGCTCAACCGGCTCGCGATGACGGACGCCATCGAGATCGGGGCCCTCACGCTCCTCGCCTCGGTGGGCACGGACCTGGCGGAGTGCCTCATCCTGCCGGGGCTGGTCGTCGGGCTGGCGGAGCTCATGGCCACGGCGGAGGTCCTGATCGCCCGCCACTCGGACTGGCGCACCCTGCCACGGTTCGACCCGCTGGACATGGAGATCCTTCGGACGGCCCCGAAGGCGATCATGATCGGGCTGGTGCTGTACGGCGTGCTCCTCACCGGGTTCACCGGCGGGGCCGTGGCGGGTACCGGGGCGGCCTTCTACATTTTCTCAAGGGTTAACAGGCCGCGGTACGAGGAGTGGCGGGGCATGGAGTCCATCTCCGGGCTCGGCTGGGCCCTGTGGGTGCTCGGCTTCAGCCTGTTCTTCCTGTACCCCAAGGAGTGGCTGCTGGCGCTGCTGCTCGCCGGCACCGGCGGCATCCTGGTGAAGGTGGGGCCGAAGCTGTCCCTGTTCGGCTACGTGATGGGCTACGACGTGCGGGCGGGGTCGGGGCATGTACCCGAGCGGTAAGGTGTTCGCGATCGTCCCGCTGGGGGACATCGTGCCATACCTCAGCACGGTGAACGCGATCATCCTCGCGACCTTGGTCGCCGTCCTGCTCCTCCCGATCCTCAGCAAGACGGACGTTTACGTGGAGGTCGACCACAAGCGGCCGAAGATCGAGGCCAAGATCGTCGCGCCCCGAGAGGACCGCATCAAGGCCGCCCTCGCCCTCGTCTCCACGCTCGCGGCCGTGGGCGTCGTCACGACCGGCGACGTGTTCAACTTCACCCTGTTCCTGTCCCTGCTCGGCATGTCCAACATGGGGCTGATCGGGACGACCGTCGAGGACGACTTCGCCCTCGAGTGCGCCTTCAACTACGGCCTGATGTGCCTGATCGCGAGCCTGCCCCTCTTCGGTGGTGCCGCCCTGATCCTCGCGGCCACCGGCACGCTCAGCCTGCACGAGCTGATGAAGCTGCCCAGGGGAGCCGGCGGGTGGACGATAACGTACGCCAAGATCCTACTCACGACCGGCGTCCTCGGGGAGGCGGGCGTCGGCCCGTTCTACGCGGTAAAGGTGGACTCGTTTCGCAGGATCTGGGGCCGCTACGCCTTCGTCATACACCTGACCACGCTCCTGACCTTCTCCCGCTACCTGGAGATCCTCAGCGCCCTGCCCTAGCGGGGGCGAGCAGGGAGTGCGCCGCTGGCTGCCCTTCCTGGCCACCGTCGCCGCGGACGTCGCCCTCCTCTGGATCGAGTGGCGGCATCCCGGACTGGTGAGGGAGCATCAGGGGACCTTCGCGGCGCTCACGATCCTCGTCCTCGCCCTCATGCTGCTCGCCCTAGGCTGGGCCCTATCGCCCCGCGGAGAACCGGACCGAGCACCGTTCCTGGGGTACTGACGATGGTCGTCGCGGACACCCTGCTGGGAGTCACGGAGGCGTTCCTGGTCGGCAGCGTGTACCTCGGGCTGCACCGGAAGGTGATCGCCCGCATCCAGCGGCGACCGGGTCCGCCCATCATCCAGGAGTTCCTGCACACGCTCAAGTTCCTCATGAAAGAGGCGTACGCTCCGATCACCTCCGCCGGCTTCCTGTACTGGCTCGTGCCCGTGTTCAACGTGATCATCTGGTCCTCCGCCGTCACGATCTCGGCCGTCTTCCGGGGCAACCTCCTCCCCTTCTTCGCCCTTTACGCGGCCTACAAGGTCCTGTCCCACGGAGCCGGCGTGTCCGCGGGCTCCACGTACACGAAGATCGGCGGCGTCCGGCACGCCATCATGCCGGCGGGCGAGCTCGCCCTGGCCTGCTCACTGATCTCCGCGTACTTCATCACCGGGCACGCCGACGTGGCCGGCATCCTCGCCTGGGAGCGGGCGCACGGCCCGCTGATCGAGCACGCGCCCTTCTCCGCCCTGGCGTTCTTCACGCTCGTCTGGGTGGACTCCCCCTACTCCCCGCTCGACCCCTCCAAGGGCTACGACATCGTGGAGGGCTACCTAACGGAGTACCCCGGCTTTCTCCGCTCCCTCATGTACACGGCCGAGGCCCTGAAGTTCTACTGCGAGCTCTGGGTGTTCCAGGCGGTCTTCCTCGGCATCTCGGACCCCGCCGTCCACCTGCTCGCCATGGGAGCGCTCACGATCCTCCTGGCCGTCCTGTGCGCGGTCACCCCCATCCTAACCCCGTACCAGGCCGTGGGGATCCACGTGCTCGTCGCGTCGCTGATGTTCCTGGACGCGCTGATCCGGTAGGGGGGAGGACCGTGCGACCGCACCTGCTCGCGATCACCGCCTCGATGCTCGCGATGGTCGGTATAGCGGCCGCGGAGCACTCGGCGCAGGCCCGGGTCGGCGCCCTGATCCTCCTCGCGATCACCCTGCTCCTCGCCACCTGCGGTCGAACGTACGAGCTGGTGCACCGCGCCGAGGAGGTCGCCGTGGTCCTGGCCGTGGTGGCGATCTTCCTAGCCTGCCTCCACGTGCTGCGGGTGGGGCACCTATGAACCCGGAGGAGCTCGCCATCCTGGGCGCGGTGGCCGCCTTCATTGCCGGCTCCCTGGTCGGCCTCGAGTACAGTTACCGGGTCTACCGGGAGATCTTCCGAGAGCGCCGCCTCGACCCCATCGCCCTCCCGCTCGCCCTGCTCGGCTGGGCGACCCTCGCCGTGTCCTGGCTGAAGTGGAGACCGCTGGGCCTGTGCGCGGGCGCGTTCCTGGCGGGCTACGTGCTGAACATGCGCCCCGGTTACGGGAGGATCGAGACCGCGCTGGGCCTGATCCTCTTCTGCTCGATACTCCTCGCCCACCGGGGCGCGGAGGTGATCGGATGCTGAGGCTCCTCACCCGTCGCAAGGGGCTGACGGAGGGGGATTTGGAGGAGCTCTACGCCGAGGACGAGGAGGTCGTGCTGCGCGTGAAGCGGTGGATCCTGAAGAGCTACGCCTACGATCGGGACGTCGTCAAGCGCCTCGCCGAGGCGCTGGACGTGGAGGAGGATCAGGTCCGATCCGTTCTCACCCGGGCCCGGTCCTGCTCGGGCCTCTACGGCCTGCACTGCGAGCTGGAGCAGGTGGAGCGGCTGGCGGAGAACCTGGACGAGGAGGCCACGCTCCTGCTCCTGATCGATGCCGTGAGCGAGGGCGAGCTCCGGGAGGAGCTGAGGCGGGAGCTGCTGCGGATCCACGAGGGCAAGGAGCCCGTGGAGCTCGACCGGGAGAAGCTGCTGAGCGCGTTCCTCTCCCTGCGGGACCGGGGGATCGTGTAGTTGCGGTCCCTGCTGGAGCGGTTGAAGGGGTTCGTGCGCTCCCGCTCGATCCACGTCACGGTGGTGAACACCGGCGGGTGCAACGGCTGCGACATCGAGATCCTGGCCTGCTACACGTACCGGTACGACCTGGAGCAGTATGGGATTTACTACCACAACAATCCGAGGAAAAGCGACGTGCTGATCGTCACGGGGCCCGTCACGTATCAGTGGAGGGAGAAGCTGAAGCGCCTGTACCGGAAGGTGCCCGAGCCCAAGGCCGTGGTGGCCGTGGGCGCGTGCGCCTGCTCCGGCGGGATCTTCAACCAGAACGGCGGGCGCGTCTGCGGGCCGGTCCGGGAGGTGATCCCCGTGGACGCGGAGGTGCCCGGCTGTCCTCCGCGCCCGGAGGAGATCGTCTCCGCCATCGTGGAGGTCGTCCCGCGCCTCTTCCGCTCGTGGGAGTCCCGCCGGGGTGAGGCGGATGGAGCGGAGGCGTAAGGGCGAGGGCAACGTGCGCGTGGTGGACGTGGAGACGGGCGAGGAGGTTCCCATCTCGCACAAGGTGCCCATCGGGCCCAACCACCCCATCCTCAAGGAGCCGCTGCGCATCAAGCTGGCCGTGCGCGGGGAGGAGGTCGTCGACTGCAAGGTGGAGATGGGGTACTGCCACCGCGGGATCGAGAAGATCATGGAGGGGATGCCGTGGCAGAAGGCCGCGTTCCTGGCGGAGCGCGTCTGCGGGATCTGCTCGCACGCCCACAACATGTGCTTCGTCGGCGGCGTCGAGCGCGTGGCGGAGGGCGAGCCCGCCCCTAGGGGCCTGTTCCTGCGCGTGCTCGTGCAGGAGCTGGACCGCATCCAGTCCCACCTGATCGCCAACGCGGCGTACTTCTACTCCATCGAGCACGAGACGATGTTCGTGTGGAACATGAACACGCGGGAGCGGGTCCTCGACTGCATCGAGGAGATCACGGGCAACCGCATCCTCACCGGCTGGAACGTCGTGGGCGGGGTACGGGTCGACGTCACGGAGGAGCAGCTGGAGCGCGTACTCGAGACCCTCGAAGAGGTGAGGGAGGACGTGAAAACGTACCGCCGGATCGCCCAGACGGACCCCCTCATCAAGCTCCGCTCGCGCGGCGTGGGCGTGATCACGAGGGAGCACGTCCGGAGGTACCGCGTCGTCGGGCCCCAGGCCCGCGCCTCCGGCGTCCCAGAGTCCGACATGCGGCTCCAGGAACCCGTGTACCCCGAGCTCGGGTTCAAGCCCGTGTCCCGCAGGCGGGGCGACAACCTGGCTCGAATCCTCCTCCGGTACGATGAGTGCCTCCAATCCATCGACCTCATCGAGCGGATCGTGGACGAGCTGCCGGAGGGGGAGCACCGCCGCGAGCTGGAGATCCGCGGCGGTCACGTGGACAACCGGGTCGAGGCTCCCCGGGGTGAGCTCGTCTACGACATGGAGATCTCCCCGGGAGGGGTCGTCCGGCGCGTCACCATCCGCACGCCTTCCGTCCCCAACATCCGGGTCCTGGAGGCGATCGCCCCAGGGTGCCCCAGCATCGCCGACGCCGTCGCCACCTACGCGAGCCTGGACCCGTGCGTCGCCTGCAACGAGCGGTTCGTGGTCGTCGACGAGAGGCGCGGCAAAGTTCTCTACGAGGGACGCGCGCGGGAGGTGATCCGGGCGTGCTCCCGGACTACCTGAGCAACATCCTGACCCGGAAGGGCGGCAAGCGGCTGCTCGACGCCCACTCCCCCCGCAAGATTAGGGACCGCCCGCGCCGCTTCCGGGACTTCCCCATCATCGACCTCGACCGGTGCGTCAACTGCGGGGCCTGCGCGGACGCCTGCCCGGTCGGCGAGTCCGACGACCAGCCCCCCGCCCTCGAGATCACGGACCGGGGGCCCGTCGTCCACCGCGAGCGGTGCATCCGGTGCGGGCTGTGCGCCGAGGTCTGCCCCGTAGGGGCGATCGAGGTCGGCGCGCTGACCCGGGAGGTGGAGGAGCGGATCACCCCGCCCAAGCCCGCCCGGGTGGTCGTCGATGAGGACCTGTGCGTGGGGTGCGGCCGATGCCGCGACGTCTGCCCCTCGGACGCGATCGAGGTCGATGACACCGCTCGGGTCGACCCGGACCGGTGCGTGCTCTGCGAGCGGTGCATCGAGGCGTGTCCGGTCGCCGGCGCGATCAAGATCATCCCGATGGACGTGGAGGAGCTCTCCGAGCGCTGGGCCGAGCGCCTGAAGGAGGCCCTCCGCGAGGCCAAGGGGTGATCCCGTGGCCGAGGCTCACTTCCGCTTTGAGGACCGGCTCGCGAACGTCCGAATCAACTTCGCGCGTCCCGAGCGGTCGGAGGAGTGCGTCGCCTGCGGGCTGTGCGCCGAGGTCTGCCCGGTGGATGCCATCGAGGTCCGGGAGCGGGTGGAGCTCGACGAGGACCGGTGCGTGGGCTGCTCCCTGTGCGTCCAGGCCTGCCCCCGCCGCGTGCTGCGTTACTACGAGCTCGAGTTCAACGGCACCGAGCCCCGCGTCCGGCCCGTCCGCGTCCCTCGCGCCGAGCCCGAGGTGCGCTCCATCCGCGTGGACCTGCACGCCTGCGAGGACTGCGAGGAGAGACCGTGCCTGGACGCTTGCCCAACCGACGTCATGCGCCGGGTCATCGAGGAGCACGTGATCGACCTCGACGCGTGCCGGGGCTGCCTCGAGTGCGTCAAGGCGTGCCCGCACGACGCGGTGACCGTCGAGCTGGACGTGCCGGAGCTCGAGACCAGGGACCCGCCCGAGCTGAACCGCGACATGTGCGTCGAGTGCGGTAAGTGCCGCGAGGTCTGCCCCACCGGTGCCGCGGAGCCGGTGCCCGGGGACGAACCGGACCCGGAGTCCTGCATCGGCTGCTACATCTGCGCGGCCTACTGCCCCACCGAGGCCCTCAAGCGCCCGGATCACCGACCGCGCCCCAGGCGGGTGGAGGAGGTCTACTTCATCCGGCCCGACCTGTGCATCGGCTGCAGGATCTGCTACGAGGCCTGCCCGGTCGGGGCCGTCGAGCTCGAGGAGGCGACCCGAATGCCGGTCATCTCGCCCACGGACTGCGTCCGGTGCGGGCTCTGCGCCGAGGCCTGTCCCACCTCCGCCATCGAGACGGTGCCCACGGATCGCGCGGAGCGTGAGGTGAGGCGCGTCCTGGTGAGCAACGCCTTCCTGCAGACGCTCCGGGAGTGCCTCCTGGCGCGGGCGGAGCGCGAGTTCGGCGCGGTGACGGAGCGGGAGCGCCGCCTCAAGCGCAGGCTGGAGCGCGAGCTGGACCGGAAGCTGAGGCGTGAGGTCGCGCGGCGGGTGGTGAGGAAGGCCGCTGAGGAGGCGCTCCGCGAGCTCATCCTGGAGGTGGGGGTCGGAGATGACCGGCGTCGAGGTTAGGCGGGTGGTGGTGATCCCCGAGCTGTGCCGGGGCTGCGGGCTCTGCGAGCGGGAGTGCCCGGTGGACGCGATCACCGTGGAGGAGGGTGCGGCCCGGATCGACGAGGACCGGTGCGTGAAGTGCGGCCTGTGCGCGGAGGCCTGCCCCTTCAGCGCCCTGCTCCTCGGTCGCGCGTACGAGCGGGACGGGGAGATCCGGGTCGAGGTGCTCGAGGAGGCGCCGCGGGTCAGGGTTCGGGTGGTCGAGGAGCGGTGCGTGGGGTGCCAGGCCTGCTCCTCCTCCTGCCCCTTCGGGGCGCTCCGCGGGGAGAAGGGGGCTGCGCCCGAGCTGAACGAGGACCGGTGCGTGGGGTGCCTGGAGTGCGTGAGGACGTGCCCGGCCCGAGCCATTGAGCCCGTGGGGGGAGCCGGGTGAGCGTCCGTGAGAGCGTCCCGGTGGAGGAGCTCGTTGAAAGGGTGCTGGAGCGGGTTGAGGACGCGGACGAGGAGCTGGTCAGCCGCGTCATCTCCGAGGTCGGGCCCGTGCAGCGGGAGTTCGTGATCGTGGACGAGGACCGGTGCGTGGGCTGCAAGATCTGCTACGAGGAGTGCCCGGTGGACGCGATCTCGGAGCCCGACCACTCCACGCCGCCGGAGATCGACCACGAGAGCTGCGTGATCTGCCGCCTGTGCGCGAAGTCCTGCCCCGTCAACGCTCTCAGCGTGGTCCGCGGTGAGGCGAGGGTAGAGGACGATAGGGTCGAGATCGAGCTGGAGCGGGTCGAGGTGGTGCGCCGTAAGATCGAGGTCAGGGAGGCGCGACTGGACGAGTCCAGGTGCGTTAAGTGCGGTCTCTGCCTTCAAATCTGCCCGGTGGATGCGCCCGACCTCGAGGCGCTGGAGATCGACCTGGACCGGTGCGTGGGCTGCCGGGCGTGTGAGCACGCCTGCCCGGTGGACGCGATCCGAGTCCGCAGGCGGCTGGAGCCTCCCGAGTTCGAGCGGGAGGTGAGGCTGGACGAGAGCGCCTGCATCGGCTGCGGGGTGTGCGTGGAGGTCTGCCCGGTCGACGCCGTGGAAGTGCGCGGGGACGTGGCGGAGATCGACTACGATCGGTGCATTCGGTGCGCGGAGTGCGCGCGCAACTGCCCGGCGGACGCGATCGAGGTCCGGGAGGGTGATGAGGGTTGAGGGCGGAGCGGTGGGCAACGCGGGAGTACCCGAAAGTTCGCGTGGACGATGACCTCGAGCAGGCCGCTCGCGAGCTCGCCCGGTACTCGGAGTACACGGCGGTCGTGGTGGACGACTCCGACCGTCTGGCGGGCCTCGTGACCTCGAACGACGTGTGCCGGGGCCTCGTGGCCGGTGCCGGCCGGGTGGAGGAGGTCTCGAGGCGGCCGGAGTCCATCGCTCCCTCGGACCCGATCACCGAGGCCGTGGAGGTGATGATGGAGTCCGACCTTACGCTGGTCCCGCTGGTGGAGGACGACATGAGCGTGGTTGGTGTGGTCACGCTGCGGTCGGTGGTGGAGCTGATGTCCAGGCTGTACGACACGCCGGTGGAGAAGCTGCTGCGCGAGGTGCACGAGCACGCGCCCGGGATCTCGTGGCGGGAGTTCGTGGAGGCGGCGACGATGGTGTTTAATCGGGAGCTGGACCGGGACCTGTCCCCGGAGGAGTTCGAGCGTAAGATCAGCGATCGGACGTTCGGGTACGTGCTGTGGCTCATGGGCGGGATCGAGCGGCTGTTCGTGTACCTGTTCAAGCTGGGCGAGGCGGTGGTGGCCCGCCGAGTGGCCAAGAAGCGGCAGGAGCTGAGGCGGTCCTGACGCCCTCCCGACGCCCCCTCACCGCGCCAAAGTTATATCCCGTGAAACGTTACACGGGTCGGAACGTGGGGGAATCGCTATGGCGCGGGACGATGAGATCGCCGCCCTGACCCAGCTCAGGCTGGAGCGGGTCGCCAAGAGTCGCCCGCGCGGGGACCTGTGGGAGTTCCTCAAGCGGGCCTACGAGAAGGGGGTTAAGGTGGACGCGGGTCACCTGATCATCCTCTCCGTGCTGGAGGAGGCCAACCGGCTCCTCGACCAGCTCTCCAAGACCGTCGGCGAGAAGAAGGCGAAGCAGATCCTCAAGGAGGCCGGTATATACACGCGCTCGGGCAACTACGTCAGCGGGGAGCTGCTGAAGGAGTTCATCAACCGGGAGAGCCGGGTGGCCGTGCACAACCGGGTCAAGGACCTGCGTAAGATGGGCTTCAAGATCGACGGCAAGCCGGGCCCGGACGGTGGGTACGCGCTGGTCCAGGTGCCGGAGTGGTACCGGAAGAGCGTGGAGTCCCGGTCCGAGGACTGATCGACCCGTCAGTCGAGCACCTCCACCTCACCCATGTCCTCGATCATTCCCTTGATCCGCCCGACCACCTTCTCGCTGACCTCCACGTACAGCTCCACGCCGTCCTCGGACCACCGCTCGTCCAGGACCTTGCCCATGTCGTGCAGCCGGGAAACCACGCTCATACTGCGCGGGTCCGCGGGGAGCCGCACGCGGACGTTCCTCCAGTACCGGGACAACACGGCCCGGAGGCGCTCCTTCAGCTCGTCGATGCCCTCGCCCGTCTTGGCGGAGATGATGACCGGGTGCGAGACCATCCCCTGGAGCGCCTCGAGCTTCCGCTCCGCCTCCTCCCAGCCGATGAGGTCCACCTTGTTGAGCGCCGTGACGACCGGGGAGCGGACCCCGATCTCGTCCAGCACCCGGTGGCACACGCGTAGCTTTCGCTTTATCTCGCTCAGCTCCTCGCTCACGTCCACGACCAGCAGGACCAGATCGGCCTGGGCCGTCTCCTCCAGCGTCGACTTGAACGACTCCACCAGCCAGTGCGGCAGGTTGTCCACGAACCCGACCGTGTCCGTGAGCAGGACCTTGTGCCCGTCCAGGTTCAGCACGCGCGTGGTCGTGTCCAGCGTGGAGAACATCTTCTCATCCACGTGAACCTTCTCGTCCGTGAGCCGCCGCATCAGCGTGCTCTTACCCGCGCAGGTGTAGCCGGCGAGCGTCACGAGCTCGAAGCCGAGCCGCCTCCGGTGCTTCCTCTTCAGCTTGCGGTCCCGCTCGATCTGCCGCAGCTTCTTCTCGATTTTCGCGATCTTCCGCCGGATCATCTCCTCGTACTTGTCCGCCTCGTACTTACCCAGGCCGCGGAAGCCCGGCCGCTCCTCCTTCTTCGCCAGGTTCACCATCTCCCGGGCCCGAGGCAGCTCGTACTTGAGCCGGGCGAGCTTGACCTGCAGCTTCGCCTCCTTGGTCCGGGCCCGCTGCGCGAAGATCTCCAGGATCAGCTGGAACCGGTCGATGACCTCGACCCCGAACTCGCCCGCCAGGTTGAACGCCTGCACCGGCTTGAGCTCGTTCTCGAAGATGACCTTGTCCGCGTCGTGCTCCCGGACGAACTCGGCGATCTCCTTCACCTTGCCTCGACCGATGTTGTACTTCGGGTCCTCGTGCCGGAGCTGCTTGAACCTGCCAACGACCTCGTAACCGGCGGACTCCGCCAGCTGCTCCAGCTCGTCCAGCCGGCTCTCCTGACCCCACTCCAGGCGCTCAACCAGGACTGCCTTGGGACGATCTGGCAACCTTCAACCCCATCTTAACACCCTTGTAAACGCCGTAGGCCAGCTTGTGGGCCATCTGCACGACCTCACGCTCCGCCACCGTCTCCGCGTACTTGAACGGGACGCCCAGCAGGGCGGAAACGCGCCACTCGGGCTCCCCGAAGAACTCGCCCGGCTCGGCCACGACCGTGAACTCCTCCGCCTTGTCCAGCCCGTTGAGCGCCTTGGAAACCTCCTCCACGAGCGTCCGCAGGTTGGGAGGCTCCGGGGTGCTCACGACGAACACGTTCACGTCGCGGACCGAGAACACGTTGAACCCGTCAACCTCGGCCGAAACGCACGCCGTGATCCTATTATACCGGCCGTCCTCCTCGGCGTGACGCCCGGAGATGTCGACCCCGACCACGTTTGTGCGCTCCAGAGTCGACCCCCCGCGGGGTGAGCCACGCTGCCGGTATTTATAGTGGTGCGCTCCGACTCCTATGAGAAGATACTCACCAGCCTGTCGGACATAGAGAGGTACGCGGGTATTAAAATCTTGGGCAAACCTCGTATCCTCAGCGCCTCCGTGGCCAACACCATCGTCCGGGAACTGCTCGGAGAGGTCAAGCGACCGTACCCGGTGGCCGCCATCGCACAGGTCGAGGGAGAGCCGGCGGAGATCATCGAGAAGATCTCGAAGATCCACCCGCCCGGGCACGTGATCGTCGTCACCCCGCGCCACGGGGACATTTACCGAGGCCTCCTCCGCCGGTTCGCCAAGTTCGAGGAGCTGCGAGGGTACCACTCACCTAAGCGGAGGATCGGGGTGGATGAGGACAAAGAGAAGGAGGAGGAAGAGCAGGAGGGTTGAGCGCCTCCGGCGCCTGTTCCCGGACGAGGTGGAGTACCACCGGGACGACGACTTCGTGGTCACGTGCCCGACCCGACTGTGCTTCGTCCCCACCCCGATCGACGCCGTGATCCGGATCCTGGAGCACCTGGACCCGGAGCCGGGCACCAGGGTGGTCGACCTAGGGTGCGGAGACGGCCGGTTCGTGGCGGCCGCCGCCTACCTGTACGGGTGCCGCGGCATCGGTGTCGACGTGCGTGAGGATGTACTTCAGGTTGCGAGACGCAAGTGCGAAACACTGGGCGTAGAGGATAAAACGGTATTTATACGGGCCGACGTCCGGGAGGTGGACCTCCGCGGCTTACGCCCCGACATCGTGTTCGTGTACCTGCTCCCCTCGCTCCTGCGCGAGCTCTCCGACGACCTTGCCGCGTGCGACGCCACGATCGTCAGCTACACGTTTCCGATAGACTCCCTTGGGCCGCCCAAGGTGCTGAAGCTGGACGAGCGTCGACGCGCGTACGTGTACGAGCGGTGAGGGGAAGCTGAACTTGAACGACCTGCTGAAGTCGGCGATCGACCGGTTCCGGTCCCGCCGCCGGCTAGACTCTCAAATCCTTAATATCACCGGCCTTACGCCTCGCAAGGATCGGGCCGTAGAGGTGGCGACAGGGGCCCGATTGGTGGAGGAGGCGCTCGAGGTCCGGGACGCCGTCCGCCGCGGTGATCGTGACAAGGTGATCGAGGAGCTGGGAGACTTGTTGATCGAGGTAGAGGCGTTCATGACCGCCCACGGCATCGACCTGGAGGACGTCAGGAGGCTCCAAACCCGCAAGCAGCGCGACCTCGGCCAGCTGGAGGGCTAGCTCTTGCACGTGGTGGCCGTCGACCTGGGAACGGAGGTGATAGCGGCCGCCGTGGGCAAGCTCCGCGGTGACAACCTGATCGTTAAGGGGTACAGCGAGCGGTACATCATGGACCCCACCGTCATGGAGCGCGGCAACGTCCGGTACGTCAAAGGTGTCAGCGAGATCGTGGAGCGGACCGTGGAGGAGGCCCTCCACAGCGCGGGCATCTCCAGGTCCGAGGTGGAAGGCGTGGGCCTCTCAATGACCGGGGACAAGTTCGAGATTCAGGAGAAGACGATCGAGGTGAGCCCTGGCGGAAGCATTCGGTGGGAGGATATCGGGTACTCGATCGTGGAACAGCTGGAGTTCTCGAGCCGCAGCCGACCGGTTTCCGTGGACATCGTGGAGCTGAAGGTCAACGGCGCGGAGGTTGATCCCCGAGAGCTCAGCTCGGAGCACCCGGAGGGGATCATCGGTACCAAGGCGTCGGAGGTGAAGTTCAGGGCCATCGTCTCCAGCGCGAACCCCACCCTCGTCGACAACCTGGAGCGGATCTCGAACATCCTCAACCTTAAGCTGATTACGATCTCCGTCGAGCCCATCGCCGTGGCCAAGTCCCTGATGGCGGAGCATCGCGCCACGGACTACCTGCTCATAGACTCCGGCGGCGGCACCACCGACGTTTCCATGATCCGGGACTCGAGCCTGGAGATGTGCAAGTCGATCAAGGTCGGTGGGCGCGACTTCACCCTCGCCCTGGCCAACGAGTTCGGCCTGACCTACGAGGAGGCGGAGAGCCTGAAGAAGAAGCTGAACTCCCCCGTCGCCGAGTCGGAGCTGTCCAAGTACGGTATCTCCCGCAGCCAGGCCCTCGAGCCCATCGAGGAGGTAGCCGAGTACGTCCGAGACACCATCGTGTCCGCCGTTAAGCGTATGATCCGGGCCGCCGACCTCCACCCGCCCGACCGCGTGGGGCTCTTCGGCGGCGGAATACTGCTGGACCAGGCGGAGGACGCGATCAAGGAGGCCGTCATGATCGCCTACCGGGACTACCTCGGCACGGTACCGCGCATCCAGGTCCTCGACGCCTCGCGCGTGGTCCCGCACACCGGCCGCCGCCTGCAGGGTCCCATGCGGGTCGTCGCGCTGTCCGTGCTCCGGGACACCGTGCTGTGCCAGGCCCACGCCGGGGCCCGGGTGGAGGTCGAGGTGGACGAGATGAGGGCGCCCGAGGGCCGCTACTCGCTGGAGGTCAGCGGCAGGCTGGAGGACACCGTGAAGATCCCGCGCAAGACGGGCCTGAAGCAGGCCATCATCAGCTTCATCAAAGAGGTCATCCTCATGGAACCCTCCCCGCTCGTCGCCAAGCTCTCGGGCCGAGCCTACGCCGGCACCGTCTCGATCAAGTTCGACGGGCTGGACTCCGACAAAGTCGAGGATGTGGAGGGCGTCCGGGTCAGGACGCTGCCCGCCGAGTCAGCGGACGAGGTGCGCCGGCTCCCCTACGAGTACATCGTCGTCCAGGTGAAGGAAATGGGTCCAATACTCGTCCCGGTGGATGAGATCTCCGGTGAAGCGGGGGAAGAAGGTGAAGCGGAAGGCCACGCTGGTGGTGCTGAGGAGTGGCTGGACGATACCGGAAGTAGTCAGCCTAATTAAGAGGGCGAAGAACGACGTCGTCGTGGTGGTGGGCGAGATAGACCCGTTCAACCGGGACGTGCTGTCGTCCGTCTGCCGGTCCCTCGATAAGATGGTCCTCTTCGGTGAGGAGTACGTCGACAAGTTCTCGATCGACGAGCGGCTGGAGACCGTCGAGCAGTCGCCCCCGGTCCGCCACTGCGACGTGGCCGTGCTCGAGGAGTCCGTGCCGCTGGAGGGAAAGCTACTGCTGGACGTGCGGGCCGACGAGGAGACGATCGAGGAGATCCTCAAGGAGGTGCGTAGGCGCTTCGACAGGGTCTGCCGCTACGAGCGCCACGTGACGGCGGACGCGTACCTGGTCGTCGACCGGAAGGAGGGTAGGGTCAAGCTCTACGCGCGCCGGGACAGCGACAAGCTGCGCGAGCTCAGCATGGAGATCGCGAGAAAGGTGGCGGAGCGGAGGGGCCGGGAGCCGAACCTCAGGCGCATCGCCCTCGTGACGACGGCCGCATCCGTCCTGGTCTGCCTGGGCCTACTGCTGTCGTCCGGCCTACTTCCTGCGAATCTCCACCACATCCCCTAGCGTGAGTCCCTCATCCCCGGAGCTGGACGCCTCGCTTCCCGTCGACTCCAGCGGTTCCAAGAGCTTAACCTCCAGGACCTTCTCCAGCTTCCTGGCCAGATCCACGTCAGGCTCCATCTTCCCGGCCTCTATTCTCCGGATCACGGAGACCTTCTCTCCGAGCTTCTCAGCCAGCTCCTCCTGACTCCAACCCTTCTCCTCCCTGGCCTCGCGAACCCGCTCCGCGTAGTCCGGAACCACCTCGTACCCCTCGCTGAACGGATCGACGCCCCGGGGACGACTACGGCGGGGCCGGGGTGCGCGCCGCGGGGCCGGGGCCCGGCCGCGCGCCCTACGCTCGGACCCCGCGCGCGGGCGGGCCACCTCCCTGCCGAACTGCGCGCACTCCTCGCAGACCCTAAGCTCTGACCCCTCCACCTTCACGATCTTAGGCTGGCCCTGGATCGGGCGGCCGCAGATCTCGCACCTGCGCTCCGCCAAGGTCTAGTCCCCTACCTCCTCGAGGAGGTGGGTCTTTGACCCGCAGGAGAGTGGACTGCTGACAAAATAAGGCTGCCGGTCGCTCCCGCACCGGGGGTGTTCAGTTGGCCCGACTGATCATGCGAGGCGAAACCGTGCGGGGCAGCGGTGAGGTGGAGGGCGAGGTCATCCACGTGACGCACCCGGACCAGATCGTGGATATTCAGGAGGGACAGGTCGTCTTCACGCAGGACCTGGGCGGCGCCTACGATACGTACCCGGAGGTGATGGGGGCCGTCGCCATCGTCTGCACGGGAGAGGTCAGAACGCTGTCCGACGACGGGGAGATCCCGGTCATCAGGGACGCTCAGCCGGTCAGTGAGGAGGTCAAAGACCTGCTCGTGAAGCCCGAGATCCCGGAGGATGCCCCCCACCACGGCGAGGAGCACAAGCACCTCATGCCGCCGGAGGGTAGCCGCGTGCGAGTGAACCTGGACGACGGCGAGGTCTACCTGCTAGAGGAGGAGTGAACGTTGCGACCGGAGGAGGCGCTCCTCGCCCTGTCCAAGGTCGTCAAGGGCGAGGATAGGGTCGTGGTAGACCTCGGGGACAACACGATCGCCGCGGCCAAGGCGGGTCTCGACCCCGACGGGGGCACCGGCGCGCTGGGCGGCGCGATGGCCGTCGCGCTGGGTCACTGCCTGAGGGCTGAGGGCCGAGTCTACTGCGTCATCGGCGACGGCGGCTTCTTCATGCACCTCCACACTCTGGCCACGGTGGCCCAGAACCGCGAGCGGTTCGAGAACCTGACCGTGGTGGTCCTAACCGACGCCTCCTGGGGGATGACGGGCGGTCAGGAGAACCCCGCCTCGGAGGCCTCTCCCTCCGAGGTAGCAGGGTCCCTGGGCTTCGACCCGACCGGGGTCGCGGAGGAGCCGGAGGAGGCGGAGCGGCTGCTCAAGAGGTGCTCCAGGGCCGGCCCCTCCCTGGCCGAGCTCCGCTGCGACCGAATAACGTACCTATGAGGATCCAGGGTGGCAGGGGCACGCCCCGGGACCTCCGCTCCACGTTCGAAACGCGCTCCTCCAGCCGTGCGACGCCACCTTCGAGCCTCTCAAGCTCTTCCCCCAGCCCGCGCAGCCTGGAGTCGAGCTCGGACACCTTCCCCTCCACGTCCGCCATCCGCCGCTCCAGCTCGGCGACCCTCCGCTCCAGGTCCGCCAGCCTCGCCTCCTCCTCGAGCAACCGCCGGCGCAGCTCCGCCAGCTCTTGGGCCAGCCTTCCAACCTCCTCCTCGAGACGCTCCAGCCCTCCTGACCCCCTCCCTCCCACGCCAGCGCCACCGAGCTCAGCCCCGCGACCAGGTGGACGGTCGTCGGGACCAGGCAGATCGTCGGGATGCCCGCTTCAGCCAGGCGACGACCCGGCACACCCGGTCGACGGAACTCACGTGGTAGAGATCGATCCTGACTCGCCTGACGGTGGACTCCTCCGACCATTTGAACTCCTGAACGCGGACGGGCAGCCCCGAGAGCGCCTCCAGGGCCGGCTCCGGCAGCTCCTTGGGGTCCTCCGGGAGCGGGAAGAACGCCAAGGCCCAGCCCTGCACCGCCACCGACTCCAGCAGCGCCTTCAGGGTGTCCAGCGTCATCAGGAAGTAGTCCCGGCGCCAGTCGTACGAGGACGTCTGAAGCTCCGTGCAGTCCTTGGCCACCAGGACGCTGCCGGAAGGCGAGGTCCCCAGGATCACGACCGCGTGCGTCGGAACCGTCACCCCAGACCGCGCTCCCGCTCAGACGAGGGCCCCGATGGGGCCGCCGGCGATCGCGGCGAGCGCCGGGTAGTACGGGGCCATGAAGGTGACTGTGGGCGCGTTAGACCGGTCGTCCTCCACCGGAATTCCGGTGCTCTTCTCGAACGTGGTCTCGATTCTCTCGAGCTCCGCCGGGGTCAGCGGGAACCCGCGGGCGGGTCTCCACAGCCCCTCCGCCACCGCCACGTTGTACACCGTGAGGGCTGCGACCTCACCGCACCAGGCGTGGTCGACTCTCCCGTCCCCGTTAATGTCGGAGTCGAACTCGACCTGTCCGAAGTCCGGATCCGGCAGCAGGAAGCGCACCTCGGTGGGTAACCGGATGGTCCTAATCAGCGGACCCGGTGCCAGAAACTCGGTTCCGGGAGCCAGCTTCACCCACTGGATCTCCGCCCCTTCGACCGGGACCGGTAGCGAGAGCAGGAGTACGAAGCGCAGGATCATCGTGGCGGTCCCCATGGGGGGTCTGGGGTGACCGGGCTCGGGTCGGAGGCGGTACTGAGGGCGCTGAGGAGGCTAAAGCCGGACGCGGTCGCCTACCTGCCGGGGTTCCCGCTGAACGAGGTCGTTCGGAAGCTGGAGGAGGGGGACCAGCCGTTCGAGGTCATCCCGGTGGCCTCGGAGTTCGATGCGGTCGGGCTGGTGGTCGGTCTGGCCCAGTCCGGTGGGTTCGGCGCGGCGGTGTTGAAGGACAAGGGAGTGTACGTGGCGGCGCAGCTCCTCGCGGAGGAGGGCGACTGGCCGGGGCTCTTAATCGTCGGGCTGGACGCCGACGGGCGCGGCTCGTACACGTGCTCCGTGGAGCTCCCCGACGTGGTGAGGGAGTGGAAGCTCCGGGTAGAAGTGCCTGGGACCCAGGAGGAGGTCGAGGACGCGATAGTCCGCGCCGCCAAGACGTCCCGGAAGGAGCACAGGCTCGCGTGCGTGATCCTGACGGAGGACTTGCTCCTGTCGAGCCGGCCACCGTCGGGGGAGGCCCAGGTTGAACCGACGGGAGAGGCGGGCTGGGAGGAGCTGCTGCGCGCGCTCGAGTTCTACGACAGCGTGGCCCTCGTGGTCGGGAAGGGGGTGTTGGGCGACGTCTCGGGTGATCTGCCGGCGGTGACGTCCTCCCTCGGGAACGAGTGGAAGGAGGTGAATCGACTGAAGGAGACGCTGAAGGAGGCGGGGCTCAAGGTCCGGGTGTACTGCACCAAGCACGCGTCCAAGTTCCTCCCCGGGATTCCGCCGACGGGCGTCAACACGGGCAACACCGTGCGGGAGGACGTGCTGTTCCTCGTGGGCGCCTCCTTCGACGCGTTCGCGGTCCGGTTCGAGTCGGACTTCGTGGTGTCGGTGAACCCCGACCCGGACGCGTACGCGCACCGGATCGCGGACGCCCGGTTCGTCATGACGCTCTCGGACTTCGTCCGCGAGCTCCGGGAGCGGCTCAGGTGACCACGCGCATGCTCATATCGAGGGCGGGCGCAGAGTGCGTCAGCCAGCCCAGGGAGATCACGTCCACCCCGGTACGGGCGTACTCGGGCGCGTTTTCCGGGGTGATTCCGCCCGAGGCCTCGAGGATGATCTCGTCGTCGATCCTCCTCACCCGCTTGACCGCCTCTCGCACGCGCTCTGGCGGCATGTTATCGAGCAGCACGTGGTCCGCGCCCGCGCGGGCCGCCTCCTCGGCCTCCTCCGGCGACTCGACCTCCACTCCCACGAGCTTGGTGAACCCTACCTCCTCCCGGGCCCGGCGCACGGCCTCCTCCACCGACCCGACCAGGGCCAGATGGTTGTCCTTGATGAGCACGGCGTCGTCCAGGCCCAGCCGGTGCGGATCGCCGCCCCCGTCCGCCACGGCCTTCTTCTCCAGGAAGCCCGTGATCGGGTGCACCTTCCTCGTCGCGGCCACCGTCACGTCCGGGTTCACCCGGCGGACCCTCTCCACGACCTCCCGGGTCGCCGTCGCGATCCCGGACAGGTGCATGAGGAAGTTGAGCGCCACCCGTTCGGCCGCGAGCACGTCGACGGCCCGGCCCTCGATTCGGAGCACCTCCTCCCCCTCCTCGACCTCTTCCCCGTCTCGAACCAGCACCTCCACGTCGCAGTCCAGCAGCTCGAAGGCGGTCCTCGCGGGCAGCGTGCCCGACACGACCCCCGCCTCTTTAGCCACGATCACGGCCCCGGCCTCCTCGTCCCGAACTACTGAAGAGGTCACGTCGGCGCGGCCGACGTCCTCCTCCAGGGCCCACCGCACCACGCGCTCGACCCGGACGCGGTTCGGGATCAAGGGTTGACCCCCTACCGCTCCGCTCGCTCCCGCTCCCAGTCCAGCTCCGTCTTAATCCCGAGCTCGCTGCGCACGCGCTCGTGTGCCTCCTCCACGCTGCACGTCCCGTCGACCAGCTCGCACAGGATGCTCCCGCGCGCCACCGCGGTCGGGTCGAAGTAGAAGGTGCACACGGACGCTGGGCCGAGCTCGACCGTTCGATACCCACCCCGGATCTCGATCGGGCCCAGATCCCCCGCCTCCGCCGCGCGCAGGGGGATCCTGCTGGCCTCGGTCTCGACTTCCTCCACCAGTAACTTGAGGAACTCCACGTCCTTCCGAGTGAGGCCGACGGCCCCGAGGTACCCTCCCTCGGCCGCGATCTCGGAGAAGCGCTGCCGCAGCTCCTCCCGGGTCAGCTCTCCGTCCGAGCCCCACCCGAACACGCCGAGCACCGTGTCCTCCAGCTTGGCGAGCGAGCACGTCATGATGGAGTCCGCGAGCGGGCTCTCCACGCCCGGCTCGTCCCCGCGGGCGAGCGCGTCCCCGCCCACGTCCACGCCGATGAGCACGTCCAGGTCGAAGTGATCCATCAGCGCCCGGAGCCCATCGACGGTCCCCTCGACGCCACCGCCCACGTCGATCAGGACCACTTGGACGTCCGAGTGGCCGAGCTCCCGGAGAACCCTCCTCACCCGGGACTCCGCGAACTCGGAGCCCCGCCGGGGCCGGGCCTCGCCCCGGAGCACCCCCACCCGGTCGTGGATCCACTCCACGTCGCCCAGGATCTCGTCCCGCGAGCGCGGTCCCGGCTCGGGGTCCACGACGGCCCGCTCCCAGGTGAGACCGCCGAGCACCAGCAGCTCGGGGTCCAGGTCCACCCGGGCCCGCCGGTAGGTGTGGGCCGCGCCGACGATGTCCCCACCGCCGCCGATCCCGAGCACCCCGATCCGCCGCGCCTCGTCCCCGATCACCTCGGCCAGGTACACGGGGCTTCCCCCGGGGGGAGGAGGGTTGGGGCTCAGCCGGCAGGAGTTGACCGTCCGCGTGCTCGTGCGGTGGGAGCGCACGCGCAGGTCCCTGCGCTCCTGCGTTAAGCGCGTGCTGCTGAGTGAGGGCGTCGAGGATCATAAGGTCTGGGGAACCATCCACGCGTACTGCATGGAGCTGATGAAGCGGCTGAGGACCATCGACGCGTTCCTGGAGGCGGCCGTACGGAACTCGAGCGTTCGGGACCTGGACCCCTGGGTGCGCAACGCGCTCCGCGTGGCCACGTTCGAGATGAAGTTCAACGACGTCAAGCCCGCGATCGCCACCAACGAGGCCGTCAAGATCGTGCTCGACGAGCTGGGTGAGGGCCCGGCTCGGTTCGTGAACGCCGTCCTCTACGACGTCGAGGAGCTGTCCATGGACGACGTCCTGGACCGCGCCCGGGACGAGATCGAGCGTCTCGCGATCGAGTACTCCCACCCGGAGTGGTTCGTCCGCCACCTCCTGGACACCCTGGGCCGGGAGGAGCTGGAGCGGCTGATGGAGGCGAACAATCGGGAGCCGGAGCGTTACCTCCGCGTCCACGCGCACCTGATCGACCCGGACAAGGTCGTGCTCGAGCTGGAGAAGGAGGGGGTGGTGGTCGAGGAGGACCCAGACGTCCCCTTGATCCTCCGGGTGGTGGAACACGACGTTCCGCCCGTCCGCACGGAGCCGTACCGCCGGGGCTGGGTCGCGTACCAGGACAAGGCCTCGGCCGCCGCGGCGTACGCCCTGCGGCCCGACCCGGGCGACTCGGTCCTGGACGCGTGCGCGGCCCCGGGGAACAAGTCCGCCTACCTCTACGCCCTGGCGGAGGGCGAGATCGAGCTCACGTGCGTGGACGTGAACCCGCGCCGGCTCCGCGAGATGCGCCGGAACTTCCGGCGGTGGGGCGTCGAGGCGCGGATCCGCCGCGCGGACGCCACCGAGCTGGAGCGGGAGCTCGACTCGGAGCGGTTCGACCACGTGCTCGTCGATCCACCCTGCTCGAGCTCCGGCGCGTACGCCCGGTCGCCCGAAACCCGGTGGACCGTCCGCTGGCGGCACGTCAACCGGTACGCTCGCGGGCAGCTGGCCATTCTCCGGGGCGTCGCCCCGCTGGCCGAGCACTCGCTCGTGTACTCCACGTGCTCCGTCACGGTCGTCGAGAACGAGGAGGTCGTCCGCCGGTTCCTCCGGGAAGAGGATGGGTTCGAGCCCGAGGAGCCGTTCGACCTCGGATCGCCCGGCGTCGAGCGGTGGCGCGGTCAGCGCTACCCGTGGCACGACCGCGTCAGGCGCCTGTGGCCCCACCGGCACCGGACCGAGGGCTTCTTTACCGCCCGCCTGGTGCGCTCGTGAGGCCGATGAGGATCCTACCCCGAGTCTGAGGGGCCCGATGACGAGTTGGACGGGGGCCGAGGCGCCTCGGTACCCTAGCCCCTCCCCATCTCCCGTCGGCACCGGGGTGGGCTCCTCATCGGCCGGACCCGAGCGCCTCCCGGATCTCCTCGATTAACTTCCGGAACCTCCGCTTCACCAGCTCCTTCACGTCAACCCTGGCGAAGGCCCGCTCGGTGCGCTCCGCGTCCCTCCACATCGGATCGTACTCGCCGGGCGGCACCTTAACGTCGTCGACCTCAATATCCTCCGGCACGGACAACCATCGTTCCACTATTCCCTCGGGCTCCTCCACCAGCGCGACCACCGGCTTAGCGTGCAGCGCCAGCGCGTCGGCCAGGGTCTCGGAGACTCGCTCCGCGAACTCCTCCACGTCCATGCTCATCAGCTCGCTCAGGCGGTACCGGCCCACCAGCTCGCCGATCCGGTCCTCGAGCCCCCTCACCGCCAGGTCGACGGCGCGCTCAACGCGGCCGCGGCACTCCTCGGCATCCTCCACCCCCAGCTCCTCCACGTCCTCGAGCACGTCCTCGGCCTTCACGCCGCGGTGCGCGCAGGCGTGACACTGCAGGGCGAACTCAACCCAGCACGAGGGACGCAGCGGCAGACACCGCTTGAACGCGTCCAGCAGCCCGGTCGACAGCAGCAGGGACTGGCTCGAGGTTAGGAAGTCCAGCTCGACCTCCAGCACCCCAGAGATGACCTCGAGAGCCTCGCTCAGGGTGCCGCTCGAGACGCCCTTCGACTCACCCTCCTGGCACAGCCTCCCGAGCATCCTGAGCGCCGTGCAAACGCGCAGCGCCTCCCCCATCGAGGGCTCCAGAAAGAACTCACTAGCCCGGCGGCAGACGGCCCCCACCAGGTCGAGAAACCCGAGGATCACCTCATCCCAGTGGAGCTTCCGCGGGCGAACCCTCAGGAACACCTCCAGCTCCGACCACAGCCCCTCCCGCCAGTGCGACTCCTTCGGCCCGTCCCCGAAGAACATGGGGTGCGCCCGGCTGAACCCGCACACCGGGCTCGGGTTCACCCCGTCCTCCAGCCGCTTAGGGATCGGGTCGAACGGCAGCGACTCAACCGTCGGACACGCCTCCTTCAGCTTCTTTACCGCGACCGGCGTCGGCCTCACCGGTATTTCCCGCCAGTCGACCACCTCGTGGGCCCCCGGGCGACTCTACGCCTGGTCAACGTACCGAGGTTAAACTCCGTTACGGGGGGAACCGCCCCCCATGGCCGAGGTTGACCGGCTCCGCGACGTGGTCGAGGAGATCCGCGGAGAGCTCGACGCCCTCGACGAGGCCCGGGACGAGGCTCAGGTCATCCTCCGAGACCTCCACAAGCTCAGCTCCGAGGCCGTGTACGAGATCCACCGCGGCGACCTCGAGGCCGCCCGCGACAAGCTCGACAAGGCGGCCGAGCTGGTCTCCAAGCTCCACGACCTGCTCGGCGACTTCCCAGAGCTCCTCCGCACCGGCTTCGCCGAGAACCACCTTCAGGAGTACGCCGAGGCGGAGATCCTGTACCGCATCGTCAAAGAGCGCCGCGTGCCCACCCCGGACGAGATCAACGTGAGCCCGCGCGCCTACCTCCTCGGTCTCCTCGACGTCGTGGGCGAGCTCCGACGCATCGTCGTCGACGCCCTCCGCGAGGGAGAGCTCGACCGCGCCGAGGAGTTCCTCAGCATCATGGAGGAAATCTACTCCCTCACCATGACCTTCGACTACCCGCGCGCCGTCGTGCCCAACCTCAAGCGGAAGCAGGACGTCGCCCGCTCGCTGCTCGAGAAGACCCGCAGTGAGGTCACCATCGCCGGCAAGACCGAGGAGCTCCGCAGGACCCTGGAGAAGGAGTGACTGCGCCGGCCAGCCAGCGCCGCCACCAGCGCGCTGAGGCGCTCGACGACCCCGCCACCCTTGCCTCCTACCGGGTCCCGGCGGTACTCTTAACCGGCTCTGACGGGCCGCCCGCTGACCGCACGAGCTGCACACCGGCTCCGACCTGATGGCCCATGAGCCCTCAACGCCCGGCCGATCCCGGTCGCTCGTGGCGGCTCCAAACCTCACTCCGGCAGGGCAAGAAAGGGCCAGGGAACGACTAGGTCGATGAGGCTGGCCCGCTCTTCGGCGGTGCTCCCGGACTCGCGCCAGGGCCACCGGCTGTGAGACCACGTGATGTCGATGACTCGCGTGACCGTTCCCTCCGTCCCCACCCCGATCACCTTGAGCCTGATACGGGCCTCCTTCTCGGCTTCCCAGCATACGACGGGGCGGTCCCCGTCGTGCTCCACCTTCCACCCGTGACCGTCGACCGGCTCGACCCTCATGATCAGCACGCAGGCCTGCCCGCCCTCGCCCCTCTCGCACACCAGCCACGCGAGCATCGGTCTGCCGTCCTCGGTGCTGGTCGCCACCGCGGAGGAATCGCCACTCACTCGTACGCGCACGCGACCGTTCTCGTCACGGTCGAAGCGTATCGCTACGGTCTTACTCGCCCCCACGCTCAGCCAAGTGGCGCGGTAGTTGGCGTCGAGGGTCACCGTGACGCTACCCACCATCCCGAACCAGCTCCTAGACACCGACTTGCTCTTCATGCCGTCGACGCTCCAGCTCGCGAGCGTGTCGCCGTCTCCCGTGACGGTGACGCTGACGCTCAGGCGGTTCGGCGCGTCGCCGCTAAAGTTCTCGACGTACGTCCTCGCGCTCATGCGCGTCACTCCCTTGGCCGCCACCAGCGCGAGGGCGCCGGCGGCGCAGACAAGGACGAAGACGAGCAGAATCAGGGCGATGGTAACTCTCCAGGGTATCAAGCGGTCTAACGGGGGCCGCCAGGCTCTCCACCGCATCCACCGCATGATGGGTGTCCCCCAGGGAGCGGCGAGGGCCTGCGATCGGTTGTGTCCGCACTCGTCGTCGGTGAAAGCGGGGCCGGGTGGGTCGGTCCCGAGTCCACTCCTCATCCGGCTCGGCTCTGGGGGACCTCCTCATCCCGCGCGGCCCGGTCGGGGACGCTATCATAAGTTCACCGTCGGGGCTCATCCCCCGGGGGAGCCTGGATGCCTTTCGACAAGGAGCGGCTGGAGGAGCTCCGGTCGCTGGCTCGGGAGGACTTCGATCGGGCGTGGAAGGAGGGCGCGAAGCTGGTTCGGGAGCCGGGGCTGGAGGACCGTTACCCGCGGCTCAAGGTGGAGGCGGGCGAGCCTCACCCGCTCTTTGAAACGATCCAGCGGCTGCGGGAGGCGTACCTGCGGGCGGGGTTCAAGGAGGTCGTGAACCCGGTGATCATCCCGGAGGAGGACGTGTACAAGCAGTTCGGGCCGGAGGCGGCGGCGGTGTTGGACCGGTGCTTCTACCTGGCGGGTCTCCCGCGCCCGGACGTGGGGCTGGGTGAGGACAAGGTGGAGAAGCTGGCGGAGGTGCTGGGTCGAGAGCCGTCGGAGGAGGAGGTGGAGCGGCTGCGGGAGACGCTGCACGAGTACAAGAAGGGCAAGCTGGACGGTGACGAGCTAACGCACGCGATCGCGGAGGCGCTGAACACGGACGATGGGACGGCGGTGCGGGTGCTGGAGGAGGTGTTCCCGGAGTTCCGGAGGCTGCGGCCGGAGCCGTTGGACCCGCCGCTGACGCTGCGGTCGCACATGACGGCGGGCTGGTTCATCACGCTCTCGGAGATCCTGAAGCGGGAGGAGCCGCCGCTGAAGCTGTTCTCGATCGATCGGTGCTTCCGGCGGGAGCAGCGAGAGGATGAGAGCCACCTGTACTCCTACTTCTCCGCCTCGTGCGTGGTGGTGGGTGACGACGTGACGGTGGACACGGGCAAGGCGGTGGCGGAGGCGATCCTGCGGCAGTTCGGGTTCGAGGACTTCGAGTTCGTGCCGGACGAGAAGATGTCGAAGTACTACGTGCCGGGCACGCAGACGGAGGTGTACGCGTACCACCCGGACCTGGAGGACTCGGTGGAGGACGAGGAGCTGGGCCCGGGCTGGGTGGAGATCGCCACGTTCGGGCTGTACTCGCCGGTCGCGCTGGCGGAGTACGGGATCGAGTACCCGGTGCTGAACCTGGGAATCGGCGTGGAGCGGCTCTGCATGGTGCTGTACGGGATCGAGGACGTGCGGGCGCTGGCGTACGTGGAGCACGAGCCGTGGGAGCCGTCGGACCTGGAGCTGGCGCGGATGATCGACTACGAGGTTAAGCCGGCGACGTCGTTCGGGGAGCGGCTGGTGCGGGAGGTCGTGCGCGGGCTCCGGGAGCACGCGGACGAGGAGGGGCCGGTGGAGGTGACGCTGTTCGAGGGCGAGTTCGAGGGGATGGAGGTGGTCGTGCGGGCGGTGGAGCGGGAGGAGGGTGAGCCGCTGGCGGGACCGGCGGCGTTCAACCGGGTGTACGTGCGGGACGGGAGCGTGTACGCGGTCCCGCCGGAGGGTGAGTTCGGGCGGGAGATCCGGGAAGAAGGCGTGGACTCGGGCGTCTCCTTCGACGAGGGTCTCGCGGCGCGGCTGGCCTACGAGGTGGAGGAGCTGCTGGCGTCGGGGGGCGGCGAGACGACGGTCCGCGCGCGGAAGGTCTCGCGCCCGTCGCAGGTGAACATCAAGCTCTCCGACCGGCTGCTGCGGTACATCACGGACAAGGGGAAGAGGATCGAGGTGAAGGGACCGGTGTTCGTGACCTTGGAGGCGGAGGTCAGGTGACTGGGTCCGTCCCCATCGCCCCCCGCGGCTCGGCAATCCGCCGTACTCGTCATCCCTCGAGGAGGAGGGCCACCGCATTCCTCATTACCTTCGAGCTCGGTCGCGGCCCGGGTCGACCGCTCGGACGCCACCACACCGGCCCGCCGCTGAGGGCGGGCGCCTATGGGGCCGGGCGTAAAACCGTTCCGGGTGTACGTCAGGATCGCGGCGGAGCTGTTCGGCGCCTCCTCGATCCTGGGAGTGGCCCTCTACCTGCTCTTCCCCAAAATGCCGCAGCTGATCGTCGCCGCCGTGAAGCACCGGGTGGAGAAGCTGGCAGCCTTGCTACCGCTGCCTCGGGAGCGGATCACCGTCGCGATCCTGCTCTGGAACGCGGTAGTGGTGCTGCTGTGCGTGTTCGGTGGCATCGCGGCGCTGCTGCTCGACCGCCTGGTTTTGACGGTGGCGCCCGACCGTTTGCGCCGGGCGATGGAGGATCCTCCATACTCACGCGTCCTGATCCGCGCGGCCAGGCTGATGGGGTACGAGGTGAGCGGGTACCGGGAGGCCGACGTGATACTCACCCTGAAGCTGGGCCCGCTCGTGGTCCCGTTCATCAACGGGCTGGCGGCGGGCTCCTTCTTCGCGTCGGTCGCGGACAAGTTCGGCGCGTACCGGCTGATTAAGCTGCTCCTGCTGCCGCACGGGCTGATCGAGTTCCCCACGGTGATCATGGCCACGGCGCTTGGGCTTTACGTGGCGGATTACCTCATCCACCACGACCAGGTGCATCGGCGGTGGCCCGACGCGAGCCTCAGGCCCCCGAGCTGGGTCGTGCGCGGCACCTCCTACTGCATCTTCGCGCTGGCCGTGGCCGCGTACCTGGAGGTGCACGTATCGCCGAAGCTGATGGGGAGCGCGGTCCAATGCGCCTTACGGTGAAGGAGCTGGACGTGGACGCCACGCCCGACGAGCTGTACGCCGCCCTGAGGCAGCTGTCCTCGCACACGTTCCTCTTCGAGTCGGCCGAGATCGGCGCGAGCGGTCGGTACTCCTTCGTCGGCTTCGCCCCGGCGCTGAAGGTGGAGTGCTCGGACGGAAAGGTGAGCGTGGACGTCTGGGACCCGGAGTACGACCTGGTCGACCGGGCGGAGAAGCGGGGGGACGAGGACTACTTTCAGCTGATGCGCCGGCTGTTCTCCGAGCTGCCGGAGGTGGAGGGCTCCGGGTTCGTCGGCGGGCTGGTGGGCTACATCTCGTACGACGTGGTCGAGGACTGGCTGGACGTACGGCCGACGACGACGCCGGACCCGAAGTGGCCCGAGTTCGAGCTGTGCCTGTACGACTCGGTGATCCGGTACGACCACCTTGAGGACCGCGTGGAGCTGGTCTCCGTGCACCCGGACGAGTACGAGGTCGAGTGGAAGGCCGAGGTGATCGAGGAGTGCGCCGAGGACCTGCCGGAGGCGACGGTGCCGAAGGTGTATCGGGCCGGCTCCGTGCGCCGGGACGTGGGGAAGGAGGAGTTCGAGGAGATGGTCGAGCGCGCCCGGGACTACATCATCTCGGGCGACATCTTCCAGGTCGTGCTCTCCCGGCGCGTGGAGGTACGGGCCGCGGCCGACCCGCTCGAGGTGTACCGCCGGCTGCGAGAGATCAACCCGTCCCCTTACATGTACTGCCTGGAGTTCGGCGAGCACCGTATCGTCGGGTCCAGCCCCGAGACGCTGGTCAAGCTGGAGGGTGACCGGATCGTCACGAAGCCCATCGCGGGGACCCGGCCCCGGGGCGAGACGCCGGAGGAGGACGAGGAGCTGGCCCGGGAGATGCTCGAGGACGAGAAGGAGCGGGCCGAGCATGCCATGCTCGTGGACCTGGCCCGGAACGACGTGGGCAAGGTCTCGCGCCCGGGCTCGGTCCGCGTGACCCGGCTCATGGAGGTGGAGAAGTACAGCCACGTGCAGCACATCGTGTCCGAGGTGGAGGGGGAGCGGCGCCCCGGGGTCACCCCGTGGGACGTGCTCCGGGCCACCTTCCCGGCGGGCACGGTCTCGGGCGCGCCGAAGGTGAGAGCGATGGAGATCATCGACGAGCTCGAGGTGTACAAGCGGGGCCCGTACGCGGGCGGCGTCGGGTACGTCAGCTGGACGGGCGACATGGACTTCGCCATCTCGATCCGCACGATCTTCTCCACGGGTCGGCGCTGGTTCACGCAGGCCGGGGCGGGGATCGTGTACGACTCGGTCCCCGAGCGGGAGTGGGAGGAGACGGAGAACAAGATGAAGGCGATGGTGGGTGCCATCCTTGAGGCGACTGGTGCTGATTAACAACAGGGACAGCTTCGCGTACAACCTCTACCACCTGTTCTCCACCTTCGAGGGCGTGGAGCTGAAGGTAGTTTCCAACCGGGTCCCGCTCTCCCGGATCGAGCGGCTGGACCCGGACGGGCTCATCATCAGCCCCGGTCCGGGGCACCCGGAGCGCGACGCCGGCGTGTCGATCCCGGCGATCCGCCGCTTCGCCGGCGAGATCCCGATCCTCGGGGTCTGCCTGGGCCACCAGTGCATCGGGGTCGCGTACGGGGCCCGGATCCGGCGCGCCGAGCGCATCATGCACGGGAAGACCTCGCCGATCGAGCACACGGGTGAGGGCGTCCTCTCCGGCCTGGAGAACCCGTTCGAGGCCATGCGGTACCACTCGCTGGTCGTCGAGGAGTCCAGCCTACCGGACGAGCTCAAGGCCTGCGCGTGGGCCAAGGACGACGGGGAGCTGATGGCTATCCGGCACACCGATCACGACGTGTACGGCCTGCAGTTCCATCCTGAAAGCTTCATGACGGAAGGCGGGGACGTCATCGCCAGAAACTTTCTGGAGCTGGTGGGGTGAGGCGCGTGGCGGACATGGACCCTGAGGAGCTCATCCGGTACATCTCCGAGAGCCCCAAGCGGACCATCGCCCGGTTCTACATCAAGACGGACGACCCCGAGGGGCTCGCGGAGCGCCTCGAGGAGCGCGTGAAGGACGTGAAGGTGTTCACGGGCCTGGACCACGTGGTCGCGGTCGGTGAGCACGACGAGATCCTCGAGGTGATCGAGGACGACGACTCGGTGGAGTACTACCATAAGGAGCTGGACCACCGGAACCGGGCGGTCCCACTCGCGGACTACTCCAGGTTCAAGGACGCGCGAATCGAGCCGGGGGCGATCATCCGGGAGAAGGTGGAGCTGGGCAAGGGCGTCGTCGTGATGATGGGGGCGGTGATCAACATCGGCGCGAAGATCGGTGACAACACGATGATCGACATGAACGCGGTCATCGGGTCCCGCGCGGAGATTGGAAAGAACGTGCACATCGGGGCGGGCGCGGTCATCGCGGGCGTCCTGGAGCCGCCGAGCGCCAAGCCCGTCGTGATCGAGGACAACGTCGTGGTGGGCGCGAACGCGGTCATCCTGGAGGGCGTGACCGTGGGCGAGGGGGCGGTCGTGGCGGCCGGGGCCGTGGTGACCGAGGACGTGCCGCCCGGTAAGGTGGTGGCGGGCGTGCCGGCGAAGGTGGTCAAGGACGTGGACGAGAAGACGGAGGCGAAGACGCAGATCGTGGACGCGCTCCGCCGGCTCTAGCGGGGGGAGGTCTCCTCGCGGTTCTGGAAGGTGCACGGGGCCCGCAACGACTTCATCCTCGTGGACGAGACGGAGGGGGTGAAGGTGCCGGAGGGCGAGAAGGCCGACTTCGCCCGGTGGGCCTGCGACCGGCGGGCGGGCGTGGGCGCCGACGGCGTGGTTTTCGTCCGGGTTGACCCGCCCGAGGTGGAGATGCGCATCTTCAACCGGGACGGCTCCGAGGCCGAGTTCTGCGGGAACGCGGCCCGCTGCGCGGTCCGGTACGCGGTGGACGTGCGCGGCGAGAACGTTAAGGTCCTGAGAACGTTGGCCGGTCGGCACTCCGTGGAGGTCCGAGGGGACGAGGTCCGGGTGGAGGTTCCCGGAGCCCGGGTGGAGGAGGTGACGGAGCTGGGGTTCGAGGTCGACGCCGGCGTCCCTCACCTCGTCCGCCTGACCGAGCGCGACCCCGTCCGCGGGGCCCGCGGGCTCACCTCCGAGGCCCGCAAGATCCAGCGCGAGTACGCGGAGCGCGGCGGCGTGAACGTGACCTTCGCCGCCCCGGCCGGGGACGCCCTGCGGGTGCGCACCTACGAGCGCGGCGTCGGCTGGACCCCCGCGTGCGGCTCCGGCGTGGTCGCGGCCTCGATCGTCTACGCCGAGGTCTTCGGCGCGGAGCACGCCGTGGAGGTCAGCACCGCCGGCGGCAGGTTGCGAGTCCTGCTCGACGGACCGTTCCTAGAGGGGCCCGCGGAGGTCGTGTACGCGGGAAGGCTAAGGGGGACGCCCTGGCGTGAGAATTCTGATCACCAACGATGACGGGATCGCCTCGCCCGGGCTCCGGGAGGCCGTCCGCGTCTGCAAGGAGTTCGGCGAGGTGACGGTGGTGGCGCCCGCCACCCAGCAGAGCGGGGTAGGACGCAGCATTTCCCTGCTGGAGCCCGTCCGAGCGGAGGAGATGGAGATCGAGGGCGTTGAGGCGCTGGCCATCTCCGGGACGCCGGCGGACGCCGTGCTGATCGGCGCCTTCTCGGTCATGGACGAGCCGCCCGACCTGGTGGTCTCCGGGATCAACCTGGGTGAAAACCTCAGCGCCGACATCACCACGTCCGGAACGGTCGGCGCGGCGCTGGAGGCGTACGGGAACGGCATCCCGGCGATCGCGATCTCCCAGGAGGTCCGGAGCGTTCGAGCCCGGATGGACAACAACCCGGACGACGAGGACGTGGACTTCACCCTCGCCTCCAGGGTGCTGCGGTGCCTGCTGAAGGTACTCTCCGACACCGACTGGAAGGGTGTGCTGAACGTGAACGTGCCGAGCCCGGAGCGCTGGAACGGGCGCGTGACCGCCGCCCCACTGGCCTTCACCATGTACAGACCCAAGATCGAGGAGCGGTACGACCCGCGCGGTCGCCGGTACTTCTGGATCGACGGGGAGGTGCTGGAGGATCCCCCGAAGGGCTCAGACCTCTACGAGCTGAGGCGGGGCTCGATCGTGATCACGCCGCTGACCGTCGACATCACCGGGGACATGGAGTCGGCGGAAAACATTATCAAGGCGCTGGACCGCGAGCTGCGGGGATAGTCGGGTGAACCTCCTGCAGGCGCTGACGCAGCCGCTGGTCCTCACCGCCCTGATCGGGTGCGTCACGCTCATCATCGTCACCGCGATCGCGGCCCGAATTTACGCCCGCAAGCTGCACGTCCGGGAGCTCGAGCTGAAGGTCGAGCGCGAGAAGGTGGAGCTGGTTAGGGCCGACCTCGAGCGCCGGAAGCTCCTCGACCTGCTTTTTTATCTGCCCGAGGACACCAAGGTGCTCAACCGGGTGAGTACGATCCGGTCGCTCCTGATGAGCATCGCGGAAAAATATATTGACGTTGAAACGCGCATGACGCGGCTAGAGCTCGAGAACGAGCTTAAGAAGCTGGAGGAGATCTCCCAGAATCTGGAGAAGCTGGAGGAAGGTGGTGACTGAATGACCATTGCCGAGTTCATCGCGGTCGGTGTGGTTACGCTGGCCGCGATCGTCATCGTGGCCCTGATCATCCGCGGCAGGGCCGAGTCCGAGTCAGGGGAGTCCTCCACCTTGCTCGGCGGGAAGCTGTCTCTGGCCCCGGGATCGGACGTCATCGCGAAGCGCGTCGACGAGATGATCGAGCGACGGGTGGAGGAGCTCATCGACAGCTGGGGTCTGGCCACCACCGAGGACGTTGAGAAGGTGGAGCAGCGCCTGGAGGCGCTCGACCGCCGGGTGGGGGAGCTGGAGCAGCGGTTCGATGAGTTCCGGAACGACATCCGCCGGAAGATCGAGCGGCTGGAGGCCCGCCTCCGCGAGCTGGCCGAGTCCGAGTAAGGCCGGCGGCGCGCCCGGGGGTCGACCTTGGAGCGGGCCGTCACCTCCTCCATCCTCAGGAAAGGTTACGAGTTGCTTAACGACTGCGCGGAGAGCGACGTGATCGTCGTCGGGGCGGGGCCGGCGGGCCTCACCTGCGCCTACGAGCTCGCCAAGAACGACGTGGATGTGACCGTCGTCGAGCGGCAGCTCTACGTCGGTGGCGGGATGACCGGCGGTGGCATGTTCTTCCCTGCGGGCGTCGTCATGGAGGAGGACGGTGAGCTGCTGGAGGAGATCGGCGTCGAGGTGGAGCCCGCCGAGGACGGTCTCCTCGCGTTCAACCCCGTGGAGGCGGCGATCAAGCTCGCCCACGCGGCCGTGGAGGCCGGTGCCACGATCCTCGTGGGGCTGGAGGTCGAGGACGTGATCGAGCGGCAGGGTCGCATCGAGGGCGTCGTCGTTAACTGGACGGCCGCCAAGCGGGCCGGGATTCACGTGGACCCACTGCCGATGGAGGCGAGGTTCACCGTGGATGCCACGGGTCACGAGGCGGCGGTCTGCAAGCACGCGGGCGTGGAGGTGAAGGGAGAGGGGCCGATGTGGGCGGAGCGGGGCGAGGAGCTCGTGGAGAAGCACACTCGGGAGGTTAAGCCGGGCCTCTTCGTCGTCGGGATGGCGGCGTCGGCGGTCCGAGGAGCCTACCGGATGGGCCCAGTCTTCGGCGGGATGCTGCGCTCGGGCCGGAAGGCGGCCAGGGAGATCCTCGAGCGCCTCTAGCGCTCCTTCTTCAGGATCTCCAGCATCTTTCTCACCTCCTCAACCGTCATCTGCCCCGGAGCGGCCGCGCCCCTGACCGCGGCGTACGTCGCGAACCCGCCCATGAGCAGGCTCACGACGCGGGTGTAGCGGGCCAGCTCGCCCATCGCGAACCCGATCGTGGGCGAGTCGGCGGTCGCGACCATCTCGAGGACCCGAAGCGCGTCGGCGTGACTCCTGGCCGTGGGCACCACCTTCGCCACGTCTCCCAGCTCCGCGCACCGGTCTCGCAGCTCGAACAGCTCCTCCTTGGATGGCGTCCCCTCGAAGTCATGGTGGGACACGATCACGTCGCACGCGGGGTCGATCACGTCCTCCTCCGCCACGTCCAGCTCCACGTCCACGAAGTCCGCCTCCTCAGAGACCCGCTCCAGGATCTCCAGCCGACGCTCCTCGTCCCCCTCGTACAGGCCGCCCTCCTCCTTCCGGCGCAGCGTGGCGACCACGCGCTCGTACATCGAGCACTCCCGTACGGCCCTCAGCGCGGTCCTCAGGTCGAGGTTATCCAAGTAGTCCAGCCGGACCTCAAGCATGTCGGCTCCCTGCTCCACGGCCTCGATGGCCAGCTCGACCATGTCCTCGACGGTGCGTCCCGTCAGCGTCGCTATGATGAGGCCAGACAAGGCCTACTCCTCCTTCAGCGCTTCCTCGATCCGATCCAGGATGATCTCGGCGATGCGTCGGTCCGCGCCTATCGGCTCCGTGTAAATGATCTCCGCGTCCACCTCCACGGGCTCGTGGTCGCGGTGATCGTGCCCATGGTGATCGTGATCATGGTCGTGGTCGTGACCGTGATCGTGGTGGTGCCCTTCATCTCCTCCCTCATCCTCTTCCCAGTCCGGTTCTAGACCCAGCATCCTCGGGATGTCCCGCTTGGTGTGCACCCCGTGGGCCAGGAACACCGGGACGACGACGATCTTGTCCGCGCCCGACTCGGCCGCCCGCCTCACGGCCTCCGGGATGGACGGCTTCGAGAACTCCATGAACCCGACCTCGACGGTCTCGAAGTCGCCCATCTCCTCCACGTACTCCGCGATTTTCTCCACGACCTCCCGGTTGTAAGGCAGCCGACTACCGTGACCGACGAGCACGACGGCTACCATGTATCACAACTCCCCCAGTAACGTGTTAACGACCACCAGCACGGCCAGGATCCCTCTATATTCGTCTAACTCCCGCAGCTCGTCCGACAGCTCCAGCTGAATCCCCTGCACCCGCTCGCCGTCGCAGTGGTACTCCAGGATGTCCCCGCCGCAGAACTCCTGCTCGAACCCCACGTCGAACCCGCACTCCTCCAGCCGCTCCACGATCTTCGAGACGAGCTCGCCCTGAGCGGCCTCCCCGCCCAGTGCCCCGACGTCGATCTCCGGCCGGACCGGGTCGGACTCCATCCCGTGCAGGTCCACGATGAAGCGGATCCCGTGCTCCTCGATCAGCTCCGAGATCCGGCGCCGGAAGGGCGTGTCCCGGGCCCACTCTCGGTTGTAGTCCGCCGGGCGGTCCTCCCCGGGCAGGCGCGACTTCCGGCTGACCGTTCCTATGAGCGCGTAGCATCCGGAGATCTGCGCCACCCACCACGCGATCTCGCCGGTGAAGACGTCCGCCCCGGGTCCCTGCGCGTGCGGGGCCGTAAGGAGGATCGGGCGCGTTCCTCGCACCTCCACGTAGCCGCGCAGCCTCACCTCCGGGCGCACCTCACCGTCACCAATCGACAGGCCAGGGACGCCCGCCAGGATGCGCTCGAGCTCCTCCGGCGGGACATCGAGCCGCTCGGAGAGCTCCCGAACGTCCGAGATTCCCTCCCGGAGAATCAGCTCCACGGCGCGGCTTCTCAGCGGCAAGCCTAGAGCCCCAGCAGCTTCTTCGCGTTCTTCTCCAGGATCTTATCGTGGTCGACGTCGGCCTTCTTTACCACCTCCAGCTGCGCGGCGGGGCTGCCGTAGGGCGAGTCCGAGCCGAAGAGGATGCGCTCGTCACCCACCACCTCCGCCGCCCGCTCGATGACCTTCGGGTCCTTGACCAGCGAGATCTCGAGGTACGCGTTCTCGTGCTCCTCCGCGACCTTGATCGCCGCGTCGTACCCCAGCTCCTTCCCCATGTGCGCCATCACGATGGGCGTGTCCGGGACCTCCTCCGCCAGCCGCCCCACCCGGACGGGGTCCGAGAAGGGCTCCCCCCGAGCCGTGTGAATGATCACCGGGACGCCCAGGTCGGCCGCCTTCTCCACCACTCTCACTGCCTCGGGATCGTCCGGGTAGAAGGACTGGCTGCGCGGGTGCAGCTTGACCCCCCTCAGCCCCAGCTCGCGCACGCACCGCTCGACCTCCTCCACCGCCACCTCCTCGCAGTTCGGGTCCACCCGGCAGAACCCGATCAGCTCCTCGTGCTCCGAGCAGGCCTGCGCGATCCGGTCGTTCGCCTTGGAGAAGCACACACCCGGGTCCACGTCGTTGAAGGGGAAAACGACCGCCCGGTCGATCCCGCTGACCCGTATCTTGGCGAGCAGCATCTCCACGGTCTGGACGGTACCGTCCACGTCCTCCCCGAGGTGGTTGTGAACGTCGATCACCACCGACCCGGGATCCCCCGGCTCACGTACTCGAGCTGGACGATCCGGTCACCCTCTTTGAGCGGCACCCTAACACCCCGCGGTAGCCGGCCCACGACGCCCTCCCGCTCGACCACGACCACCGGCCGGTCGACACCGGCGGTGATCTTCGCCTTCACTATGTGCTTGACGAGGCCCAGTTTATCCCGGCGGTACTCGTAATCCGCGACTCTGGTCAGCTTCCCCACCAGCCGCGTGCCCTCGGGGATTCGGACCCGCTTCCCACCGATCTCGATGACGCGGTCCGAGCCCAGCTGGACGACGACCTCCTTCCCCTCGTACCTCGCCAGCTCCTCGAACTGTCGCTCCACGCGCAGGGCCGGGCGACTCTCGATCTCGGCCTTCCCGTTGCGCAGCTGGGACCGGAAGGACAGCCCGAACTCGTCGACGATGTCCTCCACGAGGCCCACCAGCTCCAGCAGGGCCTCGCGGGCCTTGACGACGCGGCCGTCCTGCACGAACTCGGCCTCGATTCCGGCCCGTATCGCCAGCTCCCGGTTCTTGCGGTGGTTCTTGTCCGGGTAGTCCGTCCGACCCTCCTTCTCGTGGAGATAAAACCCGTGAATGCTCAGCCCCACGATCAGCAGGACCACGTCGTGCAGGTAGTCCAGGGACTTCTGGTTATCGATCGCGCGCACCTCCACCCGGTTCCGGTCGGGACTCTCGTTCTCGTCCCCCGTCACGTTCGAGGCCGGGCCGCGCGGGGTGATGTCCACCAGCCGCTTGCCGTTAGGGTGCGCCACCACCCGCTCCTCGAACTCCGTGTCCTTACGGAGCCGGAGCTTGTACCGGAGCCGACCGTAGTACTGCGTCTGAGTCAGGGTGGGCCTCTTGGGAGGACGCTTCAGCTTCGCGTGCCGGTTGGGCTTGAGCACGCGGCTCTTCAGCAGCCGGCAGCTGGCGGCGAGGTTCTTCCCACCGCAGCAGTAGGGCGAGTTGGCCGTGGCCGCGATGATCGTGGGCAGGTGGTACCAGAGGTAGTTGTAGACCGCGCAGACCTGGGAGGGCGTCATGTACGGCTTGTCCTTGAGCCGGATGGCCACGTTCACGTGCGTCCCGTTGATGGGGAGCGGGTCGCTCTCGACCGGGTGCATGCTCTCCAGCATGACGAGCAGGCCGAGCTTACTCGCCGCCTTGCGGATGAGCTCCCGCCCGGTCTCGCAGGCGTCTCGGACCTCGTCGGGCGGGACGGGCTGGGTGATGTACTCGATCTGGGCGCGGTTGGGCTCCGGGTCCAGACCCAGGATGTACTCCCAGCACGCGTCGAGCAGGGAGGAGTCCGACTCCAGGAGGTCGGCCGCCTCCACCATCACGTCGTCGGCCGCCTGCGCGAGCGAGCCGCGGCGGTTGATCAGGAACAGCTCCTCCTCTATCCCGACCCGCACCTCGATCCGCTCCAAGAACCGACGGAGGCGCCTGCGGCGGATCAGGGGCACGAGGCTACCCCCGGAGGACGTCATCCAGCGTCCGCTGGACCACCCTGCCGTCCTCCGACTCGCCCTCCTCTTCACCCTCCTCTCCCGTGACGATCTCGCCGTACCTCCCACCTCCGCCGGGCCGGATGCTGACGGACCCCTCCCGGAAGGCCTTCAGCAGCTCCGCGACCCGCTCGTCCACCTCCGCCACCTCCTCCGGCGGCGCCTCAACCAGGACGTCGATCTCGCTCCCGAACCGCCGGACGAGCGCGCTCCACACGGCGTTCACCTTCTTCGCCGTGACGGTCGAGATCCCGAGCGCCTTGGCGATCAGCTCCGACAGCGGGACGATCCGCAGGTACGGTGGCCGGTGGTCCGGGTGCTCCGGCTCCTCCAGGTCCGCCAGCTCCAGCACCCGGTCCCGGACGCCCTTCTTGATCTGGCCGCCGCACTCGGGGCAGCGCCAGTTCAGCCGCTCGGCCTCCTCCAGCTCGAACTGCCGCTTGCACCGGGCGCACGCCGTCCGGTTGTACTTGCCCAGCTCCGGGACCAGGCCCACGTTCAGGACCACGCGGCCGCCCGGCTTCCGGTGCATCGCCGCCTTGATCGCGTCGTAGGAGGGCTCCTCCAGCTCCAGCCGGACGAACTCCCGCCCGAGCCGGTGCGGGTAGGGTGAGTGTGCGTCCGAGCACGTGAGGAACGTGTAGTCGTGCAGCTCCGAGATCCGGTCCGCGTAGCTGGAGTCCGCGGAGAGGCCCAGCTCCACGAAATCCACCCTGTCCACGGCGTCGCCGTAGCACTCGGAGAGGGAGTCGTACTCCTTGAACACGCTGGTCCAGGGGACGAACGCGTGCGCCGGCCCCACCAGGCACTCCCGCTCCTTCAGCAGGTCGATCAGCTCGGCCCCGGACAGGTCGACCCGCGGCCTACCCTCCTCGGTGATGTCCGGCGAGTGAGGCTCGAGGTCCTCGTACAGGTCCTCGGCCTCGTCCAGCGAGGGCAGGATCACGAGGTGGTGAACCCGGTTCCGGTCCTCGATCTCGACCGTGGGAACGAACAGGACGCCGGTGCGCGGCTCGCGGAGCAGGCCGTGCTCGTCCTCCTCCAGCTCGCGGCGCACGTGCTTGCGCCACCGGGGGTGCAGGATGTCCCCGGTCCCGACGATGTCCAGCCCCTTCCTCACCGCTCCCCGGGCGATCTCCTTCACGACCATCTTCGGGGAGGTGCCGCCGGAGTACTTGGAGTGGAGGTGGAAGTCGGCATCGTAAGTCCGCACCTTGCTCCCCCTAGACGGGGATCAGCTCGCGCAGCTTCTCTTCAGTTTCTGGGACGATCTCGAAGGCGGCCCAGCCGGCGAGCACGATGATCAGGAGGCCGATCAGCTGGCCGACGACGTCGTGGGCGAGCGTGAACCCGACGCCCCAGACCTCCATCATGTAGAACATGAAGGCGAGCCGGAGGACGTTCCCGGCGGTCATGACCGCGGTCGAGACGGCCACGGCCAGGAGCTTCCGGGCCAGCGAGGGGCCCGGGGTGGCGAGGATCAGGCCGATGAAGATGGAGATCGCGGGCCACACCACGCAGCCCTTAACGATCACGGCGTTGACCTTGCCAACCTGGAAGGTGTACCCGGTCTTGGGGAGGTTGACCCCCAGCGCGCGGAGGAGCGACTCCACCCACTGGGCCGTGCAGTACTGCAGCGGCTCCGTGTCGACCCCGGAGTACATGAAGAGGGAGATGGCGACGGCGGCGGTCGGGTAGCGCCAGCCCACGCCGCCTCACCCCTGCAGGTGCCGGGTGATCGTGAGCAGCCCGTGGGTGCCGAACGTGTGGATCGTCCAGGCGGCGGCGAGGGTCATGAGCAGGTCGTCCCCTTTGTGGTACTTCTCAACTCCGGTTACGTTGGACACGACGTCGGCGATCGTGACCGTCGCCCCCATCGCGAGACCGCCCTTCCAGGAGCCCGTGATGAGGAGGCCCAGGCCCAGCGCGGTCAGGAACTCGAAGAGCGTGCCGATCGGGCTGATGCCCTCCTCCACCCGGCGGACCTTGAGCCCCTCGAGCGAGACCACCGGGTTCACGGAGCGCGGGATGAACTGAGCGAGACCGCCGGAGCCGTCGACCCCCTTCGCGACGAGGAAGGCCAGGCAGGCGTTGCCGATCCCGACCAGGGGAACGAGCCCGAACAGCATCAGGGCGGCCAGGACGATCGAGTTCCAGGGGTCGTACCGCTCCCGACGCTCGTAGAGCTTCGGGGCCAGCGGGGGCCGGATGAACGCCGCGAAGATCGTGAGGCCGAAGATGATGGCGTGGAGCGTTCCACCCATCGCCTGGCCGACGAGTACCGCGGCCGCCGCGCCCCCGACGGCGGAGTGCAGGGTCGAGGCCACCGGGTCGTCCGAGAGCTTGCGTCTAAGCGCCTCCGCGATGGTTAGCTCGCCGATGACGGCGGCGAGGGCGGCCAGGTAGGGCTGCCCGAAAATCAGCGCCAGCGCCACGATGCCGGAGACCATGGACGTGGCCGGGACTCCGTACCGTTCCGCGCAGATGCCCAGCGCGGCGAGGAGGAAGGCCAGGTGTGGGATCCAGAAGAAGGGCAGCAGGGACAGGAGCAGGGGCGCGATCGCGGAAAAAAGAGCGCGGTGGATCGTGCGGGCCAATGACCTCACCCGATGTACCGCAGGTCCTCCTCCGGCTTGCCCTCCTCCACCTCCTGCTGCTGGACCTGCTGCTGCATCTCCTCCATCGAGGGCATCTCTTCGAGCTGCTGCGAGACCTCGCGCTCGAACTTCTCCGCGCGCTTCCTCAGGGACTCCGCCTCGACCTCAACGCCCAGGATCTCGGACAGCTTCTCCACGACCGCCATGGCCGCGCGCGGGTCGATCAGGTGACCGGGCGTCACGCCCATCAGGCAGGCACCGCGCATTCCCATGACCTTGCCGAAGCCGAGAAGGAGTCCCGAGGCGCCGACGATGTTCCCTCCGCTGTCTCCGGTGCGGATCTCCACCCCGTGCTCCTTAAGGAGGTCGATCATCTCCTTGTGCGTGGCCGCCCCGACCACCTTGGGCTCGGACGGGAAGGTGCCGGTGCCCAGCCCGCCGAGCGTGAAGATGGTTTCTGTTCCGAACTCCTTAACGGTCTGGAGCACCTTGATGGCCACCTCGTGCTGGCCGAGCTCGCCCTGCACCTGCGCCTTGCCGACGAGGAAGATGATGTCCGGCTCGTCCGAGCTGTCCGACTCGTACACGTAGAACTCGTTCTTCATCACCTCCACGATCCCGTCCTTGTTCACGGAGACCTGGGGCGGGAAGTAGGGGGAGTAGAGCTCGCCGAACTTCTCCGCCCCGAGGTCCTCGATCATGGCCTCGGCGGCGAGCTTGCCGACGTGACCGATGCCGGGCAGGCCCTCCACGAACACGGGTTTCTCCACGTCCGGTTCGAACTCGAGCCGAATGACGGTGCTCCCGCGAGCGAGCTTTAGGAGGTCCATCGTCAGTCCCCCTCCCCCTCCGGGGGAGGCCCGAACTTCTCGATCCAGATCTTCTTTTTTAATCTCCTCCGGTACTTGCCGTACGGATCCTCCGGCGAGAATCGGTGGGGATGAGGCACCTCCACCTCTCCGCCGCAGTGCGGGCACTTGTCCCGCTGTAGGGTGTACTCCCCGCACTCTTTGCACCTGCGGAGGCGCTTAGGCACGAGTTCACCCCTCTTCCAGCTCTCGATGGAACTCGCCCTCGCCACCGTGCTCCTCCACGTACTCGATCGCCTCCTCCGCGGCCTTCCGGACCGCCTTCTCCGCCGTCTTGTAGTCCGGCGCGTCCACCCGGATCCGGTACCTCGGCGCGCCGACGTACTGCACCTCCATCTTCACGTCATCCTCGTCGTACTCCTCGATGCGCCGCAGCGCCTCCTTAATGATCTCCACACCGTTCGGCGCCGGGCAGCTCAGGTCCACGTAGGCCTCGATCTTCACGCGACCCGGCTCAATGTTCTCGATCGCCAGCTCCGCCAGCTTCTCCGCCCACTCCTTGGGGATGCCCGCCTCCAGCAGCGGCTCCGGGCTCTGGTTCGAGGCCGCCCGCTCCAGCGCGTCGTACAGCGAGCCGTACTCCTCGATCAGCTTGTACCCGGCCTCCTCGTACGCCTCGTCCAGGTCCTTACCGAGCTCCTCCGCCGCCATCTCCAGCAGCTTCTCCGCCCGCTGCTCCCGCTTCCACTCCTTGAGCTTCTCCTTCCGCTGGTGGTCCGTGACCCGCCGCAGGGACAGGTTCACGTACTTTTTCTTCGGGTTAACCTTGATCACCTTGGCGACGACCTTCTGTCCCTCCTTCACGTGGTCCCGGATGTTCTTGACCCAGCCGCTCGCCACCTCCGAGATGTGGATGTAGCCCTCGACCTCCGGGTACTCGTCCAGCGTGACAAAGGCGCCGTGATCCTCCACCCGCTCCACCGTGGCCATCACAACCTCGCCTTCCTCGGGCAGCTCCGAGAGCTTGCGAGGCATTACTCGAGGACCTCCTTAATCTTCGTCAGCACCTTCGCCTTACCGCCCGTCGGCTTCGCCAGCACCCGGCCGCAGATGTGGCAGCGAACGACCGTGCTCGCGTTTCCGAAGATCACCTGCTCGTTCCCACAGTCCACGCACTCCACCCTCAGGAACCGGCTCCGCGGCTGCGGAACCAGATCCGACTCCGTAAACCGCCTCAGCAGGCGCTCCTCCTCACGCTCCTCGGCCAAGGAGCCTCACCCCCGGCTTACTCCTCCTCGAACTCCAGCGTGCCGGCCCGCCAGCCCTTCCGCGTGTGAGCCTTACCGCACTCCGTGCATCGGTACCGTAGGTCGACCTTCTTAGTGGGTTTCTCCCCGGACGGCTTCGGGCGCGGGAAGCCACCGTAACCCTTCAGCACCCGCTCGAACTGCCGCTGACCCCAGGACATCTTCCGCGGCGGGTTCTTCTCCGCCTTCTCGATCTCGTGAACCGTGTGCTTCCGACAGTACGGGCAGTACGTCCGGATCTTCCTCGGCAGCTTGACCATGCCGCCAAACCCCCTACCTGCGCACCATCCTGGCGAACGGTCCACCCCACCGCCTTCCGCGCTCCGAGAGTATCCTGGCCGCGGTCCCCCCTACCACCAATAAATCTCCCGCCCGAGCGTCCGGGACCACAGCCCCAGTGTCCGGGTCCACGAACCGCGGCAGCCGCCCCCTCACCACGCACACCTCCAGCTTGGGCTCCGGCTCCAGCCGGTCCTCGCCGAAGGTTAGCTCCTCCTCCCCGGACTCCTCCGGCGCCTCAGCCTCCTCCTCGGGCTCCGCCCCCTCCAACATCGCGCCGAGCTCCAACTCCCCGAGGTACTCCTCCGCCCACTCCCGGACGTCCTCGGCGTCGACGACGGAGGCGATGAGCGCGGCCTCCTCCGCCAGCAGCTCCGTCTCCACCAGCCGGCTGACCAGCCCCATCAGCCAGTCGCTCCTCCGCTCCTTCCCCGTGACCCGGACGGCCAGCCACCCCAGGACGTAGGTGCGGGAGAACAGGTACTTGCCCAGCGCGTGCCGGACCCTCCTCAGGTCCTCCCGACGCTCCTCCAGCTCGTCCTCGAGCGCGCGCAGGATCGCGTCGAGGTCCCGATAACTCCTTACCTCGCCGTCCTCGACCCCAAGGGCGTCTCGGAGCACGTCCGGGCTCAGCTGCTCGAAGAACTCCCGGATGAGGTCCTGCAGGCTGACCCCGCGCAGCCGCTCCCCGAGCTTGGGCGGGTTCACCCGCTTGTAGGCGGTCTGGACGCGCTCGGCGAAGTCCAGCAGGTCCTCGAGGATCGCCTCCGGGCTCTTCCGCTCGAAGAGCTCGCGGTGCACCCCTTCGCCCTCCGGTACGGTCAATCTTTATACCCCCGTCCGGGCGGGCCGTGCCCAAGACTGGGGGTGCGCGCGTTGGGTCGCGGTGGGCGCAGGAACCCGGGTCGTCCAAGGCGCGGCTCGCTGGCGTTCAGCCCGCGTAAGCGCGCGTCGAGGCCCGTCCCGAGGATAAGGAGCTGGCCGGACGAGGACAAGGTGCGAGTGCAGGGGTTCGCGGGCTACAAGGCCGGAATGACGCACGTGATCATGATCGACGACTGGCCGAACAGCCCGACGGAGGGCGAGGAGATCGCGGTCCCGGTCACCGTGCTCGACGCGCCGCCCATGTACGTGGCGGCCGTCCGGGTGTACGCGGCGACGCCGGACGGGTACAAGTGCCTGACGGAGGCGTGGGCGGAGATCCCGGAGGAGCTGGAGATGGATCGCGTCTTCACGGTGCCCAAGGAGGGTGAGGCGGGCGACCTGGACAAGATCGAGGAGCTGGTGGACGAGGGCGTCGTGGACGAGGTCCGGGTGATCGTGGCGACCCAGCCCAAGAAGGCCGGCGTGCCGAAGAAGAAGCCGGACGTGATGGAGTACCGGATCGGCGGCAAGGACGTGCGGGAGCGGTTCGAGTACGCGGCCGAGATCCTGGGCCAGGAGATCCGGGCCAGTGACGTGTTCGAGGAGGGTGAGATGGTCGACGTCTCCGGCATCACGAAGGGCAAGGGCTTCCAGGGCGTGGTCAAGCGCTGGGGCGTCACGATCCAGGACCGGAAGGCCCAGCGGAAGCAGAAGGGTCGGCACGTGGGTTCGATCGGTCCGATCACGCCCTCGCGCGTGCGCTGGACGGTCCCGATGGCCGGTCAGGTGGGGTACCACCAGCGGACCGAGCACAACAAGCGGATCCTCAAGATCGGTGAGAACGGTGAGGAGGTCACGCCGAAGGGCGGCTTCGTGAACTACGGCGTCGTGCGCGGGGACTACATCCTGATCCACGGTACCGTGCCCGGGCCGAAGAAGCGCCTGATCCGGCTGCGGCCCGCGGTCCGGCCGCCGAAGAACGCGCCGAAGGGTGCGCCCGAGATCCTGTACATCAGCCGGACGTCGCAGCAGGGCGTGCGGCCGAAGGCCTCCGAGGAGGACATCCTCGAGCAGCTGGGCGGCACCGCCAGCGCGTAGGGGGGTCGCGTCGTGAAGGTCCCAGTGTTCGACCTGGAGGGCGAGCAGGTGGACGAGATCGAGCTGCCGGAGTTCTTCGAGGAGCCCGTGCGGAAGGACCTCATCCGGCGCGTGGTCCTGGCGTTCCAGGCGAACCGGCGGCAGCCCTACGGTACGGACCCGCGGGCGGGTATGCGCACGAGCGCCGAGTCGTGGGGTGCGGGCTACGGAGTCGCGATGGTGCCACGGATCAAGGGCGAGCGGCACCCGGCCGCCGGCCGCGCCGCCCGCGTCGCCCAGGCCGTCGGCGGGCGCAAGGCCCACCCACCGAAGCCGGAGAAGGACTGGAGCCAGAAGGTGAACCGGAAGGAGAAGCGCGCCGCTCTCCGCTCCGCCCTGGCGGCCACCGCCAAGCCGGAGTTCGTGGAGGACCGAGGCCACATCATCGACGAGGTTCCGGAGCTGCCCCTGGTCGTCGTGGACGAGCTGCGAGAGCTGCGGAAGGCCCGGGAGGTGCGAGAGTTCTTCAAGAACCTGGGCCTGTGGGACGACGTGGAGCGGGCCAAGAAGAAGCGCCGCATCCGCGCGGGTAAGGGCAAGCGGCGCGGCCGGCGCTACGTCAAGCCGAAGAGCGTCCTGATCGTGGTGGACGAGTTCGAGGGCATCGAGCTCGGGGCCCGGAACCACCCGGGCGTCGACGTGGTCAAGGCGATGGAGCTCAACGTCGAGCACCTCGCCCCCGGCGCTCACCCGGGCCGGCTGACCGTGTACACGCCCTCCGCGATCGAGGTCCTGGAGGAGCGACTGGGCGAGTAGGGGGCCGAACCCCATGGCGAAGCGACGCGGTCCGCGCATTGAGGACCCGCACGACGTGCTCCTGTACCCGCTGGCGACGGAGAAGGCCATGCGCCTGCTGGAGGCGGAGAACAAGCTCACGTTCATCGTCCGGCGCGACGCGACCAAGCCGATGATCAAGAAGGCCGTCGAGGAGCTCTTCGACGTCGAGGTCGAGAAAGTGAACACGCTCATCACGCCCAAGGGCGAGAAAAAGGCCTACGTCAAGCTAAAGCCCGAGTACCGGGCCGAGGACATCGCCGTGGAGCTGGGCATCCTGTAGGCGGGGTGCATCCCCATGGGCAAGCGCATCCGGCCGCAGCGCCTCGGTCGCGGCTCGCCCACGTACCGCGCACCCTCGCACCGGTACCGTGGCCGCGCCGGGCACCGACCCTACGACGAGAAGGAGAAGAAGGGGAAGGTAGTCGGCAAGGTCATCGAGCTCATCCACGACCCCGCCCGGAACGCACCGGTGGCCCGCGTGCGCTTCGAGGACGGCGAGGAGCGGCTGGTCCTGGTGCCCGAGGGCACCAAGGTGGGCGACACCATCGAGTGCGGCGTCTCCGCCGAGATCAAGCCGGGTAACACCCTGCCGCTGGCGGAGATCCCCGAGGGAGTCCCGATCTTCAACATCGAGGGACGGCCGGGAGACGGCGGCAAGTTCGCCCGGGCCCCGGGCTGCTACGCCACCATCGTCGCGCACGACGTGGGCAAGACCTACGTCCAGCTGCCTTCCGGCAAGATCCGCGCCTTCGACCCGCGGTGCCGCGCGACCATCGGCGTGATGGCGGGCGGCGGCAAGCGCGAGAAGCCGTTCGTCAAGGCCGGTAAGAAGTACCACCACATGCGCTCGAAGGGCGGCAAGTGGCCCAAGGTGCGCGGCGTGGCGATGAACGCCGTCGACCACCCGTTCGGTGGTGGCAACCACCAGAGCCCCGGCAAGCCGACGACCGTCGCCCGCGGGGCGCCACCCGGGCAGAAGGTCGGACACATCGCGGCCCGGAAGACGGGCCGAGGCGGCCGCCGCTAACGCCCCCCTCGCGTTTTTCAGGAGCCACCCCAGCTCCTCCTTCTCACCCTTAACCTCACGACGACCCGCGGCACGGCCTCGCCAAGGCCGGAACGAGCCACCCGTTACCGTACCTGTCACCCCACCCGACGATGACCCCGGAACCCCGGGATCACTCCCTCCGGGCGCGCCAGGACGGCCCAGTCGAGCTCGGACTCGACGAACCGGGCGCGCCCACCGAGGGGGTCCGGGTCAGCGGGTCGTCACGATCACGCTCCTTCAGGCAAGACCCCGCCCAGATCCCCGGCAGCGGCGGCTCTATCCTCCACCCGTGGGCGCGATTCCCCGACTCACCGCACCCTCCCGGGCGCGGCGAGCGCTCGATCAAGGCCCGAGAGCCCGCTACGTGACCGCGAACCGCGGCCCGGCGCCGTTGGCGGCGAGCGTCCGGCGGGTCCCCTCCGAGACCGGGTCCTCGAGGTATTCCCCGTGCGTCCGCACCTCGTCCATCGGCGGCCTGCGTGCTCAGGACCAGCGCTCCGCCCCTCCAGCCGGCGCGCGTGCAGCGCGGCGACGAGCTTGGATGGTTTCTTCGGGCCCGGGGACACCACCGGCGAGGGGCGTTCCCCTTGATCGCGATCCTCATCGATGAGGGGTTCGAGGAGCTGGAGCTGGGTGCGGCGATCAGCGTGCTCTCGCGGGGCGGGCTGAACTGGGAGCTGGTCGGGGTCGAGGAGGAGGTGGAGGGCGTGAACGGGCTGCGGCTCAGCGTTGACGCCACCATCTGGGACGCGGAGGGTGGGGGTTACGAGGCCGTCGTGATCCCCGGGGGCTCCTCCCCCACCACGCTCACGGGCTACCGAAGGTGCCTGGAGCTCGTGCGGTCGGTGAGCGAGCGCGGCCTGGTCGTGGGTCTCTCCTCCGGCGCGCTGGTCCTGGCCGAGGCCGGGGTGCTCGACGGCAGGCGGGCCACGACTTACCCGGGCCTGGAGGCGGAGCTGAGGGCTCGAGGCGCGGAGCCGGTGGAGCGCGGCATGGTGCGGGACGGCCGGGTGATCACGACCCGGGGTCCCGCGTTCGCGGTCGACGCCTGCCTGGAGGTGGTGCGGGAGCTCTCGGGCGATCACATGGCGAACGCGGTCGCCCGACAGCTTATTCTTAAGTGAACGCTCGCCGGCTCGTGACAACCCCCCGCGCGGGTGCGCGGGATCGTGATCGTGGTCGGAGTGGATGTCGTCCGGGAGGATCCTCCGGAGTACGCGGTCGTCGTCCTCGAGGACGACGAGGTCGTGCTCAGGAAGCGCCTGTCCCGGGACGACCTGCTCGACCTGCTTCTCGCCACCGAGCCGGACGTTCTGGCCGTGGACAACGTGTACGAGCTCCTGGACAGCACCTCCGAGCTCATGGAGGTGATCAAGGCGCACCCGACCCTGCGCGTCGTCCAGGTGACCGGGGAGCCCGGAGAGCAGCGATCCCTCCAGCGCCTGGCCCGGGAGCACGGGATCCCCGTGCCGGACCCGAAGGATCCCGAGGAGGAGGCCGAGGCCTGCGCCCGTCTGGCCCGGATGGGCGTGGGCAGCGAGGTCTTCGTCCTGGAGGACGAGACTCGGATCCGGATCGGTCGGGCGCGCAGGCCGGGGCAGGGCGGGTTCAGCCAGTCCCGGTACGCTCGGAACCTGCACGCGGCGGTCAAGCGCGCGGTTAAGGAGCTTCAGGCGGCGCTGGAGCGGGAGGGCATCGACTACGATCTGCACGTCAGGAAGGCGGAGGGTGGATACGCCTCGGCCGAGTTCGTGGTCTACGAGCGCTACGACCGGGTCAAGCCCATCGTGGACAGCGTCGACACCTCGGAGGTCAAGGTCCAGGTCGAGCCGGTCCTGAAGGACAAGATCACCTTCCGCGGGGAGTCGCACCGGCGGGAGCTCCTCACCGTGGGTGTGGATCCGGGCGCCACGACCGCGGTCGCCGTGCTCAACGCCGACGGCGCGGTCATCCACCTGGAGAGCTCGCGGAACGTGTCCATCAGCGAGATCGTGGAGCGGGTGGAGTCCCTGGGCCGGCCGGCGGTCGTGGCCACGGACGTCTCGCCGGTTCCGACCGCCGTCGAGCGGCTGGCCCGGACCCTGGGTGCCAAGCTGTACCGGCCCAAGCGGAGCCTCTCGGTCGATGAGAAGCGGGAGCTGGTGAAGGGCCACCTGGCCAAGCGCGGCGAGCGGGTGCGGCCCCGGGACACCCACCAGCGGGACGCGCTCGCGGCCGCGATCAAGGCGTACCACACGCTGGTCAAGCCCACGATCAAGAAGGTGGAGCGGCGGGCGCCGGAGGACGCCAAGCGTCGGGACGTGCTGAAGGCCGCCAGCTACGTGATCAAGGGACTCCCCGTCTCGGACGCCCTTAAGATCGTGAGCAAGGAGCGCACGATCGAGCGCCAGCGCCGGAAGGACCGGGCGCGAATCGACCGCTACCGGCGCCGCATTCGGGCGCTGGAGCGCGAGCTGGAGTCCCGGGAGAACAAGCTCCGGGAGTACGAGCGCGAGCTGGAGTACCTGGAGCGGCTCGTTGACAAGCTCAAGCAGGAGAACAGGGAGCTGAAGGAGAAGCTCGAGTCGCTGCAGGACCGGATCGAGGAGCTCGTGGAGGAGCGCGTGAAGAGGAGGCTGAAGGCGAAGGAGCGGGAGATCCAGCGCCTGCGGCGGGAGCTTAACCGGGAGAAGTCGCGGCGGCAGGAGCTCGAGCGCCGGCTGAGGAAGGCGGAGCGGCTCAACGCCATCCTCCGCTCGGGCAAGGGCGTCCCGGTGGTGGAGGTGGAGAAGGCCTCGCACGAGGTGCTCTCGGACCTGCGGACCCCGCCGGTGTTCGCGCTCTACGTGGAGGATCCCAGCGGGATGAGCGAGTCCAACGTGGAGGAGCTCCAGGACCTCGACCCGGAGGCGGTGATCGTGCCCGACGAGTCCGCCGTGCCCGAGCAGGCCCGGGCCAAGTTCCGGGAGCTGAAGCTGCCGCTGCTGGAGGAGGGCCGGGACGTGACCGTCAAGCGCGCCGGCACCCTGGCACTCGTCGAGTCGGACGAGCTGCGCCGCGCGATCGAGCGCGTCCGAGAGCGGTGGAAGGAGGAGGAGCGGGAGGAGCAGCGAGAGGAGATCGTGCGCATCATCGAGGAGTACCAGCGGAAGCGCCGCGAGCACTTCGTCCGGTGACCCGACGCAGCAGCGCCCGGTACCGAGGGAGGTCCTCCGGCCGGTCCGCGTCCACCGCCGGCACCTCCACGCCGACCGAGCCCAGCCGGTCCAGCAGCTCCCGCACGGACTCGGCCCGCGGGACCTCCTCGGCCCTTAGGAGCATCGGGAACAGCGTTCCCTTGACGTGCCGTGGCACCGGGTCGCACCGGGAGAAGGCCTCCGGGTCGAACACCACGTCGCAGGCGGTCACGCAGACGAGCTCGCCCGGAAACGCCTCCAGCACGGCCCGAATACCGTCCGCGGGCCCTCCCCCGCTGTCCCGGATCGTTGGACCGTCCCAGCGCGCGTCGCGGACGGGGGCGACCGCGTAAACCCGCTCGCACCCGACCCGCCTCAGAAGCCTCGTCGCCCACTCGACCAGCGGCCTCCCCTCCACGACCACCCAGGGCTTGTCCCCACCGATCCGCCGCCCGCGCCCACCGATCAGCACCGCCCCGATCATTCCTCGGACTCCCTCAGCACCCGCTCGCACTCGGAACACAGCGGCACGTTCCGGCGGAGCTTCCTGCCGCACCGGGCGCACCTCGGCGGCTTAAGCAGAATCTCCCGAACCTCGCCCTCGGACAGGTCGAACAGCCTCGCCAATACGTTTATACGCACGCCCTCCTCGTACAGCTTCCGTACCTGATAGTCCCGGAAGCGGCGCAGCCGCTCGAAGTAGGACCGCCGGACCGGCTCGCACTCGGGCGCCCTGAGCCCGCACCGGCTCAGCTTGATCGTACCCTTAACCAACCCAGGGGACCCCCGCTTGAGCGCGGTCGTGGACCTGGTCTCGGGCATGGCGGAGGTCCTGCTCGGGGCCTGGGTATTTACCAACGTCGTGGAGTGGATCAGCTACCGGTTCAAGCTCCCCGCCGGCTTCGTGGGCAGCTTCGTGGCGGCCGTGGCCACCGCCCTGCCGGAGACCCTCGTGCCCATCGTCGCCATCGCCACGGGCCGGCAGGAAGGCGTGGCGGTGGGGGCCATCCTCGGCGCCCCGCTCATGCTCTCCACCCTGGCCATGGGCGTCGGCGGGATCGCGGTCGCGCTCGCCAGCGCGCTCGGGTACAGGGGCTCCCCCGAGGTGCGCTGCGACCAGCTCCGATTCGACGCCCGCCACTTCCTGGCCGCCTACGCGCTCACGCTCCTCGCCACCCTCGTCAAGTCGTGGCCCCTGCGGTGCGCGGTCGCGGCCCTCCTGATCGCACTGTACGCGTACTACCTGAAGCGGCTGTCCGGGATCGGCGAGCCGATCGAGCGCCCCTCCCTCCCCGTGGAGCTGGCCCACCCGGCCTTGGCGGCCGCGCTGTCCACCCTGCTGCTCGCCGTCTCCGTCCTCCTGATGGTCCTCGGCGCCCGGAGCTTTGCCCGCGGGGTCGAGGAGATCTCCCTCAGCGTGGGGCTGAGCTCGCTGGTCGTCTCCTCCCTGCTGACCCCGGTGGCCACGGAGCTGCCGGAGAAGGTGAACAGCGTGATCTGGTACATCCGCGGGCGCGACCGCCTCGCCCTGGGCAACGTGACCGGGGCGATGGTGTTCCAGGCCACGTTCCCGGTCTCGATAGGACTGGTTTTCACCCGGTGGGACCTCTCGCCCCGGGACCTGACGTACCTCCTGGTCCCGATGGCCTCGATGCTCGCGCTCTACCTCCGGGGTCGGAGGGGGAGGCTGGACTGGGTGACGATGACGGCGATGGCCCCGCTCTACCCGCTACCCGCGCTGGCCTCGGCCGGGACAACGTTATAGTCATCATAACGATTCGGGGTGGTGGGCCCGCCGGGATTTGAACCCGGGACCACGGGGTTATGAGCCCCGCGCTCTGACCGGACTGAGCTGCGGGCCCTCCTCCCGGGCCCACCGCGTCCACTCGCGTAAAAAGTCTTGCGCGGGATGAGGAGTTCAGCCTTGGGCGACCCGGAACCGGGGATGAGCGAAGGCGGACTTCCCGACCCCTTCCCCCTTTTCGAAGGACTTATCCTACGTCGGAACGTGAACACCGGCGGGGTCACCCGATGGCGGAGGAGGATCCCCTGGAGGAGGTGCTGCCCAACCTGGCGAGCCGCGTCCGTGAGGAGCTGAGCCTCGGGGAGCTGTCGAGCGGGATCCGGGAGGAGCTGGAGCGGTTCGGCGAGGACTTCCGGGATCGTTACCTGGAGCGGCTCTCCGAGGCCGGTGTGGACGTGGACGAGTGCCGGTTCCTCGTCGACGCGGTGTGCCGGGCCGTCGAGCGGGCGATGAAGGACACGGAGTGGATCCTGGGGATGGTGGCCGAGCGGAGCGCGAAGAGGATCCTCGAGGACCTGGACGAGCACCTGAGCGTCGAGGGGTAGGGGGCTTCCCGTTGGCTCGGAGGATGGTGTCAACGGATGAGGTCCGGGAGCGGCTCATGGACCGCCTGCTGAACCTGTGGTGCGAGGTCTACCTGGCGGAGAAGCTCGAGGTGGACGAGGACTCGATCCGGGAGACCCTGAGCACGGAGCTTCAGGAGCGGTTCGTGCCCGCGCTGGCCGATCGGGCTCAGGCCCACCTGGAGGAGGCGCTGGAGGAGGAGCTGAGTCGATCCAACCCCAACCTACCGGATCCGGACGAGCTCGAGGAGACGCTGGACCTGGTGCTGGAGGTCGCCGACGAGGTGCTGGAGGAGGAGCTGGAGCGGGTGATCGACAGGGCCGCCGGCCGGGCCGCCTCGATGCTGGAGGCCGCGGCCCGGCGCGCCCTATCCCGATGAGCGCCGCTCGTACCCCTCCCTCGCCCCTTCCACCAGCCGCTCGGCGAGCTCTCGAACGCGCTCCCTGGCCTCCTCCAGGTCCTCGGACTCGTGGATGAGGTCGATGAAGGCGGAGCCCACGATCGCGCCGTCCGCGCCCGCCGCCACGACCTCCCGGACGTGCCACCGCTTCGAGATCCCGAACCCGACGGCGATGGGGACGTCCACGTAGCCCCGGACCCACCGCACCAGCTCGATGGTCCCCTCGGAGAGGTCCTCCCGGGCCCCCGTGACGCCGTACCGAGAGATCACGTAGACGAAGCCCGAGGCCCGCTCACCGATCATTTCGAGACGCTCCTCGGTCGTGGAGGGGGCCACCAGGTAGATCACGTCGATGCCCACGTCCCTGGCCGCCTCCCACACCTCGTCGGACTCCTCCACGGGCATATCGGCGACGATGATCCCGGACACGCCCGCGTCCGCCGCCGCCTCCAGGTACCGCCGGATCCCGTTCGCGTGCAGCGTGTTGTAGTAACACAGGAGCACCACGGGCACGAAGTCCGAGACCTCCTCCGCGACCTCCAGGCAGTCCCAGGGCGTGGTCCCCGCCTTCAGCGCTTCATCGACGGCCTTCTGGATCGTCGGACCGTCCGCGATGGGCTCGGAGAAGGGCACTCCCAGCTCCAGGATGTCGACCCCTCCGTCGCGCATCGCCCGGGCCAGCTCCACCGTTTCCTCGAGGCCCGGGTACCCGCAAGTTAAGTACCCGATCAGCGCCCCGCGACCCTCACGGTGCACCCGCTGGAAGACCCGCTCGAGCAAGCTGGTTCCCCCGGATGATGTGTCAACCGGGTCTACGAGGCGCCGCCGATGAAGAGTGGGAGCGGTGGCTGACGGGATTAATCGCTCGCGGCGCCCGCCAGCACCCCCAGCGCGTAGGCCACGGCGTTCGCCGTCCGCATCGGCTCGGCCGTCGTCGGGCCCAGGTGCACCAGCGCGTCCGCCAGCCGCTTCGCGCGCCGGCTGAGCCCCTCCCGCTCCGAGCCCACGAGCAGGCACACCCGGTCGCCCGACCGCGCCAGCTGGACCAGCCGCGACTCACCCTCCGGTCCCGTCGGGTGCAGCCCCACCACCACGTCGAACCCCTCCACCGCCTCCTCCAGGTCGTCCACCACCCTCAGGTTCACCAGGGACGCCGCCCCCACCTTCTCGCGCGCCCGCTCCAGGCTCTCCTCCCGCGGCTCCACGAGGATCAGCCCGCCCAACCCCAGCGCCGCCGTCACCCGGATCAGGTCCGCGATCTCGTACTCCAGCTCCGGCCGCTCGCAGCAGACGTAGACGTGCCGGAACGCGTCCGCGGGCAGCCACCGCCGGCTCGGCTCCCGCAGCGTCGCCGGGGTCACGCCGATCAGGTACCCGTCCTCCGACACGTGCACGTCGACGTACTTGTCCGGGTTATCGAGGTCCACCGAGGCCCCGGTCACCTTCCGGACGGCGTCCCCCACCTCCCGCGCGATGTCCTGGGAGCTGTAGGGCAGCGTCTTGTCCAGGCGCCGCGCGTCCACGGCGAAGGTCTCGTCCTCGCGCACCTCCCCCCGCACCGCCTCCCGGGCTCGCGCCACCAGCTCCTCCAGGCCCGTGGATTCGCCCTCGTCCCGGATGATGATGATCCGGGAGACCTCGGGGAACCTCCGCCTCAGCTCGTCCAGGTCCTCCAGTCCCTCCAGCTCCACCCGGAGTCGACGCACCGGCTTCAGCGGGTCCGGCCTGGCCCGCACGCCCAGCTCCCTGCTGATGGCCTCCGCCACGCGCTCCGTGTCCTCCGGGCTCACGTCCGGGTTCAGCGTTACCAGCACCTCCAACCCGGCGCACCCCACGTAACCTTTTTTAGCACCCCCAAAAGGCGTCCGCACGGCCCTGGTGAGGCCGGGGCAGCTTAGCCTGGTAGAGCGCGGGGCTCATAGGGCCCGATGACCCCGTGAGGGTGACACGGGCCTGGGATACCCCGAGGTCCCGGGTTCAAATCCCGGCCCCGGCACCAAAACCGGAAACCGTTACGAAACTCGTAACGATACGGGGACCGCCCCGTTGCCCCGCGCCGCCGACCTTCGGCTGGTTAGCTGCCCACCACCCAAGCACTTCCCCGAGATGGTCCGACTCTCCCGGGAGCTCTTCCGGCTCATCGTCGACGAGTACAGGACCGAGGGCGCCCTCCGCCGCCTCTCCGATCCCAAGTGGTTCCAGTCCCTCGCCTGCCTCCTGGGCTACGAGCGGGACACCTCCGGCAGCACGACCGTCGTCACGGCCGCCCTCCGCGAGGCCCTGAACCCCGAGGAGCACGGGCTCGCCCTCGTCGGTGGCAAGGGGCGCCTCGGGCTCAAGACCCCGGAGCTCGTTCGAGAGCGGGCCGAGGAGCTCGGCGTCGATCCCGAGCCCCTGATCGAGGCCAGCCGCCTCGCGGCCAAGTCCGACACGGTCTGCCTGCAGGACGGGCACGAGCTCTACCATCACACGATCGCCTTCGACGAGTCGGGTCGCTGGGTCGTGATTCAGCAGGGGATGAACACCGAGGAGCGCACGGCCCGCCGCTACCACTGGAGCTGGGAGGATACCGAGAGCTTCACCGAGCGGCACCCCGTCGCCGCCAGCGCGCCCGCGGACGTGCTCTCCCTGCAGGGGGACGAGCCGAGCGGGTGCCGCCGGGCGATCCTTGACCTGGTCTCCGAGGGGCCCGACCGGGTCCTGCGCGAGTGGAGGCGGGTCCGGGCCTCAATCCGCGGGCCGCTGGATCGGTTCATCGACGCGGACCGGGGGGTGGAGGTGCCGGAGGAGGTTCTGCGCCGCCTGCCGCGCCGACTGGACCGGGAGGTGCTGGAGCGGTTGTACGAGCGGGATCCCGAGAGCTTCACGGACCTGCTCCGGACGCGCGGGGTCGGGCCCTCGCTCACGCGGGCACTGGCCCTGATCGCGGAGGTGGTGCACGGGGAGGGGCCCGACTACCGGGATCCGGCGGAGTACACGCTCGCGTTCGGATGCAAGTCCGGGGATCCGTTCCCCGTGGATCGAGAGCTCATGTCGCTCGCCTCCGAGCTCCTGGAGCGGCTGGACTCGCGCCTGCTGCGCAGGTTCCTCCGCGCGGCCCAGTCTTAAAATACGGGAGTTTCGCGACGGAAAGCGGGGGTGGTCGCGTTGCTGATCTGCGTGGTGGGGATGCCGGGCGCGGGCAAGGGAGAGTTCGTGAAGGTGGCGCGGGAGGAGGGCATCCCGGTGGTCGTGATGGGTGACGCGGTGAGGCGCGAGGCGGAGCGGAGGGGCATGGACGTCGGGGAGACCGCGGAGCGGCTGCGCGAGGAGCACGGGATGGACGCGGTGGCCCGGCTGGTGGCCGACGACGTGGAGCGGGAGCTGCGTCGGGCGGGCGTGGTCGTCGTGGACGGGGTGAGGAACCCGGAGGAGGTTGAGTACTTCAAGGACCGGTTCGGGGAGGACTCCGTCGTCATCGTGGCCATCCACGCGTCCCCGGACACGCGGTTCGAGCGGCTGCGAGAGCGCGGTCGGGAGGACGATCCGGAGACGCGGAGGGAGTTCGAGGAGCGGGACGAGCGGGAGCTGGGGTTCGGCATCGGCGAGGTGATCTCCCGCGCGGACGTGATGATCGTGAACGAGCGGATCAGCCTGCCGGAGTTCCGGGAGAAGTGCAGGTCCGTCCTGAGGTCCCTGCTGCGGGGTGAGGACCCGCATGATCTCCCGGGTGGTCCTGACAACGTACGTGTACCCTACTGAGGACGAGGAGAAGGTCATGAGGGCGCTGGAGAACCTCTTCGAGATGGACCTGTTCGAGAAGGTGGGCGAGGAGAAGCTGGGCGACGTCAAGCGGATCGAGTTCGAGTGCAAGGGACCGCAGGCGCGCCTCTCCCTGGGCAAGATCTACGAGCTGCTGCGAGAGCAGGAGATCCTGGACGCTGCGCGGCGGGTGCTGAAGGAGGGCGTGACGGCGGAGGGCTCGATCCTGTTCCACCTCAACAAGCAGGCCGCGTTCGCCAAGGCGGTGAGCTTCTCGGAGGGCGGCGAGTCGCCGCTGGGCCCGATCGTCGTCGAGATCTTCCCGGAGAACCCGGACGACGTGGACAAGGTGATCGACTGGCTGGCCCCGGAGACGATCGACGGCAAGCCCATTTACGAGGTGAGGAAGCCGCGCGTGCCCAAGCATGAGGAGAAGGAGGGCGAAGAGGGCGAGGAGGTGGGTTGAGGGCGCCCGTCGGCGGCCTGCGGCTCGACCAGTTCCTGGTCACGATGGGCGTCGCGGAGAGCCGTCGGCGCGCCCGCAGGCTGATCGAGCGGGGCAAGGTCGAGGTCAACGGGGAGCGGGTGACTAAGCCCTGGTGGCTCGTGTTCGAGGGCGACGAGGTCAAGGTCGGAGACACCGTCTTACGGGTGGAGATCGATGACCGTGGTCGGTGAGCTTCGGGAGGGGAAGGTCCTGATCCGCGACAAGCGCCAGGCCAACCGGTTCTACTCGTCGATGTACGGCAAGCCGTCCCGGGAAGGGCTCTGGCTCTGGCCCGAGGAGGCCACGTTCCTGTGCGAGGTCGGCCGGCTGGAGGTTAAAAAGAGGGGCGAGAAGCTCACGCTGGAGCGGCTCATCGAGGAGTTCCTGCGAGAGGATCCACGGTTCCTGGTCCGGTACGCCGTCTACTCTGACCTGCGGCAGCGCGGCTGGAAGCCCAAGCCGGGCCGCCGGTTCGGGACCGACTTCCGCGCCTTTCGGGGCGAGGACGAGCGGATCGCGGTCAAGGTCCTGCACGAGGAGACCGACGACTTCACGCCCGAGGACGTGGTGGAGTGGGTGCGGTCCGTCCAGGGCACCGAGTTCGACCTCGTCGTCGCCGTCGTGGACAACGACTTCGACGTCAATTACTACGTGTTCGACGACGTCACCGGCTCACTTTGACTCCCACAGCCTCGGTGTCAGGAACACGCCCACGGGCTCTCCGGCGGACTCCGCCGTTCGCCACGCTCCCTCGATCACGTCGAGGTCGTCGGGGCTCTCCACCACGTAGGTGTGCAGGTTGAGCGCCTCCAGGATCTTGGGCGCGGCCTTGCCCATCCCCACCTGCGCCGGAATGTCCTCGTGCAGGTACCCGCGATGGCTCATGAGCATGAGCAGCGGGAGCCGGTAGGTGAGGGTCAGGGAGCAGAGGGCGTTGACGGAGTTCCCTAGCCCCGAGTTCTGCATGACCAGCGCCGGCTTCTCCCCGGCCAGCGCCGCCCCGGCGCAGATCCCGACCCCCTCCTCCTCGCGAGAGACCCGCACGGTCTTGATGTCCGGGTGCTCCTCGAGCAGCTCGATCACACCGCCGAGGAGGGAGCAGGGGAGCCAGCAGACGAAGGTGATGCCGGCCCGCTCCAGCGCTTCCACGATCTTCTCGTCCACGCTCAAGGCTACTCACCGTCCAGCGCCACGCGGCCCATGGTCTCGGCCCGCAGCCCCGCCCGCAGCGTCGCCAGCGGGATGACCTCCTCCGGCGGCACGTTGGCGATGTTCACCTCCGGGCCGAACTTCACGATCAGCTCGAACTGCTGCTCCTTCTCCGGCGCCTCGAACATCACGCGCTTGATCCCGACCCCCTTCACGATCTCCGACAGAATCCTCACCCGCTCCCGCTTCTCCGCCCCCATCGGCCCGTGCTCACCGCTCTCCCGCGCCTCCACGATCACGTACTCCGCGCCCGCCTCCACGCACTTCACCATCCGGCCCACCATGTCCGAGGGCGACAGGACCGAGTACTCCTCGTCCCGCTTCTTGCCCTCCTCAGCGTAAACCGTGAACCCGTGCTCCCGCGCGAGCTCGATCAGCTCGCACTTCTTCTCGATGGACATCGGGATCATGCCGTCGGAGATCTCCACCGCGTTGAACCCGAGCTCGTCCAGCTCGCTCAGGAAGTCCTCGAACGTCCCCTGAGACACGGCGATCTCCGCCAGCGTGCCGCCCGGGAACACGTCCAACCCCGCGTCCGTGTACAGCTCCACCTTCTCCTCCACGATCTCCCGGTCGATCAGCCGGGCCGTACCCCAGCCCATCTTCACGCCGGTGATGTAGTCGCCCGCCATTCTCAAGAACGAGCGCACGAACTCCGGGGTCAGCCCCTTGTCCAGCATCACCGTGGCACCGTCGACCTCCGGCACGCGGATCGACCGCTCGAACGCCTTCATCCTCGCCCCTCCGCGGTCGCCCGGGCCCAAGCTTTAGTAAGTTCCGTGACCGGGGGCGATCGGGGTGCGCCGCATCGATGCGCTGAAGGTGGTGGGCCAGGTGGCGGACGATCACGGCGCGATCGTCGTGGTGCACCTCGGGTTCCCCGCCCGGGAGCTGTACCACGCGCACGACCGACCGCTCAACTTCTACATGCTCGGCGCGATGGGCCAGTCCTGCTCCGTCGGGCTCGGCCTCGCGCTGACCACGGAGCGCGAGGTGCTCGCCGTCGAGGGCGACGGCGGCCTCATGATGAACATGGGGATCCTGCCCACGATCGCGCAGGAGTCCCCGGAGAACTACACGCTGGTCCTGGTCGACAACTCCACGTACGCGACCACCGGCGACCAGCCCACGCCCTCGCGCCTCATCGACTGGGAGCGGGTCGCCCGGGCGCACGGGATGAGGTACTACGAGGCGGACGATCCGGAGGGGGCCCGGGACGCTCTGGAGCGGGCCCTCAGCGCCCGCGGGCCCCGGATGGTCCGGTTGGAGGTGGAGCCCGGTAACGCGGACGTGCCGCTGATCGACCTCACCCCGGAGGAGATCAAGGTCCGCTTCGTCAGAGCGCTCCGGGAGGAGGAGGGTTGAGGGTCGACCCGCGCGAGCTGCTGGACTTCGTGACCGAGGCTTTCACGGCCGTGGGGGTGCCCCGCCGGGACGCCGAGATCGCGGCGCAGGTGATCGTGGAGGGGGACCTTCGCGGCTTCCACTCGCACGGCGTCCTGCGGCTTCCCGGGTACGTGGAAGGGATAGAGCGCGGGGCCATCCGCGCCGAGATCACCCTGAAGCGGGTCTCGAAGCGCGGCGCCACGATCGTGTACGACGCGAACCACTCGCTGGGCCACGTTGTGGGCCATCGGGCCGCCCTGAAGGCCGTGGAGCTGGCTGAGGAGCACGGGGTTGGGGTGGTGGCCGTCCGGAACTCGTCTCACTACGGGATCGCGGGTTACTACACGACCCTGATCGCCGAGCGGGGCATGGTCGGGTTCGCGACCTGCGGGACCGAGCCGGCGGTCGCCCCGTACGGCGGCTCCCGGGCCGTGCTGGGGACGAACCCGCTCTCCATCGCGTTCCCGCGCCGGGACGGGCCGCCGATCGTCGTGGACATGGCCACGAGCCTGGTGTCCCGGGGGAAGGTCCTGCAGGCGCTGAAGGAGGATCGGGAGATCCCGGAGGGCTGGGCCGTGGGGCCGGACGGCGAGCCCACTACGGACCCGGAGGAGGCGCTCGAGGGCGCCTTGCTGCCGTTCGGCGAGCACAAGGGGTACGCCCTCTGCCTGGCCCTGGAGGTGCTCGCGGGCCCGGTCGTGGGCGCGGCGGCGGGTCGGGAGGTGCGCGGGACGACGGACCCCACGGTCCCGTGCAACAAGGGCGACCTGTTCGCGGCGCTGGACGTCTCGGCGCTGGTGAACGAGCACGAGTACTTCGAGCGGTTGGAGCGGCTGATCGCGGAGGTGAAGGAGTCGGGGGAGGACGTCCTGCTGCCCGGGGAGCCGGAGTTCAGGCGCCGCGAGAGGGCGCTTCGGGAGGGACTGGAGCTGCCGGAGGGGTCGGTGAGAGCGCTGCGTGAGGTGGCGGACCGGTTGGGGCTCGAGCCACCGGTCTAGTCCTCCTCGCGCCGCTTGACCAGCCGGTTGACGCCGCTGACGAAGGCCCGAACGCTGGCCATCACGATGTCCTCGGAGGCCCCACGGGCCGTCACCGTGTGCCCTCGCTCGTCCTCCAGCTTCACGATCACCTCCGCCAGCGCGTCGGAGCCGCCGGTGATCGCCTCCAGCCGGAACTCCTTGAGCTCGACCTCCAGGCCCAGCTCCTCGATGGCGTCCTGCAGGGCCTTGAGGGCCGCGTCCACGGGGCCCACGCCGGTCGAGGCCGCGCTCCGCTCCTCACCCTTCAGCCGCACGCGCACGGAGGCGGTGGGCGTCATCCGGTTCCCCGTCATGACGGCCAGCTCCTCCAGCCGGACCGCCGCCTCGGACTCGGGCACCTCGCCCACGACGTCCCGGGCGATCGCCTCGAGATCCTCCTCGGTCACCCGCTTGCCCTTGTCGCCCAGCTCCTTCACCCGCCGCACGATCTCCCGCAGCTGCTCCTCGTTGACCTCGATCCCGAGCTCCTCCAGCTTCTTCTTGATCGCGTGCCGGCCCGCGTGCTTGCCGAGGACGATCCGGCGCCGGTGACCGACGTCCTCCGGCCGGATCGGCTCGTACGTCTCCGCGCACTTGATCACGCCGTGGGAGTGGATGCCCGACTCGTGCGCGAACGCGTTCTCGCCAACGATCGGCGCGTTGGGCGGGACGACCACGCCCGTCAGCCGCTCCACCAGCCGCGACAGCTCGACCAGCATCTCCGTCTTCACGTCCAGCTCGACGTCGTAAAGGGCCTTCAGTGCCATGACGAACTGCTCGAGCGCGGCGTTGCCCGCGCGCTCACCGATCCCGTTCACGGTCACGTGAGCCTGCTCCGCGCCCGCCTCCACCGCGGCCAGGGAGTTCGCCACGGCCATCCCGAAGTCGTCGTGGCAGTGCACGCTCACGGGCACGTCGAGCTCGTCCACGATCCGTCGAACCAGCCGGTACATCCGCGGCGGCGTCATCACGCCCACCGTGTCGGGCACGTTGATCCGGTCCGCGCCCGCCTCCACGGTAGCTTTATAAACCTTCAGCAGGAAGTCCGGGTCGGTTCTCGTCGCGTCCTCCGCCGAGAACTCCACGGTCACCCCGTGCTCCTTCGCGTACTCGACGCCCTCCACGGCCCGCTCCAGCGCCTCCTCCCGAGACATCTCCAGCTTGTGCTTCAGGTGAATGTCCGACGTGGCGATGAACACGTGCACGCAGTCCACGTCCGCCTCGATCGCCGCGTCAATGTCCCCCCTAACGCAGCGCGCCAGCCCGCACACCTCCGCGTCGAGGCCCTCGCCGGCGATCGCCTTGACCGCCTCGAACTCGCCCTCGCTCGCCACCGGGAACCCGGCCTCGATCGTGTCCACGCCGAACTCGTCCAGCTTCCGCGCGACCTCGAGCTTCTCCTCCTTCGTCAGGCTGACCCCGGGCGTCTGCTCCCCGTCCCGCAGCGTCGTGTCGAAGATGCGGACGCGGTCCGGCACCCTACTCTCCCAGCAGAAAGGACCTCCCCTCAGCCATCACTAGAACCCCCGAGGGGAGCCAGCGTTGGCCCGGGAGGAGCTGCTAAAGGAGCTGGAGCGGCTCGTCGACGACATCGAGGACGCCGAGCTCCGAGACCTCGTTAAGAAGCTTTTGGAGGAGGGCCTCTCGCACGAGGAGGCGCCCGAGCTCGACGGGCTCGAGGAGGCGCCCGCCAGCCGCAAGGGACACCACTCCTACCCGGGCGGGCTCCTGGAGCACACCGTGGCCACCGCCAAGCTGGCCCTCGCCATGGCGGAGGTCTTCGAGGAGGTTTACGGCGTGCAGGTCGACCGCGACGTCGTGCTCGCCGCCGCCATCCTGCACGACCTCGGCAAGGCGGTCTCCTACGAGGAGAGCGAGGGCGGGTACAAGTACTCCGAGTTCGCCCGCCGGCTCGACCACCTCACCGCCCTGACCGCCGAGCTCTACGCCCGGGGAGCGCCGATGGAGCTGATCCACGCGGTCGCCGCCCACCACGGCCGGGGCAGCCCCGTCCCGCCGAACACGCCGGAAGCGCTCATCGTGCACCTCGCCGACAACGCCGACGCCCAGTTCGCGGAGGAGGTCATCAAGGCGGCGCGCGGGATCGTGCGCGCCCGGCTGCAGGAGCTGGGCGAGGAGCCCACGGACGAGCTCGTCGACGCGATCCTCGAGCGCGTCACGCCCACCGAGGTGTTCCTGACCCGGGTGCGCGAGGGCCGGGACGCGGTGCGGAAGCTCATCGCCGAGGCGCTGGAAGAGGTGCGAGAGGGCGGGGAGTGACCCCTCGGGTAAACACTTAAGCCCGGACCGGCGCGGGCGCGGGAGGGGAGAGTGGCCATGTCCATGTACAAGTACCAGCGCGAGGCGTGGAAGCGCCCCAAGGACTCGTACGTGGGCGAGCTGCTGAAGAAGCGGCTGCCGAAGTGGAGGAAGGGTCCCGCGGTCCAGCGCGTCAAGCGCCCGACCCGGATCGAGCGGGCCCGCCGGCTCGGGTACCGGGCCAAGCCGGGCTACGTGATCGTCCGGGTCCGAGTGCCGAAGGGAGGCCGGCGCAAGTCCCGGCCGAGGAAGGGCCGCCGACCCAAGCGCATGGGTAAGAACAAGTTCTCGCCCGGTAAGAGCCGGCAGTGGATCGCCGAGGAGCGGGCCCAGCGGAAGTACCCGAACCTGGAGGTGCTGAACTCGTACTGGGTCGGCGAGGACGGTCAGTACAAGTACTACGAGGTGATCATGGTCGACCCGTACCACCCGCAGATCAAGAGCGACCACCGGATCAACTGGATCTGTCAGAAGTCCCAGAAGGGCCGCGTGTTCCGGGGTAAGACGAGCGCGGGCAAGAAGTCGCGCGGCCTGCGGAAGCGCGGTAAGGGAGCGGAGAAGGTGCGGCCGAGCATCCGCGCGCACCGGAGGCGCGGGAAGTAACGGGGGCCTCCCCTTGCTTTGTCCCTTCCCGTCAACAGCATCTCCGCCCGGGTGATCGCGCACGCGACGGAGGACGAGGACAAGGTGCTCGAGGCGCTGTCGAACGTTCTCGGGGGCGTAACGGAGGAGGACGACGTCGAGGTCGAGACCTTCTACGCGGAGGGCCACCACGGGAACCCCATCACCATCTTCCAGGTGCGGCTGACTCGGAAGGCCCACATCGAGCGCGTGCTCGAGCACTGGCGCAAGCACCTGCCGGAGGAGGAGAAGCGACGGGTCTGGGAGGAGGTCGAGCGGCGCGTGGACGATCACGGGAACTTCTACATCCGGTTCGACAAGCAGAGCGCGTACCTGGGGGAGCTTAGAGTATCGGACACGGACGACGTGGTTCGGGTGAAGCTGAACCTGGAGGCGTACCCGGCGAGCCGGGAGGGCGGGATCAAGGCCCTGAAACGGCTAGGTATCTTCTCGACCGACTAAAGCGCGCCGAGCACTTCGCCCTCCGCGTTCACGTGGACGAGGTCGACCCCCTCCGCATGGCCCTCGCCACCGACCGGCTGGGCTACGACGTCGTCGTCCTGTCCCTCGAGCTCCGGGCCGAGGACCTCGACCTGAGCGAGCTGGAGTGGCTGAACGAGGAGCTGGCCGACATCCAGGACCGCGTCGACGCGCTGCTTCTCCCCGGGTGCAAGCTCGAGGCCGAGTCCCCGAGCGAGCTCCGCCGGGCCATCGCCCGCGTCCGGCCCGAGGTGTACTACCTCGCCGTGGGCGGCGGCGAGCCGGACATCAACCGGACCGCCCTCTCCGACACGCGCGTGGACACGCTCTCGCACCCCGAGCGCGGGAACCCGCACGCCGGCCTGGGCAAGCACGACATCGAGCTCGCCCGAGAGAAGCACACGTACGTCGAGATCGACCTCTCGCGCCTGCTGCGCCGGAGCGGGGAGCGCCTGGCCTGGCAGGTGTCGAGGATCCGGGACCTCCTCCGCATGCGCCGGAGGAAGCGGTTCCCCGTGACCGTCGCCCTCGGCTCCCGCGACCCGCTGGAGCTGATCCCGCCCAAGCAGCTGGAGGACGTGCTGTCCCTGATCGGGCTGACCGAGGAGGAGATCGAGGAGGTGCTGGTGGAGTCACCCCGCGAGTTCCTGCGCTGGAACGTGGCCTGCAAGCACCTGTTCGTCGTCCCCGGGGTGGCGGTGGTGGAGGATGGGGGTTAGGATCACCTCCACCCTGCGGCCCCGGTGGCGCTACATCGCGTTCAAGGTCTGGTCCGAGCGGCTCGAGGAGCTGGACTTCGACGGGGCCCGGGAGCTCGTTATCCGGGCCCTGTCCGACGTGCTCGGTCCCGTCGGCATGGGCCGGCTCCGCCCGTGGCTGATGCGCTGGGACGAGGAGCTTCGCGCGGGCATCCTTCGGGTCGAGCGTGGTCAGGAGTCCCCGGCGCGGGCGGCGCTGTCCCTGTACCGCGAGGATCCCGAGCTCGGTCGGGTGTTTCTGGAGGTGCTGGGCACCTCCGGAACGGTTAAAGGGGCGGAGCGGCTCCTCTCCCGGGTGCCGCGGTGGGACGTCGAGGAGGTGGATGGTCGGACGTTCTTAATTTACGAGAACGGCGAGGTGGACGTGGTGGAGGACGGGAGGATCGTCGCTCACGCGAGTTACGAAGATCCCTTGCCCGATTGAGGGGTGCTGACCATGCAGCCGGCCCAGACCGCGTACGATCGCGCGATCACCGTATTCAGCCCGGACGGCCGGCTGTTCCAGGTCGAGTACGCGCGTGAAGCGGTCAAGCGGGGCACCACCGCGCTCGGGATCAAGGTCGAGGAGGGCGTGGTGCTGGGGGTCGACAAGCGGGTCACCTCCAAGCTCATCGAGCCCGAGTCCATCGAGAAGGTGTACCAGATCGACACGCACATCGGGGCCGCGACCGCTGGCCTCGTGGCGGACGCGAGGGTGCTGGTGGAGCGGGCCCGGGTCGAGGCGCAGACCTACCGGTACACGTACGGTGAGCCCATCGACGTGGACGTGCTGGTCAAGTCCATCTGCGATCTCAAGCAGGTGTACACGCAGCACGGTGGCGTCCGACCCTTCGGTACCGCGCTGCTGATCGCGGGCGTGGACACGAAGGGGTGCCGCCTCTTCGAGACGGACCCGAGCGGTGCGCTGACCGAGCACAAGGCGACGGCCATCGGCGAGGGTCGTCAGGAGGCGCTGGACGTGTTCGAGGAGGAGTACCGGGAGGACATGTCCCTGGACGAGGCGGTCGAGCTCGCCGTGAAGGCCCTCTACGAGGCCTCCCGGGAGGAGACCACGGTCGAGAACCTGGAGATCGCCGTCGTGGATGAGGACGGGTTCCGGAAGCTCGAGCGGGAGAAGATCGAGGAGATCTTCCGCGAGGTCACCGGTGGCGAGGAGCCGGAGGAGATCGAAGGGGCCGGGTAGCGATGGCGCGCGTCAGCCTTGAGGAGGCCGTCGTGGCCCGGCTGGAGAAGGGCGGGGAGCGGTTCGAGGTCCTCGTGGACCCGGAGGGTGCGCGGAAGCTGCGGGAGGGCGAGGACGTCGACGTGGAGGAGATCCTGGCCGTCGAGCAGGTGTTTCGGGACGCGAGGAAGGGCGAGCGGGCCTCCGAGCAGGCGATGGAGGAGGTCTTCGGCACGACCGAGCCGACCAAGGTCGCGGAGATCATCATCAAGGAGGGCCAGATTCAGCTCACGGCGGAGCAGCGCCGGAAGATGCAGGAGGAGGTCAAGAAGCAGATCATCCACATGATCGCCAAGCGGGCCGTGGACCCGCGCACGGGCGCGCCCCACCCACCCGAGCGGATCGAGCGGGCGATGGAGGAGGCCGGCGTCCACATCGACCCGATGAAGAGCGCGGAGGAGCAGGTCAAGGAGGTCATCAAGCAGCTCCGACCGCACCTGCCGATGAAGTTCGAGGAGGTGAAGGTCGCCATCCGCATCCCCGCGAAGTACACCGGCCAGGCGATGGGCATCGTCCGGGAGTACGGTGACATCGAGCAGGAGGAGTGGCAGGAGGACGGCTCCTGGATCGCGGTGGTCAAGCTCCCGGCCGGGGTTCAGGAGGACTTCTTCGAGAAGCTCAACGAGGTCACGAAGGGCGACTACGAGAGCAAGATCCTCGAGCGCAAGAAGCTGGAGGGTCCGTAGGCCTTGGAACGCATCGAGGAGCACCTGCGCGAGCTGGTCGAGCGACCCGCCCCACCGGGGCGCGAGGACGAGGTCCGCGAGTACGTCCGCGAGGTCCTCGAGGAGTGCTGCGACGACGTCCACGTGGACGTGATGGGCAACGTCATCGGCACGCTCGAGGGATCTAAGTACAAGGTAATGCTCGCCGCCCACATGGACGAGGTCGGGTTCATCGTCAAGTCCATCACCAAGCAGGGCTTCCTCAAGTTCGCCAAGCTGGGCGGCGTGGACGACAAGATCCTGCCCGGCAGCCGCGTCGTGATCCTGAACTCGGAGGGCGAGAAGGTCCCCGGAGTCGTCGGCACCAAGCCCCCGCACGTGCAGAAGAAGAAGGAGCGGCGCAAGGTACCCGAGCACCGGGAGATGTTCATCGACATCGGCGCGTCGGACAGGGAGGAGGCCGAGGAGCTCGTCAGCGTTGGGGACGTGGGCGTTCTCCAGGGCGAGTTCACCAAGCTGGCCTCCAACCGCGTGAACGGGCGCGGCCTGGACGACAAGATCGGCGTGGCACTCCTCCTGACGCTCGCCGAGCGGCTGGCCGAGGAGGCGGACGATGACTACCCGACCGTCTACTTCGTCGGCACCGTTCAGGAGGAGGTCGGGCTGAAAGGGGCCCGGACGTCGGCCTTCGAGATCTACCCGCACGCGGCCCTCGTGCTCGAGACCGCGGTCGCCGGGGACGTGCCCGGGGTCAAGGAGGCGGAGCTGAAGCTGGGCGAGGGGCCCGCCATCACCGTCGTGGACGCGAGCGGGCGCGGGCTCATCTCGCACCCGAAGGTCCGGGAGCTCCTCATCGAGACCGCCAAGGAGCTGGACATTCCCTACCAGCTCGAGGTGGGAGAGGGCGGGACGACCGACGCGACCGCGATCCACCTCACCCGCGGCGGCGTACCCGCCGGCGTGATCGGCGTGCCGACGAGGTACCTCCACTCGCCCGCGGAGGTCCTGGACCTGAAGGACGCGGAGCACGCGCTCGAGCTCGCCGCGAACGTCGTTCCCAAGCTACCCGACCGGGTGTCGAGGTGATCGAACGTTGTCGGAGTACGAGATGCACGTCAAGGACCGGGAGGTCGTCACCCCGGGCGAGCGGCTGGCGGAGGGGCAGGTCGTGGCCAGCGAGGGCACTTACATGGAGAAGGACAAGGTCTACTCCAAGGTGACCGGGCTGGCCGACGTCCAGGGGCGCACGATCCGCGTCATCCCGCTCGCCGGCCCCTACCGGCCCACCCCGGGCGACCTGGTCGTCGGCGTCGTCCAGGAGGTCCGGTTCTCCACCTGGCTCGTCGATATCCGAGCGCCGCTCCCGGCCATCCTGCACGTCTCCAACGCGCTGGAGGAGGAGGTGGATCTGATCGAAACGGACCTGTCGAAGTACTTCAAGGAGGGTGACGTGCTCGCGGCGGTCGTCAAGGACGTCAACCCGGTGCAGCGGATCGAGATCTCGATCCTGGAGGAGGACGCCCCGGTGCGCTTGGGCAGGCTGGAAGGGGGGCGCGTGGTCGACATCGACCCGGTTAAGGTCCCCCGAGTGATCGGCCGCGAGGGCTCCATGATCAAGATGCTCAAGCGGGAGCTCAAGTGCGACATCATCGTGGGCGCCAACGGGCGGATCTACGTCAAGGCTCGGGAGGAGCCCAAGCGCGAGCGGGAGGCCCTGGCGGCCCGCGCCCTGCGGGAGATCGAGCGTCGGTCGCACCTCGAGGGCCTGACCGACTGGTTGAAGTCCAACATCAGGAGGCTCTCGCGGTGGTGAGTGGGCATGCCGGAGGAGGAGCCGGAGCGTCTGATCTCGGAGGACGGGCTCCGGCTCGACGGTCGGAAGCCCGACGAGATGCGCCCGCTCAAGATCAAGGCCGGAGTGCTCAAGCGCGCGGACGGGTCCGCGTACGTGGAGCTGGGCGCTAACCGGATCGTGGCGGCCGTGTACGGGCCCCGGGAGCTGCACCCGCGGCACAAGCAGAAGCCGGACCGGGCCGTGGTGCGGTTCCGGTACAACATGGCCCCGTTCTCCGTGGACGAGCGGAAGCGGCCGGGGCCCGACCGGCGCTCGATCGAGATCTCCAAGCTGTCCAAGGAGGCGCTGGAGCCGGCGATCTTCACGGAGTACTACCCGCGCACGGCCATCGACATCTTCGTCGAGGTCCTGCAGGCGGACGCGGGCACGCGGTGCGCGGGGATCACTGCGGCCTCGGTCGCCCTCGCCGACGCGGGGATCGAGATGCGGGACCTCGTCGCCGCCTGCGCCGCGGGCAAGGTGGACGGGCACATCGTGCTCGACCCGATGTACTACGAGGACGGCTACGGCGAGGCGGACGTCCCGCTCGCGATGATGCCCAAGGAGGGCGAGATCACCCTGCTTCAGATGGACGGCGACATGACCCCTGAGGAGTTCAAGAAGGCCGTCAAGCTGGCCAAGAAGGGCTGCAAGATCGTCTACAAGGAGCAGCGGAGGGCGCTCAAGCGTAAGTACGGAGAGGAGTAGGGGTCGCGCGCCTTGGACCAGGACCTGCTCGCCCGGATCAAGCGGCACGAGGTCCTGGAGGCGATCAAGGCCGGCGAGCGCGTGGACGGTCGCGACTTCGAGGAGTTCCGGCCCATCGAGGTCCAGCCGGACGTGATCGCGAAGGCCAACGGCTCCGCCCTCGTCCGCCTGGGCAACACCCAGCTCGTCGTCGGCGTCAAGCTGGAGGTGGGCACCCCGTACCCCGACTCCCCCGACGAGGGCGCCCTGGCCGTGAACGCCGAGCTCGTACCCCTCGCCGACCCGACCTTCGAGCCCGGCCCGCCCGACGAGAACGCCATCGAGCTCTCCCGCGTCGTGGACCGAGGCATCCGGGAGTCCGAGATGATCGACATGAAGTCCCTGTGCATCGAGGAGGGCGAGCACTGCTGGGTCACCTTCGTGGACATCCACGTGCTGGACCACGACGGTAACCTGTTCGACGCCTCACTGCTGGGCTCCGTCACCGCCCTGCACCGGACCAGGGTGCCCAAGGCCGAGGTGGTGGACGACGAGGTCGAGGTCGACGAGACCGAGCTGACCCCGCTCGAGGTCCGCGACTTCCCCGTCTCCGTGACCATCGCCCTCGTGGACGAGCACCTCCTGGTCGACCCCTGCCTCGACGAGGAGGTGGTCATGGACGCCCGCATCACCGTCACCGTGACCGAGGAGGGCCGAATCTGCGCGGTGCAGAAGGGCGAGCGCGGCTCGCTCCCCGAGCACCTGCTCGACGACGCCATCGACCTGGCCGTGAAAAAGGCGGAAGAAATTAGGGGGGTCGTCAAGGCGCAGCTCTGAGCCCGGGGGTGAGGCGCGATGGGTCGGACCAAGAAGGTAGGACCCGCCGGCCGGTTCGGCCCGAGGTACGGAATGCGCATCCGGCGTCGGGTGGCCGAGATCGAGTCCGTCCAGCGCCAGAAGCACGAGTGCCCGGTGTGCCACCGGAAGGCCGTGAAGCGCGTGGGCACCGGCATCTGGCGGTGCACCAAGTGCGGCACGGAGTTCGCGGGCGGCGCGTACTACCCGGAGACCGAGGCCCAGAGAATGGTGGAGCGAGCCATTCGAAAGGCCCTAGAGGAAGAGGAGGAGCGGTAACATGGTCGCCTACGAGGAAGAGGAGGAGAAGTACGAGTACGTCTGCATGCGCTGCGGCAAGAAGGTGCGGCTGAACATCAACGAGGACCCCATCCGGTGCACCCACTGCGGGTTCAGAATCGTCATGAAGCCGCGGCAGCCGGTGCCCAGGAGGTACAAGGCCCGTTGAAAGTCGTCGCCATCACCACCTCCCAGCGCCCCACCCGCCGCACGCGATCCCTCTGCCGCGACCTCGAGTGCGCCATCCCCGAGGCCGTCTACGTCCAGCGGGGCACCAAGAACCTCCGAGACACCGTGCTCGAGGCCCTGGAGAACGACGCGGAAACCCTGCTGTACATCTCAGAGGCGAAGGGTAACCCCGCCCGGATCACCGTCATCGACATCTCCGAGATCCCGCCGCGCGAGCGCCTCTACTTCTCCCTGGGAGGCGTTAAGCTCCAGCGCGAGTTCTCGCACCACGACGCGAAGCGCATCAACGTGGAGGGCACGCTCGCGATCACCACGTCCAAGCGCCCCGTCTCCGGCCACGTGAAGGTGGCGGAGGCCCTCTCCGACCTCCTCGGAGTCGAGTTCGTTCCCCGCACGGGCTCCCTTGAGGACGTGCTCGACGAGGCCTTCGCTGACGCGCTCCTGGTGATCGAGAGCCACCCTACGCACCTGGGCACGATCACCTTCTACCGAGGCTCCGAGAAGGTCGGCCCCTCCATCTTCTACCGCCGGTTCGAGATCCGGGACCGCAAGTTCGAGATCTAATCCGAGTCGAGATCCAGTTCGAGGCTCAATCTAATTCGAGGCTTAACCCGGTGTTCGAGTCGGGGATGGGCTCGGTGGGTCGCCCCCTGCACGAGTTCGAGTGCGAGGCGGAGTTCGAGTCGGAGCGGGCGGCTCGGGTCGTCTACGAGGCCGTCCTCCCGGACCTCGAGGCGATGCCGACCAAGAGGAGCGAGGTTCGGGCCGAGCGCCGGGGTAATAACATACAAATAACCATCCTGGCCGAGGACATCCCGGCCTTGAGGGCCTCCGTTACCGGGACGCTCCGGCTCCTTACCGTGTCCGAAAACGTGCTCAAGCTCCTGGAAGGGGGGCGAGAGGATGGCTCAACAGCAGCAGAACGTTGAGCAGCAGGTGGCTCAGCTTCAGCAGCTCCAGCAGCAGTTGAGCTCGATCGTCGCTCAGAAGCAGCAGCTCGAGATGCAGCTGCGTGAGATCGAGCGCGCGCTCGAGGAGCTGGAGGAGATCGAGGAGGAGACGCGGATCTACAAGACCGTGGGCGGTCTGCTCATCGAGGCGGATAAGGACGAGGTCAAGGAGGAGCTGGAGGACCGTAAGGAGACGCTGGAGCTCCGAGTCAAGACGCTGGAGAAGCAGGAGAAGCGGGTGCAGGAGCAGATCGAGAGCCTCCAGAAGCGCCTCCAGAAGGTCCTGCAGCAGCAACAGCAGCAGGCTGGAGGAGGTGGAGGGGCCGCCTAGCGTACCGATGCCCCGGGAGCTGAGTGTGGAGGAGGTGGAAAAAATCCAGGAGGTGGCGTTGAGGGAGCTTTACCGCCGGATTCCCAAGCGTGACCTGGAGGACGTGGACGTTCGAGTGGTCGTTGACGGGGACGACGTGGACGTTCGCGTCGAGGTCACCGTCCACCCTCTGAGCGAGCTGTCCGACGAGGAGATCGAGGAGGCGGTGGAGAAGGCCGCGGAGGCGGCGATTAAGGCGGCGGACGAGATCATGCAGTCCGAGTCCGACTAGGCGGGTCCGACTAGGCCGCTGGGACCTTCGCCACGCCTCCCTCACCCTTTTTCCGGCTCGCGATGCTGTAAGCGCCCACCAGGGCCGCGATCAGGGCACCCACCAGCAGCTGCGCGCTCACGTTGTTCCTCTCCGCCACGTCCGGCTGACGGAGCCTCGTCTTCAGGTTCTCGGCGACTCGCCCGCCGCCCGCGCTCTCAGACTTCTTCTCCCTGACCGGACCCGACCTCTCCGAGGCCCGCACGACCTTCTCCTCCGGGGCCTCCTCCCTGCTGCTCGGTGCCACCGACTCCTCCACCTTCGAGCCCGACTCTGGAACCATCGGCTTCACGGCCTCGTTGGGCGGGGTGTTTACCTGCTCCTCCGACGACTGCGCTAGTGCGCGCTCCTGATCCCGCTGCAGCTCGGGCTTCACCTCCGCGCACGCGGCGGGGCCGACGACGCCCACGATCAGGCACAGGGCCAGGAGCAGGGCGGGGACCAGCGGGGGTCACCCCCGAACCTAAGAGGTCTGGATCTTGACCACGTCACCGTGCTCGAGCTCGTAATCCTCACCCACGACCTCCTGGGACCCGTCTGGCCTCACGATCACCGCTCTATTAAAACTCTCTCCGATCTCCGTGTGGATCTTGTAGGCCAGCTCCCGGACCGTCGTCCCCTCCCTCACTAGGAACGCGTCCGGGAGCACGTTCCCCTCCGAGTCCGTCAGCTTGTTCTCGTTCTCGACCGGGTAAACCAGGATCATCCCGGCCACGTCGAAAACGGCCCTGTTGATCGCCTCCTGGACGCCCGTCGACCCCCACCGCTTCAGCACCTTCTCCCGGATGAACTCCAGCGCCTCGTGCTGCTCGTCGCTGAGCTCGTCCTCCTTCAGGACCTCGAAGTCGCCCTCCCCCGGCAGGTAGCGGATGAGCCCCTGCTCCGCCGCCCGGCGCAGGGCCAGCTCGGCCTCCGCGCACGTCGGCACGACCGGGTACTCGACCTCCCTTCTCAGCCGCTTGATGTACTTCTCCGCGCAGTCGATGTCCGCCTTGTTCGCCGCGATCACCGCCGGCTTGTTCACCCTCCGGATCTCCCGGGCGAACCGGCGCAGGTCCTCCTCCGACCACTCCTCGAGATCGTCCGGCACCTCCGCCTCGTCCAGCGCCCTCTCCACGTCCTCCATCGACACCCCGATGCCAGCCAGCCGCTCCCGCAGCACCTCAGCCGCCGGCTTCTTCTCCAGGCTCGCCCGCTTCACCGTCCGATCCCAGTCCCTCGACAGGATGCCCGCGATCCACTCGTCCAGCTCGCGCTCCAGGAACCGCACGTCCTCGACCGGGTCCCGCGAGCACGGCTCGCACGGCTGCCCCTCCTCGTCCGTCGCCCCCGCCGCGTCCACCACGTGGATCAGCACCGTCGCCTGCCGGAGGTCGTCCAGGAACTGATTGCCGAGCCCGCGGCCCTCGTGGGCCCCCGGAACCAGACCCGCCACGTCGATCAGCTCCACCGGGACGAACCGCTTCCCCTCCACGCACTCGGAGTTCCGGGGGTCACACTCCACCCCGAACTCCCGGCACGGGCACTCCGAGACGACGTGCGCCACGCCCTTATTGGGGTCGACCGTGGTGAACGGGTAGTCGCCCGTCTCCACCGTGGAGAGGGTCGCGGCCGCGAAGAACGTGCTCTTCCCCACGTTCGGCTTCCCGACGATCCCCACCTCGACGCTCAACCCGGCTCCCCGGGGGAGGCCGGCGATGCGCGTGCTAATAGCTTCAGGGGACGGGGGTCACCTGACTCGGGCCGTGGCCCTCGCCGAGGAGCTCGAGGACCGGGGTCACGAGGTGGTCTTCGCCGTGAACGAGGACTCCGAGCAGGCCCGGGAGCGGCTGGACCGCGCCGGCTTCAAGGAGCGCATCGGCCTGCCGAGACCGCGCCGCGTGGGGGACCCGGTCTGGCGCGCGGCTCTTGGGGGTCTGCGCAATCTCCTGCGCGCCCGGCGAGCGCTGGCCGAGGTGGACCCCGACCTCGTCCTCTCCACCGGGGCCGGCGTGGCCATCGGACCCATGATCGTCGGCAAGCTCCGCGGCCTGCCCGTCGCCCACTACGAGCCCACGGACGTCGTCTCGGTCTCCGGCCGCGTCGCCAAGTACTGCGCGGACCTCGTCGGCGTGTGGGACCGGGACATGAAGGAGTACTACGGTGATCGGGCCGTGAGCGTGGGGATCGTGCTCCCGCGGGCCTTCGACGAGGCGGACCCGGAGGAGGCCCGCTCCAAGTACGACCTCGGGGAGCGCGTCCTGGTGTGGACGACCGGCTCCGGCGGGTACGAGCCCGCGCTGCGCGCGCTGGTCGCCTGCGCCGAGCGGGGGCTCCTCGAGGGCTGGGACGTGGTGGTGAACACGGGCCGGGCCATGGACCCGGAGCGACTGGAACGGAGGCTCGAGGGCGGCTGCCGGCGGGTGGTCGCGCGCCGGTTCTTCCACGACTTCCCCGCCCTGCTCAAGGCGGCCCGGCTGATCGTGTGCCTGGGCGGGGCCACGCCGGTCGAGGCGGCCGCCCTCGGGAAGCCGGTGGTCGTCCTGCCGCGCCGGGACGTCCTGCGGGACCACCAGTACGTGACGGCGAAGAAGCTCGAGCGGTTGGGGGTGGCCTTCGCGGCGGAGGACGCGGCGGACGAGGAGAGCGTCGTGCGGGCGGTCAGCGAGGCCATGGAGGCCGGTGAGGACCGGCTGCGGGAGATGGGCGAGCGGGGACGGGAGCTGTTCGGTGGGAACGCCCGCGAAAGGTTCGTTACCCTCTGTGAGGAGCTCGCGGCCGGATGAGGAGGTCTCCGCATGGCCGACGCCGGGATGAGGAGCTCCCCCTTTGCCGACGCCTAGACCTCGACGACGTGCAGCCCCCGCTCCCGCAGCCGGTCCAGCAGCTCCCGACCCAGCTCACCGCCCACGACCTCGACCTGCACGTACCCGACGTCGAACCGTCCTTGAAGGCGCAGCGACTCCCCCTGGACGTCGAACGAGAAGGAGCGGACCCCGGTCTCGGACGCGCGGACGAGCACGTCCTCCGGGAACCTCGGGTCGTCCACCGTGGCGGAGAGCCTCGGGCGCCTGGATCCCAGCTCGACGATCACGCTGGCTCGCACGTCCTCGGCCTCGACCACGGCCCGGGCCTCGCGGCGATGCTTGGCGGTGATGTGGGCGTCGGCGCCCTCGAGGGCGTCGAGCACGCACCTGAGGAGTCCCACCGCGTCCTGCCGCACCGGACCGGGCACGTCCAGCTCGGTGAGGGTGATCTCGAAGTCGAGCGTCGGGTCCAACGGGGCCCCGATGACGAGGGAATCCCTTGGTGATCATGTAATGATCGATGGGGCCTTAGCCGAGGGGTTTGCGGAGTTTGGCGACGAAGAACAGCTCCATCCCGTGCCGGTGCGGGTAGAGCCGGGCGCAGGCGCGCCGCACCTCCCGGTCCACGCCTGGCACCTTGAGCCCGGGCTCGACCCAGTCGATGTCCACGGGCTCGGGCTCCAGGCCCAGCTCCTCGACCGCGTACTGCACGTTGAGCTCGTTCTCCTCCGGGGAGAACGTGCAGGTGGAGTAGACGAGGACGCCGCCCGGCTTGAGCACCTCGACGGCGGCGCGGAGGAGCCGGCGCTGAAGGCGGGCGCAGTGCTCGATGTCCTCGGGATCGCGGCTGCGCTTCCGGCTGGGGTCCTTGTGCATGGCCCCCTCGCTGGTGCAGGGGACGTCGAGGAGGATGCGGTCGAACTCCCAGTTGGTCTGCGGGAGGTCCAGGGCGTTCATGCGGAGGGCGAGGCAGTTCGCCACGTGGCACCGGTGCAGGTTGCTCTTGAGCTTGCGGACCCGGTCGGGGTCCACGTCGATGGCGATCAGCGTGCCCTCGTTACGCATGAGCTGGGCGAGGTGCGTGGTCTTGCCACCGGGGGCCGCGCACGCGTCGAGCACGCGCTCCCCGGGCTGCGGGTTGAGGACGACGGGTGGCACCATCGAGGCCGCGTCTTGGGGCATGTAGTACCCGAGCATGTACTCGAGGGTGGCGCCCAGGGAGATGGGCGGGTCCTCGACCACCCAGAAGCCCTCGTCGATGGGCTCGGGGCAGCGCTTGAGCTTGAAGCCGCGCTCCTCCTCGAGCAGGCGCCGCAGGTCCTCGGGCTCAACGAGGAGGGTGTTGGTGCGAATGGCGGGGCGGATGTCGTCGATGCTTTCGAGCATCTCGCGCGTCTCTCGGCGGCCCAGGAACTCGAGGTACCGGGCGACCATGTAGGGGCGCAGGCCGTACTCCTCGGCGAGGCGGCGGGCCCGCTCGTCCGGCTCGGGCAGGAACACGCGCATGGTCGGATCACGTGCCCTCCTTCCAGCTCCTCAGGTACTCCTTTTGCTCCGGCGTGAGCTCCTCGAGCTCGACGCCCATCGACTCGAGCTTCAGCTCGGCGACCTTCCGGTCGATCTCGGACGGGACGTCGTACACGCCGGGCTCCATCGACTCGCCCTCCTGCACGAGCCGCTCGATCGAGAGCGCCTGCAGGGCGAAGCTGATGTCCATGATCTCGATGGGGTGCCCCTCGCCCGCCGCGAGGTTCACGAGCCGGCCCTCCGCGACGAGGTAGATCCGACGCCCGTCCGGCATGCGGTACTCCGTGACCAGGCCCCCGCGCCGCTCGATCTTCTCCTCGCAGTTCTCCTCCAGGTACTCCTTGTCAATCTCCACGTCGAAGTGGCCGGCGTTGGCGAGGATGGCCCCGTCCTTCATCTTCTCGATGTGCTCGCCGCGGATCACGTCCCGGTTGCCGGTCGCCGTGATGAAGATGTCACCCTCCTCCGCCGCCTTGTCCATCGGCATGACCCGGAACCCGTCGAACACGGCCTCCATCGCCTTGATCGGGTCCACCTCCACCACGATCACGTCCGCGCCCAGGCCCCGCGCCCGCCGCGCGATGCCCCGACCGCACCAGCCGTAGCCCGCCACGACCACGGTCTTCCCGGCGATCAGCACGTTCGTCGCCCGCATCAGCCCGTCCAGCGCGCTCTGGCCCGTCCCGTACCGGTTGTCCATGAGGTACTTCGTCTTCGCGTCGTTCACCGCGATCACCGGGAACTTCAGCTCCCCGTCCCGGTGCATGGCCCGGAGCCGCTGCACGCCGGTCGTCGTCTCCTCCGTCCCGCCGATGACCTCCTCGGCCAGCTCCGGGAACTTCAGGTGCAACCGCGTGATGCAGTCCGCCCCATCGTCCACGACGATGTCCGGCTCGTGGCTCAGCACCCGGTCGATGTTCTCGTAGTACTCCTCCCGAGTCTCACCGCGCCACGCGTACACGTGCACGCCTTCCTCCACCAGCGCCGCCGCCACCTCGTCCTTCGTCGACAGCGGGTTGCAGCCCGTGATCGCCACCTCCGCGCCGCCCGCCATCAGCGTCTCCACGAGGACCGCCGTCTTCGCCTCCAGGTGCAGGGTCATCCCGATCGTGACGCCCTCCAGCGGCCGCTCCTCCTCAAACCGCTCCCGGATGAGCTGCAGCACGGGCATGTGGTCGCGGGCCCACTCGATCATGTCCCGACCCTTGGGCGCCAGGGAGGGGTCCCGGATCGCGTACTCACCCTCCTTCACCACGACCACGCACGTGCACCCCCGAGAAGTTATAGAAGGCGAGGCTCCGGCCGGTCGGGGCCCCCGGCGGGGTGAGGCGGTGTTCACCGCGCGATGAACCCCGCTGTCACGCTCCCGGTACAGCCACCCGTCACGCCCGGGAGTAGGCCGTGACGCCGTTCCGTGACCGGGCGACCTGGCCGCCGGGTACATTACTTTCCTCCCTCACCGCGCCCGGGGGACCGCGGATGCTACCCACGCTCCTCCTCGCGATCACCCTGATTCCAGCGGGAGCAACCGCGCTGGAGTACGGGCACCTTAAGGAGGTCTACCAGGTCACGCTGAACGGCGTGACCTACCGCGTCCCCGTCGAGTACTACGTGTGGAAGAACGGGAGCGGGCACTTCGTCTGGATCTCCCTGGGCGTCCACCCGCTCGAGCACCAGGCCCACCAGTGCATGTTCAACGCCGTGCAGTGGTTCGTGAGGTACTCCGGCGAGTTCAAGGGCACGCTCGTCGTCTCATGGATCAGGATACCGAAGGAGTACTACACGACCGGCGACCGGCGGCGAGATTACCAGGTCTCCCGCGACCTGGGCCAGCTGACGTTCTACCACCACGTGCTCCACTACGTGCTGAACCCCGAGGAGCTCGGCCGCAAGGTGGGCGTCGGGATCACCGGGCGGCCGGAGCTGTTCATCGACGTGCACGCGCACCGGCCCTGGTGGGGCGTCTCAGAGTTCATCCTGATCCCGGCCGGCCCCGTCCACGGGAACGACAACCCCACCTCGTACCGCAAGGCTCTGGAGATCTGTGAGGCCCTGGCGGGCGTGATCGGCGCCCGCGTGGACCCGCGGCAGACGGGCACGTCACCACCGTGGGTCACCGCGCCCGTGGCCAGAGCCGGCATCCCGGCGGTCACCTTCGAGAACGGGTACTACTTCGTCGGCCAGGAGATGCCGCCGAACTACGACAATTACCGCACGGAGCTCGACAAGGCCCTGCTCGAGGCGCTGTACATGTACGCGCTCGAGGGAGGCCGCGTGCCGCCCACGCCGGAGGGCTACCGGAAGCTCGCCCACTGGTACGCGATGGCGGCCGAGGTCTGGAGCCGGACGGCGCGGTACCTGGAGGAGTCGGCCGGGAGGCACCCCGACTACGCGGACCTGCTGCGCCACCTGGCCGGGCTGGCGAGCCGGATCTCCTCGCTGCTCCGGGAGATGTCCGGCGAGTGCGAGCGGGTCGCGGCACTGCTGGAGGGCGGTCAGACGAGGAGGGCGGCCAGGCTGGTCCGCGAGGAGCTGCTCCCGGAGTACGAGGAGGTCAAGCGGCTGTACACCGAGTACCTGGAAGGGTACCGGAAGATCCCGGTCCGCATCTCCGACGTCACCGCGGGCGAGGCGCAGCGGCAGTCGGGCGGGTGGCTCGGTGGGTGGCTCCCTGAGCTGCCCGAGCCGTGGAACCTGGTGTCGATGGCGCTCGGGGTCGGGCTCGGCCTCCTCCTGGTCGGAAAAGCCGTAAAGACTGCGCTATCACCACTGGCGGGGCTGATAGCTTGCGCGGTGCCGCTGCTGCGGCGATCGTCGCGATCCTCCTCGCGGCGCTGATCCCGGCCGAGGCTCAGGTCCTGCCGCCACCGCCCCCGGCACCCTCGGTGTCGGGGTCGTCCGGAGGCGGAGGAAAGGGTGGTGGAGGAAGCCACGCGGCGCCCCCTCCCGCCTCACACCCCGCCCCGGCCCCTAAGGGGAAGTCGCCCAAGTCCGCGGGCCGGGGCGGGGGAGGTCACGGGGGAGGGGGCGCCGCGCACGGCAAGCCCAGCAAGCCCTCGGGAGGAGGCGGTAAGGGAGGTGGTGGCGGGAAGAAAGGCGGTGGTGGCAAGGGCGGCGGTGGCGGAGCCGGCGGGCACCCGTCCGCCGGCGGTGGAGGTGGCGGCGGAGGAGGAGGCGGTAAGGGAGGCGCATCCTCCGGAGGAGGAGGTGGAGTCCTGAGCCGCCTGTTCGGTGGCGGTGGCGGAGGCAAGGGCGGTGGATCAGGTGGCGTCGGTAAGGGCGTGAGTGAGGCCGTCAGGGCCGTCGGTAAGGCGATCGGTCACGCCGTGAGTAAGATCGCGTCGGGCGTGAAGTCGGTCTTCGAGAAGGCGGGGAAGAAGGTGAAGGAGGTCATGGAGCGGCTGGCGCGGGGGCTGAAGCGGGCCGCTGGGGCTCGCTCGGACGTGACCGGGTGGATCCTGCTGGGCCTCGTGTCCGTGGCCGCCGTGGGTGCAGGGGTGTACCTGGGGTTCAGGTACGATTACTGGCGGTGAGCTGCTCGGCGCACTCCCTGGCGCGCTCCAGCACCTCCTCCTCGTCCACGGTCGTCACGCGCCCGTTCTCGACCACCTGTTCCCCGCCCACGAACACGTGCTTCACGTCGGCCCCGGTCGCCGAGTACACGATGTTCGACACCGGGCTGTGGCACGGGCTCATTCTCGGCGAGCTCCCGTCCAGGATGACGAGGTCGGCGGCGTAGCCCTCCTCGATCCTGCCGATTTTCGCCAGTGAGTACACGCCCTCCGCCCAGCTCGTGGCCATCTTCAGGATCTTCAGGGCCTTGGTCGCGGTCGGGTCCTCGCGGTCGACCTTGTGCAGCAGGGCGGCCAGCTTCATCTCCTCCAGCATGTCCAGGTTGTTGTTGCTGGCGCACCCGTCGGTGCCGATCGTGACGGTGACGCCCCTGTCGAGCATGTCCGGGACGGGGCTGACGCCCGAGGCCAGCTTCATGTTGCTGGCCGGGTTGTGGGAGACGATAACCTCGCGGCGGGCGAGGGTGTCGATCTCCTCGTCCGTGAGCCAGACGCAGTGGGCGGCGATGACGTCGTCACCCAGGAGCCCGATCTCGTCGAGGTACTCGACGGGCCGGCGCCCCGTCTCCTCCTTCACCTGCTTGACCTCGTCCCGCGTCTCCGCGACGTGGATCTGGATCTTCACGCCCCACTCGTCCGCGAGCCGTCGGACCTCGCGCAGGAGCTCCTCGGAGCAGGTGTAGGGTGCGTGCGGGCCCAGCGAGACCTCGATCAGGTCCTCCAGCCCGTGGCACTTGCGGTAGATTCGGCGCGTCTCCTTGAGCTCCTCCTCGCGCTTGTCCTCGTCGCCCAGGTCGATCATGCCGTGGGAAATGACGGCCCGGATGCCGGCCTCGGCGTACGCCTCCGCGACCGCGTCCATGTAGAAGTACATGTCCACGAGGCAGGTGGTGCCCGACTTCAGCGCCTCCACGGCGGCCAGGGCGGCGCCCCATCGGCACTTCTCGGCGTCCAGCCGCTCCTCCAGCGGCCAGATCTCCTCCTCCAGCCACTGCATGAGCGGCAGGTCGTCGGCGACGCCGCGGAAGATGGTCATCGGACCGTGCGTGTGCGTGTTGATCAGGCCCGGCAGGATCACGTCGTGCTCGTCGAGGGTGAGCTCGTCCTCCCAGTCCTCGGACTCCTCTAGCTCCTCCCGCGTGCCCACGAACGCGATCTTCCCGTCCTCGATCAGCAGCCCCGCGTCCTCGATGACCTCGTCCGGGGTGACGAGGACCCCGCCGAGAACGGCCGTCCGCATGCGCGCCCGCCCCGGCTACGTTAATAGTAGCGACCGCCGCGGCTCCGCCAGGGCCGGTCGGATGATAACCGTGGCGGTGCCGAATAAGGGTCGCCTGCACGAGCCGGCGCTGAACCTCCTGGAGCGGGCGGGGATAAAGGTCGAGGAGCCGATCGGCCGGCGGCTGAAGGCCGGCACGAGCGACCCCGAGGTCGAGGTCATGTTCGTCCGGGCGGCCGACATCCCGCGGTTGGTGGAGGAGGGTGCGGCGGAGCTGGGGATCACCGGGCACGACCTGGTCGTGGAGTCCGGGGCCGAGGTCGAGGAGCTGCTGGACCTGCGGTTCGGCCGCGCCAGGATGGTGCTGGCGGTCCCGGAGGAGTCCGACGTGGAGGAGCCGGAGGACCTGGAGGGGGGCACCGTCGCCACCGAGTTCCCCAACATCACGCGCCGCTACTTCGAGGAGGAGGTGGGCGTGGAGGTCGAGGTGGTCGAGGTGACGGGCGCCACGGAGGTCATGCCTCGGATCGGCGTCGCGGACGCGGTCGTCGACCTCAGCAGCACGGGTACGACGCTGCGCGTGAACCGGCTGCGCGTGGTGGACGAGATCCTGGAGACGTCCGCCCGGCTCATCGCTCACCCGGACGCGGTGGAGAGCGAGACGGTGCAGCGGATCAAGCTCTCGCTGGAGGGCGTGCTCAACGCGGAGGGCAAGAAACTGATCATGATGAACGTGCCGAGGGACCGGCTGGACGAGTTCCGGGAGCTGCTGCCGGGTGTGACCGGGCCCACGGTCTCCAAGATCCTGAGCCGGGAGGACATGGTGGAGCTGTACGCGGTGGTGGACGAGGAGGAGGTGTCGAACGTCATCCTGAGGGCGAAGGAGCTCGGAGCGGAGGGGATCATCGTCCTGCCCATCGAGCGGATGATCCCGTGATCACTCCTCCATGATGTCCAGCAGCGCCAGCGGGTCGATGTCGCCGCGGTAGAGGGCCAGGCCGATCACCACGCCGTGCGCTCCCGCCTCCTTGGCCGTCTCCACGTCGCTGATCGTGGAGACCCCGCCCGCGTAGAGTACCGGCAGGTCCGTGGCCCCGGCCGCCTTTCGAACCAGCTCCTCGTCGATCCCGCGCTCCTTCCCCTCCCTGTGCACGGCCGTGGTCAGGAAGCCGTCCACCGAGTCGCTGAACCGCTCCATCGCGTCCTCCAGGGCGATCCCGGTGTCCTCCTTCCACCCCTTGACGAGCACCTCGTGGTCCTCGTTGACGTCCAACGCCACGAACACCTCGGCACCGTGATCGCGGCACACGTCCACGATCTTCGAGAACTCCTCCTCGTCGGCGAACGCCACGGTGCCCAGGATCAGCCGGTCGGCCCCCAGCTCGATGAGCTCCTCGGCGCGCTCGGCGGACCGGATCCCGCCCCCCACCTGCACCTTGGCGTCGACCTCCTCGCAGATCTTCCCGATGACCTCCGAGTTGTCCCCCTCGCCGCGGGCCGCGTCGACGTCGACCACGTGGATCCAGGGGAAGAACTCGGCCCACTGGCGCGCGGTCTCCACGGGGTCGTCCGACTCGAACTTGACCTTGCTCGGGTCGCCACCCTCCAGCTGGACGCACTTACCCTCCACCACGTCGACGGAGGGGATCACGACGAAGGACAAGCGGCGCCTCCCCCCTACTCGAACTCGATCGTCGCGGGCGGCTTGGGCGTGACGTCGAACAGCACCCGCGTCACCTCGGGCACCTCGCTCGTGATCCGGTCTTGGATCCTTCGAAGCACCTTCCAAGGAACCTTCGGCACGTCCGCGATCATCGCGTCGACCGACTCGACGATCCGGACGGCGATCACCCAGCCGTAGTCCCGCTCGTCGCCCTTCACGCCCGTCGCCTTGCAGTCCAGGAGCGCGGCGAACGCCTGCCAGGGCCGTTCCATCTCGCCCCGCTCGACGGCCTTCTCCACCTCCTCCTCCACGATCGCGTTCGCCTCCCGCACGATCTCCACCTTCTCCGGCGTGACCTCGCCCAGCACCCGCACCGCCAGGCCCGGGCCCGGGAAGGGCATCCGCTCCACGATCTCCTTCGGAATGCCCAGGTACCGGGCGACCTCCCGCACCTCGTCCTTGTACAGATCCCGCAGCGGCTCCACCACGTCCAGCTCCAGCCGCTCGGGCAGCCCACCCACGTTGTGGTGGGACTTGATCCCCCGCTCCGACTCGATCACGTCCGGAGCGATGGTCCCCTGCACCAGGACCTCCGCTCCCTCCTCCCGCGCCACCCGCTCGAACACCTCGATGAACTTCTCGCCGATGATCTTCCGCTTCTCCTCCGGGTCCGTGACCCCGCGCAGCGCCTCGAAGAACTCGTCCGCCGCCTCCACGAACCGGAGGTTCAGCCCCAGCTCCTCCTCGAGCACCTTCCGAACCCGCTCCGGCTCCCCCTTCCTCATGAACCCGTGGTCCACGAACACGCACACCAGGTTCTCGCCGACCGCCTTGTGGGCCAGCACCGCGGCCGTGGTGCTGTCCACGCCCCCGGAGACCGCGATGATGGCCTTCCGGTCCCCGATCTCCTCCCGCAGCTTCTCCACGGCCTCCTCCACAAACTCCTTCGGATCGAACACCGCTCACCACCCCGGGGTGCTCTTGGACCCTTCAGAGGTGCGAGGGCTCGCGGAGCACCTGGTCTCCAGGGCCGAGGGCGCGTGCGGGATCATGCACTCCGTGCTGGAGCTCCTCACGAGGCTGGGCTTCCGGGCCGAGTGCCTGGAGCGTCCCGAGGGCGTGGAGGCGCGGATCGTGGACGAGGAGGGCGACGCGGTCTCGACCGGGCGGGACGTGACCTGGGCCCCCGCGATCCTCGACGCCCTGCTCGAGCTGGGCGCCGCGCCCTGGGAGGAGGAGCTGCGCCGGATCCTGACCCCGGACCGGGACGCTAAAGCCTTGGCCCGGGTCTTCGGGTGGGGCCGGATACTCACCGTGGACCGCGCCGCCGCCCGGCTGGTCCTGCGCGAGGGCGGGGAGATCCGGGTTCGACGAGAGGGACTCGGCTCCGAGGTCGTGATCCGGTGCGGCGATCGCGAGTCACGGTACGTTTCCTACTGCCCGGCGTGCGCCCTGGCCCTGGCCGCCGTCCGGCACCCCGAGTTAAAGCGTGCCCTCCGGGAGGAGCTGAAGGACGCGCCCAACACGGGGCGGGAGAAGGCGGAGGACGGCGTCGTCAACGTGGTCCGGGTGCGGCGCGGGGTCACCCTCTCCGAGCTCCGGTTCGAGGACCGTGAGCCCGTCCGAAACCGGGGATGCTGCGCCGCCTACGCCCTCGTCCGGGCGGAGCTCAAGGCCGGGTACGGCTCCGAGTCCTCGCGGCGCCTGTTCAAGGCGTACTGCGACGCCTGCCCCCTGAAGCACTGCTGGGTGGGTCGGCCCGTCAGCTCGCTGGGGAACGCCGTCCTGCAGCGCCTGACCGAGGAGGAGGGCGACGTGAAGTTCATCGTCCGCAGGTACCCCGAGGTCGAGACGCCCGTCGGCCGGGGCCGGGGCACGCTCTGCGCGCTGAGCGCCTGCGCGAACGCGGTCCTCAGGCTGGACGCGAGCCGGCTGCTGAGGCCCGACCCCTCCGACCCGAAGGCCTGGGGTGAGGGGTGATGCCGCGGTACCGGGTGGGCCTCGCGGACACGACCTTCGCCCGGGTGGACATGGCCTCGGCCGCGGAGAAGGTCCTGAAGGAGCACCTCCCCGGGGTTGAGATCCGCCGGTACACGGTCCCCGGCATCAAGGACCTCCCGGTCGCCTGCAAGAAGCTGATCGAGGAGGAGGGCTGCGACATCGTCATGGCTTTCGGCATGCCGGGGCCGACGGAGATCGACAAGCAGTGCGCGCTCGTCGCCTCCATGGGCCTGATCATGGCTCAGCTGATGACCAACACGCACATCATTGAGGTGTTCGTCCACGAGGACGAGGCGGAGGACGAGCGGGAGCTGTACGAGCTGGCCATCCGCCGGGCGGAGGAGCACGCGCTGAACGTGGTCAAGCTGCTCGAGAAGCCGGAGAAGCTCACCCGGGAGGCGGGCATGGGTAAGCGCGAGGGCTACCCGGACGTCGGCCCGCTGCGCGAAGGGTGAGGGTCATGTCCTGGGCGCGGAAGATCCTGGAGGAGTGCCTCAGGGTGGAGGAGGACGAGCGCCTGCTGGTGCTGACGGACCCGGAGATGGAGGAGCTGGCCCGGGAGGTCTTCGAGGCGGCGGACTGCGACCGCTCGCTGATGGTCGTCGAGCCCCGAGAGCGGCATGGGGAGGAGCCGCCCGGGCCGGCCGCCGCGGCCATGCGGGAGGCGGACGCGGTCGTCGCGCTCACCTCGTGGTCGATCACGCACACGCGGGCGCGGAAGGAGGCGTGCGAGGCCGGCGCCCGGGTGGCCTCAATGCCCGGGGCGACCCGGGGAATGCTGGAGCGGGCCGTGGACGTGGACTACGGGAGGCTGCGCCGCCGGGCGCGCGAGCTCTCGGAGCTCCTCACCGAGGCCTCCGAGGCCGAGCTGGTCACGGGTGACGGGGCGCGGCTGTACCTGGACCTGTCCGATCGGGATGGGATCCCGGACGACGGGGACCTGCGCGAGCCGGGCGCCTTCGGGAACCTGCCGGCGGGTGAGGCCTTCGTGGCCCCGATCGAGGACTCGGCGGAGGGAGAGCTCGTGATCGACGGGAGCGTGGCCCCGGACGGCCTGCTGGACGAGCCCGTCCGGCTGGAGGTGTCGGGCGGGCGGGTCGTCGACGCCTCCGGTCCGGACGACCTCGAGTTCCTGCGGTTGATCGAGGAGGCCGAGGGCGGGGACGTGGTCTGCGAGCTGGGGATCGGGGTCAATCCGGGCGCGAAGCTGCGTGGAAACCCGTTAGAGGACGAAAAGGCTTTAGGAACCGTGCACGTGGGCTTCGGCGACAACAGCACTTTCGGTGGTGAGAACGAGTCCGAGGTGCATCTCGACGCCGTGATCACCGACTTCGAGCTGTACCTGGACGGCGAGAAGGTCGCGCCCCCGTGATGGGGGTCCCAGGCTTGGACCGCAAGGAGCTGCGCGAGCTGATTGAGCTCGATACGTACCTGTCGATGGCCTCCGAGCGGGACGACCTCGACGTGCTGGAGGTCCTGGAGGAGACCCTGCTCCTCCTGGACGAGTTCGCGGAGAAGCTGAAGGAGGTGGACGTGGACCTGGAGACCTGGTCGATCGTCGACGAGCCGCGCGAGCTCCGCGAGGAGGACGAGCCGGAGCGCGACCCCGAGCACAAGGAGAAGATGCTCAAGAACGCGCCCAAGTCCGAGGACGGGTACGTCGTGGCCGAGCGCGCGCACTGGCTCAAGTGAGGGGGCCGGTCGTGCCCACCGTCGTCCCCATCGACGAGTTCTGGGACATGACCGAGGGCGAGCGCCGCGGCGTCGACGCCGTCACCTGCGCCACGGTCGGCCTGATGAGCGGCGTTTACGGGATCCTCTCCTTCCGCGTGGCCGACCCGGGCGAGGTGCACCGGTTCAGGGAGGTCGAGCTTGAGGGGATCCGGGTCCCGGTCGGGCCCTGCCCGAACGAGCGCCTGGGCCTGGTCGAGTGCCTGGTCCCCGCGACCCTGAAGGGTAGGATCTCCGGGGCCGAGCTGCTCCGCCGGATCGCGGCGGGCGAGGAGATCCACGTGGTGGCCGTGGCGGACGACGGGACCGAGCACGAGGCCACCGTCGGGCCCGAGGACTTCGACCGCGCGCTCCTGGCCTCCACCCGCACCTGCTTCCGCAACTACACGGCGTTCGTCAACGATGGCTCCGAGCCCGAGCGGACGATCTTCGCCCCGCGCCCCCTCCGGCCCGGAGAGGCCTCCTTCAGCGGGTGCGGCGGCTACAACCCGTTGGAGCACGATCCCAACCTCGAGCTGCACCAACCGGGCCGGCGCGTGCTCTTCTGCGGCGCGCCCGCCGTGATCACCGGAACCGGGACCCGGAGCAGCCCCGACCACCCGAACCTGACCCTCCACGCGGACCTCCGCGAGTGCGACCCCAAGTACATGGGCGAGTACCGGACGGCGGCCGGGCCGGAGAACATCGCGGGCGTGGCCTCCGCGATCGCGGTCACGGAGGAGACGCTCGAGTGGCTGGACCGCCGGCACGAGGACGCGGAGCTGCCGGTGGCACGGCTCTCCGATCGCAGCCGCGTCGGCTCGGCCCGGTACTCGGACGTCTGGGTGCAGGAGCGGGTCGAGTGGGATCCCTCGCGGTGCGAGAACTGCGACACCTGCGCCCTGGAGGAGCGCTGCCCCTACCCGTACTCGGACGTGCGGTCCGGGGACTGCTTCCACTGCGGGTACTGCGCGGAGTTCTGCCCCGCGGTCCGGGTCCGGAGGGGCGAGCTCGAGGTGAACGGGAGGCGGTACCGGGTGGTGGCCCGGGAGTCCTCCGCCCACCTGGCCCGCAAGCTAATGAGAGAGGCCGCCGCGGCCGCTGAGGAGGGGCGAATAGACATTTTAAAGCCCGGCCGATGACGACTCTTGCCCGGCCCTGATCGGTGAAGAGTGCGGCGCCGACTGAGGCCGTCACGCTCATCCCCGGGGACGGGCGTGAGTCGGCGTCAGCCGTCGATGATCGCCCGGTACGGCGCCCCGGCACAGGCCCCGGCGGGACCCCCTCGACGCCGCACCGCGTCGGGATGAGAGGGGGGCCCACGCCCGGGGACACCCCCTCCCACGGTCCCCGGGCACGATCGGCGGAGTGGTGCCGGGTTGCGGTACTACCGCGAGCTCGCCCGAAGCCTCGTCCGGGGCGCGTGCTGGGCCGTCTTCCACGGCACCATCCGGGTGATCCGGGACCGGGTGCTCGCGTACGTACACGTGACGAGCACCGGGGAAGCCCGGGTGGTGGTCCCCAGCCGGTTCAGCCCCGGCCTGCGCGAGGAGCTGCGGCGCGAGGTGAGTCGCCGGGTGGGTCGCGAGGGTCCCCACCGCCTGTACCGCAGGCTGGCCGCGCGCCACCTTCGGCGCGCGGTCGACCTGTTGCGCGGTGCGAGGGCGTCCGGGCACGTCGCGAAGAGCCCCCGGATTCTGGCGCGCACCGAGCTGCGCGGTGACCTGCTCGTGGTCTCGCTGCTGGGGCGCGTCCGGGCACCCTTCGCCCTGGCGCTCGGCTTCCCGCTCGCCTCCCGGCAGGTCCTGGCCCTGGATGGTCCCGACGGGGAGCCCCTCCTGACCCTGACCGGCCGGGCCGCGGAGGACGCGAGAAGGATCGTGGGCGAGCTGGCCCGGATCGGCGCGCGACCCAGGCGCGCTTCGAGCCGCTTTTAGCCCCGCGGGCGACCGTTCGGTGGGGGTCGTTCGGTGGACGAGGAGAAGATCGAGGAGCTCGCGGAGAAGGTCGCGAAGGGTGAGATCAAGTTCTACGAGGTGGAGGAGTACACGGACGGGGACAGCGAGCTGGCGACGGAGGTGCGGCGCCGGGCCGTGGAGAAGCTCACGGGTGCCAGGCTCGAGCACCTCGGTAAGTACACGATCGACGCGAACCGGGCGATGGACAAGAACATCGAGAACATGATCGGCGCCGTCCAGATCCCGGTCGGCATCGCCGGGCCGCTGCGCGTGCGCGGGGAGTACGCGGACGGGGAGTACTACATCCCGCTGGCGACCACGGAGGGCGCGCTCGTCGCCTCGGTGAACCGGGGCTGCTCCGTCATCACCGAGTCCGGCGGCGCCCACGCTCGGATCGTGAGGGACGCGATGACGCGGGCCCCCGTGTTCAAGCTCCCGAACGTTCGGAAGGCGCTCGACTTCGTGGAGTGGGTGCGGGAGCACTTCGACGAGATCAAGGAGGTGGCGGAGAGCACGACGCGGCACGGCGAGCTGCTGGACATCCAGGAGTTCATCACGGGCCGGCACGTGTTCCTGCGGTTCGAGTTCGACACGAAGGACGCGATGGGCATGAACATGGTCACGATCGCCGTCGAGGAGGCGGTCAAGTGGATCGAGGAGAACTACCCGGACGCGAAGTGCGTGTCCGTGAGCGGGAACGTGTGCGTGGACAAGAAGCCCTCCTGGCTGAACAACGTCCTGGGCCGCGGTCGGACGGTCGTGGCGGAGGTAGAGGTGCCGGCCGACGTGGTCGAGGAGAAGCTGAAGACGACCCCCGAGGCGATGGCCGAGGTCAACTACCGCAAGAACCTGGTCGGCTCGGCTACGGCGGGTAACCTCGGCTTCAACGCGCACCACGCGAACGTCGTGGCGGCCATCTTCCTGGCGACGGGGCAGGACGAGGCGCACGTCGTGGACGGATCGACCGGGTACACGATCATGGAGGTGACCGAGGACGGCGACCTGTACGCGAGCGTGACGATCCCGAGCCTCAACGTGGGCACCGTGGGCGGCGGCACCGGGGTCGAGACCCAGCGCGAGTGCCTCGAGATCCTCGGCGTGGCGGGTGGCGGCGACCCGCCGGGCGTGAACGCGAAGGAGTTCGCCGAGGTGGTGGCGGCCGCGGTCCTGGCCGGGGAGCTCTCCCTGGTCGCCGCGCTGGCGGCGGGTCACCTGGGACGCGCCCACCGGCTCCTCGGCCGGTGAGGGGGCTCCACCACCCGGTGCGCTGCCGGAAGTGCGGCGCCGAGGTGCGCCCGCCCTACCGCTGCCCCTACTGCGACGCCCCCACCTTCCCCCACGTCGTGTTCACGGTGGACCCGGACCCGGAGCGGCCCCGGTACGAGGCGGTGTTCCTCTCCCGGGAGGACGAGCACCGGGTCGAGCGCGCCCTGTCCGGCGACCCGAACGGCATCCTCCTCCGCAACCTCGTGGAGGAGCTCGCCGAGACCATCCACGCGGCCCGGCCCAAGCGGGCGATCGGCGCGGACACCCCGCCCTGGATCGTCGACCGGGTCGAGCGCATCTCGGGCGTGGAGTGCGAGCTGCACCGGGCCGAGCTGGAGGAGGTGGTCGACCACGTTAAGGCGGAGCTGGAGGCCAGCGATCGGCTTCCGACCGTGGACGAGCCGCCGGAGAGGAAGCTCGGCGGCAGTCACTCGACGATCATCGGCGGCCGGCGCGGGAAGGAGCTGATCCTCCGCGTGGCCTCCATCCCCTACATCAAGCGCGTGATCCCGGGCCGGATCGGGGCCAAGGGAACGCGGGGCGGTGGTGGAGTTCGGCTCAAGGTCACCCGGTCGGACGAGCACGGGAACCTGAAGCTGCTGCTCTCCGAGGGCGCCGCCACCCAGGAGATCTTCCTGGTCACGACGGCCCGGAACGCTCGGGAGGGCAACCTGGTCGCCCGGCTGGTGGAGCGCGTCATTCGAGAAGCCTCCTCTCCCTCTTCTTAGGCGGGCGGACCGTGATCACCGCCAGCGCCCGCTCCCCCTCCCGCACCAGCACGAGCGTGCGGGACTCGCCGGAGAACCTGACGCGGTCGTACTCCTCGCTCAGCTCGTCCAGGTCCAGCTGGCCGACCGTGGTCGGCTCGCACCCCTCCGACGTGACCACGTACACGGAGTAGGAGGGGTCCAGCCGGTCGAGGTGGCGCCGGAGCTCTTCCTCGTAGGCCTCGAAGCGCTTCACCCTCATCTCCGACATGACCAGCGCCCGCTCCGAGCCCACCGCGATCCACACGTCGTTCCTGATGAGCACCTCCGCCTCTCTCGCCAGCTCCCGCAGGCGCTCAACCACCTCGGGCACGTCCGCGGAGGGGGACAGCTCCCTACCTCGGATGCGCTCCACGGCGTGCAGCGTGGGCACCAGCACCCAGCTGTCCGGGTCGAAGTCGTACATCACCGTCTCCGACAAGGCCGCCACTCCCCGGGGTGACCGGGTTGGAACTGACGCCCGAGGAGGCTCGCGAGCGGTGCCGAGAGAAGGGATGGGTCACCCAGTACGAGCGCGTGGCGACGATGGTGGGTAAGCGTGAGGACCGCGTGCTGCTCGTCGAGGATCACCCGACGCCGACGGGCGCCGAGTGGATGATCCGGCAGTACGCGGCGACGAGCCCGCTCGTCGAGCGCGCGTGGCGCGAGGGACGCCGGCACTTCTTCCTGCTTCGGGTCGGCCGCGCGGACCTGTCTCTGGAGCCGAGCGTCCGCGCCGCCGGGGTGGAGCGGGTTGAGGTCGTCGACGACGAGGTCAGGATCACCCACGCGGGGCTGGCCGGGGCCGGGGTGGGGGCGGCCCTGGCCCGAGGGTGCGCGGAGGGCGTCCTGCGCGTCAAGATCCACGAGGAGGGCGGGGGATCCCGGCTCGGGCGCGGCACGGTGATCACGCCCAAGCTCCGCCGGCTGCTGATCGGCGTGGACGACACGGACACCCGGGAGCGCGGCGCCACGTGGTCCGCCGTGGACGTGGTGTGCAGGAGGCTGGAGGAGGAGTGGGACGGGGAGCTGTTCTACTCTCGGCACGTGATCGTGCAGCTGTACCCGGGGACGCCCGGTCGCACGCAGAACTGCGCGGCGGTCGCGGTCGAGCTCGGCGTCGAGCCGGGCCGGGTCGAGGAGGCGAAGGAGGAGTTCCTGAGCCTGCTCTCCGAGTACTGCTTCTCCGACTGCACCTGGGTCGCCTTCTGGGAGGAGCTCGAGGTCCCGCGCAGCGTGGTCGACCTGGGGCACGCTGCCAAGCTGCGGGTCGTGGAGCTGGAGGAGGTCGAGGAGGTCATCGAGCGGGAGGGGATCGAGGTGGTCGGGCTCGGGGAGCGCGAGCGGGGCAAGATCGGGGCGGTGGCGGCCCTGGCCTTCATCGACCGCCCGGAGCTCGCCGCCCGCGTTCCCAGATCACTTCCCCGTCCCTGACCACGCGGACGACGCGGTGCAGCGGGATCTCCGCCCCGTAGACGCGGAGAAATCCCCGCTCGACGCCCTCGATCTCGTCCCCTCGCACCTCCCGGAGCTGGGATGGTTCCCCACGGTCCACGACGTAGAAGGTGTAGCGGGACGGGTCCTCGCGCGGGTCGTGGAGCATTTTGTTTATAATCTCTCGCAGCTCGGACCCGCCGGCCAACGCTCACCACCCGCGCGGGGCGGTTAGCGTGGGCCCGAGGGAGTACGCCCTGATTTCAATAGTCTGCCTGCTGGCCTCCGCCGCCTCGATCCAGTGGGACGTCCTCCTGAACCTGCCGAGCGCGGTCCACGACCTGATGATGGCCGGCGAGCTCTCCCGGCAGGCGCTCCACGAGAAGGCGCGGGGCGACGAGCTCATGCGGGATGCCTCCCGCGCGGTGGCCACCGCCGGCCCCACCACCGCCCTCACGGTCCTGCCCCGGGTCACTCGGGACATGGTCCAGGCGCACCGGCACTACTCCCGTGCGCTCGAGCTCGCGGAGGCCAGCCTGGCTCACCTCGAGCGCGGGTTGCGGCTGGTGGGCGCCACCCAGGATCCGGAGGTCCGGCGGGCTCTCGGGCTGATGAAGCGCGGCCTGGCCAAGTACCGGCGCGCGCTGCGCGAGTTTAAGCGCGGCATTGAGGCGGCGCAGTCGGGCGACTTCGGCGCGGCGATGAGGCACGTGAACGCCTCCTACCGGGTGATGAAGGGGGCCGAGCGGGAGCTCAACTCCGGCCGGTCGATCCTGGAGAGCAAGACCCTGTTCTTCATGGGATGATGGGCCGTGAGGCGGCTCGAGGAGAGGCTCCGGGCGCTGGACCTACCGACCGACGTACGCTGGTGTCCCGAGCGGATGACGGAGCGCTCCCGGGGTAAACGATGGTACGCGGTCCGCGGCTCGGACGCCGTGCGCATCAGCGTCCCGGTGCGCGTGTACCGGCGCGATCTGAAGAAGGTGCCGAGGGGCGCGGAGGACGCGGCCGCGCACCCGATCATTGAGCGGATCAAGCGCGAGTCCCTGGAGGAGCGCTCCCTCTACCCGGTCTCAGGCCGGCTGGTTGATCACAAGAAGGCGAAGAAGCTCACCGAGCCGTGCACCGTCGTCCGGCTGCACGGGTTCAAGACGCCGCCGCTGTGGATGCCGGGGAGATCCAACAGGGTCCTCCGGGGCTCGCGGGAGGTCTTGCTGTCGGTCAAGATGCTCTTCCCACCGGACTGGAGCGACGAGCGGGTGCTGGACGGCGTCTTCGAGGCCCTGGACGCGCTGCGGGACGTCGTGCGGAGCGTGCCTCGTAAGGAGATACTGCGGACGTGCCACGTCGTGCTGGACCAGCGGGAGCTTCGGGAGCGGCTGGAGTCGGGGGAGCTGACGCACGATGGGCGCCGGGTGGTCTCGCTGATCGGGGAGGGGACGCGCCCCGCCCGCCGGTTCACCGACGTGAGGAGGCACTACCGGATCGCGGGTCCGAAGCCGGACCCGCACGTCCCGTTCGAGATCCCGGAGGATGAGGAGGCGGGGCTGGAGCCGCTGGAGCTGAAGCTCCCGTGGACGGGGGAGAAGCGTCGGTTCCTGCCCATCTACGAGGGGGAGATGTTCGCGGTCGCGGGGGCGAACGCGCAGGGGAAGACGACGCTCATCAACGCGATCGAGGCGGGGAAGGACGACCACGCGCCCGGGGATGGTCGGGAGTACGTGGTCACGGTCCGGCGGACGGCGCGGGCGGAGGCCGGGGTGAGGCGGATGCGCGGGGAGGACGTCAGCCTGTTCTTCCGGGAGCTGCCCCCGGGGTACGAGGGGAGCCCCGAGAACGTGCACGGCGTGGCCAGCGGCTCGATGAAGATGGCGGCGGAGATCCAGCGGGCGGTGGAGGAGGGGGCGAAGATCCTGTTCATCGATGAGGACAAGGCGGCCGTGAACCTGCTCGTCCCCGGAGTGCTGACGCGCAAGCTGGAGGGGATTAGAACGCTGGTGGAGGTGAAGGAGGAGATCACCTCGCGCGGCGTCACGATCATCGCGGCGACGGGCGTCCTGGACGACTTCACGGCCGCGGCGGATCGGGCCATCGTGATGGAGAACCACCGGGCCAAGCCGCTGAACCTCAAGGAGTTCCGGGCCCGGCTGGCGAAGCACCACGCCGAGCTGGCCCGGCGGTACTCCGAGGCGGAGGAATCGCCCGGCGAATCAGCCTAGCTTCCCGGCCTCACCGCGGACCCGCTCGCGCATCTCCTTGGAGCGCTCCACGAACTCCTCCAGCTCGTCCTTGGTCGCCTCCTTCACCACCAGGACCTCGGCCTCGACGCCCGGGTTGACCTCCCGACCCTCCAGCTCGAAGGCGACCTCGAGGGCCTCCTCCTTCCCGTGCTCGAAGAAGGTCTCCAGGATCGGCAGGACCGCGATCAGGGAGGGGGCCGCCACGGCCACGTCCGCCTCCGGCACGCAGTACTCGTTCCCGTTGAAGGCGACGGCGAGCCCGCCCCCTTCGCGGACCGCGCGCAGCATCTCCACGTCCGTGATGCTGTCACCGATGCACGCGACCTCCGAGGTCTCGAGCCCGAGCGACTCGCAGACGTCCTCGACGGCCTCCGCCTTTCTGGTCCCGCCGACGACCTTGATCTGGGAGCAGAACTCGCCCACCTTCGTCCCCTCCAGCCGCCCCAGCAGCTCGTCCACGGTCTCCACGAGCTCGCGGTCGTCGACCTCGTCCGGCGGGTGCAGGTCCAGGAGCTCGCGCTCGATCTCTCGCACGAGCTCCCGCTCCTCGTCCGTGAGCTCCGGGGCGGAGTCGAGGGGTAGCCGGGTGCAGTACACGTTCTCCTCCGGGATCCCCAGCCGGCTGGCCACGGTCAGCGCGTGCTGCTCGTAGCTGGTCGACGCGATGAACTTCGGGCAGGTCAGCTCCCTTACGGTCTCCAGCGCGCCGGGCGTGAGGTCCGCCCGCTCGGACACTTTCCTCAGATCCTCCTCCGTGACACCGTGCGCGAGCAGGAACGGTACGATCAGCGCCAGGGTGGTGCCCGGCTCGTACCCCTCCCGCCGCTCCTCGAAGTACACGACGTCGTCGTACCGGCTGATCACCTCGAAGAGCCGGTCGCCGTCCGGCACGTGCTCCTTCATGACCTCGTAAGCGTGATCCATCGGCGACAGCGGTCCCTCCAGGTCAAAGATCACCGCGCTCACGGTCGCTCCCCCGGAGTTTCCTGGCGGCGTCCCTCAGCCTCGATTCAATAAAGTCTATCCTCACGGCCCGACCGACGCAGTCATCCTCAAGGAAGTACATGTACAGCATCCCGACGACGCGCTCGTCCTGAGCCACCGGCGCCCCGGCATCCTCCGGCCTCGGGATGCGGGCGTTCGGCAGCCTGATCGTGAACTCCCGGCGACCCACGTCGATCACCTCGGTGAGCACCCACGAGTCGCCCAGGTGCACCGCGCACACGCCGGGCTTCGGGGAGCCGGTCTCCGTGACCTCGGACCGCTCAGGGTCGGCCCAGTACGCGGCGAACTTGCCCACGGGGTCCCGGAGCGCCAGCTCGCAGGTCACTCCCTGACCGCGCACCCGCTTCGGAACCTCGCCCGTGAGCCCCGTGATCAGGAACCGGGAGCCACCCTCCTCGAGCACGGCGGCCACCTTGGCCCTCCACGGGCCCCACTCGATGGTGGAGCCCGTGCGGAGCACGCTCAGCCCTCCTTCCGGGCGACGATGGTGCGCTCCTTCGGCGTGTTATGCTTCAGGAACTCGATGGCCATGACCTCGTACCCGCGGTTCTCGTACTCCAGCTCGACCTCGGAGACCGCCGTCTCCACGTCCGGGGCCGCGTACTCGCCCGTCTCCGGGTCCACGGCCAGCTTCACGGTCTGCACCACGAACCCGCCGGGCTCGAGGAACCTGTCCGCGACGTCGAGCGTGACCTCGGCCGCCTCCGTGTGCACGCGGTTCAGGTCGCTCGTCACCAGCCGGACCTTCTCCGGCACGTCCTCCTCCGTGAGCTCCTCGCCGCGCTTCTGGAGGTGCACCACGTTGTCCAGCTCGCGGACCTTCGGATGGAGGTCGCCCGGGTCGACCGCGTACACCTTCCCCGGCTTGACGCGCTGGGCGATCTCGTACGTCCAGCCGCCCGGGGCCGCGCCGAGGTCGATCGCGCTCCAGCCCTCTCGGACCAGGTACGGGTGCTTCTTCAGGAGCTCGCGCATCTTCAGCTGGGAGCGGGAGATGGGTCGCATTCCGGGGCTCCACTTGCGGACGCGCTTGACCTCCTTCCGAACGATCATGTCGGGCGGGATCACGGCAACGCCGGCCGTGTCCTGGAGCACCTCCACCCGGACGACGTAGTCCGGCTCCTCCAGGTCGACGGGGGCGCCGGTCGCCTCCTTGACGGCCGCCCCGACCTCCACCTCCACGTCCCGGCGGCTGAAGGGCGGCTGGCCGCGCTTGCGGCACCGCACGGCGAAGGAGGTGTCCTCGTCGAGCTTGCGCCGGGCCAGGGCGACCGCGGCCCGCTCGATCGCGCCCAGCTCGGCGCGCACGGTCCGGTGGATGGGGACCGCCCGGGCCACCCAGTCCGTGTCCTCCTCCCGGATCTTCTCGACGATGTCCTCCGGCTCGAGCTCGGAGCGGACGACCACGACTCCCTTGAAGTAGGTCGGCTCGACCTCGACGTACGGGTCCTCCTCCCTCAGCAGCCCTTCCAGCTCTGAGATGCACTTGAACTCGAACCCGGCCGGGCAGGTTACGAGGGCCTGGAACGGCGGGATCATGCTACCAGTCCTCCGGGGCGGGTGGGGCGTCCTCGTGCTGCGACAGTAGGTCGGGGAGCTCCTCCTTCGCCTCCTCGCGGGCCTTTTGGATCTCGCTCAGCAGCTCCTTCAGCTCCCGAGCGGCCAGCTTCTTGCACTCACCGCAGACGATCTCGCCCTCCCGGCACTTCTCCCGGATCTCCCGGAGCTTGCCGTCGCCCAGCCGGTCCGCGAGGTGGTACACCATCAGCTCGTAGACGACGCACTCGTCCGGGTTCCCGCCCTCCTCCCGGTGCTCCTCGAGCGTGGCCCCGCCGCCCGTCTTCGCGCCCCAGACCTTCTCCTCGACCTCCTTCGGCGAGTCCGTGAGGAAGATCGCCGTCTTCGGCTTGCTGCTGGACATCTTCCCACCGGTCAGCCCCGTCATGAACCGGTGGTAAGTGCTCGCGGGCTTGACTAGGCCCTCCTTCTCGGCGACGTCTCGGGTCAGGCGGAGGTGCGGGTCCTGGTCCACGCCGACCGGGACCAGGACGCGGTGCGGGCCCTCGAGCTCCTGCGGGTGCAGGATGTCGGCCGCCTGGACGATGGGGGCGAACGCGTGCCCCATGTTGGTGTCTCCGGAGAAGCCGTACGTGTTCTTGATCGTGTTCCAGGTCAGGCGGCCGGCCAGGAGCAGGGCCATTCGCTGGACGGTCTTGCGCTCGGACTGCAGGTAGATCTCGCAGCGCTCCGGGTCGAGGTCGAGGCCCAGGGCCGCGTAGTTGAGGATGTACTCGCGGACGGCCAGGTCCTGCGCCTCCTCGAGGTCCATGCCGCGCGCGTGGTAGGCCTCGAGGTCGGCGATGGGGATGTACACCTTGACGCCCAGCTCCCGCTGGTACCAGACGAGCTGGTCCACGACGGTCTTGTGACCCAGGTGCATGCGCCCGCTGGGCATCATCCCGCTGAGGACCGAGACCCGCTCGCCCTCCTCGTAGTCCCGGAGGAACGCGTCGAAGTCCCGATGACCGAACACTATCCCCCGCTCGACCAGCGGGAAGTCCTTGGGGAGGAGGTCCCGCACCTCGTCGTCGATCGGCTCGATCCCGAACTCACGGGTCAGCCGCTCGTAGTCGACCTCCTCGACGTCCCAGGGGTCGATCAGGACCTCCTCGGGGATGGCCACTCACCCGCGCTACTCCTCCTCCACGAACTTCTCCTTCACGTAGTCGATGAGGCCCTCCTCCTCCGCCTTCTCGAGGTGGTACTTCACCGACTTCAGCGAGATGCCCTCCTCCTCCGCGATCTCCTCCTCGTCCTGCCCCAGCACGTACTTGCGGAGGACGATACGGGCCCGCCGGGCGCTCGTGGTCACGCCCTCCTCGACGAGGTCCCGCGGATGGCACGGCCAGGCGCCGTAGTAAGGCTCCGGCTTCTCCTCCTCCGCCATCGCCGCTACCCCCCTACAGCCTCCTCCACCTCCACCGGACGTACCGGATCTTGGGTTTCGACGGGTCCTCGACGACGGCCAGGATGAACTCCTTGCGCACGGAGTGCGCCAGCCGCGTGGCGCGGAGGATGTCCCTCGGAGCCAGGCTCTCGGACGGCTCGACCACCCGGACCACGTATTTAGAGTGTTCCCGGTCCGGGTCCCCCTCGTAAACCCGGAACAGGCCCCCGTACTTGAACCCCGCCTTCACCACGTACCCTCGCTCGACCAGGTCCCGGTAAACGGCGTACCCGGCGCGGAACCGCGGGACGCGCTCCTCGAAGAACTCGACCAGCTCCTCCACCGACAGCTCCTCGCCCGAGGTCGACCGGGGCTCGATCTCGCCCTCCTCCGCCAGGTACACCGTCTCGAACGGGTTCAGCACGAGCGAGTCGCCGCGCTCCGTGCCGAAATGGTTTTCTTTCAGCCGCTCGTACCCGTCGAACAGCGTGCTACCGCCCTCGAACACCCACGCGACCGGCAACGGACCACCCCCGTGATGACAGGCCTGCGTCGCTGACCTCCCCACGGATGAAGACTGAGCCCGGCACTGAGGTTTCGGGCGGACCCGCGTTGCCCGAATACAGGGGCAGGCCCGACCGGTACGTCGCCGCCTGGGTACAGCCCGACCGGGTCACCGGGGCCGACCGCAGCGTCGTGATCATCCTCTCGACCCGCGGCTGCCGCTGGTTCCGCGAGACCGGCGGCTGCCACTTCTGCTCCTACCCGCTCGAGGGAGCGGGCGAGAAGGTGCCCGCCGACCTCCTCGTCCGACAGTTCGAGCGCGCGTACTCCCGGCACCGACCCGACGGGCCGCACGCGGTCAAGATCTTCACGTCGGGGAGCCTCCTGGACCCGGAGGAGGTCCCCGACGAGGCCCTCGAGCGGATCCTGGGCCGCCTCGCCGAGGAGCCGAACGTCACCGAGGTCTCCTTCGAGTCCCGCCCCGAGTTCGTGACGGAGGAGCGGCTGGAGCTGGTCACCGAGCTGCTCGACGGGAAGCCCTTCGAGGTGGGGATCGGGCTCGAGACCAGCGACGACCGGCTGCGGCGGAGCCTGAATAAGGGCTTCACCTTCCGCGAGTTCGCCCGGGCCGTGCGGCGGGTGAAGGAGTTCGGTGGGACGCCGAAGGCCTACCTGATGCTCAAGTTACCGCCCCTGTCCGAGGCGGAGGCCATCGAGGACACCGTCCGATCCGCCGTCGACGCCTGGCTCGCCGGGTGCGAGCGCGTGTCCGTCTGCCCGACCACGATCCACCGGGACACCCCGCTCGAGCGGGCCTGGCGCGCGGGCCTCTACCGGCCCCCGTGGCTCTGGAGCTGCGTGGAGGTGGCGCGGAGGATCAAGGAGCTGCTGGGCGACCGGGTGGACGTGCTGGTGGACACGTCCGGCGCCGGGACGCCCCGGGGCCCCTCCAACTGTCGCCGGTGCTCCCGCCGCGTGGCCCGGGCCCTGCGCCGGTTCACCGCCACCCAGGACGTTGGTGAGCTGGAGGGCCTGAGCTGCCGGTGTCGGCGGGTCTGGCGGAGCCTGCTGGCGGTCTAGCCCAGCAGGAGCCCGAGCAGCAGGGCCAGGATCAGCCCCCACCCGAAGACGCCCGCGGCCCGCACCAGCGCCGCGGCGTCCGACCCGCCGGACAGCACCTGGGACAGCAGCCGGCCGCCCTCGGTGACGATCGTCTCCAGCAGCTCCCCGGCGGTGGCCGCCAGCTCGTGCAGCACGGCCGGGTTCGTGGCGACGACGAGGGCGACCGCCCCGGCGGTGCCCAGGGCCAGCAGCAGCTCCAGGAGCCCCGTTAAGCCCTCGGCGGTGGTCGATGCCCGGGCCTCCTCGGTGGTCCCGTACACCGCCTGCGAGCCCGCCCGCAGCCTCAGCTTGCCGCGGACCTCACCGTACCGGAAGATCCAGACCTCCGGGCACCCGGCCTCCCTTAGCAGCTCGAGCTGGTGGCGCAGCCGCTTGATGTTCGGCTCGTGGAGGGCGATGGCGATCTTGCCCGGGTAGAGGGACTCGTACAGGTGGTAGATGTGGACGGGCCACGAGTCGCTCCGGCCGTACTCGCGCGTGTACGCCTCCACGATGAACTTGTCCACGTACTGGGCGATGGCGTCCCGGTCGATCGAGTACGGCCTCGGGTTCTCCGGTAGGAGGCAGAAGTACACCTCCTTGCCCTGCGCGTGCACGAGCTCGGAGATGCGTCGGACGAGGTCCGTGATGGCCTCCATGGCGAGGCGGCGCTTCTCCGGGTCCCTGGTCGGGTACCGGAACGAGTCGTCGAGGATCACGCCGTCGCAGTAGGGTAGCGCGGCCCTCACGGCGTCCAGGATCTCGCGCTGCACCTCGGGGTCCCACGGCTTGTCCCAGCCGTGCCTCCGCTCGAACCCGACCAGCCAGGCGTAGACCTTGACGTTCGGGTTCCTGGCCTTGGTCAGCCTGTAGACCTGCTGGAGCGTGTCGATGCGGGTCGGCGTGCTCACGCCGCGGATGAGGACGGCGACCTTGGTGTAGCCGCTGCTGATGGTGTCGTTCACGAAGTTCTCCACGCCCACCTTGCGGATCGTGCTGCCCCAGGCGAAGACGCCGACCTCCATCGCCGCGGCGGGGGCGAGCAGGACCGTCAGGAGCGGGAGGATCAGGGCGAGCGTTCGCACCTTGATCACCCCCCGGCCGGGCGTTCCGCAACCCTTATAATTCCAGAGGGGCGGCCCGTGCCGCTGGAAGTTGGTTGCCGGAAGGTATTCTCCGGGGGAGCGCTCCGGCATGGTTAAGGAGGTTTACACGCTTGACTTTAAGAAGCGACAAAAGGAGAACGAGGAGAAGCTGGAGGAGATCAAGAGCGAGATCGAGAAGCGCGACGTGAAGTTCATCCGGCTGCAGTTCGTCGACATCCACGGGTTCGTGAAGAACTTCGCGATCCCGGCCGAGCGCGTCGAGGAGGCGTTCACGGAGGGCGTGCTCTTCGACGGCTCGTCCATCGACGGGTTCGTGAGCATCGAGGAGTCGGACATGATCGCCATGCCGGACCCGGACACGTTCGCCATCCTACCCTGGCGGCCGCGCGAGGGCAAGGTCGCGCGGGTGATCTGCGACGTCTACTGGCCGGAGGGGAGGCCGTTCGAGGGCTGCCCGCGCCTGAACCTGAAGCGCGTGATGAACGAGCTGGCCGAGGACGGTTACATGATGTACTGCGGTCCGGAGTGCGAGTTCTACCTGCTCAAGCAGGACCCGGAGACCGGTGAGGTGGAGCCGCACGACGAGGGCGGCTACTTCGACTTCTACCCGCTGGACCGGGCCGAGGACATCCGGCGCGAGATCATCTTCGCGATGGAGGAGTTCGGCCTGGAGGTCGAGATGAGCCACCACGAGGTCGGCCCGGGCCAGCACGAGATCGACTTCAAGTTCGCGGACGCGGTCGCCACGGCGGACAACGTGATCTCGTTCAAGCAGATCGTGAAGGCGATCGCCCGGAAGCACGGCGTGATCGCCACGTTCATGCCGAAGCCGATCTACGGCGAGAACGGCAACGGGATGCACGTGCACCAGTCGCTGTGGGACCCGAGGACGGAGGAGAACCTGTTCTACGATCCGGACGCGGAGGACCAGTACTACTTGTCCGACGAGGCGCTGTACTACATCGGTGGCCTGATGGAGCACGCGCACGCGCTGTGCGCGATCTGCAACCCGCTGGTGAACTCGTACAAGCGGCTGGTGCCGGGCTACGAGGCGCCGGTGTACATCGCCTGGAGCCCGAAGAACCGGAGCGCGTTCATCCGAGTGCCGGCCGCGCGGGGCAAGGCGACGCGGATCGAGTACCGCTCGCCGGACCCGGCGTGCAACCCGTACCTGGCCTTCGCGGCGATGGCCGTGGCCGGCGTGGACGGGATCAAGCGGGAGATCGACCCGGGCGAGCCGGTGAACGAGAACCTGTACGAGATGAGCGAGAAGGAGCGGAGGGAGCTGGGCATCGACACGCTGCCGGAGAACCTGAAGGAGGCGCTGGAGGCCTTCGAGGAGGACGAGGTCGTGCAGAGCGCGTTCACGGACCACATCGTCGAGCAGTGGCTGGAGCTGAAGTGGGAGGAGTGGAAGCAGTACCGGGAGCGCGTCACCAAGTGGGAGGTTCGGAGGTTCATCGTGTACTAGTCCCGCAACCTCCTTCTCGCCGCGCGGGAATCGTTACAAGGGTGTAACGATGGACGAGCTCGACGTGATGATCCTCCGCGTCCTCTCCGAGGCCGGCGAGCCCATCGGGTCCACCCGCATCTCCGAGCTCCTCCGCGAGCGCTTCGGGGTCGAGTACAGCACCCGGGCCATCCGCTACCGGCTCAACCGCCTCGAGGAGCGGGGCCTCGTCGAGCGCGTCCGCCGCGGCGGCCGCTACGTCGGCGCCCGCATCACCCGCAAGGGCGAGCGCATGCTCCGGCTCGCCACCTCCTACGAGCGCTCCAGCATGTACATCTCCATCATCGAGGAGATGGCGTACAAGTGCACGTTCGACCCCGAGAAGGGCGAGGGCAAGGTCGTGTGTAACGTCTCCGTCGTCCACCGCGACCACCTCGACGACTTCATCGAGGCCGTCGTCGAGACCTACCGCGCCGGGCTCTCACCCAGCCCCCTGATCTCCGTCGAGGAGGAGCCGCCCGCCCCCGACATCCCCGTCCGCGAGGACGAGGTCGCCGTCCTCACCGTCTGCTCCGTCACCATCGACGGCGTCCTCCTCAACCACGGCATCCCCGTGAACCCCGTCTGCGGCGGCCTCCTCTACTTCGAGGACCACGAGCCCGTGGGCTTCCAGGAGTACATCAAGTACGAGGGCTCCACCGTCGACCCGCTGCACGTCTTCGTCGCCAAGCGCATGACCAGCGTCGAGGACATCCTGGACGAGGGGACCGGGCTCCTGCCCGCCAACGTCCGCTACGTGCCCTGGGCCGCCGCGGACGAGGTCGACCGCATCAAGTCCGAGCTCGAGCGCGCCGACATGCACGGCATCATCGACGCGCCCCGCGTCGAGGGCGAGGTCCTCGGGATCCCGCTCCCACCACGCAGCCTCGGCATCGCCGCCTGCGGCGGGCTCGTCCCCGTCGCCCTCCTCGAGGAGCGCGGGATCACCACCCGAACCTACCCGACCCGCGTCCTCCGCGACTACCGAAGCCTCCAGGACGCCCGGCGCTACTGAGCCCCTCACCTCATAACCCGCTCCTCATCTAAGTCAGCCCACCCGCTCCGGTCATCGGGGGCCGAGCGAGGCCCGCCCCCACCCGCTTAAACCACCCGCGGGGGAGGGCCCGTGAGCACCTTCGAGACCCTCACCCTCCGCGTGCACTGGGACGACGGCTACTTCGAGATCCTCGACCAGACCAGGCTCCCCGAGGAGGAGGTCTGGCGCGAGTGCCGCACCCACGAGGACGCGGCCGAGGCCATCGAGAACATGCGCGTCCGCGGCGCCCCCCTCATCGGCGCCGTCGCCGCCCTCGGCGTCTGGGTCGCCCACGAGCGCGGCGAGGACGTGGACCGCGCCATCGAGCGCCTCCGGCGCACCCGACCCACCGCGTACAACCTCTTCTGGGCCCTCAAGCGCATGGAGCGCGCCGACGATCCCCGCGAGGAGGCCGAGCGCATCCTCAAGGAGGACGTTGAGACGAACCGGAGGCTCGGCGACCACGGGGCCGAGCTCCTGCCCGACGAGTGCACCGTCCTCACCCACTGCAACGCCGGCGCCCTCGCCTGCGTCGACTGGGGCACCGCCCTGGGCGTCATCCGCTCCGCCGTGTTCCACCAGGACAAGGACGTCCGCGTGATCGCCACCGAGACCCGGCCCGTCCAACAGGGCGCCCGGCTCACCTGCTGGGAGCTCACCCGCGACGGCATCCCCGTGACCCTCATCGCCGACACCGCCGTCGGGCACGTCCTCGCGAGCGGCGAGGTCGACGCCGTGATCGTCGGCGCCGACCGCATCGCCCTGGACGGCTCCGTCGCCAACAAGATCGGGACGTACCAGATCGCCGTCCTCGCCGACCGGCACGACGTTCCCTTCTACGTCGCCGCCCCGACCAGCACGATCGACCCCGAGGCCGAGACCGGCGAGGACATCCCCATCGAGGAGCGTCCCGAGGAGGAGGTCAAGACCGTCCAGGGCCGCCCCATCGCCCCGGAGGAGGTCGAGGCCCGCAACCCCGCCTTCGACGTGACCCCGCCCGAGCTCATCGACGCGATCATCACCGAGAAGGGCGTCGTGAAGCCCGACGAGGTGGCCGACCTGGTGCGGGGGCGCTGAGTCGCCTCCTTCTCCGTTCCCGATTGTGACGTCTCGGAAAGAGAACCACCGGCGGGTTGGGGCAGGATCGCGTCCAGGACGACCCTCGAGAACCACCTGACGGGGCCGCTCAGGCGCACCAGCGCGTCGGCCAGCACACGGGGCACGCTCGCTACCCACCTCCTCACGGGCTCGTAGACGAGGCACAGCACCGCCAGCCCGGGCTCCAGCAGCGCCACCGGAGCTAGGAGGCGCGGGCCGAAGATCAGCGCCCTCACCGCGTACCACACGTTCAGCGCCGTCACGGACGCCACGATCAGCGGTCCCCAAAACGCCGACATCCACGACGAGAACACGACCGGCAGGGAGGCTAGCAGGGCCTGGATGAGACGCCCGTACACCTCCATGGCCTCGGGCTTCCGCACCAGCGCCGTCACTCGCGGCACGTCAACCAACGAGAGCAGCACCGCGCCTTTGATCGATGCGTCCACGATACCCAGTCCGGCCGACACCTCCGCCCACTCGCCCAGCACCTCCCTCCACTCGTCCACGGACGCCAGGTGGCTCGAGATCAGCCCTATCGAGACCCCGGTCATGGGTAAGAACGGGATCATCGCCAGCCCCAGCTCCGCGCCCACCGACGCGCCCTCGCGGTACACCGAGAAGCCTCCGCGGGCCACTTCCCCTCCGGTCTCGCTCCCGAGCCCTAGCATCCGCTCCGCCGTCACCAGTGCGAGCACGCAGCTCCCGCCGTAGCAAGAGACCGTGACGTGACTCATCGCCCAGTCCGTCCACACCTGCTCCTGGGACGCCGCTCCAGCCGGCTGGAGGGTCAGCACCGCCAGGGCGAGCGTGGGTAGGAGCTGGGCGATCACGCCCACCCGGCCCCGTGCCCGGGCTGTCGTCCCGCGGAGTAACACCTCGACGCCCGCCATCGACGGAGCTGGCGGGCGTGTTCGTGCCGGTGGCCATCGTCGGCGTTGAGTGGGAGGGCACCGCTTACCGCATGGACGTGGTGCCGATTCGAGTGCGGAAGGTGGTGGACCCGCCGGAGGGGGTCGCTCAACGACGTGGAATTCCTGGGAATGGTGTGGGGCGGGTGGACGAGCTGCTCTGGCTACTGGCCCAGCAGCTCGTTGCCGATGACGAAGACCGAGACGGTCTGGTTCAGGTGGGCCAGCGCGCCGCTGCTCGTGCTCCCGATCTCCCCGTAGCAGTTGAACCCGATGATGGGCACGTCGTCGCCGAGCTCGCGGCGGAGGAGTTTGACGGCTTTGTCCGTGCTCACGATCTCGTGCCGGGCCACGCAGTTGAACACGATCACGCCCGCGATCTCGTCCGGGTTGCCGGCCGCCCGGATCGCGCTCTTGGCGGCCTCCCGGAACGAGGCCTCCAGGTCGCCGGGCTCCATCACCTCGAGGGTCACGCCCTCCGGAATCTTGTTCAGCGCGGTGATCGCGCCCCGCTCCGGGTCCGCCTCCACGCTCGTCCGGAGCACGTACTCGCCGTGGGGCGTCGGGAGCTGGATCCCGAACGGGTAGGTGAACAGGACCTCCGTGGTCACGTCCTCCGGGTCCACCCCCACCGCGTCCGCGTAGGCCTCGAGGGCGGGCTGCCCGTCCAGCTCGAGGATCGTCGTCCCCTCCACCTTCGTGACCCGGAACCGGTGCCCGGTGGGCTCGAACCCGTGGTGGATCGCGTGCCCACACTTCACCGACGTGAACCAGACCCACGTGACCAGAGCGTCCGAGTAAACCCTGTTCTCGTCGAACGCGTAGCACCGCTCGAGGCGCATGTCGTCCCCCGTGAGCCCGCCCAGAATGACCGGGAGTGGGCCCCCCACCTCCCGTATCACGCCCCGCAGCATCTCGACGGTCGCGTCCGGGTTCTCCAGACAGCACAGCCCGTCCGGCATCAGGATCACGCGCACGGGCGAGGCCCGGGCCAGGTCCATGTGATCCCGCGCCCGCACCAGCCCGGAGAGCGCGATCAGCGGGCTCGCCTCCGTGCTCCTAACGGCCTCCGTTAACCCCGCCCGACCGGTCCGCTCCGGATCCTCGGACAGCCCCTCCCGAATCGACAGCCCGGTCGCCACGTGCCGGGTGAACTCGAACGCCATCACCACGACCGAGCCCTCGTGATACCCGTCCGTGGCGATCTCCCCCGAGGACGAGACCCCGAACATCTGAAACCGATGGCCCACGGGCACCCGGGATCGAACCGCCCGCCTAAGCTCGCGCCGCACCTCGTCCGGATCGTTCGCGGTGGGAGAAAACACGCAGAACACGGAGTCGACGGACTCTAGGCCCCAGTCCATCGCCTCCTCGAGCGCCTCCTCCGGATCGCCCGCCTCGGAGACACCGACGCCGCACCGCACGTACTCGCCCTCGGTCACGCTCCAGCTCCCCCCTCCGCCCGCGTCACCTACGTGAACCGGTCCTCGGCTAAGACTCACAACCGCGTCGCGACCGTTAACGGGGGGTTGAGGGGATGACCGTGCTCGGGCCCGCCCTCGCGGCGATCCTCCTCACCCTGGCCGGGCCCGCGCACGCCGACGCCTGGAGCCCCGTCTCCACGATCCACCTCACCGAGGTCACCCAGCTGACGCTCACCGACCCCGACACCGTCCAGGCCCACCTGACCATTGAGGTGCTCGGGTACGGGGTTAAGGGCGACGCCCAGGCGGTGATCAACGTCCTCCTGCCCGAGGACGCCGAGCTCACGACCGCCCGGTGGAAGCCGGCGCAGGGGAGCGAGCTCGAGGTTAAGCCGGCGGCCGTCGCCACCGTAACCTGGCCGGGCGATGTGGACCAGATCGTCCACGTGGCGCGCAGTCTGCACTCCGGGAGCACGCCGTACATGATCGCGCTCGAGGCCCTGTTCCCGGACAGGGTGATCCGGTGGCGCCAGCTGACCTTCATCGTCCCGGTGGAGGGCAAGGGCGGTCGGGACGAGCGTCTAGGTGTTCTTGAAGTGATCGCCACCGTCCGACCGCGCCCGGGCCACCAGGGAACGTACCTGGCCTGGCCCATCCCGGCGGGCGTCAACCCGGCGTACCGGCTGCGGGTCCGCGGCATGGTCGTCGGGTTCGCGGCCGTGTACGACCCGGAGACCGGTCGGTGGCGCTGGGTCATCCCCGGCCAGTGGAACTACCTCGAGCCCACCACCCGCAGCACCGCGATCATCGACGTCGCGGGCCTACCCTTCGGGATCACCGTGAGCTCCAACGGCGTCGGCGTGCTTCCCGGCCCGACCGAGGAGGCCGCCCGGTTCCTGAGCCTGACCCAGTACCTGCCGGTGCTCGTCGTGATGAGCGTCCTGCCCATCAAGCCCGCGCTCCAGCGGGGCGAGACGACGGTGACGACGGGGCGCGCCACGGGGACCGCCCGGGGCGTGAGGCCCGCCCCGACCCCGGTGATCCCACCGATCGCACCGATCCGACGGAGGAGGTGAGAGCGTGGAGCGCGACCCCATCCGCCGCATCCCCATCGACCCCCGGCTCGTCCGCCGGGAGCTGAACGTGGACCTTCCCACCGCCCGCTACCTCGTCCGCACCGGGCTCGTGACCACCGAGGGCGCCCGCGTCCTGCGCCGCGGTCCCACCACCGGGACCTGCGCGACCGCCGCCGCCAAGGCCGCCGCCATCCGCCTCCTCGAGGGGCGCGCGGTGAGCACCGTCCGCGTCCGCCTGCCCATCGGCACGATAATCGGCGTCCGGGTGCGCCTGGTCGAGGAGGACCCGCCCGTCGCGGAGGCCCGGAAGCCGGGGAACGACGACCGGGTGGACGCGACCGAGGGAGCCCGCATCCGCGCCCGCGCGGAGCCACTCGACGAGCCGCGCGTCGAGATCCGAGCGGGCCCGGGCGTCGGGCGGCTGCCGGACGGGAGGCCGGCGATCTCCGAGGCGGTGCGGGGGCAGATCCGGGAGAACCTGGCCTACCTGATCGAGCGGTACGGGGCGGGACTGCGCGTCACGATCAGCGTGGTCAACGGGGAGGAGCTGGCCGAGCGGACCCTGGCCCACCGGCACGGGATCACCGGTGGGATCTCGATCCTGGGGACCAAGGGACTCGTGGACCCGAACTCGGAGGAGGCGATCGAGGGCACCATCCGCCACGACCTCCGCTACGTTGAGAACGTTCCCTGCCTCGTCACCGGCTACCGCACGCTCCGCGTCGCCACCGAGGAGCTCGGCCTCCCGGAGACCGACGTGATCAACTGCCAGGGCCGCTACGACCTCGCGCTCCGGATCCTCCGAGAGGGCGTCCCGACCGACGGCGGCACCCGCCGCTTCGACCGCGTCCTCATCCTCGGCATGCCGGGCAAGCTCCTCAAGCTCGCCGCCGGCGTGTACAACACGCACGCCCGCGTCGCCGACGCCCGGTACGAGTCCCTCCTCGCCCGCCTCGTGGAGACCGGCCACCTCGAGGACGCCCGACGCCTCGCCCGACGCGGGCCCGGCACGATGGTCTCCGAGTTCCTGCAGTCCCTGAGCCCGGAGGCCAGACGCGACGTCCTAAGGCGCGCGTGCGAGCTGGTCGAAGCGCGCGTGCGGGAGGATCACGACCTCGAGTGCGGGTGCGCCGCCTACCTGAGGACCGACGACGGGACCGAGGTCGTGACCGGCCCCGGATGGCGCCGCCTCGCGCCGTAGCGCCCCGGGCGCGCGACGCCACGCCCGCGACCGCCGCTTCCCGATGCGACGAGGGCGTTTCCAACCTGAGCGAAGGGAGCGCCCCGCGCCCCGAACCCGAGCCTCGAAAGCCCGCGGAGACCGGCCGACCCGGCCGGGCCACGTGCTCGACCGACTACCGCCCGAGCTGCGCGAGCTCCTCGACCGCCTCGAGCCCGGCCTCTACACCGCCAGCGCCCGCGTCGAGGGACTCCCCGAGCACGACCTCCTCAGCGACGCCCTCCGCGACGCGCTGGGGCGCTCCAGCCGCGCCACCTACCGCGACCTCGTGGACCGCTACCTGAGGACCGTCGGCGCGCCCTTCGTCCTCCAGGCCTCCGACGCCTTCCAGGTCAACCAGCACGCCCTCCGCGCCCTCCAACGACTCGCCGAGCACGTGCCCGTCCTCGTCCTCAACCGCGGACACCTGCCCACCGACCACCGCGACCTGACCCGCGAGCTCGCCGGGATCCCCGGCGTCCACGTGGACGCCGTCCTCGACGACGGGGACACCGTGACCCTCGTCCACGACCCCAAGACCCTCCTCCGCGCCCTCGCCGCCGCCGGAATCGCCCTCATGATCCTCCGAGCGACCACCGACAGCACCGCCGACTTCTGGACCCTCACCGCCCTCGGACTCGCCGGAATCGCCGCCTCCAAGCTGGGGTGAGCGCGTGCGGGCCAAGACCCACCTCCTCCTCACCTACCTCCTCACCGTCCCCCTCCTCGGCGTCCACCACGCCACCGTCACCGCCCTCGCCACCATCCTCCCCGACCTCGACCACCCCCACTCCCTCGCCGCCTCCACCCTCCACCCACTCGAGCTCCTCACCGGCCGAGACCTGCGCCACGCCCTGGCCCGACGACTCCGACACCGCGGCCCCCTCCACTGCCCCTGGCCCTGGGCCACCCTCGCCTACACCCTCTGGACGACCGGCCACCCCAACGCCGCCCTCATCCCCCTCGGCGCCCTCCTCCACTGCCTCGAGGACGCGCTCACCACCATGGGCGTCCCCATCGCCTGGCACCGAAAGAACGGCGAGTGGCGCTCCATCCGCCTCTCCCTAGCCCGCATCCCCTCCAACCACTGGGACACCGTCCTCCCACCCCTCGCCCTCGCCGTCACCTGGGCCACCCTCCTCCTCAACCCCACCGAGCTGTACGAGCTCCACCCCACCCCCGAGCTCGAACGCGCGTACTGGCACGCCCGCGCCACCCTGTTCCGACCCTTCCTACACACCACCGAGAGCCTGAACCAGGAGACCCTACGCGTCTCCAACTACAACCGCCTACCCCACGTCCGAGCCGCCCTCCACTACGACCACGGAACGCGCGAGGTGACCGGCCTCTGGACACCCACCGGCTGGGTGCACGGCGACGACGGGCGCTGGTACCCACCACCCAAGCACGGACTGCGCGCGCTCGAGCTCTCCTACCCAAGGGCCCGCTACCGGGTGATCACAACGCACGACTGGCCCCCACCCCGAGACGCGCTCACCCTACACGCCCTGCTGGCCTACGAGCGCCTGACACCGGAAGAGCTCGAGCGCACCGCCAGACGCGCCGTCCTCCTCGGACTCACCCTCCGCCACACCGACCGACGCACCGGCCGCCTCGTGCTCGAGGGGCGGTGGATCACCGGCGCCGCACTGTCACGCCTGCCGCGGCCCGCGTGGGTGCGGCTGAGACTCCTCACGATCCCGTGATCGCGACGGGAGGGAGCCCAGGAACGGGGCGTCGACGACCACCGACGGTACCACCCAACCGCCACCCCGGGCGGTCGCCGACCCAAGAACCGGCGACCGCCCCGAGCGACGGGCCGGGAGAGGTCTCCTGGAACGCTCTCACGACGCAGGAAGTGGGGTCGGGGACCGAACCCGCAACGACTCGGCCCGGGCGCGAGAGACTGAGCGTGAGCGTCGGCCCGAAGCTAGCCGGGGGAGCTGAGCGTTACCCGGCGGGCGGGGAACGGAGCCCTCACCGCGCCCCGCCGAGCAGTTGGGCCGGTCACCACCACGGCGGGTTGGCGGTACCGGCACGAGCGCGGCGCCGGCGCCGTCGTGCACCGACGAGGTGATGCACGCGCGACTGGGCCCCCTGAACAGCCCCCCGGCCGCCCACGGACCCGCGGGTCCTCCGGGTCGAGCCCGTACCCGACCACGCAGACCGGCCCGCGGAAACGCTCCCACGCCGACGATGGCGCCCACACCGAGCCCGCGCCCCGCCGGCGTGGTACCGCCCCCGTTCGTCCCGCCTCAAGTCACCGCCAGGCCGTACCCCGACGCCACCGCACGTACCCCCGGCAGCCGTCCACACGTCCAGAGAAGCTCCCCGAGTTTCAGCCGCCTTCCGTCATCACGCACGCGGCAGGCAGGCCACCGACCCAGCACCCGCCGCCCCGGCCGCTCGAGCCCTCCCCGGGCCCACGGCCCGCCACCGGGACCGCATCACGGGTCCAAAGCAGGGATCCCGGGGCGCTCTCGCAGGATTTCCCCTCACGTCGACGCTCTGACGACACGTGGCAAGGGCATCCTCACGACCGCCAGCCTCACCTCGACCCGGGAGGCGCGGCGAGACCACCCCCTTGAACGCTTCCTAGCCCGCTCGCTCCCGACGAGCCCGCCGGACTGCCGGTCGGGATCGCTGCGGCTAATTTCCCCCTCACCTGCTCCGGAGCCTCAAGGCTCGGGTCACTGAGCGAGGTGGTCCGTCGGGGAGGCGCCCGGCGGTACGCGGACGGTTACCGGGCGGGAGTGGCCGTGAAAGTGCGTCCAGGGGGACGGCTGGGCGTTGGTCCGGAGTCTCAACCCTGACACCCTCAGACTCGCAGTACTCGGTGATCACCTCGACCGTCGGGTGCCGGTCCCGGCTTGGCCCGATTCGGGTCGGAGCCGCCGGGCTACCTCGTCCTCCAGCGCTCGAGCTCGAGCTGAACGTCGGGGACCCGGTGTCTGCCGTCCCGGGACTTGCGATACAGGAGCCTGCGGAGCACGTTCTCCGCGAACCACGCCTCCCAGGGGCCGAGAACGACCCGGGTGAAGCGGGGGACTCGCCTCAGTAGGTCCTTGAGCCTGGTCGAGCCCGCGGGTGGGAGGTCGAGGGCTAGGGCCAGCGTGCGGGCGATGAACCGGCGCTTATCCTCGACCGCGGAGACCTCACGAGCCAGGTACTCCAGCGCCGAGCGCAGGTGGCGCACGGCCAGTCTCGCCAGCTCGAGGACCTTCCCCTCGGGCTGCCCGGCCAGCCACCCCACGAACCCGACGCTCGGGTTGGACTTGCCCAGGTAGATGAGCCGTGGGTGGCGGTACTCTCGCGTGCGCCTGAAGTACGCGACGTAGTACGGGCCGTACGTCCTCCCGCCCACCTTCCGGTATGTCTCCTGGAGCTTCGGCTTGACCTGTCGGCGGTACGCCTCGCGCAGCACACGAAGGCATCGAATGCGTTCCACGGGGTCGGTCGGTAGGGGCACCCCGGTCCAGGTCACGGCCCGCCACCCCGGCTCCCGGGCCTGCCGTCGTTTTGTAATCAGGCGGGAGGATAAAAGGTTTCCGACGCTCGACCCGCCCAAGGCCGCCCGAGAGTCTCACACGCTCCGGTCTCACGGACCGCCGGCGCCGCGATCGTAACGGTGGGTGGGGGAGCGCCTCAGGGTTGGTCCTGCACGGCCCGTTGCGGGCGCTCGCGCCCGATTACAATGGTCAAGGGGGGCGGGGTCCATAGGGCGCCGGCCCGCACGACGGTGTGAGCAACACGCAACCTCGATACCTTGACCATGCACGGTGAGGACGATGGACGTGTGAGCATCGTGCGACAACTGGGCCCGCATGCTCGTAGCGGGCTGAGTTCCCTCACAGTGAACGAAAGCGATGACTAGCGGTGGGCCGTCCCGGTTCAGGGGGGAGAGGCGCGTGCGGTGGGTCGCGGGGGCGCTCGCCGCCCTGGTCGCGCTGCTCGCGCTCCCGGAGGTCACGCTCAGCGCCCCACCCTGGGTGAACCCGGAGGAGCCCGAGCCGGCCCCCGGCGACGTGCCCGAGCTGGCGCTAACCCCCGACCAGCTGCGGGAGCTCGAGGAGCTGGGCGTCCCGGTGATCTACATCGACGGGCGGCCGGCGGTCAAGATCCGGTTCGCCCGGATCAACGCGCCGGAGATCTTCCACCCGCGGAGCGAGCGGGAGCGCGAGCTGGGCCTCCGGGCCAAGCGGTTCGTGGAGGAGGAGATCCGGAGCGCCGGCGGCTGGGTCAAGTGCCGGGCCTACGGGCTCGGCAAGTACCGCCGGATCATCGCGGACGTGTACCCGGACGACAAGGACGTGACCCTCGCCGAGCTCCTCGTCGAGCGCGGGCTCGCCGAGTGGCGCCGCTACCCCAAGCCCGACCCGCTACCGCCCTGGTTCCCGCGGGAGTTCAAGGCCCGCGTGGCCAGGGTGGTGGACGGTGACACCATCTACGTCTACGTCAAGCTCTCCCGGGGACGGGCCGCGCCGGCCCACCACCCGGAGACCGGCGAGCGGGGTGGCGAGGCCCCGGGTGAGGCTTCGAAGGAGACCGGGCGGGAGGTCGTCATCGGCAAGTACCGCACCGGGGCGCCGGTGACCGCGGTCGCCACCTCC
>JAMOPO010000056.1 GCA_027064425.1 Methanobacteriota archaeon | reverse complement strand
GTCTCCTTGGTGGTCACGAGCGTGCCCTCGCGGAAGATCATCGGATGGTCGGGACGTCCATGCCGTGGATGCGGTACCTGACGTCGTAGTAGTGTGCGCCCTCGGTGGCGCGCTCGGTGACCCAGACGACGAGGAGGTACGTCTTCCCACCGACGCGGAACAGGTCGTACGCCGCCAAGTACGGGTCGATCAACACCCGGCTGGCGCACTTCCTCTTGCCGGACGGCGCGTCCCCCGGGAACTTCACCGGTATCTGAATCAGATCCTCAACCAGCCGTCTGGGGCCTCGTGATCACCCGCACTATCTTCAGGGTCCCCTGCTTAAGGTCGTAATCGGGTACCAGGACTGATCTGTCGTTGAGGAAGATCGGGGGTCCGAAGTCGAAAGCCCGTCCAGGCTCACCCCCGTCGTCTGACTCGAGCCATTCCACGTCTCAGTCCTAGACGACCTCGGTGTGGTTCCGTACGTCGATATCACGCCTGTGCTGGACATTGATGGCGTGCCTTCCGGTTCTTCTCGCCCATCCATCCCCGAGACACCGGGATGTGGTGTGGCGCCGTGTTGACGTGAGGCTGGCGTTAGCGTGGGGTAAGAGTTTATCCAGTTTACCCGAAGGAGGTCCTCCCCGCCCGCGATGTTGCACGGGGGAGTTCATCGGTTGCACGTTATGCTCGATACCAACGTAGTGCTCAGGGCCGTGAGGGAACTCCTCTCCCCCTCGGTGACTCGGCCGATCGCCGTGCGATGTCCTCGTAAGGGGATCCACCGGCTTAGACCCCGCCCATCCCGGGGGCAACGTGTGGAATCCTTGCACGCGCTCATGGTCACCCTCTTCAACTGTGAGCTGACACCGGTCGCGGGACCCAGGCTGCTCGAGGAGTACGAGCGGAACCTGAGGCGGTACCACGACGACTGCTGGAAGCTCCGGGATGTCGTGAGTCTGCTCAGGTTGAGGTGTAAGGTGGTGAGGCCCGACGAGGAGCTGGTCAAGCTGTGCCGCGACGCGCACCCGAAGGGGGATTCCGCGGATGCCGAGCACGCCGCCGTCTGCCTACAGACGAACGCGGTGCTGCTGACCTTCGACCCCCATTTCTCGGAGATCAGCGCTAGGCTCGAGAAGGGAGGGGAGCCGCTGACGGTACTGGATCCTTATAACTTCCTCTGCCGAGTGACCGGATCAAGGGGCGAGTAGTTCACGGGGCTCGGGTTCCGCCCACCAGAGCATCTCGGGGCAACCCTCGCGCAGGTACCACTCCAGCCCGGCCCTCAGGTCCCGGTACATGCGCTCGAGTCCGTCGTGTTCGGGCAAGTAACCCCCGTACTCCCCGCAGTACCCGTACTCCTCCTCCCGACGATCGCGCACCAGCTCGGGCTCCGTGAGGAACTTGTAGAGCGTGATCGCGTGCGCGTTCGCGCTGGCCACCGTCGCGAGCCCGAGGGGATCGGACTCCAGGATGGCCACCGGGGCCTTCAGGTCCGAGACCATGGGTATGACGGTCTCGCCGCAGTCCCGGAGCCTTTCCAGGCCCTTGACGGTCAGGTTCGCGCTCGTGATCGCCATCACGTTGTCCGTGTAACAGACCTTGAAGTGGACACCCTTCTCCTCGAACTTCTCCCGACCGACGACCCTTACCTCGAACCCCGCCTCCACCCACGACTCGATCTCCTCCTCGCTCGGGTGAACCCTACCCCCGTACTCCATCTCCTGCACGAGCAGGCGCCGGCACTTCGCCCGGATGTCCTTCGGATCCACGCTCAGCTTCTCCATCACATCCTCGAACCCGTCCAGCCCGTACGAGGCGATGAAGAGTACCGAGGCGTTCGGGTCCGTGAACACCCTCCGCAGGGTCTCAAGACCGGCCTTCCCGCACGCCCCTCCCACCCTGACGGGCACGCCGGGCAGTCTAAGCACCTCGAAGCAAGCTTTCAGGAGCTCCTTCTCCCGCACCAGGTCTTCCAACCCGTACCGTTCGAACAGGCCTCTAACCTCTCCTAAGACGAGCTCCGACGGGCTCTCGTCCAAGGTGTCGATGAGAGCGTCGTCCTCCGGGACCAGGTAACGTTTCACGAGCCTGAGGACCGCGAGCGTGGTCACGTCCAGGGCGAGACCCGAGAGCGAGCGTTCGTCCAACGGGCCAACCCCCGACATCGTCAGGGATCGTGGTCCCGACGGTGGTTAAGGGCTTACCCGGCCGCCGAAGGCACACCTCCTAGAACACTGCGGTCTAGCTGGAACCTCGGGTCGGGGAAGGAGCGCTGAAGCTCCGGAGTCCGACCCGGTGTTGGTGGTAGCACGGTGACGGCGGCGCGCACTTCGGTGGTCGGTGTGGAGAGGAGGTGCTGGGGTAGGATCACCAGCAGCTCGAGGAGGTAGGAGAGGAGCGAGGGTAGGGCCAGCGCCTCTTGGAGCCATTGCGGCACGTTCAGGGTGGAGACGAGGAGGGGAGCTCCGAGCTCGAGGGCGTAGACTGGGGCGAGCACGGGGTACTTCAGGCACATGGTCACAACGTTCAGGAGGCACTTGATCGCGCTGGTGATCGGGTCGGGACCCCCGCCGAGGTCCGAGAGGATGTAGGCCGCGTGAGCCAGCGGGACCGGGAGCACGGTGATCAGCGCTCCCTGGATCGCGAACCAGGCGAGCCACCAGGCGGCCTCGACCGGACCCACCTCAATCATTTCTCGCACGCAGTGCCCGACGTACCTCAGGGGATTCAGCAGGACGCGCCTGGGAACGTCCCACCAGGGACACTCGTCCAGCAAGTACGCATCGTCCAACACCCACTGGACGAACCGGGCGAGGGTTCCGACCAGTGGCAGGGGTAGGCCCGTGCCGGCCTCGATGAGTCGGAGTTCCCAGAGTTCTAGCGGGAGCGCCCCGAACACGCCCTCCTGGACGTACGCGCCGGTGAACGCGTAGGTGAGAAGGCCGAGGTAGTAGCGGCTGGCGAGCGTGGCGAGGCAGGCGGTGAGTCCGAGGAGCGCGTACTCGGGTGGGAGCCTGGGTACGGTGAGGGGTCGGTAGAGGACGTCGTCGGGTAGGCCTAGCATGGTGTTGAGTTCGCGGGCGAGGCGGGAGGTGGAGAGGGCGGTCAGGAGGGAGGTCAGGTCGTCGGGACGGGATAGGAGGGGGGACGTCTCCCGCGATGTCCAGGCGGAGGATGAAGGCGGCCGTCCCGGGTCGGTGTTTCCGGGAGGAAGGTGGATTCCAGGTGAGTCTAGGGCGCCTCGACGCTCGGGTGCAGGATGCGCCAGCCCCAGACTCGAGCGTCCGGGGGTTGGGGGATGTTCTCGGCACGATCTCGAACTCGACGTATCTCGGCCCGAACGGGTTCACGACGGCCCGCTCGGACCTGATCTCGTACTCGGAGCGCGCTACCGGCCTCTCACCGTCGTAAACCTCGATCCGCACGCGGAAGGGCTCGGGTGGGAGGGTGAGGCAGAGGTAGTTCACGCGCCCGAGCTCGAAGTGGCCCCTGGAGGTCCCGAAGACCACGCGAACCCGCACGTCAGTCCTCTCGTAGCAGGCTCGCGTGGACGACGACCCGCTTGAGCGGGACGCGGAGCGCGACGTCCGCGAGAACGGGCGAGTGAGCCGCCGTCGACCCGCGATGGCGGCGGTCGGGTTCAGTGGCGTGTGTTCCACGTGCGCCTCGAGACTGGCGCGGTAGTCGCCCTCCTTATTGTGACGGTCAACCATGACTTCGACCTGAAGAACGGTAGGATCCCCGTGAATCTTCGGAGATCACGGACCTGGCGCTGATGGGGAACTGAGCTGGGTTCCCAGGGAGCGGGAAGGACCTCCCTACGGGACCCGCGTGCGGGCCCGGGGGGTCGAGCCCCTGTACATGAGGTTCGAACCGTCGGAGGACGATCCGCCGGTGCGGTTCATCGACAGATCTCAGCATGTACCGGCAAGGCTCGGGCTGGGAGGAGTGGTGGGTCATGGGTGAGCACCCGAACGTCGAGTTCCTATCCCCGAAGAGGAGCGGCGGAACGTCGGGACTGTCTGTGTACTACCGCTCTTCCCGGTACCGGTGAGGAGGCGGTGACGGTCCGACGCCATCCTTCGGGGCGTGGATTCTGATCGGGGACCCCACCGACTCCGGGTGGCAGCCTCCACTCCCTTTCCTGGCTGCACTCGTCGTACCTCGGATCGATGACATCCCCTCACCGCGTGCGAGCTTAGCTACCCGAAAGAGCGTGGGTTCGAGGTGTGATCCCGTGTCACTCCGTGTGGGGTCGTGGGCCGGCGGTCATTCACTGACGGACAGTCCATTTCGGCGACTACCCCGCGTGTCCTGGGAGCCTACGGGCGGGGGTCGACGCGATCCATGTCGTGACGTCGTGAGAGACCTGGTTCCCCTCACGGATCGGTGCGGCCGGCGTCCGTCGATCCCCGTCACGGCCGCAGAACGTCGTGGCGTGCCCGTCGGGTTGATCAACCCTGCGGCGACCTACGTGTTCCCGAACCCGCGGGGAGGGCCCGTGCCCGATCCTACCCTGACGCTGCTCCTGATCGCGCTCCAGCACCCGGCGGTCCACGGTGACTGTAGCGCCGTCCTCGTCCGCACCCACGGGGGCTACGCCGTCGCCTACCGGCGGGACGCGACCTACCGGGCGACCCTTCACCTGGGGGTGACGACGTGGGCCGGTCGCGGGGCCCTGCGGGAGTACAAGCTCAGGAACGGCCGCTTCTGCCACACGGTGATCACCGAGGACGGCTGGGTGATCACGATAGGTGGCGCGGACGACGAGTCGGTCAACCGCGGGCTCGAGGAGCTGGGTGAGCGCGTCGTACTCGCGGGCGAAGTGACCGAGGGGGACCTCGAGCGCGCCCTGGACCTCCTCCGGAGGATCGGGATCGGCCACTTCCTCGTCGGGTCGCCGGACGGGACCGTGGGCGTCGCGATCTACCGCTACGGTAGGACCCTGCTGAAGGTACTCCGGCTGGCCGAGGGCGAGTACGTGCTCGTCCCGAACGACCCGAGGTACTACGACCGAGG
>JAMOPO010000055.1 GCA_027064425.1 Methanobacteriota archaeon | reverse complement strand
CGGTCGACGTGACCGACCTGTCCAAGCTATCGCAGGCGCAGGCGAGCGACGTAAGCACCGGCGACCTGAACGTGCAGGAGGTCGTCCACGTCGCGGGCGACCTCGTCCTGTACAAGGATCAGAGCGGCAACTACGGCGTGGCCATCCTGGCCCAGGGCAAGAGCGGCCTGCAGCTGACCAAGCTAAACGTCGCCAACGTCACCGTCAACGACACGTCGCGGGTGGCGTACGTCGGCCAGTACAACGGCAAGGACTACTACGTGATCACCACGTACGACAACGGCCAGAAGAAGCTGATCTCGTACCTGGTGGAGGTTGACGCGAGCAACGCGACGGCGGACGTGAAGCAGACCGCCGAAATGGACGTGAGCAACAACGCCTACCTGGCCGCGGTCACGGTGCAGAAGCTACAGTCCCAGCAGGGTCAGCAGCAGGCGAGTGCCAAGGTGATGCTCTCGTACTACGAGGAGACCGGCACCGCTGGGCAGTACGACGTGAAGGCAGTGCCGCTGACCGTCACGATCCAGCAGCAGGCCCAGCAGCAGCAAGGCGGCGGTCAACAGGGCGGTCAGCAGCAGGGTGGCCAGCAGCAACAGCAGGGCGGTCAGCAAGGCCAGCAGGCCCAACAGCAGCAAGGTGGTGGTCAGCAGACCGGTCAGCAGCAACAGCAGGTCGGCCAGCAGCAGGCCCAGCAGCAACAGCAGGCTCAACAGCAGCCGCAGCAGAAGAAGCAGAAGCCGAAAATCCCGGTGCTACCGGTGCTGGCCCTAGCGGTGCTGGCCGTGCCCGCACTCCGCCGACGCTAAACACCCCCTCCCACTCACGCCCCACCCCTCTTTTTCCCGACGCCTCACGCACCCAACCCCCACTAATTCTTCCGCGACCGCACCGAGCGCGTTGAGCCGTCCCCTCTCGCAGCGTCAACCTATGCTTAACACCACCGGGAACCCGATCCTTACATTCATCCCTCGACTTTAGCCCCGAAGAGCCGGGGTCAGCCTGAGTTGAGCAAGTGGACCGTGCTGATCGCCGCCACGCTGGCGGTGCTGCTCGCGGGGCCCGCGCAGGCGCTGCAGGTGGAGTGGACGAAAACCCTGGATCAGGCCATGCAGTACGACCAGAAGCAGCAGAAGTGGAAGGACAGCGACGTGGCCTCCCGGGACGGGTACTACTACCAGATCAAGGGCCCGGCGGTGGCCTACGATGACAAGAGCAAGGTGATCCTCGTCGCGTGGGAGGACTGGTCCGAGGGCGGTCAGATCGTCGGTAAGATCGGGCTGAAGGCGCTGGACGAACAGGGTAACGAGGTCGCCGGTGCCACCGTCGACCCGGGTCAGGGCAACGTTCTGTTCGGGCCGGCCCTGGTAGCCTACGACCGGGGCAAGTTCCTGCTGGCGGTCGTGAAGGTGTCCCGGCAGGACCGCCAAACCAAGGACTACGGTGACCTGTACGTGTACAAGGTGACCGTGGACGCGCAGAACAAGCAGATCACCGTGGACAACGCCAAGAAGGTGGCGAGTAACGCCGCGTACCCGCACCTGGTGTACCTGGGCGAGGACAAGAACGGTAACCGTTACGTGGCCGTCGTGTACGAGGCTTGGGGACAGCAGGGTGGTCAACAGGGCGGTCAGCAACAGCAAGGTCAGCAAGGCGGACAGCAGCAACAGACTGGTCAGACTGGTCAGCAACAACAAGGTGGTCAGCAGCAGGGTGGCCAGCAAGGAGGTCAGCAAGGGAAAATGGGTGACGTCGTGCTGCAGGTCCTGAAGATCGACACCAGCGGCAACTTGAGCGTAGTGCTTGGTAATCCGGTGGTGATCAAGCAGCGCGCGTGCAAGGAATACGTGCATGGAAATGAGCATTACTTCGGGCACGCGCGGCCGGTGGCCTCGGTGTACGAGGAGGGCGGCAAGAAGTACCTGATCGTGGCGCTCACGGACTACTCGAACGCGAATCCGGACCTCAGCTATGGCCGCTTCTACGGCCAGTGGAATAAGTGCCACGTGCGCGCGTTCGTGATCGAGCTCCCGAGCGACCTCTCGACGCTGGGTAGCGCCCAGCTGAGCCCGGTGGAGGTGCAGGGCGGGCTGACGGAGAAGGATGAGACGAGCGAGGCGCCCTGGGTCGCGGGCAACGTGATCGTGTACCGGGCCGGCCCGCTGTGGGGAGGTATGAGCGGCTCGGACACGGGCCCGGACATCTACGCGGCCCTGATCGTGCGTGAGAAAGTGCGTGAAAAAGGGCGTGAGGAAGTGAGGTGGGTGTTCAAGAGCGTCAAGTGCGTCTACCGAAGGATCTACACGCAGACCGCCCCGTGCGTGGTGCACGTGTACGACGAGACGAACGGCAGCGGTAAAGTGTTGGCCCGACACTACCTGGTGGTGTTCTCGGACAACAGCGGCGGGTTCGGTAAGGAGAGGCTCGCGGGCGCGTTGCTGAGGTGCAGGGGCGGCCAGCTGCTGGTCCTGGCCCAGTACGACCTGACGGGGTACGGGAACGGAGTGTACTACTTCACCCCGACGGCGGTCACCGTCGACGAGACGTTCGGTAACGCCCGGGTGGCGGTGGCGTTCTACAAGGGTGACACGGGGTACGGGGGCCACAACCGGGGCGACGTGGTCCTGGACCTGGTGAACCTGGGCGGGCCGATCGACGAGATGGTGCCGTGGATGGAGCACCAAATCTCCGAGCTGGATCGCAAGCGCATGGACCTTCAGCAGGATCTGGAGAGTGTCAAGGGCGACGTTAAGGCGCTCAAGAACGATGTGGACAACCTGAAGAAGAAGGTGGGGAGCCTGGAGGGCGACCTGAAGGGCGTGAAGGGCAAGGTCGGTGACCTAGAGGGTAAGGTCAGCGACCTAGAGGGTAAGGTGAAGGACCTGGAGAAGCGGGTGAGTGAGCTGGAGAAGCAGGGTGGTAAGAAGGGCAAGGGTCCGGTGCTACCGGTGCTGGCGCTGGTCGCGCTGCTCCCGCTGGCGGCGCGCCGGCGCTAGCGGGGGCACCGGGATCACCGGCACGCCCGGTCTCCCCCTCTTTTTGGTCTCTTTGGTCTCTCCGCTCACTTTGGTCCCTCCTTTGGTCTCTCCACTCACGCGGCCCCTTCCCTCGCGCTCCTCCTTCTGTTTGGTGCTCCGCTCTTTCGATGCCTTCGATGGTCCGTAGTATTCGGTTGGGTTGAGGTAGGCTTCGATGGCTCGGGTGGCGAAGGAGGTGGCCCAGATGGAGGCGGGCTCGTAGGAGGCTCCTTCGACGGTGCTCGTCACGCCCCGGGCGGGCCAGGGCCAGCCGCCGTACCACTCGGGGTGGCCCCTCTGGAGCGCGTCGTCGAGCCACTGCTGGTCTAGGAGCCATTTGATGGTCGCGTGAATGTTGTAATCCGGGTTCGTGAGGAGGTCCCTCAGTCTCATCTTGCCCCCGGGCGTGTTGATCAGCACGTCCGTACCCACGTCGAACCAGAGTGCTTTGAGGATGGCGAGTCGCAGCACGTTGCCCGTGACGGTCGTTTCCGGCGAGCCCTGCGCCTGCAGGTAAGCCTCGGAGTACGCCCAGGCCGGACCCTTACCCAACTCCGTCTGCACCCAATCTATACCCGCGTTGCTTGAGAACAACCACTGGATACCCTTCCTAATCGCCTGAAGCACCTTATTCTTGTCCACGTTCAATCCCAGTTGGTCCGCGAGCAGGTACACGTCGATCAGCGCGCTGAGGACGTACGCCTGCGTGTCCGCCGAGTACTCCTGGCACATGATCCCGGAGTACCAGGACCCGTCCGGGTTCTGGGTGCTCAGGAGCCACTGAACCCCACGCTCGATGGCCCGCTTGATTCGGGTGACTTGCTCGTCGGTCAGGTCCAGCTTGTCCCGGTGCATGAGCGCCTGGAGCAGCGCGGAGATCGCGGCTTCGGTGTGCCACGCGGCGCCCTCCTTGGACTCTTCCTTTCGGCGGCTCCATCCGCCGTCCTCCAGCTGCTCGCGGAGGAGCCACGTGAGGGCTCGGTGGATCGCGTCGATGACCTCCTTGGATCCGTCGCCCAGCCGCAGGAGCAGGTGCACGCCGGCGGCGGTGTCGGACGTCTGGCTGCCGGTGTGCACGATGCCCCGGAACGACCATCCCGAGCCCCAGCCGCCGTCCTCGTTCTGGTTGTCCAGCAGCCACTGGACGGCAGCCTTGCGGGCCATCGGCCACTCCTGGCTCGGGTTCTTGGCGGGGACGCCCTGGGGGACCTGGTTGGCGAGGAGGCCCATGCGGTCCGCGTGGGCGAGGAGGGGGCACGCGAGGCACAGGGACTTCAGCTCGTAGTCGAACGCGGGCTTCCAGAGGTGGTGCTCGGGCAGGTACCAGCCCCCGTTGCTTTCCGGGATGAAGAACCAGATGGTGGCCGCCCGAACCGCCTTCTCGCACTGGGGTTTCAGCCGCTGGTACTCCTGGGTTCCCGTCCAATCGATCGCGGTCGCGGGGGCCGCCAGCGCGAGCAGGCCCGCCAGGAGCAGGGTGGCGGCGGGCGCTCGCTTCAGCGGGGCTCCCCCCGGAAAGGTTTAACTTAATTGTCCTGAACGGGCCCGTCGGGGGTTGAGGGTTGTTACCCCCCGTCCTAGTGCTGCTGTCGGCCGTTTTAGTTATTCCGTCGTCGGTCTCCTCGGTTCCCGTCGGTCCCGTGGACGTCACGATCTTCGGGAACGCGGCGAAGGGGTCGCCGGAGGAGCTTAAGCGGGTGGAGGAGGCGGTCTACTCGGACCTGGGAATTCGGGTGCGGCTGCACGTGCACAACGTGCTGGTGAGTTGGAGCGATCAGAGCGCTCCGGTGGACTTCGACGCGTTGGCTCGGGACATTCGGCGGTCTCAGATCGTCGTGTTGGACAACATGGGGCCGCTGCCGGGCCCGTTCGTGGAGGAGCTCTCGGCGCGGGTGCTGGGGCGTCCGGTGGCGGACGTGTCGAGTTTCTTTCGGGAGCTGGCGCGGGAGAAGCGGCTCGTGGCGTGCGTGACGGGGGATCGGCACGATTTCATCCTGCTCGGTCCGGGGTGTCGGAGGGTTCGGGATAATACGGCCGCGGTGGCGAACCTGGGGTTCCTGTTCCGGTTCTCCGACTCGCTGGTGCCGGTGGTGGAGTACCTGTTGTGGCTCGCGTACCCGGACGTGCCGGCGGAGCGGCTGCGGCTTTCCTCGGTCCGGGTTTCCTTTGTGGCCGCGTACGTTCCGGGTCGTGGATGGGTGTTTCCGGAGGTCTCCGGGGCGGAGTTGGAGGGGGCGTACCACCGGTGGCTGCGGCGGTTGGCGGCGGGGGAGCGGGGCCTGTGGTTTGAGGTGAGGCTGGCGATCCTTCCGTCCTGGGTGCGGGGGCTGCGGGAGCGGTGCCTGGGGTTCTTGAGGTCGTTGGAGCTCCCGGGTCGGCGGTTGGTGGTGGTGCTCGGTTACGTTGACGCCCTTTACAAGGGTGAGTCGGGGCTGGTGGAGCGGGTGGTGGAGGAGATCCGGGGGGAGCTGGCGCGGTCCGGGCTGCGGGACGTGGGCGTGGTGGCCCT
>JAMOPO010000054.1 GCA_027064425.1 Methanobacteriota archaeon | reverse complement strand
CGGAGCCGACTCCAACTCCCCCCGCAGGTACGCCCGCTCGAACCGCTCCCGCCGCTCCAGCACGAACGAGGACCACCCGTCCACCGCCACCAGGTACGACTCCGCCGGCTCGCCCCGCCGCCCCGCTCGACCCTCCCGCTGCCAGAAGTCCGCCACCCGCTCCGGCAGCCCCAAGTGCACGACGCGGCCCACGGAGCCCACGTCGATACCCGCCTCGAGCGTGCGCACGGTGACGACGAGCCTCAGGTCGCCCTCCTTGAAGGCCCGCTCTACCCGGCGCCGCTCGCCCCTCGACATCGCCCCGTGATGGACCGCGACGGGCAGCCCGTCCCCCTCGAGCGCCCGCGCGATCCACTCCGCCATCGCTCGAGACCTGGCGTACACGATGGTCTTCCGCACATCCGTCGCGAACGCCGCGAGGCGCGAGATCAGCGCCTTCCAGTCCCCCAACTTGCAGGCGAAGAAGGTGCGCGGGGCCAGCTTGCCGCGGCCGTGCACGACGCGGATCGACCGGCCCGTGACCTTCCACACCTCCGCGGCTACCGCCTCCGGGTTGCCTATAGTGCCCGACATCAGCAGGTGTCGCTTGCCCCGGAGCGCCCGAATGAGACCCAACACTAGGTTCGTCCTCCGCGGGTCGTAGTACTGGATCTCGTCCCAGACGATCGTGGTGGCACGCCGCACGACGAACTCCCAGAGCAGCCCATCGCGCCGCGCGTGGTACCACAGCGCGTGAGGATTCGTCAGGACGACCTCCGGGTCCTCGGACCTGAGCATCTCGCGCCAACCCGGATGATCACCGTCCGCCACCACCACGTCGAACCCGTACCCTCGCATACGCTCCTCCTGGTCCCGCGTCAGCGCCTTCGTCGGGTACACGAACACGGCCGGTAAGCCCGCCTCCCAGGCCGCCGCCAACGCCGCCTCCGTCTTCCCGGCCCCAGGGCCCGCCACGAGGAGCACATCGTCGCCGTCCTCGACCGCCCTCACCACGTCCACCTGGTGCTTGTAGGCTTCCACGCCCGGAAGGCGCGGGCACAGCGAGCTCAGCCTCACGCCGGCGGGCTCGGGCCGCTCCCCATCGTGGGCGAGCGACCAAACGACCTTCACCGCCCGCCCCCCGAAGAGACCTCCAGCTGGGCGCGTCCGGTGAGCGGACCAGATCGGAAACGTACAAGTTTCAGAATGTGAGCTTCCGTTTCCGACGTGCCGGCACCTTTATAAGGGCCCGGGCCGCGCGCCCAGCCCGGCAGCACCCGCCCCCTCGGTCCGCCTGATCGGCTTAGGGTGGTGGTCCATTATCAGCTCGTATAAATAATTTTCCCCGACCTAATCCCGCCAATCAAGCGCTGCTCGACCGGCCGTTTCCAGTCACTGCCAGCGAGGATAGCGAGCCTGCGAACCGAGTGAGGCGAGGAGGCCGGTCAGGGTAAGGTCAGGGCTCCCCACTCGGGTGACGGGCGCGACCAGCCGACCGCGCCCGCAGTTTGACCGTTGAGAGGTCCCGAAGGCCGGACGAGGTCATCAGACAAATGGGGGGAGGGAACCGCAGGGCGCCCGGGCGACCCGGCGCCATCAACCCAGCAGATCCAGGGCCGCGTCGACGAGTTCGTCCGCGTCGGGTGGCTCCGGAGAGGTGCCCCAAGCGTCGTCCTCCCTGGCCTCCTCGGCGAGCCCCGCGAGGGACGTCAGCGCCTCTCTGAGCCGCTCAAGCCCCTCGCGCAGGGACTCCTCATCCTCACGCTTGAGCTCCAGGTCCGGCACCGTGGCGAGCGAGGCCGCCGGCCCGTGCCGATGATCGCTCGAGCCTTCCCACTGCTCGGTGTACCACACGTCGACTCCCGTGACCTCCTCGTACCGCTCGAGCACCCGGTGCGGGAAGCCGTGGAAGGGCGCCTTGGGGGGAGCCTTCTTCTCCTGGTACCCGAGGAAGATGGAGAAGCAGTAAAGCCAGTGCCAGTGCGCGGCGAACCCACCCTGAGCGTTGATCCCCCGGTCCACGGGGAACGCCACGACGAACGGGCCGCGGGTGCGGAAGTACTGCGGGTTGACGCGCACGGCGACGTGGTTTCGGTTCCAAGGCAGGCGAACGCACCACTCGTGCGAGGCGCGCTCCTCCCCCACCATCGAGCCCGCCAGCAGCAGTAAACCTGGGAGCACCGCGGCTGCCCTGGGGGTGGTCCCGAGCGTCCTCTCCGGGCAGACTCTGACCACCGAGTACACACCGGTGTACCGCTCCACGAGCCTGGCCAACAGCCGCTCGGTGCGGAGATCTCCCCGGGATAAAACGGGGGCGGGCTGCTGAGACCTGGGTCCGACGGAGACGTCCACCGAGTGCAGCGTCTCGACGCCCGACTCCGTCCACACACCGCCCTCGCCGGGCGGCGTTACAACCACGTCCGCCTTGGACGAGTGTTCCTTCAAATCCTCCACCGTCAGACGCTCCGGCGATCGGACGTGCGCGAGCGCGTCCTCAGGGATCTTAACGTGCCAGTACCTCAGGTGAACGCACATCACGGTGCCGAACGGCACGACGAGGGAGACCGCCGGCCAGGCCAAGTCTCGCTTGGATTTCGTGAAGTCCTTATCCCAGTGGTGCACGTTCGTCCGGACGGTGCCCACCACGTCGGCCAGGGTCGCATCCTCCTCCCCGAACCCGAACACCCACGACTCCTCCGCCACCCAGGCGTCCCGCTCCAGGGCCTCGCTCGCCTCCTTGGGCAGACCGTCGCACAGCCCCAACCGATCCGCCACCGCGAGCGCGAGCGCCGACACGTACCGAGCGTACGCTGGCACCAACCGGGCCGGGCCGGACGCCTCCAGCGCGCGCCGATGGGCATCGAGGTCGGGCTCCAGGTACAAGGCGAACGCGCCCACCAAGGCCTCCTGCAGGCTCACGTCCAGGCTCGAGGCCAGCTCTGAGAGGGGGACGTCCCGTTGAAGAAGCTGGGTTCGGAGCTCCTCCGAGGACTCCAACGCAAGCCCCCCACCGCGAAGGTCGGTCCGGTGGCTGTCGTCCCCACGGAACGCACTTTGGTCACCGAGCTTTGCCATTTGCTTAGAAATAAAGGGTACACGGCCGTGGCCGAGGCCGCCCTGCCCGGCACTCGGTACCGACCCGACCTGCTCCTGGTCGACGAGCGTCCCGTCATCCTCGAGGCCAAGCGCCCCGGAAGCGACCTCCCGAAGCACCGCGAGCAGGCCATGAAGTACGTGCGCGTGCTCCTCGAACTACACCCCGGACTCGAGCCGGCCGTCGCGATCACGGACTTCACCCGTGCCCTGACCCGACCGTTCCCAACGTCCGAGTGGGAGAAAGCGAAGGTTCGGAACCTGGAAGAGCTTGCTGACCTCCTCATCGACCTCGCCTCACGGTGACCCACTCCCCCTTGACGCCTCCCTCATATTGACCTCTTCAATTCCCTGGATGGCTCCGTGATTCGGTGTCTAATTCGGCTAGCGCCAGTTCGCTCCCAGACCTTGCAGCTACAGCGATCATTCGGTGCTCCCGCAACGCTAGCGCCGGCACCCGTGGTTCCAATGTAGTAACAACTCGACCGGCTCCTACGCACCCCCCACCTGAAGCGCTTAGGTAGTTGGAGCGATGGCTAGGAGAAGTTGGGCTAACGCAGTCGTATTTGTTTCGGAACCGCGGGCACCTCGAGTCGTTGGCCGTAAGCCTCAGATAAGGAGCCATCACGTAGAGGTTCATGATCGCCGGCGCCTGCCGAACGCCTCCCGGACAACGGACTCGATGAGCTCTGCGATTCCATCATCCTCCTTCTTTGGGCTTGAGTCAGCGTTCTGATCTTGTTTGGATTCGTCCAAGAGGGCGCGCTTAGCCGCCTCAGTGGTAAGCTCAGCCACCTTCCGAGCGATACCCTCGCCCTCCTCCCCGAGGATTTTCTTACCCATGTCTTCCAGCGTCCGACTCAGAACATCCTCAACGGCTTCATCGAGAAGATTCAGGCTCTGCTCAAACGCTTCCACTGCTCGTTCCCTGGCCTCCCACTTCGGATCATACGCTTCGGGTCCGAGCCGCTCACCGCCGAGCTCGATAGTCTCACTAGCTCGCAACAGCGCCTCTGCAATCGCATCGGGGCTTGCTTCCGCAATCTCCACCACCCGGCTTATGGTCGCCCTGAGGTCTTCAGCTAGGCTCGACAGGAGCGACTCAGGGTCTGAGACCCCGAGCGCCTCCAGGTATTCCGCGCCTTCCTTTCTCAGACTCCCTGAGTCGATGCCGCCAAATGGTCCGAGGGCCTCGTCCAGCGCGCCCACCACACCACGCTTGACGCTGTCTGCGAGGCTGCGCAGGGTGTCCTCGTCACTGTTGAGATTAAACTTTCGCTCGATTAAGTCGGCCACCGGGTCTCGGTCTGCGCCCCGGTGAGAGAGCACGTGGGCCGCTAGCGGCAGCTCAATGAGGTAACTGACGGCTTGGAGATTTTCCCTACCGGACCAGTACCACTTGAAATAGTCTTGAAGATCACCGAGGTCGTCGTCGTTGGGCCGCTCTGGGGGCTCAGGGGGTTTCCACCCAGTGGACTCCCTGAGCAGCTCTACGGCGGCCTCCGGCCGCCCCCACATCGCAGCGACGCCTGCTAGCCAGACATTGAACGCACGGTTCAGCGAGGGCCTCTCCAGCAGTGTCTCACTTAACAGTTCAGCCAGGGTCCTTCGCACGGTCACCGGCCATCGGATAGCCCATCCCAGCCACCCTTCGGGAGCGCACCTGCCTGCGTGTTTCATCTCCTTCTCCAGCTCTTTCCCATTAACGAGCCAGTCCCTCACGACGACATCTTTAATAAGGCTTAACCCGACTCTGAGGGCCGTTTGGGGTGTTGTTTCTTCTTCACCGATGAGTACCTCCGGAAGATATTCAATACAGTGTTCTACGGCTTCCTCTGCCTCTTCGCGGTCCAACCCGGCTTCCGTGAGGCGCTCGCAGGCGTAATTTTTCAGTGTGTCCCGAAACTCCGATGTAGGAGAAATTGGGACCCTAAGCTCGCTGGGCATGACTGGTCCCCCCGCGGGAGCGCCAGGGGGTCGGAAGTGGGCTCACCAAGGACGTAGCATCCCGAGATGATGGCTCGAGAATTAGGTAAAAAACTACACTGGGTTGGGAGGTTGGGACGCCCGTCAGGGGGCCTGGTCAAGCCTCAGTGAGGATCTCCTTCAGCTCTTCTTCGAGCTTGTCCCGCACTACCCGCCGGACCACGGAGGCGAGCGCCGCCCTCGCGCTCGGGAACCTCCGCTCGTCGGCCAGCACGCCCGCCTCGTCCCCGCTCACCGCCTCCTTCGCCATGACGGTGACCTCGTACTCCACGGTGCCCCGCTCCGCGAGCTCCTCGACCACGTCGCGCACCACCCGGGCGATCCCGTACCGGACCACGTCGCTGTCCAGGCTCAGGTCCTCACCGCTGAGCGCCCGCCGAAACTCCTCCGTGATCACCTCGGTGACCACCTCCTCCACATCCTCCACCGACTCCCGCAGCCGCCGGCCCAGAGACAGCACGACCTCCCGGTCACCGTCGTCCAGCACGACCTCCGACACGTCCACCGTCCCGGAGGTCACCCCCACCCGACCGCGCACCCGGACGTCCCGCGCGTCCGAGCAGGGGAAGCGGAACCGGCGCACGCCCTCGAAGGTCACCCTGGTCCTACCGCCCTCCCGCCGCAGCCGACCCACGAGCCACCCG
>JAMOPO010000053.1 GCA_027064425.1 Methanobacteriota archaeon | reverse complement strand
CGTACCGCAACACGTGCTCCCGCAGGTCCACCGCGACCACCCCCGGTCAATCCCGGACCGGCGCGAAACTTGAGTCCTGCCCACGGAGCCAGCCCGCCGCGGTTGCCCCAGCCGGGGTCGCGGCACGAGACGGCTCAATCCGCTGGCCCGCGCCACGCTTAGATGAGACGTTAAGGTGGGTGCGACGTTAGCGGCGGCGCTGCTCCCGGTACGGCGCAGACGCCTCCTATCCTGATTTCTTGATCCCTCTGACCACGCTTCCCCACCCGCTCATTCACCCAAAGGCTCATGCCCGTGTGTCAAAGTTGAGTTGAGTGGCAATCTGGGGGAGCGTCGTGTTGCTGACCGCGCTGCTAATCGTGTCACTGGTCACGGTCACCAGCGTGACACAACCCACCAAGGCGTTGACAGTCATTCCGGCGTCCAGGGACTGCCCGCCGTGGGTAGTGCCGGCGCTCTTCATTCCGCAGCCCGGAGGAGGCAGTCTCGAATACCCGAGCCTCCTGGGCGACCGTTTCTTGCTCGTGGCACCGCTGTGGCGGGAAGGTGACCACCATCGGGTGATCCTCGGCGCGTACGGGGTGGACGAGGTGGTCTTACCGCGGGGAGCGACCGTCTACCGTGTGTTAATTCCGAGTAAGGTGGAGTGGAAGCGGACTGAACGCTGCAGGCAGGCGGTCCCGCAGGGGCCGTGGCGTGAGGTCCGGTACTCTCTGCGAGAGTCGGACGGGCTGCTCCATCTTAAGCCGTCGAAGGCCGTGGACAACACGTTCGTGGTGGAGGCGAGCCTGCCCGCACGCGGCGAGTGGGTTCGGGTCGCGCTGGCGCCGGGGAACTGGATCGTGGCGCTGGGGTGGACGCTGGACTTCAACGTGCTGACGCTCGACGGGAGGGTCCTGTTCCGGGGCCGACACCCGTACGATGAGGTCGAGTACGATCTACCGGGCGGCGTGCACCTCGCGTTCTGGGTGCACTGGTACGGGCTGGACTTGAGTGGTGAGGAGAGGTGGACGAGGGTGCCACTCCTCGTAATTAAGGACGAAGTACCGAGCGAGTTCAATCCAAGGTGGCAGTACGAGCACAGGCTGCTCTACGGGTACTGCACGGTGCTCGAGGTCCGGACGAGCAAGCCGCTAATCCTGGAGTTCAGAGCGCCGAGGCAAGGTGAGAAGTTAGAATCCCCCACCGAGCTCGTCGACCGGCGTGAGTTCGTCACGGAGGAGTTCGTGCGCAGCCACTGGTCACATTACGTACCACCGATTCCGTCCTTAAGGCTGATGTACGAAATCCTCAGGGCTCTGCCGGTACTACCCCTGCTACCGCTCATCGTTCCCTCGGAAAGGCGTGAGGAGGACCGGCGGCGAGAAAGGACCGACTGACTGCCGGCTCCGGCGAGCCTGGCGCGACCTCCTTTCCGCTTGCAGAGGCCTCCTGAGTGTTGGTACCAGAGCGGCTTGGGCCCGCCGGGCGGACGCACCACCGGGTTTTCCTCACTTCCGCACGGGTTTTGGGTCAACTTTCTCCCCTCGTCACTCCATCTTGGGGTGAAGGGCATCATCACGCCAGCACCGCATCGCTGCCACCTACGTCGACAGGTTCCTCCCGCCGCCGGCGCGCTTACGTCCACGGATTGAGGGGAGTGACGTGAGATCGCACCGCGTATGGCTAGGGAATAGCCATGGCCCTCGGCATGCGCGAGGCGAGGAAGTTGACCCTGCCTCCACTCGACTGAGGCGCTGGCCCACGAGGCGGGGCGAGTAGAGCGGTACGGTCGACTACCGCACGTGCACGCCCGGCTTCACTACGCTGGCGGGGATCGAGTCGTGAGCGGGTTCTGGACACCGGTGGGCTGGGTTCGCGGAGATGATGGGTGGTGGTACCCGCCACCCGAGCACGGGTACGCGCTCCTGAACCTCGAGTACCGGCGGGCCACGAGCACGACCCAGACCGCGCACCCCTGGCCCGTGAACGAGCGCGCGCTCGCCCTCGACGCCGAGTACCGGGGACTGGACCACCCCAGCCTAGAGCGCCTGATCGGCAGCGCGATCACGCGCGGGCTCCGCGTCCGGCACGCGACGGGACCTCAGGTCGAGTACTACTCGAAGGGCACGACCTCCCGGAACGAGCCCTACGACACCTTCCCAAGACCCACCTGGACACGCCCGAATCCCTAGCTCCCGACCCACGAGCACCTACCGCTCGATTCGAGATCACTATTCGAGATGCCAGCGTGCGCCGGCGGTGGGTGCTTGAGGTCCTTCTGGCTCGTTGCACGGCGAGGAGGGTCAGCAACAGCCAACTTACTAGGGCGGGCGCGTTGCTGAGCGGAGGATGGTATCGGCCGCGCGTGTGGTGCCTCTCGAAGTACTTGCGAGAGTAGAAACCGCGAGCGTCCTCCCAGGCCATCCCCACGTAGTCGAACGCCTCGGCCCCGGGCTTCGGCGTCTTGAACTCCAGGATCACGGGGATCTTGGCGTCCAGCCGCAGAAGCGTGCAGGGCCCGTAGAACGCCCGCTCCTCGTACTGGGCCCGCGGGTCGAACACGAAGTCTGTGTTCCCAAAGTGGTCGTACTTAATGGACCCGACCACCCCCTTGGCGACCTTCAGCTTCACCTGGTAATCGTCCTTGTCGCTCAGGTTCAGGAGGTACCAGGCGTACCAAAAGACGAGGCGAACCGGGCCCAGGTCGTACTCGACCTCATCGTAGGGTGCGCGCCCGCGGAATAGGACCCGACCGTCGAGCGTCAGCACGTTGAAGTCCTTCGACCAGCCGAGGGCGAGCAACCACGAGCCCGGTGGGAGGATCAGTCGAACCCACTCGCCTCGCGCCGGTAGGCTCGCCTCAACCACGAAGACTTCGTTGTCACCCGAGGGCTTCAGCACCAACCACTTCCCACGCTCACTCAACGAGTACTGGACCTCCCGCCAAGGACCCCTGGTCACCACCCGCCCGAGCCACCCGGACTTCACCTTAACCCCGCTCGGCACGAGGACCCGGTAAACCTTGGTCTGTGGTGGCATGGGCAGCTCCTTGATCCTGTACGACGCCAGGAAAACTCGGTAGTGCTCATCCTCCCGCCAGAGTGGTGCCACGAGCAGGAGGCGCCCTAGCTGGAACTCCCGCTTGTCCGGCGGGAGGACCAGTACGCAGGGACGACATGTCTTGCCGGTCCACTCGATTCCTCCTCCCGGGAGGACCCACGGGTACTTCCACAGGTTGATCGGCCTGCCGTGCTCGTCGTAATACCAGCTCTCATCCACCCACTTACGGTTGTACTGCAGTAGACCGAGCGTCACCTCCTCCGTGGGAACGGCGAGGCCGGGTGAAACCAGCGCTAGCGTTAGGAATAGCGGCACGAGCGCGGCCGTCAACGCCCCCGGACCCCCAACCCGGGTTAACCGGTAGGGAAAAACCGGAGGTTAGAGGGAGCGTGGCCGGCGGAGGAGCAGTGCCGGCAAGGCTACTGCTAACACCAGCGGTGACATGGGCTCTTTCTCTTTCACTGGCACTTCCCTCCAGGTTTCCTTAAAGGCCTCCCAAAGCGAATCGATAGTCTGCGGGTTCACAGACCATTCCTCGTATCCCGTCTTGTTTACGAAGTTGAGAACCCTCTCGACCCAGTACTTAAGACCGAGCTCTGGGTTGCTCGCTCTCAACGGTTCCTCAATGTGGCACAGTACCCTAACGTACCACGGGTCATTATTACCGCTACCGTATCCGTAGGGCTTTGCGACGTACAGGGTCCCGTAACGCTCCTCTCGTAGTGTTAACGGCGCGTTCACGCCCCGGTGAATCCATGCGATCTTCGCTTTGTCGTGGGGAGTCGGCACCGGGGGTAAGGGAACGAAGGCTTTCCCGATCCTCAACCTCGCAGCTCAGTTTCCTGTGTGAGGCGGGCATGGGAAGGTGATGTCCCGGGGGAGCAAGCGATGACCCGAGCCCTGCTGGTTCTACTAATCCTGGCGGCGGTCGCGACCCCCGCCTCGGGTGCCACCGTCCTAATCCCGAACCTCGTGGGCCAAGCCATCGCGTTGGAGAAAAAGGGGCTGGAGCACGCCACCCCGGTGGCCACGAGAGGGCTCGCCGAGCGCTTCAACACGCTCGAGAATCTCGAGAATCTGGTCACCGACTACGAGTATGTATCAACTCCTGACCATCATGACCTCGTCATCTGCAGCAGCTCGTGCGACGAGGTTCGCGTGAGGATTACACCCGGGGAGATCCGCGTAGAGTACTCGACCCCGCGTGGGCCCGTCCGGCACTCGCTATCTCTCAACCCCGAGCACACTTACCTCGTCCTCGCCCCCCAAGGCCTCCACACGATCCCGGTCATGCCACAGCAGGGGGGCGGAGAACTCCCCATCCTCATTATCCGCGGCGGCCGAGCTTACGAGCCCACCCCGTACTTCCCCTCCTTCATCCTCGGGGACTACGCCGAGAGCGTCACCCCGCTTACTCGGGCCGTCGGGCTCATGGGGTTCTGGGACCTCCTCGTCCGGCTGAGGATCGAGGGTGAAACCGTCGCCTTCGACCTCGTGAGGTCGGACGGGTCGGGCGCGTACCGGGTCGTCTGCGACCTAAGGACGGGGAGCGCGTGGCGCGAGCCCCTACCGCCCGAGGAGGCTCGGAGGCTCCTCGACCTCGCCCGCGAGGACCTCGCCAAGCTCCCCAAGCTGAAATCCGGCGAGCTCGAGAGCGAGTCGGGGCTTCGGCTGATCGTCTACGACGCCACCGAGGGCAGGGTCCTCCTGGAGCTCGCGGAACCGTCCCTTGAACTCCTCAGAGAGCGCAACCCACGACTCGTGGAACTCGTTGAGTTCCTGAGGGAACTTCGCTCGGAGCCGTGGGAGCTCGTCATCAGATGGGATGTCTTCCGACTCTCCGCCCGGGCCCGCGAACTTCACGACCTCCTCGAGACCACGGGACTCGCGGACACGAGGCTCATCCGCCTTCTACTACGCCCGGACCTCGTCCTCGGAACCTACCTCCTCACGATTGGACTCGGGCTCGCGACGTCCGTAGCCTGGATCGAGCTCCTGGAACACCTTCCTAGGCTCGGTAAAGCGCCCGAGTTCCGTTGGGACCCGCCCACCCTCCTCGAATACGCGAAACGCCTGGCGTACGCGGGAGCGGTTTGCGGGCTCGAGGTCGTCTGCTGGTGCCTCTTGAACTCCTCGACGAAGATCCTTCTCGAGGCGCTGGGCCTCCGTGATTACGCGCTGGACGGTAGGCTCGTCGACCTCGTGGGTGGTTCGGTTTGGGCCCCGCTGATCGAGGAGCCGACGAAGCGACTCCTAGGCGAGCTCTCCGGGTTACCAAGGCCGCTCGCGGGCGCCTGGTACGGGCTGCTGGAGGCCGTGGGAAAGGGCGAGATCAGACCGGGTGAAGTGAAGGTGTGGAACGTCATCGTCAGGGTCTCCGAGCACCTGTGCTACACCCTCTCTCCGCTACCGCTCGGGGCGCTCCTGCACTCGCTCACCAGCCTGAGTATCGACGTCAGCCCCGAACTAACCGGCCTGACCCAGCACTGGGTGGCGGTCCTCGGAGCTACCATCGCGGTACTCGGAGCGCTGGCGGAGAACGCGCTGACGGGGGTGTGGTGAGGCGCCATGGGGCGTGCTAGCGCGCCCGGGTGCCGGGGAACCGGGCGTGAAATGCCGTACCGACCGCGTCCCGTCGACACCCGGGAACGGGGATCGTGCGTGCGGTTGGGGCGGGAGGAGAACTCATAGTAAAAAATGCGCTCGCGTGCGGGCTCGCGAAGCCTAGGGGCTCGTGCTCGAGGGGACGATGTGGCCTTCACGTCCGTCGAAATGTGG
>JAMOPO010000052.1 GCA_027064425.1 Methanobacteriota archaeon | reverse complement strand
CCGGGGGCTCCGGGGATGAGGCGCGCGCTGCTTCTCCTCACCGCGGCCCTCCTGGCGAGCCTGGGTGCCGCGGTAGCGCAGGAGTACCCGGTGGCGGGCGAAGTCACCGGACCGTTCAAGGTGAGAATCACGCGTGCCGAGCCGCTGGACGCCAGCGAGTACGCGGTGATCATCGGGGACAAGTACGTGACCCTGATCATGGTCGAGAAGGACGACCTGCAGCAGGGCTCGGGAGCGTTCAAGACTCAGCCGTTCCTGGTGCCGATTCCTAAGGAGCTCGTGAAGATCGAGGGGACCAGGGTCTCCTTCTCGGAGAAGGTCGTAGGCGACACGTTCCCGGGGTACTGTCTGAACCCGTCCGGTCGTCACCCGATCGGCGAGATGGTGGTCCCCAAGTGGTCGGAGATCGAGAACCGGTGCGTTAAAGTCAAGGTGGTCACCGGGCCCAACCAGGTCAAGACGGAGGAGCGCTACCTAACGCCGGAGTGGGTCAAGGCCGTGTGCAAGCGCGTTGAGGGCGTGGTCACGCCGAAGCGGTGGGAGCGGAGTGCTCAGACGATCGTGTGGGTTACGGAGGCCGTCGTGCCCCAGCAGCCCAGCCAGCGGGTCCGCGTCACCGTGGACGTCCAGGCCACGGTGAACGTGAACGCCAGCGACTTCTTCGAGCTGAACCGGTCGGAGTTCCAGGAGCTGGCTAAGGCGGGCGGCGAGGTGGCGCGAGAGATCCTGGAGTTCTTCTCGAAGCGGGAGAACCTGGAGGAGCTGGTCAACACGGCGCAGGCGGCGCTGGACTTCGTCAAGCGGCACCTGAGCGACCTGGTGACCGTGGCGCGGACGGCCAAGAGCCTCTTCGAGAAGATCCCAGTGTCGCCGGTGGTGGCGGCGCTGGCGGCGGTGCTGCCGGTCCTACGCCGGCGTCGCTAACGCCACGCCGCCGGTTTCCTTCCTCCATCGAAACGTTACGAACATCGTTACGATCCCCGGAGGGCGGCGCAAGAAGGGTCACGTGCGTCGCCGGTGGGCGGTCGGTGGGGGCTGTGACCCTGGACCGGTTGGTGGCGGTCAGGCTGTAAGGACCACCCTCGTCATCCCTGACGGTCGGTGCCGGGGGTGCTCTTCATCCCGCCTCCCGGACCACCTCCAGGACCTTCTCCTTCGTGAGCTTGTCGGGTTCCGAGCCGCCGCCCTGAGCCACGAGCTCGTCACCACCGCCGCCCCCGCGCACGATCTTGCCGATCTCCTGGATCAGCTCGACGGCCGGCGGGGCGTCTTCACCGCTGCCGACCACGACCTGGCATGAGTCCCCGGCGGTGATCTTGACCACCACGACGAGGTCCGAGTGCTCCTCGACCAGCTCCTTCACCGCGCTCGCGACCGGCTTGAGCTCCACCTCCTCCAGCTCCAGGTAGGCGACGCGGAGGTCGTCGACCGATTCGGCGCGCTCCGGGGCGGCCAGCAGCTCGGCCTCCACCAGCCGCTGCTCGAGCTCCTGGATCCGCTTCCGCTGCTCCTTCCACTCGTTGAAGAACCGTTCCACGGTCTTGGGCAGGCTCTCCGGATCGACCTTGAGCACGCCGCATGCCTCCTTCAGCGTGTCCTCAAGCTCCCAAACCCGCTCGAGCGCGGCCTCACCCGCGGCGAACCGGATCCGCTCGACGCCGTCCTGAATCCGCTCCCGACCCAGGATCTTGATCGGGCCAACCTCGCCGGTCCGGTCGCAGTGCGTGCCGGCGCAGGCCTGCACGTTCCAGTCCTCGATCTCGACGACCCGGATCTTCCGACCCGGTACCACGCCGCCCTGGTACAGCTCGAGGCCGTACCGGCGCTCGGCCTCGTTCCGGTCCATGAACGACTTCCGGACCGGCAGGTCGCGCATGACGATCTCGTTCGCCAGCCGCTCGATTTCCCGGAGTTCCTCCTCCGTCACGCGCCGGTGGTGGGTGATGTCCAGCCGGGCCTCGTCCGGGGCCTTGTGCACGCCCGCCTGCCAGACGTGGTCCCCCAGAACCCGGCGGGCGGCCTCCAGGATGATGTGCGTGGCCGTATGGTGCCGGGTGAGCCGCTCGCGCCGCTCGCGGTCGATCCTGGCCTCGACCTTCGTCCCCGGCTCGGGGACGTCGCCTTCTACCCTGTGGAAGACCACGCCTCGCACCTTCTGGACGTCGACGACCCTCGCCTCGCCGCCATCCCACCTGAGCTCGCCCCGGTCGGCCTCCTGGCCGCCGCCCTCCGGGTAGAAGTACGTCTCGTCGAGGACCACCCAGCTGCCGTCCTCGGTCTCCACCACGTCGACGACCTCGGCCTCGAACTCGTAGCGCCGCTCGTCCTCGTAGAACTTGAGCGGCGTCTCCGGGAGGTCCCGGTCGACGGCGGCCCGCTCGAGCTCGCGCAGGGTCTCGGGTTCCTCCTCTTCCACGCCCTCGTGCCGCTCAGCGACTCGGGAGTAGAAGTCGTCGGGGACCTCGACCTCGACCCCCTCTTCCTCCGCGATCTCCCGGACCATCTCCGGCGGCACGCCGTGCGAGTCGTACAGCTCCACCAGGTCCTCGAACGTGAGCTCCTTCTTTTCGCGGAGCCGCCGCCGGACCTCCTTCCGGCCGCGCTTCAGCGTGCGCTGGTACCGGTCGATCTCGCACTCGATTGCGTCTCGCACGTAGTCGGACCGCTCCTTCAGCTCCGGGTACTCCTCGGCGTGCTCCTCGAGCATCAGGTCTACGAGGTCCAGCAGGTACTCGTGCTCGGCGCCGAGCGTCTCCAGCAGGCGCAGGGCGCGCCTCAGGACCAGTCGGGCCAGGTAGCCCTCGCCGGCGTTGGACGGGACGACGCCGTCACCGAGCATGAAGGTCAGGCAGCGGGCGTGGTCCAGCAGGGCGTAAACGCTCTCCACGGGCTCGGCGATGCGCTTCAGCTCCCCCACGTCCAGGCCGAGCCGCTCCGCGGCACGCTCGCGCAGACGCTCCAGGTCGGACTCGCCCTCGAGGTCGAAGAGCCCGGCGATGCGGGCCAGCTCGCCGAGGACGCGCCGGGCCTCGCGGTCGGGCTTCACGCCCAGGTCGGAGGCTACGCGGTTCACCAGGTCGCCGAAGACGGCGTCGTAAGCCGTGGGCTCGCCCGTGGTGATCCAGGCGTAGCGCTCGATGCCGTAGCCCGTGTCCACGATCTTCTGGGCGAGCTCCCGGTACTCGCCGCCGACCTGCTCGTACTGCATGAAGACCAGGGTGGCGAGCTCGAGGCCGTCGACCACGACCTCGAAGCAGGGGCCGGCGTTGCCTCCGCCCTCCCACCAGGACTCCTTGAACGCGATCTTCTCCTCCGGGATGCCCAGCTCCTCCACGGTGAACTCGTAGCACAGCCGGACGGTCTCCTCCTTCCAGTACACGCGCCGCCGGTCGTGTGGGTGCTCGTTGAAGGCGTGGTGGCCGCCCATGTGGAAGAGCGTGAAGTGACGGCCCGTCCGGCCCACGTTGTCGATGTCGTTGAGCCGAATGCAGGGCTGGTTGATGACGAGGGGGTTGGCGGGCGGCGGCACCTCGCCGGAGGTCACCCAGGGCTGGAAGCAGGCGATGGAGGCGATGGTCAGGTGGATATCCTCGCGCCAGCGGGCCACGACGGGGTACCGGTCGATGACCTCGTGATCGTGCCGCTCGAAGAACTTGAGGAACCGCTCGCCCGCCTCGCGGACGTCCAGCTCTCGACTCGCTGGCGGGTCGCCGATGAAGGAGTACTCGACGCACGGGGCCTCGTTGCAGACCTCCACGTCGGGAGGGGCCCAGAAGTACTCACCGCACTTCGGGCACCTCTTCCGCTCGAACCCGATCTCCTCGAAGAACTCCAGCTCGAACTCGGACGGGTCGGCCCGCACGGGTTAGGACCCCCGGCGGATGCCGATCACGACCTCCCTGTCTTCGACCTCCCACTCGCGCTCGAGGTCGCACCCCTCCGGCGGCTCCTCGAGGTTGAGCTCCCGGGCGCGCACCTCCCGCGCGACCTCGTCCAGGTGCTCTCGCACGGCCTTCAGGATCTCCTCATCGCCCTCGACCCACACCTCGATCCGCTCCTCCAGGTCCAGATCCAGCTCCTTACGCATCTCCTGGATCCGCCGGATGACCTCCCGCGCCCACGCCTCCCGGCGCAGTTCCTCGTCCATCTCGGTGTACAGGTACACTCGGCCACCCTCGAACTCGGCGGACTCCCAGCCCTCGGGCAGCCGCTCCTCGATCTCCACGTGCTCCTCCGTGAGCACGACCTCCTCCCCGTCCACCTCCAGCCGGTACTCGCCCGACTCGCGGATCTCCCTCGCGACCTCCTCGCCGTGCTCCTCCACGTGCCGGATGACCCGCCCGGCGAGGTCCCGGAACTCGGGTCCGATCTTGTCCGGTCGGGGCCGCGCGACCGGGACCTTCTCCTCGAACTCCTCGCCCAGCTCGACCTCCTTGACGTTCACGATCCGGGCCAGGACGTCCTCGAGCCCCTCGAGCCGGTCCGGCTCCTCGACCTCCACGAACAGCCTCCGCAGCGGCCACCGGGTCTTGACGCCGGCCTTCTGCCGCAGGGAGAGCGCCGCCTCGGCGGCGTCGCGCACGGTCTTCATGGCCTCCTCCAGGTCCTCGTCGATCCACCTCTCCTCGGGCTCGGGCCAGTCGAGGAGCTGGACGCTCTCCGGATCGTCCTCGCCCCGGAGCAGGTCCCGGTAGATGTGCTCGGCCACGTGCGGGATGATCGGGTTCAGCAGCCTCACGAGGCGGTCGAACGCGTAGTACAGCACCGCGTACACGGCGAGCTTGCGCGGGTCGTCGCGCTCGAGCCACACCCGCTCCCGGACCAGCCGAATGTACCAGCGGCTCAGGTCCTCGGTCACGAACTCGTACAGGGCGCGCGCGGCCTCGTGCACGTGGTACCGCTCCATCGCGTCCGTGACCTCGCGGACGAGGGTGTTGATCCGGGACAGGAGCCACCGGTCCTCCGGCTGCAGGTGCTCCTCAAGCTCCTCCAGCGGGTGCTCCTCCGGGTCAAACTCGTCCAGCTCGGAGTACATCTTGGTGAACCGGTAGGCGTTCCAGAGCACGTTGAGGGCGCGGTGCGTGTCGCGCACGTCCTTCCAGCTGAAGTGCATGTCGCGCCACGGGGCGTTGGACCGCAGGACGTACCACCGGAGCGTGTCGGCGCCGTACTTATCCACGATGTCCATCGGGTCGACCACGTTGCCGAGCGACTTGCTCATCTTGCGGCCTTCCTCGTCCAGCGTGAACCCGTGCATCAGGACGGTCCGGTACGGGCACGTGCCGAACGTGATCACGCCGCAGCCGAGCTGCGAGTAGAACCAGCCGCGGGTCTGGTCGTGACCCTCGGTGATGAAGTCCGCCCCGGCCGCCTCCTCGTCCGGGTCGCAGGAGCCCTCCTTGAGGAACCACTCCTCGAACTCCTTCCTGCGCTTGGGATAGCCCAGGGAGGCCCAGGCGGCGACGCCGGAGTCGACCCACACGTCCAGCACGTCCGGCACGCGCCGCATCTCGCCGCCGCACTCCGGGCACTCGAGGATCACCTTATCGACCCAGGGCCGGTGCAGATCGGGCTCACCCTCGGGGAGCTTCTCGGCCTTCTCCTTCAGCTCGTCGAGCGAGCCGACGACCTCGATGTGCCCGCACTCCTCGCACTCCCAGACGGGCAGCGGGATGCCCCAGTACCGCTGCCGGGAGATGCACCAGTCGCGCGCGTTCTCGACCCAGTCCCTGAAGCGCGAGTGGCCCGCCCACTCGGGAATCCACTCGACCTTTTCGATCCAGTCGAGCATCTCGTCCTTGACCTCGGTCACCTTCAGGAACCACTGCTCGGTGGCCCGGTAAATGATGGGAGTCTTGCACCGCCAGCAGTGGCCGTACCGGTGCTTGACCGTGTCCTCGTGCGCGAGGAGACCCTTCTTTCGCAGGTCCTCGATGATCTCCTCGTTCGCGTCACGCACGTAGAGACCCTCGTACTTGCCCCCGTCCTCGGTGAACGTCCCGTCGTCGGCCACCGGGCAGTGCGCCGGCAGGCCGACCTCGCGGCCCAGCTCGAAGTCCTCCTCACCGTGACCGGGGGCGACGTGGACGCAGCCCGTACCCTCCTCCATCGTGACCCACTCGGCGGCGTAGACCCGGTGAACGCGGTCGTTCTCCTCGTGCAGCTCGCGCAGCTTGGGCACCTCGTCCCAGAGGGCGGGCCGGTAGCGCACGCCCTCGAGCTCCTCGCCCGAGAACTTGTCCACGATCTCGTACGAGTCCGCCACGGTGGAGAGCACGACTTTGAGCTTGTCCGCGACGATCAGGTGCCACTCCTCGCCGTTCACCTCGGCGCGCGCGAGCACGTACTCCTCCTCGGGGTGCACGGCGACGGCCAGGTTGGCCGGCAGGGTCCAGGGCGTGGTCGTCCAGATCAACAGGGCGGCGTTGTCGGGCAGATCCGCCTCGGCCTCCGAGTCGTCCTCGACGGGGAACAGGACGAAGATGGACGGATCCTCGATCTCCTTGTACTCGACCTCGTGGTCGGCGAGGGCGGTCTCGCACCGCGGGCACCAGTTCACGATGCGCACGTCTCGGGTTAGGAGACCGCGCTCGTGGGCGCGCTTGAGCGTGTACCACGCGCCCTCGATGTACTCGTTGTCAAGGGTCATGTACGGGTTGTCCCAGTCCATCAGGACGCCGAGGCGCTTGAACTGCTCCGTCATGATCTCGACGTGCTTGAGGGCGAACTCCTTGCACTTCTCGACGAACCTGTCGACGCCGATCTTCTCCTCGATGTCCTTCTTGCACTCGATCTCGTCCGAGAGAACCTCCTGCTCCACCTTCACCTCGATCGGGAGGCCGTGACAGTCCCAGCCGGGCTGCAGGCGGACCCGGTAGCCGCGCATGAGCTTGTACCGGTTGACGGCGTCCTTGATGACCTTGTTCCAGGCGGTGCCCAGGTGGATCGAGCCGCTGGCGTACGGGGGGCCGTCTAGGAAGTAAAAGACCGGCCCGTCACGGTTCTTCTCACGGACCTTCTCCAGCAGGTTCTCCTCCTCCCAACGCTCCTGGATCTCGCGCTCCAGCTCCGGGCCGGGCTCCAACCTGGGACCCCCGAGGGGGCGGATCCTTGAACCTCGGAGGCGAGCTGTTGGACCTCATGCGGCGCGCCAACGAGGTGGCTCGAAAAAGGTTCGGTAGCGTGGTCTCCTACTCGAAGAACGTATTCGTGCCGCTGACGAGGCTCTGCAGGAACCGGTGCCGGTACTGCACGTTCCGCCGGGAGCCGGACGAGGTGGACTCCCCCTACCTCCCTCCGGAGGAGGTTTTCAAGATAGTGGAGGCGGGCCGGCGCGCCGGCTGCAAGGAGGTGCTGTTCACGTTCGGGGAGCGGCCCGAGGAGCGGTACGACGAGGCGCTGGAGTGGCTGGAGGAGCACGGGTACTCGAGCACGATCGAGTACCTGGTCGACCTGTGTCGGCGGTGCGTGGAGGAGTACGGGATGCTCCCGCACAGCAACCCCGGGGTGGTCACCAAGTCGGAGATGCGGAAGCTGCGCCGGTGGAACGCGAGCTTGGGTCTGATGATGGAGATCCTCTCGGACCGGCTGTGCGAGGAGGGTGGGCCGCACGAGCACTCACCGGGCAAGCGGCCGGAGGAGCGGCTGAAGGTGCTCAAGTACGCGGGGCAGCTGAAGGTCCCCTTCACGACGGGCATCCTGATCGGGATCGGGGAGACGTGGAGGGAGCGCGTGGAGACGCTGGAGAAGATCCGGGAGCTGCACGAGCGGTACGGTCACGTGCAGGAGGTGATCGTCCAGAACTTCCGGGCCAAGCCGGGGATTCCGATGGAGGACCACCCGGAGCCGACGCCGGCGGACCTGCTCAGGACGGTGGCGAAGGCCCGGCTCATGCTCCCGGACGTGCCGATTCAGGTCCCGCCTAACCTGAACCGGGAGACCGGGCAGCTGGCGCTGCTGGCGGGTGCCAACGACTGGGGCGGCGTCTCCCCGGTCACGAAGGACTACGTGAACCCGGAGGCGCCGTGGCCGGAGATTGAAGAGCTGAAAAGACTCACCGAAGAGGTGGGACTACGGCTCCGGGAGCGGCTGCCCATATACCCGGAGTACGTCCGCCGGGGCTGGTACCATGCGAACCTCGCCGACGTCATCGAAGAGCTCGCGGACGAGGAGGGATTCGCGGCGGGATGACGACGACGTGAGCGTGGACGAGCTGGTCAACATGGCCGTTTCCGGTGGGATCGACGAGGGGACCGCGCTGAAGGCGCTGGAGGGTAAGATCAACCCGTACAAGGTGCTGGAGGCGGCGCACGAGGCCCGGCTGAAGCTGGTCGGCGAGCAGGTCACGTTCGTCGTCAACCGGAACATCAACTTCACCAACGTGTGCATCAACCGGTGCAAGTTCTGCGCCTTCCGCCGGGACCCGGACGACCCGGACGCCTACATGATGTCGCCCGAGGAGGTCGGCGAGAAGGCGGCCGAGGCCCGGGACAAGGGGGCGACGGAGGTCTGCGTGCAGGGCGCGCTGCACCCGGACGCCACGTTCGAGTACTACCTGGAGATCCTGGAGGAGATCAAGTCGCAGGCTCCGGACATCCACATCCACGGTTACTCTCCCATGGAGGTCAAGTACTGCTGCGAGCTGGCGGGTGAGGAGCTCGAGGAGGTGCTGCGGGAGCTGAAGCAGGCCGGGCTGGACTCAATGCCGGGGACGGCGGCCGAGATCTTCTCGCCCCGGGTCCGCAAGCGGATCTGCCCGGACAAGATCGACGCGGACGAGTGGGAGCGGATCATCCGGACGGCCCACGAGATGGGCATCCCGACCACGTGCACGATGATGTACGGTCACGTGGACTCACCCCACGACTGGATCGACCATATGAAGCGTCTTCGGCGGATTCAGGAGGACACGGGTGGTTTCACGGAGTTCGTACCGTTATCATTCGTCCACGCGAACTCGCCGCTGTACAAGGAGGGTGACGTTCGACCGGGCGTTTCCGGGATGACGGACCTGCTGGTTCACGCCGTTGCCCGCCTGTACTTCGGACCCGTCATTCCGAACATACAGGCCTCGTGGGTCAAGCTCGGGGTTAAGCTCGCTCAGGCCGCCCTGCACGCGGGCGCCAACGACCTGGGCGGGACGTTAATGGAAGAGAATATATCCAGAGAGGCTGGAGCAACCGAGGGGGAACGGTTGGAACCCGAAGAAATGGTAGAAATAATCCGGGAGGCCGGCTTCACCCCGGTGCAGCGCACGACCCTCTACGAGCCGGTGAAGATGTATTAGGAGGGACTGCACGATATGGCTAGGGTTGCTGAGTTCATACGCGTGCTGAACCGTATTCTGGATTCGAGAGTGGGTAAGAAACTGATGAAAGTGGCCACCAAGGAGTGTGAATCGTGTGGAGATGTAAGGGTGAAAGTCGCGTTAGACGTGGCCTACGGAGGACGTGAGGATGCGTGCTGGAAGTGCAAGGTTGCGGCCAAGACCGTGAGGAAGTTCGTGGAGAAGGCGGCGGGAGCGGTCGGGGTGGAGGAGGAGACCCTCCGAGAGATAATGTCGATGGACGCCTACCGGAGGGGCGTCGCGGTCACCTTACTCGGAATCTACCGATACGGGGTTCGGAAGCCCTTCGTCCCGGCCGCCCCGTACCTCGTGGTGTGGGACGTGACGGGGCTGTGCAACCTGCGGTGCGAGCACTGCTACTCGGAGGCGGGCAAGCCCGCGCCGGGCGAGCTGGACACCGAGCGGGCGCTGGAGGTCATCGAGCGGCTCTCGGAGTGGAACGTCCCCGGGCTGGCGTTCTCCGGCGGTGAGCCCCTGATGCGGGACGACTTCTTCGAGCTGGCCGAGGCCTCCGCGAGCGAGGGAATGTTCACGGCGCTCGCCACGAACGGCACCCTGATCGATCGGGACACGGCGGAGCGGCTGGAGGCCGCCGGCGTGGAGTACGTTGAGATCAGCTTGGACGGGGCACGCCCCGAGACGCACGACAAGTTCCGCGGGGTCAAGGGCGCCTGGGAGCGGGCGGTGGAGGGCGTCCGCCACTGCGCCGAGACGGACATGATGACGGTGATCGCGTTCACCGTGCACCGGAACAACGTGGACGAGCTCCCGCAGATGCTGGACCTCGCCGAGGAGCTCGGGGCCGACGGGGTCGCCGTGTTCAACTTCATACCCACGGGGCAGGGCCGGTTCCGTCCGGAGCTGGACCTGCCGCCGGAGGTCCGCGAGGAGGTGCTCAAGACGCTCGTTCGAGAGGCTTTGGACCGGGACTTGATGGTCTACTCCACCGCACCACAGATGGCCCGAGTGAGCCTCCAAATGTCCGAGTCCGGGGAGGGGGGCGTGCTTTACGGCACCCACTTCGCGTACTCCGGGGAGGGTCGGTGGGTCGAGCCCCTGGTGGAGTTCCTGGGTGGGTGCGGCGCCGGCCGATTCCTGCTGGCTATCCGACCGAACGGCGACGTCCAGCCGTGCGTGTTCCTTCCGATTAAAATCGGGAACATCCTGGAGGACGACCCGGAGGAGCTCTGGGACCACGAGGTGCTTTGGGCGTGTCGGGACCGCGACGAGTTGGAAGGTCCGTGCGGCGAGTGCGAGTTCCGGTACGTGTGCGGCGGGTGCAGAGCGCGCGCCTACGCGATCGAGGGCGGTGTGCGCGGCCCGGACCCCGGGTGCGTCATGGCCGCTGGGGGCACCGGCGAGTGAAAGTGCTGCTGGTCCAGCCGCCGTTTGAGGACAACATCGCCCGGGTGCTCGGGGTCTCCTCGTTCCCGCTCGGGCTGGTGCACCTGGCCGCCAAGCTCGAGGAGGAAGGGTTCCACGTGGACATCCTGGACTGCCCCGCCGAGGGCGTCGGCATGGAGGACTTACCCGGAGTGCTGAAGAAGTACGACGCGATCGGCGTCACGGCCACCACCCCGGTGGCCCCGTCGGCCTACCGGGTCGCCAGGATGGCGAAGGAGCTGGGCAAGTTCGTGTTCCTGGGGGGCCCGCACCCCACCTTCATGGACCGAGAAGCCCTGAGAGAGGGCCGGGCCGACGTGATCATCCGCGGTGAGGGGGAGACGCCGACTACCCGGGTACTGGAAGAGGTGGACGGGTGGGATGAGCCCGACTTCTCAGATATCGATGGAATCACGTACCGGGACGGCTCCCGGATCGTGCGAAACCCGGACCGGAAGGAGCCGGAGGACCTGGATCGGCTGCCGATCCCGGCGTACGACAAGGTCGACCTGGACAACTACGCGGCGGACGGGGTCAGGTTCGCCCCGGTGATCACGAGCCGCGGATGCCCGTTCCGATGCATCTTCTGCGCCTCCTCTCGACTGTTCCCTAGATGGAGGGGGAAGAGCCCGGAGCTCGTGGTGGAGGAGCTGCGGTACCTGGTGGAGGAGCTCAAAGTGGATCGAATCGAGTTCGTGGACGACGTGTTCACCGTGCACAAGCGCCGGTTGAGAGAGATCTGTGAAAAGATGCGGGAGGAGGGAATCGACGTCCCGTGGGATTGCGGAGCGAGGGCGGATTTACTCACGCCCGAGGTCGCCAAAATTCTGCGTGACCATGGGTGCACCACGGTTTACGTGGGGGCCGAGTCGGCTAGTAATGAGACGCTGAAAAGGATCAACAAGGGGATTACGGTACGAGACATTATTGGGTGCCGGAAGGTGGCAAAACGGCACGGCTTAAGGATACTGCTGTCGTTCATATTGGGGTTTCCATGGGAGGATCGGGAGGACGTCTTGAGGACGATCAAGTTCGCCCGCCGGATCAGACCAGATTACGTGCAGTTCACAGTGTGCACCCCATATCCGGGCACGCCTCTGTACGACATGGCCGAGGAGAAGGGGCTAATTGAGGTGCGCGACTGGTCGAGGTACACAACGCTGGATCCGGTGATGAGGACCGAACATTTGAGTCGGAAGGAGCTGAGCCGGCTGCTGCAGTGGGCGTACATCTCGTACTACCTTAACCCTAGGTACTTGCTGAGCGCCCTGCGCGAGGGCAACCTGTTCCTGTTCAAAAGGATAATCGCGTCCGGGGCCCGGGCGGTGATAGCGTACCTGCGGCAGCGCCTGTGAGGCGGGGGTCAGCTCCCCGAAAACTCATCACAGGTCAGGAGCGGTCCGCGGTCATCACCGCTAGGGCACGACAACGGCGATGACTCGGGTGAGACTGCGGTGAACGCGGTCCCGGGTCTCGCCCTCCACCCTTCTCACGCTCCCTTTAACTTCTTCCCAGGCGTCCACGGGCGCGGTCAGCGAGACCTTACCCTCGACGACCTCGGACAGCGCGTCCAGGGTGTTCAGCAGCAGCCGCTCGACCGGGCCCCCCTCAATGTAGGAGGACCTACCGTACGGTGGGTCCACGGCGGCCGCCTGCACAGGTTCATCCAGAATCTCGTCCACTTCCTCCGCCCGGCCCGCGTGCAGCTCGTACTCCTTGATCCCGTAGTGCCGCAGGTTACGCTCCGCCCGCTCCACGAGCTCCTCCCGGACCTCGACTCCGACGGGTACGCACCCGATCAGCCCCGCCTCGATGAGGATCCCACCCACGTTGCACATCGGGTCCAGCAGGCGCTCCCCGCGCCGTGCCTCGGCCAGGTTGACCAGGGCTCGGGCCAGGAAGGGCTCCGTGGAGTCGGGCATGAACTCGGGGCGCTTGTGCGGCTTACGGTCGGACAGCTTCTCGCGCTCCGCGAGGAGTCGGGCCCGCCTGCGCTCGCCCCCGATCTCGAGCCTGGCGTTCCCTTCACCGAGCCGGTAAACCGCGTGCGTCCGGGCGAGCCGCCGAACGACCCGCTCCGCCTCATCGTCGGTGAGTCCCTCGACCACCGCGACCCGGTCGTGGACCTCGACCTCCCTCTCGCCCACCTCCGCCCGGAGCGCGCCCTTTAATTCCATCAGCGCCAGCTCGACGTTATCGCCGGCGAGAAGGAACGCGTGCAAGGGGGTTCCCCCGTGGGTAAGTACTTCGGCACCTCGGGCATCCGGGGCAAGGTAGGTGAGTTTCTGACGCCGGAGCTCGCGCTCCGAGCGGGTCGAGCGCTGGGTGAGTACCTGGGCGGTGGGAGGGTAGCCGTGGGCCGCGATACGCGGGTCCACGGGGACGCCATCGCCTCGGCGGTGATCGCGGGCCTGCTCTCGCAGGGGTGTGAGGTCGTCGACGTGGGCGTGGTCTGCACGCCCACCCTGGGCTGCTACGTGTCCGAGGAGGGCCTCGACGCGGGCGTGATGGTGACGGCGTCGCACAACCCGCCGGAGTACAACGGGATCAAGTTCTGGAACTCGGACGGCATGGCGTTCACGCCGGATCAGGAGCGGGAGATCGAGGAGATCATGGACGGGGAGCCGGAGTACCCGGACTGGCGCGAGTTTAAGGGGGTCACGCGGGAGGAGGGCGCGCCGGAGGTGCACGTGGAGAGGATCCTGAGGGAGGTGGAGGCGGACGGCGAGGGCCTGCGCGTCGTGGTGGACTGTGCGAACGGTCCCTCGTCCCTGGTCACCCCGACCGTGCTTCGGGAGATGGGCTGCGAGGTGATCACGATCAACGCGCACCTGGACGGTCACTTCCCGGGCCGACACCCGGAGCCCCGGCCGGAGCACTTGAGGGAGCTCATGCGAACGGTGAGGTCGGTCGACGCGGACCTCGGCATCGCGCACGACGGGGACGCGGATCGGGTCGTGTTCGTGACGGAAGAGGGCGAGTTCGCCGGGTACGACGAGGTGCTGGCGCTCGTGTGCCGGCGGATCCTGGAGGAGAAGGGCGCGGGCAAGGTGGCGGTCAACGTGGATGCCTCGATGGTCGTGGACGAGGTCGTGCGGGAGCTGGGCGGTGAGGTGGTCCGAACCAAGGTGGGCGACGTGTACGTGGCGGAGGCGATCAAGCGGGAGGGTTGCGTTTTCGGCGGCGAGCCCAACGGGACGTGGATCCACCCGGACGCGCACATGTGCCCGGACGGTCCGCTCTCCGCGGCCTGGATGGTGAGTCTACTCGCGGAGGAGGGGAGGCCACTGTCGGAGCTGCTGGAGGAGGTGCCGAGGTACCCAACGCTGCGCGAGAACGTGGAGTGCCCGGACGAGCTGAAGCCGAAGGTGATGGAGTGCGTGGAGCGCCGAGTCCGGGAGAACTACGACGAGATCGACACCGTGGACGGCGTCCGGGTCGAGCTGGAGGACGGTTGGGCCCTGATCCGGCCCTCGGGCACGGAGCCCGTGGTAAGGGTCACGGTCGAGGCGGAGTCGGAGGAGCGGGCGAGGGAGCTGCGGGATGAGTTCGTGAGCCTGGTGGAGGAGTGCCTGCGCGGGGTGAGAGGATGATCGGCATCGTGCTCGCGGCCGGTGAGGGCACGAGGATGAGGCCGCTGACGCGGACGCGCCCCAAGGTCCTGCTACCGGTGGCGGACCGGCGGCTCATCGACTTCTCGATCGAGGCGCTGGTCCGGGCGGGCGTAGAGCGGCTGGTCGTGGTGACGGAGTACAAGGCGGGGGCGGTGGAGGAGTACGTTGAGGACCGGTGGGGCGGGGAGGTCGAGCTCTCGTTCGTCCGGCAGGGTAAGCCGCTCGGCACCGCGCACGCCGTGTACGTGGCGTGGCGCGAGATCGAGCCGGACGAGCCCGTGGTCGTGGCCAACGGTGACCTGGTCTTCGACCCGAAGCTCGTGGAGCGGACGGTGAAGGAGCACGAAGGAGTCGCCTCGATGGCGCTGGTTGAGGTCGACGACCCCTCGGAGTTCGGCGTGGTGGAGCTGGAGGATGGCTACGTCCGGAGCCTGGTGGAGAAGCCGGACCCGGAGGAGGCCCCCTCGAACCTCGCGAACGCGGGAGTCTACGTGCTGGAGCCCGAGTTCGAGCGCTACCTGGAGGACGTGAAGCTGTCCCCGCGCGGGGAGTTCGAGATCACGGACGCGCTGCTGACGGCGGCGCGCGAGGAGGAGGTCAAGGGCGTTCCGCAGGACGTGTACTGGTCGGACGTGGGCCGACCGTGGGACCTACTGGACGCGAACGAGTGGGCGCTCAGGAACGTCATGGACCGCCCTGAGGTTGAAGGGATCGTGGAGGAGGGCGTCGAGCTCCGGGGCCCGGTGTGGGTGGCGGAGGGCGCCGTACTCAAGCCGGGCACGGTTGTGGAGGGTCCCGCGTACATCGGACCCGGGTGCGAGCTGGGTCCCAACTGCTACATCCGACCCGCCACGACGCTCGTAGGGAACGTCCGCGTGGGGCAAGCCGTGGAGATCAAGAACTCAATCATCATGGAGGACACGAACGTGAGCCACCTGTCCTACGTCGGGGACAGCGTCATCGGGGCCGAGTGCAACCTCGGCGCGGGGACCGTGATCGCCAACCTCCGGCACGACGAGCGCAACGTGAAGGTGGTCGTGAAGGGCGAGCTGGAGGATACCGGACGGCGGAAGTTCGGCGCGGTGATCGGGGACGGCGTGAAGACGGGTGTTAACACCTCGATCCTGCCGGGTCGGAAGCTCGGTCCCTACTCGGCCACGGCCCCGTCCACGGTCGTGCGCAAGAACGTCCCGGAGGGCAAAATGCTGATCGAGGACGGGGTGCTCGTGGACTGGGACGGACGCGGATGACGACGTCCCGCGCTGCTGAGCGGTGATGACGATTGGACCGCGGACGCGGTTCAGCTCATCACCCACCGCAGCAGGCGCTTACCCCACACGGTAAGGGACCCTCGAAGCTCCTCACCGCGCTCCACGGACGCCGCCGCCACCGCTCTCAGTCCCTCCACCATCCTCTGCCAGACGTGGGTCAGCGCCGCGGCCAGCGCGCTCACGCGGGCCCTGTACTCTGGGTCCACCTCCAGCATCGCTCGGTGGAACTCCACGATAGCCCGAAGGATCAAAACGACGCCGGACAGGGCCATGACCGCCAGGAACCACAGCCGGTTGACGTAGAAGAGTGGTACCAGGACCGAGGCCGCCAGGATTGGCGTCAGGTACGACAGCCGCGCGACGTTCAGCACCAGGAGCAGCAACAGCCCGGCCCCCCGCACCAGCGCCGCCGGGGACACGGACCGGTAGACGGACACCCCCAGCACCGCTGATAGGGCCAGGAAGGCGGCTAGGGTCGTGAAGGGGCCCAGCACCGCGATCGAGAGGGCCAGTGTCCCGAGGATCCAGGCCGCTCCCATCCCTATCGCAAACGAGTTCCAAATGTGTTTCAGCATCTCCGACGACACTCCCCGACGGGGTGCGTTGATCGGTGGAGCCTGCCTAGGGGTGCTGACGGGTATAATCTCCGGGTACGTCCCGGGCCTCCACCCGAACACATTTTTCTCAGAGTTCGATCCCGGCCCGCTGCGGCGGGACGACCTGTTATCGTTCGCCGTGGTGTCCTCCGCGATCAACACTCCGGTATCCAAGCTTGAAAGTATGTTTCTGGGAGTACCGGACGACCAGACGACGACGGTCGTCCTGATCCCGTTCCAGCGGTACACACTCGCCGGGCGGGCGGAGGAGGCCGCCAGGCTCTCCGCCCTCGGCACCCTAGCGGCGGCCTTAATCACCGCCCCGCTCCTACCGATTCTCTCCGGGGTTATCGCGACGGCTTACGACGCCCTCCGGCCGATCGTCCCGATCCTGATCCTGGCGGTGATCGGGCTCCAGATCCTAGACAACGGCCTCGACGGCTTCCTGATCGCGGGGGCCAGCGCGGGCGCGGGCTGTCTGGCCCTGCTGGGCGCCGGCGTCAGCGTCCCGGGACCGATCGAGTCGATGCTGACGGGGTTCTACGCGGTGGGACCGGGCGTGTCTTGCGCCCTCAACCGGCCGGAGGTGCCGAGGCAGGCGAGGGCGAGAGCCAGCGTCCCGGGCGCCAAGCTGGTGAGATGCGGACTGCTGGGGACGTTCACCGGGGTGGTCCTGGGGCTCCTGCTCGGCTTGGGTCCGGCCAACGTCATCTCGCTTTTGCGGCGGCTCGGGGTGAGGGGCGAGGACGAGTACATCATGGTTGTCTCCGGGGTCGACGCCTCAGATAATCTCTCGTCCATTCTCGCCCTCCACGCCCTTGGCAACCCGAGGAGCGGTGCCTCGGTGTTCCTGCAGGAGCACGTAGGGGAGCTGACGTTGGGGGAGGCGCTGACCGCGGCCGGCCTTTACGCGGCCTCCCTCCCGCTCGGGACGTGGCTCCTGGTGTACTCGTCCCGGGTCTTTGGGAGTGTGCTGACGGGCGTCCGCGCCCAGGTGGCGACCGCGATCGTCACCGCGGCGCTCCTGGCGCTGGCGGCTCACCGGGGCCCGGGCGCGCTGGGGCTCTGCCTGCTCTGCTCGGGAATAGGGATTTACGCGCTGAGGAGGGGCGTCGATCCGTCGGTGTGCAGCGCGGCGCTCGCCGTACCAACGGCGCTGAAGCTCGCGGGGGTTGCGGGTTGAGCGAGGTCCCAGAGGTGGACCTGGAGCGGCTGCTGGAGCACATCGAGGAGACGAACTTCTGTCGGCGGCTGTTTCGCGAGGTGCCCGAGGAGTGGAACGTGATCCTCGGGCCGCTCCAGGGAGACGACGCGACGGTCATAGAGGTGGACGGCGAGCGTCTGGTTATCAATATGGAGGGGCCGTACCCGGCGAAGATCGGGCGCAAGACGGCGATCATCCACTCGGCCGCGGACGTGGTGGTGACGGGCGGCGAGCCGCTGGTGGCTTTCGACTCCGTGCAGGCGGAGGACGAGGAGCAGGCGGAGGAGATTCTGGAGGACCTGCGCAAGCAGGCGGAAGGGCTGGGGATTCAGATCCTGGGCGGGAACACGCAGTCGCACCCGGAGCTGGTTCCGTGCGTGTCCGTGGCGGTGGTTGGTCGACTGATCTCCAAGGAGCCGATCCCGGACGGAACGGCGCGGCCCGGGGACAAGCTGGTCTTCCTGGGTGAACCGGTGCGAGGCGAGGTGGGCGAGCGGGTTCGGCGGGCGAAGGTGAAGTTCAACGCCTTCCTTCGGTTCATCCGGGAGGGCATCGACATCAGCGCGGCGAAGGACGCGAGCCGGGGCGGGATATTAGGTAACCTGCTGGAGATGCTGGGCAAGGCCCGGAAGGGCGCCGTGCTGCGCTCCATGCCGTACTCGACGTGGACCGGCTACCTCGGAATTTTCATGGTGTGCATTCACCCGGACGACGTGGAGCGAGCGGCCGAGATCGCCTTCGAGGAGAACTGCCCGTTCACCGTGGCGGGTGAGATCATCGAGGAGCCCTGCGTGCGGTTCGGTGATCGGGAGATCGTCTCCCGGGACGAGATGATCGAGGTCTTCAAGCGGCTGCCCTACAAGCCGCCGGGGTAGGCCGAGGTGCTCGCGGCCCTCCGAGTCGCCTACGACGGGACGAATTACCACGGGTTTCAGTATCAGCCCGACGTGCCCACGGTGGAAGGGGAGCTGAGGCGGGCGCTGTCGGACCTGAAGCTCGAGCTGGTCGGGTACGCCTCGAGGACGGACGCCGGAGCTCACGCGCGTTACCAGGTCGTGACGGTGAGGGGCGAGATCGAGAGGGCGGTGCCCGGCGCCCTCAACGCCCGGCTACCGGAGGACATCCGGGTGGTGGCGACCGCGCGCGTGCCCTCGGGCTTCGACCCCCGGCGGGACGCCGTGGCTAAGGAGTACCGGTACTTCCTGGGCCCGCTGGACCGCCCGGAGGAGGCCCGGGAGGCCGCGGAGAGGCTGGTCGGTGAGCACGACTTCTCGGCCTTCAGGCGGGAGGACGGCCGGGACCCGCGCGTGCGCGTTGAGGAGTGCGAGGTCGTGGAGTGGGTTCCCGGTCGCTACGTTCTACGCGTCCGGGCCGAGCGGTTCCTGTGGGAGATGGTCCGGAGGATGGCGGGGTTCGTGTGGGAGGTGGGGCGGGGGGACCGGGAGCCGGAGGATGCGGACCGCCTGCTCTCCGGCGACTACCGGCCGGACGAGAAGCCCAGGTGCATGCCCGCGGGCGGGCTGGTGCTCTGGAAGGTGGAGTACCGGAACGTCAACTTGGACCGTCTGGATGAGGAGGAGGACTGGTTCTCAAGCGAAGATGTAATACTGCACGGAGGCAAGTTGTTACTGAGGACGGGTGGGGAGGGCTAACCGTGCTAAGAGTAATAGTCTGCCCGCCGTGTTACGACCCCGAGGGCGCGCTGCCCGAGAACTGTGAGCTCCTCGACGTGTCGGACGCGACCTCCCTGTCGGGGATCACCGCCGGGATCGAGCCCGATGTAGAGCGGCTGGTGGTGGCTCACATCGACGTGCCCGCCGCCCACGAGTGGCTGGGCTGCGCGGATGGGGATCCTCTGCGCACCCTGCGATCGAAGGTTTACAACGTGGTCTCTACGATCGCGGATCGAGCCCAGGAGGCGACCCTCCTGGTGTACTCCCAGGTGTTCCTGGACTTCCTCCCGGCCAGCCTGCGCCGCGAAGTGGAGGTCGAGTTTGTAAGGTCGGGAGAGGACGGCGACGAGCTGACGTCCTGGCCGCCTCACGGGAAGTGTCCGGCCGCGGAGGGTGTGAGGGCGGACGCGATGGAGGAGAACGTCCGCTCGTTCGTGGGGCAGGTTAAGTCCAGGATCCTGGCCAAGATCGCGGAGTGGGACGTGAGGAAGGTACGCTCCGACTACCTCTCAGCCACGGAGATCCTCCGAGACCTGTGCCCCGACCTGCGCCGGTTCAGCCTGGGGACGAGGATACTCGACGCGCTGGAAGCGGCCGGCGTGCTGACCTCCCGGAACACGGGCTATCGGATGTTCAGCTGGAGCCCCGCGGTGGTGCTGGGTAGGACCTCGGAGATCGTGACGGGTCTCGTGGAGCGGGTCGTGGAGGTGGAGGGGGCCGTGCTCGATGATGTACGTCCCCAAGAACGTGCAGGAGCCTCCGGTGCGGTGCAGGGGGTTGGAAATAGGAGGTGATGACCCGCTCCCACGACGATTACGTCAAGCTGGGCCGGGTGGCGGGGCTGGAGAAGTTCGGAACGATGTGTTTAGTCTCCGTAGAGTCTAAGGCCGGGTATTACGTGGTACCCGTGCGCGCAGAGGAGGGTGCGCTGGTCGAGCCGGTGCGCGTGCGGAAGGTGGGCCGCGGGATCGTGGTCCCGTCGGTGGTCCCGCACCGACGGGTCGGAGAGGTCTACCTGGACGTCCGGCGGGTTCGCGGGAGATACGTCCTGGCGTTCTTCGGCCGGAACTTCGAGGTCAGGACGTACGAGAGCCTGATCGTGACCGGGGAGCGGGACGGTGTTTGGATCCGGTGGGACCGGATCGCCTTCAACATGCAGTCCGGGTACCTGGAGGTCGATGGCGTGAGGTGCCGACCCCTGGGGTTCACCCGGCCCGGTGAGATGGTTGCGGTGACGGAGGAGCTGGAGGTCGTCAAGGCCACCGAGTCGGGTGTTGAGACCTTGGGCCGGGCCCGGGTGGTCGGGGATTACCTGCACGTGCCCGTCGGGGGGCGGCAGCTGGAGTACCATCTGAGGCTGCTGCACGAGTCCTAGCGTTACCTGATCGTGAATCGCGGAGGCTGGATCCACTCGGACTTGCAGCGCGGGCACCTGGATGGGGGCCGGACCCGGGCGCTCTTGAACACGTAGCCGCACTTGTTGCACCGGGCGGGCTCCATTAGAAGCCGCTTACCCTCCTTCCGGACGGTCTTGGCGATGTGCTCCAGATCCTCGATGACCTTGCGGCGGTCCTCTTCTCCCACCATCGCCGCAATCTCGTCCAGGGTTAGAGGCTCCTTGGACTCCGTCAGCAGTCGGATGATCTTCTCACGTCGAGTCTCCCACTCGCTCACTCGGGTGACCCCCGGGCCATGCGCTTCAACCTCTTGAACCCCTCCTCCCGGCCCCGGACGATGAGCACGTCCCCGGCGCGGATCTCGGTGTGCTTGTCGGGACCCACGATCCAGGTCCGCCCGCGCCGGATGGCGACCACGTGCATCCCCGTCTTGCTGGCCAGCTTCAGCTCGCCGAGGGTTCGCCCGTCGAGCTCGGACCCCTCCTCCACGCGTACGAGCTTGAACTTCTCCTCGGACTTCGCGATCGCCTCCTTAACGATCGGGTGCGGCTCGGCGCCCATCGCGACGGTCTCGGCGACGTCGTTGGCCGCGTCGGTGATGACCTCCATGGACTGGGCCAGCTCCATGAGCGGGAGCAGTTTCCGCACGTCCTCGACGCTGCGGACCGCCAGGGCCAGCTTGGCCTTCAGCGACAGCGAGAGCTCGTCGATCCTGGACTCGATCCTCTTCACCTCCTCGGCCAGCTCCTCGCTGCCGAACAGCAGCACGGCGTAGGCCAGGTCCACGGAGAGCTGCGCCAGGTTCTTCATCTCGGTCAGCAGGTCGACGACGGTCCGGCGCTTGAGGATCTCCTCGATGCGCTCCATGTCCTTCTCCTCGGCCTCGCTCAACGTCCCTACCCCGGCGAGAGGAGTAGCGTGATCACGATGCCCGCGGAGTCGGCCGCCGTGGTCACGATGGGACCCACCACGTCGTCCGGGTCGAGGCCCAGCTTCACGCTCGCGAAAGTGGAGACCAGCGCAACGAACACCGCGAGCAGGTACGTCAGGACCGTGGACTCTAGAACCGTGCGCACGAGGGACAGCTGGCCCGAGAAGACGGTCGTGACCAGGGTCGTGTACGCGGACATGGCCAGGATCAGCGCGAGTGCCTGAACGGCGGCGTCGTACACCAGCCTGCGGGCGCTGACCGTGCCGAGGTGGACGCGGGTGGAGAGCTTGCTGCCGAAGGACGCGGCCGCCGCCCCGGTGGTGGCCATAAGCACCGGCAGCACGGCCGCCAGCCCGGGGTTGTGCTCCAGCTTGGCCTCGAGCCGGGCCAAAAAGGACCCCACGTAGGAGCTCCAGGCGGCCAGCAGGGCGGACACCAGAAGCATCGAGGCCAGGACGCTCAGCAGTTCCCGCCTCAACGGAAGATCACCTCCGCCAGGGTGAACAGGAGGACGACGGTGAGTACGTCGGACAGCGCCGTCGTCACGGCGGGCGCCACCCTGTCCGGGTCCACGCCCCACCTCACGGCGATCCTCACCACGCCGATCGTGGCCGGGGTCACCGCGGCGGCCACGGAGAGGACCGTCAGCAGCGCCACCGCGACCAGCGTGCTGAGACTGCCACCGTAGGACCAGTGCGTCACGAGCGCGATGATGGGCGGCACGAAGAAGCTCGTTAGGAGCGCGGCCGCGGAGCCCATCATGACCCGGCGCGAGTCTCCCAGGTGCTCCGCGGTGGTCATCCTGGCGGAGTGAGCCAGGGCGACGTTCCCGCGAAAGTCCATCAGCGCGGGCAGCATCGCCAGCAGCTCCGGGTGCCTGGCCCACTTGGCCTTCAGCGCCTCCAGGGTGAACCCCGTGAATGATTCCATCACGACCAGCGCCATCAGCGAGGAAAAGGCGGCGAGGAGATCACGGCGCAGGTTCATCCCTTGAGCTCCTCCCGGAGCCGCTCCGCGGCCTCGTAGAAGGGTTCCACCACCCGGGCGACCGGGGGCGAGTACGAGTAGTCCCACGATAGGAGGTCCTCCACCTTCGCTCCCAGCCGGATCGCCAGCGCGATCGCGTCCACGCGCTCCCTGACCCGCTCTCCCCCCACCGCCTGCGCGCCCACGATCCGGTGGGTGTAAGCGTCGGCGATGAGCTTCACCGTGATCTCCTCACCGCCCGGGTAGTACCGGGCCCGAGTCGTCGTGCTGACGGTCGCCGAGACCACCTCCATCCCGACCTCCTCAGCCCTGGCCTCCGTGAGACCGCACCCGGCCGCCTCCAGACCGAACGCGCAGACCACCGCGGTGTTGAGCGTCCCGGGCCAGGTGATCTTCGGCCCCTCGACGGCGTTCCTGCCGGCGATGCGGCCCTGACGCACGGCCACCGTCCCGAGCTGGCTGGGCACGGTTTCTCCGGTGATCGGGCACCAGTCGGCCACGCAGTCTCCGGCCGCGTAAACGCCCTCCATGACGCCCCCATCCTCGGACTTGACCCGGAGGGCCGGGTCAACCTCGACGCCGAACGGGGTAACCGAGGCGCCCATCGCCTCAAAGAGCTCGGTTCGAGGACGAACCCCCGCCGCCATGACCACGAGATCCGCCTCGATCTCCTCGCCGCCCACCACCACCGCCTCCACCGACTCGTCGCCCTCGATCCTCTCGACGGGGTCGCCCAGCAGGACCCGGACGCCCTCCTTCTCCATCACCTCTTGCAGCTCCGCGGCGGTGTCGCCGTCCAGCAGCTGGGGGAGGACTCGATCCAGCATCTCGACCAGGGTTACTTCGAGCCCGCGGCTGCGCAGCGCGTGCGCCATCTCAACGCCGATGGGGCCGGCCCCGACCACCACCGCCCGCTCGGCGGACTGAACGGCCCGCTCCAGCCGCTCGATGTCCGAGAACCAGCGGACGGTGAGGACGCCGTCGAGGTCCGACCCCTCGATGGGAGGGATCAGTGGCTCCCCACCCACGGCCAGGACCGCCGCGTCGAACTCGAACGTCTCGTCCTCGGTCTCAACGATCCCCTCCTCCGGGTCCACCTCCTCAACCCTCGTCTCGAGCCTCAGGTTGATGCCCAGCCGCTCGTAGTACTCCGGGTCTCGCATGACGATGGAATCGGCGTCCTCGATCTCACCCGAAAGAACGAACGGGATGGCGCAGGGGGAGTACGCGACTCGATCGTCCTCGGTGATCAGCGTGACCTCCGCGCCCAGCTCCCGGGCGGTTCGGGCGGCGGTGATGCCGGCCGCCCCTCCGCCGACGACCACCACGCGCATCGCGGGGCCCGGGCGGGCCGACGGGGACGCCTGATATATCGTTTACAGGAGACCCCGCTGACGAAGGTCCCTGCGGATTCTCAGCACGCCGCGCAGGTAGCGCAGGATCTGCTGGAGGTCGACGTTCGAGGACCCCCGCTCCCGGGGCTTGAACGTGAATGGGACCTCCCGAACCTCGTACCCGAGGTGGTGAGCCTTGGCCAGCGTCTCCACCTGGATCTCGAAGCCCTCGGAGACGAACGGTCTCCCCTCCTCCAGGATCTCCCGCCGAATGGCCCGGAAGCCGCTGGTAGGGTCGCGGTAGGGGAGCCTCAGGAGGAGCTTGGCTACGAGCCGCGCGCCCCAGGAGTTCAGCCGGCGGTACCACGGGAAGTTTTCGACCCGAGCCCCCTCCACGTACCGAGAACCCAGCCCGAAGTCACACTCTCCGTCGAGGACCGGGTTCACGATGTCCGGCAGGTGCTCGGGCGGGTGCTGACCGTCGGCGTCCATGCAGACGACGACGTCACCCTCCGCCTCCCGGAAGCCTCGGCGGTAGGCGAGTCCCAGCCCGGGCCGCTCCTTGCGAACGATGACGCGGATGTTGCCGTACTCCTCCGCCAGCTCCTTGGCCACCTCCGCGGTCCCGTCCGGTGAGTCATCGTCCACGACTAGGATCTCCGCGTCCCAACCTTCGCGGTCGATCACCCGCTCGATCTCCGGGACGATCCTGGGCAGGTTCTCGCGCTCGTTGTACGTCGGCAGGATGATGCTAACCTCCACCTCCGGCTCCCCCCAGCCGGGCCGTGAGGGTGAATCCTCTCACGCCCGACCGGAAGGTGTGCACGGGCCTCTCCGGGTCCAGGCGGTGGAACGGTGTGGGCTCCCGCGGGGCGTCCACGGTCTCTACTCGCATCAAGAGGAGCTCCTCGCGCAGCTCCTCGGGCACCCTGGACAGGTCCAAGAAGGCGTCGTCGCGGGTCCGCCGGTACCACTTTACTCGAAGGTCGAGTTCCTTCCAGACGTGGGTCGGGTCGGCGCGGATCCCCGTGAAGAACGGTAGGGCCCTCCGAATGGGGGTGGTCCGGGCGACCTCGGTCCCGGACTCTCGCAGGAAGCGCAGCGCGGCGGCGAGGAGCAGATGCCCCGTCTGGTAACGGTTGCGGACCCGTGGTGAGACGACCAGGCCGAAGACGTTGTGCGGGTGCCTGGAGGTGTCGGGGTCGGCGCCGACGCAGCCGATGGGACCGCGGTCGGAGTGGGCGATCAGAACGCGGGCCTCGGGCGAGAAGAAGTCGGACTGGAGGAGGTCGACCGGGACGGCCTCCTTCAGCTCACCCGGGGCGTCGGTGTCGAGCTCGGAGGCTAGTCGGCGCACGGTCTCGACGGCCTCATCCGGCGGGTAGGCTCGGATGGTGAGGTTTCCGACGCGCAGGTAGGTCCGCTCGCCCACTACTCATCATCCCTTCCCGGTCCGCCAGCAACCGCCTCTTCATTCCCGGTGTTCCGGAGGGGCGTTGGGTGAGCGGGGGCCGGTGGTGCCTTAGTGGTACGCCCGCTTGTACTCTCCCTCCTCCTCTCGCTGGCCCAGGACGCGCTCGACGGCCTTCACGAAGTCGCGCATGGTGACGACGTCCCGGTCCTCGCGGATGGCCATCATACCGGCCTCGGTGCAGATCGCCTTGATGTCGGCGCCCGAGGCGCCCTCCGTCATCTTGGCCAGCTTCCGCAGGTCGACGTCGTCGGCGAGGTTCATGTCCCGCGTGTGGATCTTGAAGATCTCGTAGCGGCCCTCCTCGTCCGGCAGCGGGATCTTGATGTGCCGGTCGAACCGGCCGGGCCGGAGCAGTGCCGGGTCCAGGATGTCCTTCCGGTTGGTCGCGGCGATGACCTTGATGTCGTCGAGCGGGTCGAAGCCGTCCATCTCGGCCAGGAGCTGCGTCAGCGTCCGCTGCACCTCGCGGTCGCCGCTCGTGGCGTCCCGCATGCGTCGGGCGCCGATGGCGTCGATCTCGTCGATGAAGATGATGCTCGGAGCCTTCTCCCGAGCCAGCTCGAACAGCTCGCGCACCAGCCGGGCACCCTCGCCGATGAACTTCTGGACGAGCTCGGGCGCGGCGAGCCGGATGAACGTCGCGTCCGCGTGGTGAGCGACCGCGCGGGCGAGCAGGGTCTTACCCGTGCCGGGCGGTCCGTACAGGAGCACGCCCTTCGGCGGCTCGACGCCGACCTTCTCGAACAGCTCGGGCTCCTTGAGCGGCTTCTCCACGACCTCTCGGATCTCTTGGATCTGCTTGTCGAGGCCGCCGATGTCGTCGTACGTGACGTCCGGATCCTCCTCCACCTCCATGGCCGTGACCCGCGGGTCCTTCTCCGAGGGCAGCACGTCGACGACGGCCATGCTCTGCTGGTTCAGCGCCACGTTCGCGCCCGGCTCGATCTTGTCCTTGTCCACGGTTGGGCTGACGTTCGAGACGAACTTCGGCCCGGTCGAGCTCTTGACGATGACGCGGCCGTCGTCGAGCACCTCCTCCACCGTGCCCACGATCAGCGGCGGCTTCTTCAGCCGCTGCAGGTCGTTCCGGAGCTTCTCGATCATCACCTCCTTCCGCCGGAGCTCCTCCCGCAGCTCGGCCTTCTCGTCCCGCTCCATCTCCAGCTCCTTCTCCAGCGTCTTCCGGCGCCGCGCCTCGATCCTGAGCTTCTCCTCCTGCGCCTTCAGCTTCCGCTCCAGCTCCTCAAGCCGCTTGAAGTACTCCTGCAGGAGCTCCTCCAGGCGCTTCTTCTCCTGCTTGAGGTCCTTGAACTCCTCGATGAGGTCGCGGAGGTCCTTCACCCCGGTCTTCTCCATCAGCGTGATCAGGTCGTCCAGCGCCTCCACCAGTCCCTCGATGTTCGAGTCCGACTTACCAGCCAGCTCCTCGAGCGCGTTCTTCAGGCTCTTAAGGGTGCTCAGGCTGGTGCTCTCTGAGGTCTTCGGCAGGAGGCTGTCCAGGTCGTCCGCCAACGTCGCACCCCCACCTCACGTCGAGTAGAGGAGTACGGAAACCCGTGACCCGCTCCGGGGACAGGAGCGCCCCGTCACCCCGTCGCCTGACGACTCTAAAGCCCAGGTTCAGGAGCTCCCGTAGAGTTCCCTTCTCCCTGATTATTAAGTCGAGGTCGGAGCCGGGGTTCGCCACCCGGAGGCTCGTCCACCCGACCGGATTCCCCACCGTAAGGTCGTGGAGGGGTGCCGCGCAGCCCACCGTGCCGGTTACGCCCAGCCCCTCGATCCCGGACCGCCATAACAGGTCCAGGAGCTCCAGCACCCGGTACCCCGTCTCGGGGTCGACCGGGTGCCCGACGTCCTCGGGAGGTTCCAGCGAGTTAAGCTCCAGCCGGGTACAAATCTCCCGGTAGGCCTCCCACGGCGTTAACTCTCGCTCGACCCCGACCTCGCTTCGCTTAAAAAACTTCCTATCCCCTCGAGAGGCCACGACCCGCGTCCCGTCCCCGCGCACCAGGACCCGAACGGTCCTCCCCACCTGCTCCCCGACCCCACCGTCCCGGAGGATCAAGATACGGGGAGGAAAGGTCCCTCCCCCACCGGAGGAAGAGCAGCACGAGCCCAACGATCGTCACGTCCCCCGACGCGCCCGGGCTGACCTCCCTCCGTGCGCACTCCTCCACAAAGGACCAGAGCTCCTCCCGACCCCGCCGGGTCAACACCCCTCCCATCTCCAACACCTCGCGGGACCTTCGCCTCACCCACTCCCGCGTCCGCGGGGGGAGCCCGGCGTCCTCCAGAACGGACATGCAGGCCAGGACCGACTGCACGACGGCCTCCTCAAGCGTTCCGCCCCGGCGCAGCACCGAGACCAGGGTGGACAACGACACCGTCCTCGCGGTCATAAGCCCGGACGCCGCCTCGCCGAAGATTCCCGCTAATCCCTCTCGGACTCGCCTTCGACCGCACTTCGTCTCCGTCCTGTCCCACAGCTTCTCCGCGCAGAGCCTCCCGACCTCGCGGATCCGAGAGAACGGGAAGACGTCCCCCTCCCACCCGGCCGAGTAGCAGTACACGGCGCCCAGGAACAGCACCCCGCGCACGGAGTTCGGGCCGGAGGACGCCGTCAGCACGTCCACGTTCCAGGCGGGGATCAGATCCACGACCTCTTCCACCGGCTCGCGGTCTAGCCCCAGCTCCAGTGCCTCGCGCAGGCACCGGTTCAGCTCGGGAAGACAGGAGAAGAACTCGCCGGGCCCCATGTCCCGGTGCGGGCTCGGTGAGACGGGATCCACGAGCCCCGGCTTCGGGCCCGACAGGACCTCCACCACGACGGCCCGACAGAAGAGGTCCGGGAGCTCGCGGAGACCGGCCACGCGAGTCACCCGGCCCCCAGCTCGGAGATCACGCTCTTCGTCGCCGCCTTCCAGGCCGACAGCACCGGCCTGCCGTCCCGCACGACCAGCACGTCCCGATACTCGACCTCCCCGGGCTCATCGAAGACCTGCTTGCCGCCCCGGAAAGCGATGACGGTGCCGCTAACTCGCAGGTAGGCGCACGGGCAGCACTCCCGGAACAGGTCCAGGTTCCCCACCAGGCGCCTCCTGAGCCGGGCCGGCAGCGAGCCCGAGAACGTGAAGAGAGCGTGGTGCCCCACCCGTCGCGGCTCGATCTTCAGGAGATCGCGGAGCAGCCCCATCGCGCTCACGTCCGCCACGATCGCGAGAACGTCCTCACCGTCCGAGTCCGGGACGCTCACCTCGTCCTCGCCGGACGCGGCCCCCCACTCACCGGCGCGGACGGGAACAACCGTCACCTCACCGTCGGTGGGCCGTCCGCCGACCACCACCGTCCCCTCGAACCGCTCCCCGTGGGCCACGGTTCCTACGACCGCCGCCCTCCGAACCTCGCAACCCTCCAGGACGCTCCCAATGACCAGGCCCTCCTCCACCTCCGTGTCAATGAGGACCGAGTCGCGGACGGGCACCGGCGGTCCCCCTACTTGGTCTTCAGCTGGAGCACGTAGAGGGGGAAGGTGAAGGGCCGCCGCGGCAGCTCGATCGCGTGTCCCAGCCGGACGATCCTCGGCCGCTTCTCGGCGATCACCCCGAACTCGTGGGGGCGGTCCTCCTCGACCTCCAGCCCGCCGTCAGTTAGCCTGAGATCGAAGGCGCGCCCCCGGCGTCCCTCGACCTCGAACTCCGATCCGTCGAACTCGACCTCCACCCGCTCCACGTCCACGACCACGCCGCGAGGCATCGCGGGGTTCCCGCCCACCACGCCGCGGCGGGGGACGCGCTCGGTCACCACGCTGTTCGGGAGGAGCACGGCCTCCTCGCCCACCTCGGTGCCGGGAAGCAGAGAGACCCCCGGTCCCACGAAGGCTCCGGACCCGATGACGGGGGGTTCGATGTCCCCACTGACCTTCAGCTGCCCGAGGACGGAGCCGTGGTGGATCGTGACGCCCTCCGAAACCCGGCCCGTGACGGTCGTCCTCTTGCCCACCGCGCACCCCTCGAGCTCCGAGTTGTAGACCACGGACTCCCCGGAGATCAACGCCCCGCGCATCTCCACGTCGGGACCCAGCCGGACGCGCTCGCCGATCACGCAGTCCGGGGTCGCCTGAACGTCACCCAGGATGATCGTCGTGTCCGGATCGGTCACGGCCGGGTGCTCGTCCTTGTTCCTCCTCGTCAGCGGCTGCATCCTCCGCCACCCTCACCGCCGACAGGCCAGCCTTCACGCACCGGAGCACGTCGTCGGTGGCGTGCTTCACGGGCCCGAACCCGTCCCCTCGAATCCGGATCGTTCGGTCGCGCACGGAGCACCAGGGGTCCGAGTCCGGGTCGAGGGATCGGATCACCTCCTCCGGTACCCGGAGCCGCAGGATGACTCGAACCCGGGAGGTCAGGCAGCTCACCCGTTCCATCACTCCCGGCCCGGGTCGGCGTAGGCTTAGCTCATCATCCCTCCTCCACGTGCACGTCGTCCGGATCGAACGGGGGCGAGCACGCGACGAGGAGCCTGAGCTTGCCCTCCACCTTATGCCTTACCCCAGGTTCCAGGACGATCACGTCCCCAGGCCGCACGTCCACGGGGCGCCCGTTCACGTGAACGCGACCGCGCCCCTCGAGCACGTAATAGACCTCCAGAGTCCGCTCGTGGTAGTGCTCCTCACCCTCCCCATCCACCACGACCTCCGCTAGTGAGAAGTCCTCGTTGGAGTACAGCTCCCGGACCCGACCGCAGACGGTCTCATCCCAGCGCCGCTCGACCCTCAGCTCCCACCCCATCACCCGGCCCCGGGAGGGGTCGGCCCTGCGGACCGATCTAACGTTAGCGGTGCGGTGGACGGCGGCGACCCTGGCCCTGGGGGCTGCCGGCGGACTGTGCGCCTCCGCCATCACCTGGACCATCGCGGTCGTGAGCCGGCTGTCGGGCGGATCAGGGTGGCTGACGCCGGTGGTAATGGCGCTTGCCGGAGCCCTGAGCTCGCTGCATCCGGAGCTCCCAGGCACGGGCCTGGACGTCGCTCGGCGCGGAGAGGCCAGGAACCCGGTGGCCGGCGCGCTCAAGCTCCTGCTGGCCGGGGTCGTGATCGGGGCGGGCGGTAGCGGGGGCCAGGTGGGCCCCTGCGTGCAATCCTGCGTGTCCCTGGGTCGGTGGTGCGCGGATCGGTGGGGCCTGACCGGGCTGCGGCGGGAGTGGCTGGTGGCCGCGGCCGCGTCCGGCGGCGTGGCCGGCGTCCTCTGCGCCCCGGTCGCCGCCGCCCTGTTCGCGCTGGAGGCGCTCACGGGGAGGCTGAGGTACGCGTGCCTGCCGCCCGCCGTCGTCGCCAGCGTCACCGGGTACACGGTCTACTGCCTGATCCTGGGGAAGCGCTACCTGCTGACGGCCCACGCCCCGTACGCTTACTCCTGGGTGGACCTGCCTAAATTGACAGTCGTGGGGCTGGTCTCGGCCGCGGCCGCACGGGGGCTGGTGCTCGCGGTCCAGGTCGTTTACCGATGGCTGCACAGGATCCCCAGGTCGGAGGCCCGATCACTGCTCGCCGGACTGTCGGTGGCGGCGCTGGGGTTGGTGGTCCCGCAGGCCACGGGGTTAGGACTGGACTGGGCGTCCTCGGCGGCGATGGGGCGGATGGGGCCGGCCGAGTCGCTGCTGGCGTTCCTGGGCAAGGTCGCGGCCACGTCGCTCACCCTGGGGAGCGGCGTGCCGGCGGGCTTCGTCTCGCCAGTCGTGTGCGCGTCGGCCTTCTTCGGGTCCGCCGTCCGCGAGGCGGTGGGGCTGCCCGCACCGGCGGCGGTCGCAGCCTCCATGTCCGCGTTCCTGGCGGTGGCCTTCGACGCCCCGGTCTCGGCCGCGGTGCTGGTGATGGAGCTCTTCGGGATCGACTGCGCCGTGCCGGCGGCGCTCGGCGCGGTCCTGGGCTACCTTTCCGTTAATCCGGGGTTCCTGACCGAGCTGTTGCGGGGGAGTGGGCGTGTTCGAGGTGGAGGTGAAGATAGCGGTCGAGAACCCGGAGGAGGTCAGGGAGAGGCTCCGGGAGATGGGCGAGCCTGAGGGCGAGGTGGAGCAGGTGGACCTGTACTACCAGCACCCGTGCAGGGACTTCGGGGAGACGGACGAGGCGCTACGCCTGCGCCGGGCGGGCGATCGGACCGTCCTGACGTACAAGGGGCCCCGGGTGGGGGAGGAGAAGTCCCGGGAGGAGGTGGAGGTCGAGGTGGAGGACTTCGGGGCCATGGACAAAATTTTGCGAAAACTAGGGTTCGAGCCGCTGGAGCGGGTGAAGGTTAAGAAACGACGGGAGGTGTACCGGGTGAAGTTCGCGGGACGGGAGGTTGAGGTGACGCTGGACGAGGTCGAGGGGTTGGGGACGTTCCTGGAGCTGGAGTGCTCCGTGAAGGACCGCTCCGAGATTGAGCGGGCGGAGAAGGACCTCCGTCGGCTGGCGGAGGAGCTGGGGGCCGAGGGCGAGCGGATCCGGAAGTCCTACCTGGAGATGCTCATGGAGCGCGCGGGGGAGTGAGCCGTGTTCGACTGGATTCGCCGACACCGACGCACGATCGTGGTGGGCGGCATCCTGTTCCTGGCCGCGATGATGGTTCTGTCCGCCATCCCCACGTTCACCCTCACCGGGCAGGCGACCCAGGTGGCCGCGGCGGAGGGCGTCGTGAAGGCGAGGATCGTGCGCGACTATCAGGTGTCGATCGTCCGGGTCCTGACCGTACCTAAGCCCGGGGTGTCGGAGCGGGACCTGAAGAAGGTGGTGGAGGGCGTCGAGGGCGTGGAGAGAGTCTCCGCGCAGAAAACGAAGCTGGCCGGCCAGGAGGTCGTGATCGTTGACGCCCTGGTGCCGATCACGATGGACCCCAATCAGGCCAGGAAGGACGTGGAGAAGGCGCTGAAGGACAAGGTGATGGCGCAGCGGAGCGTGGTAATCAAGGGATCCGTGTTCATGTTCCAGGCCTCGTACGACGGCAAGCCCGACGCGAAGCGCGTGAAGGAGGCGGTTAGGCGGGAGCTCGGCCGCCGGGTCATGGACGGTCCGGACGTTAAAGTCCGATACAACGCGGTGATCGGGCGGGTCCTGTGCAACGTTAGCGACGGGAAGCACGTGGAGGTCAAGCGGCAGATCGAGCGGGCGCTGAAGGAGACGGGGGCCAGAGGCTGTCTGGTGCTAGAGCAGCTTACGGTACAGCTGGGTAGGGTGAGCGTCACCCTGCTGGGCCCGGGCGAGGAGAAGATCGGGAGCCGGACGGTGAACTTCGAGGGTCGAACGGTGCCCGCGATGGTCCTGCCGGAACACGCCAAGAGCGGCAGCGTTGAGCTCTGGCTCTGGATGTCCAACATGGGGGGCCGGCAGCGGGTCTTCCTGGTGGACAATTCGGTGGTGAAGGGTAGCTACTCGGTGTTCTAGCGGAGCCGCGGTCGGTCCGCTCCCAGCGCCCTCCACAGCTCTTTGATGACTTTTCGGGAAGACATGGACAGCTTCGGTGGGACGTTCAGCAGGGCCTCCAGCAGATCGTCCTTGGACCCACGGATGAGCACGGTCCGACCGTCGTCCCGCACCGTAAGACCGTGATCTTGAAGCAGCTCTGAGAGCTCCCTCGGGGGCCGCTCGCTCAGCTTCACTTCTACTTCTCCACTCGACTGGCGAGCCACCTGATGATGTCCCCATCCGCGATGATACCTAAGAGCCGTCCGTTATCGTCCACCACGGGCAGCTGGTTGTAGATGCCCTCGGGCGCGGAACACATCTTTTTCAGGACGGTACGGAGATCGTCGTCGGGGTGCGCCACCACCACGTCCTCCTCCATGACCTCTTCGACGGTGGTCCCCGGCTCGTACCGGTCCTCGAGGAGCGCCTTCCCGAGGTCGGTGCGAGTGACGATGCCCAGCAGGTGGTTCTCGTCGTCCGTGACGGGGAGCGCCCCGATGTCGTTCCTGAGCATGGTCTCGAAGGCCTCGATGACCCCGTCGTCCGGGGAGGCGGTGATCGGGTCCTCCGTCATGAGATCCTCGGCCCGGCACCGCTCGAGGTCCTCCAGCAGGCTCATGGGCTCACCACCAGGATGTGCTCTTCGACAGCTCCTTCTCACCCTTCAGCAGCTTGGATGATATGTAGCTCACGATCTGGTCGACCGTCTCGTCGATATGCTCGTTGTTGATCACCGGGATGTCGTGCTCCTCCGCGTCCTCGACCAGGAAGTCGTGGATCTTCCGGATCTCCTCGAAGTACTTCAGGTACCGCTCGGCCGGGCGGGACAGCTTGGTGTCACGGGACCTCGCGTAGAATCGCCACTTGTGCGCCTCCTCGTCCTCCACGGCCAGCATGAAGGCGAACACGTTCGGGTAGTTGAGGATCTCCTTCTTGAGGAGCCGTGGGACGATGTGCACGCCCTCGATGATCACGTGGATGCCCTCGTTGATCGAGCGGTTGACAACGCCTTCAATGCCCACGACGACGGGCTCCGAGTGGTCCAGGAACCCGGTGATCACGGGGTCCTCGGCGGGCTTGTACCGTAGCCGCTTCCAGGCGGTGTACGAGGACTCGTAGAGGGTCGGGTACAGCTCCTCGGCCAGCACGCGGCGCATGACCTCGCGGATGGCGTCCGTGCCGATCACGTTCGTGATGCCGAGTCGGTGGCCGACCTCGGCGGCGATCGTGGAGGTCCCGACGCCGGAAGCACCGCCGATCAGCACGATGATCGGCTCCTCGCGCTTCTTGATCCGGCGCCAGAGCTCGTACCGCTCGGCCAGCGACTCGTCGATCTCCTCGAGCTTCTCCCGGATGATCTCGGCCAGCTCGTCCGTGGTGATCTCGCGGACTCCCTCCTTCTGCAGCTCGCGCTTGATCTTCAGGGCGATCTCGTAGGCTTTGTGCGGTTCCACGCCGATGGCCGTGAGTGATCGGGCCAAGACCCCGCGTGAGAATGGCATCTCGTAGTGCCTGGACTTCACCGTGATCCGCTCGCGCTCGCGGTCCTCCTTTCCGCCCTTCTTCTTGGGCCCGCTACCTTTTTCCGCCAACCTTTCACACCCCCGTCGGGGATCTCGCCGTGAGCGAGAACGGCGATGGTGAGGAGAAGGACGCCAAAAAGTACGACATGATCATCCCATTAGGCGTGCCGGCTGACATCATCGCCGAAGTCGAGCGGAGGTGCGACGTGAAAGTCGTCCAGCGGGAGCTGGAGCGGGGAGGTATGAAGACCACCGTACTGGCGTTCAGGGGCACCAAAGAGGCGTTAAAAGAGGCTAAAAAAGTGATGGAGGAGCTTCTCGAGAAGAGAGTGGAGGAGTTCTCCGGCCCGGGGCGACCTACTCGCCGTCGTTCCGAATCTTCTTGAGCTCCTTCACCAGCTCCGGCAGGAACACCCCCACGTCCGACACTATCCCCAGCGCCTGCGCCGTGCCTCGATCCATGAGCTTCGTGACCACGGCCGGGTTGATGTCCACGCAGATGGTCTTCACCCAGGACGGCAGCAGGTTCCCGGTGGCGATCGAGTGCAGCATCGTGGCGAGCATGAGGACCAGCGTGGCTCCGCGCAGGTGGCGCCGCATCTCCTTCTGCGCCTCCATGACGTCGGTGATCACGTCCGGGATGGGTCCGTCGTCCCGGATCGAGCCCGCCAGGACGTAGGGCACGTCGTTCACGATGCACTCGTACATGATCCCGTCCTTCAGAATCCCCTTCTCCACCGCCTGCTTGAGGCCGCCCACGCGGCGGATCTCGTTGATCGCGTACAGGTGGTGGCTGTGCCCGCCCTTCACGGGCTCCCCCGTCTCCAGGTCCACGCCCAGCGAGGTCCCGAACAGGCTCGCCTCCACGTCGTGCACGGCCACCGCGTTGCCCGCGAAGAGAACGTCCACGTATCCGTTCCGGATCATCCACGCGAGGTGGTCCCGGGCCCCGGCGTGGATGACGGCCGGCCCCACCACCACGACGATTTTGCCGTTCTTCCGGTGCTCCTCGAGCTCCTCGGCGATCTGACGGATCAGGGTGGGCGTGGGCTTCTCGGGCGACACGTCGCTCTCCATGAACCCGAAGATGCCGGTCCTACCGCGCGGTCGCTCCGGCGGCTTGACCTTGACCCCGCGGTCCCCGACCACCACCAGCTCGCCCTTCTTTACCTCCCGGATGGGCTTGGCCACGGCCCGCTTCTCCTCCGGGTAGATCACGATCGCGCAGTCCATCTCGATGTTTTCCACCTCAATCCACTCGCCGTCGAACTTCACGAAGGTCGGGTGGTTGGTGGTGGTGTAGAAGCCGCGCGGGCAGACACCGTCGGCGGGGGCCGGTTCCACCCGGACCTCGTCCGACTCGACGGGCACCGCGCCGTACTTTCTCAGCTCCGTGATGATCTCGCTGAGGTGGTCGGGGTCGTCCGCCTTCACAAGGATCTTGGCGTAGCTGGGGTCCGTCTTGCGCTTTCCGACCTCGAACTCTAGGATCTCGAAGTCCCCGCCCATCTCCATGATCGTGTCTAGCACCTTGGACAGGATCAGGGAGTCGATGATGTGACCCTTGAGCTCGATGATCTCCTCCGGCACGGCGGGCTTCCCCTGTGCGCGCCCGATCTTCACGTGCGGTACTCGGCATTTATCTTGACGTAATCGTAGGTCAGGTCGCACCCCCAGGCGCGGGCGGACTCGTCACCCACTCCCAGGTCCACCACGATCCGGACCTCTCGGTCGGATAAAATCCGCGCCGCCTCCTCCTCATCGAACTTGACGGGACCGCCGTCGTAGGTTACCACCCTTCCCTCCGAGCTTTCGAAGATGATCTTGAGGGAGCTCGGGTCGACATCGACCCGCGCGGCGCCGATCGCCGCGCCCACCCTCCCCCAGTTCGGGTCCTCGCCGAAGAGGGCGGCCTTCACCAGGTTGGAGGAGACCACCGCCCTGGCAGCCCTTCTGGCCTCCTTCCGGGACCGAGCCCCGCGCACCTCCACCTCCAGGAGCTTGGTCGATCCCTCACCGTCCCGAGCGATCTCCCGGGCCAAGTCCTCGCACACCTTCCTCACGGCCTTCTCGAACTCAGACTCCGGCACGTCCCTGCCCACCTCGAGCCCGGACGCCCCGTTGGCCATCAGGAGGACGGTGTCGTTGGTGCTCTCGTCGGCGTCCACGCTGATCATGTTGAACGTGTCCTCGACGGCGTCTCGCAGCACGGGCTGGAGATCGTGGGACGCGGCCCGGACGTCCGTGATCAGGAAGGCCAGCATGGTCGACATCCGCGGGTGGATCATGCCGGCGCCCTTCGCCACCCCGAGGAGGCACCAGTCGCCGCCGGAGTACGACGAGACCTTCTCCCGAGTGTCCGTCGTCATGATGGCCTCGTTGAAGGCGCGGACGTGCTCCGGATCGGACCCCATCCGGGACTCCCAGACCTCCTCGGCCAGCTTCAGGATCCTGTCCACGGGCGGCCGCTCGCCGATGACTCCGGTCGAGCACACTAGAACCTCGTCGTCGGGCACCCCGAACAGCCGTGAGGCGCCGTCGGCCATCCGGAGGACGTCCTGCATCCCCTCCTCGCCGGTGAGAGCGTTCGCGTGGCCACTGTTGACGATCACTCCACGGGCGCGCCCGCGGGAGCACACCTCCTCGGAGTATTCGACGGGAGCGGCGCGGAGGGTGTTCCGCGTGAATACGCCCGCGACCGAGCACCTGGTCTCGGAGAACAGCAGGCCCACGCCTACGTCCCGCTTCACGCCGCCAAGCAGGAAGCCCGAGGGAACCTCCATGCGGCGCCCCGGGCGTGGGGAGGCGGGGAGTTAAAAGTTATGACCGCTCGCTGAACCAGCGCTCTCGGGCCTTGTGGCGGTACTCCTCCAGGTCGATGCCTTCGAAGAGCTCGGGGAACTTCTCTCGTAGGTAGGCGAACCCGAACTTCACCAGCTTGCCGACCGTGGAGGAGATGCTCTCCCCCTCCAGCGCGTCCTTGGCCGCCAGGACCCGGGCCAGGGCGTCCTCTGAGAGCGTGAGCGTGACCCTGGCCTTCCGAGTCATCGGAGGCCGCCCCCTAGAACAGCTCCCTCAGTGAGTCCGGGTCCGGCCCCTTCCGCTCCTCCTTGATCACGCGCTCCTCGGGCTCCCGATCGCTCACGAGCCGACGGATCTCGCTGGGGTTCGTCTTGACGATCTCCTCGGTCACGCGCTCGCCGGGTAGGGAGGGGGAGACCGCGTAGTTCCCGGCCATGTTCGGGAGCTCCTCGACCGGGACGTTCAGGAACTCCCGGAACTCGGAGAGCGTCTTCTCGAGCATCCGGTTGACCCGGTCGTAGCCTCCACCAATATCGTTGTCCACCCAGAGGATCGGGAGCTTGGAGGAGACCTTCAGCACCACGTCCACCTGCTCGCGCGCGTTGCGTCGGACCTGGGGATCCTCGGACTCGCCCGGGATCGTGACGAGGAGGACGAAGGGGACGGGAGGGTCCTCGAGGAAGGGTCGGGCGAGCGCGAACCCCACTGCTCCGCCCAGTCCGAACGCCATGAGCGTGGGGCCGTCCAGGTGCTGCTCGAGGCACTTGCGGATCGTGTTCATGGCCTTCTCGTGATCCGCGAGCTCCTCGGAGGCTCGACGCCAGTCGCGGTTGTAGCCGATGTCCGGTGCTACCTCGACGGTCTTGCCCTCCGAGACCCGCAGGAGGTCACCCTTGGAGCCGACGCAGGCGAGCACTCGGAAGCCGGCGTTGGAAGCGTGGGAGGAGAACCGGCATCCGAAGCCGCCCAGCCCGACGTAGTGCACCGTCCCGGCACCCCCCTTACGCGGTGTCGGCCGGGATGGTTCCCCTCACCTCCTGCTCCGGGGTCAGGTCGCGCGGTCGACCCTCGACCAGCTCTCGCGTGTAGTCGACGATATCGACGGCCTTGTCCGCGATGCGCTCGACGTCCTTCGTCACGCGTGACACGGCGAAGAGGTACCGGGCGCGGGACGGAAACTCCTCCGTTTCCTTGATCGCATCGTCGCAGGCCTTTATTATGCTATCGTGGACGCGCTCCTCCTGCCGGTACACGTCCTCCGCGGCCTTCTTGACCCGACGCTTGGACAGGGATAGGAACGCGTCGTACGAGGTCGAGACCATCGACCGGGCCCGCTCCGCGGCCTCCTTGAGCTCCTCCCAGCACCCCAGGTCGGAGAGCGTTCCGATCCTGTCCGCCACCTCCGCGATGTTGCACGCGTAGTCTCCGATCCGCTCGATGCAGTGCGAGATCTCGAGGAGGAGCGTCGAGACTTTCCCCGCCTCCTCGCACGGGTGGAACGTTGGAAGCGCTCGAACGTACAGCCGGATCTCCTCGTCCAGCCGGTTGACCTCCTCGTCCATCTTCACGATCTTCTGGGCGAGGCTCGGGTCCTCCTCGATGGCCAGGATCGCGCTCTCCACCTGTGACTCCGTCAGGTCGATCATCCGCTCGAAGTAGGGGCGGACGCTCTCCAGGTGCGACTCGATGTCCTCGTAGATGTGTCGACCGAGCTCCTCGAACAGCTCGGGGAAGTGCCGGCGGAGCTTGGTCATGTCGACGGCGTACGTCCGGAAAACGGCCCCCTTCTCCATCAGCGGCTGAAGCAGCTCCGTCACGTACCGCCGCGAGACGCCCACCTTCTCGGCTATCTCTTTCTGCGTTGAGGGCTGATCCTTCAGGATCGTGCGCAGGATCGCGGCCAGGGTGGCCTTTCTACCCCGCGGGTACAAGACGAGCTCACCTCCGGCTCACCACGGGAGTCGAGACTTCAATAGGTTAATGACCTCCTTGATTTTTGAGGTGCCGCCCCGAGAGCCGCGCGGGACTGCCAAGGAGAGTTTTAAAGTCTCGCCTCCCCGTTCCAGCTCGAACGTAAAGAACTCGACCTCCTCGTGCGACGAGGTCACCCAAGGGTTCAGCAGGGTACCCTCCGGATCCTCCGACCTGCGGACGCGCACCTCGGGGGGATCCTCCCCGAGCAGCTCGAAGGGCTTGGTGAGGAGCTCCTTGGTCTTCTCCACGGTGTCCTCGCCGCTCATTATCACCGCGGTGTAGAAGGCCCGGGCCGACACCTGGATGCACCCGTCCTCCCCGCAGAACTCCAGCACGACGTCTCCTTCCCGCTCCCTAACATGCACGTTCAAGCGTTTCATCCCCTGGGGTGGAGGAGTTGGCGGTCCGAAGGATCGAGATCGATCGGGAGCGCTGCGAGGGTCCCTCCTGCGCGCTCTGCGTGGAGGTGTGCGACCGCGGCGTGCTGGATGTGAAGGGCGACGAGGTCGTGATCGTAAACCTGGAGGCCTGCGACGCGTGCGACGAGTGCGTCCGCGTCTGCCCGAACGACGCCATCGACATCTACCGGTACCGGGAGAGGCAGTTCTTAAGCGCGATGGTCCGGGCCATGAGGGGGGACCCGTCCGGGCTGGAGGTGGCGAGGAAGGTGGTCATGCGGGGCCGAGACGTGTTCGGTGATACCTGGTTCTACCTGACCCGGGAGGTGGAGCGGACGAGCCGGATCAAGCGGATGGCGAGGCGGGAGGGGAAGCGGGCGCGCCTCTACGAGTGCAGGTGCAAACTGTGTGGTAAGAGGTTTAAGAGCAACAAGAAAGTCGACGTGTGCTCTGAGTGTGCCAACAAGCGGTCGCGTCAGGAGCGCGTTAGCCGGAGGTTCACGCGTAAAGGATAAAGCCGGAGCCTCAACATCGAACATGGAGGCGGTGTCACCATGCGCAGGCTCGGGAAGGCCCTGCACGTAACCCCTCGGGGGAACCTGATCGCCCGAGCCGAGGAGGTACCGCCGCTGGGCGCGCCCGTGGTGACCCGCCGCCGGGAGCGTGTGGGCATCATCGTCGACGTGTTCGGGCCTGCGGACAAGCCCTACGTGGCGATCCGGGACAAGTCGAAGGAGCGGTTGGAGAGATTCGTGGGCAAGGAGCTGTTCATCCCGCCCAGACGCAGGCGTAGGCCCCCGAGGAGAAGGCGTAGGCGACCCCGGCGGAGGTAATGGGGTGTGCCGAGGCATGGCTAATTCTGAGAAGGATGCTGGGGAGATGGTCTGCCCGGCCTGCGGGTCCCGCGAGATCGTCTTCGATGAGGAGCGCGGTGAGTACGTTTGCGAGAAGTGCGGGCTCGTGAACGAGGAACCCGTGATCGACCCCGGCCCGGAGTGGCGCCACTTCAACTCCGACCAGCGGCAGCGCCGCTCCCGGACCGGGGAGCCCGCGAAGGTCCGGCTGCCGGATAAGGGCCTGTCCACGATCATCGACCGCGAGCTGCGCGACTCCTCCGGACGGAAGAACCCGCACATGCAGCGGCTGAGAACCTGGGACAACCGGATCAAGGCCTCCAGCAGCCGGGAGCGTAACTTCCAGCAGGCGTTCCAAGAGCTCGAGGTGCTGGCCTCCAAGCTGCAGCTCCCCGAGCCGGCGAAGGAGCGCGCCGCCGCGATCTACCGGAAGGCGTACGAGAAGGGAATCGTCCGCGGGCGCGGGATCGAGAGCGTGCTCGGAGCGGCCGTCTTCGCCGCGTGCAAGGAGACGAGGCACCCACGCACGGCCCGCGAGATCGCCGAGGCGCTGAACATGCCCGACGAGAACGAGATCCTCCGCGCCTACCGGGTCCTGCAGCGCAAGCTCGGACTCAACCAGCGCCCGACCGAGCCCTCGGACCACCTGCCACGCTTCGCGTCCAAGCTGAACGTCTCGGAGGACGTCGAGGCGAAGGCGCAGGAGATCATCGAGAAGGCGAAGGAGAAGGGCATCACCGTGGGCAAGGGTCCCGCCGGCATCGCCGCCGCGGCCCTCTACATCGCCTGCATCCTCGAGGGCGAACGCCGGACGCAGCGGGAGATCGCCGAGGTCGCCAAGGTAACCGAGGTCACCATCCGCAACCGGTACAAGGAGATCTGCGAGGCCCTGGGCATCGACCTTCACCCGTGAAGCAGCCTCCGCGCCGCCTCCCTCAACGCCCACTCCTCACTTTTTGGCAGCGGGTACGCCCGAGCGTCCAACACGTACCGGATCCTCTTCTTAGCCACCTCCGGGTCCAGTCTGCCCAGGTCCAGCACCGTCAGGACCTGGGCGACTAACTCCGGATCCCGGCTGGTTAAGAAGTCCCGGAAGGACAGGCGCTTGGAGCGCAGGAAGCGCCCCACGTCGCTGCACCGCATCATCTCACAGAAGTCCAGCAGGGCCCGCCACGGCTCCTTCCCGTACTCCCGACGGATCTCTCGACTTACCCGGCTCGGGCCCACCTCCCGCGCGTACCTCCGCAGCCCGTGGATCACCCCGTACTTCCGGGCCCACTTCAGGTGCTTCCACGCCCACGCCTGGCCGGCGATCCCCGTGATCAGCCCCGGCACGCCGCCCTCCACGAACTCGTCCGGCATGAAGATCCGCCCGGCACCCTCCTGGAGGACGACCGCCCACAGGTTCCTAACCGCCAGTTCTTCGTCGCTCATTCTCACCGCGTGAACCAGAACGACGGGAGGCCAGTCCGGCACGAAGTGCACCGACCAGCCCGGCGAGTCGACCCGCAGCTCGTGCTCCATCAGCAGCGTCTTCCTGGGTACGATGTCCGTGACGGCCAGATCGGGACTCGCCAGGCTGACCCTGAACCCGTAAAGCTCCGTCGGGTAGCCCGGACCCTCCGGCTTACCACCGTACACCACGTACGGCAGGATCAGGGCCACCAGAACGCCCACCGCCACCGGCAGCACGTAGCCCCGACGCATCAACCCTCACCTCCTTCCTACCCTCGTAGGATTCCACTCGGCCCAGGGCTCGAAACCTTTCGCCCGGGGCCGGCACACGCTCCCGACCGGCGGACTCCGTGAGGTACACCGGCACCGTGCCGTCCCTAACCCGCACCTCCACCAAGCACCCGCGCCGGAGCGTGACAAGCCGTGAGACCTTCCCGTCCACGAGCACCAGCGTTCCGTCCGGAAGCCCGCGAAGGCTCGCGGCCGTAACCTTATCCTCTGGCACCCCGTGGGACGCCCACAGCAGCACCGCGCCCAGCAGCACGCACGCAGCCGCCAGCGCGCGCTCCACGCGATCGCCCGGCCCGATGCCCCGAGCCGGCCTTTTAGACGGATCGATCGGCGGGGAGAGTCGCGTTGAGCAGGGTGGGAGAGGTCCGGCGGAGGACCGAGGAGACGGACGTCAGCGTCCGGATGGATCTCGACGGGGAGGGCTCCGCCGACGTTGACACCGGGCTCCCGTTCTTTGACCACCTGCTGGAACAGCTGGCGCTTCACGGTGGACTGGACCTGGAGGTCGAGGTGGTGGGCGACCTGGAGGTGGACGATCACCACGTGGTGGAGGACGTGGGCATCTGCCTGGGCAAGGCGCTCGACGAGGCTCTGGGCGACCGGTCCGGGATCCGCCGGATGGCCTGGTCCATGGTACCCATGGATGGCTCCCTGGTCCTCTGCGCCCTGGACTTGTCCGGTCGGGCCTACCTCCGGGTCAGCGGGTTCAATCCCTCCCGACCCGGGATCGGCGATCCACCGCTCTCGCTGGAGAACGTACCGCACTTCTGGCGCAGCTTCTGCGAGAACTCCGGGACCACGATGCACGTGGAGTTCCGGGCGTGGGACAACGATCATCACGCCGTGGAGGCAATGTTCAAGGCGGTGGCTCGGGCCCTGCGGGAGGCGGTGGAGGTGGTCGAGGAGGGCGTCCCGTCCACCAAGGGGAGGCTGGGACGTGGGTGAGCGGGCGTTCGCCCTTGTAGAACCCTCGCCGGCGAAGAACCTGCTCCCGGTCCTCGAGCGGCTCGAGCGCGAGGGCTGGGACGTTCGGGTGTACGGGCACGGGCGCGGCTCCGAGGTGCTACGGTGGGAGGGGCGGGACGCGCGCACGCTCGGCAGGTCTAGGCGACGGGAGGGGTGGCGCGGCTACCTCGGCTTCGCGGTGGACCTGACCCGGGTGCTGGCGCGGATGGCTCGGGATCGGCCCTCGGTCGTGCTATCCTCCGGCAACACCGGGGACGCGCGGAAGTCCCTGCTCGCGGCCGCGGCGCTGCGCGTCAGGTCCGTGCACGTGGAAATGGACGTGTACAACCCGGTGGAGGTGGTCCGGTTCGCCTCCGAGGTACTGGTTCCCTTCTCCCGGGAGTTCGCGAGGGAGCTGGAGCGGAGGTCGGGCGCGCGGGCGAGGGTCATCCCGGGGCCGCCGCTGGCCCAGTACCTCGCCGAGCGGCACCTCAGGGGTGAGATCCCGGGCCCGGTGCCCGAGGAGTGCCGGGATCGTGTGCTGGTCTGCCTGGGAGGGGACGTGACGGAGGAGGGGGCGAGGCGGCTCCTGAGGCGGCTGTCCGAGCACGACCCGCTCGTCGTTCCGTTCCGCGTCGGCGCGCCCCCGGGGTTCGACCGCCTGCGCGGATTCGTGGACCTGCCCGGCGCGATGATGGTGGCCGACACGGTCGTCTTCTCCGGGGGGTTCGGGGTGACCATTGAGGCGTGCGTGGTGGGCAACAGGGCGGTCAAGGTGTGGGAGCTGCATCCGAGGCACTTAAGTCACTGGATCGCCCGGGAGTCGGGGGTTCCCGTGCTGAGCCTGGACGAGGTGGAGGAGACCGACCCGGTGGAGGTCGCCGAGCGCCCGGACGGCAGGTGGCTGGTCCGCGGAGGGGCCGAGGCTGTTGACCGCATCCTCGAGGCGGTCGAGGGTTGACCGGTACCTCCGGCTCGCGGGAGCGTTCCTGCTGGGAATCGCGGCGCTCCTGGTCGCTACGGACACGCCACTCGACGCCCTGGTGCGCGAGTTCTTCTACCCGGTACTGACGGGGTCCACGGAGGCTAAACCCGCGCTCCTGCTCGCTCACGTTGGGCTGATGTGCCTGCTGCTGGCGGGCCACGGTCGGCCCGTGCTCGAGGTTGGGAACCGCGCGGCGGGCGCGACGGTGGTCGGCATCGCCCTGCTTCCCTACCTCGGCCAGCTGGTCATCCAGCTGAACACGCCGTACCGGATGAAGGCCGGCACCCTCGTCGTCATCACGGGTGGAGGCTCGGTCGGGGAGACGACGTCCCTCACGCACACCCACGCGCTGAAGGCGTGCGTGGGTAAGATTCTGGACCTGGCGCTCCGCCACGTCCGCACCAAGTACCATTACGGCTCGGTGCTGGCGAAGTACGTCCCCTGGCCTCTCGCCGTCCCCCTCGCGCTGATCACGGTGGCCGCTTACGTCGCGCTGGGGTTCCTCCACCCGCTGAGCGTGCACGAGCGGCGCGGGACGGTGCTGGAGCCGATCATGCTCTCCGTCGCCGGGTTCCTCACCGTGCTCGGGGCCGTTGACGGCGGGTTCATGTGCAAGCCGCTGGTGGCGGGATTGGGCCTCTACCTGGTCTGGGCGGTGAGGCCGCGGTGGTGTAAGCGGTGGCTGGTCGGTGCCGCGGTGGTCGGGGTGCTCCCGATGCTGGTACAGGCGCTGATCCGGGTGCTGGGCTACCTCGCGCAGCCGGTGGCGCCGAACTCCGTCGCCTGGGTGACGGGGATGTCGATACTGATGACCGTGGCGGTGAGCAGGGGGCTGTGAGCGTGCGGGCGGGCAGGGTGGCGATCGTCGTTTTGGCGGCCGCCCTGACGGGCTCGGTGGCGGGGATCCTGGCGTACCAGTGGGCCATCTCGTCCAAGGGGGCCCAGGTGGCGTGCTACCACGTCGTCATCTGCAACCTGAGGCCGGGGCTCAAGCCGAAGGACGTCCATCGAGCGCTGCTCCGGGTCCCGTACGTCGTGAGGGTGGGCGGCGTTAAGACGGCCCCCTCGTCCGTGGAGGCGTGCATAATCGTGCGGCTTCCGAGGCCCATGTCCAAGTGGGAGCTGGGGCAGCTGATCAGCCGGACGCTGCGTCGGGAGGGGCTGGGCAGGGCGCCGGCGGTTTTCCTCGACCAGGTGGAGGCGTACGTCGTGGAGGTGCAGGTCAGGAACCCGTGGGTCGACCCGGAGCGGCTGGCGAGGAGGCTGGAGCGGGCGCCGGCGATCCTGGCGGTGTTCCGGGCCGAGAAGCGGGGATCGATCTACGAGTTCGAGGTGGCGTCGCTGGACGACGAGTACCCGGTGGCCTACTCGATCACGGGAGTGCTGAAGGCGGAGGATTTGAAGCCGGTCTCGCTGGCCAACGTCACCCCAGTGAAGTGGGGCTACGTCCTGTAGGGGGGAGGCGAGGTGAGCGAGCGGGTCCTGGTGACGACGGCCCTCGCCTACACCAACGGACCACTGCACATCGGGCACGTGCGCAGCACCTACCTGCCCGCGGACGTGTACACCCGGTTCCTCAAGATGCGAGGCGTGGACGCGGTCCACATCGGCGGCACGGATAACCACGGGGTCCCGATCGCGCTGCAGGCCGAGCTCGAGGGCAAGGAGCCGGAGGAGATCGTCCGCAAGTACCACGAGAGGATCAAGGAGGACCTGGAGCGGCTGAACATTGAGTTCGACGAGTTCTCGTGCACGTGCCGGGAGTTCAACGAGGAGCACGTGAAGATGACCCACTGGTTCTTCGAGCGGTTGCACGAGAAGGGGTACATCGAGGAGCGTGAGGTTGAGCAGCTGTACTGCCCGAAGTGCGAGCGGCCCCTGCCGGACCGGTACGTGGAGGGTCGGTGCCCGTACTGCGGTGAGGAGGGAGCGCGGGGTGATCACTGCGAGGCGTGCGGGCGGCACCTCGAGCCCACGCAGCTCGAGGACCCGCGGTGCGTGATCTGTAACTCCGAGCCGGAGGTGCGGAGGGTAAAGCACCTGTTCTTCAAGCTCAGCGAGTTCGAGGAGGACCTGAAGGAGTGGATAGAGTCCAACGAGAACCTGCCCAGGAACGTCCGGAACTACGCGCTGGAGTGGATTAAGGAGGGGCTCCGAGACTGGGACATCACTCGCGACATCGACTGGGGCGTGCCCATCCCGCTCGAGGGCTACGAGGACAAGGTGTTTTACGTGTGGTTCGACGCACCGATCGGGTACGTCACGTTCACGAAGCAGTACTGCGAGCGGGAGGGTCGGGACTGGAGGGAGTACTGGTTCGATGGTGACACTAAGATCATCCACTTCATCGGGAAGGACATCATCGTGCACCACGTCCTGTTCTGGCCGGCCATGCTGATGGGCGTCGGTGCGAACCTGCCGCACACGGTCGTGGCGGGTGAGTACCTGACCCTCGAGGGTCGGAAGATGAGCACCAGTCGGGGCTGGGTCGTCTGGGTGCGAGACTTCGTGGAGCTGTTCCCGGCGGACTACCTGCGGTACTACCTGATCACGATGAGCCCGCTGACGAAGGACGCGGACTTCTCCTGGGACGAGTTCCGCGACAAGATCAACAACGAGCTGATCGCCAACCTGGGCAACTTCGCGTACCGCACGCTCTCGTTCATCCACCGGTTCCTGGACGGTGAGATTCCGGGCGTGGAGGCGGAGGAGGAGGTCGTCGAGGAGATCGAGGAGCACCATGAGCGGGTGACGGAGCTGCTGGAGGACTTCAAGTTCCGGGAGGCACTGTACGCGGTCCTGGACCTGTCCAGCTTCGGGAACGAGTACTTCCAGGAGCGGGAGCCGTGGAACCTGCGGAAGGAGGACCCGGAGGAGTGCAGGCGCGTCCTGAAGGGCTGCGCGAGGATCGTGAAGGCGCTAGCCGTGATGCTGGCCCCGTTCCTACCGGAGAGCGCGGACAAGCTGTGGCGGAGCCTGGGTTACGAGAGCTCGGTTCACGATCAGGAGTGGGAGGAGGCGCTCCGGGACGTGCGCGCCGGCTCGATACCCGAGCCGGAGCCCGTGTTCCCGAAGGTGACCGAGGAGGACCTGGAGAGGGCCAGGAACCTGCTCCCGGAGGGTTAAGAGCGGTTCATTAGGTCCTCCAGCCTGAGCTCCTTCACCAGGTGGATGACGGGATCGGCCGTCGGGTGCACCTCGATGACCTCCGATCCGCCGGAGTTCTCGTCCAGCACGAGGCCGGCGTAGTGGAGGAACTCCGACGCGTTCGGGCCCACCGTGAACAGCTCGGACGTCTTGCCTCTCCTTCTCCCCACCAGCTTCCCCTCAAACCCGCGGGCGAACAGCCAGAAGGCCGAGCCGCCGGCCGGAGCCTCGCGACGCCCCTCCCACGCCGCCTTAACCTCCGTGCGCCCGATGTCGCGGAAGAGTCTCACGACCCGAGGTATTGAGGGGTGCTCGCGCCGCGCATCGCGCCCGAGCATGTTCAGGGCCGCCACCAGCCCCTCGTACCTCGCCACCGGGGCCAGGTAGGGAGGGCCGGTGACGTCGCCCGCCGCGTACACCCCCGGCATGGAGGTCCTCATCCGGTCGTCAACCACGACCTCCCCATCCTCACCCACCTCGATCCCGGACCTGGCCGCCACCTCGGAGTTCGGGCGCAGCCCCGTGCCCAGCAGCACGACGTCCGCCACCACGAAGCCGCACTCGAACTCGCACTCCAGCCCGTTGGTCGTCTCCCGGATCTCCCTCAGCTCGCCCCCGCGCACCACCTCGACGCCGACCAACTTCAGGTCCCGGACCGCCTCCTTGACCACCTCACGCGGGTAGCCCGGCAGCAGCTGCGACCGGTAGGTCAGGGTGACCTCGGACCCGAGCGCCGCGAAGACGAACGCTAGCTCCAGGGCCGTCGGGCCGCCCCCGACCACGCACGCCTCTCCCGGGAGGTCGATGTCCAAGAGCTCCCGGTAGGTCACCACGTCGTCCAGCTCCACGCCGTCCACGTCGGGGACCTTGGGCACGGAGCCGGTCGCGAGGAGGACGTGATCCGCCTCCAGCCGCTCACCGTTCACCCGAACCGCCGGACCCTCCTCGACCCGATCCACCTCGCCCCTGACCACCTCGACGCCGGCGTCTCGCACCTCCCTGAGCAGCTTGGACCTGATCTTGGCGAGCGTCTTTTTCACCCCGCGCGTCAGCTCCCTGTAATCCACGTCCACCGACAGCTCAACCCCGGGGATCCCCAGCCTGGACCAGGCCACCAACCGCGCGACCTCGACCAGCGCGCCCACCACCATGCACGCCTCGTTGAGGCACTTCCCACCGACCCCCTTCTTACCCTTCCGGTCAATTAGCAGGACTTTTCTACCCGCCCGGCCCAGCACTAGCGCGCAGGTCCGCCCCGCCGGACCGGCACCCACGATGACGTCCACGGTGCTCCCCACTCGGTTCACGCTCGTAGTGGAAATAGAGGTAGCGGGGTCCGGGCCGTGGACTGGCTCCCGCACGTCCTCATGCTTTCGGGTGGGACCATGATCGCCGCGGACTGCCTGGCCAACACCGGGGTCGTCTCCGCGGTGGGAGTCGGGCTCCTATGGCTGGGAAGCTGGCTCCGAGATCCCAAGCTCCTCCTGGTCACCGGGCCGCCTGGCGCGCTGATCTTGGTGATGCAGGTTTGGGGACTGGTCGGGCGCCGGCGGGCCGGGTCGGCGGAGGGCGGCCCCGCGGACGCGAGCCAGCTGCGCGGTGAGGAGGGAGTGGTGGTGTCCTCGGATCCGCTCCGAGTGGAGGTGCGAGGCGAGGTCTGGGACGCCGTGTCCGAGGCGGATCTCGGCGAGGGTGACCGCGTCGTCGTGAGAAGGGTGCTGGGGAGCCGGCTCGAGGTCGAGCCGGCGGAACCCTCGCGGGAGGGGGTTAAAGAGCGATGATCTCGTGGGCGACGATCCCGTGGAAGTGGCTGGCGGTCGGTCTCGGGGCGGCGCTGGTCCTGCTGGCCATGTCCGTGAGGGTGTTGAACGAGTACGAGCGCGGCGTGCTCTTGCGGTTGGGCAGGTACGTGGGCACGCGACCACCCGGGCTGAACCTGATCATCCCGGTCATCGACCGGCTGGTTAAGGTGGACCTGCGGGTCATCACCCGGGAGATCCCGCCGCAGGAGGTGATCACGAGGGACAACGTGCCGATCAAGGTGGACGCCGTGATCTACTACCGCGTGGTCGACCCGGCCCGCGCGGTGCTCAACGTGGGGGACTACGAGGGGGCGGTGTTCAACCTGGCCCAGACGACCCTTCGATCGGTCCTGGGCGAGGTGGAGCTGGACGACGTGCTGGCCAAGCGGGAGGAGCTGAGCGAGCGGATCAAGGAGATCATCGACGAGAAGACGAGGGACTGGGGCGTTAGGATCGTGGACGTGGAGATCCGGGACGTCGTCCTCCCGGAGGAGATGCGGCGGGCGATGGCGCGGCAGGCGGAGGCCGAGCGGGACCGGCGGGCGAGGATCATCCAGGCCCGGGCCGAGCGCCAGGCCGCTAAGGACCTGAAGGAGGCGGCGGAGAAGCTGGGCGTGGATCCGGGGCTGCTGCGGCTGCTTCAGACGCTCTCGGAGGTGTCCGCGGAGGAGAACGTCACGCTGGTCGTGCCAGTACCCATTGAGCTGCTAAGGATCGCGAAGGAGTCGGAGTAGCTGGTCCCCCTCCACCCTGATCCTCCCCTCCTCGGTTTCCACCTCGAGGATGACTCCGTCGAGCGGTAGGAGCTTCTGGTCCCGGCGGTCGCCGTAGACCAGGCAGTTCCTGGTGAAGCCAAGGATCCTGCCGCGGGTGCCGTAGTGAGGCCGGGAGCGGGCCCTTACGACCCTGAATTTTTTGCCAAGGAGGTCCTCGGGCCTCGGGGGGTGAGCCGTGGAGGTCAAGTATCGTGGCCCCCACGGGGAGGAGCGGCTGTACCTGCCTCGAGAGGCGTTCCCCAGCTCGGCCCGGGACGCCCATCGTAAGCGGGAGCAGGTGGGGAGGCTGCTGGAGCTCCTGTGCACGTGGGTCAGGCCGGGAGACGTGATCGTGGACGCCGGGTGCGGTCGCGGGGCGCTGACCGCCGCGATGGCCCTGTCGTGTCCCTCGTGCGAGGTGCTGGGGTTCGACGTCCGCGAGTTCAAGTCGTGGCCGGTCCTGGAGGAGTACCTGGAGTCCGTGGGTGTGAGCAACCTGAGGTTCGAGACGTGGGACCTGCACGAGGTGGTCTCGGGCCGCGTCGGGATCAGCGTGAAACGGGCGGACGTCGTGGTCGGACTGCACCTCTGCGGCACGCTAACGGACCGGATGCTGGAGCTGGCCCGGGAGCTCGGGGCGCGCGTCGCACTGGTGGTCCCGTGCTGCTACGGGCGGGCGAGCCCTAGGGTGATAATAGACGAACTAGGGGTGCGGCCCGGCGTGAAAGAAGAAAGCGAGTACGAGTGGCTTAAGCGCGAGCTGAAGCGGGCCGAAGACTCGGTGCGTCACCAGCTGACCGTGTGCCGGATCCGGGGCAAGTTCCTGGAGAAAGAGGGGTTCAAGGTGAAGGTTGGGGTGGCGTTCCCGCGGGAGGTCTCTGGTAGGAGGGTGTTCATCGCCGGGCTCAGGGCCGGTGCCGGCTAGGAGACCTCGATGGTGTCTTCCGGGAACCCTTCCTTCTTAATCAGGTACTCCCGGACCTTGTTCCGGTGATCGCCCTGTAGGATGATCTTGCCCTCCTTGGCGGTGCCTCCGCAGGCGCACTCCTTCTTCAACTTGCTCGCGAGCTCCTGGAGGTCAACGTCCGTGTCATCGAGGCCCTCGATGATGGTGACGATCTTGCCGGGCCGGACCTGCTCCGTGTAGATCTTGATCTTCTCAACGGTCTCCTTAGAGACCTCCTCACAAACACAGAGCTCCTTCGGAAGTCCGCAAACGGGGCAGACGTCTTCGTCCTGCATCTTTCCGGGGCCTTCCCCTCAGCGTTTTTCGGCCTCTCGGATTTTCTTAAGCTCCTCCTCGCGCTCTATCGTGAGAATTCTGGCGATGTTCTTCTTTATTTCTCTTACCCTCCCGGGATTCTCCGGGACGCCGGCGACGGACTTGGAGGTCATCTCCTTGAGCAGCTCCGCCTTAAGCTCCTTGAGCTTCTCGCGCCGCTCCTCCGGGGACATCTCGCGGATGTCGTCCGAGTGCAGCTTGTACTTGCCCATGGGCTACTCCTCCCCCTCCTCGGACTCCTCCGGCTTCTCCTCCTCGCTCTCCTCCTCGGCCTTTTCGCCGACGAGCTCCTTCAGCTTGTCCTCCACCTCCTCCGGCGGCTTGACCTCGATCTCGTCCGGCAGTTCCACGTCGGGTGGCATGATCTTTACGGTAACGCCAATGGCTCCCGGCTTGGTGATCGCCTGGACGTAGCCCTCGATCATGTACTCGTCACCGGGCTCGCCGCAGTACTTGACCACGCCGTCCATGAACTTCTCCGTCCGGGCCCGAGCGCCGATCAGCTTGCCCGAGAGCTTGATGAGCGCGCCCTTGGCACCCGCGTTCATGATGCGACGCAGGGCGCCGTAGGCCGCACGACGGAAGTGGACGCCGCGCTCGATCGCGGACGCGAGCCGGCGGGCGACGACGCGTGGGTTGAGCTCCGGTACTGGGATCTCCTTGACCTCGATCGTGACGCGGCCCAGGAGCGGGAACTTCTCCTGCACCTCCTCCTCGATGCGGCGGATGTTGCGCCCGCGGCGACCGATGGCGATGGCCGGCCGCTCGACGTACGCGATGATCTTGGTCGCGTTCGGCACGCGCTGGAGCCGCATCCCGCCGTAACCGGCGCGATCCAGCTCCTTCTCCAGGTACTCGTCCAGCTCGGTCTTCAGCATGCCGTACTGCACGAACTTCTTGTGCACCGGGACGTTCTCACCGTACATCACCATGGCGGGGGCTCCCCCTAGCGCTCCTCCAGGATCACCTCGATGTGCGTGGTGGGCGTGTTGAACGGGGTCGCTCGCCCGAAGGCTCGCGGGATCCAGCCGCGGATCACGCGGCCCTTGTGCGCCGCTATGTGCTTTATGTAGAGGCGGTCCGTGTCCAGGCCCTTCTGCTCGGCGTTGGCCTCCGCGTGCTCCAGGACCCGTAGGATCTCGCGCGCGGCCTTCTGCGGGAACCTACCGGCGTCCCATCCCGGCCGGATCTGCCGGCGGTGCGGAACCTTCTTTTTGTGCTTCCTGAAGGGCACCGCCTCCTCCTTCCGGATCACGCGCTTCAGGAACTCCTTGGCCTCGTCGAGCGGCTTGCCGCGGATGGCCCGGCAGATCTCGCGGGCGTGCTTGGGCGAGATCCTCAGCTCGCGGATGAAGGCCTTGGCGGTGCGGTCCTCGTCCAGCTCCTCGGGTGGAATCGAGTAATGCCACTTCTTCGTCCTCGTCAAGCGATCCGCCCCCGTTTCCGGACCCCGGCCGGGGTTTCACTGCTCTTAAATCGTCATCGGGAAGGGGGCCGGCGCGCTTGGTCCGGGTGCTGGGGGTTCAGCTGGGGAACACGGGCACGGACTACTGCTTGATGAACGAGCGGGGCGAGTGGGAGATCGTGGCCCGGGAGGAGGGGGTCTTCGGCAAGATCTCGTGCGTGTTCCCGCTCGAGGAGAGCCGGCGCGCGCTGCGCCGCGAGATCGCCCCCCGGGTCGTCCGCCGGGTCCGGGAGGTGGATCCGGACCTGGTCGTCGTGGGCACGATCGTGGACGAGCTGGGTCTGATCCTGGGACCGATGATCCACGAGCGGACGGGCGTGCCCACGCTGGCGGTGTACGGGGACCCGTGGGGAGCCCCGGACGGTGACGCCGTGGGCGCGCCGTACTGCGTGGCGGAGGAGTACCCGGACTGCGTGCACGTGGACGTGGGCGCGATGGCGGTCGTGACGCCGATCGAGGGCGGCGACCCGGACTTCGGGAAGGCGGTCGTGTGCCCCGGCACCTTTCCCATCGATCTGGCGGCCCGGGAGCTGCTGGGGGAGGAGTACGACGAGGGCGGGCGGGCCGCGGCCCGGGGCGAGGTGGACGGAGGGCTGAGGCGGAGGCTGGAGGGGTTGGAGGCGGACGGTCAGCCGGTGTTCGGCCCGGTCAAGGGCAGTCTAGGCGTCGTTCCGCCGGAGCAGGAGCGGCTGCTGAAGCCCGTGCTCTCCGAGTTCGAGGGGGAGCCGGAGGACGCGCTGCGGACGGTGACCGAGCTGGTGGCGGAGACGATCGTGAGGAACGCGTCCCGGTTCGACGCGGACCTGCTGGTGCTCTCGGGCGGTGGTGTTAAAAACGAACTTTTAAAACGGAGGGTGTCGGAGCTGTGGGGTGGCGAGGTGGCCGTCTTCGCGGGTGAGGACCTCGAGGCGCGAGGGCTGTGCCTGCTGGGGCTGAGGTATTTGGAGGGCGAGCCGGTCCCGGCACTACCATGCGATGGGGGGTCCCCTCCCAATGGCGGAAGAATCGAAGGAAATCGAGCCCGAGGTAGACATCCAGAACATCGTGGCCTCGGTGGATCTGAAGGGTGAAGTTAACCTGGACGAGTGCTCCGTGATCCTGCAGGGTGAGTACGAGCCTGAGCAGTTCCCGGGCCTCGTTTACCGGTTGGAGGACATCGGCACCGTGGTGCTGATCTTCCGGTCCGGAAAGATGGTCTGCACCGGGGCCAAGACCAGGGAGCAGATCTACGAGAGCGTGGAGCGGGTGCGGGAGGACCTGGAGAAGAAGTGCGGGGTCGAGTTCGAGGGCGAGCCCGAGATCGAGATCCAGAACATCGTGGCCTCGATTGACTTCAACGTCTCGCTGGACCTGGACATGATCGCGGAGGTGCTCACGGAGGACGAGGACGTGGAGGGCATCGAGTACGAGCCCGAGCAGTTCCCCGGCCTGGTGCTGCGGCTCAAGGAGCCCGACGTGGCGATGCTCCTGTTCTACTCGGGTAAGGCCGTGTGCACGGGCGCGAAGACCGAGGACGAGCCGGAGAAGGCGGCACGGAAGGTCGCGGAGAAGATCGAGAAGTACGGGCTGAAGCTCACCGGCTGACGGGGCGAGCCACCACGATCGGCACGTGCTCGAACCTGTTCAGGAAGTCCTCGTCGAGGCGCCCCGGGTCGCCCACCTCGTCCAGCGCGTCGTAGACCGTGCGCCCCGCCCCCTTCGTCCGGACCCGCTCGGCCTCTTTCAGGAGCCGAATCGCCTCCCGGACCTCCACGTCGCCCGCGATGGCGACGGGCGTCGGGCCCAGGGTTCGCGCCAGGAGTCGGCCGATTAGGAACCCTAGGACGCCCGTCCCGGAGATTATCTCCGGGTGCGCCCGAGCGATCGTCGTGAAGAGTACACCGAAGAGCTCGTACGTCTTGTCGGTGTCTCCCACGACGACGGACACGTCCACCCCGCGGTCCTCGCGCAGCCGCTCCCTCAAGCGTCGCGCGAACCGGTCGGCCGAGGCCGGGACGGGCGCGGCGAAGTACCCCGGGACGTTCCCCACGTCGCAGCCGGCCTCCGATACCGGCTCCAGCGCGTGAAGCAGGCCGAACTCCTCAAGGATCATCTGCTTGTGCATCGCTCCCTCCCGCTTCGGATAGCGTCGAAAGTTCCGGATGGTCTCCTCGCGCAGCGGCGGATCCATCAGCGGTCCCAGCAGCGGCCCCAGTATCCGCCCCCAGACGATCCTCATCCACAGGGTCACCAGCAGCTTGGCCAGGGGACCGGGCTCGTACTCGCGCTCGTCGATGAGCTCTCCCTCGGCCACGGCCACCGCCTTCTCGGAGACCAGCAGCACGTCCCCGTCCCGCAGCTCAACCCCCTCGAGCGCCGTCAACGCGTTTTTCAACGCCCCGGAGCCTACCCGCCAGTACTTATCCCTCACCGGGATCAGCCGGTACTCCCGGCGCTCGCCGGACATGGGTACCACCACCGGGGGCACCGCCTTGCTCGACAAGCTGGTGAAGAAGTACATGACGCCGGAGAACGTCATGCGGCTCGCGATGCAGGTGCTGGAGCAGTCGGTGGTGGCCGTCGTCGACGTCGTCAAGAATGCGGAGATCGACGTCGAGCTAGAGGGTGACTCCTACCAGGTGAGGCTGAAGGACGCGAAGGATCGATACTCCGTGGACGTTGAGGGTGAGGTGCGAGAGGAGGAGGTGGAGGCCCGCATTCGCGCCACGGTGCTCGGCACGGAGGTGGAGGGGGCGTTAACCGTCCGGGGCAGGAAGGCGGCGGAGCTCGCGCGCCGGGCGCTCGAGGAGCTCAGCGGCGGGTAGACCAGGGATCGGCGAGGGCCTCCGCCGCCGCCCTCATCCCCGGCTCCTCCGCGATTTCGGCCGCGCACTCCAGGAGCCGGATCACCTCCTCCAGCCAGCTCGCGACGTCGGTCGGGTACGCCGTTAGACCGTACCTCCGCTCCAGCTCCCTGGGCATGGCGAAGACTGATTTACCCTCTAAGCGCGTCCTCAGCAGCAGCGCAGAGGCCTTGGCGGGCACGTGATCGCAGTGCGGGAACGCATCGCACCCGCAGTCCACCGCTCGGATCAGTTTGATCAGTCGGTCACGCTCCTTCTTGGGTAGGTGCTCAAGCACCTCGCGGCGCTCGGAGTGGATGACCTCCAGGGCGTCCTCGAAGCGGGCGGGCACGGACATCCTCGTGACCCGCTCGACCGCCCGCCGGATCGAGGGGGACAGCTGCAGCCGCTCGAACGGGCACACCTCGGCCACGGCCTGCAGTGGATCCTCTCGCTCGGACTCGACGAGCCGGTGCACCGTGCGCGGTCCGGCGAAGTAGCGGGCGGCCACCCGGCCCCGGCGCGTCAGCTTGAACCCCTTCACGAACCCCATCTCCCGAAGCTCCTTGAGCCTCCGCTCCGGGTCGCCGGCGAACCCGAAGGATTCGGAGCAGACCCGTCGGAGCTCCTCCGGGGAGGAGGCGGCGCCGCTGGCCACGTGCGCCAGCACCTGCTCGCGCTCGTCCTCATCGTCGTACTCCACCTCGACCGGCTCCGGCTCCGACTCGAGCAGTCGGAAGGCGACCTTGTCCTCGGTGTCCTCTTGACCGGAGTGGTACCGGCGCCCCGGCTCCACCATCAGGACGACCTTGCCCCGGTCGTGGTAACCGGGCCGTCCAGCCCGCCCCGCCATCTGCTGGAACTCCATGGGCGTCAGCCACTCGACACCCATCGCCAGGCTCTCGAAGATCACCTGAGAGGCTGGGAAATCGACGCCCGCGCCGAGGGCCGCGGTCGTGACGACGGCCGCCAGCTCGCCCCGCTCGAAGGCCTGCTCGGTCGACTTGCGCCGGTCGTAGGGCAGCCCAGCGTGGTAGGGGGCGACGTCCAGCCCCGTCCGCTCCTGGAGGAAGTCGGCCAGGCGGTGCGTGTTCTGCCGGGAGTGGGTGAAGACGATCGTCTGGCCCCGGTAGCCGGTGGAGTACTCCGTCTCCCACTCCGCCTCCACGAGCCGGGCGATGCGGTCCCACTTCTGCCGTCGGTCTTGGTTGATCACGAGGTGATACTCCAACGGTACCGGCCTCCGCTCGTGGATGACCGGGCGCGCGTCGAGGTACTCCGCGAGCTCCTCCGGGTTGCCCACCGTGGCCGACAGGCCCAGTAGCTGCGCGTCGGTCAGGGTCTTAAGGCGGCAAATAAGACCGTCCAGCCGGGGACCTCGGTCCTCGTCGGCCAAGCTGTGCACCTCATCGATCACAACCACACCGATCTCGTCCGGGTCGATCGCCCGGGTGCGGAGGAGCAGGTCGAACCCCTCGTACGTCCCCACGATGATGTCCGCCTCCTCCGGGTCGGGGCCCCGCTCCGGTCTCGAGAACTCCTTCAGCCTGGTCGCACCGACCTGGAGTCGGACGCCGACGTTGAGCCTCTCGCCGTACTTTTCCCGGAACTCGCGGAACTTCTGGTTGGCCAGCGCCACGAGGGGCACCAGGTAGACCATCTTCTTCCCTTCCTCGAGCACCCGGGTCAGGCCCGCGAGCTCGGCCACGAGCGTCTTCCCGGACCCGGTGGGAGACACCACCAGCAGGTTCTCGCCCTCCAGCAGGCCCGCGCGTACGCACTTGGTCTGAACCGGGGTCAGCTCGCGGTACCCGAGCTCGCGCAGGAGGCTGATGAGTCGGGCCGGGGCGTCCACCTTCGAGATCGGCAGGCGCTCCTCCTCTTCCTCATCCTCCGCCTCGACCACGTCCCACCGCGTCTTCTCGTCCTCGCGGGCCGGGTCGAACGAGGGGTCCACCATCTCGATCACGCGGTCGACGTCGCGGAACCGGTCCAAGAGCTCCTTCAGGCGCTCCAGCAGGGTCTGCGAGAAGTTCGGGACGCGGAACCTCAGCTCCTCCTCCAGGATCTCCTCGGCGCACTCCCCGCAGACGCGCACGTCCCCGAACTTGTACCCGCCGTCAAGGACCGTGATCTTGTCCGAGGCCAGGCAACGGCGGCAGAACTCCGCCCGCTCGACCTTGCCGCCGAGAAGTCGCTCGGCGGTCTTGGCCAGGTCCCCGCGCGCCAGAACGGTGCCCGCCGCCCGGACCCGGTTGAGGATCTTGTCCGGCGGGGTCGGATCACCGTCCAGCACGCCTCTCACCGGCCGCTCGTCCGGGCCCAGCTCCAGCAGAGCCTCCCTTTCTATCTCCGCCCCGGACCTGGGATCGTCCTCGGTGAACGCGATCCGCACCTTGTTCCCCTTCCGCTCGAGGAAGACGGCCGCCTTCACGCTACCGTACCCCTCACACCCTGATCGCTTCCAGGCGCTTCAGCGTCCCGTCGGACCGATACTCCGGTCTCAGGAGGATCACCCTCCCCCGGTCGATGCGGACGAACCCGGGCCCGTGCAGCCACAGTTTCAGGGAACGCGGCGGGGGGATCGAGACCAGGGCCTCGCCCGGCACCTCAAGGACCGGCATCGCCAGCGTCTCGATCGGGATGAGCACGGGCACCAGTCGACCCCTCCAGCGGGCCGGGTACCAGGCGAGCCCCCACTCGTTCCTCGGGAGGGCCGGATCACCCGAGACGGGCAGTGCCAGGGTGAACCCCAGGAACGGCAGCCACACGTCGGCGACGATCCACGCGCTCACCCGGACTCGACCGTCCCTCAGCACGGGCGCCCCGGGTCGGAGGTACGGGAACGCACGCCGGAGCGCGTCCTCCTGCCGCTCAATGGCCTCGATGGGAACCTTGAGAGTACCTCTGATCGCCCCGGACCTGGGGTCGATGACCCAGCCGTGGCCGCGCCCGTCGCTGACCACGACCTGCAGCCGGTCTCCGGTGACGCCCCACACCGGGGAGCGTCCCGCGCTCCAGGCTCGGGAGAGCTGGGCGGGGGTTTGGGTCAGGTAGGAGGCGGGGTCGAGCTTCACCGAGTGGGGCTGCAGGACGGCCTCTCCGACCATGGTGGCCCACGCGTGGATCGTCAGCTCCGTGGGGACGCCGGTCAGGAGGTCCAGGACCGGAACGGTGGGGAGCAGCGCCACCGCCAGGATAAGGCCTCGCTTAATCCGGTCGATCAGCCCGCTCAGTTGGCGGTACTCCCGCCATGGAAGCCGGGACTGAGACCACAGGTGCAGGCTGAGGGCCGCCAGGAAGGCCAGCAGTGGGAGGAGGTACATTGAGATAATGGGGTAGGTGGCGAGGGTGACGGTGGCGATCCCCAGGACCACGGCCGCGATGCGGAGGCCGTGCGAGATCATCGCGGACTCCAGCAGCTCGCGGTCGTTCGCGTACTCCTGCGCGTCCAGCGCGGCGCTGGCCAGGTGAGAGAGCAGGAGCATCGCGGCCCTGACCTTGAACGGGGGACCGAGCAGGATCCCGAGGGCCAGGACCACCCGGGCCGGGTTGCCGGAGGCGATCCAGTGCACGACGGGGACCGTGGGGAATCCGTGCAGGAGGACGATCAGGGCCCCGACCTTGAGCCCTTGCCACGCCAGCCACGGCCCGGTCGGTAGCGGTCTCGGCGTCTCCCTGAGCGCGCAGTTCAGGAGGACGTTCAGGGCTGAATAACCCGGCGTGAGCCGGACCGCGCACGCGGCGATGATGGCGCAGATCGCGTAGTGGAGCGGGGCGTTTTCGGCCGCGTGACGGTTCGGGGCGTGGGTCACGGACTCGTGCCCGAGGTGCGCCAAGTAGGCCAACAACGTTGTTAAACCGGCTGCTAGGGCAAGCCACGCCGACCTGCCGAACAACCTGGCCAACCGGAACCCCCGGGGGATGATGCCGTGGCGGCCCCGATCGAGATCGGTCGAATCTGCGTGAAAACCGCCGGCAGGGAGGCCGGCAGGTACTGCGTCGTCGTGGACATCATAGATGAGAATTTCGTCATCGTGACCGGCCCGAAGGAGATCACCGGGGTTCGTCGGAGAAGGTGTAACGTGAAGCACCTGGAGCCGACGCCGGAGAAGATCGACATCGAGCGGGGCGCGTCGGACGAGGAGGTGAAGGAGGCGCTGGAGGAGGCCGGCCTCCTGGACCTGGTTAAGGAGGGCATCGTTAAGTCCGACTGAGGCCAGCGGGGCGGGCGGCTTGGCCAAGATTTACGGGGACGAGGACGCCTCCCTAGACGTGCTGGAGGGCAAGACGGTTGCGGTGATCGGCTACGGGAATCAGGGCGAGGCTCAGGCCAAGAACCTCCGGGACTCGGGCGTCGACGTGATCATCGGCGTGCGCGAGGGCGGACCGTCCTGGAAGCGGGCGAAGGAGGACGGGTTCGAGGTCCTGCCGATCCCGGAGGCGGCCGAGCAGGGCGACATCGTGCACATCCTGATCCCCGACGAGGTCCAGCCCAAGGTGTACCGAGAACACATTCACGACAACCTGAGCAAGGGAGACGCGCTGGGCTTCAGCCACGCGTTCAACATTCACTACGGCCTCATTGAACCGCCGGAGTACGTAGACGTGATCCTAGTAGCACCCAAAGGACCGGGGGACATGGTGCGCAAGCTGTACACGGAGGGGTTCGGCACCCCGGCCCTGGTGGCCGTGCACCAGGACTACACGGGCAAGGCGAAGGACATCGCCCTGGCCATGGCCAAGGCCATGGGGTTCACCCGCGCGGGCGTCATCGAGACCACGTTCCGGGAGGAGGTCGAGACGGATCTGTTCGGAGAGCAGGTCGACCTGGTGGGCGGCGTGCTGTACCTGATTCTGTACGCCTTCGAGACGCTGGTGGAGGCGGGTTATCAGCCGGAGGTAGCCTACTTCGAGACGCTGCATGAGCTGAAGCTCATCGTGGACCTGATCCACAAGAAGGGACTCACGGGGATGCTGGAGGCCGTCTCGAACACCGCTGAGTACGGAGGACTCACGCGCGGCAAGCGGATCATCAACAAGGAGGAGATGAAGAAGGTGCTGGAGGAGATCCGCAGCGGCGAGTTCGCCCGGGAGTGGACCATGGAGAACGAGTCGGGACGAATTGTGCTCCGGCGGCTGCGCAAGGAGATCGAGAACCACGAGATCGAGCGGGTAGGGCGGAAGTTGAGGAAGATGATGGGATTTGAGGACTAATCACCGACCAAGGTTTCCCAAAAAGGTAAAATAAGTCTGATCGGCCCGCGGGTCCGGGGTGACCTCGCATGAAGCGCCTGCTCCTCGCCCTCCTCGTGGCTCTGGCGGGCGCCCTAGTGGGCGCCGCGGAGGCCAAGGTGTACGGTGCTAAGTACACCATCAAGCCGGAGATCAAGGAGGTTCAGGCGCCGGCCAAGGTTCAGCTCAAGCCGGGCGAGAAGAAGGCCGCCGTCCAGGTAACCGCGGTCATCACGTGGTCCGGTAACTACCCGTACACGATCCGGCGCACGCCGACGACCGTGACGTTCGCCGTGGACGGGAACGTGGTCCACACGACCAAGATCACCCCACCGTACCGGCTCGGCGAGACCAAGACGGTGACCGCGACCCTGGAGCTGACGCCGGGTAAGCACACGATCACGGTGACCGCGCGGTTCCCAGACCTGCCGCAGTACGGCATCAAGGGTGGCACCGCGACCAAGGAGGTGACGGTCGAGGTCGTGGCGCCGGCGGTGAAGCCGGTCCACCTGACGGGAGCGCTGGTCAAGGACGCGCTGCTGGCTGTGCCGGCGATCGCCATGCTGGACGCGCTGATGGGGTACCCGATCACCAGTGCGATCGATGACGCGCTAGGAACGGACCTGAAGGGCACGCTGCAGAGCCTGCTGGACCAGCTGGGTATCCGTGAGTACGTCGAGCAGGACGTCGTCGTCGGAGCCGGACTGACGGCGGCACTGGCGACCGACCTGCTGGCCGGGTGGGCGATGGACCACAAGCAGCTCGTCAACACGCTGACGATGCTGGACGTCGGCACGCTGCTGGCGCCGGTGGTCACGCTGGCGATGTACCTGGCCGGTGTGGCCACGCTGGACAACGTGATCGTGGACCTGGCTGAGCAGCTGGGCATCGAGGGCAAGATGGTGGTCACGACCGCCAGCGCCGCCGGCCTGGCGGTGCCGGTGATCACCGCGCTGGTGGGGTACCTGGCCGACAAGGGCGTGAAGCAGGCCGCGCAGATCGTGGCACCAGTGGTCCAGGCGATGGACCAGCTGCTGACGACGCTGGCCTCGCCGGTCGTGAAGTACCTGGGCTCGGTGAGCCTGGGCACGCTGAAGCTCTAACCCCCTCACGCCCCCTCCTCCTCTTTGCCGCGAATCGTTAAAGATCGCGTAACGATATCGGGGGACGGGATGAAGAATCTGGCCTTCTCTGAGTTGAACCGATGACGAGGGCACGAGCTGCGGACCGTCGCAGGGTCCGGAGGTGAAGTGATGGCGGACGTGATTTGGTGGCTCTTGACGGCCGTGTACGCCCCGGACTACGAGAAGTGGATGAGCTGGTGCCCCAAGATCATCTCCCACCCGCTGACTTACTACGCTAAGACCGACGTTCACTACCCTCCCCTCGGCTCCCTGCTCCCGGCACTCGTCTGGTACCTGGGGCACGGGCTGCTGGGGCTGAACCCGCTCGACTGGCGCTTCCGACTCCTGTGGAAGCTCCCCGTGTGGATCGGGACCCTGGCGTGCGTCTACTGCGCCCGCCGCGTGGGGATGGGTCGGACGGGACAGCTGGTGGTGGCGCTCTCCACGGCCTACCCGTGCGCGTTCTGGCAGCTGGATCCCATCCCCGTCTCCATGGCCCTCGCGGCGATCATCATGCGGGAGCGCTGGCTGGGCGGGACGCTGGCGGCGCTCGCGTTCTGGACCAAGCCCACCGCGGGACTGCTGGCCCTCCCTCACCTGCGCCGCGAGTCGCTGATCGCTTTCGTGCTCGTCACGGCGGTCGTCCTGGTCCCGTACCTCCTTGGCAACGGCTGGGCGTTCCTGCAGGACGTGGTCCTGTTCCAGATGGGCCGCCCGCCGCAGAACTGCTCCATCTGGACGCTGGTCACCCCGCCCACCGAGCTGCCGGTGGCGCTGTTGGCCGCCGCCATGCTCCTCCCACTCGTCGCCCCGGGCGAGCCGGAGCGTCGCTCGTGCGCGGTGGGGGCGGCCCTCCTGGCGTTCTCCAAGGTGGTTAACCCTAACTACTGGGCGGTGAGCTGTCCGGCCGCGTGCCTGGCGTCCGAGCGGCTGGGGCTTCTCCTCCTCTCGACGGGGGCGCTGTTCACCGTGGCCGCGGGGCTGCACGTCTCCGCCAGCCACGGATACTTCAACGCGGAGGATGGTCGGTTTTACAGGCTGGAGGATCTGTTCCTCCCGCCGCCTCCCACCCCGGCGGTGCACGTTCCCCCGGCCCTCGCCCGGGCCCTGCTGGACGGCGCCGTCGTGTACAACTTCCTGGTGGCGGCCTGGGTGTACGTGCGCTGCGTGGCCCGGGGGTCGATGATTTAGAGGCGGTAACTTCATACGCCGCGACTTGGGGACGGGGCACGGCCCGGTCCAACCGGCGCGGGTGACGCGGAGACTCCGGGGATGACCCCGCGTGGGCTCCGCCGGGCCACAAGCGCGGGGGAGTGGGCCGACGAGCCGACCGATGACCCCGCGCGCCTACCTCCCCGCCGTACCTCCTTCCCTCGGGGGGACGGTCGCTGAGGGCGCTTCACGGTCGCGTCGTTGACCCCTGGTTCTCGCGCGTTCGTCCCGGCTACGTCGTCTGGGAGAGGGGTCGCATCCTGGGCGTGTTCTCCGACCTGCCCGACGAGCTGGGCGACGTGGACGTGATCGAGGTCGACGGGGTTATCTGCCCGGGCTTCGTGGACGCTCACGTGCACGTGGAGAGCTCCGGTCTGAGCCCGCCCGGCTACGCGCGGGTCGTCTCCGAGCGCGGCGTGACGTCGGTCGTGTGGGATCCACACGAGGTCGTGAACGTGGCGGGCGAGGAGGGGTTGAGGTGGGCTCTGAGAACCGCCGAGCGGGCCCGACCTTTCAAGTTCTACCTGGCGCTTCCATCGTGCGTGCCGGCCCTTGGGGAGCCGTTCGAGACCGTTCGGGGGAAGGTGACGCCGGAGATCGTGGAGCGGTACGCCGACCACCCGATGGTGGTGGCGCTGGGCGAGATGATGGACGTGGAGGGGGTCCTGGAGGGGCGGAAGGACGAGCTCGTGCGGCTGGCCCGGCGGATGGGGCTGAGGGTCGACGGGCACGCCCCCGGCCTCGTGGGTCCCGGGGCCGCGCGGTACTTTTCCGCGGGGCCGGAGACCGACCACGAGTGCTCGACGGGGGAGGAGTTCCGGTGGAGGCGTGAGCTGGGCGTGTGGACGTTCGTCCGGGAGGGTTCCTCGTCCCGGGACCTGGAGGCCGCCCTCGAGGCGCTGGACGATCTCAGCGGCGTGTGCTTCGTGACGGATGATCTCCACGCGAGCGACATGGACGAGGTCTCGCTGGCCAAGATGGTCAGGCGGGCCGTGGAGGCGGGGTTCGACCCGCTGGAGGCGCTCGGGACGGTGACCCTGAACCCGTCCCTGTGCTACGGGCTGAGGACCGGTCGGTTGGCCCCCGGCTACCACGCGGACGTGGTCGTGCTGAGCGGGTTGGAGGAAGTCGAACCCCGGCGGGTCTTCCTGGAGGGAACCCCGAGGGAGGATGCGGAGTTCGAGGGGGCGGAGGCGGAGCTTCCCCGGGTGGAGGTGGGCGTCGACCCGGAGGATATCGGGTTCGAGGACGGTAGGTACCGGGTGAGGTGCGTGGGGGTCAGGCCGGGGACGATCAGGACCCGGGAGGTCGTGGAGGAGATCACGATTCGGGACGGTAGGGTGATGGAGGAGGGGATCGCGTTCCTGGTCGTGGTGGACCGGTACGGGGAGGGGAGCTGGTCGCTGGGCTTCCTGGAGGGGATCGACGACCTCGAGTGCGCGCTGGTTACGACGGTCGCTCACGACGCCCACAACGTGGTGGTGGTCGGCCGGGACCTGCGGCTGGTTCGGGAGGGGGTGAGGCTGGCCGGCCGGTTGGGGGGATGCGTTGGGGTGGTCTGGGATGGTGGGTGCGAGGCGGTCGAGTTGGACGTGGCGGGGTTGATGTCATCCCGGGAGCCGGAGGAGTTCGTCGAGGCGTACGGGTCGGTCCTGGAGCGGGTGCGCGAGCTGTCCGACGTGGAGGGGGACCCGTTCCAGGTGCTCTCCTTCGTGACGCTGCCGGTGGTCCCGGAGGTGCGGCTGACCGACCGTGGGATGGTGCGGGTGGAGGGGAAGGAGGTCCGGTTGGTCAATCCTGTGATCGAGGATCTATCCGGCTGACGTCGACCGGCTTGGTCCCGAGGCTCCCGTCGGGCCGGTAGACGGTGTGCTTGAGCCAGTTCTCGTCGTCGCGCTCGGGGTAGTCCGTGCGGTAATGGGCGCCTCGACTCTCACGACGGAAGAGTGCGGAGCGGGCGACGGCCAGCCCGACCTCGATCATGTTGACCGTCTCGAGGGCGAGCCGCAGCCCGGGGCCGTCGTCGACGCCGCGCTCTTCCACGCGGCGCTTGAGCTCCTCCAGGCGCTTGATGGCCTTCTTCAGCCCGCGCTCGGAGCGCTCGAGGCCCACGTGATCCCACATGGTCTTTCGGAGCTCGCGGCGGACCTCGAGGGGGTCCTCCTCTCCGAGCCGCTCCCAGAGCTTGGACTCGAGATCCAGCAGTCGGAGCCTGCTCACGCGGGGTCGCTCCCCTCGCGCTCGAAGCCGGCGGGCGAGCTTCGCGGCGTACAGGCCGGCTCGGCACCCGAACACCTGGGTGTCGGCCAGCGCGTTACCTCCCAGCCGGTTGGCCCCGTGGACGCCGCCGGTGACCTCACCGCAGGCGAAGAGTCGGGGGAGCGGGGTCTCGGCGCGCTCGTTGATGGGGACGCCTCCCATGAAGTGGTGGGCGGTGGGCGCTACCTCCATCGGCTCCTCACGGATGTCGATCCCGTAGCGGAGGAACTGGCGGAGGGTGGTTTCGAGCTTCGTCTCGATCACCTCGTCGGGCAGGTGGGTGAGGTCGAGGTACACGCCCCCGTGCTCGGTGCCCCGACCCTCCTTGATCTCGCGGTAGATGGCTCGGGCCACCACGTCCCGGGTCGCCAGCTCCATCCGGTCGGGGTCGTACCGCTTCATGAAGCGCTCTCCTTCCGCGTTGTATAGGCGGCCGCCCTCGCCGCGGACGGCCTCGGTGACGAGGATGCCCCGGGCGCTCTCGGGGTACACCATCCCGGTGGGATGGAACTGGACCATCTCCATGTCGATGAGCGGGCAGCCCGCCTTCAGGGCCATGACGTACCCGTCGCCGGTCTTGTACGCGGGGTTGGTGGTGACCGGGTAAATCTGGCCGGCCCCGCCGGTGGCGAGGATGGTGGCGTGGGCCAGGACGACGAGGGTGTCCTCCCGCTCCAGGTCCAGGCACAGCGCGCCCGCGATGCGGCCGTCGTCGTCCTTGATCAGCCGGTAGGCCATCACGTTCTCGAGCGTGCGGACGCGGTCCAGGCGGCGCACCTCGTCCAGCAGGGCCATGGCGATCTCGTGGCCGGTGCGGTCGCCGGCGTAGCACGTCCGGGGTCGGGATTGACCGCCGAAGGGGCGCTGGGCGAGGGTGCCGTCCTCGTTGCGGGTGAACACGGCCCCGTAGTTCTCCAGGTCGAGGAGGCGGTCGGGCGCCTCCCGAACCAGGATCTCGACCAGTCGCTGGTCGTTGAGGTAGGAGCCTCCCTCCACGGTGTCCCGGAAGTGCAGCTCGAAGGAGTCGTCGGGGGACTCGGTCCTCAGGACGGCGTTGTAACCGCCCTCGGCCATGACGGTGCAGCCGCTCCGGCCGAGGGGGCCTTTGGACACGATCACGACGCTCAGGTCGTGGCGGGCCGCCTCTATCGCGGCCCGTAGGGCCGCGCCGCCGCCCCCGATCACGAGGACGTCGCAGGTGACCCTCTCCACGCTATCACCCGCGGTCCCTTACTCGAGCCAGTCCAGCACCAGCTGGACGATCTCCTCCGGAAGTCGGTCCCGGTTCTCGAGCGTGACGCGGTAGCGTTCAGCGTCGTCGCGGCGCTCGCGGAGGTCGACCACGGTCGGGTGCCGGGAACGCTCGTGGACGACGAAAATGGTCGGGGTCTCGGCGTCGGCCGCGGTCTCGACGGCCTCGACGAACCGCTCGGACTTGAGCTCCATCGGGCCGACCTCGTCCACGATGACCAGGTCCGCCTCCTCGACGGCGCGCTCGATGGAGTCGGCCGCGCGCTCGAGGTTCTCAACGTAAACGCCGTAGCGGCCCACGCGCGGGCCGGGGGCGCCCACCTCCGCGAGCGGGTACTCGTCGTCCTCGGTCAGGTCGACGATCTTGAACCCTACGCGCCGGCCGCCGCGCCGCACCTCGGGGCAGTAAATGCCGCCGACGGTGTAGCCGCGGTCCTCCAAATCGTTTCGAACCTTGAGACAAATCGTGGTCTTGCCGACGCCGGGCCTGCCGGTAAGAACGACGTTATGGGGCAGGGGCGTGGCCCCCGGCCCGGGTTAGCCGAAGAGGGCTCCCAGTCCGGCCGCGCCCTCGTCCTCGCCGCCCTCTTCCTCCTCTTCCTCCTCCTCTTCCTCTTCTTCCGCCTCCTCCTCTTCCTCCTCGGCCTCCTCTCCCTCTTCCTCGGTGGCCGGAGCCTCCTCCAGCATCTCCAGCACCTCGTCGCTGAGCGCCTCCTCGTCCACCTCCGCGATGGCGCTGGCTAGGGCGAGCATCTCGCCGTGAGCGCGGGCCAGGATGGCGCTCATGACCTCCTCGTCGGGCACGGGCACGCCGGCGTTGATGGCCAGGTTGAGGGCCTCGGTGTGGGCCTTCGTGACGAGCAGGTCGGCCGTCTCGGCGGTCGGGATGGCCGCGTTGATCGCCAGGTTGAACGCGTGCTGGGCGGCCTCCCGAACCTGCTCCTCGTACTCCTCGACGTCGATCGCCAGGTCGTCCTTCTCGAAGAGCGTGCCGTCGGCGACGATGGCGACGAGGTCGACGCCGACCTCCATCGGCTCGATCTCCAGCTTCTTGAGGATCTCCGCGGTCTTCTCGTCGATCTCCTCGCCCTCCTTGACCAGGACGGTCTCCTCCGTGATCACGACCTTGCCGTCCTGGATCTGGGCGGGCAGGCCGGCCTCCTGCAGCTCGCTGACGATGGGGCCGGGCTCGAAGGGCGTCGGACCTTCGGGGACGACGATGTCCTTGGGCGCGATGTCACCGGGCTTGGCCGGGGCCGAGGCCTTGTTCTCCTCCAGGATCCGGTAGAGCTCGAAGGGGTCCTGGTTCGTGAAGATGAACGCCACCGGGCCCTCGATGTAGTCCAGGAGCGGCTCGAGCTCCGGTCGCTCGTCGAGCTTCTCCTCGATGGCGATCCGCATCAGGGTGTTCCGGGACATGCGGATGATGGTGTCCTTCTCCCGAAGCTTGGCGCGGATCTCTTGGAGCTGGGGCGCCGGCAGGCCCTCGAGGTTGACGATGCCGACGTTCTCGTACTTGTCCATGAGCTTCTTGAGCTCCTTCACCTCCTTGCGCTTCCACTCCGCGACCTTGGGCTTGTAGCCGGCGGGCGGCTGACCCTTGGACTTCACGGCCATCGCGCTCACGCCCCTACGGGTACACCCGCTCGGCCGGGCCCATCGTAGTCTTCACGAAGATGGAGTCGATCTGGGACCAGCCCTTGTCGAGCTCGGACACGACCTCGTTGATGACCGTCATGGCGTTCTCGGCCAGCTTCTCCGGCTCCATGTTGCGGGCGCCGATGACCGTGTGAATGACCGGCTGGTCGCGCATCTTGACGCGGGCCGTGCGGTGCGCGCGCTCGATGACGGCCTTGACGTCGGCGTTGGGTGGGATCGGCTTGGCCATCTTGCCCCGCGGGCCCAGGACGGGTCCGAGCACGCGACCCACCTCAGGCATGAGGTCGGCCTGGGCGTAGAAGAAGTCATGCTTCCGGGCCAGCTTCTTGGCCTCGCGCTTGTTCTCCGCGAGCCGCTGGAGGTCTTCCCTCGTGATGACCGTCGCCCCGGCCTCCTCAGCCTCCCGGGCCATCTCGCCCTCGGCGATCACGCAGACCTTCACCGGCTTGCCGCGACCGTGGGGCAGCACCACCTCCTTGTCGATGCGCTGGGAGGGGTCGGACAGGTCGACGCCGGTGAGGTTGATGATCATGTCAACGGACTCCAGGAAGCGGCGGGGCGGGGAGTACTCCACGACCTTCTCCAGCGGCTCGATCAGGTCCTCCTTCTTCAGCAACCCGGGTCACCCGCCGCTACTCTTCCTCCTCCTTGAGCTCCTTTTCGTGCTTCTCGATCAGATCGTCCCACTTGCCCTCGTCCACCTCCTTCTGGACCTCCTTCGGGTCCTTGCCCTCCACCGTCACGCCCATGCTGCCGCAGGTTCCAAGGATCTCCTTGACGGCCGTCTTGAGGTCGTACGAGAGCAGGTCGTCGAACTTCATCTTGGCGATCTTGATCACCTGCTCCATTGACAGATCGCCGACGGTCTCGCGCCTGGGCTCGTGGGCTCCCTTGTCGATACCGAGCTCCTTCTTGATGATCGCTGACGTCGGTGGTGATCCGACTTTAACCTCGAATTCCTTGGTTTCCGTATCCACGATGATCTTAACTGGAACCTCCATTCCCTCGAACTTCTTGGTCTTCTTGTTGATCTCCTCCACCACTTCCTGGATGTTAACTCCCAGCGGTCCGAGGGCCGGTCCCAACGGTGGTCCGGGGTCGGCCTTACCTCCCTCGATCAGCACTTCAACCTCCTCCTTGCCCATGGGGAGGGCGCCCCCAACCCCACTTGATTACTCCTCGTACTCCTCCTCTTCCCGCAGGAGCCGGAGGGAGTCGACTTTTACCGTTACGGGGATGGGCACGGGCGCCTCGAGCAGCTCGACGGTGATCTCTCCTCGGGACTCGTCGACGCTTACGACGCGGGCCTTCTCGCCCTTGAACGGTCCGGAGAGGATCTCGACGATGTCGCCCTCGCTGATCTCCACGGCCTCTGGCTTCGGCGCGAAGTAGTGGTCGATCTCCTCGAAGTCGATCTGCTTGTCCACGATACCGCGCGCGTCGGGCAGGTCGTACACGAGCTCCCGGAGCTCATCGGTGAGATCCTCGACCTCCAGGATGAAGTACCCGCGGAGATCGTCCGGGGCGATGATGGCTTTCAGGCCGAGGTCCGCGTTGTCCTCCTTGATGCGCTTCCGGGCCCGCATCGCGAGCATTTCCGCGGCGTTCTTCTCCCTACCAGCCTGCACGCGGACGGCGTAGAACTTTGACTCCGTCTCCTCGCCGTTCTCCCCATTCTCCTCCGCCAACGCGCCCGGCCCCACCTAGTAATATAGTTGCAGGACCTGGACGATCACCCGGATCAGGAACCCGATCCCGCCGACGATCAGGATGCCCGCGCCCGCGATCTTGGCGGACTCAAGGTACTCGTCCCGGGTGGGCTTGCGGGCGGCTTTCAGGACCATCCGGCACTCGCGGAGGAACTCGATGAGGTCGCGGAGCGCGCTCACGGGGGATCCCCCTACAGGATCTTCTCCAGCTCGTCGATCGAGGGGGTCTCCCTTTTCCTTTTCTCTTCCTCGCGTTTCCTGGTTTCCAGGGGACGCTCCTCCTCTTCCTCCTCGCGGCGGCCGGAGCCGGAGATGTTGAACATCGAGTGGAAGTCGACGTCCTCTATCCCGGTCACGATGACCGTGACGCGGAGGATGTCGTTCAGGTCCTCGTCGATCTGAGCGCCCCAGATGATGGTCGCGTCCTCCGCCAGCTCGGAGGCCACCAGCTCCACCACCTCCTCAGCCTCCTTGAGGGTCAGGTCCTTCCCGCCGACGATGTTGACCAGGGCTCCCGTCGCCCCGCTCACGTCGACCTCGACGAGCGGGTTGTTCAGGGCGCTCTCGACGGCTTTGACCGAGCGGTTGGATTCGGAATCGTTCTCCGCCTCTCCGATACCGATGAGCGCGAGGCCGCCGTCCTCCATCACGGCCTTCACGTCCGCGAAGTCGAGGTTCATGAGACCCGGCTTGGTGATCATCTCGGTGATGCCCTTCACCGCGTTGATCAGGACCTCGTCGGCGACCTTGAACGCGGCGGTGATGGGCAGGTCGGGGACGATCTCCAGGAGACGGTCGTTCGGGATGACGATGCACGTGTCCACGACCTGCTTGAGCTTGTCCAGCCCCTCGAGCGCGTTCTCGATGCGCTTGCGGCCCTCCACGGAGAACGGGAGGGTGACGACCCCGATGGTGAGGGCGCCGCTCTTCCGGGCGGCCTCAGCGATGACGGGGGCGGCCCCTGTCCCGGTCCCGCCGCCGAGCCCGCAGGTCACGAACACCATGTCCGCGCCCTCGACGACCTCCTTGATCTTGTCGATGTCCTCCTTCGCAGCCTCCTCGCCGATGCGCGGGTCCCCGCCCGCGCCGAGCCCGCGGGTGAGCTCGTAGCCGATCAACACCTTCCTGTCCGCCTTGCAGGCGACGAGGTCCTGAGCGTCCGTGTTCACGGCGACGATCTCCGCGCCCTCGATCCCCTCCTCCTTGAGCCGGGTGGCGGTGTTGTTGCCCGCCCCGCCGACGCCCACGACCAGGATCTTGGCGCGAGCCTCCTCCAGGACCTCCATCAGCTCTTGGTCCTCTTCGGACTGGCTACGGTCGCGGTGGGGTGGGGCTTCTCCCCCCTTGACTTCCTCCTCCATTCGCTCCAGCGCTGACTTGACGATCTGTTCCAAGGGTCACCACCCGGCCGCCCTTCTGAGGGCGGAAATCTCGAACTCACCGGCGGCGACGGGGACCTCTAAATCGAACTCCTCCAGCACCTCCGGGTGGATCTCGCCGAAGAAGCCTATTTTCAGGCCGTTCACAAGGACCTCGGCGCACCTCCCATTAATAAATGATGGGTGATCCAGCTCCTTCACCTCCCACTCCCGCACGTCGAGCTCGCGCAGCAGGGCCTCCACCACCGACTTGATCTCGGAGAAACCGGTCCCCGGCCCCGCCACCGCCAGGGCCAGCTTCCAGCGGTCGCTAGCGCCCGTCTCGGCCTCCTCGTCCAGCTCGGCCACCTCGCCCACCTCGAACACGCGCTGCGGGTAGGGCCGGTGCTTGTTGTCCGACAGGAAGCGGAGCAGGGACGGCAGGACCCAAGTGCGCACCATGGTGTACTCCCTCTGGATCGGGTTGGCGATCTTGACCGCCCGCCCGTCGGGCTCGAGCCGCATCTTGCGGTAGTTCATCTCCGGGCTGGTCAGCGTCAGCGAGTTGACCTCCACGAACTTGAGCCGGGCGAGGATGTCCCGGACCAGGCCGATGAACTCCCGCTCCTCGTCCGCCCGGGACTCGGTGTACACGCGCGGCGGTCGGGGCTCGAACTTTGAGTAATTGTACATGATGCCCGCGTCCTCGATCAGGTCCCACTCGTGGAGGATGTTGGTCCGCCACGGGCCGACGAAGACGCGGACGACGTCCTCGTCGTGCAGAACTGGTGGGAGCTCCCTCCAGTCGGCCTCGACGTGGAAGTGATCCGGCAGCGGGAGCTCCCGGAGCTCGCGCTCGCCCTCCGGGACGAACACCGCCTCGTGCCGGGCTCGAGAGAGCAGCTCCTCGAGCTCCTCGCCCGAGAGCTCGACGCCGAGCAGCCTTCGAGCCTCCCGAACTGGGACGTCCCACACGTCGATCTCCATCGTCGGGGTGATCCGCTCGTACGCGCCGACGATCTCCACCCGCTCGATCTTGGCGCCCCGCTCGGCCAGGTTGCACACGATCACGTGCAGGGCGTCCAGGACCGGGCGCCACCCGGTGCCGGTTACGTCGATCAGCAGGTCGGTCGTGTCCTCCGTAACTCGAGTGCGCTCGGAGTTGATCACCGGCGGCAGTGATATCGGCCCCTCCTCGTCGGCCAGGATCGGGGCCCGCTCGCCCACCAGGTGGCCGTACTCTCGACCCTTCTCGTGCCGCTTGAGCACCTCGGCCGGGGTCATCTCCTCTCCCGGGTGGTCCAGCGGCTCGAAGGCCCAGTCCTCGTCGTCCGGGTCCACCGCCAGGTAGCGGAGTGGCGGCTCAACGGCGTCCAGGTCGTGGATGCCGATGGCCGCCTTGCGGCGGTCTCTGCCGATGACCCAGTGCAGGTGCTCCTGGAACTCCATCAGATGCTCCAGGTCCCACTCGTCCAGCTCGACCCCGCGGACCACGGCCAGCGCCAGGCAGGGCCGCTCGTCCAGCACGCTCTCCTCCACGCGGGCCCGGATCCCGGAGTCGCCGACTGGGTACTCGGGCAGCCCCGTCTCCAGCCCCATAAACCCTTTGAGCGCCCGGGCGACCCCCTCCACGCTGTACAGGTCCGGCCGGTTCGGGAAGAACTCGGTCTCGATGACGCCCTCCCGCTCGTCGATGCGCTCCACGTCGCTGCCCAGCATCGGGATCAGCTCGTGCGCTAGTTCGTCGAAGGACACGTCCTCGTCCAGCAGCTCGACCAGCTTGTCGTGCCGGATCGTGACCACCGGCACGCCGCTCAACCCCCTCGGGGGATGAGGACCTACGGCGGTGGCCGAAGGGTGATGAGGGCCTTAACCGCCGACCCCGTACGCCACCTCAGTAAAGCCAGGGCACGTCATCTGGCGTCGGAGTTCCGGCTGATCATCATCGGTGGGGGAGCCGCGATTGCGCGTGTACCTGGACGGTCGGGAGCTCGGTCTAAGGTTCTCTGCCTGTCACGTGATCCCCGGGCACGGCAAGTGCGGGAGGCTGCACGGTCACACTTACCACGTGTCGATAGAGCTGAGGGGGCGCAGGACGGAGCCGCACGGGTTCGTGTACGACTTCGACAGGCTGAAAAGCCTCGTCAGGGAGCTGATAAAACCATTGGACCACCGGGTGCTGATCCCCACCGAATCCGACCAGTTCAGGGTCCGCCGCGAGGACGGCGAGGTGGAGGTCGAGCTGCCGGACGGCAAGCGGTACGTGTTCCCCGAGGAGGACGTCGCGTTCGTCCCCGCGGAGTCCCTCTCGGCCGAGGACCTCGCCAGGTACCTCGCCCGAGAGCTACGACGTGAGCTGGAAGGGGAGGAGAACCTGAAAGAGCTGCGAGTGAGGGTTGATGAGGGTTGGGGGCAAGGGGCCGAGGCTCGCGTCCGCCTCGGCTGAACGTGTACGAGGTCTTCGCCTCGGTTCAGGGAGAGGGGCCCCTGGTCGGAGAGCCCCAGTCCTTCATCCGGTTCTCCGGGTGCAACCTGAGCTGCCACTACTGCGACGAGCCGGCGTCCCGGAGCGCGCGCCCTGAGGCGCCCGTGCTCGACCCGGACGGCGAGGAGCTGGGCACCGTGGACAGCCCGGCGCGGCCCGATCGGCTCGTTGAGGCCGTTGTTAGCCTGGAGGAGGAGGTGGGGGCGTTCCGCACCGTCTCGCTCACGGGTGGCGAGCCGCTGGTGCAGCCCCTTAGCGCGCTACAGAGGCTGATCAGGGAGCTGAGAGAGCGTGGCTTCCGGGTCCTCCTTGAAACGAACGCCTCCCTTCCGGACCGGGCCGAGAGGGTCGAGGTGGACATTGTCTCGGCGGACGTGAAGCTGCCGTCTCACGGTCCCAGAATGGAGGGATTTCCGGATCGGTGCCTGGAGTTCCTGGAGCGCGTCAGGGAGCGCTGCGAGCTGGTCTACGCCAAGCTGGTGCTGTACTCGGAGGAGTGTTTCGAGATTGCTCCGGACGTCCTTGAGAGGCTCGATGGGCTGGAGTTGGACACCATCGTCCTGCAACCGGCTACGGACGGTGAGAAGGAGCCCGGGCTGGGGGAGCTGTGGGGGCTGGCGAGGGGGGTGAAGTCGGAGGTCCGGATCCTACCGCAGGTGCACAAGCTGGCGGGGTTCATTCGGAAGTAGGGCGGGCCGAGGCGAGCAGCAGGGCGAGCAGGAGTCCCAGCAGGATCACTGGAAGAGTTACCGAAACCCCGTGACCGTGGTGCGCTGACACCACCGGGTGGGAGGAGTGCGTCCAGTGGTGACCCCATGGGAGCAGCGGATGGTGGTAATGGTGGTGCACGATCACCTTCTTGTGGTAACCCGGATGGTGGTGTGGGATAACTTTCTTGTGGTAAATCTTGCGGTAACCCCAACCCATGAGCTCGGCCCTCCTTACCGCTTGGTTCGCTCGGGTCGCGTCCAAGCTTGAGCGTGCCCTTGAGTAGCCTGTAAGCGATTACCGACAGCGGGACGCCCAGGATGGTAAAGGAGGGGTCCGCTGGGGTTATCGCCAGGTAAACGTGGCTCGGGATTGTGGGATGTCAGGTCTCCCAGAGGAGGCTCACCGGCCCCGCCCCCGCTCACCGGTTATCGAGACCCGGTCGACAGCCCATCACTTTGAGGCATTCTCGTGCCACTTCGTGCCCGCGCTCGCAGCACTTGTCGGGTGGGTCGCCGCGGAGCAGCCCGTCGATGAAGCCGGCGGCGAAGGCGTCGCCGGCCCCGGTCGGGTCGACGATCTCCTCCTCGGGGACGCGCTCGGGTGGGACCTCCAGAGTCTCGTTCCCGCACCGTACGAGGGCGGGCTCGGGCCCGCGGGTCACCACCACGATGTCGGTGAGCCGGGAGAGCCGGTTGAGGGTGTCCTCGACGCTGCCGGTGAGCTGCTTGGCTTCGGTCTCGTTCAGGAACACCACGTCGGCGGCGCGGAGGTAGGGTTCGAGGTAGCTGTAGCCGCGGAGAACCATGGTGGCGGGGGTGAAGGTGACGGCGATCTCGCCGCTGGCCTCGCGCATGACGGTCAGCAGCGTCTCCAGCGAGGTCTCGGTCCGGAGGCCGATGAAGGAGCTGGTGTGGAGGAGCTCGGCCTCGAGGATGTAGTCCAGGTCCACGTCCTCGACGCGCAGCTCGTCGTTGACGCCGGGATCCACGAGGATGCGGCGGTCGCTCCCGGAGATCAGGCAGTAGGCGACGCCCGTGCGCCCCTCGCCTTGGACGATCCTGGAGGTGTCAACGCCGTACTTCTCGAACTCTCGGAGCGCGAACTCGGCCAGGTCGTCGCTCCCGACCTTGCCGACGAAGCCGGTGCGGCGACCGAGGTGGGCGAGCCAGCAGACGGTGTTGGCGGCGGACCCGCCGCCGCGGCGCTCGTGCCGCTCGACGGGGACGGAGTCGTCCTCCTCCGGCATTCGAGGGAGGTGCAGGAGCTCGTCCACGTTGATGGCGCCGAGTCCGACGACCTCCACGCTCATTCTCGCAGGCACTCCCGGAGCGGGATTCGATAGTCGCCGAGCTTGCCTCCGAAGTTCCCGGCGGTGACCTTGACCACGCCATCGACCTCGGTCGCCGCCTCGATGGCGATACGGATGGCCTTCTTGACGGCGTCCAGGGAGACTCCGTTGATCACGATCTCCGGGATCGCCTCCACGCCTTCGGGCACCTTGGAGTCCAGGATCCGGTCCCGGAGCGTGGGGCAGTACGGGTGGTTGGTGGTGGGTCCGATGTCGGGGTAGATGGTCTCGGGCTTGGACCCCGCGGCGCAGACGTTGAACGGGGTGATGACGCCCTCGAGATCCTTGAGCGCGTCGACCGCGCGGTATCCGGCCTCCAGGGCCGCCTCCGTGTCCTCGCAGAAGAGCCAGACGAGGCCCCCGGCAACTCCCTCGCCGTAGCCCAGGCGTCGCTCGATCTGGAACTCCCCCATCATGATCGGGATGTTGACGACCTCGCGGCCGAACTTGACGTCGGTGTACTCGTACCCGTCCCCGCAGCGCCCGATGGGGCGCTCGGTGTCGATGTAGCCGACCGGGTCCTCGCAGGCGTCGAAGACTCGGGTGGTGGGGCGCACGAGGACGCCCTGGCGGATCCGCTTGCCCAGCTCCCGCTCGAGCTTCTCGACGGCCTTATCCCCGTGCTCGACCCACACCTGCGCGATGAACCCGGGTCGGCCGTCCGGGGTCTCGTCCTCGTCGAGCCAGCGCTCGACGCCCGCCTCCGACTCGCCGAACACGGTGGCGGGCAGGGCGGCGACGTTTTCGGCGGCCTCCTTCAGCGGACGCTCGTCGGCCGCGGTCACGATGAACCGGGCGTAGAGGCCCTTGAACGCCTCGCAGTACGTGTCCTCCACCGGCACCCCGTTCACCTCGAGCTCGGTCACGCTATCCCCTCCCGCCCGGCCTTGTCGGGTTCGTAAGCAGAGGGGGGCGGGATCCGCTCCCGGCTCCCGTAGTCGTCATCCCTCAGCGGTCCGTCCCGCCAGGCCTCTTCACTAGAATACTGTCGACAACCTCCTGAACCCGCTCCCTGGGCAATCCGAGGGAGCGGATCCGCAGCCGGGCCTCCCCGGGCTCCAGGTGCTCGACCTCCAGGCTCAGGTGCTCCGCCCCGGCCTTTTTAAGTTCCTCCTCCAGCCGGTCGATCAGGCGCCTGACCTCGGTCGCGGGGCCCGGGACGCGGACGCGCAGGTCGACCTCCTCCCTCGCGTCGAGCCGCTCGACCGTCTCCTCGACGAGGATGGAGTTCGGGACGATGAGGTCTCGACCGCGGTGACGGAGCACGGTGCATCGGACGCGGATGTCCACCACCTCGCCTTGATAGTCGCCCACTCGGATGCGGTCGCCCACCTCGAAGGGGCGCTCTACGGCGAGGTAGAGGCCCGAGATGATGTTGGCGAGGAGCTTCCTGGCGGCTACGGCGACTCCGGCCCCGGCCAGCCCGAGGCCGGTGATTAGGGCCCAGATGCTGATTCCGAGCGACTCCAGGACGGTCGTCAGCGCGATCAGGTAGGTGCCGTACAGGATGGACTTCTCGGCCCACCAGGCTAGGTCGGGGAGGTCCTCCCGTTCCAGCCGGTCCCGGATGGTCCCGGCCGCTCGGGCGGCGAGTTTGACCAGGATCAACGCTATAACGACCGAGCCGATGAGCTTCAGGGGCTGCTCCACGTGCGGGGTGGGTAGCGGCACGACAGCGTCATCCCCCCGGGGTGTGCGGTTTGGCGGTGTACCGCACGGAGCTGACGGTAAAGACCGAGCGGCGCGTTCAACTCGTGGACATCACGGACGATGTGAGGGAGGCGGTGGAGGGGAGCGGCATCCGCGAGGGCATCGTGCACGTGTACTCCCGGCACACGACGGCAGGTGTGATCGTGAACGAGCCGGAGTCCGGCCTGCTCAAGGACGTGGTCAACAAGCTCGAGGACCTGGTCCCGGAGGGTGCGGGGTACGAGCACGACAAGGTTGACAACAACGCGGACGCTCACCTCCGGGCGATCCTGCTGGGATCCTCCGTCACCCTTCCCGTCTCGGACGGTGCTCCGGTGCTGGGGACCTGGCAGTCGGTGCTGTTCGTGGAGCTCGATGGACCACGAACGAGACGGGTCCTGGTCACGGTGGTAGGGGACGAGTAGCGTTGAGGCGGCAGCTCCCCTTTGAGCCGGTCGCCACCGAGGAGGTGGAGGAGGAGTACAACGTCGTCGCCCTGCTGGCGTGCACCGAGTGCGACTACTTCCGGTTCAAGCCGCACGAGGGTGAGGTGGTGTACGAGCGTCGGGGCCGGTGCCCGGAGTGCGGTTCCGACCTGATCGTGGAGGGCGTGTTCCGAACCGAGGCGGACCCCAGCGCGTTTCCAGACCACGGGGAGCTGCGGGAGCTGAAGGAAGCGCTGGAGGAGGCCGGATACGAGGTTAGCGACCATCGCATCTGCGAGGATGGGTCAATCGAGTTCGAGTACGACCGGCGCGGGGATCCACGGGAGCTGGCCCGCCGGTTGGCCGAGCTGGGGTTTACGGCGGAGCCGAAGGGCGAGGCGGGCGCGATCAGGGTCGTCCGGCACGCCGTGCCGGAGGAGGAGCCGGCACACCTGCCGCTCCTACTGCTGTCCGTCCCGTGCTTCGCCTGGGCGGCCGGCTGGTACGCGTTCCGGAGCCCGTGGTACGGTCTGGAGTTCGCGCTGGCGTTCTCGGTGATATACTTCGGCAAGGAGCTCGCGAAGCTCCGGGTGGCGGCCCGGGAGGGGCTCAGACCGCGGCTGCCGCTGGTGCTCCCGGTTTTTTACTTCCCGGGCGTGTACACGTCCATCGTGCGGGCCGACGTGAAGCCGATGCTGTCGGAGTCGCTGTGCAGGATCGGTGTGGCCGGGCTCGCCACGGGGTTCGTGCTGTCCACCGCGGTTTTCGTGCTGGGGAGCCTGCAGCGCCACGTTCCGGTGAAGGTCCAGGTCGTTCACAACCTGTGGACGCTCTTCCTGGCCGGCAAACTGGGGCTGAAGGCGAACCCGCTCACGCTGGCCGGGTGGGCGGGGCTGGCCGTCACCTGGCTGGCCGCCCTGCCGATCTACCCGCTGGAAGGAGGCTACGTCATGCGTTACTACCTCAACACGCGGCTCGTCAAGTGGTTCTCAGCGGCGTCGGTCCTGGCGCAGGCGTGCCTGCGATGGTACCACGTCGCGTTCATCGCCGCGTTCGTGCTGTTCAGGTACACCTCCTCAATCCCCTCGGACCGCTCGTTCTTGGATGATGACGAGCGAAAGGACTGGGGTCCGCTGCTCCTGCTGCTCCTCATCCTGGCGTGCCTAGCCTCCCCGGCACCGATCGGGCTGTGGCCCACGGACAAGCTCGTGAACGTGCCGAAGGCCTACGCCTGGGTGTTCCTCAGGTAGCGGGGGGAGCCGGTCTGCGGGCGGTCCCGGAGTGCATCCCCTGCGTGCTGGAGATCGCGGTCAACACGATCAACAGGGCCGTTCCGAGGGAGGACAGGGGGCGGGCGATCGCGGAGGCCACCCGACGGGTGCTGGAGCTCTACGAGCGCGAGCCCACACCGCAGCCCCCGCGCCTGGGCACGGAGGCCCAGCGGGCCGTGATGAAGTACGCCGAGGACGAGGACCCCTACGAGGAGGAGAAGAGGCGGGCCAACCGGGTCGCCTTGGAGCTCGTGGAAAAGCTTGAGCGGGTGCTGGAGGGGCTGGACCCCGAGGAGCGGCTGAGGCGAGCGGCCGCAGCGGCGATCGTGGGCAACACGATCGATTTCGCGGTGGCCGGGCACGAGTTCGACGTTGAGGAGCTGCGCGAGGAGGTGCGGAAGCCCGAGTTCGCCGTGTACGACCTGGACCCGGACGAGCTGCGCGGGAAGAGGATCGTGTACCTGTGCGACAACGCCGGCGAGATCGCCTTCGACCGGCTCCTGATCGAGGTGCTCACGGAGGACCTGGAGGCGGAGGTCATCGCGGTGGTTCGGGGCGCCCCGATCGTCAACGACGCGACGCTGGAGGATGCCCGGGAGGTCGGGCTGACGGATGTGTGCGAGGTCATCGACACCGGGGCTGAGATGCTGGGTTTGCTGGTGACCGAGGCGGGGTCCGAGCTGCGCGAGGCGCTGGAGAGCGCCGACCTGGTACTGTCCAAGGGGCAGGGGAACTTCGAGTCGATCCCGGAGGAGCCCTTCCCGGACGTTCCCGTGTACTTTCTGCTCCGAGCGAAGTGCGAGCCGGTGGCGAGGGAGCTGGGCGTGAGCGTGGGAGACAACGTCGCCGCCGAGTGGAAGCCGGGCGAGGAGAACGTGCGCAGGTGGGAGGAGCTGGAGTAGTCGGCAAGTCGACCCTTCCTCACCGCCGGCGGCTCGGCAGGGTTCCTCGCTCCCCATCACCCGGGCGTCTCGCCACACCCGGGTTCAACTCGCTTGCGGTTACCGGGGCGGCGCCCACACCTTCAGGTCGATGCACTCGATGACGACCCGATCGCCGACGGCCTCCACGACCACGCCCGAGTGCACCTTCTGCATCATGCAGTGCTCGGGGAGGAACCGCACGGTCTCCCCAACGTCCGGCACCCGGCCCTCCTTGACCACGCCCTCGAACCCGACCACCAGGCACAGGCCGACGTCCCGGAACTCGAAGTCCTCCTCACCGAGCCGGTGCCTGGGCCCCACCACGTGCACCGTGAGTAACCCCTTCTCCGCGCGCAGCACCCGGGCGAAGTGGGTGATCGGGCAGCCCCAGGGCCGGTACCGGATCACCTCTCCCTCCTCGACGTCCGCGTCCGGGTCGAACGGGTGAAGGGTCTCCCGGCAGGCCGGCTCGTCGGGGAGTGGGGCCAGGACCAGGTCGGCCTCGTAGTCGTCGAGAACGCCTCGGATCTCCTCCTTCTCCTCCTCTTCCTCGAGCTCACCGAGCAGCTCCAGGATCCGACGGCGCTGTTCCTCGAACCGCTCGGTCCGTAGGTACGGGCAGTCGCTGATGTCGGCCTCGCCGCGAACCAGTGCGCGGGCGAAGTCGTCGCAACGGTCGTATCCGCAGGCGCCGCAGTGGAAGCCGGGTAGGAGGTCGGCGATGCGCTCGGCCGCCACGTCACTCACCCCGGTACTCCATGGACCCGTCGATCCGCCGGAGGACGCCCCGGTGTCGCTCGGCCGCCACGCGCGTCTCGCCCGCGCACAGCGTGCAGACGGCGAGCGGTGCCTTCTCGCGTAGCCGGACCTCATTGAGGTCGTCCGGGACCTCGGGAGCCTCCTCCTCGATGAGCTGTGCCAGCAGCTCGCAGCCCGCGCCGGTGAGCCCGTTCGTCTCGATCACGCGCGCGTCCGGGTTGACCTCGGCCACCCGGCGCATGAACACCTCCCGCTCCGCCTGCGAGACGAGGTCACCCTTGTTCACGCACACGACGTCCGCGGTCTGGAGGAACGGACCCACCTTCGCGGGCGAGTTGGGTCCCAGGGTCACGTCCGCCACGCAGACGCCCAGGCACGCGTCCACGTAGGGGGCGCACCGCAGGCACAGGCCAGCCGTCTCCACGACGAGGAGGTCAGCGCCCTCGCCCTCCGCCCACCGCAACATGTGCTCAAGGTTGTAGGCCGCGAAGTGGTCCGGGCACATGTCCTTGGCCAGCGCCCGAACCGCCGGAATCCCGAGCCGCTCCTCGTACACGCGATGATCGTCCGTGTCCAGGCAGTCCACCTTGACGACCGCCGGTTGGAAGCTGTCCCTCAGGTGCTTCAGCGCGTGGAGGATGACCGCGGTCTTGCCGGCACCCGGCGTGCCGGACACGATCACGAGCCTCAAGCCTGGGCCCCCACCGGTGGCTCCACGTCGTCCAGCCGCTCGCCCCGGCGGACCCGGTCCCGCAGCTCCAGCCACCAGGCGTCGAGCCGCTCCAGCAGCTCCGCCACCTCGCGCTCCCGCTTCGACGTCTCTACCAGCTCCACCATCGCTCCGTTCTCCATTACCACGCGCAGGTCCGAGCGGAGCGCCACGGCGGGGTCGTGCGTGACCAGGAGCACGATGCGGTCGTGCCGGGTCAGCTCCTCCAGCGCCTCCCGCTTCTTGATCCCCGCGTTCTCGATCTCGTCGATCAGCACCACGGGCGAGTCACTGATCAGGAGCACGTCGGCGATCATCAGCGAGCGGGACTGGCCGCCGCTCAGCTCCGTCATGTGCATGTCCGGGTGGATGGGCTCGCCCGTGAACCGGTTGGCCAGCTCGATCACCTCCTCGGGGTCCACGTCCACGCCCCGGCTCTCCGCGTGCAGCTCGACGAACTCGCGGACCGAGCAGTCCGCCAGGAAGCCCATCGTCTGCGTCACGTGGGCCACCAGCCGCCGCTCCGGGTCGAACCGAAGCTCCTCGGGCGGGCGCTCACCGTTGAGCAGGACCCGGCGACCCGTGACCGTGTCGCCCTGAGCCAGGAGCTCCACGTCCCGTAGCAGGGCCGACTTGCCCGAGCCCGTCGGACCGACGATCGCGACGACGTCGCCGGGCCGCAGCGTGAGCTCCTCCACGGGCTCGGGCCGGCCGTCCTTGTCCGTTCCACCGAGGATCGTCAGCTCCTCGACCTCCATGGGAGCGCCCTCCGCGGCCCCGACGCCCGCCCCTAACAAGCGTTGCCCGAAAGTTGACACGAGCGCTGTCACAGTCACGCACGGCCAGCGTGAGCGCTCACACGAATCACAGCCCGGCACGGTGGGAAGGCTTATCGCCGATGCCGGGCCGAGTGCCGCCGGGGACCCACGTTGCCGGAGTGGATCACGTCGCGTGAGATGCGCAGGATCGAGCTGAACTCGCGCTGGCTGGGCTTCGAGGAGGAGTACATGATGGAGAACGCCGGGGCGGGCGTGGCCCGGGTCGTCCTGGAGGAGTACTCACCGGGCGAGGTCCTCGTCGTCTGCGGCACGGGGGGGAACGGCGGAGACGGGTTCGTGGCCGCCCGGCACCTGAACGCGGAGGGCGTTGACGTGGACGTCCTGCTGCTGGGCCGGAGGGAGGCGATTCGGAACCCGGCGGCGGAGCGGAACCTGGAGCGGCTGGAGTCGGCCGGGATCGGCGTGAGGGAGGTCCGGGACTCCAGCGAGCTGGAGGATCTGGACTTCGAGCGCGAGGTGATCGTGGACGCGATCCTCGGGTTCGGGATCCGGGGCCGGCTCCGGGAACCCGTGCGGACGGCGGTGGTAAGGATCAACGAGGCCTCCCGGGCGGGCAGCCGCGTCGTCTCGGTGGACGTGCCCACCGGGATGGACCCCGACACGGGCGAGGTTCCGGACGTGGCCGTGGAGGCCGACGTGATCGTGTCGATCCACCGGCACAAGCGCGGGGTCAGGAGGGCTCGGGACGCGTTCCTCCGCCGGGTGAACGCCGGGATCCCGGAGCTGGCGGAGCGGATCTGCGGCCCGGGGGATCTGATCACCTCCGGCGCTCGAGAGCGGGACCCCTGGGCGTATAAGGGCAAGCACGGCAGGATCCTGATCGTCGCGGGCTCCGACCGGTACGTCGGGGCGCCGAGGCTGACGGCCCAGGGAGCGCTGAGGGCGGGGGCCGACCTGGTCTTCCTCCTCACGCCGAGCGAGGTGCCCCGGGACGATCCGAACCTCATCTACCTGGGTTCCGAGCGGGTGCCGGGGCCGGAGGACCTGGAGGAGGCGCCGCTGGAGGACGTTGACGCGGTGGTGGTGGGCCCGGGCTTGGGCCCGGAGGCGGACGCGGAGGGCCTCATCGAGAGGTTGTCGGACGAGTTCGACGGGACCGTCGTCGTCGACGCGGACGGGCTACGTGGGGTGAGGAGGGACCTGGTCGACGAGCGGTTCGTGCTGACGCCGCACGCCGGCGAGTTCCGCCGGGTGTTCGGGGAGTCTCCGGGTGACGGCGTTGAGGAGCGGGAGGAGACCGTCGGTCGGGTGGCGGAGGATTGGGGCTGCACGGTGCTGTTGAAGGGGCCCGTGGACGTGATCGGGTCGCCGGAGGGCGAGGTGAGGCTCAACGTGACGGGGACGCCGGGGATGACGGTGGGGGGCACCGGGGACGTGCTGGCGGGCGTCGTGGGGGCGCTGGCCGCGGTGTGCGAGGACGCGTTTGAAGCGGCCCGGGTGGGCGCCTTCGTGGTGGGTGCGGCCGGCCAGCTGGCGGAGGAGGAGCGGTCCCAGTGCCTGACGGCGATGGACGTGGTGGAACGGGTGCCGGACGTGTTCCGGGACCCGTGGTCGGTGGAGCCGAGCGGCGTGAGGCTACTCCGGCAGTAGTTCGATGGGGTCACCGGGTTTCAGCCCGAGCTCCTCGGACGCGTTCCCCTCGACCACCGCGATCTCCAGGTGACCGGAGGAGGAGCTGAGGACGACGAGGTCGCCGGGCTCGGCCTCCCCGTAGGTCCTGACGCGCCGGGCCCGGCGCTCGCCGGACGGCGTCCTCACCGTGACCTCGTCGGGCAGGTCTACGCGCTCCCACTCCAGGTTCGTGATGAGGTTTCCGAAGTCGTCCACGTACCAGACGTGCGCCCTGATACGGTCCTTTTCCACCTCCGGCTCCGGGATGGGGGGCTCCTCCAGCTCTTCCGGCTCAAGGGGCTCGCAGAACTCCTCCGGGTCCTCACCCACGGCCGCGCGAACGGCCGCGGGCGCGAACACGTCTCGGCCATGGAAGGTGGCGGATACCTCCCACTCGCTCACCTCGTCCTCCAAGATCCGGTACGCCCGCTCGATCCCGCCCAGCTCCTCGGCCGGGGGCAGGAGCAACCCGTTGTCGGGGCCGATGAGCACGTCCCCGCGGGCGGTCTCGAGCAGGAGGGGACGCCGCTCGGTTCCCACGCCCGGATCCACCACGCCCACGTGCACGGTGCCCTCCGGGAACCAGGGGCAGGCGACAGCCATCACGTAAGAGCCCGAGACGATGTCCTGGGGCGGGACCCCGTGCGTGACATCGACGACCTCGACTCCCGGCGGGGAGAGGCGGAAGATCACGGCCTTCATTTGGGCGGGGTAGGGCGAGGACCAGCCGAAATCCGTCGTCAGGGTGATGATCCTCACGGGGGATCCCCGCGTGGACGCGGTCGGGCCGGTCTTATTGGCTGTGCTGGCGGCGAAGAACCCGGGGACGGGGCTGCTGGTCACCTCGGCCTCCGTCCTGGCGCACGAGCTGGGCCACGCCCTGGTGACGGCGAGCTATCACGGCGGGATCCGCTCCTGGTGGGTGGAGGCGGGCCCGACCCCACGGCTCGTCATGGAGCTCGGGGACGGGAGCTGGCTGGAGGTGCGGGCCGAGCCCCCGACCGGGTTCGTGACGGTGGGCCCTTACCCTCCCGGTCTGGCGGAGGAGGAGCTGCGGGAGCTGGTTCGAGCGGCGGAGTGGGGGTACGCCGTGAACCCGAGTGAGGTGCTCTCCGGGCTGGACTACCGGGAGGCGGACGAGGCGATGGCCGGCCCGGTGGTGGGCGCGCTGGCGGCCGCGCTGCTGGCACCGCTGGACCCGGACGCGGCCTTCGGTGCGGCGCTGAGCAACCTGGAGAACCTGCTGCCGGAGGAGGTCATGGGAACCCTGCTGGACGGTTGGAAGGGGTTCTTCGCGGTGCTGCAGGGCAGGTACCCGGCGGAGCGGTACGCGGTCGAGGTGGGGCTGGCCCTGTTCGCGGCCGGGATCGCGGCGCTGGAGAACCCGCGCGGTGCCCTAAGGAGGCTGCTCACGGAGGTCGGGTCCACGCTGCTGCTCGCGCCGTTTCGGCTCCTGGTGGACGTTTCTAAGCTGCTCATCGCGCACGTCCTCGGGCTGGAGGTGCGAGTGAGGTGGCCCTACGTGTTCCCCGGGATCGGGGCGGGGATCAACCTGTCCGTGGTAGGGCCCCCGTGGCGCAGGGGGGCGATCGGGCCGGCGACCGTGGCCTTCTGGCTGGCCGTGCTGCCGTTCGTGCCGCAACCGTGGCGCGGGCTCCTGGGGCTGGTCCTGGCGATGGACGCGCTCTCGGACCTGGACCCGGCTTACCCGTCCATCGGCAGCTTCGTGGGTGAGCTCGGGTCCGTCGTGGGGGCGGCGTTCCTGGTGGTGGGTGGCCTCCCGTTATCCCTATTACTCGGGTTGCTGGGGTTCTCCTAGGACCCTGCGGCGCGGGCCCGCCTGACCTCGATGAGGGCGGGCGTGCTGCGGCCCGGCACAGGGTCGCCCGGCGGCCGTGAACCGGCGGTATCGCCGTGGATGTGCGGCCCGTCCGACGGGCCGGGCACAGCTCCCTACCTTTTTATTTCGGAACACGTCGGACCGGGATGAGGAGCTACCACGGCACTGATCGGTGAGGAGAGGGCCACGGTCCGACCGGGGAGCTCGACCTTGGACGATCCGCACGAGGCCCTGAGGCGCGCGCTCAAGGAGGGGGGAGCTCACGGGGCCAGGCTGGCGGAACCTGAGGGTAAGCTGGTGGTGGACTCCGTCGGCCCCTACCTGAGGTACCCGGTCGTAACGGCCTTCGCTGCCCGCCGCGAGGACGGAGTGATCGTGGAGATGGTCGCGTTCCGGGACGAGAGCGTGGACGTGATCGAGACGGCGCTGGCTGTGAAGTACGAGCGCGCCGGGTACGACGTGTTGGCTGACTCGAACCTCAAACCGCTGGAGAACCTGTGCAACATCGAGGTGGACAAGCCGGCAGTGGACGACGTCGTGTACCGGAAGGTGCACCCGGAGCTGCACCGGGTGCTCGGCTCGGAGTGGCTGAGCGTCCGATTCTTCGGCCCGGTGATGGGGTTGGGTAGGGGCGAGGTCCCCACCCTGGTCACGCGCGGGCTGGGGTCCCACATCGTGGGGGAGCTGGTCGATCGGGAGCCTGAGTACCTGGACGACGGCGAGAAGACCTGCCGACCGTACCTGGAGGTCCCGCCGGACCAGGTGGAGCGCGTGCTGGTCGAGCTCACCTCGCGGGGGTACGGGATCGTCTTCACCGAGTCGGCCGTGGAGGTGCTCTACACCCTGTGCCGGCGGGGGCTGGCGTCCCCGGACGCCGTCGAGTGGGTGTACAGGACGCAGCGCTCGTGGTGCGAGCGACCGGAGAGCTGGCCGCGACGGTCCGTGGCGGAGGACAACCTGAAGGCCATCGAGTACGGGCTGGAGCTGCTGGAGGACGTCTAGATGCCGCGGTAGAGTCGCGCTCCCAGCTCCTCCGGCAGCCCCTTGCTGACGATCTCCCTCGCGGTCCTATCAACGTTGTAAGCGACCCGGTTCACCTCCCATGACACCACCCGCCCGTTGGACACCTCGAGGATGCCGTAGGCCGCCCGGGGGTCGCCGTCGCGCGGCTGGCCCACGCTGCCCGGGTTGGCCACGTGGACGCCGTCCACCTCCTCGTGCATGGGAACGTGGGTGTGTCCCATCAGGAGCACGTCGGCGTCCGCGAGCTTGGCCAGCTCCCGCAGGACCTGCCTCGGGGTGTCGGGGAACACGTACTCCCAGATCGGGTCCCGCGGGCTGCCGTGTACGAGGCAGATCCTTACGTCCTCCACCTCGAACCGCTCCACTTTGGGCAGCTCCTCGAGGAACTCCTTCCACTCATCGCTCAGCCGGCGGCGCGTCCACTCCACGGCGATCCGCGCCGCCAGGTTGAACCGCTCGACGTTTCCGGTCACCACACCGTAGTCGTGGTTCCCCTTCACGCACCGGTCGCACAGCTCGCGGATCCGCTCCAGGCACTCCTCGGGCCAGGGACCGTAACCCACGACGTCGCCGCAGCACAGGACCATGTCGGCGGACTTGATCTCGCGGAGGACGCGCTTCAGGGCCTCCAGGTTCGAGTGCACGTCCGAGATGACCGCGATCTCCACGGTCATAGTCTCTCCACCTTCTTCCCTCTCTCCTGCGGGATCACCCGGAGCTTCGCGTCCTTAAACTCGCGGTGCAGCTCCTCGCCCTCGTACAGGCGGTCCAGGAACACGGCCAGGGCCGCGACCTCGGAGTGCGGCTGGTGACCGATCGCCACGTTGTAGTCCGCGAGCTCGAACGCGTCGGCCGGAACCTTGCCCGCCCCGACGATGACGAGCAGCTCATCCTCCTCACGGATGTCCTCGATGACGTCGTCCACGTGGAGCCCGTACATGGTGAGGTGCACGACCGCCCCGCCACCCTCCTTCCACTCCCTCACCGCCTTCCTCCAGCTCTCCACCCACCGCACCCAGAAGGGCCCGCCCCACCGGTCCACCACGTCCTCCACGGACTCCAGGACCGAGTCCTCCCGGTCCCCGTGGATGAGGACACCCTCCGCTCCGAAGGCGCGCGCGGTCAGGCACACATGGGTCGTCACCCGGAGATCCCGACCCCGCCGGTGACCCAGCCGGAGCACGACCACCCGGGGTCGCAGGCTCACCGCTAGTCGACCCCGACCGCCTCCTGCAGCCTCTCGGCCCTCTCGGCGGCGAAGCGCTTGAGTCGCGTTCCCAGGGGCGCGTTGCTTGAGTACCAGGCCAGCACGTCCTCGATGACCTCGACCACCTCGTCCTCTCCCTCGTAATCCCCCAGGTCAACCCCGCCCGCGAGCACCCTCCAGCGGCCCTCGCCCAGCCCGATCACGCCTACGTCGTTGTCCTCGGGCCTCGTGCAGCCGCGCGGACATCCGGAGACCGCGATCTTGACCTTAGCCGGCACCCACACGTCCACGAACTCCTCGTGCAGGCGACGCGCCAGCGGCACGGTCCTCGCGAGCGCGTTGGGGCAGGTGTCGGCGCCGGGGCAGCAGGTCACCTGCCGGACCCTGGGACCGGTCGACCCGGGCTCCAGCCCCCGCTCCCGCAGCTCCTCGAGCAGGTCCTCCAGCCGGTCGGGATGAACGCCCGGGATCTCGATCGTTTGCCGCACGGTCAGGTGAACTCGGCCGTCCCCGTACTTCTCCGCCAGATCCGCCACGACCCGCAGCGCTTCCGCCGGGACGAACCCGGGCGGCAGGGTGAGCCGGACGACGTAGGTGCCGTCCGGCGCGCGCATCACTCCTTTCCTATGTTCTCCACATCCACCTCCTCCAGCGCAGCCTTCACGGCCTCGTACCATTCGTCCAACGCCCTGAGGATGATCTCCTTCGCCTCCTCGAACGGGATTGGCTCGTAAACGTAGACGTATCCGCCACGCGGCCTCGTCTCCTTCCGCCTGTTAACAAGCCCCGCGTGCACGAGGCTCTTGAGCGCCTTCTGGATCGTGGTCCTGTCCCGGTTCAGGTCCTCGGCCAGGTCGTACACGGTAGCCTCGCCCAGCTCCAGGAGCCGAAAGTACACGTCCACCTCAGCGTCCCTGAGGCCGAGGACGCACTTCAGCACGTCCCTGACGGTCACGTTGAACCGCCGAACCGTGACGAAAGGGGTGTCCAGCAACCCCGACCCCCCACCCGAAGCCGCAACGGCATTATATGGAGTGCTCCCTCCGGTGTGACGACGATCGGCACACGAGGGCACGCCTGGCCTTCCGGGGGAACTGCGTTGCCCGAGTACGAGTGGAGGCTCCAGAAGGAGGTCGTGGACCCCGGCGCCTGCGCTCAGTGCGGGACCTGCGCCGCCGCGTGCCCACAGGGCAAGATCGAGGTGACCGAGGACGGCCCCAAGCTCCGGGAGGAGTGCGCTCGGAAGGGCGAGGGCAACTGCTTCGCCGCCTGCCCCAGGACGAGCACCGGGGCCTACCACCTGGGCCTGCGGACGGCTGGGTCGAGGTACGAGCCGCTGCTGGGCGGCTACCGGCGGGCCGTGGGGGCGGTGGCGGCCGACGAGGAGCTGCGCGAGCTGGGCCAGGACGGTGGGGCCGTGGTGGCCCTGGCCCGCTACGCGCTGGAGGAGGGCGTGGTCGACGCCGTGGTCGGGGTCACGGCGGGCTCGGCGTGGAAGCCCTCGGTGACGATCGTGGAGGAGCCGGGCCGCGTCCGCGAGCTCGCCGGCTCCAAGTTCTCACGGGTCAGCCTGGTCGAGGCGCTGGCGGAGGCCGCCGAGCGGGGCTTGGAGCGGGCGCTGGTCGTCGGGCTGCCGTGCCAGGTGAACGGGCTGGCCAAGCTGCGCCACTTCGAGATCGTGAGCAAGGGCGCCCGCGCGCTGCGGGAGATGGAGGAGGCGCCGGCGGAGGAGCTGCCGGAGATCGCGGCCGTCGTAGGCCTGTTCTGCACGGAGAACTTCGAGTACGAGGCGCTGCGCTCGTTCCTGCGGGAGCGAGACATCGACATCGAGGAGGTGGAGCGGTTCGACGTGGAGGCGGGTGAGCTGGTCGTTAAGCTGCCCGACGGGGAGCGGCGGTTCGACGTGAAGGAGCTTCGAGACGCCGTGCCGGCTGGGTGCCGGGTGTGCCACGACTTCGTGGCGCGCCTGGCGGACGTGTCGGCCGGCTCCGTCGGTACGCCGGACGGCGTCACGACGCTGCTGATCAGGAGCGAGCGCGGCGAGGAGCTGGTGGAGGGGGCCGTGGAGGCGGGCTATCTGCGGCTCCGGGGCTCGGTGGACGAGGATGAGGTGCGCCGGTTGGCGAGGCTGAAGCGCGACCGGGCGCTGCGGGAGGCTCGGGAGCGGCTGGAGGAGGGTGAGAGGGTCCCGGCCTTCTGGGTCGGTGACTACGGCGGCGTCGTGGCCCGGGCGGACGGGACGTTCGCGCTGCGGGTGAAGGTTGGGCCGGGGGGCTGGGTGGACGATGCCGAGGTGTTCCGGGTCATTGCGGGGCTGATCGAGGAGGGGTATCGGGTCAAGTTCACCGACCGACAGCAGCTGGAGGTTCACGGGATCCCGGCGGTGGAGGTACCGCGGGTGGTGGAGCGGCTGCGGGAGGCGGGGCTCTCGACGGGTTCCGAGGGCCCGCTGGTGCGCACGATCCTCGCCTGTCTGGGCGAGGGGAACTGCCCGTCCGGGAGGCTGAACACGGAGGAGCTGGCCGGGAAGTTGGAGGAGGAGCTGGCGGAGGAGCCGACCCCGTACAAGTTCAAGATCGCGCTCTCGGGCTGCACCAATGGCTGCGTGCGGCCTCAGCACAACGATCTGGGCTTCGCGGGGGCGGTGAAGCCCGCGGTGGACCCGGAGAAGTGCACGGGCTGCGGGCAGTGCGCGGACGTGTGCAAGGTGGACGCCATCCGCATAGTGACCGTGGACGGCAGCGAGGTGGGGGCCTCGGAGACCGATTACAAGCGGTGCGTGTACTGCGGCAGGTGCATCGACGCGTGCCCGGAGGAGGCTCGGTACGCCGAGGAGGAGGGTGTGATCGTGTGGATCGGCGGGAAGGGTGGCCGGGAGCCGGTCGAGGGGGTCAGGGTGAGGGCGTTCCTGGACCCGGAGGACGTCCCTAAGGTGGCGAGGGAGATCGTGCGCCGGTACCGGGAGCTCGCGGAGGAGCCGCAGAAGGAGCGGCTGGCGGACACGATCAGGCGGCGCGGCGTCGAGCCGTTCCTGGAGGTCATCCGGGAGGTTCGGAAGGATCAGCGGTGAAGCTCGGCTCGGACGCCCAGGGAGCGCAGCTTCTTGACCAGCTCATCCGCCGCCTCCTCGCTCCCCTCCAGCTTGAGCCGGACCTCATCGCCGGCGTCGTCGGCCCGCAGGACCCGGAGGTTCCTGCCCAGACTTTCCACGACGCACGCCACCTCCTCCGGATCCAGCTCGGTCTTCACCCGCAGCTCCAGCTCGGTGCCCTCGAACCTCGCCAGCCGCTTGGGGCGCCTGGGTAAGATCTTGACGCGGTCTCGGGGGAGCTCCTCCCCGTCCACGCTCACCGTGCCGCGGGTGACGCGAATCCGCCCTTCCCGGGCCCTGCGGGACCTAACGTCGATCACGATGGCCTCGCCGCACTTCTCCGCGACCTCGAGCTCGTCCAGCAGGTAGGAGAGCAGCTTGTCGGTCCTGCTCTGGCAGCCCTCGAGGTCGAGGTGCCGCGAGAGGCGCTCCCGCCCCTCTCGGAGAAACTCGGTCAGCTGGGCGTGGTCGTCCGCCAGCTCGTGGATCCGCTCGAGCGCTCGGAGGACCCGCTCGCGGGCCCACTCGGCGTACGGGTTGAAGGCCTGTATCTCGGCGTAAAGCCGCGGGTTCTGGCCCAGCACGCGGCCGATGACGTCGATGAACAGCCGGTACACCGGGCTGGCGAGCTCGGTGGGGTCCAGCTCCAGCTCGGGTAGCAGGTCCCCGATGGCGATCCCGGCGCCTAGCAGGACGAAGTGGGTGAGGCACTGAACGAGGGCCATCGCCCGGTCGTGCTCCTCCGGGGTGCAGACGATGACGTTCGCTCCCTTACGCTCGAGGTAGCGGCGCACGCGACGCGTCCAGGGGCCGCTGCGCTCGGTGGGCGTCAGGATGACCGTCTGGCTCTTCAGGCTGGGTACGGTGGGGCCGAACAGCGGGTGAGTACCGAGGACGTACACTCCCTCGGACGTGTGCTCCAGCATGGCGCGCACGGGTCGGACCTTGACGGAGGTTACGTCGGTGAGGAGGGCGCCGTCCGGGACGTGCGGCCCCACCTCCTCGATGACGCGCTCCGTCACGGAGATGGGGACTGAGACGATCACGACGTCCGCGTCGCGAACCGCGGCCACGTTGTCGGGTGCGGCCTCCACGCCCAGCTCGCGAGCCACCCTCCGGGCTCGCTCGTAGGAGGAGCCGGTGATCGTAATCTCGTGGCCATCCTCGGACAGCTCCCGGGCCAGGAAGCGCCCCATGGCTCCCGTGCCGCCGAGGATGGCCACCCTCAACGGGCGGAGCCCCGCAGCACGGCCGCGTGCTCGCGAAGGAATCGGGTCACTCGGGCGACCTTGCGCTCCTCCTCGCGCACGCCCTTAACGGCCTCCTCGTACACGTCGTCCGATAGCGGGACGGGTCGGCTGAGCGTCGTGAACGCCGTTAGCTGGAGCTGCAGCGCCCGATCGCCGGCCAGCGTCTCCATCCTCTCTCCCGGCTGCAGGATCGGGATCTCGTCCTCCGGGAGCTCGACCACGAGCCTGCCGAGCTCCGTTCCGGGGATGGGCTCGGCCACGTTGATGAACACGTCATCGAACATGAGCTCGGAGAGCAGCTCCTCCGTGGCCTCCACGTCCTCGTCCCGCTCGCCCGGGTACCCGACGATGAGCGAGGCGGCGACCCTCACGCCCACGCTTCGGGCCAGCTCCACCGCCTCTCGCACGTCGTCCACCGTGATACCCTTCTTCATCCGCTTGAGGATGCGGTCGCTGCCGCTCTCCACCCCGAGGAAGATCCAGCCGATCGTGTGGTCGCGGATCGCCTCCAGCACGCGCTCGTTCAGCACGTCCGCTCGGACGTCGGGAGCCGAGAGGTTCTCGCGGCCCACGAGATCGCTCAGCTCGGCGAGCAGCCGGACGAAGTCCTCCTCGTCGTCACCGTACATGGTGACCGTGCCGCCGGAGATCGCGAACCGGCGGGCGCCCGCGCGCATCAGCTCGCGGACCTCCTCCAGGATCGCGTCGACGGGCTTCCACCGGATCTCCCGGCCGAAGAAGCACGGGACCTGGCAGAACGTGCAGGTGCCGGCGCACCCCCGGTGCGTCTCGATGTACACGTTCGCGCCTCGAATGTCCTGCTCACCCAGTCCGCGAGGGACCTTGAGCGGGCGCGGGCTCTCAAGGTCGGCGGGCGGCGGCCAGCCGGTGTCAACGACGTCCCCGTCGGACCGCAGGCAGACTCCCTCGACCTCCTCCAGGTCCTCACCCTCCGCGAGCGCGTCCAACAGGGGCGGGAGCACGGTCTCCGCCTCGCCCTTGGCCACGATCACCTCGGGGAAGCGCTCCAGGACGAGCTCGGGAACCTGGCTGACGGGGCCGCCGACGATCACCCATCGGCACGCCTCAACGGCCCTCCGTACCGCCCGGATCACGTCCTTCCGGAGCAGGTGCTGCGTGGAATGCAGGGAGAAGATGGCGACGTCCGCGGACCGGAGGGATTCGGGATCGGGCTCGCGGCGGAGCCGGACCCGGGCACCCCACCGCTCGCAGACTCCGCCGACGACCATCGCCCCGTACGTGTAGTAATCGGGGGAGACCACGAGGATCCGGAGGGTCATTGATCGGCCTCCACCTCCCGGACGTACACGACCTTGCCCATGTCCGACTGGTCCAGGTCCGCCAGCCGCTCGAGGCCCTCCACAACCCGACCGATGATGTTGGTGCCCTCGAAGGTCTCACCCGTGGGTCCGTACTCGCGGCTCTCCTCCAGCCGGACGCCGATGAGGCCGGCGTGCGGCTTCACCTGGTTGGTCACGCCCAGGTCTCCGGGCCGCACGACCTCGTCCGGAGTGTTCTCGGGCGGGAGCCCCTTCCCCTCCTTCTCGTCGCCCTCGAAGACGACCATCCCCAGGTCGGCGTAGGCGAAGTGGACCTTGAGCTTGCCTACCGGGCGGTCCAGCATGCCGGTGATGCGCCGGAAGTACTCGACGGACTTCGGCGCCTCGTCCTCGTAAAGCTCGACATCGATGACCCGCTCGCGCGGGACGACCTTGACCCGGGCTCGGCCCTCGTCCAGCACGCGCAGGGTCTCCTGAGGCTCCTGCTCGACCACGATCTCCCCCTCACCCTCCACCTCGAGCTCGAACCCGTACTCCTCCGCCAGCTCTCGCGCCTCGTCGAGGGTCAGTCCGACCAGGTTCACGCGCCTCGGGATGGTCTCGACCAGGATCTTGTCTCCCTCCGAGGCGACGTCGATCAGCTCGAGGCCGCGCTTGACCTTGCCCACGACGTTGTGGCTCTCCACGGGCACCCGATCGCGGCGGTAGAAGTAGACGGTCCCCTCCTCCTTCCCCTCGTTACGGACGGTGACCACGCCCCGGTCCCGGGACCCAACCTCCTCACGCGAGAGCTCGTAGAACGGCCGGGTCTCCGCGGCCGCGAACGTGTCCGTCTTGAGCTTGATCTTGAGCCGCCCGTCGTTGGCCTCCAGCGTCGCCAGAAGCAGCTCGGCGCTGCGCGGTGAGTCCTTGGAGAGCTCGACGACCACCCGGGTGAACAGGTGGTCGCCCTCCCCCAGCTCCGTGTCGGGGGTGGCCTTGGAGAGAACCCGGCGGGTCACGCGCTCAACGACCGGCTCGACTTCTTCAACCTCCTCGCCGCCCTCGAGCCGGTTGATCAGCTCCCGGCCGGCGGTCACCCGGCCGCGGATGTCGGTGCACACGTACTCCACGGCCATCCGGCGCTTGGTGATAAGCAGGTAGGCCTCGGCGGGGTCGTTCGTGGGCATCACGACGACGGCCGTGTGGGGCGGCAGCTCGGGGCCGCGCCTGGTCCGGTACTCCAGGTCGGACACGTCGATGGGGCCCAGGGCGACCTCGTCCCGGGTCGTCCACGTCACCCGGGCCTCGGGCAGCTGGTCGCACACGCTGCGGAACCGATCGTCCTCCACGGAGAGCGTGACGGTACCGACGTCCCGGAGCTTGACGCGGACGCGATCCGTCTCGCGCTCGGTCTCCTCCTCGCCCTTGAACAGGGCGATGATGACGTCGTCGGGGGCCTCCACGCCGGCCGCCTCGAGGGCGTCCCGCACGGTGGCCCCGTCCGGCACCTCGACCGGCTCACCGTCCACGTACACGCGCAAGCTACCGCACCCCGACGATCCACTCCTTGCTCAGATCGAACACGCGCGCCTCGCGCTCCCCGTCCGTGATGCGCACGACGCCGTCTCCGGTGACCTCCCCGATCACGCTCGCGGTCAGTCCCGCCTCGGAGACCTCCCGCTCGATCCTCCGGGCCTCCCGCTCGCCGTCCACCGCGTAGACGAACCCCATTCCCGGGTACATTTTCAGCCACGTCTCCAGGTCGACGTCCTCGGGCTTGGGCACGTCCGGCAGGCGGATCTCCGCCCCCAGGTTGCCGCTCGCCTCGAGCATCATCGCGAGCGTGCCCACCAGGCCGGGGTTGCTGACGTCCTTCCCGGCCTTCACGTGCCGGGAGGCCCGGTACACGGACTCCATCTGCTCCCGGATCTCGTCCCCACTCTTACCCGTGGTGGTGTCCCAGTTGAGCGGGAACTTGGGGTAGGGCTCGCCGTCGAGGTCGATCACGAACACGACCAGGTCCCCCGGCTCCGCGGTGGAGCTCAGCACGAGGTGCTCCTCGTCCGTGACCCCAACGATGGCGGCGTCGAGCGCGGTGTAGGGCGTGTCCGGGTGCGTGTGGCCGCCGAGCACCGGGGTCGAGAACTTTCGGGCGGCCTCGCGCATCCCGCGCAGGATCTCCCGGCACTCCTCCTGGTCGGACGTGGAGAGGACGTTCACTAGGCCGACGGGCCGACCGCCCATGGCCAGCACGTCGTTCACGTTCACGAGGACGGCGCAGTAGCCCGCCCACCACGGATCCCGCTCGATCAGCTTACCCCAGATCCCGTCGGCGGCCACGAGCATGATCCGATCGCCGACGTCGACGGCGGCCGCGTCCTCTCCCGCGTCGGCGATGACCTCGCCCTCGAGCGGGACCCCGCAGTCCGAGAGCAACTCCTTTAGCACGGTCCGGACGGGCCGCTTCCGGGTCACTCCCTCGAAGGACCGAAGCTCCCGGGCCAGCTCCTCCAGCTCCACGGTATCACCCGCCGATGAGGAGAAGTCGCGGGTCGGATGCGTCAGCGTGAAGAGCCCAGCTCACGCCGAGGCGCCCGCAGGACACGCTCCAGCACTCCGGCCTCCTCGAGCAGGCTGACCAGGCGCTCGACCCACTCCTCCGGACGCTCCGGTTCGTCCAGCTCGAGCCGGTGACCGTCGCTGAAGAGGCGCCCCCGGATCACCTCGCCCGCGTCATCGTCCCGGCGGCACACGAGCAGGCAAATTAGGTTCTCGGATCTCTCCAGCGCCTCCCGGGTGTCGTCGACCACCCACCCGTCGGGATCCAGGTCCACGATCCCGACCACCCAGCTTCCCAGCCGGTCACCCAGCTCCGCGCACACGGCCGTCGTGTCGTCGCCCACGGCCACGACCGCGTCGGCCCACCGGATGTCCTCCACCCGACGCTCGGCGTCATGATCCACGAGCACGGCCCGGGAGACCCGGTCCGGGGGCGGCGTCACCCTCCTGCTGTCCGGCTCGCGGCGCCGGAGGCGTCGATCCGTCTTCACGACCGCACGCGCGGGGTCCACGCGACCCAGCCGCTCGACGCCCTCCCGCTTTAGCCGACCCCCTTCGATGTTTACCAGCCTCCCCTCCTCATCAAAGACCAGCACCACGTCGTCCGACTCGGCCACGCCGACCGTGACCCCGTTGACGAGGATCCGGTCCCCGGGCTTCACGCAGGAGATCCGTCGGCGGCGGGAAGACTCGGCGCCCTCCGGCGCCTCCCGGACCTCGATCACCTCCAGCCCCAGCTCGTCACTCAGGTGCCGTGCCACCCGGCGCTCGGACTCGCCCGGGCTCCAGAGCACGATGCCACCGTCAGGCTCCCCGGGACGCTCCACCTGAACCAGCGAGTCCACGCCCTCGGCGCGCGCCAGCACCCCCTCGGCGAAGGCCAGCCCGCTCTCCCGGCTCTTCCCGTGGTTGGCGAGGACGAGCGCGTCCGCCCACTCCCGGAGCTCCTCCAGGCACTCGCTCGGGAGCTTGCGGTCGAACTCGACCCGATCCTGGAGTCCGGCGTCCAGCAGGGCGATGTACCCGGTGGTGCCTCCGAGCTTGGCCCGGACCTCGCCGAGCCGCTCGAGAGCGTCCAGCAGGCGCTCGGCCCAGCCGGTGTCGATGATCGTGGGACCGTGGAGGACGAGGCCCACCCTGATCCCGCCCTCCCCCTTCGTTATGCATTTCGAAACGATTGGTGCCGGGGAGGGGCACCGCGGCGTTCACTGCGAGACGAGCTCGCGCCCGACGACCACGACCTCGATGGTCTGGTTGAAGTGTCCGACCGGTCCCGTCTCAAGCTGGCCGTGCTCGCCGTAGGTCTTGAACCCTACGATCGGAACCTCGTCCCCGACCACCTCCCGGATCGCGTCGTACTGCTCGTCGCAGTCTCGGTGCGCGCAGTCGAACACGAGGACCAGCGCGACCTCCTCCGGGTCGCTGATGCCCGCGCGGGCCATCGCCCGCTCGGTGACCTGCCGCGCCGTCTCGGCCATTCCCTCGCGGGTCGGCTGGAGCCGGATCAGCGTGCCGGAGGCGGGGGGTCGGGAGTGGAACCTCAGGGAGCCGTCATCCTCGGCCCGTGCGGGTTCGCGGACGATGATCTGGCCCCCGAAGATCTCCCACCCGAGCGGGTTCCACATGAACACCTCGTCGTCCAGCTTCTCGGCCGAGACCCCCACCACCTCGGCGTAGTAGTCGGCCGCGGGCTCCCCCGCGAACTCGAGCACGCGACGCTCACTCGGCTCGGCCTCGGTGATGGGGAACCGGTCCTCGGGCACGGGGTCGAACCCGCAGTCCAAGCAGCCGCCGATCTTCAGTGCGGTGACCCCCGAAGACCACGACCGCCGAGTGCTCCGGGCACAGCTCGCCGTTCTCGAGCGTGTAGGTGCGCTCGAGCCGCAGGTCATCTCCGGCGGCCCCGCCGTACACCTCCAGGAAGTTGAAGCGGTGGATGACCTCGTTGATTCCGTCCACGTAGTAATCGATCGCGGGGAAGAGCCCGTCCACGAGCTCGATCATGAAGTAGGGTAAGACCCTGGTCGGGCGACCGGCCCGGAGGCTGCGGAGCATCGCATTGAAGGTGATATCCAGGCAGGGGCCCGGGTCTCGCAGCTTCTCGATCGCGCCGAGGACGAAGTCGCGGCCGGCCTCCCGGGCGCTCCTCGGATCGTTGCTTTCGAACGTGATCCGGTGGGTTTCTAGGGCGAGGTACGGGCTGCGGACGAGCGCAACCACGACCTCGCCCTGGGTGTAGCCGTCCGGGGTGAGCTCCCCGGCCGTGGAGCAGCCCAGGCTGTGGCACTCGTCGGGGAGCTGCTCGAGCGCCGCTTCGATCTCGTCCGCGTGGCGCGGTGAGAAGAACACGAGCGCCAGGTTCGGGTCCTCCGAGAGCTGGTCGAGGGCGTCCTCGACCGCGGTGTGCGGGTCCCTCCCGTGGCTGACGCCCACCTCGATGGTCCCGGTGGACACCGGGAGCTCACCCCCCGCCGGCCGTGCCGGTGGGAGTTAACCCACGGAGAGCTATAGCGGCGCTGCCGATGGGGGCGCGTTTAGCGTTTATACACGGGCCTCGCCCCCCGCCGGGGGTCGGTGGGCTTGGAGGTGGGCCAGCTGGTGTACGAGGGTAAGGCAAAGAGCCTCTACGAGCACCCGGAGGAGGATGATCTGCTGGTGATGGAGTTCCGGGACGATATCACGGCTTTCAACATGGAGAAGGTGGACAAGGTGGAGGGTAAGGGGGTCTGCAACTGCCTCATTTCGGCCCGGCTGTTTGAGGTGCTGGAGGATGCTGGTATCCCGACGCACTACGTGGAGCTGGCCGACGAGCGCCGCATGATCGTGGAGCGGCTGGACATGTTCAAGCTGGAGGTCATCTGCCGGAACATCGCGACGGGGAGTCTCGTGGAGCGGCTGCCGTTCGAGGAGGGGGAGGAGCTGGATCCGCCGATCGTGGAGTTCGATTACAAGAGCGATGAGTACGGTGACCCGATGGTGAACATGGATCACATCCGGGCGCTCGGGCTGGCCTCCGAGGACGAGGTCGAGCGGATGCGGGAGCTGACGCTGAAGGTGAACGAAGTGCTCTCGGAGTTCCTGGAGGATAGGGGGATCATTCTGGTCGATTTCAAGCTGGAGTTCGGCGTGAATCCGGACGGCGAGGTCGTCGTGGGTGACGAGATCAGCCCGGACACGTGCCGGTTCTGGGACGCGGAGACGAGGGAGAGCCTGGACAAGGACATCTTCCGAGAGGACAAGGGGGACGTCCTGGCGGGCTACCTGGAGGCGGCGAGGCGTATCCTGGAGGACGATGAGGAGAAGCTCTCGATGCTGCCGGGGTGAGGCGCGTGGTCACGGTCGAAGTTCGGGTGAGCCTGAAGCCCAAGGCGCTGGACCCGGAGGGGGAGACGGTGAAGCGGGCCCTGCACCGGTTGGGGTACGAGGAGGTTAGCGACGTGCGGACGGCGAAGGTCTATCGGATCGAGCTGGACGTGGACGACGAGGACGAGGCCGTGGAGCTGGTGGAGGAGATGTGCCGACGGTTGCTGGCCAACCCCGTGGTCGAGGATTACGAGATCGAGGTGGTGGAGTGACGCCCCTCGGCGTACTTGGGAGTCGTCATCCCGCTCGGCCCCGTGGGTCGTCGTCATCGGGGGGCCCTCCGGTTGGTTCGCGTCGCGGTTCTTCAGTTCCCCGGCACCAACTGCGACCTCGAGATGGCCTGGGCCGTGGAGCGCGCGGGCGCGGATGCGGAGTTCGTGTGGCACGAGGACGGGGAGCTGGCCGACTACGACGCGGTCATCATCCCGGGCGGGTTCACCTACGGTGACTACGTCCGGGCCGGTGCCATCGCCGCCCTGTCTCCGGTCATGGACGAGGTGAGGGAGTTCGCGGAGGAGGGGCGGCCGGTGCTGGGCGTGTGCAACGGGATGCAGATCCTGGCCGAGGCCGGGCTGATCCCGGGGACGCTGACCGTCAACGACTGCAATCGGTTCATCTGCGACTGGGTCCACCTGCGGGTGGAGCGGGCGGACACGCCGTTCACGACCCGGTACGAGGAGGGTGAGGTGCTCAGGATACCGATCGCGCACGCGGAGGGTCGGTACTACGTGGACGAGCCGGACGAGGTGGAGGACCGGGTCGTGTTCCGCTTCTGCGGCCCGAACGGCGAGGTTGACGACCGGTACAACCCGAACGGCTCGGTCCGAGGCATCACCGGGGTGGTCAACGAGGAGGGCAACGTGCTGGGGATGATGCCGCACCCGGAGCGGGCCGCGCACCGGCTTCAGGGCTCTGACGACGGGCTGCGGCTGTTTCAGTCGATGGTGGACTGGTGCCGGCGCTGATCCGCGAGCCAGCGGAGGAGGACCCCGGTGGCCCACTCCACGTACTCGCGCACCTGGTCCCGGTCCCAGGGGTCGGTCTCGGCGGCGGCCCGCACCAGCCGGTCCCGAACCTTCGAGATCTCCTCGTCGTCCACCTCCGGCTCCGGGACCCGGACCTCCTCACCCAACCGCTTCAGGGCCAGGTTCACCGGCGCGGCGACGAGCGAGTTCTCGAGATCCAGGAGCGGATCCCCCGTCCGGTGCCACTCCCGCCCCTCGCGCCGGGCCAGCTCGATCCTCGCCTCGCCGACGTCCGGCAGATCCCGAAGCACCAGCTCCTCGGCCCCAACCTCGAGCGGCAGCAGGACCGACCGGGCGGCGCCGGCCGGGGCCCTGATCCCGCGCGGGAACAGCCCCAACCGGTGCTGCAGGATGTGGGCGAACTCGTGCGCTAGGCCGGCGCGCAGGAACCTCCGGGACTCGTACGCGGGCCCCACGATCACGTGGTACTCGCTCTCGCTGATTCGAACGGCCAGGGCGCCCGAACGCCCGGTGAGGGCCTGGAAGGCCTCCTCGGCGACGTGACCCCCGACCCGCTCCTCCAGCCACTTGACGTACTCGGGAGGGTTCTCGACGGTCCCGACCCCCACCTCCCTGACACCGACGGTGTTTCGCAGGAACGCGGTTAGGTCGCGTAGGGCGGAGAGCACGCGACGCTCGAGGGGTTCCGGGAACAGGATCGTCACGTGCACGTCGCGCTCCGTCAAGACTCCGCCAACACCTTCCTCGCTGTCTCGGACAGTCTCATCTGGTGACCCCAGGCTCCCTCCGCCTTCCCCCTCTGCGTCCACCGGCCCAGCACCCTGCGGATCTCCGGGTCCAGCGGTGCGGGCTCCTCGTCCTCCAGGGGCGTTCCCGGCAGCGGCATGAAGTAGTGGAGACGTACCTCCCCGCCCCGCCGGATGATCCACTCCGCCAGCTCGACGGACCTCCACTGGTCCTCCTTCGTCTCCCCCGGCAGCCCGAAGATGAAGTCGACGACCGGCTTAAGCCCCTGCTCCAGGCACTCCTCTACGGCCCGCCGCACGTCCTCCACCGTGTGTCCCCGGGCGATCCTACGGAGCACGCGCTCGCTGCCGGACTGCGCCCCCATGTTCACCCGCTCGTTGTCGGCGTAGTGAGCGATGAGCTCGGCGCCCCCGGAGCGGACCAGCGAGTCCGGGCGCACCTCGGCCGGGAAGCTGCCGAAGTAGACCTTCTCTAGCCCGTCCACGGACCGGAGCTCGCGGAGCAGCCGCTCCACCTTCTCCGGCCTCAGCCGGCGACCGTCGGGTGAGCCGTAGGCCAGGGCGTCCGGGGCGACGAAGCGGGCGAACGTGTGCCCGCGCTCCACCCCGCGGCGGACCCACCGGACGATGTCCTCCACGGGCCGATGCCTCGGCTTACGGCCGAAGAGCCGGCTAACCTGACAGTAGGCGCAGCCCCAGGGGCAGCCCCGGGTGATCTCGATGGGGCAGAAGACGCGGAACTCCTCGGAGTAGGGCGGGTACCGCTCCAGCCGCTCGACGGGCGGGGCGGGCTCGGGCTTCCCCTCCCCGAGGTACACTCCCGGCCGCTCTTCGGGCAGCTCGCCCCGGACGAGCTCCCGGAGCACCTCCGGGACGACCTCCTCCCCCTCCCCGATCAGGACGACGTCGAACCCGTGCTCGAGGCACTGATCGGGCCGCGCGGAGGGGTGGGGACCGCCGGCGACTTTGATCACGCCCTCCGGCAGCTTCTCCACCTGCTCGAACACTTCCGGGGCCATGAAGGTGTTGAAGGAGAAGACGACCACGTCGCCCTCCTCCGGCTCGGGGCGCTTGGACACCCGGACGTTCGGGAGCAGCTCGGGGGCCTCGGCCTCGATGGCCCCGAGCACGTGAGCGAGGCTGTACCGATTCTTGGAGTGGAGGTGGAACCACACGGTCCTCAACCTTTGAGGCGACCCCCGGGGAAGACCTCGAGCCAGGCCTCCGTGTCCTCCACGCGGACCCAGGCCTCGACGAACGGGTCGTCGATGACGTAGCGCAGCAGGGTGGCCCCGAAGGCGGTGAGCTCCAGCCGAACGAACCGGTCGTCCGGGAGCACTCCGAAGGTGCCCCGGGCGTCCACGGCCGGGCGGTACGTCCCGTCCGGGGCGTCGGCTGCGCCGATGCGGACGAGGGTTCTGGGGCGGCCCGGGTCGACGCCGTACCGCTCGCGGGCCTTGGCCGCGGCCTCCTCGTAGGAGCCGGTGCTCCGGAACAGCTCGTCGGCCTTCCGGGCCCGCACGCCGGCGGTGGAGAGGCGCGCGACGAACCAATCCCGTTCGTACATGCGGTCGGGGCTCTGACCGGGTGGGACGAGGCCCTGCTCGACCCACTCCAGCGAGATTCGGGCGAGCTCCGCGGAGGTCACCCGGCACTCCAGGTTGGCGAGGGCGAGTCGGGTGAGGACTGACCCGTACCCCGCCCGTCTCAGGGCTCCCCAGAGCTGTCGCTCGCTGCGGAAGGGGCGACCGCGCAGCAGCTCGCGGGCGGCCAGCGTGTTCACGTGGGCGATGCTACAAATGTGGTCCGGGCGGGCCTCGTTGACGCCGCGGAGGAGCCGATCCCTGCGGGCGATCGGGGGCCGCTCCTCGGCCAGGTAACGTTTCAGTCTCCTGAACGTTTCGTCCGGGAGCTGGCGCCTGACGTCGTCCAGGGCGTCCGGTGAGTACCCGGCGCGGCGGAGCGTGGCGCGGATCTTCCGGCCGGAGTGGCCGGGGAGCTCCGGGACGATCCGCAGGCTCACCTCCGTGCCCAGCAGCTCGTTGACCATCTCGACGGCGGCCAGCCACCTGACGAGGTTCCGTGCGGGCACGTGCTTGGGGATGGAGAAGAGGTCACCCCGCTTCAGGACCCGCTCGGCGTGGTGTCGAACCTCCTCCAGGTTCCGCTTGGGGCCGGCGTCCAGGATGACGTCCACGCCGTGCTCGGCCATGGTGGCGACGCGGACCGGGACCGTGTAGGCCAGGGGGAAGCGCTGGTGGTACCCGCGCACGGGCTGCACGTCGTCGGCGCCCAGCTCGAGGGCGATCTCGGCGCGGAGCTCGTAGGGCAGCAGCGGCGGGGTGTGGTGGGCGGTGTAGTCCGCGTTGAGGAAGACGATCACCTCGTCCCCGAGCTCGGAGGCGCGCTCCAGGAGGTAGGCGTGCCCGCGGTGGGGCGGATCGAAGTCCGCCGCGATGCCGACGACGGTCAATCGCGCACCCTCCTGACCTCCTCGATCCACATCAGCGGGTAGTTGAGCTCCTCGACGAACTCCAGCCGGGCCACGGCCTCCCAGTCCCCGCACCTGGTGACCAGGCGAACGCGGAGGTTGCGGCCCGAGACCTCGGTGTACCCGCCGTAGTTGTCGGTGTCGTTCTCCTCCACCTCGATGTCCACCTCGGCCCGCTCGACGCAGGGCTGCAGCTCCGCGGCGCGCTCGATGCACCGCGCCACCTCGTCCGCCGTCTCCGGCGATACCGGCGTACCGGAGAATTGATGATAGATCGCGCCGAGGGTGATGCCGGCCTCGAAGATGGCGCGCTCCCGGTCCGTAATATTCTCGAAGTACCGCACGGGGTGCGCCCCCTTGAAGCTGTCGTTTGACGAGCTGGAGGAGGAGTCGGAGGAGAAGGGTGAGGAGTTCGCCGAGATTATCTTCCGGAAAGGCTGGGACTCCATTGACGAGCTGATTGAAACGCTCGAGGGCCTCGGAATGGACGGCGTGGACATCGAGGTGAAGAAGAGCGGCGGCAGCGTGGAGGAGATCGTGGTCCGGGTGGAGACCACGGTCACGGCGGACTTCTACGAGGAGAACCCGGACATCGACGTGGAGGGTTCCCCGGCGTGTCGGTTTGAGGCGGCGCTCTTCCGCAGGCTCGCGGAGCTGTACTACGAGACCGAGATGGAGGTCAGCGAGGAGCGCTGCCGGCTGGCGGGGGACGACCACTGCGAGTTCCGGATCAGGCCCAAGTGAAGTCTAGTCGATGGACACGCCCAGCTCCCTCGCCGCGATCTTCACGTCCTTATCCCCGCGGCCAGACAGGTTGACGACCACGACGTCGCCGTGGTCCAGCTCGCCCCGGTCCACCAGCTTCTTGACGTAATAAATCGCGTGCGCGGACTCAAGCGCCGGCAGGATGCCCTCGGTTTCGTTGAGCATCACGAAGCCTTTGAGCGCCTCCTCATCGGTGACCGCGTCCGCGATGACGCGGCCCTCGTCGACCAGGAACGCCAGCTCGGGGCCGACCCCGGGGTAGTCGAGACCCGGCGCGATGCTGTGCGTGGTCTTGATCTGCCCGTTCTCGTCCTGCAGAACCTTGGTCCGGCACCCGTGCAGGACGCCGGTCTTGCCCGCGCACAGGGAGGCCGCGTGCTCCCCGGTGTCCAGCCCTTTACCCGCGGCCTCGACGGCGTACAGGGCGACCTCCTCGTCGTCCAGGAAGTCGTAGAAGATCCCGATCGAGTTGCTGCCGCCGCCCGTGCAGGCCACGATCGCGTCCGGCAGGCCCCCCTCCAGCTCCTGGATCTGCTGCTTGGTCTCCCGGCCGATTACGCGCTGGAACTCGCGGACCATCCAGGGGTACGGGTGCGGGCCCACGACGGAGCCGAGGAGGTAGTGCGTGGTCTCCAAGTTCGTGATCCAGTCCCGGAGGGCCTCGTTGATGGCATCCTTCAGCGTCTGCGTTCCGGACTTGACGGGGTGAACCTTGGCCCCCATCAGCTCCATCCTGAACACGTTGTGCCTCTGCCTCTTCACGTCCACCGCGCCCATGTAGATCTCGACCTTCTTGCCCAGGGCCGCGCCCGCCATCGCCGTGGCGAGACCGTGCTGACCCGCACCCGTCTCGGCGATGAGCCGATCCTTGCCCATTCGATCGGCCAGCAGGGCCTGGCCCAGCGTGTTGTTGAGCTTATGCGCGCCCCCGTGCACGAGGTCCTCCCGCTTGAGGTACACCTTCACCCCGAGCCGGCGGGACAGGTTCCTGGCGTAGTAAAGAGGGGTCGGCCGGCCCGCGTACTTCCTCCACAACTCCTCGAGCTCCTCCCAGAAGCCGGGATCCTCACGCGCCTCCCTGAACGCGTCCTCCAGCTCCTCGAGCGCGGGCATGAGCGTCTCGGGCACGAACCGGCCGCCGTACTCGCCGAAGTAGCCGTTCTCGTCCGGGTACTTGTCGATGTAACCCAACCCGAGTCCCCCTAAAGCGAGCTGACGACCTCCTCGAACCGCTCCTCGCAGACGCCCTCAGTGATGATCTTGCACACCTCTTCGAAAATCCTGGCGCCCGCGTCGAGGTCCTCGGGGGCGAAGATGGAGGAGACGACGACGGAGATCCCGGCGTTGTGGCGCTCAGCGAGCCGGATGGCCCGCTCCGCGCACGCCCGGATAAGGGAGCGCCGCACGACCGTCCCGAAGGTGACGGCGGGCGCCCCGTGCGTGCGGGCCACGTCGTACAGCGTGCCGCCCGTCGCGGTGGCGAAGAGGAAGACTCGGTCGGACAGGTCGACCACGTCCTTGATGCGCGGTCCCGCGTTGGGGACGATCTCGGCGATTTCGGCCCCCACCTCCTCCACGCCCTGCGCGGCCATGCTGGCGTTCTCCTCGCCACCGTCCACGACCAGGACGACCTCGGTGTCGTTTTCCAGCGCGATCTTTCCGGCCTCGCGGCCGCGCTCCACCGGGTCGACGCCCTTCGGGGTGTCCGCGAACGGGTACTTCGTGGCCCGCTTCTTCACCAGCACCTCGTAGGCGCGGTCGGGGGCCGCCCCGATCACGGCCACGGCGCCGCCCCGGAGGGCGACCTCGGCGGCGGAGGAGGTGTTGACGACGTCCACGATGATCACGACGTCATCGTTGAGCGCGGCCTCCGCGGCCCCGCGGGCCCCGATGGTCATTTTGACGGACGGCATGAGCGGGACCCCGGGTGATCGGGAGGATGAGCACGCACACGCTCCTGAAGCTGGTCGCCGCCTTCGGGTTCCTGGTGGGTGCCGCGGCCGGGTTCATCAGCGTTTCACCCGTCAAGAAAGAGATCGAGGAGAAGCGGTCGCGGGAGGTCGTGAAGCTGCCCCCGGAGCTGGAGCACAGGAAGCCCCACCCGCTCTCACCCTCGCAGATAGCGGGCAGGACGAACGTGAAGGACGTCGGTGTGACGGGAAGCGGTGAGTCCTCACAGGGCGTGACCGGGGGTGGGAAAGGGAGGGCCGGGGGAGCCGGCGGGGCTAGCTCTCGACCCGGCTGAGCGCCCGCTCACGGATGAACTCGGCAACCTCCATCGTCCGCTTGTCTCCGCCCAGGTCAGGGGTCACGCACCTCTCCCGGATGGCGTCGCCGACGGCCTCCCAGACGGCCTCCGCCGCCTCCTTCTCCCCGAGCCACTCGAGCATCATGGCGGCGGAGAGGATGGCGGCGATGGGGTTGGCGATGCCCTTGCCGGCGATGTCGGGCGCGGACCCGTGCACCGGCTCGAACAGCGCGTGCTCCTCACCCAGGTTCGCGCTCGGCGCCAGCCCCAGTCCGCCGACGAGTGCCGCGGCCTCGTCCGAGAGGATGTCGCCGAACATGTTCGGCGTGACCATCACGTCGAAGCGCTCGGGCTCGGTGATCAGGAACATGGCGGCGGCGTCCACGTAGTATTCCTCGAACTTCAGGCCCCGCTCCTCGACGACCTCCTTGCAGACGTCCCGGAATAGGCCGCACGTTTCCCGCATCACGTTCGCCTTGTGCACGCAGGTCACCGTGTCGGCGCCGCGGTCCTCGGCGATGTCGCACGCGATCTCCGCGATCCGCCTGGCGCCCTCCTCCGTGATGATCCTCAGCGTGTAGGCAGCGTCCCGGAAGCGCCCCTCCACGCCGGAGTACAGGCCCTCCGTGTTCTCGCGCACGATCACGAGGTCGACGTCGTCGCGCACGTACGGCTCGCCCGTGAGCTCCCGCAGGCCCTCAAAGCCGCGGACGGGCCGAACGTTCGCGTACAGGTCCAGCTCCTGCCGCAGGCGGACGATGACGTCGGCCGCGGTCTCACCGGCGGCCCCGAACAGCACCGCGTCGGCCTCGCGGCAGGTCTCCAGCGTCTCCTCGGGCAGCGGATCGCCGCGCTTCTCCGCGCACTCGTCACCCGCCTCGCACTCCACGAACTCGGCGTCGATCAGGGGGTCGATCACGTGAAGAGCGGCCTCGATGACCTCGGGGCCGATCCCGTCCCCGGGCACCACCGCGATCTCGTACACGGGATCACCCCTCCAGCGCCTCCGGCCCATGCTCACGGATCAGCTCAACCAGCCCGCCCGCCTCGAGGATCCTCATCATGAACTCCGGGAGCGGCTTCGCCTCCAGCTCCTCTCCGGTCGTGAGGTTCCGAATCACGCCCTCGGTCAGTCGGACCTCCGCCTCGTGCCCCGTCTCGAACGCGTCGGCGACGCCCGGGCAGGTAATCAGGGGTAGCCCCAGGTTCACGGCGTTCCGGTAGAAGATTCGGGCGAAGGACTCGGCGACCACGCACGCGATCCCCGCCGCCTTGAGCGCGATCGGCGCGTGCTCCCGGGAGGAGCCGCACCCGAAGTTCCGGCCCGCGACGATGATGTCACCCTCCCGGACCTTCTCCGGGAACTCCGGGTCCGCGCCCTCCATCACGTGCTTCGCCAGCTCCTCCGGGTCCTGCGTGGTCAGGTACCGGCCCGGGATGATCTGATCCGTGTCGATGTTGTCACCGAAGACCCAGACTCGGCCCCGGATCACCTCCCTCAACGCCCGCGACCCCGGGCCGCCCGGACCGCGGGGATTATCACTTTGCCGGTCACTCGAACACGGGCTCTCGGAAGATCGTCAGGCACACGGAGGCGTGATTGTAGAACTCGTTGCAGCCGGCGGTCGGAGCGATCTCCCCGAACGAGTACATGCCCACGCAGTGCCTATCCGGCAGCTTCTCCCGCAGCGGCTTACGACCGGCGCACGTCGCCAGCACGGAGGCGAGCGGCTCGCCGCCGGAGCTGAGGGACTCCCGGTACGCCTCCATCGGCGCGTTCGGGCGCCGCTCGAACTCGAGCAGGAGGAGCCGCTCTCCCTCCACCACGTAACCGGCCGTTCGTATGTAATCCTCGGTGACCTCCAGCGGCGTTCTGGGGGTGATCCGCCGACCGATCGGGGGCAGGACCCTGGCCACCCCGACGGGCGGAAAGTCCTTGTAAACGTGCTCGCCGCCGCACGGGACGTCCTCTCCATCCCCGATGATCTCCTCCAGCTTCTCCAGGTAAACCTCACCGGCCGGCCTACCGTCGATCTCCACGATCACGTTCCGCTCGCTCTCGGTCACCGTGCCCAGCTCCGCCACCGGCTTCAGGGAGGAGGCGGAGGACCAATCTACCTTCAGGAACGTAGAGATGGCCGCGTAAACGATCCCGCGCTCGAAGACCCCCTTGTCGCATACCACCGGAGCGCTCTCGAACTCCGGGTCGCTCGACAGCGCGCCGAACGTGCGGACGTTCTCGGCGCCCGGCCCGCTCCCGATCTGGAAACCGGAGAGGACCTCCAGCCCCGTCCCACCCGAGTTATGGAACGCGACCCCGTCGACGAGGGCCATCCCGATGACGGGCCGATACGTGGCTATCTTCTTGGGGTCTCTGAGGTTCAGCGCCGAGTAGGAGACGTCGTAGGGGTCGAATTCTAGGTCACGGAGAGCCTCCTCCATCGCGCTGCGCGAGGCCCTCCCGAGGTCACGGTGCGTGGAGCCTCCCGTGCCGAACTTCGCCATCCACCCCGTTTTCAGCGCGAGTAGGCTGATCCTGTGTCCCCTAACCGACCCCGGCCAGTGCCCCTCCGCGGCCACGCAGCCGATGAACCGCTCGACCCCGTGACTTAGCTCGGAGACGACGTCCTCGGGATCCACGTCGTGAAAGAAGACGACCCCGAAGTCGGCCCTATCACCGAGCCTGCTGACGGTTTCTTCCGCGACGCCTCTGGGGTCGTCACCGCTCACCACGCAGCAGTCCAGGTTAGCCATTGCTCACTCCCCCTCAACCAGCCTCACTCCCGCCCGGCCGACTCCTTCGAAGCGTTCACTCACTCGCCAGCTTGGCCAGTGTGTAAACGGCATCTATCAGCGGTATTACCCCGACTAGAGCCTTACCTTCGATCACGTATATTCGATCCGACATCCTGTCGACGACCTCCCACAAGGCCTCGGAAAGTAGCGTGTCGGGAGCCGCGGTCACTATCTCTTGCAGGTAGTCCCTCGCCGCGAGATCGTCCAGGTTCCGCCGGTCTAAAATCGCGTCTAAGGTTGCACCCATCACGTCCCGGTCGCCGATGCGCCCGATCGGAGACTCGCGCTCGAGCAGGACCGCGTAGCGCCTGCCGGACTCGCTGATGCGCCGGGCGACGTCAGCCACGGAGCTCGAGGCGTCGAGCGTCAGCGGCGACGCCTTCACGATGTCCTCAACCAGCACGTCCCCGGCGGCCCTGAGAGCGTTGATGCGCGGGGGCAGCGCCACGGGCCGGTCGGTCTTCGGGACGCGGGTTCCGCGGTAGTCGCCCGTCAGCACGCGCACGATATCCGAGGCCGAGATGACCCCGTACACACCACCGCGGATGAGGCCCGAGGAGCGCACGAACGCCCGGGTGGCCCCACCCTTCAGCATCTCCACCATCGCGTCTCGCAGCGTGTCGTCCGACCGGACCACCACGCCGGGCTTCATGAACCGCCTTACCTCGGCCGCAAGCGCCTCGCCCTCGAGCGCTCGAAGCGCGCGGAGCAAGTCGTCTTCCTCGAACACGCCAACGATCTCCGACCCATCCATCACCGCGACGCCGCAGATGTCGTGCGTAACCATCGCCTTGAGGGCGTTCCACAGCGGCTCGTCGGGACTGACGGAGATGGCTCCGTGCCGAACGAAATCGGACACCTTGTGCCGGGTCAGGACACCGAGCCTGGGCTCCTCGGGCTCTCGAGACTCCTCGCCCATGGGCAGGCGAGGCCCCTCGGGTCGGGCGAGACCACCGGGGCCGGAAGGATTAGTAACCCTACCGACCTTCCCCCTGGACCACCCGGCGGTAGGCGCGGAGTGCCTCCCGCTCCCGGGGCTTGACGACCGGCTTGTCGGGAACGAACGGGCATCGACCCGCGTCCCGCTGGGGCACCCCGATGTCGCGCCCGTACCGGACTATCTCGGGCTTGTTCATGCCTATAAGTGGTCGGAAGACCGGCAGGTTCGCCACTCGCTCCTCGAGCCGGAGGTTCCACACCGTCTGACTCGCCACCTGGCCCAACGAGTCGCCGGTCACCAAGCACTCGCACTCCAGCTTCTCGGCCCACTCGCAGGCGCGCTCGATCATGCGCATCTTGCAGACGACGCACAGGTAGCGCTCGAGCCGGCCGGAGAGCCGCTCCTCGGCCGTTTCCAGGAACTCGCGGTGCGACTCGTCGACGTGCAGCTCGAACCCGGGGTCCCATCTCCGGAGGATCTTCTCGTTCTCCTCCGCCGCCTCGAGCTCGGACTCGGTCACGAAGAAGTGAAGGCCGCGGCACTGGAGCCCCCTCCTCATGGCCATCCAGGCGGCCACGGGGCTGTCGAAGCCGCCGGACAGGAGCACCAGAGCGCTGCCCTGGGTGCCGACGGGGAGCCCCTCGGGACCGGGCTCCTCCGGGCCGCACACGTAGGCGACGTCGTCGTAGACCTCGATGAGCACGCGGGAGCCGCCCTTGGTGACGGTGTGTCCGGAGGCCTCCGCCACCTCCTTGGCGGAGCTGTAGAGGGACTTCCCGGAGATGCCCTCGTGGTGAACCCGTACGTCGAGCCGCACGCGCTTCGGGCTGTCCTTGAGCACCCGCCTAAATGCCTTTAAGATGACCGAGGGCTTGGGCCTGACCTCGTAGCCCGGGAGGGCGCCGGCAACCCCGAACTCCCGCGCGGCCTCCTCCTCGTGGTGACCGCGGACGATCAGCCGGGGTCCCTTCACGCGCACGACCTCGCCCGTCCGGCGCTCGAGCCGGGAGGCGAGTTCGCCGAGCAGCGTCTTGCGGACGACGGGGCTCTTGGCCGTGGTCTCGCCGGAGGGGCGGACCAGGGTGACGGGTTTCAACGGGCCACCCCCGCGGGCTCGGTCGCCCACCGCTTCGGTCATCGGTCCCCGAGGCCTCGGGTATCCTCATCGCCCGGGGGGTGTTCCGGGCTGCTGGCCCTGAAGCTCGGTGGGAGCGTGATCACGGACAAGAATCGGCCGATGACCGCGCGGGAGGAGCTGATAAGGGAGCTGGTAGAGAGGCTGGCGGGGTGGGAGGGTCGGCTGATCCTCGTGCACGGCGGGGGATCCTTCGGCCACCACGCGGCCAGCGAGGTGGAGTCGTTGGAGGAGGGTGTTACAAAGGTTAGATGGGCGATGCACGAGCTGGTCCGGGTGTTCGAGGAGGCGGCGGTGGAGGCGGGGGTCCGGGTCTACCCGCTACCTCCCGCGGTGCTGCTGCACTCGCTGAACGTCGTGATCGATGTGCTCGAGCGCGACTGCATCCCTCTGCTCTACGGGGACGTGGTGCCGGCGGAGGATGGGTTCAGGATCATGTCTGGGGATGAGATACTGGAGCGCGTTTCGACCCTGCGGGTGGAGCGGGTAGGGTTCGGGATGGACGTGGACGGTGTTTACCCGGAGCGTCCCGGGGTCGGTGAGCCGTTTAAGGAGCTGACCCCGGAGGAGGCGCGGGAGCTGGCCCGGGAGCTGGATGGCGCGGCCGGGGTGGACGTGACCGGCGGGATCTCGGAGAAGCTGCTCCGGGCGGCTCGGATCGCGGAGCGGGGCGCGGAGGTGTTCCTCTTCGACGCGAGCGACCCGGACAACGTCGAGAGGTTCCTCCGGGGGAAGCGGGTTGGAACGCGAGTCGTCCGGGAACGGGACTAGGGAGCGGAAGTGGGAGCACGTGCTGGCCTGCGTCTGGGAGGACGTGGAGGCCGACACGAGCCCGCTCTTCGAGTGCGTTCAGCTCGTGCACCGGGCGCTTCCGGAGCTGGACATGGACGACGTTGACACCAGCGTGCGGCTGTTCGGTAAGGAGCTGTCCTTCCCCCTCATCATCGCGGGCATGACCGGCGGTCACCCCAAGACGGGCGAGATAAACCGGAAGCTGGGCGTGGTCGCGCGCAGGCTGGGTATCGGGATCGGGGTGGGGAGCCAGCGGGCCGGCGTGGAGGACCCGGAGGTCCGCTGGACGTTCGAGGTGGTGCGTGAGGAGTACCCGGACGGCTTGATCCTGGCGAACATAGGGCTGCAGCAGCTGCGGGAGAACGGGCCGGACCTGGCGATCGAGGTCGTGGACATGGTGGATGCAGACGCGCTGGCCGTGCACGTGAACGTGCTGCAGGAGGCGGTGCAGCTGGAGGGCGAGCCCGACGCGTCGGGGTTCGTGGAGACGCTGGAGGAGGTGCGGGAGGCGGTCGACGTCCCGGTGGTGCTGAAGGAGACGGGGGCGGGCGTGTCGTCCGAGGACGCGGAGCTCGTCAAGGACCTCGTGGACGGGATCGACGTGGGTGGGGCCGGAGGGACCAACTGGGCGGTGGTGGAGGCCATCCGCTCCAAGGCTCACGGTGAGGTGCCTGTGGGGCACTCGTTCTCGGAGTGGGGCGTCCCGACCGCCGCGTCCATCCTCGAGGTGAGGCGGGTCGTGGGTCCTGACATGCCGGTGATCGGGACGGGGGGTGTGCGGGGCGGACTTGACGTGGCGAAGGTGCTGGCGCTGGGCGGCGACTGCGCGGGCATGGCCCTTCCGGTGCTTAGGAAGCTGCTGTCGGAGGGCGTGTCAGGGTGCGTGCGCTTCCTGAAGACCGTGGCGCGGGAGGTGAAGATCGCGATGATGATGGCGGGGTGCAGGTCCGTCGAGGAGATGAGTAGGGTGCCGATCGTCATCCACGGACGGCTCAAGGACTGGCTGGAGTGCCGGGGGATCGAGCCGAGAAGAGTCTGCTCGGGCGATCGCCGGCAGGGGTGGGAGTAGTTGGGCGTCGAGATCTTCGCGATCGGAGGCTACGGAGAGGCCGGCGGTCGGAACATGACGGCCGTCCGGGTGGACGACGAGGTCGTCGTGTTCGACTGCGGAATGTCCCTGGACAAGTCCCTCGTGTTCCAAAAGGACTTCCCGAAGGCCTCGACCCGGGAGCTGCGCGAGGTTAAGGCCATCCCGGACGACTCGATACTGCGACGCTACCGGTCCAAGACGGTGGCCGTAGCCCTCTCGCACGCGCATTTGGACCACATCGGCGCCGTGCCCAAGATGCTGTTCCGGTACAAGTGCCCCGTCTTCGGTACCAAGTTCACGATCGAGCTGGTGAAGCGCGACCTGGAGAACGAGGTGCGCTACGGTGACGAGGCCGAGGAGGTGATGGTGAACCTGTACACGGTGGAGCCGGGGGACGAGGTCCAGATCTCCTCGAAGCTGCGGCTGGAGTTCGTGCCGATCAGCCACAGCATTCCGGGCAGCGTGCTGCCGGTGCTGCACACCCCGTACGGAGCGATCGTCTACGCGTGCGACTTCAAGTTCGATGATCACCAAATGATAGGTTACCAGCCGGACTACCAACGACTGAGGAAGCTGGGCAAGGAGGGTGTACTACTGCTCATACCAGAGACGCTTCGAGTTGCGGAAGAGATAAAAACGCCGTCCGAGGCCGTGGCGAGGGAGATGGTGAGCGAGGTCCTGCGCTTCGCGGACGAGGAAAGCGAAGGGATCATCGTGACCACGTTCTCGTCGCACATAGAGCGCATTCAGGCGATCGTGGACGCCGCGGACCGGCTGGGTAGGCGCGTGATCCTCGCGGGCCGCTCCCTGGGCAAGTACGGCCGCGTGGCCGAGGAGCTGGGTCTCCTTAACCTGCCCGCGGGGGCCCGGATCTACGACAAGCCGGACACGATCCGGCGCGGGCTCGAGCGGGCGAGTCAGGAGAAGGAGGAGTACGTGCTCATCGTGACGGGCCACCAGGGCGAGCCCGGCGCCGTGCTTACGCGGATGGCCGACGACGAGCTCCCGTACAAGCTGACCGACCGGGACGGGGTGATCTTCTCGTCCTCCGTCATCCCGTCCCCCATCAACCGTGCCAACAGGTACATGCTCGAGACGAAGCTCAGGCTGAAGGGTGTGAAGATGTTCAAGGACGTGCACGTCTCGGGGCACGCCGGTCGGGAGGATCATCGCCTGCTCCTTCGCATGCTGCAGCCCGAGTACATCGTGCCGGCTCACGGTGACCCGGACATGCTCGCCGCCTACGCCGAGCTGGCCGCTCAGGAGGGGTACGAAATCAATAGGGATCTGTTCCTGACCCTGGAGGGGACGCGAATCGAGCTACCGCTTTGAAGGGGCCTGGAGGATGGCTGAGGACGTGTTGGAGGAGCTGAAGTGGGCCGGAAAGCTCGTGGATGAGAAGATCAAGGAGGTGCTCCCCCGCGGGGGAGCCGAGGGCCTTTACGACGCCTGCTGGCACCTGATCGAGGCCGGCGGCAAGCGGTTCCGCCCCCTGCTGGCGATCAAGTCGTGCCAGGTCCTGGGAGGGTCGCCTGATGACGTGCTCCCGGAGGCGGCCGCCGTGGAGCTCATCCACACGTTCACGCTGATCCACGACGACATTATGGACGAGGATGAGGAGCGCCGGGGCGTTCCCGCCGTCCACGTCAAGTGGAACGTGCCCGTCGCCATCCTCGCGGGCGACACGCTCTTCTCCAAGGCGTTCGAAGTGGCCGCCGAGGGCGGGGACGTCCGGGCGATGGAGGAGCTGGCCCGCGCCTGCACGGAGATCTGCGAGGGCCAGGCCATGGACCTGGAGTTCGAGAGGCGGGAAGACGTCACGGAGGAGGAGTTCCTGGAGATGGTCCGCAAGAAGACGGCCGCCCTCATCCGCGCCTCCTGCGTGATCGGCGGTCTTAAGGCCGGGGCCGAGGAGGACCAGCTCTCCGCGCTCGCGGAGTACGGGGAGAACCTCGGCATCGCCTTCCAGATCCAGGACGACGTGCTGGACCTGGTGGGGGACGAGTCCAAGCTGGGTAAACCGGTCGGCAGCGACATCGTCGAGGGCAAGAAGACACTGATCGTGATCAAGGGGCTGGAGCGCGCGGACGAGGAGCAGCGGGAGCGGATCCTAAGCACGCTCGGCAACGAGGATGCCTCGGAGGAGGAGGTCCGCGAGGTCATCGACATCCTCGACGAGCTCGGGGCCATCGACTACGCCCGCGAGCGGGCCCAGGAGTACGCCGAGGCCGCGAAGGAGGCGCTGGACCGGCTGCCCGAGAACGAGCACCGGGACTTCCTCATGACGCTCGCGGACTTCGTGGTGGAGAGGGAGTTCTAACATGCCGCTCGCCCGGTTCTTCCTCGAGGTCGACGAGGAGGAGCTCGAGGACGGGGAGCTCCCCGACGACGACTTCATCCTGACGGACGAGGAGTTCAACGTCGTCGTGCGCTCCCGCGGGCTGGCCCGCCGGCTGATCGAGGAACTGGACAACCCGATCGTCTGCCGCAAGGTGGTCTACGAGGAGGCGAAGGCCGCGTTCGACGCCATCGAGGCTCGCGTCACCCGGCACGTGATCATCGAGCCGCCCGACCGGCACTCGCTGGTCTTCCTGAAGCCCGGAGAGCGGGTCTACCAGCTCCCAGTGGAAGGGTACGTGGTGACCCCGGTCGCCGACGTGGGGGACCGGTTGAAGAAGGGAGACCCACTGGCCGCGGTCACGACGAGGCGGGGAGACGTCCGGTACGTGGAGGCCCCCCACCCCTGCCTGGTGGTGTACGTGTGTGAGCAGGAGGCGGTCCGGGCGCAGCGCCGGCCGAACTACGAGTACTACATCGTCCCGGTTGAGGAGTGACGCGCGCCGGGCCATTCGGGAGGCCCTCCGGCGCGTCCTTCACGGCTCCCTCCCCCGAGAGGTTGGGGTGGACGTCCGGGAGGTCCGACCCGGGCTGCGGCGGCGCGACGTCCTATACGTCCGGGCGGAGCTCGTCGTCCACAAGGACTCGCTGAAGGGAACCGTGATCGGGCGCGGCGGCCGGACGATCAAGCGGATTGGAATCGAGGCCAGGAAGCTGCTAGAGAGACGGTGGAGACGCCGGGTCTTCCTGGATCTGACCGTGGTCGTGGACCCGGAGCGCGCCCCAGTGAACCGGTGGTTCAGGGTGGAGTGCGGGGAGGACGTCTTCGAGTGCCCGGCCTTCAAGCACCCGCAGCACGTGCGGGCGCGGGGCGTCCGCATCCGCGGCAACGCGAGGGTGGCGGCCTTCACGGAGGTCGTGGACTCCACGATCCACGGGGGCGTCATGATCTCCAACTTCAGCCGGGTCGTCCGCTCGACGCTGCACAAGCGCGTGAGTGTGTCCTCGCACTGTGCAGTTCAGGACTCGGAGCTGGGTCCGCTGACCTTCGTCGGGGACGGGGCGCGGATCGAAGGGTCGGAGATCGGCGAACGGTGCTTCGTGGGCATGGGCGCCTCGGTGCGAGACGCGCGGGTTGGGCGGTGGTCGGTGGTGGGGGCCGGCTCACGGGTTGAGGGAGACGTGCCGGAGCGCTCGCTGGTGATCGGAGAAAGGGTGGTCGACAGGCTGGACTTCTACGAGCTGGTTCTTAAGGAGGGAGGGAGCGCGAGGCTGGAGGTCAACGGAAGGCTGAGGGAGCGGGCCAGGGTTTCGGAGGGGGGCGAGCTCCGCGTCTGCTACCTGCCGGAGGAGAACGAGCTGGTCCTGTCGCGCAGGGAGGTGGGCAGGGTACTGTGCGTGGTAAGGCGAGATGGAAACGGGTGGAGGATTAAGGGGCGTGGCTACGAGCGGGAGGGTACGTCGGTTCACTGGTACGTTGGTGAGGAGTGGGGGCTGCTCACCTAGACCCCCAGCTCCTCCCTGATCTCCCGGACGAGCTCCGCGACGCCGATGTCGGTGAAGCTGTCCAGGACGAAGCGGGCGTTGTTGCGGTCGTCCACGAGCCTCAGCGGGCCCAGGAACTCGGTCCTGGATAGGATCTTCTTCAGCACGTCGTTGGCCTCGGGCGTGTCGAACGCGTCACCGTCAACGTACACGGTGAAGCTGTCGGCATCCTTGACGGACAGCGAGCCGCTGTAGATGCACGAGCTCGCGCCCTGCTCGACCGGACCCTCCTTCACGATGACCGTCTTCACGGAGCTGCCGTCGCCGAGCTTGACGCGCTCGTCGGAGAGGATGTAGTCGCACTCGACGGAGCCGGTCGTCTCCAGCTCCTTGCAGATCAGCGCCGAGGCGTTCAGCCCCTCCGAGGCCTTGATCTTGCCCGGGGCGATGATGACGCCCGAGACCTTCACGTTGCTGGCCAGCGCCGTGTCGGAGCCGGCCACGATCGATCCGCCGATCCGGGCACCGGACCCCACCTCGACCGAGTCCATGGAGACCACGTTGCCCTCGATCTCCGCGTTCTCGCGGATCTTGACGCCGTTCTTGGAGATCACGTCGCCCACTACCTTGACGTTCTTGCCGATCTCAACCTCGTTGGCCACGATGGTACCGTGCACGCGCGAGTTGTCGCGGATGGTGACGCTGTCCTTGACGAGGATGGGCTCCTCGTCGTGCAGCGACTTGATCGCGGAGTCCTTGCCTACGACCAGGCTGCCGCTGACTCGGGCTACCGCCATCTCGGTACCGGCCGGGATGAGCAGCTGCTCGCCCTCCTCGTACCGCTTGATCTGCGCGGTGAGCTCGCTGATCCTCTCCTTGAGCTCCTGAATCTTCTCGTCCCTCTGCTTGACTTCTCGGCGCAGCTTCTCGATCTGCTTCCGGGACCGCCGGAGCTTCTTCTCCCGCTCCTTAAGCTTGGAGGACAGCTCCTCTACCCGCTTCTCCGCCTCCTTCAGGTCCGAGCGTAGCTTCTTGTTCTCCGAGCCGAGCTCCTCCACGCGCTTCTTGAGCTTGTTCCGCTCCTCCTCCAGCTCCTTCAGCTTGCTCTTGAGCTCCTCGATCTTCTTCTCCGCCTCGGACAGCTCCTCCAGTTTCCGCTCGAGCTCCTCCCGCTCCTTCTTGACCTCCTCGTACTTGCTCTTGAGCCGCTTGACGCTCTTCACCAGCTTCTTGTTCTGCTCCGAGAGGTCCTCCAGCTTCGACTTGAGCTCCTTCTGCTTCTGGACCGCCTCCTCGTACTTGCTGCGGTACTCCTCCGCCTCGGACTTGATATCATCGTACTTCGACTTGAGCTCCTCAACCTTCTCCTTCAGCCGCTTGGTCGCCTTGACGTACCGGTCCAGCTCCTCCTCTCGCTCCTTCAGCTCCTCCTTCAGCCGCTTGACCTCCTCACGCAGCCGGTCCCGCTCGCTGAGCACGCTCTCCGCCTTGTTCTTCCACTCCTCAAGCTCCCGCCGGAGCCGCTCGTTCTCCTCCTTGAGCCGCTCCAGCTCCTCCTCCGCGCCCGGTGCGGCCTCGGCCTTCTCCTCCTCTTCCTCCTCGGCGGCCTCAGCCTCGGCCTCCTCTTCAGCCTCCTCCACCTCCTCCGGCTTGGGAGGTTTAAGCTTGAGCTTGACGGTGCCCGTCTCCTCTTCCTCCTCCTCGGACTCCTCCTCCCGATCAGGCTTGGGAAGCTTCAGCTTGGGGGCTTCCTTCTCTCCCTCCTCCCGCTCTTCCTCCTCGCCCTTGCTCGCCGGCAGCTTGAGGCGGGGAGCCTCCTCTTCCTCTCCCTCCTCCTCGGACTTTCTGCGGCGGAAGATCATTCCGGAGTAGCCCCTCACCGGTTAATTAGCGAGGTCAGCCGAACATGTCCTCGGGCGGGGGTGTCGGGGGCTGCCCGGGCACAACCGTGGGCATGACGGTCTCCGGCTCCTTCTCAATCTCGGCCTTCATCCTGTTCACGAGCTTCTCATCCTTAATAATTTTAACTATCTTTGGTTGTGGGCGGGCCTCGTTGGGGGACGGGACCAGCGGTAGGTCCACGATCACGTAATCGTCCTCCTCGAGCTCGCCGGCCAGCCGCGGATCGACCTCCGCGATGATAGTGGGGCCGCGGTGAAGGCTGACCGTGGCGAGGACCCGTTGGTCGGCGGACACGACCCCGTCGTCCGTGGGTCGTATGACCGTCTCAACTTTACCCAGCTCGTACGGCATCTTCCGACTCTCCCCTGCCTTTCCTGCGAGAAACGTGCAGCAAACTCACTAGCCCAATCGCGTTGACCATCCAATAAGAGATTGCCCTGTCGAGGATCACCGCGGCGGCGCTGGTGCCCCGATCGATCCCCAGCACCGCGTACGTCGAGGCCGTGGAGACCTCCACCGCCCCCAGCCCGCCGGGGAGCAACGGCAGCACTCCTACCAGCATGGAGACCGTGAACCCCACCACGACTACGGGCAGGGAGACGGGGCACCCGAGGGACAGGAAGACGAGGTACGTGCGCAGGATCTCGCACGCCCACACGGCGACGGACACGGTGACCCCTCGGACGAGCGTGCCGGGATCGGCGAGCAGGCTCCGGAAGCTGCGGACGAAGCGTCGGGCCCAGCGCTCGACGCGCTCTGCGTCGATCTTTTTGTCCGGCCGCAGGCGGGAGAGGAGTCGGGATACGCCCGCCCCGAAACGGAGTATTATCCGCTCGTTAGCCATGGTCCAAACGGAAAACACGAGCGCGGCCGTGAGGAATAGCGCCCCGGCCGCGAGCAGGTGGACTATCTTCCCCCCGGTCCGAAGCATCGCCACCATGCTGACCAAGAGGAGAACGATCAGGGGGAAGTAGTCGAGGATCCGGTCGATCGCCACCGAGGAGGCCACGTCGCGGACCCGGTGGCCCGTGAGCCGGGACAGGAGGTACACCCGGAGGGGCTCCCCGCCGCTCCGGGCGCTCGGGGTCACGTTGTTGACCAGCATGGAAACGTTGTTGATGAGGAAGGTTAGGACGAACGGCGCCCTCACGCCGGCCCGCTCGAGGACGGTGTGCCAGCGGAGGGACCACAGGGCTAGGTCGACCAGCTGCACGATGACGGCCAGCGCGAGGAAGGTGGGGTTCACGCGGTACAGGGCGGAGACGATCTCGCGGGGGTTAAAGGACCAGATCATGAGGGCGAGAATGGCCACGCCCGCGGCCATCGCCGCCACCATCTTCCTGTCGAGCGTCCAGCCGATCACGGGGACTCCCACCTACTCCTTCCTGAGCACGGCGTAGAAGAAGCCGGGCGTGTCCGCCTCGTGCGGTAGGAAGATCGCGCCGTGCCCGCAGGGTTTGGCGGGCTCGAGCACCCTGGTGATGGGCTCCATCCCCAGCTCCTCGACGGCCCTCCGAACGACGAGCTCGTTCTCCTCACGAGTCAGCGTGCAGGTGGCGTAGAGCAGTCGCCCGCCCTCCACCAGGGCCTCGTAGCCGGCCTTGAGCAGGGAGAACTGGTAAGAGGGTAGCCCCACGCACTCCTCGTAGGTCGCCTCGATCCACAGCTTGGGCCGCACGCCCAGGGCGGTGCAGGGAGGGTCCACGATCGCCACGTCGAACCGCTCCCGGAACCGCTGCCGCACCACCTCTCGGGCGTCCCCGTGGATCACCCTGACCCAGTCGATGCCGAGCCGCTTCAGCCTCCGCTCCATCTTCTCCAGGCGAGGTCTGGACCGATCGATGGCGACGATTTTGGAGTCGGGGCCCGTGAGCTGGGCGACGTACGAGCACTTGCCGCCCGGTGCGGCGCACAGGTCGATGACGGACTCACCCGGCTGAGGGTCGAGGGCCTCGACGGCGAGGATGGAGGGGAGCCCCTGGGAGTAAATCCATCCCTTGGCGTAGGCGCGGGTGGCTCGCACCTTGGGAGCACTGTACGCGGAGCGCTCGATGCGGACGGCCAGCCCCCGGTCCCGCTCCTCCATCTCCTCCCCATCCATCTCGGCGACACCGACGGCCACCGGATGACCGCGCTCGGAGACGACCGTCACTCGGTCCCCTTTCCTCACACCCTCGGCCTCGAGCACGCCGGGAGCGTACAGGTCGGCGCCCACGTACACGCTCTCCGCCGCGAACTTGTCGACCACCACGACCCGCTCCTCGCGCGGGATCCGGTACGGGCCCTTAACCTCGATCTCCACGGCGTGATCGGAGTAGGGGGAGGGGCGGACGCGCCGATCCGGGAACTCCTCGGACAGGAGCTCGAGGACGCTGTCGCGGTCTGTTTTCAGCGTGTTAACTCGAAGGGTGTACCAGCGGACGGGGGCGGTGAGCGTGGAGAGTAGCCGGGAGTAGTCCCGAGTGCGGGCGCGGAGGAAGTTCACCACTCGGGGGTCGTCCAGGTCGGGCCTGGCGAACGGGGGGAGTCCTCGGCTCGGGTGGATGTCATCACCCCGTCGGGCGAAGGCCGTGCTCGTCATCGGTTCCTAAAACTCAATCATCTCAACGGTGAGCTCGTCCGGGTCCAGCACGGCGACGGTGCGACGCCCGGTCACGTACCCGCAGGCCTCGCCCGGGTTCACGACGAGGGTGTCTCCCTCTTTACGCTCCTCGGGCTCGTGAGTGTGCCCGTAGACGACCACGTCGTACTGGCCGGAGCGGGCGAGGGCTTCGACGACCGCCTCCTCGTGGCCGTGCACCATGGCCACTTTCAGCCCGAGGACCTCCCCCGTGAAGACCTCTCCAGCGAGGTTAAAGCCGACCTCTTCGGCCTTCTCCCGGAGGAAGTCGCGCTCGCCGTCGTTGTTTCCGAAAACGCCTATAAACTCCTCGCACTCGACCTTCGCCAGCTCGGGGATCGTGAACGGCGCGATGTAGTCGCCGGCGTGCAGGACGACCTCAACGCCCACGTCATTAAGTCGGTCCGCCAGCTCGTCCACGGCCTTCAGGTTGTCGTGCGTGTCCGAGATCAGCCCGATCATCGTGCCGACCCCCCGAGGGGGTGAGCGGAAGTTACCGCCGGTCCTTGACAGGATCGCGTCCATGAGCCCACGCCGCGCAATGAGGCAGGTCGTCCGGGCGTCCCTCAAGCCGGTATATAAGATGTACGAGCGGGTGCTGGAGCGGAAGGTGCGGCGGGGGAAGATCCCCGAGCACGTCGGCATCATAATGGATGGTAATCGGAGGTTCGCCCGAGAGCTTGGGTTGAAGCCGTGGGAGGGGCACCGTTACGGGGCGAACAAGCTCGAGGAGGTGCTGGAGTGGTGCTACGATCTCGGCGTTAGGATCGTCACGGTTTACGCCCTCTCCACCGAGAACCTGAACCGTCCTAAGGAGGAGCTGCGGCGCCTCTTCGACCTGATGGAGGAGCGGTTTCGGGCGCTGGCGAAGAGCGAGCGGATTCACCGGCGGAAGGTGGCCATCCGAGCGGTGGGTCGACTGCACCTCCTGCCTCGTCGGGTGCGGGAGGCGATCAAGGCGGCGGAGGAGGCCACGCGGGACTACTCGGAGCGGTTCCTGAACGTGGCGGTGGCGTACGGGGGCAGACAGGAAATCATCGATGCGGTGCGAGAGATAGCCCAAGACGTTAAATCGGGCCGGTTGAACCCGCACGACATAGACGAGGAGACGTTCCGCGACTACATCTACGTGGGTGACCTGCCCGATCCTGAGCTCATCATCCGGACGAGCGGTGAGGAGCGGTTGAGTAACTTCCTCTTGTGGTACTCCGCGTACTCCGAGCTGTACTTCGTGGACGTGTACTGGCCTGAGTTCCGCAAGATCGACCTGCTCCGGGCGATCCGAGACTTCCAGAAGCGGGAGAGAAGGTTCGGTAGATGACGGCTGGGGGTGGAGGGCGAGATGGTGGAGGACCTGCTCGGGGTAGAGCCCCAGACGGACGGTCAGAAGGAGCTGTACGAGGCCCTGCTGGACGAGGAGAACGAGATCGTGGCCGTGTTCGGCCCGACGGGGACCGGTAAGACGCTCTTCTGCGCCGCCTACGGCGTGAAGGCGGTGATGGAGGGCGAGTACGAGAAGTTCATCGTCACGCGGCCGCTCGTCGACGTGGCGACGAAGGAGGAGATGAGCTCCGCCGACGTGCCGGAGAAGTTCGAGGAGATGGTCGTCACGCCGGTGATGGACGTGCTCTCGCAGTTCACCGGTCGGCGGGAGCTCAAGCGGCTGATGGAAGAGGAGAAGATCATGATCGTCGACACGCACTTCGTCCGGGGGCGCACGTTCGACGACGCCGTGATCCTGCTGGACGAGGTCCAGAACATGCTGCCGGAGAACGCCGGCGAGGTCCTGGCACGGATGGGCCACAACTCCCGCCTGCTGATCACCGGTGACCCGGTCTTCCAGAAGGACATCGACGTGGAGCGGTGCGGTGCCACGGTCATGCGAGAGATCCTGGCGGAGGAGCCCAAGGCCGCGGTGATCGACCTAGGCACCCGGGACATCGTGCGGCCCGGCGCGGAGCGAGGCGTGCACCTGCAGCTGGAGATCCGCGTCCGCAACCGCGAGCTGAACGACGTGGAGCAGGAGATCATGGACGTGGTCAAGGTCGAGGCGCCGGACGCTGACGTGCTCACGGTCCTGTACGTTGAGCCCATCGCCGAGGACCTGGAGATCGACACGGAGAACGTGCCGCAGGCCGTGATCGTGACCAAGGAGGGTCACGTGGGCCGGGTGGTCGGCACCGGCGGTGAGCGGATCGACAACATCGAGGCAGAGACGAACATGCGGATCGTGGTCACGCACCTGACGCTGGACTTCATCGACTTCATCGCGGACATCCACCCGGTGCCGTGGATCGGCGAGCGCATCGTCGACGTGGACATCGCCGGACCGAACCTGAAGGTGTGGATCGACCAGAAGGACTTCGGCCCGTTCATGGGCCAGCGAGGCCGGTACGCCAGGTTCGTCGAGGAGGTGCTGCAGGAGCTCCTCGGCATGGGTCTGGAGGTCGAGCAGGCATGAGCCGGCTGATGATCGACGCCCACCTCCTCTCCACCAAATCTCTTAAACCGCGCGAGCTGGAGGAGCGGCTGGGGAGGGCGCTCCGGGCGGAGGGGTTCGAGGTCGAGCGCGTGGCGGTGAACGAGGGAGCGCTGGTCCTGGCCGGAGACCGCGCCGCGCGAGAGTACGTTATTTTGGTGGACGTGAAGGGGGAGGGAGACCCGAGCGAGGTCGTGAGGTCCGTGCTGGAGCGCTACGGCGAGCCGGAGGTGCAGGTCGGCAGGCGGGACGCGTCGGGTGAGTGCGATGACCGGGCGCTGGCGGACCTATTCCAGGGTGGTAAGGAGGCTGGTGAGGGATAGGAGAACGGACGACCGCATCGCCTCGGTGCTCACCTTGAGCGGCGCTCGCAGGCCCCCGGACGGGGAGCGCGTGCACGACGACATCGTTATAATGATCAAAACGGAAAGAGGTCTCGAGGGCGCCGTGCTGCACCCCAGCGGGCTCGGGTCCGGGCCGAGCCTGCTGGGTCGGCGGCTTAAGTCGGTGTGGCGCTCCTCGGCTCCCTCGCACCTGAGCGCCCTAGCCCTGGACGCTATGGCCAGCGCCCGGTCCGGTGAGGTCTCGCCGCTGTTCTCCGAGAGGCTCCCTCGAAGTTATAGGAAGGCTGAAAAGCTGCGAGCCAGGGTCATAGCGGACACGGTGGAGGACCGCTTCGGAGAGAGCGCGCTGCTGATTGGGTACTCGAGCGCGATCCACCGGGAGCTCAAGCGGAGGGGGCTGCTGAGAGGGGTGGTGGACGCGGACCCCCGGGTGAGCGTCCCGCGGCGCGCGGAGCTGGGCGAGTTCCCAATCGTCGCCACGGGAATGGTGCTGGCGAACGGCTCGTTCAAGCGCATCGTGGCCCGTCACCGCGGTCCCATAATGCTATACTCCCAAACTTGCCCAAACTTGACACCGTTGCTCGCCCGTGCCGGAGTCGTGGACGTTGCAATCGTTGAATCCTTCCCATTCCACTTCTGTCCGGGTGAGACTCGACTACGCGTATTCACAGCCGATCAGGGTGGGTGAGCTTGCTGGATACCGTGAAGGATTACATGAGCGGCGTCATCAAGCGGAAGACCAAGAAGGGCGATCTGGACATCGCGATGCTGATCGACGGTCCAAACATGCTCCGGCGTGAGTTCGACATCAGCCTGAAGGAGGTGCGAGAGCTGGTCGAGGAGCTCGGGACGATTCGCATCGGGCTGGCCTTCCTCAACCAGTACGCCTCCGACAAGCTCATCGAGGCGGTGGCTAACCAGGGCTTCGTTCCCCGGGTCATCCCGGGTGACGTGGACGTGTACCTGGCCGTCGAGGCGATGGAAATCGTGTACAGTGACAGCGTGAACGCCTTGGCCCTGATGACGCGCGACACGGACTTCCTCCCGATCATCGCGAAGGCGAAGGAGATGGGCAAGGTCACCATCGTGATCGGTGCCGAGCCCGGGTTCAGCACGGCGCTCCAGAACGCCGCGGACTACGTGATCAAGCTGAAAACGGGGAGGGAGGAGGATCGGGAGGCCGAGGAGCAGGGCCGAGAGAAGAAGCGGGAGGCAGCGGAGAGCTGAGGCATGCAGGTGCGAACGCTCAAGACGCCGGCCGGGACCTTCCGCCTGCTCGTGGACGCCTACCAGGACGACCTGCTCCGGGACGAGGACCGGACGAGCGTTTTCGCCCGGATGGTGTACGACTGGGCCGACGGCGCCGACTTCGCGGACCTGGGTGCCGGCACGGGTCCCCTCTCAGTCGTCGCCGCGAACGCGGGCGCCCGGCGCGTCGTCGCGGTGGAGAGGCACCCTAAGCGGGCGCGGCTGCTGGAGAAGAACCTCAGGAAGCACGCGCCCAAGGAGGTCAGCTGGGAGGTCGTGAAAGCCGACGCTCGGAGCGTTGAGATCGACGCTGACGTCGTCGTCTGCGAGATGATCGACACGCTGTTGCTGGAAGAGGACTTCGTCGACGTCATTAACGCCGTCCTGGAGCAGTACAGGCCCCGGGTGCTGCCTCCGAGGGTCTGGATCGGCCGGAGGCCGCTGAGCGATCCTCCTCGCGTGCCGCGGTACGCGCCCACCGAGGTCCGGGGGGCGGAGTGCCTGGAGGTGATCCGGACCGACCGGAAAATACCGAAATCGTTCGAGTACGAGACGCCCGGGACCGGCTACGAGTTCCTGACGTGGGTCGAGTACGAGGGGCGCGTGGCGGGCGGTTCGGAGGTCTTCTGCCCCGGGCTGCGGGTGAGGACGCCGGGACGCGGCGTTCGAGGTGAGCGGGGCGAGGGGTTGGCATCGCTGGAACACGTCTAGGAGCGCGTCTAAACGCCGCGGAGCATGAGCACGACGCCCAGGGCGATCAGACCGCCCGCAAGGGCCCACTGGGTAAGGACGACCCTGCGCCGTCGGCGTTCGTACTCCCGTCGGCACTTCTCGCTGCAGAAGCGCTCCCCCTCCGGGATCGCGGCGCCGCACACGACGCAGTGAGAGTGTGGTGGGACGCGGTCGCGCTCCGTCACCGCGCCTACCCCCGGATGATCGTGCCCCCGTGCCTGCCTTTGAGGGCGCCCTCTATCCCGACGCTTTTGAAGTCATCCCAGGACAGGACGTGGGTGGTCACGCGGCCGCGCCGGATGATCTTGGCGGCGACTGGGTCGACCACGAAGCTGCCGCCCGCCTCCAGGTCGGCCTCGAAGGCCAGCCGCTCGAGCTCGTCAGCGTCCAGCTCCCGGAGCTTTTGGGCCCCGGGCTCGCTCGGATCGCGGTCGTAGACGCCATCGACGTTGGTGACGATGATCAGCGGCGCCTCGAGGAGCTCGGCGATCATGGCCCCGACGGCGTCGGTGGTGTGGCCCGGGTGCGTGCCGCCGCAGACGGCCACGCCCTCCCGGCGCACCGTTTCCGCGGCCTCCGCGGGGGTTTCCGGGACGTCGGCCTCGGGCCGGCCGAGGGCCAGGTTGAGCAGGGCGGCGTTCAGCCGGGTGACGGCGATGCCCAGCTCGTCGAGGGCCGTCTCGGGCGCTCCGAGCTCTCGCGCTACGTTTATGTACTCACGGGCGACGGGCCCTCCACCGACGACGGCGCAGATTTTCAGCCCGGATTCCAGCGCCTCAGAGATCAGATCAGCGGCCTTCCGGACCCGGTCCGGGTTTTCCACGTTGAGCACGGACCCACCGAGGGCCACGACCGCGTACAACCTCGACCACCCCCCGGGGGAACCGCGTTGGGGACGGCGTCCGAGACCGTCGAGCGGTACAAGTTCAAAAAAATGCTAGAAAGGTTGGAGAGCCTCGAGGGTGAGGGCACGGAGCTAATCACGATATACATCCCGCCGGAGAAGCGACTTAGTGATGTGATCGCGATGATGAGGGAGGAGTACTCACAGGCCAGCAATATCAAGAGCAAGAGGACTCGAAAGAACGTTCAGTCCGCCATCGAAGTGGTCATTCAGAGGCTTAAAACCGTGGGTGAGACGCCGGAGAACGGGCTGGTCGTGCTGGTTGGTATGGTCAAGGACGGGACGAAGGAGAAGATGGTGGCCGAGCTCATCGAGCCGCCGGAGCCCGTGGACCGGTTCATCTACCGCTGCGACTCGAAGTTCTACCTGGAGCCGCTGAAGGAGTGTCTCGAGGAGAAGGACGTTTACGGCGTCCTGGTCATGGACCGCCGCGAGGCGACCATCGGGCTGGTTAAGGGCAAGCGGATCGAGGTGAAGAAGCAGCTCAAGTCCGACGTGCCGGGCAAGCACAAGGCCGGAGGTCAGTCGCAGCGCCGCTTCGACCGGCTGATCGAGCACGCGGCGCACGAGTTCTACCAGGAGGTGGGGGAGGCCGCGCGGGAGGTCTTCGAGGAGGTGGACAACCTGAAGGGCATCATCGTGGGCGGGCCCGGCCCGACGAAGGAGGAGTTCCTGGACGGGGACTACCTACCCAAGGACCTGAAGGAGAAGGTCATCGCCGTGGTCGACATCGGGAACACCGACGAGTCGGGCATTCGGGAGGCGCTGGACAAGGCGGAGGACGCGCTCAAGGAGGCGGAGCTGGTCCGGGAGAAGCGGCTGGTGCGGAAGTTCATGGAGGAGGCGGTCAACGGGGAGCTGGCGGCGTACGGTGAGGACGAGGTCGAGCGGATGCTCCGGATGGGCGCCGTTGAGACGCTGCTGATCTCGGAGGAGCTGGAGGGTTACAAGGCCGTGCTCCGGTGCCCGGAGTGCGGGCACGAGGAGGTGATCACGGTCCGGGAGAAGGAGGAGGTGGAGGAGCGCGTCGGCGAGTGCCCGGAGTGCGGGGAGGCGGAGCTGGAGGTGGAGGACGTTAAGGAGATCGTGGATTACTACATCGAGCTGGCGGAGCAGATGGGTGCTCGGGTGGAGATAATTTCAACCGAGACGGAGGAGGGCGCGCAGTTCCACCAGGCGTTTAACGGGCTCGGAGCGTTGCTAAGGTTCAGACCGGGTTAGAGGGGTAGGTCCGCTTGGCGGAGGAAGAGGAGGCTCCACCCCACGACCCGTACTCGGTTCTCGTCCGCACGATCCGGACCTCGATCCGCGACGCCATCTCCTCGGCGTACGACGTCGACGAGCCCGTGGAGGTGCCGGTGGATCCGGAGCCACCGGTCGAGGACGTGGACGTGGCCACGCCCGTCGCCCTCTCGCTGGCGAAGGAGGTGGGCGAGGAGCCCAGGAAGATCGCGGAGACGATCCTCGAGGAGTCGGACCTGGACGAGGTCGTCCTCGTCGACGAGGCCCGGGTGGACGGGCCGGGTTACATCAACATCAGGCTGAACCGGCCCCAGTACGCCGCCCTCGTCCTGCGATCGATCTTCTATTACGAGGAGGAGTACGGCTCGCTGGACCTGGGCATGGGTCGGCCCGCGATCCTGGAGCACACCAGCGCGAACCCGAACGGCCCGCTCCACATCGGCCACGGCAGGAACGCGATCATCGGCGACATCCTGGCCCGGTGCATGGTGTTCACGAACTACGACGTTGAGGTGCAGTACTACGTGAACGACATGGGCAAGCAGATCGCGATGCTCGCCTGGAAGTACATCAAGGAGGGGCGGCCGGAGGTTCCAGAGGACAAGAAGCCGGACGAGTTCTTCGGCGAGCTGTACGCGGAGGCCGCGAAGGAGATCGAGGAGGACCCCGAGCTGGAGGAGGTCGTGGAGCGCTTCCTGCGCTCCTACGAGCGGTACCTGCTGGACGAGGAGTCCCGGGCCGAGCGCATCGCGGAGGCGTTCCAGGTCGTGGTCGAGGAGTGCCTAAAGGGTCACATCGAGACCCTGGAGCGGCTCCGCGTGGCCCACGATCGGTTCGTGTACGAGAGCGAGTTCGTGGAGGATGCGGTCGAGATCGTCGAGAAGCTCGTGGACATGGGCGCGGCGGAGAAGCGCGACGACGGGGCCGTGATCCTCGACCTGGAGGACTACGGGATCGACAAGGAGCTCGTGCTCACCCGGAGCGACGGTACGACCCTCTACACGACGCGAGACATCGCGTACCACCTGTGGAAGCTCAAGCGGGCCGCGTTCGTCATCGACGTGCTCGGGGCCGACCACAAGCTCGCCGTGCAGCAGCTGAAGGCGGTGCTCGACATCCTGGACGCGGACCCGGACCGCGTGGACGTGATCTTCTACGAGTTCATCCACCTGCCCGAGGGCTCGATGTCGACCCGGAAGGGCCGGTACGTGACCCTGGACGAGTTCCTGGACGAGGCCAAGAAGCGCGCGCTGGAGAAGATGAAGGAGGCGGGCGTCGCCGAGGACCTGGACGAGGAGGAGCGGGAGGAGATCGCGGAGAACGTGGCCATCGGGGCCGTCCGGTTCGCCATCGCCCGCGTCAGCCCGAACAAGCCCATAGAGTTCGACTGGGACGAGGCCCTGGACTTCCGCCGGGGCGGCCCGTTCATCCAGTACGCCTACACGCGCGCTAAGTCGATCCTGCGGCAGGCTGACGAGGAGGTGCAGCGGTTTGACGCGGCCTACCTGGACGACGATCACTCGTTCGAGCTGGTGTTCAAGATGTCCATGTTCCCGCGGCAGGTGGCTCAGTGCGTGCGGAAGCGGCGCCCGGACATCCTGGCGGAGTACGCCTACGAGCTCGCCCGGGCGTTCCACACGTTCTACGAGGAGGTGCCGGTGCTGCACGCGGAGGACGAGGAGGTCCGAAAGGCGCGGCTGAAGCTGGTCGAGGCGTTCACCATCGTCATGGAGAACGTCATGAACCTGCTCGGCATCCCGGCGCTCGAGCGGATGTAGACGCCCCCACGCCCCGGGCGGTCGTTATTACACACGAAACGTTTTGGGACTCGTAACGATCCGGGCTGGTGGGCCGGCCGGGATTTGAACCCGGGACCACGGGATTAAAAGTCCCGCGCTCTGACCAGACTGAGCTGCCGGCCCGGCGTCCAGGCCCGGCCAGCGGGCCCGTCCTATAAAAAGCTTTCCCCGCGCGTGGGGCGGGCGCCGGGGAACTAATTAAACCGAATCGGGGGCGGGCGCACGGGGGTCAGATCCTCAAAGGATGACCCCCGTCTGGGTCTCCCGGGTGAGGCGGCCGTCGCCGCTCGATGATCTCGGGACCGGAGGGCGGGGGACACCCCCGTCCCCTCACGCTCACGGCTTATTGTCAACCGAAAAGGGGGCGGGCGGGGGGAGCGCCCGTGAGCGAGCTGGAGGAGCTTCGGGACGTGATCCGGCGGTACGCGCTGGAGAACGCGGCCAAGTACGACGGCAAGGCCAACCCCAACGCGGTCATGAAGAAGGTCATGCGAGAGCACGAGGAGTACCGGGACCGGGCGAAGGAGGTGCTCAAGCTCGTCCGGGAGGTGGTCGAGGAAGTCAACAAGATGTCCCTGGAGGAGATCAAGCGCGAGCTGGAGGAGCTCGGCGCGGAGGAGGAAGAGGAGGCGGGGGAGAAGGGTGGGCTGAAGCCGCTCCCGGGGGCGAAGGAGGGCGAGGTTCGGCTCCGGTTCGCCCCCAACCCGTCCGGGCCGCTGCACCTGGGTCACGCTCGGGCGGCGGTGCTCAACGACGAGTACGCCCGGCGGTACGGCGGCACGCTGATCCTGCGGTTCGAGGACACGGACCCGCGGCGGGTGGACCCGGAGGCGTACGACATGATCGAGGAGGACCTGGAGTGGCTGGGCGTGCGCGTGGACGAGCGGTACGTGCAGTCGAACCGGATGGAGCTCTACTACCGGGTGGCCGAGGAGCTGCTGGAGCGGGGCGGGGCCTACGTCTGCACGTGCGACGCCGACGAGTTCCGCCGGCTCCGGGACCGGGGACAGGCCTGTCCGTGCCGGTCTCGGGAGCCCGAGGAGAACCTCGAGCTGTGGGAGGAGATGCTGGACGGGGCGTTCTCGGAGGGCGAGGCGGTCGTGCGGGTCAAGACGAAGGTCGACCACCCCGACCCGGCCGTGCGCGAGTGGGTCGCGTTCCGCGTGGTGGAGGAGGAGCACCCGATGGTGGGAGACCGGTACCTCGTCTGGCCGACGATGAACTTCGCCGTCGCCGTGGACGACCACTTCATGGAGGTTACTCACGTACTGCGAGGCAAGGACCACGAGTCGAACACGCGGCGGCAGGAGTTCATCTTCGAGCACCTGGGGTGGGAGACACCGGAGTACGTGCACTACGGGATCCTGAAGGTTGAGGGTTCCGTCCTGAGCACGTCCAAGATCAAGGAGGGCATTAAGTCGGGTGAGTTCACGGGCTGGGACGACGTGCGGACGGCGACGTTGCGCGCGCTGCGGCGCCGGGGCATCGAGCCCGAGGCGCTCCGTGAGACGATCCTCGAGATCGGGCTGACGGACGTGGACGCGACCTTCAGCTGGAAGCAGCTGTACTCGCGCAACCGGCGCCTGATCGACCCGAAGTCCAACCGGTACTTCTTCGTCCGGGACCCGGTGGAGCTCCGGATCGAGGGGCTAGAGGAGCCCCACGCGGCCACGGTCCCGTTGCACCCGGACAAGGATCGGGGCGAGCGCGCGCTCGTGCTGCATCCGGAGGACGGTGAGTGTCGCGTTTGGCTGGACCGGGAGGACGGTGAGGAGCTGGAGGAGGGCGACCTGATCCGGCTGATGAACGCGGTGAACGTGGAGATCGTCGAGGTGGGGGACGGCGTCGTTCAGGGGCGGTACCACAGTGAGGACTACCGGACCGCGCGACGGGAGGGGGCGCGGATCGTGCACTGGGTGCCGGTGGATCAGGCGATCCCGTGCGAGGTGCTGCGGCCGGACGGGTCGGTGGATAGGGGCTACGTCGAGGCCAACGTGGAGCGGGAGGAGCCGGGGCGCACGGTGCAGTTCGAGCGGCTGTACTTCGCCCGGATCGAGGAGTGTGGGCCGAGCGGTGTGAGGGCCGTGTATGCGCACGACTAGCCCCAGCAACCCCGCCTGCGTGGCGCTCTCCGGCGGCCGGGACAGCGTGGCGACCGCCCTCCACGCCTCCGAACGATGGCGTCTGGAGGCGGCGGTCACGGTCGTTCACGAGTTCCTGGACGAGGTGTGCCTGGAGAACGCCAGGAGGTGCGCGGAGCGGCTGGGCCTCCGCCACGAGGTCGTCCGCGTTCGGCTTCGAGAGTGGTTCCGCCGAGCCCTCCGGCGCGGTCTACCCATCTGCACCAAGTGCGCGAGGACGGTCCTGACCGCCGCCTGCCTACGCGCCAAGCAGCTGGGGCTGCTCACGGTCCTCACGGGCCACGAGCTGCGAGGCAAGTACGGGCGGCGGGTGACCCACCCATACCCCCCCGGCGTGACGATGGTCCGGTACCCGGCGCTGCGCCGGTGGACGTGGGAGGACGTGCGGCGGATCGTCTCGGAATGCGGATGGTTCGACGAGGACTACACGTGCCCCATCCGGCCCTACGGAGTGCACCGGTTCATCGAGCGGGTGGGATACAACCCGCTCACGGGCCGGGCCTGCTCGCTCATGGTGGAGCGGGTGGCGTCTCCACGGGAGTGCCTGGAGTACCTGGTCGAGACGGAGACCCCGAGGTGGGACGCGGGGGAGGTGGAGGAGAGGCTGGGGCTGGAGCTGAGCCGGGTGTTCCGGGGCGGGGTGCCGGAGGGACCGCGGGACGAGGGCGACGTCGTCCGCGACCTCACGTACCGGCTGCTCATGTACCTTGAGAGCGCGCTGAGATCGTACGTCCACGGGACGCTGAACCGGGTTGAGCGGACGGAACGGCTCGCGCAGTTGCACGCGGTCCTGTCCGAGTACTCCGAGATCGACGACCGAGTCGACGATTTAGGGTACGACGTCCTACCCCGCCTAGCCGTCGAGAGGGATGAGGAGGCGGCCAGGAGGCTCCTGGAGGACGTGCGCTCGCTGATGCGCGAGCTGCTGCGCGAGTACGGTCGGGAGATCCCGGGGACGCGCGTCTGAGGGGGATACGCGTGAAGGGGTTCACCGTGCTGGTCATCGGCGTGTGCGGGCCCGTGTGCAACCTGGTCGCCCGGGTGCTCGCGGAGCGGGACTACCACGTGATCGCCTCGGACGTGAAGGACGAGGAGGAGTGCGAGCTGCTGGAGCCCCTGCTGGACTACGCGAACATCGAGATCGTTCTGGGCGGGCACCCGCCGGAGCTGTTCCAGCGGGCCGACGCGGTGGTCCTCCCGCCCAGCCTGGACGAGGGCGCTCCCCCGTACCGGATGGCCGAGCGGCACGGGTGCCGGGTCTGTGAGGTGGAGGACGTGCTCAAGAAGATCCCACCCACGCGGCCGGTGGTGGGCGTGGGCGGCACGAACGGGAAGACGACGACCGTGGCGATGATCCGGCACGTGTGCCGGGAGCTGGGGCTGGAGGCCCGGGGCCCCGGACTGCCGGGCATGCAGGGGAACGTCGGGTACCTGCCTCCGCTGCAGGCTCGGCTGCCGGGCGACGTGAGCGTGCTGGAGATCGCGACGTTCGGTGAGCGCGGGGAGATCCTCGAGGCGGCCGAGTGGTCCGAGGTGGAGTGCGTCTGCCTGACGAACATCACGCCCGATCACCTGAACAAGGCGGGCGACTTCAAGACGTACGCGCGGTGCGAGATCGAGCTGCTTGAGCCCGACTCGGTGGAGCTGGCCGTCCTGAACGCTCAGGACCCGCTGGTCGTGGGCGCGCCGGACGTGGTCGGGTTCGACGGCGACATCGTCTACTTCGGGGTGGAGGCGGAGCCCGTGGGTACCGTGGAGAAGGAGTGCTGGTGCGGCGAGCGGGCGGAGGTGGAGGAGATCCTCCCGTGGGTGGGCGACTTCCGGTGCGAGTGCGGGTTGAGGACGCCGACGCCGGACTACCTGGCCACCGACGTCTCCCTGGACGGGTTCACGCTGGCCTGCCCGGGGGGCGAGTTCGAGGTCAGCCTGCCCGTGATGGGCCTTCACAACGTGTACAACGCCGTGGCGGCCGCGGCCGTCTGCATCGAGTTCCTGGACCTGGACCCGGGGGAGGTGGCGCACGCGCTCTCCTCGTTCGAGGGGGTGGAAGGGCGGCTGGAGACCGTGTGGGACGACGGCGAGCGCGTGGTGATCATCGACTACGGCCACAACCCGGCGGGAGTGGAGGCGACCCTGCGCTGCCTGCGGCAGCTGTTCAAGGACCGGCGCGTCTGCGCGGTCATCGCCGTGGCCTCGGAGCTGGGGCCGGAGGGCGACCGGGAGATCCTCGAGCGGGCGGCGAAGCTCTCGGACCGGGTCATCGCGGCCTCGTACGCGTGCTACCGCGTGCTCGATGACGTTGAGGCGGACAACGTGGTGGCGGCCGAGAGCGCCTCGGAGCGCTTCGAGAAGCGGGGGACGCTGGGGGCCTCCAGGGAGCAGGTTCTGGACGGTCTCAGGTCGGCGCTGGAGTCGGAGTGTGAGGTGATCGTGCTGTTCGGCGAGGCGGCGCTGAAGTTCAAGGAGGACATTCTGAGGGAGCTGGAAGAGACGCTGGGGGAGGAGGGTTGAAGGTCCTGTTCGTCGGCGCCCGGCTGTTCCGGGACGTGGCGGAGTACGCGGCCTCCACCGGGATCTACCGGATCCTGACCGAGTCGAACCCGGAGAGCAGGGACTGGGACCTGGCGGACGAGGTTCACTTCGTGCCCCGCGGGATGGCTCACCCGGCGCGGATCGCGCTCGAGCGGGGCGTGGACGGGGTGGTCCCGCTCATCGGCGTGGACGATCCGCTCCCCGAGGTGGCGGAGATGAAGGAGATGTTGGAGGAGGAGGGAATCCCCGTCGCGGCCTCGGGGCCGAGAGGCGTTCAGACCGGTGTGAACAAGATCGAGGCGAAGCGGGCGTTCGAGGAGCTGAACATCCCGACGCCCGAGTGGGAGGTGGTGGAGGACGACCGGCCCCGGATGCGCCCGCCCCTCGTCGTGAAGGACCCGCGGTCGCAGGCCGGTATTAACGTGGACGTTTACGAGCGGTCGGCGCCCAGGGTTCACGGTAGGCGGCTGGTGGAGGAGTTCATCGAGGGGGCGGAGGTGTCGATCGAGGTCCTATCCTGGAACGGGGAGGTCGTCCCGCTCGTTCCCGTGTTCAAGGGGTCGACGCTGGACGACGACCACCCCATCGATCGAATGAGGATGGCCCCCGCCCCGCTGGACGAGTCGGTGGAGCGTGGCATCAAGCGCTGCGCGGTCAAGCTCGTCAAGCGGCTGGGGCTGGAGGGCACGATCGACTTCGACGTGGTGGTCCGGGAGGACGAGTTCTGGTTCCTGGAGTTCAACCCGCGGCCCAGCGGTACGCGGTACATGACCTCCGGGTGCTCCGGGATCTGGCCGCTGCGGGAGCTCGTAGACATGGTCGTGGATCGCTGGAGGCCGCCCCGGGTCAGGAAGGTCTGGCACGCGATCGAGTGCCCGGTGTGGAACGCCTCCCGGCGGGAGCCCCTGCGGGAGATGTTCGACGGAGGAGTGTACCACGTGTTTTACGAGTACTACGGTAGAGTGGACGTGGCCGGCCGGATCGCGGTGAGAGGGGAATCGTTTAAAGAAGCGTTCGAGAGGCTGCGGTCGGCGTTCAAGGCGGCAGGAGCCAACCTGAAGCTGGCCGAGAAGGAGTTCGAGCTGCGGCTCAGGGAGGCTAGCAGGTTCCTCTGAGCGGGGATGACCGGGTTGATCGTTGAGACGTTCGCCGTCTCAACGATGACGTCGTGGGCTGTCGTCAGGCTCCTCCGGCGGTACATGAAGGAGGCCCGGGTGGTGGACAGGCCGATCGTCACGGAGCACTCTCACAAGGCCGGTACACCGATCATGGGCGGTTTCGGGATCGTCCTGGGCACGGCCGCCGGACCGCTCCTCGTGTCGATCCAGGCCCTGCCACCCCTGGCCTCAGCACTCCCCATGATGGTGCTGGGAGTGGTGGACGACCTGCTCGGGCTGCAGGTGGAGGAGTACCAGAAGGTGGTTAAGAACGTCTCCAACGAGCCGATCAGGATCGGCCGGCTCGTGCTCCAGCCCGGTGAGGAGGCCCGGGTGGCGACGAAGAAGGCCAAGCGGGACCTGAAGCGCCTGCTCAGGGAGGAGCCGGACAAGATCGAGATCGTGGGCGAGGTGCCGATCAAGAAGGAGCTGAGCGAGCGGGAGAAGCTGCTGCTTCAGGCCGGAGCCGCGCTCTTCGTTCTCCCTATCGTGCCCGCCACCTGGCTGTGGTTCCCGCACTTAGGGACGATCGACCTTTCCTGGCTGTTCTACCCGCTGGCTCTCTTCGGCGTCGTGGGCGCGACCAACGCGGTGAACCTTATCGACGGCATGGACGGGCTGGCCGCGGGCCTCCTGTTTCTGGCCTCTCTGGCGTGCTCGGGCGTGTGCCTGGCCCACAATCAGCTCCCGGGCGCCGCGTTCTTCGCCTCGCTCGCCGGAGCCTCGCTCGGCTTCCTGTTCCACAACAGGTACCCGGCCAAGATCTTCATGGGCGACACCGGGAGCTGCTTCCTGGGGGCCGCGTACGCCGCCGGCGCGCTGTACTACAAGATCGAGGTGCCCGCCGTCATCGCCCTCGGCGTGCCCGTGGGGTCCACGATCATCAGCCTGCTCCACCGCGCCGGCGTGATCCGGCTCGCGGTCGAGCCCCTGCATCATCACCTCCAGTACAAGTACGATTTGCCCGAGCCGATCGTGGTGGCCCTGCACTGGATGGCCGGCGCCTTCCTCGCAGGCATCGCCCTCTGGCTCGCGGGGTGATCGCGCTGCTGAGAACCACCGTGGGCGAGCTGGCTGAAAGGGTGGACGGGGAGCTGGTCGTCGGGGACCCCGACGGAAGAGTTCGGGGCTGGTTCTCCACGCTCGGGCGGGCGAGCGAGGGGGACGTGGTGGTCAGGTGGTGGCTCGATGAGCGTGGGGCCGAGCTGGCGGATGAGCGCGGTGTGGCGTGCCTGATCACGGAGGAGCCGCGGGGCAGGCTGGAGGAAGAGTGCGAGCGCCGCGGTCTCCCCCTCATCCTGACGGAGGTGGACCGGGCCAACGAGTACGCGCTGAAGCTGGCGAAAAGGGAGTACGCGCCCGACGCCGTCACCGCGTGCGTCACGGGCACCAACGGCAAGTCCACCACCAACCACCTGCTCGCTCACATCCTGAGGTCGGCGGGCCGGGACGTGTACTGCAACACTGACTTCCGGTCCGAGAAGAACACGCTGATTGACCCCGTCGTGGCTATGGAGATCCGGGAGGCCCGGCCGGAGGATTTCCTGTGCGTAGAGGTCTCGGAGGTTCAGGGCCTGCCGACCGGCCGGGTTATGGAGGACCACGCGTACCGGATGGCTCGTGCCCTGGACTGTGAGGTTGCCGTGGTAACGAACGTGGGAGTGGATCACACGAACCTGGTCTCCTCGCTGGACGAGATGGCGGAGGCGGTTTCGGGGGTTGTCAGGGCGCTGGAGGACGGGGTCGCGGTGCTGAACGCGGACGACGAGCGCGTGGCGGAGATGGAGTCGCTCGCGCCGGAGGTAGTGTGGTACGGGTGGGAGGAGGGCGTCGCCCGGATCGGTGAGGTGGACGGGGAGGAGTGGATTCTGCTGGAAGGGGAACCGTTGATCCCCGTCCGCGAGTTCCCGCTCCCGGTGGACCATTTCCTGTACAACGCGCTCGCCGCGACCGCGGCCGCTCACGCCCTGGGCGTGGACGCTGAGGACATCGCGGAGGGGCTGCGCACGTACCGCCCGCTCAAGCGCCGGTTCGAGCGGCTGTCGGAGGATCCGCTGATCGTGGACGACTTCTGCCACAATCCGGACGGTGTCCTCGCGACGGTGCGGGCCCTGCGGAGGCTGGGCAAGGATCGGGCCGTGATCGTCTTCGCCATCCGGGGGTCGCGCGGGACGGAGATCAACCGGGAGATCGCGAGGGCGTTGGTGAAGGGGGCTCGAGAGCTGGAGCGGGAGGGCGTGGAGGTGCGGATTTTGGCCACGGACTCGGAGGGTCTGGTGGACGAGGCGAACGTCGTTCGGGACGAGGAGCGGGAGGTCTTCCTGGAGGAGCTGAGGCGCGGTGGGGTGGAGTGGGAGCACTTCAACCGGCTTGAGGACGCGCTGGAGCGCGCGCTGGAGCTCAGTGATGAGGACACGGTGGTGCTGCTGGGCGGGGCGCAGGGCATGGAGCCGGCCCGGAAGATCCTCCGGGAGATGGGGGTGGTGGGCGAGGATGATCCGGGTGTCGAGGCGTAACCTCGCCATCATGCTGCTGGGAGCGCTGCTGCTCACCCTGGGGAGGCTGGCCGAGTACACGGCCTGGGCGAGCCGCCCGCTGCCCAAGCAGGGAGGGGTCAAGATCGTGGGTGTGGACGTGGTAGGGTGCGACTTCCTGCCTGAGGAGGTGGTCAGGAGCAACGTGATGGCGGCGGGACTGAGGCCGGGTGCCACGATCAAGAACGGGGTGCTGATCACCCCGGACGGCAAGCGAATCCCGCTGCAGGAGGCGGTCAGGAGGGCGCGCATCTACGCCATGCGCAGCGTTATCCCCGGTACCAAAATTAAGCCCGTCAAGTCGGTCCAGATCACGATCAAGCGGTCAGGCGTCGTGGTCGTGAGGGTGACGGAGGACTACGGGCTGCCGAGGTAAGGGGGCGTCGGAAGATCATCCGGTGGGCGGCGATACTCGCGCTGGCCCTGCTGCTCCTCCCCTCGGCCTCCTCGGCCACGTTCAACATGATCGTCATCACGGATCCCACGGGCAAGGACCCGAACGGCGCAGCCGCCGGCTCGATGTCGTTCGCTCCCAACATGTTCCAGTCCACGTTCCTGGTCTCCAAAAAGCTGCACGTGGCCGTGCTGGCGGGTGGTCTAGGTAAGGGTACCGCGCGGCTGGAGGCGATCCTGGCGTGCATCCGTCGCCTGGAGCTGGGCATGCCGCTGGAGGAGGCCGTCCGGGCCGGTGTCGAGAAGTCGCCTACGGACCGACTGCTGGTGGGCGGCCCGCGTCGGGGCATCGTGGTGGGCGGTAGCTACGACATCACCGTGGTCATCGTGAAGGGGAACAAGATCATCATCAAGCAGTACCACAGCAGCGCGGGCCCGAACATCGTCAAGATCCCGCCCAACGTCAAGTGCGCGGTCATCCACCTGCGTAACACGCCGGGTAACCCGCTGTACGGTACGGCGACCAAGGTTCGCGTCGAGGCGGCGATCATGGCGGGCCGAATGATCCGGGACGGGCTGCCCGCGACGGAGGTGCTCACCCGGGTCATGGGTTACGTGGCCAGGAAGTCGGGCGAGAAGTACGGTGGCGGCGCCGTGAACATCACCGCGGGACTCTCCACCGGCGACACGTTCGTGCCCGCTCGGCTCAACGAGCGCGGGTTTCCGCTGGACGCTCCTTACCGGAAGGTGTGCCCCAAGTGCGGCTGGAGCGCGCCGTACCCGGCGGCGGGCAGGTACACCCGGTGCCCGGTGTGCGGTTCCAGCTTGAAGACGGAGTACGCCTGGCAGGTGGCGCGCGACCTGATCACCGTGCGTAAGAACCAGCCGGTGGTGCGCGTGTACGGGGTCAGGAGCGCCTACGACAAGGCGACCATCGTGGAGATCGTGCAGTCGCTGATCCAGCGCGGGAAGCGGGACCCAACGCACATCGCCCGGGCCATTGACAACGCGATCGACAACAACACCCTGCTGGGCTACGACTACGTGCTGCCCAGCGACATCAAGGTGGAACCGAAGGCTAACCTGGTCACGGTGTACATGCGGCCGCTGCCTCCCGGGTACAAGAAGCGCCCGCTGAAGACCCCCGTTCCGTCCGAGGTGCTGCACGCGCTCGGCCTGCTGGGATCGGCCCTGGGCGTCACCCTGATCGTGCTCGGATGCGTCAGAGAGCTGCTACACCGGCGGACCAGAGGGTGGTAACTTGTACCTGGTACCGCACAACACCGGAGAGGCGCTGCTGGACTTCGTCATCATGACCCACACTCTGATCCCACTCACGCTGGCCTACTCCACGGTGACCATCCAGCGCGTGCTCTCGCTGTCAATCTTCACCCTGGTGGTCATGGCCCTGCTGTTCTCCGTGGACGTGCTGTCCCTGTTCCTGCCCATGCCTCGGCACGAGTTCACCCATCCTTTCGGACCGCTGACGCTGGCCGCCTGGGCCTCGGCGCGGTACCTCGTGGGAATCCTAGAGAGTCGGGGCATCTCGGCCGCGCGCCGGACCCGGCCGGTGCTGAACCTGCTCTGGCTTTACGTCGGCATGGTTGGCGGGCTAATGCATCGTGACTACCTGCTCTCCTGGTTCCTCTGCTGGGTCGGCACGGAGTACCTGATCGCCAGGTACCTGGAGGGGGAGACGCGGGTTGGAGCGCTCGCCATGCGCGCGGCTAGGATGAGCCGTCGGACCATCGCCGCGGTGTCCGTGATCGCGGTCGGGTTCGTGGCGATGATGGAGGCACTGGCCCGCGCGCTGAACAAGCCCGTGCTCAGCCCGGTCGTCCGAGTCCAGCGCTTCGCCGAGTACACGGTCCCGGGCCTCGACCTCATCCTGAAGAACGCGCACCTGATCGGGCACTCGACGAAGCCGCTCCCGGCAGGTTACCACTGGCGCGGGTTCGGTGACGGGTTCGTGACGCTGCCCGTGGGATACCTGGTCATGTTCAACCTGGACGTGCCCACCCTGCACGGCGCGCTGGTCACGCGAAAGGACCTGCTCGACTACATGCTCCCCGGCGTCTTCGTCTGGGCCTTCGACTTCGGGTACATCGGCTCGCTCCTGCTGTCGCTGTGGGTGGGGCTCACGCTGTACGTGGGCTCCCGGTGCCTGGCCCGATACATCAAGATGCATCAGTGTGAGTTCTCCTCCCGGATCGTGGCCCGGGAGGCTATGCTGTTCGGGTGCCTGATCGCCTTCGCCGTCCAGTCGCTGATCGGTGCCTTCCTGTTCTCACGGGCGATGAACTCGTTCGCGCTGGCCACGTTCACGATCCTGTCCGCCGCGATCTGGGGCCACACGGTCATCCGGACCAGGCTTTAGAGGATCCTCGGAGAAACCAGGCTCAGAGCGGGGTAACCTCCACGACCTCCAGCGGTACGTCCTCGAGGGCCTGACCGATCTCGTACTTCGCGATCCGGATCGCGTGCTCCTCGCTCTCGGCGTTGAACACGCGCATGGACAGGAGGAGCCTAACCAGCGCGGTGTTGGCGACGATCCACACTCCCTCCACCTCCTCACCGCACTCGGGGCACTCGTAGAACCCGACATCGATGTCCACGTAATCCAGCCCGTGACGGTTCAGGCGCTTACCGGCCTCCGCGATCGCGATGTTGATGGCGTCATCCTCGCTATCAACGTTGTACACTATCCACGCGGCCTCCAGCACGACGTGGTAGTCGCCACCCTCCTCTTCGGCCAAGGTCACTCCCCACGCTTCGCCACGTCTCGGATGTGAGGTACTAGCAGGTTCAGGAACTCTCGCTCCGGCTCCCTCAGCCTGGGACTGGGGTATATAAGAGCTTGTGGTGGACCGGGCGGGTCCCAGTCGGCCAGCTCCTGGACCGTTCCACGGACCAGCCGCTCGTTCTCGAAGCCCAGGCGGATCACCCCGACCACCTCGTGATTGGGTGAGACTACCCCGCGACCCTCCTCCTCTTCCAGCCTCAGCAGGTACCTCGCCGCGTCCGCCACGGAGACGTACTCGCGCTCGGAGACCGCCTCCAGCAGGAACAGGGTGTGGAGGTCGGAGGACAGGTTTTCCTCCAGCACGTCGTACGGGTACACGGACCGGACGCGCAGCGGGATGGTGGCGGTGCGGCCGAACCGGTACAGCTCCAGCCCGGACCTCGCGGGGCCCGCGGTGAGGATCGAGACCCCGTGGACGATCTCGACCCTCCAGCCGCGCTTGGCGGCCTCGACGGCCAGCGCGGAGTGCGTGGTGGCGACCATCGGGTCGCCCGGGCACAGGACGGCCACCTCCTCCGCGTCACCGCAGACCTCGAAGAACCGGTCCTCGAGGTCCTCGCGCGAGCACGGCCTGATCCTGGGCGGGCCCCCACCGCCGAGCGCGCGCAGCAGGCGCTTGAGCTCCCCCTCTCGGAACTCGTACACGCTGGTGTACGTGTCCACCAGTATCAGGTCGACCCGGGCCAGCACCTCCAGGGCGCGGACGGTGAGGTCGCGCACGTTCGCCAGCCCGGCTCCGACGAGGTAGAGGGTGCGCTCACTCAACTGACCCTACGCCCCGAGCCCGAGAGACGACCTCCTCCACGACCTCCTCCGGATCTCCCCTGCCTTGGACCAGCTTGGCCTGAGCCCCGTCCTCGTCCAGCAGCTTCAGGATCACGTGAACCCGGGAGCCCCGCGCGCGGGCGTGCACCCCGACGGGTTCGGCGCACCCCGCGCCGAGTCGTCGCACCACCTCCTTCTCCACCTCCACCTCAACTCGGCTCCGCGGGTCGTCCCCGTGCTCCAGCAGCCGCTTGACGCGGTCGTCGCCCCGGCGGCAGGTGACCAGCAGCGCCCCTTGGCCGGCGGGTGGGACGAACTCCTCCGGCTCAAACACCTCCGAGATGTGCGACTCCATCCCGAGGCGCTCGAGCCCCGCCTTGGCCAGGACCGTCGCGTCGACCTCGCCGTTCTTCACCTTCCTGACCCTGGTGTCCACGTTCCCGCGGAGGGGCTTAACCTCCAGGTCCGGACGCTCGAGGAGGATTTGGGCGCGGCGGCGCGGGCTGCTGGTACCGACGGTGGACCCGCTCGGGAGCTCCTTGAGGCGAGCCCCGGTGCGCGAGACGAGGCACTCTCGGGGGTCCCGACGGGGCGGCACGGCCGCGAACTCGACGGGGTAGCCGGGATCGGAGGGCATGTCCTTGGCGCTGTGCACGGCGAAGTCCGCCTTGCCCTTGAGCACCAGCCGGTCGATCGCCTTGACGAAGACGCCCTTCTCTCCCAGCCGGTGCAGTGGGCGATCCCGGACCCTGTCGCCCTTCGACCGGGCCTTTACCAGCTTGAACTCGACGTCACGGGGCAGCTCGTGGCGGAGGTGCTCCAGGAACTCTCGGGTTTGAATGAGCGCCAGCCGGCTGGACCGGGTGGCGACTCGGAGCACCTCGGGCATCGCCGGTCACCCTACTCCACCTCGAAGTCCAGGATGGTGGGGCCGGACTCCTCCTCGGTTAGGTGGGAGAGCTCGTGGTGGACGTTGGCCGCGGCGGTCCCCCGGAAGGTGATTTTGCCGGGCTCGAGCCGGGAGACCTCGACGACGCGGCGGCGGGGGTCGACGAGGATCGTGGCCCCTCCCTCGTGGCTGACTTCGAGGACCCGCGGGCGCTCGGCCACCCTGCGGAGCTCCTTCTCTCCGCACTTCTCCAGCCGGATGATGCGGTCCTCGGAGCGCTCGACCCGAGGGTTAACCAGCAGGTACAGCCGCTCGAGAATGGCCCCGTCTTCCTCCTCTCGGACGGGAACGGCCACGGAGGAGACGTCCTCGTCCCGGTAAGACCAGGCCCCACCGTGCTGAAGGGCCAGGATGGCGGGGGTGATGGCGCGCTCCTCCGGCACCACGCGGCGCAGCTTGGCGTGCAGCTTGAGCATGCTGGCCGCCTGCCGCCCGGTCTCCTTCTCCTCGTCCTTCCCGTCCGACTCGAGGCTCGGATCGATGAGGACGCCGGCTCGGCGGAGGGTCTCCCGCCCGATGATCAGGGGGTACCTCATCTTGCGGCGGTCTGCGAGGGTGGCGTGGGTGTGCACGACCTTGTCGCCCAGTCGGACGGTTATGGGGACGACGGGGCGGCGCTCGGCCTTGAGTCGGGAGGCGGTGGCGGAGCGGACCTTCTTGACGTCGACGATGGGGCCGGCGCCGATCTTGGAGGCGAGGGCGTAGTCCAGCGAGTCGTAGCGGGCGCCGGTGTCCACGCGGGCGGTGACCCGCTTGACCCCGGTGAGGCCGGCCACGGTGACGGTGGTGGTGATGCCGACGGTGCTCATCGGCTTGGACCCCTCACCTCCCTTATCTCGCCGTGCACGGGGCCGAAGACGTCGATTCCCAGGGACTTCGCGACGTTCTGTACCGCGTAGTCGGAGCTGACCACGGTTACTTTCTTCCCCTCGGAGTGCAGCTCGACGGCCAGCGCAACGACCTTTAGGTCCGTGGTGGACAGGCGGTCCGCGTCGCCGGTGACTTGGGCGCGTCTCCGGGCTCGGTTGACGGCCCACTCGGCGGGCTCGCGGACCCGGACGTCGGAGGACTCGTACCGGGCTCGGGAGAGCGGGTCGCGCAGCTCGTCGACGACTTCGGGCACGGTGTAGAGCCGCCCTCGGTGCGGGACGGCACCCTTGATGAAGGCGGAGGTGTCTAGGACGTAGGCCCGCAACCCGGGCACCCCGGAGGTGGTGGGCATGGACGTGGACTTACCGACCAACGTGCTGGAGCGGATTCTGCGGGAGTCCGCCCGCTCGGCGGGGGACGTGGTGGGCGTCCGGATGGAGGCGAAGGAGGAGTACTACCGACTGATCGACGAGCTCGGGCGGGTCCTGGCGGAGCTGTCGGTGATCGCCGCGCGGCACGCGGGCCGTAAAACGGTGCGCGAGGAGGACGTGCGGTTGGCCGTCCGGGCGCTCAGGGTGGTGTCTTCGCTCTGCGACCCTCGCGGTAGAGGGTCCTCCAGAGGATGAAGGACACCCGCGAGAGCGCCGGCGTGATCCGTCCGCACACCAGGGCTCGGAGGGCCGCTCGGGCGGCCCGTCGGGCCAGCCGGCGCACGCGGGGCCACCCGCCTACCCTAAGAACTTCTCCCTCAGCCGCTCGAAGTACGAGGAGTCGAACCGCACGAACAGGGCCTTCCTCGGGGAGCGCCTGACGATCACGGGCTCGTCGAACTTGAGGTACTTCTGCCCGTCGAGCACGACCTCGGCGCGGTCCGGGTCGTGCACCTCGACCTCGATCCGGCGATCCATCGAGACGACCATCGGTCGTGCCTCGAGCTTGAACGGGTTGAGCGGCGTGATGATCGTGCACTCCACCTCCGGCTCGACGATCGGGCCACCGGCGGACAGGGAGTAGGCCGTCGAGCCCGTGGGGGTGGAGATCAGGACCCCGTCGGCCCAGGCCCGCTCGACCTCGAACCCGTCGATCAGCAGGCCGTACTGGATCATCTTCGCGGGGCGGCTGGTGATCACGGTCACCTCGTTGAGCACGTCTCCGCGCTCCTCCCCGCCGACCTCAACGAGCAGCTTGCTGCGCTCCTCGACCTCGAACTCCCCCTCCGCCAGCCTCCGGACCGCGTCCCGGATCTCATCCTTGCCGACCTCGGTGAGGAACCCGAACTTTCCCAGGTTGACCCCCAAGATGGGCACCTCGTGCTCGGACGTGAGGCGAGAGACGCGGAGGATGGTGCCGTCGCCGCCGATGGTGATGATCACGTCCGAGGTCTCGCCCAGCGAGCGGACGTCCGCCGTTTCCACGCCCTCGATCCCCAGCGACTCGTCCACGACGACCTCGAGCCCGTAATCGCGGCACAGCCGGCAGACCTCGCGCGCGACCTCGGTGGCCTCGTCCACGTCCGTGCGCCCGGTTATCCCGACCGTCCTCGGCGCCCGCGGCATTCGAACACCCGCCGGAACTTGCGCTTGAGCGCGTCTAGGACGTCCACCTCGAGCTCGTTCGCGAGGTTCATCACCAGGGCGAGCACGTCGGCCAGCTCCTCCTCGTACCCCTCTCCCTTGCCCACCGCGTGCGCCAGTTCGCAGCACTCCTCTCCCAGCTTGCCGCAGAGCTCGTGGCGCGTGAGTCCCTCCGGGTGCTTCCCGAACAGCTCCTGGACGTGCCGAATCCCGACGTCCTCCCGCAGCCCGTCGTAGAGCCTCTTCGCCGTGCCCTCGTCCCGGGCGGCCGCCAGCTCGAAGCGGAAGTCCGGCCGCAGTGGGATGTCCTCCGGGCCGAGCTCCCTCCCTTCCCTGAAGAACAGGAAGGCGGCGCTGTCACGACCGAGCCCGAAGGCTCCCGCCACGTCCGTCGGCCTGAGGCTCCCGCGGACGTCCACGAACCCGTCCAGGATCCCCTGGCAGGTCATCGCCAGCTCCAGCGCCACCGAGCCCAGGCACCGCAGCTTGAACTCGCGTTGGAGCCCGGTGGGCAGGCGGTCGGTCCCGTAGTAATACGCCGCGACGACCGGTCGCTCAACGACCGGTCGCTCCTCCACCGGCTCCGTCGACTCGAACGTCATCAGCTCCGAGACCACGAGCCCGTCCTCCACGTCCGAGAGCGAGTCGGCCTCCGGGTCCGCCAAGCCGACGGAGACGCAGTAAAACGGCAGTCCCTTCGATGCGTTGTGGGACCCGTCCAGCGGGTCCAGGACCAGGGTAACCTCCGGCGACTCCCCGACGATCACCTCGCCCGCCTCCTCGCTGATCACCCTGGCCTCCAGGCCGCGCTCCTCGAGTCCCTTCAGGAACTCCCGCTCCGCGACCTCGTCGACCCGCATCGTCGGCGTGCCGTCGGCGCCGCGGCCGACCTCCTCCCACCCTCTCTCGACCCGGGACACGCGGGGCAGGACGCGATCGGTCACGATCCGTTTAATCTCCTCCTTCACGGACTCCAAGCGGGAGCCTCCCCCACAGGACGACCGCCGACACGGCCGCCGCCCACTCGTCCCCCTCCGGCTCGTTGAAGGCGGTCGCGGTCTTGACCTCGACGATCTCCTCGTCGCGCGCCCTCGCCATCTCCTCCACGTCCCTGCGGGCCTTCTCCTCCACCGTCTCCGGGTCCGACTCGCCGGCCCGCTCGGCGATGACCCCGAAGCCCGACTCGAGCTTGGCCACGCACACGCAGCTGGCCACCGGGCCCCGGCCCACCGCCCGGGCCACGACCGCGGGGACGATCGTTCCCGGGGGTAGAGGCGGCAGCTCGGACTCCTCGGCGCCCGGGGGGAGGATGCTGGAGAGCTCCACCAGGTTCCAGTCCCCGATGCCCGCGTCAAGCAGCGCGGCGTCGAACGCGGCCAGGGAGGTGCCCGCCCTGCCGGACCCGGTCACCAGGGCGTACCGGGCGGTCGATCCCATCCCGGTCCCCCCAAGGCTAAGCTTATTAGGCGACGACCAGGGGGACCGCCCCCCTAGGGGGGTTATCGAATGTCGGTCAAGAAGGTAGAAGTCCGCCAGCTGAAGAAGGGCAAGTACATCATGATCGACGACGAGCCCTGCAAGATCGTGGAGTACACGACGTCCTCGCCGGGCAAGCACGGGTCGGCGAAGGCCAGGATCGTCGCGGTGGGACTCTTCGACGGCAAGAAGCGGACGCTGACCAAGCCGGTGGACGCCAAGGTAGAGGTGCCGGTGGTCGAGCGCAAGACCGCGCAGGTGATCTCGGTCATGGACGACACGGTGCAGCTGATGGACACGGAGACCTACGAGACGTTCGAGGTGCCGAAGCCGGACGACGAGGAGCTGGCCTCGCAGCTGGAGGAGGGTGTGACGGTGGAGTACATGGAGGCAGCGGGTAAGCGCAAGATTGTCGACATCAAGGAGGAGGAGTAGGCCCCGGTTCCCCCTCTCGTTCCCCCCCGAAGAGGTGCGCTCCCCCGACGTAACCATTCTTGGCCTACCGCTGGAGCGCGTGCTCCCGGAGTACCCGCGCGGCCAGGCCAGGTCCCCCGACACGGTCCGAAGGACGGCGCGCGGGCTGGACTTTTTCGAGCCCGGGCTGGGGGATCCCCTGGAGGAGCTCGAGCTGGTGGACGAGGGGAACGCCGAGACCTTCGAGCCCAAGACCCGGCCCGACGCCTTCCTCATCCTGGGTGGCGACCACACCGTCGCCCCGGAGGTCGCTTCCAGGCTGCGCCCGCGTCGCATCCTGTGGCTGGACGCCCACCCGGACCTGCTCCCCTCGGACCGGCATGACGGAGCCCTGCGCTCCTGCCTGGATCACGCCAGGGAGGCGTACCTGGTGGGCGTCCGGACCTGGTCGCGACGGGAGCGCGAGGAGTTCGAGCGCTCAGACCGGCTGCACCTTCTCCGGCCGGAGGAGGCCCTGGAGGTGGTGGACCGCGTCGACTACGTGTCGCTGGATCTGGACGTGCTGGACCCCTCCCTGGCGCCCGGCGTGACCACCCCGGAGCCCGGTGGGCTGGGGTTCGAGGAGGTGGCCCGGATCGTGCGGGCGGCGGGCCGCGCCGGCGCGCACCTGGACGTGGTGGAGCTGTGCCCGACGGTGGAGGACCACGTGACCCCGGTCGTGGCCTGCCGGCTGATCGGGGAGTACCTCAAGGGGATCCTCGAGGGATGAGCGAGCGCCGGCCCTTCCGGTACGATCCGGACATGGACGTGAACGAGTTCCTGCGGCAGATGGAGAGGGTGGGGGCGTTCGGGGCGGGCCGGCTGGCGCGCGCCGCCGAGGTGCTGGAGGAGATGTGGAGCTCGGATGCGACCGTCCTCCTGACGGTCGCCGGCCCGGCCGTCGCGGGCGGGCTCCGGGACCTGTTCGCCCTGCTCATCCGGGAGGGGCTGGTGGACGCGATCATCACCTCCGGAGCGAACGTTGTGCACGACGTGCTGGAGTCCCTCGGCGGCGTTCACGTTGTCAAGGGGAGAAGGAACGTCGACGGGTACGGTCGCATCTACGACGTTCACGTGCCGATGGAGGCGTTCGAGCGCTTCGAGCGGTTCATGCACGAGGTGCTGGAGGACCTGCCCGAGCGCGTCTCGGGGCGGGAGCTGCTCTGGGAGATGGGGAGGCGGCTCGATGACGGGTTCTTGAGGGCCGCCGCCGACGAGGGCGTCCCGGTCTACTCCCCGGGCATCCTGGACTCGATGGTCGGGCTGCACGTGTGGCTGTACTCCCAGGACCACGACCTGCACCTGGACCTGGTGGACGACATGCACCACCTGTCCGACCTGGTGTTCGAGGCGGAGGAGCTGGGCGCGATCATGCTTGGGGGGAGCGTCCCCAAGCACTTCGCGATGGGCGCGGCCATGCTCCGGGGCGGGCTCGACTACGCGGTCCAGATCACCATGGACCGGCCAGAGACCGGAAGCCTCAGCGGGGCCCCGCTCGAGGAGGGTAAGTCCTGGGACAAGGTGCGCGAGGAGGCGGAGGTCGCCACCGTCATCGGGGACTACACCGTCCTGTTCCCGCTCCTCGTGACCGGAGTCCTGCAGCGGCTGGGGATCGGCGAATGCTGATTGGGGCGCTCCTGTCCGCGGTCTCCGGGCTGGCGCTCAAGCTGGCTGACGACCTGGTGGATCGGGTCGGGAGGCGCCGCGCCTCGATGGTCCCGGGGGCGCTCGCGGCCTCGACCGCTATCGCCTCCGTCCCAGCGGGAGTCAGGCCCGAGTTTTACCTGGGCCTGATCCTGGGGAACGGGGTGGTCGGCAAGATCGACGAGCCCTGTCACGGGCTGGCCGCGGTCACGGTCGCCGCCGGGACGCTGCTCCTGGCGCCGGACCTCGACGTGACCGCGCTCCTGGTCGTTGCGCTGCTCGCGGCCGTCGACGAGTTGGTCCATCCACGGGACCCGCTGGGGCTCCGTCCGGTCCTAAAGGTGGGCGTCGTGCTCGGCTGGGCGGTCGGGGCCCTAACCGCGGCCGTGACGGTGGCCGCCCTGGCCTTCGACTTAGGGTACCATCTCGGGGAGCTCGTGGGGGTGCGGCTGCTTGCTCGAGCCGCGCACGCACCTGATCGTGGCGCTGGACGTGGGGCTGAGGCGGGCGGTGGAGCTGGCTGAGCGGCTGGACGGCCGGGTGGACGGGTTCAAGCTGGGGTACGACGTCGTCCTGGAGGCGGGTGCGGAGGGGATCCGAGAGGTCGCGGAGGCGGTGGACGAGTCCTTCCTCCTGGTGGACCTGAAGGTGGCGGACATTCCGGAGATCTCACGGCGCATCGTCTCCACCGTAGCCGACCACGGCGCGGACGCCGTGATAGTGCACGGGTTCGTGGGTCGGGACGTCGTCCGGGAGTGCGCTCGAGAGGCTCCGGTGGTGGTCGTGGCGACGATGAGCCACCCGGGTGCGAGGCAGTTCTACGACGACGTGTGCCGGGAGATCGTCCGATTTTGCAACCACATCGACGAGGTGGTGGGGTTCGTCGCCCCGGCCACGCACCCGGCCCGGGTGCGAGAGGTCCGGGAGCTGACCGACAAGGTCATAATCAGCCCGGGCGTGGGCGCCCAGGGCGCGGAGCCGGGGTCGGCTATCGAGGCCGGGGCCGACTTCGAAATCGTGGGGCGTGCGGTCACTCGGGCCTCGGATCCCGAGCGGACCGCGGAGGAACTGATCCGGGCGATGACGAGTTCCAGGCCGACGGACGGGGACGAATGAAGAGCCCTATGAGCCCTGAGCCCACTACCGCTCCAGCTCCACCACGTGCTCGTCCATGTCGATTTTCTTGACCCGAACGCCCTCGATGAACTTCTCCTCTCCCATCACGTCGCGCAGGAGCACTCCGCCCTCTTTGACCTCCAGGTACAGCACGTCCTCGGCCACGGTCTCGCCGTTCAGGCGCACCCGGAATTCACACATACCGACCGCCCCGTAATACCAGCCTAGGTTACGGACGATATCATTTTCGGGAATGGCCGAGATGAGACCCGCAGGCGGCGGGCCCCGTCCCGCTCTCCCAGCCTAAATCTGGTGCGGCTTAGCATGGCGATGGAGCCATCTCGGGGCGGGTTCAGGCCGAGCCTCCGAGCGAAGCGGCGGGAGAGGTGGAGCGCGAGGCTCGGGTCCGGGTTCCTGGCGAGGCGCTGCGCGTAGGCCAGCGCGGGCTCGAGGAGGCGCTCGCTCAGCCGCGGTAGCTCCTTCCGGGTGTCGATCGGGGCGGGCTCCTCCAGGGTGACGACGCGCTCCCGGAGCGGCACGCGCACGGTCTTCACCCGGTCCGGGTAGCCGGTCCGGAGCCGGAGGACGGAGCCGCCGTGCCAGATGGTGGCGACGTCACCCAGGCCGGTGCCGAGCTGAACCTCGATCTCGTGGGCGCGGCGGGCGATCCACGTGGGGTCGGGTCGCTCGCCGAGCTCCAGCTTGGCGGCCAGCAGCGTGCCCAGGGCGGAGGCGGCGCTGGTTCCGAGCCCGCAGCCGGGCGGGACGCGGAACTCGTACCGCACGCTGAGCCCCACGCCGAGCGTCTCCGCGCAGGCCCTCGCGATCTCGTCGCCGATGGGGTAGTTCGAGCGCACGCGGACGCGGTCCGAGCGGAGGACGCGGGCGCGGATCTTTACGACGTCCTCGACGGCGATGCCGAGCCCGATGGAGCCGGCGCGCCTCGGGTCGCGGTGGCGGAGCGGGTAAAAGAAGCAGGTGATGGAGCCGGGGACGGAGACCTTCATCAGAGGTACTCCCGGAGGAGCTCGGGCACCTCCCAGGGCTTCTCGGCGACGTCGACGCCGGCGCGCTTCAGCGCCTCGATCTTGGACTCGGCCGTCCCGGCACCCCGCTCGATGATCGCGCCCGCGTGGCCCATGCGCTTGCCGGGCGGGGCGTGGCGGCCGGCGACGTAGGCGACTACGGGCTTGGGGAAGTCGGTCTCGGCGATGTACTCGGCGGCCATCTCCTCGGCGTTGCCTCCGATCTCGCCGATGAGGACCACGGCCTCGGTGCGGCGGTCCTCCCGGACGTACTCGAGGAAGTCGATGAACGTGGTCCCAACGATCTGGTCGCCGCCCAGGCCCACGCAGAGGGACTGACCGATTCCGGCCTCCGTCATCGCCTGGACGATCTCGTACGTGAGGGTCCCGCTGCGGGAGGCGACGGCGACCTCGCCCTCGGTGAACACGTGGTGCGGCATGATGCCGAGCTTGACGCGCTCCGGCGGGACGATGATGCCGGGCGTGTTGGGGCCGATGATCCGGACGCCCTCCCAGCGCGCCAGCTCAACGAGCTTCATCGTGTCCTGGGTGGGGATGTGCTCGGTGATCACCACGATCGGGTCCAGGCCCTCCTCGATGGCCTCCATGATCGCGTCGGGGGCGGCCGGGGCGGGTACGAAGACCACCGAGGCCTCGGCCCCGGTCTCCTCCACGGCCTCCTCGACGGTGTCGTAGACGGGGACTCCGTGCACCTCCTGCCCGCCCTTACCCGGCGTCACCCCGGCGACGATGTTCGTCCCGTACTCGAGCATCAGCTTGGTGTGGAAGCTGCCGTGCCGGCCGGTGATGCCCTGGACGAGGACGCGAACGTCGCCGTCGATCAAGGGAGACTCACCCCGAGAGCTCGACGGCCTTCTTCACGGCCTCCTCAAGGTCGGTGAAGGCCTCGATCCCGTGCTCGCGGAGGATGCGCTGGCCCTCCTCCTCGTTCGTGCCCACCAGGCGGACGACCAGCGGCACGTCGATCTCGTCCAGGACGGAGACGATGCCCTTCGCGACCTCGTCGCAGCGGGTGATCCCGCCGAAGATGTTCAGGAGGATGACGTCCACGTCCAGGCTGGCGACCTTGAGTATGGCCCGCTTGATCAGGGCGGGGTCCGCACCGCCGCCCACGTCGAGGAAGTTGGCGGGCTCACCGCCGAGGTCCCGGACCAGGTCGATGGTGGCCATGGTGAGCCCGGCCCCGTTCGCGATGATGCCGACGTTGCCGCCCAGCTTCACGAAGGGGAAGTCCTCGCCCTCGTCGACGAACTCCGGGTGGCGGATGCGCGCCGCGTCTTCGTCCAGGTTCACGACCGCGTCGACGGCGACGAGTTCGTCGTCCTTGGTCAGGACCAGCGGGTTGATCTCGACCAGGTGGGCATCGTACTCGTCGAACACGTCGTACAGGGCCAGGGCGACCTCCTCCACCTCCCGGGCATACCGCCGCGGGATCCCGGCCTCGAGCGCGGTCCGCCGCGCCTCGAACCCGCGCAGGCCCAGGATCGGATCCAAGTGGGTCCGAGCGATCTTCTCGTCCGGGACCTCCTCGATGTCCACGCCGCCCTCCCTGGAGATCAGGAGGACCGGGGCGCGCTCGCCCCGGTCCACGGTGATCGACACGTACCACTCCTCCTCAATGTCCACCTTCTCCTCCACGAGGACGCACTCCACCACCTCGCCCCGGACCTTGGAGCCGAGGAGCCGCTCGGCCGCCTCCCGGGCCTCCTCCGGGTCGTCGGCGAACAGGATACCGCCCGCCTTGCCCCGGGCGCCGACGGGTACCTGCGCCTTCACGGCCACGGGTCCGTCGATGCGCTCGGCGATCCGGGCCGCCTCCTCCGGGGTCCGGGCGAGGTCGCCGTCCGGGACCTCGATCCCCTTTTCGGCCAGGAGCTTCTTGGCCTCGTGCTCGAGCAGCCGGATCATTCCCGGACACCCCGGGCACCCAGCTCGACGGCCTTCACGTTGATCTCCTCCGTGCCGGGCGGAACGGCGTCCTCGACGGCGCGCTTCAGGGCTTCCTCGGACACGAGGTCGGTGAGCTCTCGCAGGGCGCCGAGGATCACCATGTTGGCCACGATCCGGCGGCCCAGTTCCTCCTCGGCGAGCTTGGTGGCGGGGACGCCCACGTGCTCTACGTCGTCGTCGCGGTGCGGTTCGACCAGGGTCGAGTCGTAGACGATGAGACCGTCCTCCTTCACCTCGGGCGCGTACTTGTCGTAAGCCTCCTGGGACATCGCGACGAGGTAGTCGGGCTCCCGGACGTACGGGTACATGATCTCCTCGTCCGAGATGATCACGTCCGATCGGGACGCGCCTCCCCGCGCCTCCGGCCCGTAGGACTGCGTCTGCACGGCGTTGTACTCCTCGTACACGGCCGCGGCCCGGCCCAGCACGACCCCGGCCAGGACGATGCCCTGGCCACCGAAGCCGCTGATCCTAACCTCCCTCTTCATCCCCGCTCACCTCCTCCACGAGCTCGTACACGCGCTCGTGGAAGGGCTTGCGCTCCTCGTCCCGGAGGACTCCGATCCGGATCTTCCCGGGCTCGTCCTCGGTGCTCGTGTTCTCGCGCAGCCACTCGAGCATCTCCCTCGGGCTCCTCATGTCGTTGCGGCGCCCGTAGTTGGTGGGGCACTGGGAGAGGACGTCGATGAACGAGAACCCCTCCCGCTCGAGGGCTCTGTGGATGGCCTGCTTGAGCTGGTGCGGGTGCGCCGTGGTCCACCGCTCGACGTGCGGGGCGCCGGCGCCCATGACGAGCTCGCAGAGGTCGAAGGGTGGCTCCGGGTTCCCGTACGGGGTCGTCGTGGACTTGGCGCCCTGCGGCGTGGTGGGGCTCGCCTGGCCGCCGGTCATGCCGTAGACGTAGTTGTTCGAGCAGATCACGGTGATGTCCAGGTTCCTGCGCGCGGCGTGGATCAGGTGGTTCCCGCCGATCGCGGCCGCGTCCCCGTTGCCGGTGACGACGATGACCTCCAGCTCCGGGTTGGCCAGCTTGAGCCCGGTGGCGAAGGCGATGGGTCGCCCGTGGGTCGTGTGGAGCGAGTCGAGCTTCACGTAGCCGGGGAGCCGGGAGGAGCAGCCGATGCCGGAGACGAGCACGGTCTTGTCGGGGTCGAGCTCGCCCTCCTCGAACTTCTCGGCGAGGGCGCGGACGAGGACGTTCAGGATGGTCCCGTTCCCGCAGCCGGGGCAGAGGATGTGCGGCATTCGCTCCCACCGGATGAGCTCCCTCCAGTCCACGGCGCTCACCCCTGGATCCGCTCCGCCTCCTTGATCACGCGCTCTGGGGTGGGCGGGTAGCCGCCCGGGTGACCCAGCAGGTGCACGCACTCCGCGTCCAGGGCGCGCTCGACCATCTCGACGTACTGGCCGAGGTTCATCTCGACGACGAGCACCTCGTACCCGTCGAGGAGCTTTCGAACGAGGTCGGCGTCGAACGGGTGGATGACCTTGGGCCGGAAGACCGTGGCGCCGAGCTCCTCGGCCGCCTCGAGGACGGTCCGAGCGCAGCCGCCGTAGGCCACGAGGGCCAGATCGGACTCGCGCTCGATGAAGTCGTACCCGACACTCTCGTGGATCTCGCGGGCGCGCTTGCGGACCTTGTTGCAGAGTCGGCGGACCAGCTTGCGGTGCACCTCCGGGTCGTCCGTGGCCGGGTAGCCGCGCTCGTCGTGGGTCAGGCCCGTGACGTGCACGCGGTGCCCGCGCCCGAACACGGGCATGGGCGGGACGTGGTCGTCCGGCTCCAGTGGGAACGGCTCCTCGATCTCCTCCCCCTCCTCCGGCAGCTCGCGGTCCACGACCTCGACGTCCTCCCGCAGGACGACGCGCTCGCGCATGTGCCCCACGACCTCGTCGGCGAGGAGCACCGCCGGGACTCGGAGGCGCTCGGACCAGTTGAAGCACTCGATGGTGAGGTCGTACATCTCTTGGACCGTGGAGGGGGACAGCGCGACGATCTCGTAGTCACCGTGAGAGCCCCAGCGGGCCTGCATCACGTCGGACTGTGAGGCCTTGGTGGGCTGGCCGGTGCTCGGTCCGCCGCGCTGGACGTTCACGATCACGCACGGGGTCTCGGTCATGGCCGCGAAGCCCATGTGCTCTTGCATGAGGGAGAAGCCGGGACCGGCGGTGGCCGTCATGGCCTTCACGCCGGCCCAGGAGGCGCCGATGACGGCGGCCAGCGAGGCGATCTCGTCCTCCATCTGAACGTAGACGCCGCCGACCTCCGGCAGCCGCTCGCTCATGCGCTCGGCGATCTCGGTGGACGGCGTGATCGGGTAACCCGCGAAGAAGCGGCATCCGGCCGCGATCGCTCCCTCCGCGCAGGCCTCGTTCCCCTGCAGGAACTCGACCTTCTCGCTCATTCCTCTCCACCCTCCTTCACCTCGATGGCCAGGTCGGGGCAGATCAGCTCGCACTGCCTGCACCCTCGGCAGCCGCCCACGTACTCGGGCAGCCGGTAGCCGCGCTCGTTCCTCCGGTCGGACTCCTGGAGGGCGTCCGCGGGGCACACCCAGACGCAGAGGAAGCAGCCCTTGCACAGGCTCTCGTCGATCCTTACCGTGTACTCCTCGGCCACGCGTTCACCCCCGCTGGAGCTCGAGCATCCGATCAAGGAGCTCCTCGCACGCCTCCCGGACGGTCTCGTCCTCCCACACGGGTCGACCCTGGAGCTCGAGCCGCTTCAGCTTGGAGGACTCGGGGATGGTGACGGAGGCGTCCACGTCGACGTCCGGGCCGTCCACGCCCTCGACCCACTTGTTCCGCACGAGGGCTACCCGGTCGATGCCCAGCCGCCGGGCGAGTCGGGCGGACTCACGCGCGTTCTTGAAGGACTTGACGGACGGTTCGCAGACGATCACGACCCAGTCGACCGCCTCGAGCACCCGCCGGCCGAAGTGCTCCAGCCCCGCGTCCGTGTCCACGACGATCGCCTCGTCCCGGTCGGCGACGACGTGGCGGATCAGGCGGCGCGCGAGCGCTGCCGCGGGGCAGAAGCAGCCCTCACCAGCGTCCTCCACCCGTCCGACCACCAGGAGCCGCAGTCCGGGCTCAACCTCCACGGCCAGTCGGTCCGGGAGGTCCGAGACGCGCGGGTTGACCCTGAAGACGGCGCCCAGCGTCGTGCCGGGCGGCGCTCCCGTCCGCTCCTCGATGAGATCGTCGCGCTCAACGACCGGGGTGGGGCACTCGTCAAGTCCCAGGGAGTACGCGAGGTCCGGGTCGGGGTCGGCGTCCACGGCGAGGACCTCGTACCCGCGCTCGGCCAGGAGCTTGGAGAGGGTGGCGGCGACGGTGGTCTTGCCCACGCCCCCCTTGCCGACGATCCCGAGTTTGACCATGGCGCGCCCGCCCTCTGCGCCGCCTGCCGGGCGCTACTCGGTGGACTCCCCCTCGCGCTCCGGGAGGAGTCGGTGGATGCGCTGCAGCTCGGAGGCGAGCCACTCCCGCTTCTCGCGCGGGATCTCCGACTTGGACAGCAGGCGGAGGGCGCCCCGGTCGCAGGCCTCCACGCACGCGGGCGCCTTCTTGGGCGCGTCCACGCACAGGGTGCACTTCTCGGCCCGTCCGTTCACGATCTCGATGGCCCCGAAGGGACAGGCGACGGCGCAGAGCCCGCAGCCGATGCAGTCCTCGGTGATAACCAGCGCCCCGCCCTCCTCCCGGATCGCGTCGATCGGACAGGCGGTGGCGCACGGTGGATCGTCGCACTGGAGGCAGGTCACCGGGGGCGCGTCCTCGGAGACCTTGTAGATGCGCGCGTGCCCGTGGGCCTCCTCGCAGGCCTTCACGCACTTGCTGCAGCCCTGGCACCGGTCCGGATCGACCACGAGGACGAGTGTGTCCGGCACGAGGCATCCCCTCAGGGAACGTTGGACTTGATCCACTCCCAGGTGATCTTCACGCCCTCCTCGAGGTCCGTCTCGGGCTCGAAGTCGAGCTCCTTGCGGGCCCGGGTGATGTCCAGGTAGATGCGACGCACCTCGCCCGCCCGTGCATCCTCGTACACGACCTTCACGTCCCGGCCCGTGACCTTACGGACGAGCTCGACGATCTCGTTCACGGACGTCTCGCGGCCGGAGCCGATGTTGTAGACGCCGCGGCCCTTCTCCACCGCGTCGGCGGTCACGCGGGCGACGTCCCGGACGAAGACGAAGTCGCGCGTCTGCTCGCCGTCCCCGAAGACCCGGAGCGGCTCGCCCCGGGCGGCCCGGTGGAGGAAGATCGAGATCACGCCCGCCTCGCCGCGCGGGTCCTGGCGCGGCCCGTAGACGTTCGCGTACCGGAGGATGACGTGGTCGAAGCCGTCCGCCTCGGCGTACACGCGGACGTAGTGCTCGCCGGCCAGCTTGGACGCGCCGTAGCTGGAGATGGGTCTGGTCGGGTGCTCCTCGTCCACGGGCAGGTACTGGGGCTCTCCGTACACGGCCCCGCCCGAGGAGGCGTACACGAAGCGCTCCACCTCGTAGCGGGAGGCGAGGGAGGCGAGGTTCAGGGTGCCCATCACGTTCACGCTCGCGTCGGCGACGGGGTTCCTCATGGAGTACCGGACGTTCGTCTGCGCGGCCAGGTGCACGACGACGTCGGGCTCGAACTCCGAGAAGACGGTCTCGACGCCGCGCGGGTCCTGGACGTCCACCCGCCAGAACTCAATTTCGTCGATCACGCGCTCCAGGTTGGACAGGTCCCCGGAGACGAGCGAGTCGATGACGCCGACGTTGTAGTCCCGCTCGACGAGCTCCTCCACCACGTGCGAGCCGATGAACCCGGCCCCGCCCGTCACCAGCACGGTGGTCACGGCCTATCCCTCCTCTATCCTGAGCAGGCCCTCCTTCTCAAGGAACTCCGGGAGCTCGGAGGAGTCCTGGGTGCCGATCACGACCTTCCAACCGGTCGCGTCCTCCACGTCCCCCTTTACCGCCGCGGCCTTGCCCGGGATCACGAGCACCCGGTGATTCACCTTCTCCTCGACGTTGAACTCCTCCAGGGCCTCCTTCACCGCCTGCCCGTTGAACTGCCCACCCGCCACGCTGACGTCGACGGCCAGCCCGCCCGTGTCGATCACGAGGAGCCAGCAGTCGACGTCCGCGCTCTCCAGGTCGTCCGCCACGCAGTGGTACGTGAGGGTGAAGTTCGTGGTCACGAGCACGGGCGAGTGCTCGTCCGGGTCCCCGATCTTGTAGAGGCCCGGGTCCACCTCCTGCGGCTCGCGCGGGTCCGTGTATATGCACTGGCGCTGGGTCAGGACGGGGAGCAGCGCCCAGGGCTCGAGGGTGTCCATGATCAGCGCGTCCGCGTAGCGGAGCACGCACGCGGACGCCAGGTACGACTCGCGCCGCGCGGCCTCCACCGGATCATCCTCCAGGAACCGGTACGGGAAGGTCGTGACCAGCGTCGGGTACCCGAGGAGCTCGAACTCCTCCTCGATGGCGGCCTTCCGGAGCTCGGCCAGCTTGTCCGTCGTGGCGACCACGTCGTGCGGGCCGAGCTCCGTCCCCGGGTCCAGCAGGAGATCCTCCACCCGCTCGCGGGCGTGAGCCGCGAGCTCCACCAGGTCCTCGACCTCGGTCGCGTGAAGCCCTAGGGGGCACTCGTGCTCCGCCGCGAGCTCGATCATGTCGTCTCGGTTCTCCTCCGTGCACGGGTAGAGCAGCGGGCGCTCGTCGAACACGTCCAGCCCCGACTCCAGCACGTCGGGGCTCTGGGACACGAGGGCGATCGCGAGGTCCTCGGAGTGCTCGACGGCCGTCTCCACGGCCGCTGCGAAGCGCTCGGGGTCCCCGGTCCGGGAGACGACGGCGAGCCCGTCCACCCGGAGGGTCTCACCCACTCGCTCGACCTGGAACTCCTGGGCGCGCTCCACCTTCTCGCGCAGCTCGTCCTCCTCCATGTCGTCGTAGACGGCGATGAAGACGGGGGGCGGGTTGAAGTACGAGAGCTCGTGCCGGAAGAGCACCTCGTCGCCTCCGACGACCACCCTCCGATCGCCCTCGCAGATGGAGACCTCGCGGATGGGCGGGGCGAGCAGCTCGCGGAGCTTCTCCAGGGCCTCCTCGTCCAGGTTGGGGCAGTCCTCCGGGTCGGCCTCCCGGTTGACCAGCTTGGTCGCGAACTCCATGCAGGTCTTGCAGCCGCAGGCCCCGCAGTTGGACTTGGGGAGGAGCTTGTACACGTCCATGGCGCTGACCTCGGGCATCCCGGGCCCCCCTACGCGATGAAGTCCGTGACGTAGGCGTCCCCACCCTTCCGCTCGCGACCCATGTGCTCGAGCGCCTCTTGGACGACCCGGACGGCCCAGGGGTGGAACATCATCAGGAGGTCGGCGCCGCACAGGGCGACCGTGGTCGCGGTCACGGCCTCCCAGAGCGGGCCCCGGTACTCGCGCGGGCCCCAGGACTCCTCCTTCATCCAGGCCTCTCGGGCCGCCCACGCGTTGGTCGAGCCGCTCGAGATGGGCATCTGGAGGTACTCGTCACCGCGGAGCGCGGCGAGCCGGATCCGGGTCATCACGTCAACCGTGTACTCGATGCCGTAGCCGAGCGCGCACGTGGTCGGGTCCATCACCACGTCCTCCTTCGAGAGGCCCCGGTTGAGCACCTTCTTGTTCAGGGTTTTCATCATGTTAACATCGACCGGTGCGAAGGTCAGGACCACGTGCCCGTACTCCTTGGCCGCGTCGACCACCCGCTCGAAGTCCATGTCCTCGTTGATCGAGGAGAGCATCACCCGCTCGCCCTCGCACACCTCGGCCGCCTTCACGAACAGCTCGACGTCCTTCTCCGGGTCGCCCGAGCCGCCCACGATGACCGGGACCTTCACCGCGTCGAGCACGTCCTCCAGGGTCTTCATCGCCTCCTCCACGGGCGCGTCGTGCAGCTTCGGGGACGTGCTCACCAGGTGGAGCGTGATCACGTCCACGTCGTACCGCTTCACGACCGTCCTAGCCCAGTCCACGGGGTCCTCGACCACGTCCCCCAGCTCCTCCCGGATGGGGCCGGGAATGCCGACGTCCGGGGTGTCGAACACGTCGAACGTGACGACGGGCGGGTTCGGTCGCGGGCCCTCGAAGACGAAGTAAGCGCGCTCGCCACCGAGCTTGACCACCCGGTCGCGGGTGCCACCCTCGGAGCGCGTCGCCCCGAGCTGGACCTCGGCCACCTCCCCCTCGTACTCCTCGACCGGAGGCTCGTACTCGGGTACCTCCACCTCCCGCCGAGCCTCCTCCGCCCGGGGCTTGACCAGCCGCTCCCAGACCTCGCGGGGCAGCGCCTGAGCGACCGTGCGCAGGTCCAGCTCCAGCTCCTCCACCTCGATCGAAACGTTCCGGAGCTCGACCTCCTCGACCCCGCCCTCGCCGAGAACGCGGTTCAGCAGCTTCTCCAGGAGCTCGTCGACCCTCTCCCGCTCGGACAACTACACCACCCCCGCCCGGGAGAGGATCTCCCGGACGTCGCGCCGGGCCTTGGAGTCGGGGGAGAGCTCGGTGAGCGGCCGACCGCGCAGCTCCAGCTCGACCAGCTCCTCGTCCGGTCGAACCCGGCCGAGGAAGGAGAGCCCCATCCGCTCCCCCTCGCGCCGGATCACGCGGTACTCCCTCTCCGTGACGCGGTTCGCAACGACCCGAACCTCGCCCACCTCGGACTCGAGCTCGTCGATGAGCTCCACGATCCGGGCGGCGGTCCGCAGAGCCTTCCGGGAGTGATCGACCACGATCAGGACCAGGTCGACGCCGTCGATGATGCCGCGGCTGACGTGCTCCAGCCCGGCCTCGCAGTCCATCACCACGAGATCGTACTCGGGGAGCAGGTCGGACATGACCCGGCGGAGCCAGTGATTGACGGCGCAGTAGCACCCGCGACCCTCGGAGCGGCCCATGACGAGGAGGTCGAAGTCCTCGGTCTCGTGGAGGGCGGTCATGACGAGGTACTCCATGTACGCCTGCTTGTCAAAGCCGGGCGGGAGCTGCTCCTCCTCGATCTCGCGCTTGAACCGCTCCCGAACCTCGCCCAGCGTGGTCTCGGGCTCGACGCCCAGGGCGTCCGGCATGTTCGCGTCCGGGTCCGCATCGATGACTAGAAGGTCGCCGGGCCCGCGCTCGGTGAGCTCGAGGACGGAGAGGGCGGCGAGGACGGTCTTCCCCGTCCCGCCCTTCCCGGTGAAGGCGAGGATCAACTCTTTCCTTCCCTGTCCTCGCGCTTGATGATGACCTTCTCGGCGTAGATCTTGGCGTTCTTGAGCACGATCTTCACGTTGAGACCACCACCGGGCGCGACGGGCAGCTCCTCCGCCTCCACCACCGGCCTCTCTTCCTCCTCGGCGACCGCCTCCTCGGCCTTCTCCTCCTCAACCTCCTCTTCCTCCTCCCACCGCTCGACGACCGGGTGCTCGACCTCCTCCAGGAACTCCTTGAGCTCCTCGACCGTGGTCGCGTCCTCCTCCGTGGCGATCTTGTCGTACAGGTCGTCCGGGATGGCGTGCTTCACCCGCTCTTTCAGCTCCTTGGGCATCCAGACGACGCGCTCCCACCCGCCGTCGTGCTGGAGGAACTTGTCCGACTCCATGTAGCCGTACGAGATGCCCACGAAGCCCGGCTTCTGCTCACCGCCGCTCGCCTCGCCCGCCATCGTGGAGAAGGGCATGCCGAGCGGGGTCTCGCCCGAGTACTCGCGGTCGACGATGCCGAACCCGTCCACCTCCGGGATGTAGAACACGATCGCCTGGAAGCAGCCGCAGCTCGTGTGCGGGTACTCAAGGCAGGAGTGGAGGTAAACCCGCTCCACCGTCCCCTGCGAGTGCTCCTTGACCGCCTCGTTCACGCCCTCGTACTCGCCCGCCTCGGGGTCCAGGCACTCACCCTTCTCGATCGGGAAGATCGGGCCCTCCGGGTCGATCTTGTGCGCCGCCTTGGCGTCGTGCCAGGTGATCGAGCCGCAGAGGCTCGGCCGGTCGGGCGTGATCACGCACACGTGCGTGGGCGCGAAGGACTGGCACATGAGGCACACGTAGAACTCGTCCACGTCCTCCTCGGAGAGCTCGCGCGCCCGCTCGTCCCGCTCCCTGTACACCTCTCGAGCCTGCTCCACGAACTCCTTCACGCGCTCCTCGTCCGTCATCAGAGTGACCTCGATCGCGTCGATCACGTTGCCGAACTCCTCCTTGAACAGCTCGCGAAGGGCGATGCCCAGGTGCTCGAGCCGGAAGCCCTTCTCGGCCGCCTCCTTGGACACGCGGCACCAGATCTGGTCCCGCTGGTTGAGGTGCATGAACCCCTCCACGTAGTTGCAGAACTCGTGGATGCGTCGCTCCAGGACGCCTTCCACGTCCTCCTCCAGCTCCTCCCCGGCCGCCTTGACGAGGATGCCGAACGGGTACCGCTCACCCTCTTCCATCTCGTCAATGTCCGGCCCGATCACCTCGACCTTGTCCGGCTCGATCTCGTCCTCGTCCACCACGCGGAAGAGCTCGGCGCCGAAGCTCTTCGGGCCGGCGAGCTCCACGTACATGTCCCCGCTGCGGATCCGCTCGCCCTCGTGCCGGGGGCTCACGTCCACGGGCAGGTCCGCGAGGCTCGTCAAGCGCGCTCACCCCTGCTTTTCCTCTGGTAACAGCGTGGGATCGGACGCGCGTGATCCGGGCGTCCATCCAGCCTCTTCCAACCGCTCCCGGATCTCGGACTTGAGCGCCGGGGGAACGTCGTTCTCGTCTCGGATGAGCCGGTCAAGGTCGGGCGGCAGCTCCCCGTAGAGCTCCCGATGCAGCTCGACGTACGCCTCAACCTTCCTCTGCCGGCACTCCGGAGTGTCGTTGGGACGCATGCAGAGCCGCGCGGCCGTGACCGCCGCCTCCTTCCAGTCAGAGACCGCGCACCGGAGATGCTCCGGGGTCGGATCTTCCGCCTCCTCACCCGATCGAGCGTCGATAACCCTCGGCTCCCTTTCGACTAGCAGGGACCCCGCGTCCGGGTCCGGTCCAATCACCACCGGAATCCCACACCGGGTCACCCCGTAGGCGGCCGCGATCAGGTGCTCCGAGAACTCCCTACCCCACGCTACTACGCAGGCTCCGACTCGGTTGAGCACGTAGTCGGCGACCCGGGCGAACTTCCCTCGGATCGAGAGCTTCCCGAAGATCACTCCGATACGGACGCAGGCGCCGACCAGGTGCGCGGCGGACGTGCAGGGGCCGACGTGGAGGAGCGAGTCCGGGTAACGCTCGTACAGGGACCTCCCGTCCTCGTCCCGGTAAGAGCCCAGCGCGATGGCCAGGCAGCCGGGGACCAGCACGAGGTAGCCGCGCTTCAGAAGAGCCTCGGCGATTTTGACCGGCTCCTCCACGTCCTCCGACCTCTCGGGGCAGGATAGCAGCACGATTATGCCGGGAATGTTACCGGATACGACCGGTACGCCCACGTCCCGGATGATCACGTCCGAGAGCCGGGTGGGTGGGCCGATTCGGAAGCTCTTCGAGGGCGGTTCCCCGCGGTCCCGGGAGCCTTCGACGCGGAGTGCCGCCCACGCGGCGATCTCAACGGCCTTGATGGGGTCCTCGACGTAGACCGCGTCCTCCTCTGCGACCAACGTCTCAACGGCCTCCTCGACGGGCTGGTCGGTGACGTCTGGGAGGTCCGCTGTGCGGGCCCCGAAGGTGGCGACCAGCTTGGACCCGGCGCCGCGGGCCGCCTCAACCACGTCCTCGCCCGGGCACGCACCGTCCACGACCACAACGTCCGCAAAGCCGGAGGAGACGTACTCCCGGTACATCGAGAGTGGTCCCACAACCCTGACGTGGTCGCTACGGTCGGGCCACGCGGTGTGGGTCAGCCCAACGAATTCCACCTGTCTTGCGAGCGTTCCCAGCTCCTCCACGATGACGCTCCCGATGAGGGGTAGGTGCCCGATCAGCAGGACCGTGGGGCGGTTCGGCAGGTTTTCGGTCCCGATCTCGAACACGTCCTCGGCGTCCGGGGTATCCATCACCGTGGAGAGGGCAGCGTCCGCGATCTCCATCGCGAGGAGACCGATCGTGCCGGCGTGCAGTGCCACGGCCTCGTAACCCTCAACGGAGTGGGAGCGTGCGAGCTCTGAGACCGAGGCCGTAAGCTCCCGCTCGGCGTAGGAGAGTCCCGCCTCGAGATCGGCGGCGCGCTCGGGAGCGTCGTCCAGGAGCGTCTCGAAGATGGGGAGGGGAGTCTCGGCCTCGAATCCGGGTTCCAGCCTCCCGCCCGTCTGGCGGAGCAGGTCCACCGTTAGCTTGGCGGTGGAGATCAGCGTCGCCGCTCCCTTGCAGCAGAGTTCGGCGATCGTGCGGATCGTCCCTCGCCGCTCCTCCTCGGAATCGCCCGGGACGACGACCAGGTCGTAGACCGAGGTGAGCGTTCGATCCCAGTGGATAAGCTCGCGGTGGGTCGGACCCTCGGCCTCTCCCTCCGGCTTCTCCTCCACGATGAGTTCGCCGATCTCGACCTCGACGTCGTCCAATTCCACTGAATCGCGGCCCCCATGTACCACTGGATCACGCCTTCAGGAGCTCCTCCAGCTCCCTGAGGAAGTCGTCCATGTCCATCGTGGGGAGCGAGTAGTCGGCGCTCGGGCAGTACTCTGGGTTCAGCGAGATTTTCACGAGGTCGGGGCGCGCGTGCCGAAGGCTCTGGAGTACTCGGTCCGTGACGTCCGTTCGGGAGCCCGTGAGCACGACCACGTCCGGGTTCGAGCCGAGGACGGGGGCGTCTCGCTGGAGCAGGGTGGCGAGCTCCACCATCCCCATCTTGCGGCCCAGGTCGTCGCCACCGTACGGGGCCGTGCAGACGGCGCCGGCCCGGAACCGGCGGATGAGCTGGGCGACCCGGTCCCTCCACTCGTCGTCCTCGACGGCCCGGGGCCCCACGACGAACAGGGGCTCGTCCGCCCGGGAGAGGAGGCTCCGGATGACCGGGGCCCGGGCGACCTCGGCCTTGCTCGTGTAGATGAGCGTCGGGTCCTTGGGCAGCGGCACGGGCCTCAACCCCGGGCGTTCTCCTCCAGGAGCGTGGGCTCGGAGATCGGCTCCCGGGGCTCCCAGCCGACCTCCTCCAGGTACTCCATGATCTCGTCCTTGAGCGTGAGCGGGATGTCGTTCTCGTCGCGCACGTACAGGGGCAGGTCGGGCGGGAGCTCGTTGTAGAACTTCTTGTACAGCTCCACGTAGTTCTGCAGCTTGGTCTGCCGGCCCTGCGGCGTATCGTTGGGTCGGATGCACAGCTTCACGGCCTGGACGAGGGCCTCACGCCAGTCCTCGGCCGCGTACTTGAGGTGGATCGGGCAGTGCTCCTCGCGCTTCTCGCCCGTGCGGGCGTCGTACACGGTCCAGTCGCCGTCCAGGTCGCCGATGTACAGGGTCTGGTAGTTGAGCCCGGCCGGCCCGTAGACGATCGGGATGCCCCAGCGCGTGAACCCGGTCGAGATCGCGAGGGCCTTCTGGCTCATGGCGCCCCAGAGCACGCCGCACGCGCCGATCCGGTTGATGATGTAGTCCGCGATCTCCTTGAAGTTGCCCTTGAGCGGCTTCTTCGCGAAGATCGCGGCGATCTTGATGCAGGCGCCGAGGATGTGCGCGTTCGAGATGCAGGAGCCCGTGTTCACGAGGCAGCCGGCGTCGAACCGGTCCTCGTACTTCTCGTAGAGCGTCCTACCCTCCTCGTCCGTGTAGTACCCCAGGGCCATGGCCGTGCAGCCGGAGGTGAGCACGATGTAGTTCCGCTCGAGGAGCTCCTCGACCATCCTACCGATCTCGCGGATATCATCCGGGTAGTTCGGGCAGGCGACGAACGCGACGACTCCCGGGATGTCACCCATGACGATCGGGCCGCCGACCTGCCGGATCTCCACGTCCTTGATCGGACCGCGACCCGTCCGGACCTTGTACCGCTCCCTCCGAACGTTCAGGCGCCAGGCGTCCTCGATGATCCTCATCACCGGGATCCTCGCGGGACACTCCGACTCGCACCGAGCGCATCCCACGCACCGGTAGAAGAGCTCGGCCAGGTCCTCGAGGTCGCCCTCGCGAGCCTTCCGCATCGCCTCCACGATCGGGAGGTCGTTCGGGCACACGCGCTCGCAGTCACCGCACTCCAGGCAGCGCTCCGCGTGACCCTTGATCTCGTCCGGGTCGGGCCGCGGGACCTCCTTTTTACGCTCCTCGTGGACCCTGAGCGCGACCTCGACCGCCACCTTCGCCGCCTTCTCGAGGTCCTCGATGTACACGGCCATCCACTCGCCGGACGCCATCTTCTCCACGATCTTGTCCGCGGGCTCGTCCGTGACGTCCCTTAGGCCGCCCATGAGGACGTCCCGCGTCGTGATAACGCGGCTGCCCACCTCCTTGGCCTCCTCCACGATGTCCGCCCGCACGCACTGCTCGTCCAGGATGATCACGTCCGCGATGCCCATCCTCACGTAGTGTAGCTGCCGGGAGAGCGGCCCGATGACCTTGGCGCGCTTCTCGACCCGGGACGCGTCCCACGCCGTGCAGCAGATGCCCAGGACCTCGACCTCCTCGTCCAGACCGCGCTCCTCGAGGTAGTCCAGCACCTCGGTACCGGGCGCGACGTTGTGGCCGATGAGTAGGATGCAGGGCTTGGAGTCGTCCGCCGCGAAGGGGCCGAACTCGACCAGCGGGGACTCGCCCTTGGGCATGTCGAAGGCGACGATCTGGGCCACGTCGGCCAGCTCGAGCGCGAGGTTGTCGAGCATACCGGCGTGAAGGGCCTTGGACTCGTAGTCGTGCGGGTCGGACTCCTGGCCCATGTGGGCGGAGGCGAGGATCTTGGTCAGCTCGCGCTCGATGTACTCGAGCCCCTTCTCCAGGTCGGAGATCGTCTCGGGCTCGAACCCGAGGAGGGTCTCGAAGATGGGCATCTTAACGTCGATCTCGGGCCCGAGGTCGATCTCCACGTCGCCGACGTTCTCGAGGATGTACTCGATCAGGTGCCGGGCGTGGCTGGTGTGGCACGCGGCCCCGATGCACGTCTTGATGGTGGTCATCCGGGCCACGTTGGCGCGGAGATCGATCCCGCACGCCCCGCGCCTTCCCTCCGCGAGGTTACACCGGCCGAACGTGCAGAGACAACACATGTCGCAAACTGGAAACGCGGCGATCCTGTACCGGGAGAACAGCCGCCGGTCCCAGTCCTTTAGATCCGACAGGGAGGGGCAGGGGTGCGGTCCCTCACCCTCCGGTTCGAAGCTCTCGACGCTCCCGATCTCGATCTTGATGCCCTCGAAGTCGAGCTTGAATCGTGCCATTCACGACCACCCGGGCCGCGGCCGGGCTTCGGGGCAAGGCGAAAGGTGTTTCGGGAGATCCCGGCGGACCGCCGCGAGGGGTGGTATAAGTTTTTCGGTCGAGAATTAGCGCGGCCGGGCGGGGTCGGGGCCGGGCGTTGCTTGAAGAAAGAAAGAGCTGCGGAGCGGTGAGGAGCTAGACGGACTTCTCCAGCACGATCTCGATGGTGGACACGTTAACCGTGTCGCCCTCCTCCGTCTCCAGCTCCTCGGTTCCAATCTTGATGTCCTTCACCTCTACCTCCGGCATGAACCGGTTCCTGACGATCTCGGCGACGTCGACGGCCCGGCTGATGGCCCGGCCCCTGGCCTTGATTCGGACCTCGTTAGCACCCTCGTTGAACTGCGTAATACAGGCCAAAACGTAGTTCATTACCGGCTTGCTGCCGACGTAGACGACGTTCTCTTCCTCTGCCATCCTCGCACCCCCCGTTCGCGCCCGTCCGGGGCCTGGGGGAAGCCGGTATAATGCTTTCGGGAATGGGGTACGCGGGCCCTGGGCGCCGCGGGTCAACTTTTTAACGACTCAGTCCGGGCCTCCCACGACCTGATTCTTCTCCGCGGGGGTATCGGCTTGGAGCTGCCCATCTGCGAGGTGTGCGCGAAGACGGGACTTCTCTGTCCGGGATGCGAGGAGAAGCTGGAGAAAGGGGAGATCACGGAGACGGACGTGGAGGTCTCGAAGAAGCTGGTGGAGCTGAAGGAGGAGTACCCGTCGCTGGAGGACGTGGTCCTGCTGAGGACCATCGACACGGGGAGCCTCGTGGTCCTGGTCACGAAGCCGGGGATGGCGGGCAAGCTGATCGGCAAGGGGGGCCGGGTGTCCAGGGCGCTGTCCGAGCACCTCGAGAAGAAGGTGCGGGTCGTGGAGGAGGTGGAGAACCCGGAGGACATCAAGCAGCTGCGTAAGGTGATACAGGACCTGATCCTACCCGCCCGGCTGCTCAGCGTGAACATCGTGTTCGAGCCCGACGAGAAGCGGTACAAGGCGGTCATCCACCACCGGGACCGGAATCGGGTGCCGGCGCCGGTAGACGAGATCCAGGAGGCGATCAAGGAGCTGACGGGGATGGAGGTGGAGGTCACGTTTGGCTAACGTCGTCGTCGGCGTCACGGGCAGCGTCGCCGCCTATCGCGTCCCCGACCTCTGCCTGGAGCTCTCCCGGCGGGGTCATGAGGTCCGGGTCGTCGCGTCGGAGGAGGCCCTACGGTTCGTGGGGAGGGACGCGCTGGGCTTCGCCGCCGAGGAGGTGATCACCGAGCTTACGGAGCGGGCCGAGCACGTGGAGCTCGCCGAGTGGGCGGACGCGGTGCTGGTCGCCCCGGCCACCCTGAACACCCTGGCCAAGCTCGCGTACGGGATCGCCGACACTCCCGTCACCCTCACCGCGCTCGCATCGTTAGGCGCCGGGAAACGATTGGTCGTCGCCCCCGCCATGTCCGAGCACATGTACCGGTCGCCCCCGGCCCGCCGCGCCCTCAGGCGGCTGGAAGAAATGGGCGCGGTCGTCGTCCCGCCCCGGCTCGAGGAGGGCAAGGCCAAGCTGGCCGAGCTGGAGGAGCTCGTTCGCGCCGTCGAGGGCGAGCTGTCCGGGGTGAGGATCCTCGTCACCGGCGGCCCCACCCTCGAGCCCCTGGACGACGTTCGCGTGATCACCAACCCGAGCTCCGGGGAGACCGCCGCCCGCATCTGCGAGCAGCTCCGCGCCGCGGGCGCCGAGGTCATCCTCGTCCACGGACCCATGCGAGAGGAGGCCCGAGCGGACGAGCGGGTGGAGGTGCGCACCACCGAGGAGATGCTGGAGGAGGTTCGGAAGCGGGTCGGAGACGTCGACGCGATCGTGATGGCGGCCGCCCCGTCGGACTTCCGACCCCGGGAGCGGGCGAGGGGGAAGCTAGACTCCCGGTCGCGCCACACGGTGGAGCTCGTTCCGACCCCGAAGATCATCGAGGAGGTCTTCCCGGAGTTCGACGGTGTGAAGGTGGCGTTCAAGGTGGACCCGGAGCCGGTGAAGGGCGCGCGGAGGCTCCTGGAGAGAGTCCCCTGCGACCTGGTGGTGGCGAACCCGCCGGAGACCCTGGGCGCGGAGGAATCGGAGTGGTGGATCCTGGACCGCGACGGGGAGGTCGTGGAGCGCGTGCGCGGTCCCAAGACCGAGCTGGCCCGGGTCCTCCGGGACCTGCTCATCGAGCGGCTCGGGGGAGATGGTGGTGGAGGAGATTCCTCCTGATCATCCCCGGGCGGAGGTTCTTCGGATCCGGGAGCGTCTGGTCAGCGGGTTCGAGGAGGGTTACGTGGTCCCGCAGGGGCTGATCGCGCACGGGCGTGGGGAGGCGTTTGACTACCTGATCGGGGAGCGGACGATCCCGCCGGCGCGCCGCGCGATCCGTGCCACCGCGGCCGCGTTCCACCTCGCGGAGCGCCCGGTGATCTCCGTGAACGGGAACGTGGCCGCGCTGTGCCCGGACGAGCTGGTGGAGCTGTCCGAGGTCACCGGCGCCCCCCTCGAGGTGAACCTGTTCCACCGCACGGAGGAGCGGGCGCGCAGGATCCGCGAGGTGCTGGAGGAGGCCGGCGCCCGGGACGTGCTCGGGGTGGATCGGGAGCACCTCACCCGGCTTCCGAACCTCTCCTCCCGCCGAGGGATCGTGGACGAGCGCGGGATCTACCGGGCGGACTTCGTCCTCGTGCCGCTGGAGGATGGGGACCGGACGCGGGCGTTGAAGGAGCTGGGGAAGCGGGTCGCCGCCATCGACCTGAACCCGCTCTCCCGGACGGCCCGGGACGCGGACATCACGATCGTGGACAACGTGGTCAGGTGCGTGAGGAAGATCGCTCGCGAGTACGAAAACATGGATAAGGAGAGGGCCCGGGAGGTGCTGGACGCGTACGATAACGACGCGGTCCTGGCGGAGGTGTTGGAGCACATCTCCCGGCGGCTGAGGGTGCTGGCCGATGAGGATGCTGGTGAATCCTAGCGAGCGGGAGCTCCGGGAGGTGCTGAGGCGGTCGGAGGTGCGCGTCGAGGAGGTCCTTCCGGACGTGGAGGAGATCTTCGAGGACGTGCGGGAGCGTGGTGACGAGGCGCTGCTGGAGTACACGGAGCGGTTCGACGGGGTCGAGCTCGAGGCGGACGAGCTGCGCGTGTCGGAGGACGACGTGGAGCGGGCGATGGAGCTCGTGGACGATGCGACGCTGGACGCGATCGAGCGCGCGGCGGATCGCATCGAGGAGTTCCACCGTAAGGTCGCCCCGGACTGGGACTCCCTCTCGGTGTCGGTGGAGGGAACCGAGTGCGGCGTGCTCGTCCGGCCGGTTCCGACCGTGGGGTGCTACGTCCCAGGGGGGCGGGCCGCGTACCCGTCCACGGCCCTGATGACGGTGATCCCGGCCAAGGTGGCGGGATGCGATCGGGTCTACGTGTGCACCCCGCCCGCGGACAACGCGGTGCGAGCCTCGCCCGAGGTGCTCGTGGCGGCGGACATTGCGGGCGCGGACGCGATCTTCCGGGTGGGTGGCGCGCAGGCGGTGGCCGCGCTGGCGGTGGGGACCGACGCGATCCCGCGCGTGGACAAGATCGTGGGCCCGGGGAACGTGTACGTCACCGCCGCGAAGCTTCTGGCCTACACGCGGGCCGGCGTGGACGTGGACATGCCGGCCGGGCCCACGGAGATCCTGATAATCGCGGACGAGTCGGCCGACCCGGAGTGGCTGGCCTGGGACCTGATCGCGCAGGCCGAGCACGACCCGGAGTCCTCCGCCGTGCTCCTGACGGACTCCGAGGAGCTGGCCCGCGAGGTGAAGGACCGCGTGGAAGAGATCCTAAAGGGTGGAATCGACCGGAAGGACGTGGTCACGAGCGCGCTGGACGAGCACGGTTGGATCGTGGTTCTGGACTCGCTGGAGGAGTGCGTGAGGGTGGCGAACGAGTACGCCCCGGAGCACCTCCAGCTCTCGGTTGAGCGCCCGGAGGAGCTGCTGCCACGGGTCGAGAACGCGGGCGCGGTCTTCGTCGGTCACCTCTCCGCCGTCCCGTTCGGTGACTACGCCGCCGGGCCCAACCACGTGCTGCCGACGGGCGGGTTCGCCCGGGCGCGTGGGGCGCTCGGGCCCTGGGACTTCCTTAAGTTCATCCTGTACCAGCGGCTCGACGAGGCGGACGTCGAGGCCCTGCTCCCCGTGGTGGAGGAGCTGGCCGCGCGGGAGGGCCTGCCGAACCACGCCGAGGCCGCGAGGGTCAGATCGGAGCGATCTCGGGGGGACCGGGCGTGCTGAAGGACACGCAGGCCGCAGAGGTCACCCCGGATCGGGACGGTGAGGAGGTCACGCTCGCGGGCTGGGTGCACGAGATCCGGGACCTGGGTGGGATCAAGTTCCTGCTGCTCCGCGACCGCTCCGGCATCGTGCAGATCACCTGCCCGCGGCAGAAGGTGCCGGAGGAGGTGTTCGAGAAGGTCCCGAAGCTGAAGAAGGAGTCGGTGATTCGGGTCAGGGGCACCGTTCAGGCGAACGAGCAGGCCCCGGGTGGGGTGGAGGTCATCCCGGAGGAGCTCGAGGTGCTCTCCGAGTCCGAGACGCACCTGCCCCTGGACCCGACGGGCAAGGTGGACGCGGACCTGGACACGCGGCTGGACGCGCGCGTGCTCGACCTGCGGCGGGAGGAACCGCGGGCGGTCTTCCGGATCCGGGACGTGGTGACGACGGCGATCCGGGAGTTCCTCGAGGACCGCGGGTTCATCGAGGTGCACACGCCGAAGATCATCGCGTCCGCCACGGAGGGCGGCACCGAGCTCTTCCCGGTCGTGTACTTCGAGCAGGACGCGTACCTGGCCCAGAGCCCGCAGCTGTACAAGCAGATGCTCATGGCGGCCGGCTTCGAGCGCGTGTACGAGATCGGCCCCATCTTCCGCGCGGAGGAGCACAACACGCGGCGGCACCTGAACGAGGCCATCTCCGTGGACATCGAGATGTCCTTCATCGAGAGCGAGGAGGACGTCATGCGCGTCCTCGAGGAGCTGCTCGCGCACGTGTTCCGGCGCGTCACCGAGGAGTGTGAGGAGGAGCTGAAGACGCTCGACGTGGAGCTCCCCGAGCTCGAGACCCCCTTCGAGCGGCTCACGTACGAGGAGACGTTGGACCTGCTCTCGGAGCACGGCGTGGAGGTCGAGTGGGGCGAGGACCTGCCCACGGAGGCCGAGCGCAAGCTGGGAGAGATCTTCGACGAGCCGATCTTCATCACCGAGTGGCCGCGAGAGACCCGACCCTTCTACACCATGGCCAAGGACGACGAGGTGACCCGAGCCTTCGACCTGATGTACCAGGGCCTGGAGCTGGCCTCGGGCGCCCAGCGCGAGCACCGGTACGAGATCCTGGTGAATCAGATCAAGGAGCAGGGGCTGAACCCGGACGACTTCAAGCACTACCTCGAGGCGTTCAAGTACGGGATGCCGCCTCACGGAGGCTGGGGCCTCGGCCTCGAGCGCACGCTGATGACCATCACGGGGATGGAGAACATCAGGGAGGTGACCCTGTTCCCGCGCGACCGAAAGCGCCTCCACCCGTGAGGTGGTACCGTGAGAGACCGGAAGGCCCGGCTCCGCCTCGCGATCTTCCTCGCCGGCCTGGCCACGCTCGCCCTCTCCACCTACCTCTCCCACCTCTGGCCGTCGAACGCTCCGGACTGGTTTTACTACGGGTTCATCGCGAAGTACTACGCGAAGCACGGCGACTACCCGAAGGTCAGCTGGTGGAGGGAGGACCAGCCGCCGTTCATCTACAAGAGCCCGATCATCGCGCTCTCCTCCCTGCTCGTCGACCCCCGAGCCGGCCCGCACCACGACTACCGATTCATCCTCGCCCTGATCTTCGGCGTCACCGCGTCGGTGATCTCCTGGCTGATCGAGCCGAGAATGGGTACGGTCGTACCGTGGTTCGTCACCGCCGTTTACAACCTTCACTACGCCGGGTTCCTGGGCGGCAAGCGCACGATCTGCCTGCTCACGTACCCCATCCTCGGCACCCTGGCACTCTCCACCCTGCTGCACGACCCCCCGCGCCGGAGCGTTCGAGTCCGGGCGCTGACGGCGGGAGCGCTGGGATCGATCACCGGGGCATGCTACGATGGATGGCCCGAGGTCCCGGTGATCTTCGGACTGACGGCCCTGGTCCCGGACGTCCCGAGGCGCGCCCGGGTCAAGCTCCTGGCGGTGCTAGCCGGATTCTCGCTGGGCGCGGGCGTCACCGTGGCGATCCCCGGAACCGCATCCCACGGGCTGCTGACCTACCACTCCCCCGGCCTGGTTCCGAAGCTGATCGGGAACATAAGGGAGTGGAGCCCGCCGGAGACCTTCGAGAGCGCGGTGCCGACGTGGTTCTACCTCGTCGCCTTACCGATCGCCGGGGCCCTGATGGCGAGAAGGCCAGAGTGGACCAAGGTGCGCCTGGCGGCCCTAGTGTGCATGTCCTCCGGGCTGGTAATCTACAGGTTCGGGACGGCCTCGGCGCTGCTGCTGGGGCCCGCGTGGTGGGAGCTCCCCTGCTGCGTGATGTCCTCGCTGTACGCCGTCACGATGACGCAGGCACTCCACTGGAAGGAGTTCTGGCAGAAGTACCCGGGCTGGAACAGCATGAAGCCGGTGATCGTCAACCGGCTCAAGCGATACCGTGAGCCCTGGGGGAGGGGCCTGAGTCCGCCGTTCGAGGCATGGTTATACTACGAGGTGGACCGCGTACCGCCCAAGGTGACCCCGTACGACATGGACTGGCGGGGGTGGGAGCCGCCCCTGAGACGGTCGCACGTGCCGCTGTAGGGAAAACGTTAAATACCGACGCGCCGAGGGTCCGCCTGGAGGCGCGGGGGCGCCCGAGCCTGGTCAAAGGGGCGGGACTTAGGATCCCGTGGCCGTAGGGCCGTCCCGGGTTCAAATCCCGGCCCCCGCACCAGCCGGAATCGTTACGAGTCTCGTAACGATGCGGCCCGCGGTGCCGGGGCACCCCGTTCCGATCACCCTCTCAATCGTTCCACTGTAGCCGCTCTCGGAGCGGCCAGCCCGCGCGAGGCTCCCACACCGTCACAGCGTGATCCACACTTTCGGAGGTAGCCCCCATCCGTGGAGGGTCGACCGAGGGGGAGCGACGAACGGTCAGGGCGGCGCGCGCCCTGACGGAGCGCCCGCTGCCGGCGGACCCAGTAGAGTGAATCCGATGTGCGCACACCGAGCGGAGAGTACTCCACCGCGGGGCCGCCGGGAGGCGTAAGCCCCCGGCGGCTCGTTTACTTGGAGAAAAATATAACCCGGGTCGAGGAGGTCCCGGCCCGGCCCCGCGGCTCACCCGGGGGACCCGGCCCCGAGCGGCGGGAAGCGTTATTGCGCCGCCGAGGTGGGATGGCACGGAAACAATCGCGCGGCCCGAGGGTGAGTGAGCGTGCGGGCACCTTACTCCGGGCGCGGTCGACCCTCCCGGGACGAGATGGGGATGATCATCGCGAGGATAAGGGGGAAGGAGTACCGGTTCCTCACCGCCCCGGGCGTGTTCTCGTGGCGGCGGGTGGATAAGGGCACGCACCTGCTGGCGGAGACCGCCCCGTTCGACCGGGTCGAGAGCGTGATGGACCTCGGCTGCGGGTACGGGGTTCTGGGCATCGTCGCGGCGCGGGAGATGGGCGAGGGCCGCGTCGTGATGACGGACATTAACCCGAGGGCGGTGTGGTTGGCGAGGAAGAACGTGGAGCTGAACGGGGTCGAAGACGTGGTGGAGGTGCGCAGGGGAGACCTGTACGAGCCGGTGGAGGGCGAGTCGTTCGACCTGATCGTATCCAACCCGCCGGTGCGGGAGGGTCTGGAGATCGTTAGCAAAATAATCGAGGAGGCGCCCGGGCATCTGGAGGATGATGGCGAGCTCTGGCTGGTGGTCCGTCGCAAGATGGGTGCCGAGCGCGTGCTTAAGCTCATGGAGGAGACCTTTGGCTCGGCGGAGGTGGCGGCCAGAGGGGCTGGTTACTGGGTTCTGAGGGCGCCGGGGTGAGCGCCGTTGTCCGAGGAGGAGGGGCTGCCCCGCGAGGTGCTCGAGGCGGTAGAGGAGTATTACAACCAGCCTGAGATCGTGGAGCTGGTGGAGTCGCTCCGTAAGCCCGAGTCCATCGATGACCTCGGGCTGCCGGAGGAGTACGTGGAGAACCTCGTGCTCAAGGTCATCGCGGACCGGGGCCCGCTCACGGGCCGGGAGATCTACGAGGTCACGCGCATTCCGGTCCCCATCCTGGAGGAGATCGTGGGCGAGCTGGAGGACCGGAAACTGGTCGGTCACACCGGTGGCGGCCCGATGTTCCAGAACACCACCTTTGACGTGACTCCGAAGGGGCGCGATCTGGCCGAGAACATCATGAAGGAGGACCCGTACATCGGCGTCTGCCCGGTTCCGTACGAGGATTACAAGGAGATCGTCGGCGAGCAGGTGGAGGGTCGCTACCCGATCGAGATCCCGGAGGAGGTGGTCGAGTACGCGTTCCACGACGTGATCGGCGCGGAGGAGGCGAAGCGGGTCTACCGGATCGCGGCGACCTCGGGTCGCGGTCTGATCGTGTACGGACCGCCCGGCACGGGTAAGACGTTCACGCTGAGCAGGATGGCGAAGCTCCTGCCGCCGATCGTCATCCCGAAGGCCGTGTACGTGGCGGGCAGCGTCCTGCAGCTGTACGACCCGGACTTCCACGACCCGCGCCCGCGCCGGGAGCAGCCGGAGGACGAGCGCTGGGTGAAGATCCACGCCCCGTTCGTGTTCACGGGCGCCGAGCTGACGCTGGACGACCTGCAGGGTCGGTACGACGCGGAGAAGGGCGTGTACGAGGTCCCGCCGCACGTGAAGGCGCACGGTGGCGTGTTCCTGGTGGACGACGTGGGCCGGCAGCGGGACTCGCACATCGCGATCCTGAACCGGCTGATCGTGCCGATGGAGAACAAGAAGGACATCATCCACGTCGCGGGCACGGCGGTGGAGGTCTACTGCGACTTCATCGCGGCGTTCTCGACCAACCTGCCGATCACCGTGTTCGACGAGGCGCACCTGCGACGAGCCCCGCTGTTCGTCCACCTCACGCACCCGCCGCTCGAGGACGCCGTCGACCTCTTCCGGAAGCGGCTGGAGGAGATGGGGGAGAAGTACACGGAGGACGCCATCGAGACGTACCGGAAGGCGTTCCTGCCGAAGGAGAAGGGTGGATGGGGTCTCAAGCCAACGTTCGCTTACGCGCGCGACGTGGCGCAAATCGCCCAGGCGATCCGCATCCAGGAGGGCAAGGACGTCATCGACGCGGAGATCGTGGAGAAGGCGCTCCGCCGGCACATCGTGCTAACGCTGCAGCGGCACGGGGCGGACCTGGACAAGTTCGGATCGGAGGAGACGGAGGTCCAGGTCACGACCGTGCTCGTCAAGGGAGCCGGCGACGAGGCCGACAGGATCGAGAACATCCCCGGCGTCCGGAGCGCGGTCCGCGTCGGGGACGACGTGTACGTGGACCTGGAGGGTCTCTCCCCGACGCAGTTCATCCAGAACCTACGACGCGAGGGCATCGAGTTCTCCGACGTGAAGTTCCTGGGCACGTTCCAGTCCTCGATCCTGGCCGAGGCCACGGCGATGGAGGAGCTCATGGAGGGCGGCGAGGAGGGAGAGGTGGAGGAAGTGGCCGAGTCCGGAGGCGAGTCCGAGGCCGGCGAGGCTGCCACCGCTGAAGAAACGGCTAAAGTCGAGGAAGGGGCCGGAGTCGACGAGGAGGCAAAGACGGCGGATCTGGACTCCGAGCTGGAGGAGGTCGAGGACCTGCTCAAGGACCTGGAGTAGGGGTGTCGGCCCGTGGCCAAGCGGCGGGACGTTAAGGGCCTGCTGGGCGATCTCGAGGACGACGATTTCCTGAAGGACATCCTGGGCGAGGAGGAGAAGCCGAAGGAGAGAAAGGGAGAGGCTGGCTCAGCTCAGGCCCAGCCCTCGGAGGCTCAGAAGGCGGGTGAGTCCGAGGAGAGTAAGGTCAAGCCCCTGCCGGCGGAGGAGGCGGAGAAGGTTCTGGAGAAGCACGAGAAGGCGGAGGAGGGAGAGGGCAAGGTCCTGTGCGACGACGAGCTGCGCCGGATCATCGAGTACCCGGATCAGCCCGTTCCCATTTACATCTCGAAGGACTATAACCGGTACTACAAGCTCGAGAACCTACGCAACAAGATCGTCAAGAAGCTGGGGGCGAACGCGCCCCGCTACGCGCGCGACGACAAGGAGTTCGAGCGCGTGCTTGACGACGTGAAGGACATCCTGTCCATGAACATTGACTTCGACCCGACCGAGTACCCGAACCTGGAGGAGCGCGAGAAGGCGTTCAAGGAGGAGGTTGAGGAGGTCTTCGACAACGTCCTGGACGAGTACCCGGAGCTGGAGGTCATCGAGGAGGACCTGAAGCAGCTCCTGGTGTACGAGATGGTGGGCTACAAGCAGATCCACCCGCTGCTCAAGGACGATAACCTGGAGGAGATCATGGTCGTGCCTCAGGTCGTTCTGAGCGGGCAGGCGCGCGAGTGCTTCGTGTACGTGTACGACCGCGACCACGGCATGTGCCTGTGCAACTTCAAGATCCCCTCGCGCGCGGCCCGGACCGTGATCGAGCGGATCTCGAGGGAGTCGGGCCGGCGGATCGACCGGGAGAACCCGCTGCTGGACGCGCACCTGCCGGACGGCAGCCGCGTGAACGCGACGATCCCGCCCGTGAGCCCGGACGGGCCCACGATCACGATCCGAAAGTTCCGGGAGGATCCGCTCACGATCACGGACATCATCAAGTTCGGGACGCTCAGCTACGAGGCGGCCGCCTACCTGTGGCTCGCCGTCGAGCACGGCGCGAACATCCTGATCGCGGGCGGTACGAGCAGCGGCAAGACGACCACGCTGAACTGCCTGTGCATCTTCATCCCGCCCGAGGAGCGGATCATCACGATCGAGGACACGCTCGAGCTCCAGCTGCCCCACGAGCACTGGGTGCGGCTCACCACCAAGCCGCCGAACGTGGAAGGGAAGGGCGAGGTCACGATGGACGACCTCGTCAAGAACACCCTGCGCCAGCGGCCCGACCGGATCATCGTGGGTGAGGTCCGCGGTCCCGAGGCTCGGACCCTGTTCACCGCCATGAACACGGGTCACGACGGGTGCATGGGCACGCTGCACGCGAACACGGCCCGCGAGACGATCACCCGGCTCACGAACGAGCCTATGAACGTGCCGAAGATCATGATCCCGGCCCTCGACATCATCGTCATGCAGCAGCGCTTCATCCAGCGCGGCTCGGGCTCGATCCGCCGCGTGACCGAGATCGCAGAGATCGCGGGCATGGAGGGCGACACGGTCCAGCTGAACACCGTGTTCGAGTGGAAGCCGGAGACGGACAAGGTCGAGAGCACGGACGTGCCTAGCATGGTTTTCAAGAAGATTCAGGAGAAGACCGGCATGAGCATGGACGAGATCATGCAGGAGGTGGAGATCAGGAAGCAGATCCTCAAGTACATGGTCGACAACAACATCCGGCACGTCAAGGAGGTCGGCGAGTTCATCCACGAGTTCTACAAGAACCGGGAGGAGGTGCTGCAGAAGGTGGGCATCTCGGGGTACACGTAGAATGCCCGTCCTGCTGCAGTTCCTCCTCGCCGCAGCCGCGGCGTTCCTGATCGTCCTGCTCCTGGCCGCGCGCCTCCGGGTCGTGGAACAGATCGGCCTGTACGTGGAGTACGCCCTGCATCAGGTCAGCAGGATCACCTCGACCCGGGAGGGAGGCGGCGCCTCCCTATCGCTGTCCTCCCTGGTGGAGCGACTGACCGACGCGCTCAGGCTCGGGGGAGGTGAGGGCGGAGGGGGGAACCCACTGGCCCGCGTGACCGAGGCGCTGAGCAGCATCTCAGGTGGAGGTGGCCGGGCCCTACCGTTCGAGAGCGTCGCGGAGCGCGCACGCGCCATGCGCCACGCCGGAGGACCCGGAACCGCCGAGGACGTTGAGCGGATCAAGCAGCTGGTGCTCAAGACCGAGGAGGAAGAGGAGGCGGAGACCGCTCGGGACCGCGAGGCCCGAGAGCTCGAGGAGCGGCTGAGGCGGCTGCAGGCCCAGCGCAAGGGTGCCATCGAGGAGGTCATCCAGACGATCACGGAGTCCGACATGGCCGCCCGGATCGGCGCGGCCTTCCGAGCGTTCGCCCCGAACCGTGAGCAGCTCCGCAAGGCCGGACTGGGTATCACCCCGACCGCCTTCGCATCGCTCATCGGGCTCTCAGCGACGATCACGGCCGCACTACTGACGGCGGCCGCGGCCCTCCTGACCTTCCCAACGCTGCTCAAGGCGGTGGCGCCGATCGTGGGGTTCATCTCGGGAGCCGCCGCTCCGAACCTCTTCCTGCAGATCCGCATCAAGCAGCGCCAGGACGAGATCGCCCGGCAGCTCCCGTACGCGATCCGACAGATGGCCACCGAGGTCTCCGCCGGCCTGTCCCTGATCGAGTCCATGAAGAGCGTCGCCGAGTCAGACTACGGCGCCCTATCCGAGGAGTTCGAGCGCGTGGTGGCCGAGATCCACGGAGGCGCCCCGGTCGAGGCGGCGCTCCGACGGCTGGCCAACCGGTGGGACATCCCGGGCCTAAGGTCCGCGGTCCGCTTCATCCTCCAGGCCATGGAGTCGGGTGCCAACATCGCGAAAACTCTAATGGTGCTCGCGGACGAGATCGCGCACGAGCTCCGGCAGAAGTACCGAGAGTACGGTCACCGGCTCCAGTCCATGGCCTTCCCGTACATCATGTGCACCATCGTCCTGCCCACGATGTTCCTCGTCGCCGGGATCATCGCCGCGAACATGTCCGGATCGCTCATGCTCCCGCCAGCCCAGTTCGCGCTGGCGGTCACGATGCTGGTGGGCATGCTGGCGGGGGCGTTCCTCTACATGTTCAAGGCGATGGAGCCGAAGATCTAGCGGGCGGGGGCGACGATGCTCCCGAGCCTCGGCCCGGACGCGCTCAAGGCCTTCGGCCCACTCTTCCGCATCGCGGCCCTGCTGGCGGCCCCCGTCTCCTTCCCCATAGCCCGGATCATCGTTCAGCGGATGGACCTGGACGAGCTGAAGCGCCGCGACTACCTCCTGCGTGTGACGAACGTCGACGTCCCGTACGAGATTTACATGGCCGCCGTCGTGCTCTACGGCATCGTGACCGCGGTCCTGGGACTCGTGCTCCTCAAGCTCCTGCACCACCCGCTGGCGCTGGCCCCGATCGCGCTACCCGCCTCGATGATCCTCTACCCGCAGGTCGTCCAGCGCGCCAGGATCAAGGAGATCGAAGAGAACCTGCCCGACGCGCTCCGGCAGATGGTGGAGGAGCTGCGCGCCGGCTCCTCCGTGTTCGAGGTCGTGAAGAGCGTGGCTGAGAGCAACTACGGCGCCCTGTCCGAGGAGTTCTCCATCGTCGTGCGAGAGATGGACATGGGCAAGACGTTCGAGGAGGCCATGCTCGACATGGCCGAGCGCGTCGACTCCGAGATCCTCCGCCGCGCCATCCGGCTCACCGTGCGGATCTCAATCAGCGGGGGCACCCTGGCCGACGTGCTCGAGGCCGTGGAGAACGACATCCGAGAGGTCCGCCGCATCGAGCTCGAGCGCCAGGCCGTGACCACCATGCCCTGCCTCACGATGGGCATGGGAGGGGTTATCTGCGCCATCCCGGTCGGGGTCGCCCTCGGGGCCGTGATGGGACTCGGAGCCAAGTCGGGAGGTGCCACGACCATGGGCGCGCTCCTACCCATGTACCAGCTCCTGTCCCGCTACATGGTCATTTACCCCGCCACGGTCGGGTTCCTCTCCGGGATCGCGATCGGGATCATCAGGTACGGCGACCCGAGGGAGGGTTTGAAGTTCGCCTTCGGAATCTCCACGGCGTCCGCGATGGCCTACCTGGGACTCGTAACGGTTTTCCCATCGTTGCTCGCCCAGGTTGGTGGGGGGCCCTAAATGCTGGGATCGCGCGGCCAAGGCGGAGTTGAGTACCTGCTCCTGCTCTCAGCGATTATCGGGATAGCGGCCATCGCGGCCTACTACGTGATCACGTCGTACTTCCAGGCCGGCAACCCGATACCGGGAGAGGCTGAACAAGCCGCGACGAAGGCCTCTCAGGGCGTCCAAATGTGGCAGTATTATAAGCCGTGAGGAAACGCGGTAGAGAAAAGATTTTGTAAGGGATCCCGACACGGCTAGTCACGGGGGGAGCGGGAAGATGCTGGCCCGGATCAAGGAGCTGCTCAAGGAGGAGCGCGGTCAGGGTGGTATCGAGTACCTGCTCCTGCTAGCGGCGCTGATCGGTCTCGCGGCAGTAGTGGCTTACTACTTCCTGACGTCGTACAGCGGTGCCGGTCAGAGCGCGTCAGGTGCTGCATCCCAGGCCGCGACTAAGGCGTCGCAGGCAGGCACCCAGGCGTGGAACCAGTACCAGCCAGGAGGAGGCGGAGGGTAAGCGAGAGCGGCGACCGCAGGCCCAGTGACGCCCTGGGCCCCCCGCACCTTGACAGTTTTTGTTTTGACCGTGGATGGGTTCGGCGAATTACCGCGCCAGGTGCTCGGTGAGCTGGCAGATATCAACGGCGTCACGTTATTTTCGGACTACATTACTTTGAGGAAAGTTAGGGACGAGCTGGAGAAGTTCTCCGGCGAGGTCCACTGCCCCGTGGTATCCGACGTGCCCGCCTCGTTCGTCCCGAAGGAGGACTTGTTGGACCACGCGCGCGCTACGAGCGGCTGCCTGGGGGACGCGTTCAGGGCCCCTTACTTGGCTATGGGACGCAAGCACCTCCGCGCCCTGTCGGACGTGATCGACGTGGACTCAACGGGGTTCTACTCGAAGGGTGGCGTGTTGAAGATCGACGGCGTGACGGAGGTTCCCATCACGTGCGACGTGCACGACGGCGAGTGCGTCAAGCGGGTCGTGGAGCGGGCGGACAGGTACGACCTGGTGGTCCTTCGGGCCGGGAACGAGCTGCCGCTGTCCCGGGCGGTGAGGGTGTTCGAGACGATCGCCGGCTCCTTCGAGGTGCTTCCGCTCTCCGAGGCGCTGAAGGAGGTTGGTGAGGAGGCGCGGTCCGAGGGCCTCTTTCGCCGGTGCAGGTTCGGTGAGGATGGGGTGCTGACGGACGTTGAGCGGCTCGTGTTGAGAGTCATGTCGAAGGTGTGGTCGCTGCACGCTCGGCTCGTGCGGGAGATCGGGGATCGGGAGCTGCTGCTGGGGCACCTCAGCAGCGAGAGCGTGCGTCACCTGGACCGAGTGCTGCGGGTCTGCTCCAGGCTCCACGAGGAGTTGGGGAAAGAATACACGCAGGAGCTAGAGCGCGTGCTGAGGTCCGCCACGGTCATCGGGGCCGTGCGCAAGCTGCATCGCAGGCTGAAGATGCGGGAGGAGGAGACGCTGGGGGAGGGTGACGTCGCGGCGGGGGTCAGCTCTCAGCGAGAGCTGTCCAAGAAGGCGTTGGAGCGGCTAAGTGAGGGGGACGTGCTCAAGGGCCTCTCGCTGTTGATCGAGGTGCTTCGGGTGTGATCGCTTGGACGCGGAGCTGGTTGGGTTCTCGGCGGGACTGGTGGTGGCCGGAGCGGCCGCGTACACCGACCTGAAGACGGGGCTCGTCCCGAACCGTCTGACGCTGCCCGCCAACGCGGCGGCCGTGGCCTACGCGCTGGCGCTGGGCGCGCTCAACGGGTGGTGGTTCACGGGCTGGGCCCTGCTCGACGGCCTCGTCGCGTTCCTCGCGGCGCTGGCCCTTCATCTGGCGGGTGTGATGGGCGGTGGCGACGTGAAGCTGCTTCCCGCGCTGGCGATGTTCCTACATCGGGGCCGGTCGCCCTGGTGGGGGCTGGACGTTCTAGTCAACTCGATCCTCCTGTACGCGCCGTTCGGGCTGTGCTACCTCAGCGCGCGAGCGCTGAAGCTGCGCGGTGTGAGGTTCCTGCGGGCCGTGGGCAGGGGAGCCTGCGAGCTGCTCCTCCTGTACGCCGCGGTGGGACCGCTGTCGGTGGTGCTGCCGCCCCTGGAGGCGGCGGTGATCGAGCTCCCGGTCGTGGTGGGGCTGTGGGTGGTGGTGCGGCGCCGGGGGCTGGGCCGGGCCGTCCTGCTCGGCCCGGTGCTCGCGGGGGCCTACGCGCTGCTCCTGGGCCCTTGGACGCCGCTGTGGTGGGCGGCGGTGGCGCTGTTGGTGAGTCTCACGATGGCGACCGCGCGGATGGCCTCCGTAGAGAAGGATGTGGATGAGCTGAGGGAGGGTGAAATCCCGGTAGAGGTGGTCGTTCGGGTGGGCGATCGCGTGAGGAAGGTGGGGCGGTTAAGGGCGGCGCTGCTGCTGGTGACTGGGCGGGCGGTTCCGGAGGTGGTCCCTTCCGGTGAGGGCCTCACCGCGCGGGACATCGAGAAGTTAAAGGAGCTGGGGGTGAGGAGGATCCGGGTCGGTCACGCCACACCGTTCGCCCCCGCGATCGCGCTGGGCTACGCGGTGACGTACTTTCTCGGGGGGAGCGTCCTGAAATGCTGGGGGTGAGGGGACAGGGCGGTGTTGAGAACCTGCTCATTCTCGCCGCCTTCGTGGGGCTGGCCGCCGTCATAGGGTACTTCGTGTACGCGGCGGCCTCGCAGCTGGGACAGGGGGCCGGAAGCCTTGGTTCCACGGTCTCTCAGGGCCTCGTGGGGTTCGCTGAGAGCGTTAACAGTAAGAAGCTGTGAGCGCGGTCAGACGGGTGTGGAGGCGCTGTTGATGCTGATCGTCGTCATCGGGCTGACCGCCGTCATTGCGTGGTACTTCACCTCGTCCGTAGGATCGACGAGTCAGGGGCTGGTGGACGTTGGCAGCGCTGAGAGCTCTGCCGCCCGGGCGATCGCCGAGTGTGCGTCCCGGTGGGTGTAAGGGGCAGGTATCTCTGGAGATGGCCCTACTGTTGATGGCGGTCATCGTGACCGTGGCCGTGTTCGCCATGGGATTGAGGACGTTCGTGCACACGGTTGGGTCCGGATGGAGTCAGGCCATGAGCGTGGTGGCGGACGAGGTCGTCCGACGGGCCATGGAGAGCTCGGCGGGATCGTGAGCCTTGCGGGGTCAGCTCACGCTGGACGCGCTCACGGCCTCGCTGATCTCGGCCCTAATACTGCTCATCCTGACGAGCGTAGCCGGCATCATCAAGTCGCACGGGCTGTTCTACCTGACCAGCGTGCACAAGTCCTACTCCTCGGTCGACCGGTTCGTGACGACCCTGCTCTCTCCGTCCTGGGTCGGGACCAACTTGACGTGGCAGTCGTTCGTGAACCCGGGAGAGCCCACGATCCGGTGGGGACCGAGCTGGGCTCTGGCGCCGCTCCGCTCCGGGTACCGGATGTACCTGGCCGTGGACGCGTACAAGTGGGTTCGGTGCGCGGGCGGGCTGGATCGCCCGATCAAGGTGGGTAACGCCACGGCGGACCTGGTCTTCCCTCGGGATGACGTCGGTGCGGGGCAGGCCGGCGCGCCCGGAGAGATGATCGTAAAATCGTACCGGGTGGCGCTGGTTAAGCGCGCCGACACGTGGGTGTGGGACGATAACCTACCGCAGGTTTGGGCGTCGACCAGTGGGGACCAGGGGCGGATCGTCCTGTATTACCCGGCGACGGTGCCGGGCGTGAAGGTGGCGTGGGTGACGCTGTCCGGCGCGGGCCTGCGCTGGTGGGTGATGTACCTGCACCGTCGGTTCAACCAGCTGGTGGAGTCGGGCCTGTCCGAGGACGAGGCGTACCGGAAGCTGGCCCGGGAGGCGCTCCTGATCGACTCCGGTGGCAATAAAATCATGTTCTACTCCTCGACGGGATGGGTCTCGGAGGACCCCGTGGACTTCATCCGAAAGGTGATCTCGGAGGGGACCTGCTCGGGCCTGTCGATCACCGTGCTGGCCATCGGTGGGGATCGGTTCCTCGTCCAGCTGCGGCTCTCGCGGCCCGCCGGCGTCGGCCTGGGAGAGTTCCAGCAGCTTCCGGGCACGCTGACCTGGGCGTGCGGGCTGTTCCCAGTGAGGCTGAAGGTGGGGGTTAAGCCCGAGTGATCGCGCGCCGCGAGCGCGGGTTCATCTTCACCCCCATCGTGGCCTTCGCCATCCTTCTGCTGCTACTGTCCACGTCGTACCTAACGTTCATGGGCCGTGAGAGCGGGTACATCGTTCGGGCCGAGTACATCAAGCCGGTGGTCAATCAGGCCGTCCTGGCCATGACGCATCAGAAGCTCAGCCGCGCCGCGTACCTGGGAGTCGTGGACTTCATCAACGGCGTGAACCTACCCAAGGGCGGTACGAACGGGTACAGGAACGGGTACGTGGCCGTCCACGCCGGCGGATCGAACATCGAGTGGGTGACCCCGGAGGGGTTGGCGGCCCCTTACCGGCTCGTGGACGTGGGCTCCCTGGACGGCAGCTACGACTCGTACAAGACCGTGATCGAGTCCCTCAGGTACTACATCGACTACGAGTTCGCGCGGCTGGCGGTTGACATCCACGACAAGATCAAGCGGAACACCAACGCCGAGGTCTGGGTCATCCCGCGGTGCTACGTGACCGGGGAACCGGCGCTGCTGCTGGACCTCAAGACCTGGCGCATCTACCTGCCGCGATACATCCCCTCGGACCCGTCGTCCGTCGGCAGCATGCCGATCGTTCCAAGCTCGGACGACCCGTCCACGCTCTACGTTCGGGTGCAGTTAACGCTCATCGTGCAGGCACCGAGGTGGGAGCTCATCTACATGGACCTGGGCCAAACCACCGTGACGGTGTCCGTTCAGGGCTACGCGCCGGTCGTGGCCTGGGAGCATCGACCCATCCTGGACCCGCTCCCGATCTGGGCGTACTACGCGGCCAAGGCGAGGTGGGGCGATAACCCACCGCTGAGGTTCAAGCCCCAGCTGGTTCCGGGCAACTACCAGATCGCGGTAGGAAACGCCGGCACGCTCGCCGGGGAGCCGATCAAGCAGTCGGACGCCATCCGGTTCTTCCACGCGTACCTGAACTGGGTCAACGGGGAGGGGCGGAACAGCACCTACGACGCCGACAAGCTCCGGCTGGCTCACATGCTGTCGGTCCCGGCCAAGTCGCTACCGTGGGACGATGTCAGCATGCCCCCTGACGTTCGCCCCGAGGACCCGCCGTGGGTGATCCAACCGTACTTCCCGGTAAGGTGGAACGACGAGACCGGCCGACCGCCCAACTTCGTCGAGCGGGCGGCCGGCATCCTTTACGTGCTGCCGGACGGGAACACGCTGTCCGTGGACGGGATCAAGTCCGGCTTCGACGCCGTATGGAGGTGTAGGGTAGGGATGGAGACGCTCATCCCGGCGCTGCCGAGCCAGTACGTGACCGTCCTGCCGGGCGGCCCGCACGGGACCGTGGACTGGATGGCGTGGATGGAGGCCCTGTGCACGCGCTCCCCCGGGCTCCGCGGGGCCATGTACAGGTGGGTGAGCCACAAGGCCACCGACCAGTGGTACCACCCGGTACACCTGTTCTGGCTGTACGGGTTCAACTCGGGCGACAGGACCGTTCAGCGGATCGTCTCCGTACTGCGCTCCATAGGAATCAAGGTGGCGACCGACGCCGAACCGAAGGGGTTCGCGCTGCCCGGAGTCTCGCTGCTCAACTGGTTCATACTGCCCGGCACGAACACGAGCATGGTGGAGAAGAACGGGCACGTGATCAAGGTCTGGCCCAGGGCCTAGAGAGCGGGGAGAAGCAGAGCGTCGGGAGGCACCGAGGGGCGTCAAGGCGCGCCGACGGCACCCGCCCCGCCCCGGTTCTCCTGATTCTCGCCTCCGGCCCGGCTCCCTCCCGCACCCCGCCCGAGCCTCGTCCTTTCAGCTCCCCTCATCACCACTCGCTTCGGCTCACTTACGGGCCACTGAGTATCAGCCGGCCGTCCATGTACAGCTCGTAGTGCACGTCGCCCCAGAGCACGCTCTCGATGTAGCCCTTGATCGCGTTCGTGTCGAACGGTCGACCGTGTTCTTCGCACATCGCGATGTAGCTCAGGATCCCGGAGGACTGCATCTGGGATAGGATCCTCGTGGCCATTCTCCTCAGCTCGTCCGGCGGGTGCGGACCCTTAAGCACCAGCTTGAACTGGTGGGGCTTTCCGTAGCCCCGGGCGGGCGCGACGGTGATCCGGAGGTTCTCGTTGATGAACTTCTGATCCCGGATGCCGAGGTAGTTGAGGATGCTCGTCACCATCTGCCTGGCCTTCTCGACAGCATCCCGCTTCGTCGGCTGGAGCGTCGGCACGGTCACGTAGAATATGCCTCGGTAAAGGACCAGGACGCTGTACGGGCCGATCTCCACCGCCTCCGGTGACGGTTGTTCGTACTCCCAGATCCGGACCGTGTGCTGGCCCGGGGTCGCAACCTCGCCGCCGGAGAGCGCCTTCAGGTCCTCGATGACCGGCGGGGCCCACTTGTCGTCCCACACCTGCCGGCCGTCGATGTACAGCCGGAACATGTCAGGGTCCTCGTCCATGTTGCCGAACATGTAGACGTCCTGGACGCTCCAGTACCTGATGTAGCTCGGCATCCCGGGAGGCCGGCTGATCTTGAACGACAGTTCGAGCTCGTCGGGCCGGTCGCCGCCGGGCACGTTCTTGAACCGCGTGTTGGCGAAGCCGAACTTGGTCGTCCTGGTCCCATCCGTCCACGGGTTCCACTGGAAGAGCCATCCCGGAGCGCGGATCCAGACCGTAACCAGCCGAGGCTGCGGGCCTCCTTGGACGGCGAACCCGCCCGGGAACTTCATCCACGGGTTGTTCCGGTGACCGTCCTTGTAGTAATTCAACCACCAGTAGATGTGCGGTCCGCCGCCACGGTTGGGGATCAGCAGGTAGGCTCGGAGCGTGTTGTGGGTCCGCAGGACGTCCTCCACCGTCTCGTTGGTGTCGGGTGACCACCGAGCGTGCGGGTCGATCATGACCAGGTGGCCGTACCCTGCCGCTCCGAACGGGTAGTCTGGCGGTACCCCGGCGTAGTTCATGTACCAGCGGTCCGAGGCCTCGAGGACGCGACACTCGCCGCTGGCCTCGTACTTCTTTCCTTTTTTCAGCATGTCCGGCGTGAGGTTCCAGATGTTTACCTCGTACCACGGCCTCCATACCGGCCAGTAGAGGCGGCCTCGGATCGGCGTGGCGCTCCGACAGTCCCCTCCCAGCGACTTGGTCGGGTCAGACAGGAAGTAGGAGTCGACGTAGGTGGGGTCTCGGAAGCCCGCGTGCACCACGAACTCGGGTGGGGCGCTGAAGCTGGACGTGTCCCGGGTCAGGGCGAGCCGGGGCGCGTCCGCCGTTACACAGGATGAGAACGTCCGGGGCATCATGACGTAGGCGGCGAACAGTCGGTAGTCCTGGCCAACCCTGTCCCCCGTGGCGCGGAGCAGGATCCCGTCGATACCGTCCCCGTTGGGGTCCCTCGGGTCGATGTTGACGTCGGCTCTCTGCGCGTCGCCGGTCCCGGCGGTCAGGTACCAGGCGTAGTACCAGGAGCGCCTGTCCACGATGACGTCCGGCGCGTCGCTCACCTTCCACGGCGCCGGCCCGATCTTGTTGATCAAGTCCCGGATGGTGATGTTTTGGGGATCGTCATCGAGGTCCTGGCCGTACCAGTCCGCGAAGTTCGTCACGGGGTGCCTCCCGTCGTTCGCCTCATCGAAGTTGCGAGCGATGGGTCCGCGAACGGGGTTACCGTTCTTGTTGGCCGGGCACGGGCCCGTCTGCTCTCCCTGCGGCAGCCACGTCCGGACCGCCACGTCGTAGCAGTCGGGTGCCAGCACCATGATCACGCGCGTCCTGTTCAGGTACCGCTCTCCCCAAGACCCCCGAACGCGGATCTTTATGTCAAGGCTGATGTGATCCTTGTCGGTGCGCTTGGCGAGCAGCGGGTTGCCCCACGGGTCCACGGTCAGGTCGATGACGGTCTTCTCCCAAATGCGGCCGTTGTAAGTCGTGTACAGGTTGTAACGCTTCCAGCCCACGTCCCCCTTCCAGTCGATCGGCACGGTCGGGAAAACGCGACACTTGACCCCGTTGACCGTCACGAAGACACCGAGGTCTCGATCCTTAGCGTCGAACGCTTCAACCACGTGGTTGTCTCCGATCATGAGAACTAGGAAGGCTGTTACGATCCTCTTCTTGGGTGGGACGCGGATGTCGACGTGCGCGGAGTAGTAGACGTTCGGGTGGAACCATCCCTTCCTATGCCAGTTGGTGATCCTTACCTCCTTGACCTCGAGGTGGGGAAGCTCGCCTCTGAACGAGCCGGTGGCGACCCAGCCCCACTTAACGGGTTGGACCACGGCGGTCGTGGAGACCTGGACCTGGCCGGAGTACGTGGTGGGCCGGGCGATGTGGACGTAACTCAGGGCGGCGGAGATGGCTACCAAAGCTAATAATAGTGCCACGGCTGCGTCCAAAGTGAATATCTGGCCGCGCCCGCGGGGCACCCGCCCAGCCCCCTCTCCCCCGTCCGGGGGGAGGGTCGGTGCTTATTAAATCTCTCCGCGGTCAGGTCACCGTTGAGTACGGACTGCTCCTGCTGGCCTGCGTCGGCCTCTTAGCGGTCGTCCTCTCCTACGTGGAGGGGGGCCTCGGGCACGCGGAGCGCGCGGAGTCGGCCCTGGAGGCGAAGTCGATGGCGGAGCAGCTGGCCGACGTGCTGGAGAAGGCGGCCGAGTGCGATGAGGGCACCACGTTCAAGGTGTACATTCGGGGGAGGCCGGGCGCCGGGGAGCGCCGGTACTCCGTCTCCGTGGAGCCGCCGCCACCGGGGAGCCAGGACGTGTACACCGTGGTCGTTTCGGGGGAGAACGCTCAAGGTAAGGCCCGGTTCTTCTCGAGCTTCGGGGTGAGCTTCGACACCAGCGGGGTGAAGGTCCCGGGGCTGGTGGTGGTGGAGGTCCATGAGGTTAAGGGTCGGAAGGTCGTGGTCGTGCGCAACGCTTAGCCGCGGTCAGGTTACGCTGGAGTTCTCTCTGCTCTTCCTGGTCATGCTGTTGGTGGGGTTTTACTTCGCCAACTCCGTCCTGGAGACCTTCCTGCGCACGGGCGACATCTCGGCGTTGGTTGAGGCGCACCGCATCGCGAGCTACGTGGCGAGCGCCGTGGCGGGCACCATCAGCTGGCTGCCGGACTGGCAGGCCACGGCCAACCAGGTCTACCTGCCCGAGCGCATCGGTGACAGTGAGTACTACCTGAAGCTCCGGGCCAAGGAGCTGGCCTCCGTGAGCGGGCTCACGATAGGTGAGATCGAGGTGGTGCTGCAGCTGGGTGGGCGGTGGGAGAGGAAGGTGGAGGTCGTCGTCGACGTGCCCGTGCTGCTCGGGTCGCTCTCCCCGTGGAGGCCGGGCGTGGTGATGATCGACCCGAACGCCTACCGGCAGTGGGGTTCCATCGTCCAGGTCAACGAGTGGCCGCCGGGCAGTGAGTGGTGGTGCTCCACCTCCGGTCAGCCGTTCAGCTTCGGGTTCTACGTGATCCCGGCCGGGTAGGGGGAATCACGCGGTGCGGGGCCAGATCTCGGTCGAGTTCGCGCTGCTGTCGATGGTCCTGGTCGGCCTGGTCGGCGCCCTCGCCGTCGGGTACCTGGGCCCGGAGTACGAGTGGTACTGCGTGAAGAAGGCGGCGACCGACGCGGTGGCTAAGACGTGCGACGAGGTGGCGGTGGGGATCACGTATCAGGGCGGGTCGGTGTCCGGGCGGCTCTGGGTCAGGCGGGTGGTCTGTACGGATAACGAGGTGACGTTCGAGCTGGGTTTTAGCGGCACCAACTGGGAGGCGGTGCGGGAGCTGCTGTACCGCAACGTGCTGTTCCACGTCTACGTGGCGGTCAACGGCAGGCCCAAGTCGGTGAGCGAGATCTCGAACCCTGTTGAGGGGATGTGGGCGCGGTATCGGGTGATCGTGAGTGGGTCGAAGGTGACGGTGGTCCGTGAGCGGTAGGAGAAAAGTTTATAAGCGGGGGTGAACCGCGCGGGGCATGGGAGCGAGGGCGCCCCGGCGGTGTAGCCCGGTCTATCATCCGGGCCTGTCGAGCCCGGGACCCGGGTTCAAATCCCGGCCGGGGCGCCAAACGAGGAATCGTTACGAATTTCGTAACGTTTCGCTTCCCGCAAGGCTGTTATCGTTCGGGTCGCGGCCGGGGCGGGGGACGTGACCGTCCTTGGATCTGGAGCGGTTCCTTGAGCGCTGCGACGTGCGGCGTGGGCGCGATTACAGCCGGATGCTGGACGATATCTCGCGCCGCCGCAGCGAGCTGGCAGAGGAGGTGATCGGAGTCAACAAGCGGATCTCGCCCGAGCGGAACTCTCGGCTGAGGAGGGTGTTGGAGTACGTTCGGGAGCGGAAGCGCCGGGTCAAGCCGAGGACCCCGGACCTGAGCTCGACGTTCGGCGTGGATGGTGGGGAGGGGATGAGGGAGTACCAGGGCGTGGTTCTGTACGTGACGCGGGCGGCGGCGTGGTCGGAGGATGACGTGCTTTCCTCCTGGGACTTCGGGACGCTGTCGAGAACGCGGGCGCCGCAGGTGCGGGTGGCCGCGAGGCGGGTGAAGCTGGAGTCGGACGTGGCGACGCGGGCGGCGGAGCGTGGTGAGGTGGTCATGCTGGACGGCCCGATCGTGCCGCATCATGATCTGAAGGGGGCGAACGAGGATAGTCCGAACCGGAAGGACTACTGGGGGCAGCTGCTGCGCGCGCGGAGGCGGCTGCTGGAGGTGTGCGAGGAGGAGGGCGTCGTGGTGATGGGCGTGATCGAGGACTGCAAGGCGAGGCACCTGCTGCGGAGCGTGGAGGCGGAGCTGGGGGAGGAGGGCTCGCTGGACTCGCTGAAGGCGCTCAACGATCCGGTGGCGCTCTCGCGGCGGCTGGGAGGCGAGCCGGTGCTGAGGGTAGGGGAGCGGACGCACGCGTTCCGGCTGCCGAGCAGCGAGTACCCGGTGGTGAGGGAGTTCGAGCGCGCGACGGGGTACGAGATGCACACGTTCTACGTGCGGACGACCGAGTACTCGCCCCCGGTGCGGGTGGAGATCCCCGAGTTCGTGGACCCGGACGAGGCGGCGTCGGTTGTGCTGGGCACGTCGGTGGAGTACGGCGGCTACGGGATCCCGCTGCCCCTGGTGATGGCGGACGAGTTCGCCAAGGTGACCCGGTCGCTGATCGACTGGCTGGAGGAGGGGATCCTGGAGGAGCTGGCCTCCCGGGGCGAGCTGGACGTCATCTTCACCGTGTTCCGGAGGCTGCGCCGGGAGTCGCGGCCGAGGGCGGTGTCGAGCGAGGAGGTGCGCCGGGAGATCCTGCACCGGCACGGGGGTGAGGCGGGTTGAGCGAGCGGGAGGTGGTGGGGTACGTCTACGAGAGCCCGTCCGTGCGGGAGTTCACGTTCGTGGTCAGCCGGGACGCGGGCGACGTGGGCGTTGGGGACTACGTGGTCGTTCGGGAGCCGGGGTCGGACGGGCGGGAGCTGCTGGGCCGCGTGGAGGACGTCTCCCGGGACGTGCACGAGGGGATCAAGGGTGAGATCGCGCGGGCCTCGATGGTGAGCGGCCGGCCCGTCCCGAACCTGGACTGGACGGTGGTGGCCAAGGTCGAGGTGGTGGGGGCGCTGGAGGACGGTGACCTGCGGGACCCTCGGGTTCCGGCGCGCCCGACGGACCCGGTGTACAAGCTCCCGGAGCCGGAGCTGGAGGAGCTGTTCTCGGAGGGTGAGCTGTTCCTGGGCCGGCTGAAGGACTCGCGGGCGCGCATCTTCTTGGGCCTAAACGAGCTGCTCACGCTGCACTGCGCGGTCCTGGGGATGACGGGCAGCGGTAAGAGCTACACGGTGGGCGTGCTGATCGAGGAGATGGTGGAGCGCGACATCCCGGTCGTGGTCATCGACCCGCACGGCGAGTACACGAGCCTGCGCGAGCCGTCCCCGGACCGGGAGCGCCTGGAGCGCTGGGGGCTGGAGCCGAAGGGGCTGGACGACGTCGTCATCTTCGCCCCGGAGGGGTCGGAGGGCGTTCGGGATTACCCCATCATGATCGATACGACGAAGCTCGGGCTGGACGACTTCGAGACTCTGGCCCCGGAGCTGGCCAAGCGGAGGGCCGCGCCGGACGTCCTCGGCAGGATCCTTCGGGAGCTCCGGCGCCGGCAGAACGAGGAGGGTGAGAAGTACTCGCTGGAGGACGTGGTCGAGCTCCTGGAGCAGCACGCCAGCCGGGCCCGCGCGGCCGGTGACATGGCCGAGTTCCAGGCGGCGCGCGCGGCCCTGCGCGACCTGAAGCCGCTGCTCCGCTACGGCATCTTCAAGACCCAGGAGTCGCCCGACCTGGAGCGCCACGTCCGGCCGGGCCGGGTGGTGGTCCTGAACCTCCGGGGCGTGCCGGACCGGGCGCAGCAGATCGTCGTCACGCACTTCCTCCGGCGGCTGTTCGAGCTGCGCCAGCGGGACCGGATCCCGCCCGTGTTCGTCGTCCTCGAGGAGGCCCACAACTTCGCGCCCGCGGGAGAGGAGCGGACGACCTCGAAAACGGCGCTCTCCGTCGTCCGCGACTTCGCCCGAGAGGGTCGCAAGTTCATGGCCGGGCTCTGCGTGGTCAGCCAGCGCCCGGGTCGCGTGGACACGACCGTCCTCTCGCAGTGCAACACCATGATCGTGCTGCGCACCACGAACCCGGACGACCTCGAGAACATCCGGAAGAGCGGGGAGGGCATCACCAAGGAGGCTCTAGAGCGGATCAAGGGTCTGCCCACGGGCACGGCCTTCGTCACCGGGAGCGCGATCAACATCCCCGCCTTCGTCGACATCCGGCCGCGCCGCACGAAGCACGGTGGCGAGACCCCGGACGTGCTCGAGGAGCTGGAGCGGTGGAAGGAGGACGAGGCCGAGGAGGATCCGACCATGGGGATCTGACCCTTGCGCCTCGCCCACATCGCCGACGTGCACCTCGGCCACGCCCTGATGAACCTCAAGCCCCGCGAGGAGGCGGTGATGGAGACGTTCAGGCGGCTGATGCGCGAGGTCCGGGAGTGCTCCGTTGACGCGGTGCTCATCGCCGGCGACCTCTTCGACCACGCCCGGCCCAAGACCGAGGCGCTCGACCTGGCCGTCCGGGAGCTCTCTCGGCTGCGGGAGGACGGGGTCGAGGTCCTCGCCGTTTCCGGCAACCACGAGGTTCGGCGCCGGGAGGGCGCCGTCTCACCGCTCCGGGTCCTGGAGCGGACCGGGCTCCTCAGGCACCTTTACTACTCGCCCGGGGAGCGCACGCACGAGCACCGGCTCGAGGCGGACGGGACGGTCGTGTGCGTGCACGGGCTCCAGTACCTGCCGAAGCGGGACTTCATCAACGAGTCACCGCGCATCCGGCGGACCTTCCGACCCGATCCCGGGGCGGACGCGAACATCGCCCTGATGCACGTCGCCCTGCCGAACACGATCCCGACCGAGTCGGAGGTGGTCGAGGAGGCGTACCTACCCGAGGGGTACGATTACTACGCGCTCGGGCACGTGCACACGCCGGGGCTGGAGCTCACCCTGCACGGCAGCCCGGCCTGCTACCCGGGCAGCCCCGAGCCCATCACCTTCACCGAGGCCCGGGGCGACCGGCGCGGGTTCTACCTGCTGGAAGCGGGCCGGGACGGGGCGGTGGAGTACGAGTTCGTGGAGATCGAGTGGAGCCGCGGCCTCTCCACCGTGGAAGTCTCCGGTGAGGACTGGAGAGAGAAGCTGGAGCGGGAGGTCCGGCGGGTCAGGCGGCGGACCCGGTACGGCGGTCCCGTCGTGAAGATCGTCGCCACGAGCGTGGATGCGAGTCCGGAGGAGATCGAGCGGACCGCGGAGCGAGCGGGGGCCGAGCGGTGCTTGGTCGACGTGAGGGAGGAGGCGGGGGAGGAATCCACTGAGGAGGAACCGTCGGAGGCCCTCACGGAGGACGAGATCCTCAGGCGCGCCCTGCGCCGGGCCCGCCGGGCGACGCTCCGGGACTCGGGGGTAGACGACGACCTGGTGCTCGACCTGATGAGGAGGGTCCTGCGGGTGGTTCGTGAGGGGGAGGAGCTGGATCTAGGCGAGCTGATTCGGGAGTTCGAGGAGGAGATCGTCGGGGAGGAAGCCGAGGAGGCAGAGGGGGAGGAGAGCGTCGGCGTCGAGGAGGAAGCGGAGGAGTCCGAGAAGGAGGTTGAGGAGGGCGAGGCGAAAAAGGAGCGGACCGAAGGGCGGAGCGGGGATCGGCGGGGGAGGAGTCGGAGGGCTGGGCCCAGGCCGGCCCGCCCCGCGGGCCAGTCCTCGCTCGACCAGTTCATGTAGCGGGGCGGGGTCGGCCGGTTGATCGAGCGCGTGGAGATCTTCAACCTGCGCTCGCACGAGCGCACGGTTCTGGAGTTCACCGAGGGGATCAACGTCCTGGTCGGGCCGAACGGCGCCGGCAAGACCTCCGTGCTTGAGGCCATTTGCCTGGCCCTCTTCCCGGACGCCCGCACCTTCCGCAGCTACGACGACCTGATTCGGGAGGGGGAGAAGCGGGCCGAGGTTCGAGTCACCTTCCGCGTCGACGGTCGCCGGTACCGGGTCGAGAGGACGTTCGTCCGTGGTGCGGGGCAGCGGGAGCCGCGGCTGCTGGTCGAGGATGGGGACGGGTGGCGGGTCATCGCGAAGGACCGGGCCCGCGACGTCGACCGGAAAATCGTGGAGGTTCTCGGTGGTGTGGACAAGGACGTCTTCCGCGAGGCGGTGTACATCCGGCAGGGCGAGATCACTCGGCTGGTCGAGGCGAGCCCGGAGGAGCGGAAGAAGCTCATCGACAGGACCCTGGGGATGACCGACTACAGGAAGGCCCGGGAGCAGGCCCACGAGCTGCTGCGACACGTGGAGATCAGGCTAGAGCACGCTCGGGATCGCGTGAAGGAGCTGCGGGGGTCCCGGCGGCGGCTCAAGGAGGCTGAGTCTGAGATCGAGGAGCTGGAGCGGCGCGTCGAGGAGCTCGAGCCTCGGGTGGACGAGCTCCGGGAGGAGGTTGACCGACTGGAGCGGGCGTACGAGCGGCTGCGTGAGGTTGAGCGGGAGATCGAGTCGGTGAGGAAGGACCTGGAGCACTGCCGGGAGCGCATTCGCGACCTGGAGGAGCGGCTGGGGGAGCTGGAGGAGAAGCGGCGCCGGTTGGAGGAGCTTGAGGAGTCCGTGGAGCGGGCCCGGGAGCTGCGGGAGCGGCTGGACCGGCTGAAGGAGCGGCTCGCTCGGGCTGAGAGGCTTCGGGACGAGCTGCAGCGGGTTACCGCCCGCATCGAGTCGCTGAGGGAGAACCTGAAGCGGCGGCGGGAGAGGCTGGACGAGATTCGGGAAGAGCTGGGCGTTGAGCCTCGGCGACTGCTGGAGCTGCGCGGTGAGCTGGAGGAGCTCAATCGTGGGCTCCAGGAGCTCGAGCGGGAGGATGAGCTCCGTGAGCGGCGGGAGGAGCTGGTGGGGGAGTTAGAGGAGCTGGAGGAGAAGCTTCGACGGCTGGAGGGGAGGTGGAACGAGCTGCGGGACAGGCTCGAAGAGGTCCGCGAGGAGCGGGCCAGGCTCCGCTCCGAGCGCCGAGAGCTGGAGGAGCGGTTGGAGAAGCTGCGCGAGGCGGAGGGTAGGTGCCCGGTCTGCCTGCGGAGGCTGACGCCCGAGCAGGCGGAGCGGTTGCGCGGAGAGACCGAGGAGGAGCTTCGGCGCGTCGAGGAGGAGCTGGAGCGGTTGAGGGAGCGGGAGCGGGGGCTGAAGGAGGAGCGGGACCGGGTGGAGGCCGAGCTCGAGCGGGCCCGGGACCGGCGGGGGGAGTTGAGGCAGCGGGTTCGCGAGCTGGAGGAGCGGCTGGAGGAGGTGGAGCGGCTCAAGGGGCTGGAGGCTTATTCGCTGCTGGGCGGCGACCTGGACCGGATCAGGAGGGCGTGCGAGGTGGTCGGGACCGTTGAGAGTTGGCTCCGGGAGCTGGACCGGCTCGAGGAGGAGCTGGAGAGGGCGCGTGAGGAGAGGGAGGAGCTACTCCATCGCCTGGGCGAGGCGCTGGGTGAGCGCCCGGAGGATGAGGACGAGGCGAGGCGGATGATCGAGGAGCTGAAGGAGCGGCGCGATCGGCTGGAGGAGGAGCTGAGGAGGGTCCGGGAGGACGTCCGGGAGTATGAGCGGCTGAGAGAGGAGGTGAAGCGGGAGGAGAAGCTCCGGAGCGAGCTTCGCAGGCTGCGCGAGAGGCGGTCGGAGTTGGAGGAGAGGCTGAGGAAGCTGGAGGAGGAGCGGGAGAGGCTGATGAGCGAGTGGGGGTCGCTGGAGGAGATCGAGGAGCGGCGGGAGCGGGTTAGGGAGGATTACGAGCGGGTTCAGAGTGAGCTTCAGCGGTGCAAGGGACAGCTGGAGGAGCTGCGTAAGGAGCGGGAGAGGTTGAGGAGGGACGTCAGGAGGCTTCGCAAGGCGGAGCGGGAGTGTCGCGTGCTCGAGTCGCTGAAGGGGGCGTTGGAGCTGGCGAAGGAGGGGTTCAAGCACTCTCGGGACGTGGCGAGGGAGGCGCTGTTACCGGTGGTGGAGCGGGAGGCGTCGGAGCTGCTGGAGGCGCTGTCGGACAGGTACGGGTCGCTGAAGCTGGAGGAGGAGGGACAGCGGATTCGGGTGCTGACCCCGGGTGGGTACCTGCTGGACGCGGAGCGGATGAGCGGTGGGGAAAAAGTTATAATTGGGTTGGCGTTGAGGCTCGCGCTTGCCATGGTGGGGTCGAGCTTCGCGCCATTTATAATGCTCGACGAGCCGACGGAGCACCTGGACTCCGAGCACAGGGAGCGGTTAGCGCAGGCGCTCAGGGAGCTCAGGCTGGGGGAGGAGGGGAGGATCAAGCAGGCGATCGTCGTGACCCACGATGAGGAGCTTGAGGAGGCCGCGGACACGCTATGGCGCATTGAGAACGTGGGTGGGAGGTCGGAGGTAAGTAAGGAGACACCGTCCTAACCGGGGAGTTCCGGGTCGAAGCCCTTGTATCGGGATTTCAGGGACTTCCGGCCGGAGCCGGACTTCAGGGCCTGTGTGGCCTGCGGAAGGTGCGCTGAGGCGTGCCCCACTGATTCGCTGAGGGTCCGAGAGCGGGTCAAGAGGCTGTTCTGCGAGGCCTGCGGGCTCTGCGACGCGGTCAGCGTGGAGCGTCTGCCGCCGGAGGTCGCGGGCGAGGTGTGCCCGATCGCGATGACGCAGCGCTGGGCGGAGGAGCTGCTCCCGCACCCGTGGGTGCGCGGGGAGCGGTGCGCGGGGTGTGGGCTGTGCGCGGACGCGTGCGAGGAGGGGGTCATCGAGGTCCGCGACGGGCGCGCGGTGGTCTCGGGCCCGTGCCGGCTGTGTGGGGAGTGCTGGGAGTCCTGCCCGCGGGTGGACTGCCTGCTCCCGCCAGTGCCGGCCGTTCGTGAGGCCTTCCTGTCCTTCCGGGAGGGCGCGTGCGTGGACTGTGGACTGTGCATCGAAGCGTGCCCGATGGGGTGGGGGAAGGAGTATGGCGGAGCGTCTGGATCCGGACGTGGTGCTGAATCACGAGCTCGTTCCGAAGCACGAGGTGATCGAGGACGAGGAGGAGATCAAGAAGATCCTGGACGAGCTCGGGGTGAGTAAGGACGACCTCCCGAGAATCCACACGAACGACCCCGTGATCGTCGCCCTGAGCGAGAAGCTCGGTCGGAAGATCAAGCCGGGTGCGCTCGTGAGGATCGAGCGCGAGAGCCCGACCGCGGGCAAGGTGGTCGTGTACCGGGTCGTGACGAGCCCGCCCGAGTAGGGGGACTGGAGCTTGGCCGAGCCGGTCCGGTCCCTGTCGGAGGAGGATTACTACGCGCTGCTCGAGGGGTACCTCAGGCGGAACGAGGAGCGGGTGGGAGACGTCAAGACGCACCCGCTCATCATTCACCACTTCCTGTCTTACCACTGGCTGATCGACGAGGGACTGCAGCAGCTGATCGAGAACCTGGAGCCGATCGAGCCGGACGTGGAGGGTGCCAGCTACCGGATCGAGTTCGAGAAGATCGAGTTCGGTGAGCCCTCCTCCATCGAGCCGGACGGCGCCCGGCGCCGGATCTACCCGATGGAGGCCCGGCTGCGGAACATGATGTACTCCGCGCCGATGTACGCGGAGATCGTGATGTACGAGGACGGGGAGGAGGTGGAGCGGGAGACGGTGTACGTGGGCGAGCTCCCGGTGATGGTGCGGTCGAAGCTGTGCAACACGTACGGGATGTCCGAGGAGGAGCTGATCGAGGTCGGCGAGGACCCGAAGGACCCGGGCGGCTACTTCATCATCAACGGCTCGGAGCGCGTGCTGATGTCGCTGGAGGACATCGCGCCGAACCGGCGCGTGAACGAGAAGATCCGGGAGCGCGGCGTGCTGGACGAGATCCGGTCGCGGGTGTACTCGCGGGGTGAGCGGTACCGCGGCCCGGTGGACGTGATCGACCGGAAGGGTCGGCTCGTGGTCGACATGCCGGCCGTGCACCGGCGGTTCCCGGTCGTCATCCTGCTGCGGGCGCTGGGTCTGAGCGAGGAGGAGATCCTCGAGGGCGTGGGCTCGGAGTTCGCGACGGTGATGGCCGAGCAGCTGCGGATCCTGGTGAAGGAGGAGATCGCGACGCAGGAGGACGCGCTGGAGTACATCGGTCGCCTGTCCGGGGCGGAGGACACGCGGGAGGACCGGATTCAGCGCGGTAAGGAGGTGCTGGCCAAGTACTTCCTGCCGCACATCGCGGAGCTCGACGACGTGGACGATGAGGAGAAGCTGAAGGAGGCGTTCCGGAAGAAGGCGGAGGAAGTCCTGCGGATGGTGCGCGAGGTGCTGGAGCTGAAGTACAAGCGGGTTAAGGTGAAGAGCGTGCGGGACCGCGATCACTACGCGAACAAGCGGATCAAGCTCGCGGGCGACCTGCTGTACGAGGCGTACGAGTACGCGTTCCAGCAGCTGGCGCGGGAGATGAGGTACCAGTTCGAGCGCGCCTACTCCCGGGGTCGGGAGCCGACGATTCGGTACATCGTCCGGCCGGACAAGGTCACGGACCACATCCGGAGCTGCATGGCGACGGGCACCTGGCGGACGGGTCACTACCGGCCGCGCACGGGCGTCTCGCAGATCCTGGAGCGGCACACCTGGATGTCCACGATGTCGCACCTGCGACGGATCCGAGCCGCCACGGAGCTGGGCGTGGGCAAGTGGTCGATCCCGAAGGAGGCGCGCTACCTGCACCCGACGCACATGGGCCGGCTGTGCCCGAACGAGACGCCCGAGGGCGCGAACTGCGGTGCGATTAAGAACCTGGCCCTGTACGCGGAGATCGTGCACGAGGACGCGGACGAGGACGAGGTGATCGAGATCCTCGAAGAGCTGGGTATGATCCGGGCCGACTGAGGCCCCGGGTTGGGGGTCTAACGCTCATGGCCGAGGCGCGCGAGTCCCCGGAGTCCGGGTCTGAGGCCGAGGGTTCGGAGGCGGGTGACATCGAGAGCCGGGTGGATCGCGCGGTCGAGCAGGTGCTGACGGGTGCGGAGGAGGAAGAGGAGCTCACGCCGGTGTACGTGAACGGTCGCCTGGTGGGCTACGTCGAGGACCCGGAGAAGTTCGTGGAGGAGGCGCGCAAGCTCCGGCGCGAGGGCGTGCTGGACAAGCGGGTCAACATCGCGTACCACGAGGATCTCGACGAGGTGCACGTGAACTGCGACCGGGGTCGGGTCGTCCGACCGCTGCTGGTCGTGGAGGACGGTGAGGTCAAGCTCACGGAGGAGCACCTGGAGAAGCTGCGGAAGGGCGAGATCTCGTGGAAGGACCTGGAGGAGGAGGGCGTCATCGAGTTCCTGGACGCCGAGGAGGAGGAGAACGCGCTCATCGCCGAGTCGCTGGAGGAGTTCTACTCGAAGCCGAAGGAGGAGCGGAAGAAGTACACGCACGTGGAGCTGGACCCGGCCGCGATCTTCGGCACGTGCTGCAGCTGCATCCCGTGGCCGGAGTCGAACTCGGCGCCGCGTAACACGATGGGCACGAACATGACCCGGCAGGCGCTGGGCTTCTACGCCGCGAACCACCCGATCCGGATGGAGTCCCGCGGTCACCTGCTGTTCTACCCGCACCGGCCGCTGGTGAAGACGCGGGGCACGGAGGCGTTCGACTACGACGAGCGACCCGCCGGCCAGAACATGATCGTGGCGGTGCTCACGTACGAGGGCTACAACATGGAGGACGCGATCATCATGAACGAGTCCGCGATCGAGCGGGGTCTCGCCCGGTCGTTCTTCTTCAAGACGTTCGAGGACGAGCTCCGGACGTACCCAGGCGGTCTGAAGGACAAGTTCTGCATCCCGGAGAAGGGCGTGCGCGGGTACCGGTCGAAGGAGGCGTACAAGCACCTGGGCGAGGACGGTCTGGCCGAGGTGGGTGAGAAGGTCGAGGGTAAGGCGGTGATCATCGGTAAGACGAGCCCACCGCGGTTCCTGGAGGAGGTGCGGCCGGAGGAGCTGCCGGCGGAGGAGCGGCGGGAGTCGTCGACGGCGATCCGGCACACGGACTCGGGCATCGTGGACTCGGTGATCATCACGGAGACGAGCGACGGGCACAAGCTGGTGAAGGTGCGGATCCGGGACGAGCGCGTGCCGGAGCTGGGTGACAAGTTCTCGTCGCGGCACGGTCAGAAGGGCGTCATCGGGATGATCGTGCCGGAGGAGGACATGCCGTTCACGGAGGATGGCATCACGCCGGACCTGATCCTGAACCCGCACGCGCTGCCCTCGCGTGAGACGGTCGCGCACATCCTGGAAATGCTGGCGGGTAAGGCGGCGGCGCTGGCGGCGAAGCGGATCGACGGCTCGGCGTTCACGTCCAAGCCGAAGGACAAGTACGAGGAGATCAAGCAGCTGCTGAAGGAGCTGGGCTTCGAGCCGACGGGCAAGGAGGTCATGTACGACGGTCGGACGGGTCGGAAGCTCGAGGTCGAGGTCTTCGTCGGCGTGTGCCTGTACCGGAAGCTGTACCACCTGGTCAAGGACAAGTGCCACGCGCGGTCGCGGGGACCGGTCCAGGTGCTCACGAGGCAGCCGACGGAGGGCCGGGCGCGGGAGGGCGGACTACGGTTCGGCGAGATGGAGCGGGACGACCTGGTGGCCTGGGGCGCGTCGATGTTCCTCAAGGAACGACTGTTGGACGAGTCGGACCGGTACGAGGCGTACGTGTGTCCGAACTGCGGCGAGCTGTGCTACGTGCACGCGGCCACGGGCAAGACGATCTGTCCCGTGTGCGGCGAGGTGAGGGCGGACAAGGTCGAGATGTCGTACGCGTTCAAGATCCTGCTGGACGAGCTCAAGTCCTTCTGCATGGACGCGGTCCTTGAGGTCGGCCCGCTGTCCAAGGAGGAGGCTCAAGAGGGTGGTGAGGAGGAAGAGGAGGAGGGTGAGTAGGGAGGTGGGTGGTCATGGTCGCTGAGGAGCCGCACGTTCAAGATCCTCCGAAGTACGTGCGCAGGATCCTCTTCGGCATCCTCCCACCCGAGAAGATCCGGAAGATGTCCAAGGTGGAGGTGACCACGCCGGAGACGTACGACGAGGACGGTTACCCCATCGAGGGCGGCGTGATGGACACGCGGATGGGCGTGATCGACCCGGGCCTGCGGTGCCGGACGTGCGGACAGCCGGCGGGCAAGTGCCCGGGCCACTTCGGCCACATCGAGCTGGCCCGCCCGGTCCTCCACCCGCGCTTCGCCGAGCGGATCAAGGACGTGCTCCGGGCCACGTGCCCGGAGTGCGGTAGGGTCCGGCTGCCGGAGGACGATATCGAGGAGTACCGGCGCGAGGTGCGCGAGGGCATCCGGCCGGTCAAGTCGATCGCGGCGGAGGTGGTGGAGCGGGCGGAGGAGCGGGAGTCCTGCCCGCACTGCGGCGCCGAGGCGCCAAAGATCACGTACCAGAAGCCGACGACGATCCTGATGAACGACGAGCGGCTGTGGCCGGTGGACATCCGGTCGTGGCTGGAGAAGATCCCGGACGGTGACGTCGAGATCCTCGGCTTCCACCCGGAGCGGGCCCGACCGGAGTGGGCGGTGCTCACGGTCCTCCCGGTCCCACCGGTGACGATGCGCCCGTCGATCATCCTGGAGACGGGCGAGCGGGCGGAGGACGACCTCACGCACAAGCTGGTAGACATCGTCCGGGTCAACCTGCGGCTGAAGGAGTCGCTCGAGTCGGGCGCGCCGGAGCCCATCATCGAGGACCAGTGGGACCTGCTGCAGTACCACGTGACCACGTACATCGACAACGAGATCGGC
>JAMOPO010000051.1 GCA_027064425.1 Methanobacteriota archaeon | reverse complement strand
CATCCTGGGCAAGTACCTCGAGGAGAACGGGTACCTCGACGACTGGGAGGAGGTCCAGGTGAAGGTGCTGCGGTACCTCCGGGACGAGCACGACAAGGAGTACTGGAGCACCGACGACGCCGTGAAGCTGGTCACCGAGGTCAAGAAACCGTGACCCCCTCCGCCCCACGCCCGAAACGTTATGGAATTCATAACGATATCCTCCAGGGCTCTGAGTACGACATCTAGGTGTCAAACATGGCTCCCGAAACCACCAATGCGTACAATCTTGAAATTACAGCGCATTACCGCCTATGCTCTGCATGTGCATTCCGACGCTACAGAAATCCTGGGTAAGCTCCAGGAATCCCGGTTGGATACGCGTTAATCCAAAGGTGTTAACTGGACGTTCGAGCCCTATTCATTGCGTGTTCACGCCGCGCCCTCGGGAGGGACTTTAAGTGGGGAAGCCGGCGCCGCACCGGGATGAGGAAAGGGACGGACGCTGAGAGGTGATGAGGCTCGGGCAACCGACTCACGATCTCATCGACTTCGTCGCCGGGCGGTTGAGACCGTGGAGCTTAACGGCCCGCTCGATCGGCTGAATGGGCTTTAGCGGATGCACGGTGAGCGTGAGCGACGGGCTGGGACAGGTCGGACCTTCGGCCGGCGGGTGGACGCGGAGGTTCTCGGGATCGCGTGGCGGAGCGGGCAGCTCCGGACGCGAGTCACCAGTGACCTGTATCCCTCCCGTGAAACCGCCGCCCCGTGAGCATCGGGTCGCAATCCGAGTGACGGATCACCCGCTCGGAACCCCCTCCAGCACGTAGGCGCGGCGGTTTAGCCCGTCGTTACTCGACGGTGACGGGAGCATGGTTGCGAGCGCTCAGGTCCTCGTAGGCGTACCGATGCGGAGGAGAAACGGCGGTCCCGCGTACGTGTGTGCCTTTGAAGGGCTCGCCCACGGTTGGATCCGCGGATCGACGCTCTCACGACGGTGCAGGAGGCGGCCACGAGCGCTGTGATCGAGTCTCGGCCGAGATGGACCTCGCCTCATGACCGAACAACCCCCCAGGGCGCACCACGGCGAGAATCCCCCTCGTCACCCTCGTCCGTGCGGGAGGGAACTCGCTAGTGCGGCCGTGGATGCGCTGACTCTCGTGGGCGTGAACGCGCTGACTTTGGCTGAGCGGCGCGGAGGCTTCAGAGGAAGTGACCACCTACCGACGTCCCGTCCGCGGGCGTCAGGGGGACGAGACCCTGAACGGAGGTCCTCCAGAGCACCACGTCGTCGGACGGGTGAACGATCACTATCTAGCGATGATATCAATCACCAACAGGGTCGACGCGGCACCTTCTCCACCACCCCTCGCGCAGCCGCTCCGGCCCGTCGTACCCGACTGCCTGGACCACCCTGGACGGCCCCTGATGCTACGACCGGCCAGGTTCTCCGTGTTCCGGGGAGAACTCGCGCCGCCTACCGTGTCCCGATGAGGCCCGTCAGCCTGATGGTAACGACGGGAGTATGGATCGAGGGGGCTAGGATGAGCTCGTTGCTGATGGGCCGCATCGACTGTGGCATCTACTTCCCGTTCCGGCGCCTTCGATCCTCCTCCCTTTTTCAATCGAGCCGGCGGTTCGCACCGCTGGGGCTCCAGGGCCTCTCAGTCAAGCCTCGAAGAGGTCACGGCCGGAAACCGAAATGCGTCCGTCCGGTAGGAAAACCTTGGATTTTCCATCCTCGAGGCCAGAATCCATCGGACGGCCTCGGGCCGGGCAGCCTTGGGTAGACCGCCCGACCTTGAACCATCCCGACCGCTTCTTTCCCGATGGTGCGCGCGACTCCGTGGCACCAGGCTACAGATGACGTCCCGCGCAGTCTACCTGGTTTGCCTTCCC
>JAMOPO010000050.1 GCA_027064425.1 Methanobacteriota archaeon | reverse complement strand
CGTACCGCAACACGTGCTCCCGCAGGTCCACCGCGACCACCCCCGGTCAATCCCGGACCGGCGCGAAACTTGAGTCCTGCCCACGGAGCCAGCCCGCCGCGGTTGCCCCAGCCGGGGTCGCGGCACGGGACGGCTCAACCCGTGGCCCGCGCCACTTAGATTGGACGTTAAGGTCCCAGCGAGCCGGCCATCTTTAAGGAGGAACGGAAGGCTCACCACCCCAGGCCAACAGCCGGTCGCCTAACCCTCAGACTCCGATAAGCAAAAGGATTACCTCACGGGTGGCTACGTTGGGGGCTGAACCGTGAGGCCGGTCCTCACGATAGCCCTCCTCGGATTCTTAGCACTGGCAACCGGGACCAGCGCTTCACCCATCGACGACTACTTGAAACTGCACGAGGGTGCCATCAGCAAGATCGATGAGGCTAGTGGCAAGCTGAACACGCTGCTGAGCAAGCTGGGGGAGTGCAAGAAGAAAGGCGCGGACGTATCTAGTGAGGAGCACGACGTGCGATTATCCCTGAAGTACCTGCAGGAGGCCAAGGAAGTGCTTACCCGGGACAAGGACGGTCTACAGTGGTTGAAGTCCAAATACGACTCCGTCAAGGATCGGGATCGACGAAAACGCCTCCTCGCGGAGATCCTTGACGGTACCAAAGGCCTCAGTCGTTGTTATCACCTCATCCACGCGATCGACCGGAAGCTGAGCGACCTCGAGAGGATCACCGACGACGCGATCAAGCTGTGCGACGAGTTCCTTCAGGGTAAGCTGAACGCGGACGAGTTCAAGAAAAAGCTGGACGACACGCTCACGCGTGATGGCGGCATCATCGGGAACTCCGGAGACGTGAAGGACGCAGCGTACTCGATCGAGCAGGCACTCGAAGCTACGGTCGCTCGCGTGAGCGACCTGTTGAAGGACTGGGCGAGGGAGGACCAGTCCAAGGCTCAACTCAACCAGCTGAGAGCGCAGCTGAACCTGCTCCGCGCGTGGGTCCTCGGCGGTATAACGATCTCCCTACTCGCGGGCGCCCTAGTCCAACTCGCGCCACAGGCAATGAAAGCCTCACTACTCCAAGCACTCGGCGTGATCACCCAGGTGCTCTCTACGGTGATGCAGCTGGTTGAAGTGTCCCAGAGACTGTTACCACCAGTATCGGCCCCGGCGTAACCCTCGAGACCTCAAACGCCACTCCATCTCCCGCCCTAATTCTCCAAGAGGTAGGAACCGCGCCCAGCGCGCGGAAGCTCGAACCCTCACGGTGCTTCCCACCCGGTCGACCAGCCTGCTCCCGATAACGTTAACCAGTGGTTAACGCTTCGGTGAAACCATCGAACGCTTATTTTGCGGTAACCCGGTGACCGCTCCGAGAAGGTAATGGGGGTGAGTGGTGGGGGTGAGGGTCGGACCGGCCCTCACCGCCCTGACCGTCTGCATCCTGGTCCTGGTGCCGGTAGGGGCCAGTGCTGGCGAGGAGCCGATATGGTTCCAGTGGGTTGACCAGTGCGAGTGGGCGAAGTACCTCGCAACGCGGGACACGCCGATCGTGGACTGGACGGGCGAGTTAATTGGCGAGAACTGGCGTGCGAACTGGATCCGAGCCGCCAAAATACATCCTGTACTGCGCACCGGACAAAGGCGACTCAGTAGATAAAGTGAGACAAGCCTGGTACGGTAGCATCACACTCGAAGGACACGTACCCCACAACGGCGCACCCGCCAAATTCGGGGAGCCAAAGTGGTGCAGCAGACGGAATGATTACCACGGTCCTGAGGTGTCGGAGGGTCAGTATGCCGATTCGATACTCAAAGACGAGTTCAGCGGGCCCAGCAAGTCTAACGAGATCGTTAACGGCCAGTACTGGCTGCCGCCCGAATGGAACTTCGAATACATTGACGGTCGCCCCCTCGACGAGCTAGTAAGGCAGAGTCTAGCGAATCCGTTCTCTGACTACAACGCAGCGAGGAGGCAGCTGTGGAACAATCCGATGTTCCAGGCGGCGGTGCGCCTCGCGTACTGGGTCGCCACACACATCCCGTACAACGGATCTTTCAACAAGTATCCTGATGTTTACTACGGCGGCTGCGTTAGCTGTTGTTACTACGAGGGTCCGGCAGCGGTGCTTCTCCACCCGGATCACGGATGGAACTGCGCGGACCATGCGGTGCTCACGGTGGCGCTGTACCGAGCGGCTGGAATTCCAGGATACGTAGTTTACGGTTGGTGGGGAGAACAGCACGCCTGGACGGCCGTATTCGTGTACGATGAGAAAAGCGGAAAGTGGCACGAGATATTCATTGATCCGGTAGAGCCAGAGGCTCACGAAGTTTCGACTCCACACATGCCTGGATGGACTAAGATCACTGGGAGACTTAAGAAGTGGTTCGGGGACTACGAGTTCATATCGTCATATTATGATAAACCATACGAATACGTAGCGCGGTTCGGGCCGTTCGGAGTCTGCTGGTTGTTAGAAGCGGAGGAGACGGAGATAAAGCGGGCAGGAGTCAACATTAGGTACTGGAAGACCAGGGTCGACGCGTTCAGGGGCTGGTCCGTGAGCAGTAGTGACATCGACGCGGCTTGGAACAGTTTCAAGCACGAGTGGCGCGAGGTGCACGTCAAGGAGACCAAGAGCAGGTCGGCGACTGTCGCGGTGGGTGCGACGTTAGCGGCGGCGCTGCTCCCGGTATGGCGCAGACGCCTCCTATCCTGATTTCTTGATCCCCCCTGACCACGCTTCCCCGCCCGCTCATTCACACAAAGGCTTATGACCGTGTGCAAAGTTGAGTTGAGTGGCAATCTGGGGGGAGCGCAGTGTTGCTGACCGCGCTACTAATCGTGTCGCTGGTCACGGTCACCAGCGTGACACAGCCCACCGAGGCGTTGACAGTAATTTTGACGTCCGAGGACTGCCCGCCGTGGGTAGTGCCGGCGCTCTTCATTCCGCAGCCCGGAGGAGGCGGTCTCGAATACCCGAGCCTCCTGGGCGACCGTTTCTTGCTCGTGGCACCGCTGTGGCGGGAAGGTGACCACCACCGGGTGATCCTCGGCGCGTACGGGGTGGACGAGGTGGTCTTACCGCGGGGAGCGACCGTTCACCGTGTGTTAATCCCGAGTAAGGTGGAGTGGAAGCGGACTGAACGCTGCAGGCAGGCGGTCCCGCAGGGGCCGTGGCGTGAGGTCCGGTACTTTCTGCGAGAGTCGGACGGGTTGCTCCGGCTCCGGCCCGAGGAGACCGTGGATCACACGTTCGTGGTGGAGGCGAGCCTACCGGCGCGAGGCGAGTGGGCCCGACTGATCCTCCCACCGGGCTCGTGGTTACTCGCGCTAGGCTGGTCGAAGGACTTCAACGTGCTGACGCTCGACGGTCGGGTCCTATTCCGCGGGCGCGCACCCTACGATGAGGTCGAGTACGACCTGCCGGGCGGCGTGCACCTCGCGTTCTGGGTGCACTGGTACGGGCTGGACTTGAGTGGTGGGGAGATGTGGACGAGGGTACCACTCCTCGTAATCAAGGACGAAGTACCGAGCGAGTTCAATCCAAGATGGCAGTATGAGCACAGGCTGCTCTACGGGTACTGCACGGTGCTCGAGGTCCGGACGAGCAAGCCGCTAATCCTAGAGTTCAGAGCGCCGAGGCAAGGTGAGAAGTTAGAATCCCCCATCGAGCTCGTCGACCGGCGTGAGTTCGTCACGGAGGAGTTCGTGCTCAGCCACTGGTCACATGGCACACTACCGATTCACGTACTACCAATTCCAAGACCAATTCCAAGGCCGCCGTACGAAAGGTATCTGCCGGTACTACCCCTGCTACCGCTCATCGTTCCCGCGGGAAGGCGTGGGGAGGACCGGCGGCGAGAAGGGACCGACTGACTGCCGGCTCCGGCGACCCTGGCGCGACCTCCTTTCCGCTTGCAGAGGCCTCCTGAGTGTTGTTACCAGAGCAGCCTGGGCCCGCCGGGCGGACGCACCACCGGGTTCTCCTCACTCCCGCATTGGTTTTGGGTTAACTTTCTCCCCCTCGTCACTCCATCTTGGAGTGAAGGGTATCATTAGCCACCGCCGCATCGCTGCCACCCACGTCGACAGGTTCCTCCCGCCGCCGGCGCGCTTACGTCCACGGATTGAGGGGAGTGACGTGAGGTCGCACCGCGTATGGTGGGAATAGCCGTTACCGGATGACCCTCGGCATGCGCGAGGGGAGGGAGTTGACTCTGCCTCCACTCAACCGCGCTGGCCCACGAGGCGGGGCGAGTGGAGCGATACGGTCAACTGCCACACGTGCACGCCCGGCTTCACTACGCTGGCGGGGATCGAGTCGTGAGCGGGTTCTGGACGCCGGTGGGCTGGATTCGCGGGAATGATGGGCGGTGGTGCCCGCCACCCGAGCACGGGTACGCGCTCCGGAACCTCGAGTGCCGGCGGGCCACGAGCACGACCCAGACCGCGCACCCCTGGCCCGTGAACGAGCGCGCGCTTGCCCTCGACGCCGAGTACCGGGGACTGGACCACCCCAGCCTAGAGCGCCTGATCGGCAGCGCGATCACGCGCGGGCTCCGCGTCCGGCACGCGACGGGACCTCAGGCCGAGCACTGCTCGAAGGGCACGGCCTCTCGGAACGAGCCCTACGACACCTCCCAAGACCCACCTGGACACGAGCCCGAATCACCCTAGTGGGCTCCTGACCCACGGGCACCTACCGCTCGATTCGAGATCACTATTCGAGATGACAGCGTGCGCCGGCGGTGGCGGTGGGTGCTTGAGGTCCTTCTGGCTCGTTGCACGGCGAGGAGGGTCAGTAACAGCCAGCTTACTAGGGCGGGCGCGTTGCTGAGCGGAGGATGGTATCGGCCGCGCGTGTGGTGCCTCTCGAAGTACTTGCGAGAGTAGAAACCGCGAGCGTCCTCCCAGGCCATCCCCACGTAGTCGAACGCCTCGGCCCCGGGCTTCGGCGTCTTGAACTCCAGGATCACGGGGATCTTGGCGTCCAGCCGCAGAAGCGTGCAGGGCCCGTAGAACGCCCGCTCCTCGTACTGGGCCCGCGGGTCGAACACGAAGTCTGTGTTCCCAAAGTGGTCGTACTTAATGGACCCGACCACCCCCTTGGCGACCTTCAGCTTCACCTGGTAATCGTCCTTGTCGCTCAGGTTCAGGAGGTACCAGGCGTACCAAAAGACGAGGCGAACCGGGCCCAGGTCGTACTCGACCTCATCGTAGGGTGCGCGCCCGCGGAATAGGACCCGACCGTCGAGCGTCAGCACGTTGAAGTCCTTCGACCAGCCGAGGGCGAGCAACCACGAGCCCGGTGGGAGGATCAGTCGAACCCACTCGCCTCGCGCCGGTAGGCTCGCCTCAACCACGAAGACTTCGTTGTCACCCGAGGGCTTCAGCACCAACCACTTCCCACGCTCACTCAACGAGTACTGGACCTCCCGCCAAGGACCCCTGGTCACCACCCGCCCGAGCCACCCGGACTTCACCTTAACCCCGCTCGGCACGAGGACCCGGTAAACCTTGGTCTGTGGTGGCATGGGCAGCTCCTTGATCCTGTACGACGCCAGGAAAACTCGGTAGTGCTCATCCTCCCGCCAGAGTGGTGCCACGAGCAGGAGGCGCCCTAGCTGGAACTCCCGCTTGTCCGGCGGGAGGACCAGTACGCAGGGACGACATGTCTTGCCGGTCCACTCGATTCCTCCTCCCGGGAGAACCCACGGGTACTTCCACAGGTTGATCGGCCTGCCGTGCTCGTCGTAATACCAGCTTATATCCACCCACTCACGGTTGTACTGCAGTAGACCGAGCGTCACCTCCTCCGTGGGAACCGCGAGGCCGGGTGAAACCAGCGCTAGCGTTAGGAATAGCGGCACGAGCGCGGCCGTCAACGCCCCCGGACCCCCAACCCGGGTTAACCGGTAGGGAAAAACTGAAGGTTTAGAGGGAGCGTGGCCGGCGGAGGAGCAGTGCCGGCAAGGCCACCGCTAACACCAGCGGTGACATGGGGATTTTCACTGGTACTTCCCTTTAGCTCCACTCAAAGGTCTCCCAAAGCAAATTAATAATCTGCGGGTTCGCGGATCGCTCCTCGCATCCCGTCTTGTTTACGAAGTTGAGAACCCTCTCGACCCGCGTACCTAAGACTGAACTCTGGGTTGCTCGCTCTCAACGGTTCCTCAATGTGGTACACGTACCCTAACGTACCATAAGTCATCATCCTTGCTGCCGTATCCGTGGGGTCTTGCGACGTACAGGGTCTCGTAACGCTCCTCTCGTAGTGTTAACGGCGCGTTTACGCCCCGGTGAATCCATGCAATCTTCGCTTTGTCGTGGGGAGTCGGCACCGGGGTGAGGAAACGAAGGCTTTCCCGACCCTCACTCTCGCAGCCCAGTTTCCTGTGTGAGGCGAGCATGGGAAGGTGATGGCCGGGGGGGGGGCAAGCGATGCGATGACCCGAGCCCTGCCGGTTCTACTAATCCTGGCGGCGGTCGCGACCCCCGCCTCGGGTGCCACCGTCCTAATCCCGGACCTCGTGGGCCGAGCCATCGCGTTGGAGAAAGAGGGGCTGGAGCACGCCACCCCGGTGGCCACGAGAGGGCTCGTCGAGCGCTTCAACACGCTCGAGAATCTGGTCATCGACTACGAGTATGTATCAACCCCAGACCACCATGACCTCGTCATCTGCGGCGAGGTTCGCGTGAGGATTACACCCGGGGAGATCCGCGTAGAGTACTCGGCCCCGCGTGGGCCCGTCCTGCACTCGCTATTTTTCAACCCCGAGCACACTTACCTCGTCCTCGCCCCCCAGGGCCTCCACACGATCCCGGTCGCGCCACAGCATGGGGGCGGAGAACTCCCCATCCTCATCATCCGCGGCGGCCGAGCTTACGAGCCCACCCCGTACTTCCCCTCCTTCATCCTTGGGGACTACGCCGAGAGCGTCACCCCACTCACTCGGGCCGTTGGGCTCATGGGTGACTGGGACCTCCTCGTCCGGCTGAGGATCGAGGGTGAGATCGTCGCCTTCGACCTCGTGAGGTCGGACAGGTCGGGCGCGTACCGGGTCGTCTGCGACCTGAGGACGGGGAGCGCGCGGCGCGAGCCCCTACCGCCCGAGGAGGCTCGGAGGCTCCTCGACCTCGCCCGCGAGGACCTCGCCAAGCTCCCCAAGCTGAAATCCGGCGAGCTCGAGAGCGAGTCGGGGCTTCGGCTGATCGTCTA
>JAMOPO010000049.1 GCA_027064425.1 Methanobacteriota archaeon | reverse complement strand
CCCAGGACACACTGTAGGGCTCTCCCAACCCTTTCCCAGGGCGACGGCAGAGAGTAGTGCTACGATGGGTAAACTTATCGGCGGGAAGTCGAAAATACCGTAACACCACACCACCTTCGTAGAGGAAAGCCTAACCCCAGTCTCCTTATCCAATCCACCGTAGGGACCTACCGTGCCCGATTCCATGGCTTCGTTCACGATCTTCCGTGCCTTCCTCCACTTAACAACAACTGTCACTATCGATACGAGCCACAACACTAGTGATGCAAAGAAAATGTAAGTGAGGGCGAGGGGCATTAGGTAGGCCTGATGGAGAAAGGACAATGGGCGTTTAGCCCCCCTGTCAACCACAGGTTCGACGTGGCCGCTAGGATCGAGTTGGTGCTCCAGTTGAACGCGAAGTCGTAGTACCTCGCTATAATCTTGGAGGCAACGGTTCTTCCCGCGTACTCACGTATCTTCGAGATGTACTTGACTACGAACTTGTACACTCCCGCACCAGCCGCAGCGCCCACGGCTATCTCCTTTAGGACTTGATCCCATGTCCTGTTGTTTAACCACCAGTCTAGCAGTGCCATGATCGCGGACGAACCAAGGGCCGCCAGGTACGGTGCACCAGACGCCAGCAGTTCCGCCGCCGCGGGGGAGAGGCCTGCCATAAGCCCTGCTGACAAGATTATCGCCCATTCCACACCCCACGAGAGTAGTGTCGCCATTGCTCCGTTGATCAGTGGATTGTTGAAGTAACGCCTAAATATCGACCAGAAGTCGCTCGACAGCCACGAACCTACCTTGTTGAGGTTGTCCGTCAAGGTGCCACAGAAGCAGCCAGTCGTGACCCCTCCTTTCGTCGGCAGTGCCCTCGGCGCGACTACTAGGAACATTATCTCGCCGGTGGCCGCCGACCAGTAGGTGTACACATCCGCGTCTGTGGATAGTCCGCAAGAGCGCGAGAGCAGAGTCGAAAGCGCAGTCACCGCACTTGCTCCTACTTGCGCAGCCCCTGTCCAGCGCAGAAGATCCCCAAGAGTCGCTTCCCCGCGGTCGAGCGCGCGCGTGAAGTCTGCCGCAGCGTCCCTGCTGATTCCTAGTACTTGCTGGACGTCCTGCACGAAACGCGACCTTAGCTGCGGGTCGTACTGCCACGGTGCTAACTGCGGGCACCCTAGCGCGACGTGCAGCACTAAGTCTTCGGCGGCAGCTAGTAAGGCGGAAGCGTATGAATTCAGGGCTCTAACCAGCACTGGCGGGCCGTAGAAGCTTACTCCGAGCGTGGGCTGGTAGATTAGGAGTTGGGACGAGTCGCTCGACCATACGACCCCTTGCACCACCGCTGGGTAAGCCCGATAGGCTCTCAAGCCGAGGTCCTCAGCCTGGCGCTCGATGGCGGCATCGAACAGCGCCGCTAGCATTGATAGCGCGAGCTTTAGTCCCTTCGTGGCTTTCGGGTGGCCCTGCTCACACCACGCGGTCCTATAGAGGATGACGTTAAGATTAGTGGCGAGGCCGTCGCTAGGTGGGACGACTCCCCGGACGTACGCCATCCATGACATGTCCGGCGTCGGTGCTGGAGTCTTGTCCACGAAGTATCTAAGCACGAATGGCACTCCGATCTCCGCTAGCCAGCTTAGCTTGGAGTGAGGTGTGTACGGACAACTGCCGGAGTCGGTGGGGTCCCACAGAACCCCCTCTCCAGGGAAGACTGAGTAATATTTGCCGTCGTCCGCTAGCTCGGTGACGGCGAGGAGCCACAGGTAACCACCCTTCCTCCACCACCGCTCTGGGAAGTCTATGCTGACAATGCGCTTACCTGGTGGAGCCTGGATTTTCAGTAGCCATGCGATTGGGTGGTTGCCATCTCCGCGGTCTCGGAACACTAGTGCCGGCGTCTGGAAGGCTAGCGGTTCCCCCGTAACCCAGTAGGGCTGCGGATCCGGACAAGCGCGGGCCGCGGTGCTGCGCTGCCTCTCATTGTATGATTTAGGCTCAAGCGCGCACCAGTCCACAATGCGCACAGTCAGCCCACTCGCGGTTCCGTCTGCATACTGAACCAAAATTGGGTACTGGTCAACTGGATTGCCGTGATCGTCCCGCCAGCATGTGGCTAGGTATAGCAGGTAGACTGCCCTAGCGGGTCTGGGAAGCCTCAGCACTGCGTCTGGAAACTGGAGCACGTTCAGGAGTTCGGCGTGACGCGGGTTAAATCGGAATGGTACCAGCTCTCCCCCTATGCTCAGCCACAGCCTGCCCTGGTCGTCAACGCACGACTCGTACGGTAACACGTCCAGTGGTGGCATCAGCGAGCTCACACCGTGTCCGAAGCGCGGAGATACCCAAGGTGCTATCACCGCTCGGACATCTGGTAACCGGAACGTGCCATCTAGGGCGGCTTCCTGGGCGCTGCACTTCGCCGGAACGCACCAGTCTTCGGGCACTACTGAGTACCTGCTACCATCCGGGTACTCTGCAACTACTGCCACTACCCAGATGTGAGGTGGGTTGCCTGAAGGGTTCTTCGGTGGCACGCGAATTCTGATGCCCTCGATGCCATCGCATGTTGAAATCGCTAGAACCCAAATGTTCCAGCCGATTCGTTCGACACCGTTCGGGCCTGCGCGTTCTGGGAACCCCGGAACAGCTGGCACATTTTCCCACTTAACCGGTATGACATCGAGGAAAGCATCGTCTAGGATGTCTACAGCGTATCCTTCGCCTTGACCAATGCCAGGATCGCACGATCCCATTACACCCCTTAAGCACCAATCCGCCAGCTTAACCCTTATCATACCATAGTACTCTACTGTCATTACGTCCACGTACGTCCACCGGTACGGGTGTAACCAGCGATGACCATCGCTTTCCCACCAGTTCACAGCGATGTAGGCGATGTACACTGTCGTCGGGTACTTACCGTGGAATGCTGGAAACAGTATGACTCGGTTGTCTGCCAGAAACGCGTTGTAGCTGTCGGCGGGAGACAGGTGAAAAGTCACCTCTCCAAAGCTGGTTCTCGCCTTAAAAGCCGTCTTCCAGTCCCAGTACTTGTCTAGTGGATAATAACCAGCGTGGTCGATGCCTCCCTGTACGGTCACCTCGTGAGCCCTGAGATGCGGGTCCGGTCCGGCTACAATGTCCTCATTGAATGACCAGTTAGGGCCACCCGGTAGCTGGACGCGCACTGCAGTAGCGGGCGCTGCAGCGAGGAGGAGGGCGATCATCGCCATCAGGGCTTTTTTCACGCCCCCCTCCCCCCCGGAGGCGGGCCGGCCGGTTCCAACCGTTGCCAACATATGATATTAATGTTACTGATTGAAGTCTGCCGTCACTTTCTGGCAACGCTAACGGCCACCGCTAATGGCCTGTGGCGGCATCTCCGCCTACTTTGCTGCTTTTCCGTCCTGCGACTGCGGCCTGCTACTGAGTTGAAAGTTTAAGGGGGGCTTTGGAGCTGGTTGCTGGTTATTGGTGCTTCCGATGGCTATGCAAATCATGTCAACGAAACGACGGAAAAGCTTTGATGTCTTTCCAATTCTTGACTGGACTTCAACAAGCCGCTTGGCGCCTGAGGTTTCCAATAAATAAGGCTTTTTACTGTATTGAGATGGACCTCCTCGCCGGGGGCGGTGAATGGCCAAGGACTGGGAGCCCAAGATCATCGCCTTCTGCTGCAACTGGTGCTCGTACGGCGGCGCGGACACCGCCGGCGTGGGGAGGATGCAGCACCCGCCCAGCGCGCGCATCGTCCGCGTCATGTGCTCGGGCCGGGTCGAGCCGTCGCTGGTGCTGAAGGCCTTCCGAGAGGGAGCGGACGGGGTGTTCGTAGGAGGATGTCACCTGGGCGACTGTCACTACCAGTCCGGCAACTACAAGTGGTGGAGGAGGGCCGAGGCGCTGAAGCGCTATTTGGAGCAGATTGGCATTGAGCCGGAGCGGTTCCGGTACGAGTGGATCTCGGCTTCGGAGGGAGAGAAGTTCGCCCAAGTGATGACTGAGTTCCATGAGACGATCTTGGAGCTGGGCCCGCTTAAGCTGGATGAGCGCTTGAAGAAGCTTTGATGGGGAATTGAAATGAGGATAGCCACGACCTGGCTGTGCTGCTGCTCGGGCTGCCATGTCTCGATGCTGGACCTGCACGAGCGGCTGCTGAAGCTCTTCGAGGACGTGGAGCTGGTTCACTGCCCCGTGCTGATGGACGTGAAGGAGATCCCGGACGACGTGGACGTCGCGCTGATCGAGGGTGGGATCCGGAACGAGGAGAACGTGGAGGTGGCGGAGGAGCTGCGGGAGAAGGCGGAGGTCGTGGTCGCGCTGGGCACGTGCGCCTGCTACGGTGGCGTGCCCGGGCTGGCCAACCTGTTCTCCAACGAGGAGCTACTCGAGGCCGTGTACGTAGAGACGGCCAGCACGGAGAACGAGGAGGGAACGATCCCGTCCGAGGGCGTCCCCGAGCTGACCTGGCGGGTTCACCCGTTCTCGGACGTGATCGAGGTGGACTACGAGCTGCCGGGCTGCCCGCCGGAGCCCGACCGGATCGCGGAGGTGTTGGAGGCGATTCTTGAGGGTGAGGAGCCGGAGCTGCCCGGTTACAACCTCTGCGAGGAGTGCCCGCGCGAGAAGCGGGAGGAGGGGCTCATTATCCCCGAGATCCGGCGGCCGGTGGAGGGCGAGCCGGACCCGGACCGGTGCCTGCTGGAGCAGGGTTACCTGTGCATGGGGCCGGCGACGCGGGCGGGCTGCGGGGCCCGGTGCCCGAAGGCGGGCGTGCCGTGCACGGGGTGCGCGGGTCCGACGGATCGGTCGGTCGATCAGGGCGCGCGGATGCTCTCGACGATCGCCTCCGCGTTCCGGGCAGACGAGGACGAGGTCGACCCGGGCGAGCTGGTCGAGCGGCTCCGCGACCCGGTGAGCTGGTTCTGCCGGTTCACGCTGCCGGCCTCGCTGATTCCGTTCCGGGTGGATCGATGAGGGGGTGCGAGCTTGTCCGAGGCGGTGACGGTCGAGGTGGAGCCCGTGACGCGGGTGGAGGGTCACGGTAAAACTGTGGTCGAGTTCGACGAGGAGGGGAACCTGAGGGACGCCCGGTTCCACGTGACGGAGATGCGCGGGTTCGAAAAGTTCCTGGAGGGGCGGTTCATCGAGGACGCGCCGATCCTGACGCCACGGATCTGTGGGATCTGCCAGGTCGCTCACCACCTGGCGAGCGCGAAGGCGGCGGACGAGGTGTTCGGTGTGGAGCCGCCCGAGCCGGGCCGGAAGCTGCGGGAGCTGATGCACCATGCCGCGACGGTGCACAGCCACGCCCTGCACTTCTACTTCCTGGCCGCGCCGGACCTGGTGGACCCGGGGCGTGAGCCGGAGGAGCGGCACGTGCTGGCGCTGGCCCGGGAGGAGCCGGACCTGGTCAAGCGCGCGATTGAGCTGCGGAAGATCGGGCAGACGATCGTGGAGGCGGTGGGCGGCAAGGCGATCCACCCGGTCACGGCGGTCCCGGGTGGCGTCTCCCGGCCGCTGGAGGAGGAGAGGCGGGAGGAGCTGCTGGAGCTGGCGCGGCGCGCGGTCGAGCTGGCGGACGAGACGGTAGAGACGGCGCGGGAGCTCACGAGGCGGCTGGAGGAGGGACTTCTCGAGCTGGGGAGCGTGGAGACGTACCACATGGGGATGGTCCGGGACGGGGTGCACGAGCTGTACGACGGGGTGATTCGTGTCGTCGACCCGGAGGGGAGGGTGGACCGGGAGTTCGAGCCGTCGGAGTATCTGGAGCACATCGCGGAGGCCGTGCGCCCGTACTCGTACCTCAAGTTCCCGTACCTGCGCGATTACGGCGAGGAGGACGGTGTCTACCGGGTCAACACGCTCTCCCGGCTGAACGTGTGCGACGAGATGGCGACGCCGCGGGCGCAGGAGCGGTACGAAGAGCTGGTTGAGGAGTATGGGAGCCCGTGCCATCACCCGATGCTGTACCACTACGCGCGGGCGATCGAGCTACTCTCGTCGGCGGAGCGGTGCGTCGAGCTGCTCGAGGACGACGAGATCACGGGCGATGACGTGCGAGAAGAGGTGGACCCGGACGACGTGACGGGCGAGGGCGTAGGGTGCGTTGAGGCGCCTCATGGGACGCTGATTCACCACTTCAGGACGGACGAGGAGGGGCGTATCACGGAGGCGAACCTGATCGTGGCGACGGTGCAGAACAACCCGGCCATGGATCTGGGCGTGCGGCGGGTGGCGGAGGAGTACCTGGAGGGTCCCGAGGACGCGACTCCGGAAGTTCTTAACTATATGGAAATGGTGATTCGGGCCTACGATCCCTGCCTCTCCTGCGCTACGCACGCCCTGGGCGGTCGGCCCCGGCTCACGCTCGAGGTTCGCCGCGCGGGTGAGGTCGTGAGGGTCGTGCGGGGGTAGGCTGCTTGTCGGAGGAGCCCCGGATCGGCGTGTACGTGTGCCACTGTGGAGTGAACATCGCGGGCGTGGTGGACGTCAAGGAGGTCGCGGAATACGCGAGCCGGCTGGAGAACGTGGTCGTCGCGCGGGATTACAAGTACGTCTGCTCGGACCCGGGTCAGGAGCTGATCCAGCGGGACATTGAGAAGTATGACCTGAACCGTGTGGTCGTCGCGGCCTGCTCGCCCCGGCTGCACGAGCCGACGTTCCGGAGATGCGTGGAGGAGGCGGGGCTGAACCCCTACTGCCTGGAGATGGCGAACATCCGGGAGCACTGCTCGTGGGTGCACATGGATGACCCGACCCGAGCAACGGAGAAGGCGAAGGACCTAGTCCGGATGGCAGTGGCCAAGGCGCGGGAGCTGGAGCCGCTCGAGGAGATCGAGGTAGAGGTGACGGACCGGGCGCTGGTTATCGGGGGCGGCGTGGCTGGGATCCAGGCCGCGCTCGACCTTGCGGACATGGGCTTCGAGGTCATCCTTGTCGAAACATCGACAACGCCATCTGCCTCATCCGAGACCTCAACGAGCACACCAAGTGGGTCCTAATGATGATGCGCGGGCACTACAACGTGACCGGGTTCAACGAGGTACTCTCCTGGACCACGGGCTACCCATTCGCGGTGGACTTTAGCCGGGGCTACCCCCGGTACAACCCTGGAGAGTTCTCCGCGGTGGACGTACTGGCGCGGGGCGAGGCGAACGCGATGATGGTGGTCGCCAGCGACCCGGGCGCTCACTTCCCGCAGGAGGCGGTGGAGCGCATGGCCGAGATCCCGCTGATCTGCGTGGACCCCGAGTGGACGCCCACGGCCGAGCTCGCGGACGTCTACGTGCCCACGGCGATCGCCGGGATCGAGTGGGAAGGCACCGCCTACCGCATGGACTTGGTACCGATTCGAATGTGGAGGGTGGTAGACCCGCCGGAGGGGCTGCTCAACGCCGTAGAGTTCCTGGAGATGGTGCTGGAGCGGGT
>JAMOPO010000048.1 GCA_027064425.1 Methanobacteriota archaeon | reverse complement strand
CCGGCGTATCGTTACGAGATCCAAAACGATGGGGGGACCGCGGTGGCCGTCACCGCCCGGGCACCGGCGACCATCGCCAACGTCGGGCCCGGGTTCGACGTGTTCGGGCTGGCCGTCGACGGCTTCCACGATGAGGTCCGGGCGACGGAGATCGACGAGGGCGTCGAGCTGCGGGTCCCGGACGGCCTGCCCGACGACCCCGAGCGCAACACGGCCGGCCTCGTCGCCTTCGAGCTGCTCGAGCGGTACGACCTGCCCGGCGTTCGCCTCGAGCTCCGGAAGGGCGTGCCCGTCGGGGGGCTCGGCAGCAGCGCCGCCTCCGCCGTCGCCGCGGCCGTGGCCATCGACCGGCTCTTCGACCTCGGTCTGAGCGAGGCGGAGCTGCTCCGGGTCGCGGCCGAGGGGGAGCGCGCGGCCGCCGGTGAGCCGCACTACGACAACGTCGCCCCCGCGCTCCTTGGAGGCTTCATCATCTGGCGCTCGGAGCGCGAGTACCGCCGGCTGAGCCCGCCCCGGGACCTCCGCCTCGTCACCGCCACGCCCACCCACGTGCGCGTGCCCACCGAGCGCGCCCGGCGGGCCCTCCGCGAGGACCCGCCCGGTCTGGAGGACGTCGTGAACAACCTCTCCGCCGTCGCCCTCATGGTGCACGCGCTGCACGAGGGGGACGCCGAGGCGTTCGCCCGGCTGATGGACTGCGACCGCATCTCCGAGCCGGTGAGGAGGCGGTTCATCCCGGGGTACGACCGGCTGGAAGAGGCCGCCCGCGAGGCGGGGGCGCTCGCGTTCACCGTCAGCGGGGCGGGACCCACCGTCGTCGCCGCCTGCCTGCGGGAGGACGCGAGGGACGTGGCGAGCGCCCTGAGGGAGGTCGCCGGTGACGGCTGGATCGTCAGGGTTCACCGGCCGGACGAGCGGGGCGCCCTGGACCGGGGCGGATAAAGCCTCGGCCCGCGGCTCCGGGCGGGGTGTTCCGGGGTTGGAGCTCAGCCGGTACTTCGTCGTCGCCCCGGGCTCGGGCATCTCGCCCCGGGAGCTGGTCCAGTGGCTGCTCGAGCACTCGCCGCCGGAGGTCACGGTCAAGGAGACGTGCTTCGGCGCGATCGCGGACGGGCCGGAGGAGGAGCTGAAGGAGCTGGCGGAGAAGGCGCGGGAGGAGTTCGGCCCTTACGTCTTCTCGAAGGTCCGCGGCTACCCGGCGGGCGACGAGCGCGTCTGCCGGAGGGCCCGCGGGGGCGGTCCGAGGCCGGGCTTCCCGCAGCTGCAGAGGGAGGTGGAGCTGCTCGACCTGATCGTGGAGGGGCTGCGCGCGGTGGAGCGGGGGGAGGAGGTTGAGGTGAAGGAGCGGAGGCCGGTGCCCGCGGAGCGGATCCGGGAGATCGCGGAGGAGGAGCTCGAGTGATCACCGCCTCTCCTCGCCCCAGAGCCAGGAGAGGAGGCTCGAGAGCGCACCGGTCCAGTCGTCCCCGGCCGGCTCCCGGCGCGCCGGGCCGGGGAGGTCCGCCTCCTGGGCGAACTCCCGCAGGGTGGGGGAGCGCTGGGACCAGTCCGTGAGCGTCCTCAGCAGGTCGTCCAGGGACCTCAGGAAGGCGCGCGGGTCCCGGTGGAGGACCTCGTACGCGGCCCGGAAGCACCGTCGGGCCTCCTCGCCCAGCGCCCTCCACATGCGCCGGTAAGCCTCGTCCGGCTCCCCGTGGCGCAGGCGCTTCAGCCCGCGGAGGTACCTCCGCCGGCGGAAGGGGCGCGACCGCAGCTCCCGGACCGCCCGGACGGTGACCCGGAACTCGCCGACGCCGGGTACGAAGTCGAGGCCGGAGGAGGCGAGGCCGGCCGCGAGGGTCTGCAGCGCGGACCCGTGCCCGGCCAGCCTGCGGCCCGTCTCCGCGAAGTCCCGGTGCTGGGAGAGGCGGGCGGCGAGGTGCAGGTACCCCGCGCCGATCAGGAACGCCTTCCGGCCCGCATCCTCCAAGCCTCCTCCGCCCCCCGGAGCAGGGCCTCGGCCGCCTCCACGTCCTCGGGGTCGGGCCGGTACCACCAGTCCCTCAGCCTACGGACCGTCACGAACAGGTACCAGGCGGCGTACGGCGGGATCGCCAGCAGGCAGGTGAGCCGGACGAAGCGCCACGCGACGAGGGCCTGCTTGAACCTCGCCCAGCCGTGCGACAGCAGGATGAACCACAGGCCGAGCCCGACCCCCAGGTTCAGGACCGAGGTGACCGTCCCCAGGTTCACCCCCGGCCCCACCAGGCAGAGCCGGAGCACCGAGAAGGAGCAGACCAGGGTCATCGTCACCAGGGCGAGCGCCGCCGTGGCCCAGTCCCAGGTGAGGCCCTCCACCATGAGCTGGGAGAGCGCCTCGAAGATGGCCAGCCCCACCCAGGCCAGCGCGGCCAGCGCCACCAGCAGCCACGTCACCGGGCCTCCCCGTTTCGGAACATCACAGGGATAGCGTTTACGCGGCCCGGGACGGCTCGGCAGGCGGATGTCCGATCACCGATCACCCGTACGGGCCCCGTACTCGTCATCGCCGTCACGGTCCCACCCAGGAGCGCACGAACGCGTCCCAGGCCCACACCTCACCCGGCCTCACGCGCCTTAGAACGTCACCCACGCTCTCCCCCGAGACCAGCGCGGTACCCGCCCCGAGAACGCACCAGTCCCGCCCCAGCACGTCCAGCCGGCTCGTGACGAACCCGGGCCCCGACGACGGCAGCCCCTCCACCACCCACCCGGCGTCGCTCCCGTCCGACAGCCGCACCCGAGGACCACCACCCAGCGCGCGCCGCGCCCCCTCGGCGACGACCTCCGCCCGGGTCTCGTCCAACAGGAGCACGACCGGATCCTCCGCCACCGGCTCCAGCAGCAGGCTCGCCGGGGTCAGCTCAACCCCGAGCAGACGGTCCAGCCCCGGCTCCAGCGCCTGGAGCACCGTCTCCAGCACCAGCCAGGCCTCGGCCGGCATCCTACCGTACACCTCCACCCGCACCGGCTCCGTGTGCACGCGCGCCAGGAACAACGGGGACCCCCCAAGCACCCGACCACCCCGCATGCCCACGTGCCTTCCAGTTCACGTCTGCGATTTGGGTTTTCCCAGCGACGTTTCCCGATCACAACAGCCCGATTCCAGAAGGCCAGCCACCGACCACCGCGCCCGGGAGCGGCAGGCTGATCCACCGACCCGCCAGGTGACCCCAGGGAGCCCGAGTTGATCGCCCTGGCGTGCCTGCTGCTCTGCCTGACGGCACCGGCCCACGCCGCCGACCTACCGGTGGACCCGACGCTGGGCGCGGGGAAAGCGCTCGTCCGGTTCTCCCCCGGGAGCGACGGGCGCTGGCTCGCGAGCGTGTACTACGCTCCACCTCGCGGGCGGCCCGCCGCGTACACCGTGCGAGGCGGCGTGGCCGGGACTCCAGTGACCGGGCAGGGGCTCGCGACCGGCTTCACGCGGGTCGCGACGGTGAGCGTGGACGCGCACGCGCCGGAGCTCTCGCGCCTCCTCGAGCCCGTGCGCGTGGAGCGTCAGGTAACCAGGGACGGGAACGCCTACCGCGTCGTCCTGCGCGTGCGCAACGAGGGTCAGCACCCGGCCCTCGTCCGCGTGACCTACCTGAACTGGACGCGGCTGGCGCTCCCGGACCGCACGCTCGAGCAGCGCGTGAGCGTGAGGCTCGGTGACCGGGAGGTGAGCCTACAGCCCTTCACCCTCCGCGGCTCCACGTTCGTCCGCGCCGACCTCACGGGCTCGAACGCGGGCAGCTACCACTCGCCCTACGCCCGACTCAAGCCCGGGGACGCGCTCGAGCTGGTCCTGACGGTGACCGCGGACCGGTCTCCGGGCAAGCTGTTGGTCGCGCGGCGGGTGCTCCTCTCAGAGCCGCCGGTCCCGGTGACCCTGCAGGTTGAGGTTCGCCGGCCCGCGAGCTACCGGCTGGATGGCGAGCGCGTGAGCTTCTGGGTGCCGGGGCCGGGTGTCCGGTACGAGGTGGAGTGCCTGGTCAGGAGGGACGGTCGGCTCAGCCTCGAGCGCGTGGATGGTGTGAGCGAGCACCAGGGCGTGGTCGCGGTGGGGCTCCAGGGTGATCCGGAGTTCGTGAGCGTGTTCCTGCGACAGCCGGCGCGGGTGGCGTTCGAGGTGCGGGATCGGGTCCGGCTCCCGCTGAGGGTCTCGAGCGGTCGTGCGAGCGGCGTGCGCGTGTCGTGGAGGGTCGAGGGCGATCGGGCGAGGATCGCGCTGTCGGGTCGCGGCCGCGTGCTGCTGGGCCTGATCCTGGACGGGACGGTGGCGAGCGTGCGTGTGAACGGCGGCTCGGTGCTGGAGTCGGGGACGCTGCCGAGCGGCCGTGCGTTCGTGATCGTGGACGCGGGGACGGTGGAGCGTGAGCGGGTGGTCGTGGTCGAGGGCCAGCGCGTGCTGGACGTGCTGGCCCGGGTCGCGCGGGGGGCGAGCTAAGTGCTCCTCCCCGCCCTCACCCTCCTGCTCCTCCCGGCGCCCGGTGAGTGCGCGCCGCTCGGTGACCTCGAGGCGGATCGGGCGTTCCTGGAGCGGGAGCTCGACCGGTGGGTTGACCTCGGGGCGTGCTCGGACGTGCCCGAGGTGAAGCGGCTGGTCCTGCGGGCGCCCGGGATCGAGGAAGGCGCGGTGTTCGAGCGTCGCGGTGGTCGGTGGGTCGAGGTGGCCTCGGGGGACGCGCCGGGGCGGTTCGGTGGCCTGCTCCGGGGGCTGGACGAGGCCCGGGTCCGGTGGTCGGAGGGAGTGCTCAGGGTCGAGGGCCCGGTGGGTGCGGACGTGCTCCTGCTGAGGCCCGACCGTCGTGGTGTGCTCGTGAGGGAGGGTTCGACGTTCCTGGAGGGTGGTTCCTTGCCTGAGGGGGCGAGTGTGCTGGAGGGTCGGAGGGTTCGGGTGGAGCGTTACCGGGCGCCTGTCGAGCTGGAGCTGCCGTTCGAGGTGGCGCGGGAGTCGGTGGTGAGCGTGGTCTGGCGCCGCGGTGACGTCCGGTACGAGTACTCGGACTGGGCGGCTCACGACTGGGAGCGCGATGGCGGAAGGCCGGGTCGGACCATCCCCGGACCGCCCGTCCCCGTCCCCCGCCGTAGGCGCGGCGGGAGGCGCTGACCGGCTCCTTCAACTCTTTTCCTTGAGGAGAATCGTCACGGTACTCGGAACAATGCGACCGCCCTCCCTCCTCGGGTCCGCCCTTGTTTTGTAATCGCGAGGCGAGGAGCCGAGCGGGCGAGGGCCGCGCCGTTCCCGCTTAGGCGCCGAGATCGCCCGGGGACGAGCGTCCTCACGGCAGCTCGAGGGGCTTACAGCGCCCGAGGACTCCCGGGTGACGCCCGGCGGTCCTAGTACCGTTGACGCATCGTTGTTCCAGAGCGGTGTCATCATCGTCACATCATTGATGCACTGCATATGCATAGTCGTGCGACCACGATGAGAGCATTGTCCCAGTGAAGTGAGGTCACCGCCCGGGGCGGCGGGCCTCACGGTCGCAGCCGCCGAGGCGGTGACTCCGGGGCGCCGGAACCCCTCGTCACCCCAGTCCCATTGTAATCAGGTCGAAGGGGCCGGACCGGCGCACGGGCGGCCTTTCGCTCGCGACCCCGCGGACGGCCTCGTTCGCGGCTCCCGACGCGCGATTACAAGGGGAGGAAGGGGGCCGGCTCCCCCTCGGACGCGGTCAGATACCGGTCGTGAGGGTGGGGCCGGCGGGCATCGGAACGCTTTTACCTGCGCCCGGTTACAAGGGGGGCGAGTGCTGGCTCGGGGTGGCGGGCGTGTCCTGGTGGGGGGCTCCGCTGCCGGCGGACCCGGTGGAGCGGATTCGGTGCCTCCGCGTGCTGCGCGAGGCGTACCGGCGGCAGGTCAAGCCGAAGCTGCGGGAGACGTACCGGAAGGTGGGTGGGAGGACGTACGGGCCGTACTACGTGGCGTACTTCAAGCGGACTCCGGGGCGCCGGCACCCCAGGCTGATCTACCTGGGCAAGTCCAACCCCAGCGTCGAGTTCGTCGAGTGGCTCGCCGAGCAGTCGAGGAGGACCGTGCTTGACCTCGCCCGACTCGCGGTGCGGCACCTCCGGGCCGCGCTCGAGCGGATCGTGCGGGAGGCGCCCAGGGTCGAGAACGTGCGGGGGCTCGTGGCTCGAACCCTCGCCCTCGCCTTCGACCTCGAGCCCGCAGGACTTCCCCAGCTCCGCGACCTCCTCGACCGAGCGCCCAAGTTCACGCGCGTCATCCTCGGCCCCTGGGAGGCCTGGTTCGCCGAGCGAGTGCTCCGCAGGCTGCTGTACCGTCGGTCCCGAGACGGCAAACATTGGGTGCCGGATGCGCGACTTGAGCTCGAGCGATGGTTAAGGGACGACTCCAACCGTGATGTTGGCTGAGCCGGAGATCCTCCGCACTTCTTGGAGAGAGGCTCAGCGGGAGTCATCACCTGAGCTAGCGCGATCGGTCTGAACTAGGGCAGAATCTCGACCGGCGACCCCCAGCTCACGCTCGCACTCCCGGTAAACGTCCGCCACGGGGAACCAGGAGTCGATCTTGCGGGCCGCCAACACCCGTCACCTCCTCGCAGCCGCCGAGCCCCTCACAGGGCCATAAGCGCTTCGCACGGGCCGGGCGACCGACCCCGCGCCACTTCGGACCCCGGCGGTCTGCGGAAGCACGGTCGGGATCGTTACGAGTATCGTAACGATTCGGCGGCCGTGGGGGGGGCGGAGGGCGCTCCCGCGCCGCGCGCTTCTCCACACTCGCCCGGCGAGCTCATCGCATAAGTTGATTGCTGGGCTGATCGGGCGGTGATCCACCGGTGACCCGTCTTTGCACTGTGGAACCCGTCCGGGCCGGGCTCTTCGTCAGGAAGGGAAACCCTTCGGTTTCCTGATCGGGCTCCGTTATCTAGGTCGTAACGATCGGCGGGTGACCGCTCCGGAACGCAATTCACGGGTTCGGTGAGTGGCGCGCTCGGGGGGCGTCGGTTGCGGGTCGTCCCGGCGGACGAGCTGGAGGAGTGGCTGACGGAGCGGCTGGAGGAGTTCGCGGGGGAGGTGGGCGAGTACTCGATCGCGCTCGCGTGCGCGTTCTCGAGGCGCGTGGGGAGCGGCCTGCCGGCGAGCGACCTCGTCGCGGCCCTGCGGGAGCTGGACCCGGGCCCGCGCCGGGTGCTCCTGCTGTGGGGCGCGGGGACGACGGAGGTGGCGGACCCGCTGGACGCCGTGCGCGCGGCGGAGGACCTGCGGGGGTGCGGGGAGGAGACGTGGGTGGGCGTGCACCCGACGCGCCCCTTCCACGGGAAGTTCCTCCGCGTGCTCCCGGAGGGCGAGGGCCCCGAGCTCTCGATCGCCTTCAGCTGGAACCTCTCGCGGACGGCGGCGGACGCGGGCTCGCTGGAGAGCGTGCTCGAGCACCGGGAGGAGCGCGGGGAGACCTTCGAGGACTTCGTGCGGGGACTGCGGGCGGACGGGTGGCTCGTGGGTCGGCTGCGGCGGGAGGGCGGTAGGACCAGGGTGACCTTCGAGGGCGTGCGCCGGTTCCGCTTCCCCTGCTCGGACGCGCGGGACGTCCGGGTGCGCGGTCGGGTGGGGGTG
>JAMOPO010000047.1 GCA_027064425.1 Methanobacteriota archaeon | reverse complement strand
TCGACCTCCCCGTAGGGCGCTCGACCCCGGAGCGGGAACCCACGATGGCACCGACCGGCGACCCGGCGGCACGGCCCCTGACCCAGCCCTCAGCTCCCCCGACACCGGGAACGACACCTAGGGCGGCCGGCCACCCGGAGTCAAGGACGGGCGCCAGGTGGATCACCGCTCCGGGCCGGCGCCCACCGACCCGGCACCGCGCCAGGATGATCCGGCGGCGGGACTAAGCGGAATCCCGGCCGGGCCGCCCGACCAAGGGATCACGAAGGCCGGAACGCGACCCGCCCTCACCTCCGATCCCGGCTTACCAGCCCGAGGCCGCCCGCCCGGAACGCCCACCGCGAGCCGAGGACCCCCCAGACGGGGTCCCAACGACGAAGTCAAGCCCGACGATCCGCCGGACCCAGAGCGCGGTTAAGCCCCATACCCCGCAGCGCCCTACCCACACGCCGAAGGACCGCCCGGCACCCCGGTCGGAACGTTGGACCATGCGAGGGATAGCGGGGGACGCGAGCGGACCTCCCGCGGGTCGGGATTCCGAGACGGTCAGCGCGCCCACAACACGTCCAACGCTCTCCCACCGAGAGGGACGATGGGTCGCCGATGGAAGCCACCCACGGCCCGGCGCCGGAACGTCGGGATCGAAGCCCGGAGGCAGCCCCCTCCGCACTCCGATCGGATCCCACGGAACACCTCCCACAGTACCTGCGTCCCTACCGGGGCGGGCGGCCGGGACACTCCCGAGGGCATCGAGCGACCGGCCCAGCGGGCGGGTGGCCACTTAAGGTACGCTTTTAGGTTATAAGGAAACAAAAAGCATCGATCAAAAAACATGTTAGTTTATACAGAAACCGAATTAGATTGAAGGAAACCGCACACCACCATCCACGACCATGGTATGAAGTATTACCAGCTTTCGTGGTACTTGGTAGGATTGATGAGGGTTTTACCTGGTAGGCATGTTGTTCCCTGTCATGGTGAACTAGCTGCACCCTCTATCATCCCGAGCGTTAACCAACTTTAACTCATGAAAAGGATCCCACTATTAGCCCAGTATGATCACCATCCGCAACCCCCACGGGGTTATTACAAGATGCCAAAAATCCTATTACTAAATCATAATTGACTAGGCTTTGCTCATACCCGGGCTCGTTAAAGCGCCTTTCGACGGATCGAAAACGGATTAGTTTCCAAATCACGTACTACCAAATCACACCCTAATCCCGGGCAACCCTTAAATACCACGAGCACGCCCAAGGTTTTTGGAGCGGTCGGGGTTGGTGGTCCTCGCGCGGTAAAGCTCGGATCCTGCAGGACCGGACCGCCCTCGCATTAACCCGCAGTTAATACGGGTAATGAAACCCGCCCGGCAGCATCCGCCGCTGCCGGTAGACGAAGCTGAATGGGGCCACCTCGCATTAACCCGCAGTTAATACGGGTAATGAAACTCGAGGAAAATGCCGGCGTACTCCCACAACGACCTCGGATCGGGCACGTCCGCTCGCATTAACCCGCAGTTAACACGGGTAATGAAACGTCTCCACCACCGCCGCGATCCCGTACACCACCGACGGGTAACTGGCGAATCCCTCGCATTAACCCGTAGTTAACACGGGTAATGAAACGGGATCAAAATTGGAAATCTACCGACACCTCGCAAACCTCCGTGAAGCCGACCACCCCATCATCACCAAGGTCGCAGAGGTCGAACCCGATCCAGACTTCCTAAATACCATCGAACCCTGGCACAAGCCCGCACCCTACGGCCGCATCTGGACCCTCTCCACCGGCATCCTCTCCCACGACGAGATCGACGACACCTACGTCCTCTTCCACTACCCCGGAACCACCAAACTCCACTGGGCCGAAAAATACCGAGAAATCCACGCCGAAACCCAACTCCACAAAACTCCACAAGATCACCGCCACCGAACCCGCCTCACTCATCCTCCTCGCCGACGCCATGGGCATCAAAACCGACCCAAAAACGGCCGGCAACTTCTCAACAACCTCCTACGAGACCACCCCGTCCCAGCCTGGAAACTTACCGACCAAGAAATAGAAACCCTCACCAAACTTTACGAGGTCGTCACCAAGCACGTGGAAAAACAATTCAAGAAGGGCATAGAAGAAGCCGCAAGAAACTAGCCCAGCCCCGCCAACCGCACCAACTCACACAACACCCGCTCCGCGTACTCCAACGGCAACCCCGACGCCAACCCCACCAACGTCACCCTCGCCAACGCCTCCTCCAACCCACACCCACACACTCGACACGCCAACAACTCCGACGCCATCGCATCCGCCACCTCCTCACCCACACGCACCCCCATCACATGATCATTGCCCTTCGTCAGATTCAAAACCCCACGCTTATTCGCCCACACCCTAGTCTCCTCATCCTCGACAAATCTCTCCACCAACCGCACCAACTTTTCATAGCTCAACCGGCTCACCCCCAGCCAACTCCACCATCCTACACACCACCCTCCTCGCTCCCTTCACACCGTACAAAGCCACCAACGTACCCCAAATCACGCCAGCAACCACACCCTCAGGACCATCGGCCCTCTTCGCTACCTCCACCACCCTCTCTGCCACCTCCGGACTGAACACCCCCAACGACCTCGACTTACCATCCTCACCCCTCACAATCACCTTCATCTTCTCCGACCCCCTCCACGACCTGGACTTAAATACCACAAACCGGCCACCCTCACACACGTCAAACACCTTCCTCGCCCACTTCATCCAAACCACCCCACGGCCAACAACAGACGGTCCCCTTCATATACCAGACACCCCACCCCACCACCCAAGAATTAGGCGTACCCACCAACACCACCCGACAAAACTAAAAGGCCCTCGCATTAACCCGTAGTTAACACGGATAATGAAACATTGAGCCGCCGTTCTTTAGTCTCTCGACAGCTTCCGACCGAACTCCCTGCTCTCGCATTAACCCGAAGTTAACACGGGTACGGGTAATGAAACCAGTCAAGCACAGTCATGCACCCCCATCGTCCAGGCGCCTAGGCGTAGGCGCTCGCATTAACTCACAGTTAACGCGAGTAATGAAACGACTCGACACCCATCCTATCCGCTATCTTCTTCCAGCTCACCGACATCTCCTCGCATTAACCCGTAGTTAACACGGGTAATGAAACAAGGTAAAATTCTGCTGTGGTCCTACAAACTGTGCTCGAAGGACTACCTGAAGGGATCGGAGCGGCGGCGGTTGATCGAGTTCTAGGCCGATCGTCGCCGTCGGACGGGCACCGTCGGTACCGGTACGGGGATCCGTCGGGTTCTCCCACCGCCCTTCCGCTCGTCCGGTCTCCCCCTCGGTCAGCGTCCACTCGTCCTCCGTCCGCTCGACCCTCAGCACGACCTCCTCACCCTCGGGCTCCGCGCCACCAGCGTGCCGTCCGGCCTCGGCTCGACCGAGTCGTAGGGGCGCCGGCCCACCACCTTCCTCCCGTCCGACAGCGCCGCCAGATACTCCCCGTCGATGTCGAACACGGCCAGGAACCGGCCCCCGTCCAGCCGCCTCAGGTACCGGGCTCCAGGACCCTAGACGACCCGATCAGGGTGACCACGGTCCCCTCGATCACGGTCAGCCTCCCCATCGCACCCGAGCTCCGACGCGGAGGGTAGCCTCGCCAGCGCGCGCTCGCGTGAAGCGGTCGAACGCCGCGACCCGTTCGAGGAGGACGGTCGGATCGTCGGAGGTCCACACCGCCACCGATCGGGGGTACCGACGCCCCTCCAGGCCTTCCCGCTCAGGAATATCAGCCGGCCGACGATCGCGGCCACGTCGCCGTTCGACAGCAGGGCCACGGTGACCTCGGGCGGTGGGACCCGGAGCGTCAGCGCGGGCCGGTAGCCGCCTCCCTCCCACCTCTCGACCGTGAGCTCGGTCGGGCCGGTCCTGACCCTGACGGTCGGCGTCGGCCACGGGTCGGCCACGGGCTCCAGCTCGAACCCGTCGGGGGGTCGACAGCCTCAGCGCCCTCCCCGAGACGCGCTCGACGCGCCAGTCACCCCGTGGGAGGGTCGGTAGCACCGGGTCCACGGAGCGTCCGTCGTGGACGAACGTGAGGACGGTTCCCGTCGTCCTCCCGGTGGACCAGCACGGTGACGCCGTTCAGCTCGACGCGGTCGCCGGACGGGGTTTCCGGGACCTCACCAGGAGCGCCGGCACCGTCGCGACGGGGTAGTACCTGCGGAGGGAAGGGAAAGATCGGCGCGGGTACGACCACGGCCTCGCCCGCGCGCCCCGGCGTCGATCCGGACCGGCGGTCCAGGGCGCGTCCCTCGGCGTCGTACAGGGACCCCGAGAGCAGGTGGTTACGTCCGGTCCCCGGCCTTCGTGACGCACGCGTACTCGGGCGCCGTCGAGACCACGAGGAGCGACGTCAGGGTCTCCCTCTCGGCGGGCGGTAGGAGGTCGACGCGCTCCGGACCGTCGGGCCCCAGTCTCACGACCTCCCTTGTCGGTGTACCTCCCGACGATCGGCGTCGGGGAGAGCAGGGCGTCGTGGGCGGTCCCGTCGGGCGCCCGGTACACGACCGTGAGGAGCGAGCGGTTCAGCCCGGCGATCACGGGATCGCCGGTGAGTTCCGTCCGCACCCTCACGGGCCCGAACACCGTGGACAGTTCCACACGATCTCGTCCCCGTCCCTCAGGACGCGGCACGTCCCGTTCCCGGCCGGTCGGCACCAGGCGTCCGGTAGGTCGCCCAGCGCGAGGTCTCGACGACGTACCAGCATCCGGCACCTGGCGCTCCGGGAGCGGGTCCTTCGGGTCGATCGGACACTCACAGTCGTCGATGCGATGCACGACCTCGCGACCGCGGACCTCCGGGAGCGGGAGTCCGACGCGCGGGCCGTCCGTCAGCCTGGCGAGGAGCTCGTACGTCCCTCTCTCCCTGAGCACGACGAACGGTCCGACGCGCTTCACCATCTCCGCGTCCTCCGCCTCGCCGGGGGCGCGGCGACCGTCGTGGGTGACGACGTGGAGGGCGCCGTCCTTACCCTCGTAGACGACGAGGCGGTCGTCCAGCCAGAGCACCTTCCGGGCGCCCGGGAGCTCGAGGGTCCCGAGCGGGGTGATCACCCGCACCGCGTCGCCCTCGCGGACCGCGACGACGAGCCCGCAGCGGCTGCACGGGCCGTGGTCGTTCCACACGGCGTCGACGGGCGGGACCCCGGGACGATCCCGCTCGAGATCCACCAGGTACGATCCGGTGCGCGAGATCAGCAGGATCCCGGCGTCGGCCAACGGCAGTACGTCCTCCGGCCCCGAGGTCGTGAGGACCTCCTCGAACCCGCCCCGTTCCACTCCAGGACCGTCCCGTCGCGCACCGGGACGGGCGGTACGGGGCCCGGCTCCGGGTCGTAGACGTAGCGGAGCGTCCGGCCCCGCGGGTCCGTCACCTCCAGCCCGTCTCCCTCGACTCGGTACCGTAGAGCGCGTAGAGGCGGCGCGTCCCCGGGTCGAACACCAGGATCGTCGTCACCGGTTCGACCCCGGCCGTGGCCAGGTAGAGCGTGCGGTCGTCGATCCGGACGACCTCGGGCTTCGGGTCCCTCACCTCCGGCGGACCGTAGAGCCGGAACTCCACGAGCTCGAACTCGATCCGATCATCGGGGGTTCTCAGGACCAGGAGGTGTCCCCACCCGAGGTCCACGGCGCTCAGGAGTTCACCCTCGCCCACGGTGGTCCTCCCGTCGCCCGTGACGACCTCGATCATCGCCGTCGGACTCGAGCACCGGCACGCTCCCGACCCTCCACCCCAGGATCCGATCGGTGGACCGGTCGATCAGCGGGCCTGAGGGAGGTCTACCGCCGGGGGAGAAGCCGGGTCTCGAGGTTACTTCGAGGATGTTATTTATCGGACGTCAACGGGAGCGCCTGCGGCCCGTACTACGTGGTCCGCTGGAGGCGTGACTCGCGGTTCAAACACGGAAGGACCCTCTACCTGGGCAAGCTCGAGAACGAGAGTGTTTCCTTCGTCGAATGGTCGGTTTTCCTAGACCGAGGAGAGGTTTTAGAACTAGCTCGACATCTCACGAGGAACCTCCGCTCGGTGCTCAAGACCCTCCTCGCCGGGGTCTCATGCCTCCCGTACAAGAAGGCGAGACGTGCGCTCGCACGAGGGCTCGCGCTGGTCCTCGACGCGAGACTCGCTAACTCGACCGAATCCGGGACGTGTTAGAACTCCCCGACCGATGGGATCCTTCGCGATCAGGACCCTGGGAGGCTGGCCCGCGCATTACTCCGCTCACTCGAATAAGATCATTCGTTCTCGAGGGAAGTCCCTCGACGGGAAGCACGAGGTCCCGGACTGCTCCTCGAGCTGGAACGGTGGAGGTTGAAACGGACACCGTGACGCTACCGTATGCCGACGCTTCCCGACGATCTGCCACGGTATCGGTATCGCGCGTCCTCACGCGGGATGGAACCCGGAGAACGTCCCTCCGGGCGGGGCTACGCCGCCGAAGTCCGAACTAATAGCCCGTACACCGACGACACGACCGTCGGGACGCGGTCGGGCACGCTCGGTAGCGGAACGTACGGGCGATGCCGCACCGTCGCCCTCACGACGTGCAGGTCGTCGTTCGGGTGAGCGGGCCCGCGGGTCGCCCGCACCGTTCTAAACGAAACGCTCATAGTCCCGACCGACGCCGCGAGGCCGGGGTCGGGATGAGACGGGTGGAGTGGCCGGTGTACCCGCAGGGTGACCCCAGGGGTCTGGGACTCATCCTCGCCACCTCGCTGAACGCACCGTTCACGGGAGCGGCCGTCCCGCTGATCATCAAGGGTACCTGCGAGCTCGGTGGGGAGCCGGTCCCCAGCGAGGCGATCCTCGGTGCCGGGCTACTCTTCCTCTCCTCGGTAGTCATGCTGCCGGTCGCCTTCAAGGTGTTCTCTTCGTTCATGAGGAGGGTCGTCGTGAGGCCGGACTGTCTCGAGGTGAGGAAGCCGTTCGGAGCCGAGTTCGTGAGGTCCGACGAGGTCTCCGAGCTGGTCGTCTCGGACGATACGGTGGTTCTCAAAACGATGGACGGGCGGGAAGTCAGGCTCCAGGTGCTGGATACCGAGGGGTTCACCGAGACGGTCCGGAGGCTGTGGGGATTCGAGTTTGAACGGTAGGTGTTACCGGTTCTACGGGAAGGCCGCCGACCCCGGCCGAATCCGGCTGTACCGGATCGCGGCGATGATCGGCGTGACGTCGGCGGCCGTCGCCGTGATGGTGATGTTCGGCGTGCTGATCAACTGGTACTTCGGGGCGGCGATGTTCGCGCTGATCTTCGGTGGGGTGCCGGTCCTGGTGTACCTGCTGTGCAGTCACGTGCGGGTGGAGTCGGATCGGCTGGTGATCGTACGGGATTACGGGTTCTTCAAGCAGGAAGAGGAGGTTCCGCGACATCTGATCGAGGGGGCGGAGGTGATCACGGAGGAGATCAGCACGCGGGAGGGTACGAGGAGGATCGGGGTGGTCAGGGTGTATTTGAGGGACCGCGGGTGCATGCCCCTGGTGGTGAGTGACCCGGAGGGGCTGGCCCGAGAGCTCGGACCGCCCCCGTCCTGACCACGCCGGGTGGATGCCTTCCCGCCTTGGGGTCCGGGTTCGAGCGCTACCCGCAAGGGTCGTCATCACCGCTTTCCGCATCGCTCGGGCTCCGGAGGGTGATGTCCCGGCTAGCCCGGCGTACCCCGTCGCAGTCCCCGGTACAACCTCTCCAGCTGTTCGGAGTACTCCGGCAGTGACAGCACATCGTGTACGCTCACGTCCTCGTGACCCCTGAACAGGTAGCAGAGGTCCCTCACCGCCGGCCCCAAGAGTTCCGAGAGTATCGGGCAGGCGTGGCACACCTCCCGCCCGTCGTAGTCTCTGAGGTCTTTCAGGCGCCTGGCGTACTCCCTCCGAAGCTCCTCGTAGGAGTGGAGGAGGAAGTTCTCGCCCATCATCCGTTTGACCTCGAGGAGGAACGCGTACACGACGTCGTCGGCCGGGGTCTCGCAGATGTCGTTCACGAAGGCCTTGGCGAGGGCCGCGAACGCGTTGGTGTCCAGGACGACACCGTGATAGCGGTCTATCGTCTCCCGGAGCCTC
>JAMOPO010000046.1 GCA_027064425.1 Methanobacteriota archaeon | reverse complement strand
TCTCGAGCACCTCCTCCACGACGGACTCGGCCAGCCGGGCGGCGGACTCAGCGAGCTCGGGATCGTCCTCCGGGAGTTTAATTCTGCTCACGTAGGCCAGGGCGAGGCGCTCTAGAACCTCCTCGCGACTCTGAAGTGACTTGACGCGCACGCCGAGCTCACTCGCCTTGTCGGCTAAGCGCCGCAGCTCGTGCCCGCAGGATTTCACGTCCTCTGGCCGCGCTCCCAAGGCTATCAGCAGGGCCTTAATCGACGGCTCGATCGCCCGGTGAGCGGGCACTGTGACCGTGCTGTGAAGGCCCATCTCTTCCGTCTTCGCGGCCGCTCGAGCGCGAAGCTTGGCCAGCTCGGTTAGGATGCGAACCAGCTCGTCGTGAGCCCCGAGCTCGGACTCAGGCATTTTAGGCTGCGTGACGGTTTATCACCAGGGGCGTTCGGCCGAGATGGAGTGGAAAAGGGTAGCCGTTAGGATCGATCGGGCGGCTCGGGAGGTCCTGGGGGACGCGCGGACGGTCGTCTACGGGAGCGTGGTTCGGGGCGATGCCGTGGGCGAGTCCGAGCTGGACGTGGTCGTCGTCAGCGATCGGGTGCCGAGCCGCGGGGTGGAGCGGTCCGAGCTCGCCGAGGAGATCCTGAGGAGGGCCGGCCTTTCGTGGGGGGATCCCGTGGACCTTTCCCTGGCGACTCCGGAGGAGTTCGAGTCCCTGCACAGGCCGTGGATGGATGTGTACGCGGTGGTTGAGGATGGTGACGTGGAGGTCAAGGGCGGGCCGAGGTCCCCCGGAGTCTCGGCGAGTCGGGCGCTCCGGGTCCTGGAGGAGGCCAAGGAGGTTCTGAGGTCGGCCGACGAGCTTGAGGAGGCGCGGCCCAAGCTGCACCTGTCCATTGAGTCCGTCCGTCAGGCGCTGGCGTACCTGCACCTGGTTTGCGTCGGAAGGGGTGGGCCGCATCCGGACCTGGTGAGGGCGCTGAGAGAAATAGGAGAGGTCAGGGACCTGCCGAGGGAGTTGGAGGAGCGCGTCCTCCGCGTTGCCCGCCGCGAGGAGGCCGTTCGGCTCGGGGAGGTGGAGGTTAGTCCGGAGCTCGCCGAGGATAACGTCCGGGACGCGAGGAGGGTGCTGGAGATCGTCGAAGAGCTGGGCTAGCGGCCCTTCAGGGCTCGCTTTACGACCGCAATTACCTCGCGGGACGCCCCGCGGTTCCTCGCCCCATCGGGTCTCCGGCTCGGTAGGTCCATCGGAGACAACGGGCCCGGGCCCGGCGCGAGCCGGTCGAGGCGGCGCGGCTCAGGGTCATCGGGTCGTGCCGAGGGTTGGGGTGGGCGGTGCCGCACCCGACTTCCCTGGGTGTTCAGCCGCGGCCGGAGTCGTTATGTGACTCATAACAATTCGCGGGTGGGCAGTGACCGTGCGGCCGCCAGCGCCGCGCATCTCTCCACATCTGAATAGCGAGCTCATCGCATAAGTTGATTGCTGGACCGATCGGGCGGTCTCGAGCCGTGGATAAGCCTTTACGGG
>JAMOPO010000045.1 GCA_027064425.1 Methanobacteriota archaeon | reverse complement strand
GGGTGCTTCCGCTTCTTGCACGCCATGAACAGCGCGGCCGCCGCCGTGTTCTCGATCGACCGACCCCGCACCAGGTCCTTCTCCACCGCCTTCCGGTAGATCCGGATCGCCTCGTCCACCACCGACCGCGGGATGTTCGCCTGCGAGCACACCCGCTCGATCAGCTCCACCGCCGACCGGATGTTCCGCGACACCGGATCGTTCGAGATCCACCGGTCCCACCGCTTCAGCCGCTTGAACCGCCAGTCCACCAGCCGCTTACCGTGCGTGTCCCGATCGTCAATGACCGTGTCACCCAGCCGGTGCGGGTGCCGCTCCGAGATCGGCGCGCCCGTACGCTCCCGCTGCGTCCGCTGGTCCGCGTTGAAGGCCCGCCACTCGGGCCCGTAGTCAATCAGCTGCTCCACGACCGTCCCGCAGTCGCGGCAGATCAGCTCGCCGTGCTTCTCGTCCCGCTCCAGGTTGGTGCTACCGCACTTCGGACAGACGTTGTGCTCAGACTCGGTATACACCAACGGGACTCACCCCCTGCGCCCCGGAAACGCGCCGGTTGGCTTTTCGGGGAAGGATTCAAATAAATTACGCCCCGGGGCGCCGCGGGCACAGCCCCACCGCCAGCACCACCAGCGAGCACACCAGCGCCAGCCGCGCCGTCAACGGCGTCGTCAACCCCAACGCCCAGACCAGCACCACCGTCCCCCACACGACCGCCAGCGCGTGCCCCGTCGTCACCAGCCAGCGCCTGTCCACCTCTCCCTCGCCCCGGACCAGTGCCGGCAGACCGTGCCGGGCGACCACGTAGGCCGCCACCGCCACCATCGCCAGCTCCACGATCGGCGCGCCCACGTACTCCTCCAGCATCGTCCCCGTCAACCCAGCACCCCCCGGAGCACCTCCACCAACCGCCCGTAACCGAACCGCTCCGCGTCCTCCGTCAGCAGGTTCAGCCTCAGCTCCCGGCTCACGCCCGGGTAGCCCAGTACCGGGATCGTCATAATCCCGTGCTCCCGGAGCAGCTCCATCCCCACCTCCACGGGGTCCTCCACCTCCAACACCACGCCCGCACCCGTCCGCTCCACCTCCACGACCCCCGAGAGGCCCTCCACCACCACGTCAATCCCGTCCAACCGCTCCCGCAGCCGCTCCAGATCGAACCGCTCGAACGCCGCCCGCACCGCAGCCAGCGTCGGGCCATCCACCGTCCACCCTAGCTCCTCGCAGACCCGCCGCACCCGATCCACCAGCTCCGGCTCGCCCACCAGCACCCCGCACCGCGGCCCCTCCATCAGCTTGTCACAGCTCGTGACCACCAGGTCGAACCCGTACGCCGGCCCCGGCCGCTGCCCGTGCAGCCGCCGGACCCGATCACCCGAAGCGTCGTCCAGCAGGGACGGGACCTCGGCCCCGCCCACCCGCTCCAGCACCTCCTCGTCGATCACCCGCCAGCTCACGTCACACCCCGTCACCACGACCAGGTCGAACTCTTCCGGATCCTCCTCCAGCCCCTCCACCTCCACGTACTCCGCCCCGACCAGCTCGCACCCGCGCTCCACGCACGGGTGCGCCTCGCCACCCTCCGGCAGCACGTGCAGCACCCGCTCCGGCTCCAGCGCCAGCACCGCCGCGATCACGAGCCCCGTCGTCCGAGAGCCCACGACCACGTCGCACTCCGGCGCCTCGAAGTGCTCCCGGCACGCCTCCTTAACCTCCGGGAGAATCAGCGCCTCGGACAGGTACGTCCGCACCTCGTCCGGCGCCGCCTCAACCCGCGCCCTCGAGGCCAGGCCGGTAAAGTCGTACAGCGGCTGACCCCGCTCGATCCTCCGCCGGATGACCCGAAGCGCCTCCTCCCGCACGCCCATCCGAGCTCGCCCTGCAGACGAGGCGGGGCCAGCCTTTTACCTCGAGCGCCCCACCGGCGGGACGGTCAGGCCGGGGAGCCCTCACCCCTCCAGCTTCCGCAGGGTCTCCCTCAGCACCACGCACTCCCCGGAGCCCGCGGCCGAGCAGTACGGGCACCCCGGACAGCCCTCCGACTTGAACTCCCGCGCCGCCTCCCGCGGCCTCCGATCCAGCCACCGGGACATGACCCGCTCGCCCCACCGCAGCGCCTCCTCGCTCGCCACCCGACGGATCTCACCCTCCGGTCGCAGCCACCGCCACACGTGGTACCTCAACCAGTCCTCCGGCAGGCCGTGCCGCCGCCGGTACGACTCCAGGAGCTCCTCCCACCTCCGCCACAGCCGCCCGTGCACGCGCCGCACCAGCTCGAAGTCGCCCACCTTGCTCGCCGGGCACATGTAGCACCCGATCCGGTCGAACCCGTGCTCGTAAAGCTCGTTGTAGGGCAGGTCCCACGCGTGCAGGAACAGCCACACGTCCAGCGACGACCAGTCGAAGATCGGGGCCACGTTCACCTGGCCCGGGACCGCGTCACTCTCCCAGACCCGGCCCCGCTCCGCCCGCGTCCCGGACTCGTACCGCCGCACTCCCACCAGCGTGTAGAACCGCCGCCCGAACTCCGATCGCGCGTACCGCATCAGCGGGGCCAGCTTGCCCACCAGCGTGCACCATCGGTTGTCCTTCGAGGGCGGTAGCAGCGCCTCCGAGACCCGATAGAACACGTCCTCACCGCACTCCAGCTCCTCCACGTCGACCAGGCTGGACGCCCGCCTCACCGCCTCCAGCGTCTCCGGCAGCTCCATCCCCGTGTCCACGAACACCGCCCGCTCCACGCCCGCCTCCGCCGCCACCACCGCCGTGACCAGGCTGTCCTTGCCCCCAGAGAAGGAGACGAACGCCGGCCCGTCCACGTGCTCCCGCGCGATCTCGACGCTCCGCTCCAGCCGCTCCTCCAGGTACTCCTCGTGCGCCTCCGCCACCTGCCGGAAGTCCCGGCTCAGCCGCCGCGGCTCACCCTCCACGCTCCCCCGCGTCTGCACGGCCATGCCCCGCGACCGCCGGACCATCTCCTCCCCCGACATCACCGCGCGCCCGAACGCGACCGGCCTCCCGCCGTGCTCGATGACCACCCAGTCGCCCGGCTCCACGTCATCCGCCGCCACCACGCCCGGCGCGAACAGGTTCTTCCCATCCCGCACCGCCTCCGCCGCGCCCCGATCCACCTCCACGCACGCGCCGCCCAGCTCGTACAGCCGCCGCGCCCCCTCCTCCTTCAACACGACCGTCCACTCGCCCTCCCGGAGGTCGTACCTCACCGACACGATCGGCTCCGGCCCGATCACCTCGTCCATCAGGTCCAGCTCCGGCGCCCGGTTCACCAGCAGCAGCTCCCGCCGGGACAGCAGCCCCCGCGGCAGCCCCTCCGACTCGAGCACCTCCCGCAGGAACCGGAGGTACTCCTCCCCAACCGGCCGCACCTCGGCCGGCGGCGTCGCGCCGGCCGGACGCGCCTCCCCGCCGCACTCCGGGCACCGCTCCAGCGGCGTCACGAGCTCGCACTCCAGGCACACCCGGACCTCCGCCTCAGGCACCGGGACGCCAGTACCGCTCGTACTCCTCGGCAAACCCCTCCACCCCCAGCCGACCCAGCGCCACCTCCGTCGCCCGCAGCGCCCGCCGCCAGCGCCCCGCGCGGTCGTCTAGCGCCCGGCGAACACCGCGCAGCTCGCCCTCCAGCCTGCGCAGCGCCGGTCCCAGCCGATCCGGGTCCGTCGACCCCTCCACCGGCCGCCTCACCGCCCGGCCCGGATCCAGCACCTCCCGCAGCTCCTCCTCGTCCACGTCGACGCCCTCCCGCCGCAGCTCCTCCGCCACCCGACCCGCATGCTCCCGCGTCATCGGGACGCCCTCCCGATCCAGCCTCGCCGACACCCTCCCCACCACACGGTGCGCCTCCCGGAACGTCAGGCCCCCGACGTCCGCCAGGAACTCCGCCAGGTCCACCGCCACCGCGTGCGAGCCTTTCAGCGTCCCCTCCGCCCGCTCCTCGTCCACCTCCATCCCCTCGACCACCTTCCTCAGCACCCGGACGGACAGCTCGAACCGGTCCAACGCGTCCCAGACCAGCCCGTTCAGCACCTGCAGGTCCCGGTTGTAGAACAGCGGCAGCTTCCCGTGCACGCCGTCCCCCAGCCCCTTCACCCCCGACACGACCGACAGCTCCGCCCGCGCCAGCTCCAACGCGTCCGGGTTCTTCTTGTGCGGCATCACCGAGCTCGTCGAGGACAGCTCGTCCGGCGGCTCGACCACCCCCACGTCGTCCGACGCCAGCTGCACGAGGTCCGACGCGAGCCTCGTCAACCCCGACGCCACCGTCGCCAGCCGCCCCAACGCCTCCAGCAGCGGACCCCGCAGCCCCGTCGCCTCCCCGCAGTGCCGGGCCGGCCGCCGGAACCCCAGCAGCGTGGCCTCACGGTGCCGATCCACCCGCACCGTGGACCCCGAGAAGGCGGAGCATCCCAGCGGGCACTCCTCCAACCCCGGCACCCGCAGCAGCGCCCGCGCCCCGCGCACCACCTCGGGCACGTACGACGTGAGCCAGAAGCCCAGCGAGCACGGCTGGGCCCGCCTCAGGTGCGTGTAACCCGCGAGCCGCACGCCCGCCAGCTCACGACCCCGCGCCACCAGCGCCTCGCCCAGCCGCAGGAGCTCCAGGACCACGTCCGCCAGCCGCTCCCGCAGCCGGATGCGCACGCTCGTCGCCACCTGATCGTTCCGACTACGACCCAGCTGCAGCCACCCCGCCTCCTCACCCACCAGGTCCCGCAGCCGCACCTCGATCGCCTCGTGCACGTCCTCCGCCTCCTCCGGCAGCCCGTCCGGACCCTCGCGGAGTATCTCCAGCAGCCCCTCCGCCAGGCTCCCCGCGACACCCCCGTCCAGCGCGCCCGCCTCCCACAGGGCCAGCACGTGAACCAGCGAGTTCCAGACGTCGCAGTGGAAGATCTCCCGATCCTGATCCAGCGAGCAGGACAGCCGCTCGAAGTCGGGATCCCGCTCGCCGGAGACGCGACCGCCGCGGTACCCCGGTCCCCCCAGTGCCAATCTCTTCACGCCCCGCGGGTCCGCGGGGGTAACTCCGGTCATCCCGAGGGATTAGGCACACCAGTCGCACCGACCGTGCAGCGCGTTCCCCTACGGTTAAAAGGTCACCGGCCGGGGCGCCCGGCGCGAAGAATCCGTGGCTAACAGGGGGAGAACGAACGCTGATATCACCGGTAATCTTCCTCCTCACGCTCATCCTGGCGCTGGGCTTCGGCGGCCTCAACCTCCTCACGCCCCCCGCCCCCCACGCGGAGGTCGACGTCGGTGACTACCCGTGGGTCGGCGTCTACCCGCCCACCATCGTCGCCACGTACGTCAACAACTGGGACCGCAACCTGAACCCCGAGCACCTGAGCGACTGGAAGCGAATCGTCCGAGAGGTCCTCGGACCGCCGTCCACCTGGTGGGACCAGTACCGCGCCGGCACACCGCTGGACGAGCTGGTGTACAGGGCCGCCAAGAGGATCGAGTACTGGGTCTCACCGTACGACAGCGTCGACCCGCACGGGATCAGGTACGTGTACTACCTGAACACCCGGTACGGCGCGTGGAAGACCCTGCAGCTCGGCCGCGGTAACTGCTGCGACCACGCCCACCTCATGATCGCCCTCTGCCGCGCCGCCGGCATCCCCGCCCGCTACCGCTTCGAGACCTCGTACTTCCCCCACTGGGGCACGTGCGGCCACGTCTGCGTCGAGGTAGCCCTCCCCGAGCACGTCGAGAACGGCAAGGCCCAGGAGGTCCGGTGGGTCCGGATGGACCCGACCAACCCCAACTCCCGCTGCATCCACCTCCGGGCCACCTACGCCAACCTCCCCTTCTAACGCCCGCACGGGCGTTTTTTAACCCGGAAACCGCCTAATTCTCCGGGCCAACCGCCTTGCCGTTCCGCTACCCCACCCGGCTCAAGCCCGAGGAGAAGAGCGTCGAGATCAACTCCTGGGAGGAGCTCGAGCAGCTCTCCGCCGACCACGAGTACGCGATGATCCGCGCCACCACCCAGGACCACGAGGAGATCTACGACCTCTTCCTCCTCGTCGAGGAGGGCCACATCACCGCCGCCCACCTCGATCTCGTCCGCTCCAACGACGAGCTCCACGCCGAGGAGGCCGTCAAGACCTTCCAGGAACTCCTCCAGAACGACGTCACCGCCCTCGCCGACCTCTACGAGCTCGACCCACAGACCTACGAGATGATCCGCCGCTCCAACCCCGACGCCCTCCTCAAGGAGCCCATCCGCACCGAGAAGGCCGAGGAAGACGTCGACCTCGAGGCCCGAGAGCGCGAGCGCGAGGAGCTCCTCCAGGACCTCGGCATCGACCTCGACGCCATCGAGCGCGCCGCCGAGTCCCTCATCGAGGACTACCTCGAGGAGTACGACCCCGTCGACGAGTTCAAACGCATGCTCCGCGCCCTCGGCGCCAAGCACGTCGAGCTCCACCTCACCGTCCGCCTCCCCGCCGGGATCGACGAGCGCACCCTCGAACGCATCCGAGAGGACCTCCGCAGCGTCCTCCCCGAGTCGATAGACGCCGTCGACGTGGAACCCTCATTAAAGGAGCGCGAGGCGATCACCCTGAGGATCAAACGCATCACCAAGCACTTCCTGCAGGGGTGAGCACCGTGACCCAGCCCAGCGTCAACGAGCTCGCCGCCAAGCTCACCGAGCGCGCCCTCGACCGCGCCGACGAGCTCCGCATCGAGGCCCACGAGCTCGACAACGGCACCACCGTCCTCGACTTCGGCGTCAACGCCCCCGGCGGCCTCGAGGCCGGCCTCGTCTACTCCGAGATCTGCCTCGGCGGCCTCGCCCAGGTCGAGCTCACCGAGTTCGAGCACGACGACCTCACCCTACCCGCCGTCCAGGTGACCACCGACCACCCCGCCATCGCCACCCTCGCCGCCCAGAAGGCCGGCTGGCAGATCCAAGTCGACGACTACTTCGCCATGGGCTCCGGACCCGCCCGCGCCCTCGCACTCAAACCCAAGGAGACCTACGAGGCCCTCGACTACGAGGACGACGCCGACGTCGCCGTCCTCTGCCTCGAGGCCGCCGAACTACCCGACGAGAACGTCGCCGACCACATCGCCGACGAGTGCGGCGTGGACCCCGAGAACCTCTACCTCCTCGTCGCACCCACCGCCTCCATCGTCGGCTCCGTCCAGGTCTCCGCCCGCGTCGTCGAGACCGGCCTCTACAAGCTCCACGAGGTCCTCGACTACGACGTCACCCGCGTCCAGCACGCCACCGGCACCGCCCCCATCGCCCCCGTCGCCGAGGACGACCAGGAGGCCATGGGCCGCACCAACGACGCCATCCTCTACGGCGGGACCGTGTACTACTACGTCGAGGACGGGACCGACGAGCTCAAGGAGATCGTCGAGCAGCTCCCCTCCGAGGCCAGCGACGACTACGGCCGACCCTTCCTCGAGATCTTCGAGGAGGCCGGCGGCGACTTCTACAAGATCGACCCCGGCGTCTTCGCCCCCGCCCGCGCCGTCGTCAACGACCTCGAGAACGGCCGCACCTACACCGCCGGCCGCATCAACACCGAGATCCTACGCCAGTCCTTCGGCCTCTAGCCCGCAACGTTTTTAACCACCCCCCGCCGGGACCACCACGGCCCGGGACGGGCCCGCAGTTCAGCCCGGCAGAACGCCGGCCTTACGAGCCGGTGGTCCCGGGTTCAAATCCCGGCGGGCCCACCAGCCCAAATCGTTTCGAGTTCCAAAACGATTTCCCGGCATAAAGACCGAAGACCCGCCCCACACCCCCACAAAAACTATTTATATAGCCCCCCTCCCGGCCGCCAATGGCCGCGGGATGGGACCCCGGGCAGCCCCCGGGGGAAACACCCCCGGGGGTCCGGGGTCGACACAAGCCCCACGCCGGCCCCGGGCGGGGGCCAACCGGCCCCCGCCGGGTCGGCTAAGCCGTCGGGTGGATGCCTCGGCTCGGGCGCCGAGGAAGGCCGTGGCAAGCTGCGATAAGCCCGGGCGAGGCGCATGCAGCCGTGGAACCCGGGATCGCCGAATGGGACCTCCCGCCGGGGCCGAAAGGCCCCGGCACTCCGGCGGGAAACCCCGGGCCCGCTTCGGGCCCGGGGGAGTACCGCCGGAGGGGGAACCCGCCGAACTGAAACATCTTAGTAGGCGGAGGAAAAGAAAGCAAACGCGATGCCGTGAGTAGGGGCGACCGAAAACGGCAGAGGGCAAACTGAACACCCGCCCGAAAGGGCGGGTGGATGTGGGGTTGCAGGCCGGGGCCGTTCACGCGGCCGTCTCCCCCGGAACGGCCGAAGTGCCCTGGAACGGGCCGCCGGAGAGGGTGACAGCCCCGTAGGCCGCCGGGGGACGGCCGCTGGCCCCGGCCTGAGTACCGTCGGTTGGATATCCG
>JAMOPO010000044.1 GCA_027064425.1 Methanobacteriota archaeon | reverse complement strand
CCCTCGAGGGCGAGGTCGAGTGGGTCTCGGTCGAGCTCGGTGGCGACGTCCTCGACGCGCGGGTGCACGGGGACGCGCTCGGCCTCGATGACGAGCTTGACCTGGGAGCGTCGGGCGATGATCTCGGCGTCGGCGAGGAGGCCGTCGCTGATGTCGGTGACGGCGGCCCGGGCGTTACGCCGGGAGAGCTCGATCCCGAGGTGAACGGGCGGCTCGGGTCGGGCGAAGGCGCGGTAGAGTTCTCTGGGGGGCTGGACGTCGTTGAGGATGGCCTGGACGTAGGCGTTGGGGCCGCCGAGTGGGCCGGTCACGGCGACGACGTCGCCGGGCTGGGCCCGGTCAACGCGGAGGGGGTCTCCGGGGAGCTCTCCGAGGGCGATGCCGGTGAGGGAGAACTCCTCGCCGTCGACGATGTCGCCGCCGATGAGGGTGAGGTCGTGGTGGTGGAGGGCCTGGGCGATGCCGTCGATGACGGGGTCCTCCTCGAGCTCGCCGTCGCGGGTGATGGAGAAGGCGAAGTACCGCGGTCGGGCGCCCATGGCGCCGACGTCGCTGATGACGGCGGCGACGAACTTCCAGCCGAGGTCCTCGGGGTCGAGCTCGCGGGGGACGTGTCGGGAGCGGGTCATGGTGTCGACGTTGAGGACGAGTCGATCGGGCAGGACGGCGGCGTCGTCCTGGCCGGCGCCGACGGGGAGGTCGTCGGTGGGGCAGCGTTCGAGGATGGTGCGTAGGAGCTTCTCCTCGTGAGATGGTCGCCAGGTGTGGGGGGTGGGCTCGTTGCGCCCGGAGCTCAAGCGGGTGCCCCCTGAGGAGCGGGAGGAGCTGGCCCGTGAGCTGGCTCGGAGGTTTCGGTCTGAGGGGGTGAGGAAGGTGGTGGAGAGGATGGAGCTGGTGAAGCTGGAGGGGGAGTGGACGGAGTACTTTGACGCGTCGCGGGTGGGCGTTGATCCGGAGGAGCTGCCGGGCCGGGCGGACCCGTTCGTGGCGGGGGTGCCGGTGTGTGAGCGGTCGTCGCGGGGCGGGATCCGGGTGCACTTGGAGGGGGCGCGGGTGCTGGCGGAGGAGGTGGAGGAGATCCGGGTGTACGTGCGGGAGAAGTCGGCGATCCTGTTCACGTACGGTCGGGACGTGCTCCCGCAGGGCGTGGTAGAGGTTTTAGGGCCGGAGGAGCCGAGGCTGGTCGCGGTCATGTTCCGGAACGAGCTGGGGGAGCACTGCGTCGGGGTGGGCTGGCTGCGGTTCACGCGGGATGGTCGTCCGATGGTCGACAACGTGATAGACCGGGGCTGGTACCTGCGCAGGGGAGGATAGGGGTTGGACCTTCTGGCGCTGATCATGGATGTGGAGAACGTGCCGGGCGCGCTGCGGGACATCGCGGGCGTGATCGCGGACCACCGGGGCAACATCGTTCACATCACGCAGGAGTCGGAGGGAGAGCTGGCGCGGCTCTACATGGAGATCGAGGGCGTGGAGCGGCCGAAGGCGCTGATCTCGAGCCTACGCGCGCTGGACGTGGTCCGATCGGTGGAGCGGGTGCGCCCGCTGAAGGACATCTACGGTAAGCGCGTGATCATCATGGGTGGCGGCGCGCAGGTTGCGGAGGTGGCGAAGGGGGCGATCACGGAGGCGGACCGTCACAACATTAGGGGCGAGCGGATCAGCGTGGACACGATCCCGCTCGTGGGGGAGGAGAACCTGGCGGAAGCGGTGCGGGCGGTCGCCCGCCTACCGCGGGTGGGGATCCTCGTCCTGGCGGGCTCGCTCATGGGTGGGAAGATCACGGACGCCGTGAAGGAGCTGCGGGAGGAGCACGGGATCCCGGTCATCTCGCTTAACATGGCGGGCAGCGTGCCGGAGGTGGCGGACCTCGTGGTCACGGACCCGGTCCAGGCGGGCGTGATGGCCGTGATGGCCGTGTCCTCGGCGGGCGTGTTCGACCTCTCCCGAGTGCGCGGTAAACGGTTCTAGGGGGAGGTTGGCATGCTGCTCGAGCGGTCGCTGGAGGAGGCGCCCGTGATCGAGCGGAACGGGTACCACTACTTCATTCACCCGATCACGGACGGGGTGCCCGAGATCGACGCGGACCTGCTGCGGGAGGTCGCGTCGCGGATCGTGCGCGCGCTGGACACGACGGACTTCGACAAGATCGTGTGCGTGGAGGCGATGGGCATCCACCTGGGCACGCTCCTGTCCACGATGCTGGACCGGCCACTGGTGATCGTCCGAAAGCGCCGGTACGGGCTGGACGGTGAGATCGAGATCGTGCAGGAGAAGGGGTACGGCCGCGAGAAGCTCTACCTGAACGGCGTGTCGGAGGGCGACGAGGTGGTCGTCGTGGACGACGTGGTGAGCACGGGCGGCACGCTGGTGGGCGTGATCAACGCGCTGCGGGAGGCGGGCGCGGAGATCAAGGACGTGGTGGTTGTCATCGCGCGGGGCGGGCTGAAGCGGGTGAAGGAGGAGACGGGGATCGAGGTGAAGTACCTCGTGCGCGTGGAGGTCAGCGAGGACGGGGTCGAGGTCGTCGAGTCCCGCTACCGCTGATCCTTGATCACCCTGATCCACTCGCCCTTCGCCTCCCGGGTCGAGCCCACGACCGCGATGACCCGGTCCGAGCGGAGCTCCCGCTCGATCTTCCCCTGCACCTCGATGACCTCCCCCTCGAACGCCTGGCCCACGTACGTGTGCGTGTACGAGCGCACCTCGACCACCTCCTCGCCGACCTCCGAGTCCGTCTCCAGCACGCGCACCCTCCACCGGGCCGGGTAGTCGAACGCCCACCGATCGTCCACGACCTCGCACACGAGCCGGGCCCGCTCCTCCAGCGTCTCGAACCCCTCCCACTCCACCTCCTCCCGCTCCGACTCGTCCCGCACGAAGAGCACGTCGCAGACGCGGTCCCCGACCACCACCCGGTTCCCCTTCCGCATCTCGTGCCGCACGAACTCCTCGAAATCCAGCTCCGGGCTCCGCCGCCGGTACACCCGCTCCCAGTCGTCGAAGTCGAGGCCCGACAGCACGTCCCGACCCTCACCCGTCTCCTGCACCCGCAGGATCACGTCCCGCACGGCCAGGTAGTGGTCCATCCCGTACACGACGAGGTCCAGGTCCGAGGAGGCCGGGTCGTGCAGCTTCGGCAGCAGCGACCCCGTGACCCCGAACGCCGACTCCGGCACCCCCGCGTCCTCCGCCAGCTCCAGGATCGCCCGAGCCGCCAGCTCCTCCAGCTCGTCCCGCGGCTCCTCCAGGATCTCCATCGCCCGCTCACGCGGGTCCAGGTGCTCGACCACGTCCTCCCGGGGCACGACCTGGTCGTGGAAGTCCCCGCGCACCTTCTTCACGTACTCCGGGTGCCGCTCCCGGAGGATCTCGAACGACTCCTCGAAGCCCACCTTCCGGTACCGCTCGCCCGTCCCCCGACGCACCCGATCCCCCTCCTCGTCCCTCACGTACCTCATCAGGGAGAGGATCCCGTCCTCCGGGTGCACGTACGAGATCACCGAGAAGATGGCGTCCTCCGTGACCAGGAAGTCCCTCAGCTTCGGCTCCAAGGGGGTCACCCCGCTGCTCGCCCGGCGGGTAGAGACTGAGGAGCTGATCCTCGTCCGGCTCGAGCCCGGGGAGGTCTTCCCGGACGACGTGAACCTGGACGAGTGGAGGAACTCGGTCGTCGTGTCCTGCAAGGGTAGCGTCCGGAGGGTCCGATGGCGGCTGGGAGACACGCCCGTGTACGAGACCCGGGGCAAGTTCGAGCTCGTGACCCTCGACGGGGTCTTCTTCGACGACGGGTCCTACCACCTGCACGGCGTCCTCTCGGACGAGAACGGGCACACGCTGGGTGGGCACGTGAAAGGGTTCGAGGTGTACACGACGGTCGAGCTCGCCCTCCTCCGCCTCAGCGCCCGGCTCGTGCGGGGGGAGGACGAGCGCACGGGGTACCGGGAGCTCGTCGACGTGGTCACCGGGTGAGAACCTCGCACCCGTCCTCCGTGACCAGCACCGTGTGCTCCCACTGGGCCACCGGCTCGCCGTTCCGCTCGACCAGTTCCGGGTAGGCCTTCAGCGCCCCGACCCGGCTCAGGCGGAGCAGCTCGAGCTTGCTGGCGGACGAGCCCAGCCACCGGCGGGCGAAGGGCAGGGAGCGCCGCTCCTCGTAGATCCGGCGCAGGTTCACCCGGGAGCGCTGGTTCGGGTTCTTCACCGAGAAGATCTCCACGTACCGGCCCGGCTCGACGTCCCCGTCGCCCTCCTCGGTCGTGACGAAGGGCTCCACCGCGAGGATCATGCCCTCCTTCAGCTCGTCCTCGTACCCGGGCAGGTCGTCGTTGGGTATTGAGACGCCCGCGTGGAGGTTCCAACGCTCGATCTCGTGCCCCGTGAGCCCCGTGACGGGCCGAAACCCTCGCTCCCGGCAGACCTCCCCGATGGCCCGACCGACCTCCCTGCAGGTCACCCCGGGCCGGATGACCTCTATGGCGGCCTCGAGGGCCTCCCTGGCCGTCTCGGCCAGCCGCTCGCCCAGCTCGTGGTCGAAGACCAGGGTGATGGCCGCGTCCCCGATGGCACCGTTCACGTGCGCGCCGACGTCCACCTTCAGGATGCTCCCGGGCTCGATTTCCGGGCCACCCTCGGGCCCGGGCGTGTAGTGCGCCGCGACCTCGTTCAGGGACAGGTTGACGGGGAACGCGGGCTCGGCGCCCTCGTCCCGGATCATGTCCTCGAGGTACTCGGCGACCTCCAGGAGGTCGTCACCGACGCTTATTTCCCTCTCCGCGCGCCTCAGCGTCCTCCGCACGACCTTGCCCGCCTCCCGGAAGTCGTCGACGTCCACGCCGCGTCCCCCCGGGGTCGGGAGGATGGAGTCGGTCTCGGTCCCGCTGATCGACCTGGTTAGGAGGATGGCGGCCGCGCTCGCGTCAAGCGTCCCCAGCCACGACCGCCTGGACGTGATCGGGTGCACGCCCTTCAACGTGGAGCTGGTTCGCAGGCTCTCCGGCCAGGGCGTGAGCGTGAGGCTGATCACGCGGGAGACCGAGCCGGCGGACACCTTCGGGATCGAGGTGCGCCCGGAGCCCACCGCCGACGTGGTCCTGATCACGGACCCGGTCACGTTCTACTCGGAGTACCGGTCCCTGCGCGCGCGCCGGGTGGTGCTGACGTTCCGGTACGGGAACCCAGCGTTCCGGGAGTGCGTCGAGCGGCTGGACGGGGCGGTGCTGCTCGTCCCGGAGGTGGACGGTCGGGAGTGCCCCGACCCGCACTCCGCCTTCCTCCGCGTCCTCGATCTGGTCGTGGAGTTCGCGTCCGAGGGGCACCACCTCGTGCAGGTGCGGGTGGAGAGCTCCTCGGACTACTTCTACCCGACCTCGGACCCGGAGGAGGTGCTCCGGCGGGACGACGCGGTGAGGGTGGAGCCGGTGCCGCCGTTCGAGGTGCGGGAGGGTCGGGTGTGGGAGGCGGTGGCGAGGGCGGTGGATCAGGTGCGGTTCAGGAGCGTGTCTCGGTGCTTCAAGAAGTAGGCGAGGACGCCGCCGAGGCAGGTGGCGGGGACGGCGAGGTGGAACAGTGGGCCGAGCGCGTCGCGGCCCGCGAGGCAGGCGAGGAACACGATCGCCAGGGCGAGCCCGTCGCCTTCCCCGGGCTTCAGGACGTGGGTGGCGGCGAGGAAGACGGAGGCAAGGATGCACGTCCACGCGGGGAAGAAGGGTGCGACGGGCGCCAGGGCCACCAGGAACGCGATCCGGAGCCACCGCTTGCTACGGAGGCTCAACGTTGACCTCCTCGCCCCGGCGCCGGAGCTCCTCGAACAGGTCGTCCAGCAGCTTCCGGAGCCGCTGTCGCAGTCCCTCCGCCTTGGGCAGGTCGTTGCTGATCGCCTTGGAGATGAGGTAAGCGAGGAGGAAGACGGCGCACTTGTGCTGGAGCTTCGTCTTGTGCAGGTGCCCCGGCTTGACGTCGAACTCCTGGTAGGCCCGGATGTCCTCCTCGGTCAGCTGATCCCGGCGCCGAAGGTACTCGAACACGTAGTAAAGCACTGAGTGAAGCAGAAAAAGCTCGTCCTTCCTCATCACCGCTCACCCGCGGCTAGATGTATCCGCGTTTGCTGTCCTCGTGGTGGTACCGCGTGTTGTCGGCGTTCCCCTGAATAACTTGCTGCTGGGCCTGCGGCGAGGACAGCGAGCACGTGGCCACGTCCCGGCGCAGTCCCTCCTCCAGCGAGCCGTACTTCTTCACGATCTGCTCCTCCACCGGCTTCGCGAGCTTGATCGCCGCCCGCACGTGCTTCGGCTCGATGTACTTGGCCCCCTCCATGACCGCCAGGTCGCCCGCCATCCGGACCACGCCGGCCAGGTCCCGGAGCCGCAGGGTCAGCGCGTCCCGCTCACCGTCGATCACCCGGGCTCGCCGGCGCGCCTCCTTGATGATCTCCTCCACCGCCTCCCGAGTCGCGTGCGGAATGCGCCCGTCCTTTTCCACCTCCTGCGCCACGAACTGGGCCAGCTTGGCCCGGTTCTCCTCCGTGTCCGGCATGGTCGTTTCCATCAGCACCTCGTAGCCCTCGCCCTGGATCCGCGACCGGAGCGGTGAGAGGATCATCGGCAGGTCCTGGATGTTGCAGGCGCCCACGAGGATGAAGTCGCAGGGCACGCCCTCGACCCGCACGGCCGCGCCCGACGACTGCGGGTTCTTACCCGTGATCGGGAACTCCTTCTCCTGCATGGCGGTCAGCAGGTGCTGCTGCAGCGGACCCAGCTGCGCCAGCTCGTCGATGAACAGCACGCCCTCGTGCGCCTCGTGAATGGCGCCCGGGATGACCCGCTTGTAGGGCGGCTCGCCCAGCTGCTCATCGCCGCCCCACGGGCAGTGCTTCACGTCCCCCAGCAGCTCGGTCTCGCTCGCGCCCGTGACCTGGACGAAGGGCTTCCGGTCCAGGGGGACGAGGACCTTCTTCTCTTCCTCCTCCGAGCCCGGCTTCACCACGCGGATCTTGTCGCCCACCCGCTCGTACACGACCGCCACCTGCCGGCTCGTCGAGCGCTCGTACTGGGTGGCCCGGTACACGCGCCCCGAGGGCTTCTGCGCGCCGCACTTCGGGCAGTACTTCACGTCGGGGTCGCTGTACCGACCGCAGTTCGGGCAGCGGAAGCCGAGCTGCTCCGCCACGATCTCGGGCACTTCCTTCGGGGACAGGAGCGTGTCCGACTCCTCCGACTCGATCTCCTCCCGGGTCCTCACCCGAACGATCGGCCGCTCCGGGTTGGCGGGGTTATGGTACACCTCGATCTGCTCCCGGGGCTTAGGCAGCAGCTCCGCGATGCACTGCGCGATCATGCTCTTACCCACGCCGGGCGGGCCGACGAGGAGGAGGTGGCGGCGCTGCTTCGCGGCCAGCTTGGCGAACTTGACCGCCCGCTCCTGCCCGATCACCCGGTCGAGCGGGTTCTCCGGGATCTTGATGTCCGCGGTCGTCTCGATGTCGTCCAGGGTGAAGTCCTCCTTGACCGGGTCTATCAGGTCGTCCTCCTTCCTGGGCTCCTCCTCCGCCTCCTCCTCTTCCTCGCGGCGACGGTTCAGAAACCGCCGAAACAGTCGGGAGGAGAGGACGTTGTTGGGCATACGAACCACCTCGGCGAGGGCTGGTGTCTAGGACGAGATGGTCAGCACCTTGACGCCCTCCTTCACGTCGGGGTCGAGGTCTCCCTCCCTCACGCCTACCATGTACCTCACGCCCTTGTCTTTAGCGGCTTCGACGAGCCTGCGGGTGATCACGCCGTCCACGACCACCGCGCGGACACCCTCACGCTCCTTCAGCGCGTCCACCAGCTCGTCCAGCTCCACCTTCTCGATCTCCTTCAGGTCCTCGTCCAGCAGCACGGCCTTGAACGTGCCCTTCACGTCCTTGAGCCGCTCCAGCAGCTCGCGCTCCTCCCGGCTCATCTCCTCCCGCTTTCGCGGCTTGCCCCGCTTACCGCGCTTCTTCTTCGGCGGCCGCTTGCCCCGCTTCTTCTTCGGCTTGCCCTTCCGCTTCTTCCGCCGCGGCTTACCCTTCTTCTTCCGCGGCTTGCCCTTACCCTTCTTCTTCGGCCGACCCTTCTTCTTCCGCTTCTTCTTCCGCTCCAGCCGCTCGAGGTACTCATCCGCCGGCACCCGGTTCTCGAGCGCCTCCCGCACCTCCCGCTTCGTGAGCTCCTCCACCTCCTTCCCCTTCGGCGCCCGCGCCACGTAGTCCACGTCCGCCACCTGCATCAGCTCCTTGATGATCAGCTCCCCGCCCCGGTCACCGTCCGCGAACACCGTGACCTCCTTCTCCTTCGACAGCTCGATCACCGGCTCCGGGACGTTCGTCCCCTCCACCGCGATCACGTTCTTGATCCCGCAGCGCAGCAGGTTCGCCACGTCCGCC
>JAMOPO010000043.1 GCA_027064425.1 Methanobacteriota archaeon | reverse complement strand
CGGACAACAGCGGCGGGTTCGGTAAGGAGCGGCTCGCGGGCGCGCTGCTGAGGTGCAAGGGCGGTCGGCTGGTGGTCCTGGCCCAGTACGACCTGACGGGGTACGGGAACGGAGTGTACTACTTCACTCCGACGGCGGTCACCGTCAACGAGACGTTCGGTGACGCCTGGGTGGCAGTGGCGTTCTACGAGGGTGACACGGGGTACAAGGGCCACAGCCTGGGCGACGCGGTCCTGGGCCTGGTGAACCTGGGCGAGCCGATCGACGAGATGGCGTCGTGGATGGAGGACCTGGTCTCCGAGCTGGATCGCGCGTACATGGACCTTCAGCAGGGTCTGAGGGATGTCGAGGGCAAAGTTAAAGCGCTCGAGCGCAGGGTCAACAGCCTTGAGGACAAGGTGAAGGACCTAGAGAATGCGCTGAAGCAGGGCGGTCAGCAACAGCAAGGTCAGCAGGGTGGCCAGCAGCAAGGCGGTCAACAGGGCGGTCAGCAGGTTGGTCAACAGCAGGGCGGTCAGCAGCAGCAAGGTCAACAGGGTCAGCAGGCCCAGCAGCAACAAGGTGGTCAGCAGCAAGGTGGCCAGCAACAGCAAGGAGGGCAGCAGCAGGGCGGGCAGCGGGGTGGTAAGAGGGGCAAGGGTCCGGTGTTACCGGTGCTGGCGCTGGTCGCGCTGCTTCCGCTGGCGGCGCGCCGGCGCTAGCGGGGGCACCGGGATCACCGGCACGCCCCGTCTCCCCCTCTTTTCGGTGCTCACGCGGCCCTTCCCTTCGCCCTCCTCCTTCTGTTCGGTGTGCCGCCCCTTCGATGGTCCGTAGTACTCGGTCGGGTTGAGGTAGGCCTCGATGGCTCGGGCGGCGTAGGAAGTGGCCCAGATGGAGGCGGGCTCGTAGGAGGCCCCCTCGACGGTGCTCGTCACGTCCCGGGCGGGCCAGGGCCAGCCGCCGTACCACTCGGGGTGGCCCCTCTGGAGCGCGTCGTCGAGCCACTGCTGGTCTAGGAGCCATTTGATGGTCGCGTGAATGTTGTAATCCGGGTTCGTGAGGAGGTCCTTCAGCTTCATCGTGCCTCCGGGCGTGTTAATCTGCACGTCCGTACCCACGTTGAACCAGAGTGCCTTGAGGATGGCGAGTCGCAGCACGTTGCCCGTGACGGTCGTCTCCGGTGAGCCTTGCGCCTGCAGGTAAGCCCCTGAGTACGCCCAAGCCGGACCCTTACCCAACTCCGTTTGCACCCAATCTATACCCGCGTTGCTTGAGTTGAACAACCACTGAATACCCTTCTCGATCGCCTGGAGCACCTTATTCTTATTCACGTTCAATCCCAGTTGGTCCGCGAGCCGGTACACGTCGATCAGCGCGCTGAGGACGTACGCCTGCGTGTCCGCCGAGTACTCCTGGCACATGATCCCTGAATACCAGGACCCGTCCGGGTTCTGGGTGCTCAGGAGCCACCGAACCCCGCGCTCGATGGCCCGCTTGATCCGGGTGACTTGCTCGTCGGTCAGGTCCAGCTTATCCCGGTGCGCGAGCGCCTGGAGCAGCGCGGAGAGCGCGGCGGCGGTGTGCCACGCGGCGCCCTCCTTGGACTCTTCCTTTCGGCGGCTCCAGCCGCCGTCCTCCAGCTGCTCGCTGAGGAGCCACG
>JAMOPO010000042.1 GCA_027064425.1 Methanobacteriota archaeon | reverse complement strand
GGTCGAGTGGGGTGACGTTCTCGGCGTAGTCCCCGAGGATGAAGGACGGGAGGTACGTGGTGGGCTCGTAAGCTCGGCCGCCGCGAATGATGAGGATGGGGAGTTCTCCGCCCCCCTGCTGTGGCGTGACTGGGATCGCACGGAGGCCCTGCGGGGAGAGGACGAGGTAAGTGTGCTCGGGGTTGAGGGATAGCGAGCGCTGAACGGTCCCACGAGACGTCTGGTACTCGACGCGGACCCCCTCGGGGGTGATCTTAACACCGATCTCGTCGAACGGGCTACCGCAAACGACGAGATCGTGATTGCCGGAAACCGATACGTACTCGTAACCAACGATCGTGTTCTCGAACGCGTTGAAGCGTTCGACGAGCCCACTCGTGGCTACCGGGGCAGCGCGCTTCAGCCCCTCCTTCTCCAGCGCGACGGCGCGGTCCACGAGGGCCGGGATTAGGACGGTAACGCTCGAGGCCGGCGCCGCAGCTGCTACCAGGACCAGTAGGATCGTCGTGACCAGCGGTACCACGGCTTCCTCCCCCGACATCCTCAACCCTACGTCATCGAGTCGAGCCCTATGAGTCCTCAAGCGACCGGGGCGCTCGCTGGGTGTCCTCAGGGGGCGGGAGCTCACTCTTCAGCTATCACCGACTATTTTAGCCGCATCGACGGTCCGAACGAGCCCAACTCGCCCACTCCGCCCGGGGACGGCGGAGAGCGAGCCAGGGAGAATACTCCGTCGAGACCGGTCACGGGATACTGCCGACGCCATCCGCTCCGGCGGCACATGGTGGGTGGCATGAACGGCAGCTAGCACCGTGGAGGCGAAACCCGCGAGGAGCAGCGTCACTCACCTGCCGACATCCCTTCCCTCACCACGCAGTCCTCGTGGCATCGAACTAATCTTCCCAATTCGTACGTGATCACGGCCAGCAGAACCGCCGAAAAGACGGTCATTTCCGCGGATTCAGGGAGGCTGGGCGGGAAGGCAGCCGTGAAGGCGAAGGTAAGCCGGTAGGATGGCGTACTTGACATCCACAGTACCGCACGCCACGACCGTCCCACCAGCCCGGAGAGGGCGGCCTTGATGTAGGAGGCCGCACCACCCAAAGAAGCACCGCACGGCGAGTACCCAGGTTATCGCGAGCGGGACGCTTAGGTTAGGTACGGCCCCAGGGAGAGCCCGCGCATCACCCCTGCCTAAGCAAGGACCCCCTCCGAACCGCTAGCCCATCCCCGGACACGATCACCGCGGCGGTTCGTCACTCCCGTGAGAGAACGCGCCCTTACCCCCGAGCCGAACCGGTTCCCGGGCTCGGTAGCTCCTTCCAGACCTTTCTAACTCGGATGAAGCTAAGTTACCGCAAAAGTCTTACCGTACTCGTTTCCCCTTGACCAAGGGGAAAGCAGGTTGAGCTGGAGGCCTCCGGTCGCGGTCGTCCCGATCGCCGCCCTGGCTCTGCTGTCGCCGGTCCACGGTGACTCGTGGGTGGGGCCGGAGGCGCTGCTGGACGTGGGCGTGCAGAGCTGGCTGGTCATCGACGACATCCACGAGAGGACGGTCGTCGAGAACGGGAACCGGGTCAGGGTGCTCGACGGCGTTGACGCGAGGTACGTGGCGGTCATCAAGGCCCGTGAGCCGGGCAAGCCGGTGACCCTACACGTGCTCTTACCGCCG
>JAMOPO010000041.1 GCA_027064425.1 Methanobacteriota archaeon | reverse complement strand
TGGGTCGGCTGGCTCGGGTGCTTGCCTTGCCGGGGTACGTCGGACCGATCGCGGAACACTTCCTTCAGCGGTACAGCCCACCACGACCCCGCGTGCGTAGCGTTCCATCCGGTAACTACGACCGAGGATGCTGGGTGCTGCGGGTGGCGCCTCCTCGGGAATGAGCCGGAGCGGCGTGCTCAAGGTCACGGGTGGGGTGCTCTGCGCCCCGCTCCCCCTTCCGCGCGCTGGGTGATCATCCACGCCTACCCACACCACCGAGGGGTGGCCCGGTCACGACCGCCGACCGCTCTCCTCGTAATTCCGCTCGCGGTACTGTGTTCGCGAGACGCCGCGCTGGGATGCGCGACGAGACGGGGGATCGACGGGACCGCGAGGTTGTCCCTAGCGGGCCTTACGGCCACCGAGGTGCTCGCGGCGGCCTGCACGGTCCACCACCGCGTCGGGTAGCGGACCTGGCCGGCCTCAACGTCGCTGGCCTCCTCCGGCCCGGATGATCTGGACTTGCGGTGAAGATGGTGACCGGATGCCCCCGACGTCGCCACGATCCCACGTGTCCACCGTAGGCCGCGCGGCTTGGCCTATCGGTTGCGACCCGCTCCCTCGAGCGGCGGCTCGCTCCCACTACGGCGTATACAATGGGGTGGGAATTAGTTAAGCACCGGAGAGGTGAAGATAAGGGGAAAACGCCCGCATGCCGGCGCCCTTCCTCCCTCACGTCCCACCCCTCCCCGTCTCAGCGGTGGGTGCTAGCAAGTTCCACGCGGCCGTAAAGCTGGCACGACTGCTCCTGCCTCCCGTGCTGCTGGGGCTGGCAATTACAGTATTGGCCAGCGAGGACCTGAGCGGGGAGCTGTTTGGAAGGGTGGTCATTGATCCCGCGATCCACGGTTCGACTGTCGTGCCGATAACCTCGCTCATGTTTTCGTGTTACTTCGTGATGATGTTCAGCGCGGGGCGATTTTTCTCACCCAAGGATGTGGACGTGTTCCTCAAAACGGGCCTCCCGGCGGCACCCTACGCCGTGGCCGGCGGGACCTGGGTGATAGCCACCTTCACGGCGTGGGCGCTCGCGCGCAGGTCCGGGCTCGAGGAGGTGCTGTCCGAGCTCGAGGAGCGGTCCAAGGACGATCACTTGACCGTGATGATGGGCGTGGGGTGGTTCGTGAGCGCCTACACGGTGGCCCTGCTGGTCCTGGTGTCCGTGGCCGGCTACTTGGAGGTGACCCCGTGGATCTACCCGGCGATGATACCCGCGCTCGGGATCGTGCTGGGCCTGGCCCAGTTCCGCGTGCTATCAAGGCTCGTTGATCGCGTGGGAGAGGGCTGGGAACCGCCGTACCCCAGGTCGCCCGATACCGTTGTCGTGTTGGAGCTGGTAATAGCCCTGTTCTTCAACACCGTGCCTCCCACGGTCGCCCTGTTCTCATACTCCCCGTGATGTGAGTCGGGAGCGATGGTGGGGGTCCTCGAATGGACTTTGGGTCCGAGCTCGTCGCGTACCTGATCGTAGTCAACGTCGTGATAGCGTACTGGCTGTTGATAGTACTCACTCGGAGCTATCGCAGGGAGTGGGGGAGGTCCCGTGTCGGGACCACCGTCAGGCTCGTTCCGGGCTACGCCCTGGTACCGGTCTTCCTCCAGCTTCTCGCCGTCAAGGGCTGGACAGCGGCCGAGAGCGCGAGGACGCCCCACGCCGCCTGGTA
>JAMOPO010000040.1 GCA_027064425.1 Methanobacteriota archaeon | reverse complement strand
CTCGAAGAGCCGGGCGCACACGTCCTCGAGCGCGCGCTCGAGCACGCCCTCCGCCGCCTCGTCGAGCTCGCCCAGGTCCCGCTCCAGGAGCTCCTGCGCGTGCTCCCAGACGCTCCACCGCGGGTCGTACACGTCCGGCCCCAGCCGCTCGCCGCCGAGCTCGATGGTCGCGTCGGCCCGCAGGAGCCGCTTCGCGATCCAGGTGCCGGACTCGGCCTGCTCCGCGACCTCCGCGGTCCGCTCCACCGCCGCTCTCAGGTCCCGAACGACTCCCCGGAAGAACGCCTCCGGGTTCTGAATACCCAGCGTCTCCATCCCCTGCAGCCTCTCCTCCTCCACGCCCTTCTCCGCGTCCTCCAGGTCCAGCCGGCTGATCTCATCCTCGAGCGCGTCAAACGCCGCCCGCTCCAGCCGGTCCCTCACCTCATCGAACAGGTCCTCGAGGAGGCCCGCCCGACCCTCCTCTTCTACGACCTTGTGCAGGTCGCGGAGACACCACTCCACCACTTCCGCCACCGGACCGCTGCCGGCGGTCCGGTTGGAGAGGACGTGCGCCGCCAGAGCGGTCCGGAACAGGCCGCCGCCCAGACCTCGGATCCGGTCTCCCAACTCCTTTAGGCGGTAATCGCCGGCCCCCTCGGGTGAGCCCGGGAGCTCCTCGCCCGCCAGCTCCTCGAGCAGCTCCACGGCGACGCCCACCTCACCCCGCCTCAGCGCGGCCCCCGCCATCCAGACCCCGAGCGCCCGCTCCAGCGAGGGCCTCTCCAGCAGCGTCTCGTGCGTGACCTCGGCCAGCAGGCGCCGCACGGCCGCGCTCCATCGGATGTACGGCCCCAGCCTGTCGTTCTTAACGCCCGACAGCTCCTGTCTCAGTGACTCATGGCTTACTAACCACCACCGTAACCCTTTCTCAACTCCCTCCAGGCCCCGCCTCAGGAGCTCCTCCGGCTTCTCCTTCCGAACCTTCAGCAGGTCGCTCCGGGACAGCTCTCGGGCCAGATCACGACCCGCGCCGGCTTCGGTAAGCCGCTCTCGAACGTACCGACGCAGGGCCTCCCGGAACTCCCGCCTCGGAGTGACCGGCACCCGGAGCGCCCGCGGCTCCTTGCCCATGGTGGAGCCCCCGGGCGAGCGGTGGGGGCGGAACGTTCGTGCTTTTCCTTTAAGCTATCATGGTTTTTCACGCGAGCGTCCGCGGCTACAGCTCCTTCAGCCTCTCCCTCACGATATCCCGCACGAGGGCGCGCAGGGCGGCCTTGACGTCCGGGAACCTCCGCTCGTCCGCCAGCACGCCCGCCTCATCCCCGCTCACCGCCTCCCTCGCCATAACGACGACCTCGTACTCCGCCACCTCCCGGTCAACCAGCTCCTCCACCACGTCCCGAATCACCCGCTCCATCCCGTACCGGACCACGTCCCGCTCGAGCTCACCCTCCCGTACCGCCCGCCGAAACTCCTCCGTGACCACCTCGGTGACCACCGACTCCACGTCCTCCACCGACTCCCGCAGCTCCCGCTCCAAGACCAACCCAACCTCGCGGTCCCCATCGTCGAGAACCACTCTCGACACGCTCACGGTGCCGGAGAGCACCCCCACCCGACCGCGCACCCGGACGTCCCGCGCGTCCGAGCAGGGGAAGCGGAACCGGCGCACGCCCTCGAAGGTCACCCTGGTCCTACCGCCCTCCCGCCGCAGCCGACCCACGAGCCACCCG
>JAMOPO010000039.1 GCA_027064425.1 Methanobacteriota archaeon | reverse complement strand
TCTTCACGTGCGGATCATCGGGCCCGTACTTGCCGGACCACTCCGCCAGCCAGACCACGATCGGCGTGCACCGGTACGGATCCTGCCAGGACCCCGGCCCGAACCCGCGCCACGACCCGTCGTCCCTCTGCAGGCTCATCAGCCGCTCCAGCGCCTCCGACACGTACCGATCCACCCCGTGCTTCCGGGCTACGTCCGGGAACCGCTTCTCCACCGCGATCAGACCCATGAGCGCGTGAACGGTATACATCCCCAGCCAGTCCTCGTGCGAGGTCTGCCCCGGGTAATCCCAGAACATCCTCCGATTCGGGTCCCAGCACCTCAGGATGTACGAAACGCCCCGATCCACGGCCTCCCGGATCCTAGGCTTCAGATCCTGCGGCGCCCGATCGTAGAACTCGGACAGCCCGAGCAACACCACGCCCGTGTCCATGCTCGAGGATCGGCTGGTCCCCTCGTACAACCACCCACCGTCGGGCCGCTGATGCTCCACCAACCATCGCGCCGCCTTCACGCACCGATCCTGCACCCGATCAACCAGGTCCGCCTGAACGGGCGTGACGAGCAGCGCCAGACCGAGGAGGATCGCCACCCACCTCATCCCAACTCGCCCCCGAAAAGAGGTGTTAGAGGGGTGGGGACGGGAACTAGCGTCGCCGCCCGAGCACGGTCAGGAGGGCCAGCAGCATGATCACCGGGCTCACCGGACCCTTACCGCGGCTGGCACGCCCACCGGTCCGCTGACCCCGGGCCGCGACGCCCGAGCCCACCTCCTGCTCCAGTCGACTGACCTTCTGCTGCAGCTCCCGCACCTCGTTAAACAGCCGCCCCACCGCCCAGTCCTTCACCGCCGGCGCGCACTCGATCGGGTTGGACTCCAGACGGGCCTTCGTGACCCCCACGTCCGCCCACGCGTTCAGCCGATCCAGCACGGACTCGAGATCCTTCACCGCCTTCTGGATCTCGTCGCGCGCCAGCTTGGCGTCCTCGGCCGCGGGCGGGAAGAAGTGACCGTACTGGTGCACGTACTCCTCGTACGTAACCCACACGTCCTCGATGCTGAACAGCACCGCGAACGCGAGAGCGTTCTCGGACAGCGGCAGGCCGTAGACATCCTTACCCTGCTTGAACAGCTCGATCACCTTCTTCACTTCGTCCTTGGTGAAGCCGCCCGGGTGCGGCCGGTACTGACCGCCCTCCAGGTACGTCTCGACGAAGTTGTCGCCCAGGTCGAAGTGCTTCGCTTCCCGATCGATGAGCGCGATTACCCGGTCCGGCGTCAGCTGGTCGTCGCCGAAGATCGTTTTGATCAGGTTGCTCTTGATGACGTTCGCCACGTCCTCGGGCGTCTCGCACCCGCTTAGGTCCAGCGTGATGTCGGACTGGTTGCCGTACACGCCTGCCGGAATCTTCACCTTACCAAGGTTCTCGGCCACGCGTGCGGCCTTGTTCGCCTCGTTGAAGATCGCCCGCCAGTTCCCGGACACGACCAGCCCCAGCACCGCCAGCGTTCGGGACGCGATGGCCGTCTTCAGGTCATCGGAGCCCTTGTGCTGCTCCCACTCACTCCACTGCTCACCGACGCTCTCAACGGCCCCCTCCCACGCGTGCGTCTCCTCGTGCACCTTCAGCGCCCACCGGGCCGGCTCCTGCGCCAGGTCGACCACGGTGCTGACGCGCTTGAACCAGTCCTTCCCCAGCTCGCCGATCCCGTAGATCAGC
>JAMOPO010000038.1 GCA_027064425.1 Methanobacteriota archaeon | reverse complement strand
CCTTCGAGCCTCTCAAGCTCCTCCCCCAGCCCGCGCAGCCTGGAGTCGAGCTCGGACACCCTCCCCTCCACGTCCGCCACCCGCCGCTCCAGCTCGGCGACCCTCCGCTCCAGGTCCGCCAGCCTCGCCTCCTCCTCGAGCAACCGCCGGCGCAGCTCCGCCAGCTCTTGGGCCAGCCTTTCAACCTCCCCGAGACGCCCCAGCCCCTCCTGATCCCCTTCCTCCCACGCCAGCGCCACCGAGCTCAGCCCCGCGACCAGGTGGATGGTCGTCGGGACCAGGCAGATCGTCGGGATGCCCGCTTCGGCCAGCGCCGCGACGACCCGGCACACCCGGTCGATGGAACTCACGTAGTAAAGATCGATCCTGACTCGCCTGACGGTGGACCCCTCTGACCACTCGAACTCCTGAACGCAGACGGGCAGGCCCGAGAGCGCCTCCAGGGCCGGCTCCGGCAGCTCCTTGGAGTCCTCCGGGAGCGGGAAGAACGCCAAGGCCCCGCCCTGCACCGCCACCGACTCCAGCAGCGCCTTCAGGGTGTCCAGCGTCATCAGGAAGTAGTCCCGGCGCCAGTCGTACGAGGCCGTTTGAAGCTCCGTGCAGTCCTTGGCCACCAGGACGCTGCCGGAGGGTGAGGCCCCCAGGATCACGACCGCGTGCGTCGGAACCGTCACCCCAGCCTGCGCTCCCGCCCAGACGAGGGCTCCGATGGGGCCGCCAGCGATCGCGGCGAGCGCCGGGTAGTACGGGGCCGTGAAGGTGATTACGGGCGCGTTGGACTGGTCGTCCTCCACTGGAATTCCGGTGCTCTTCTCGAACGTGGCCTCGATTCTCTCGAGCTCCGCCGGGGTCAGCGGGAACCCGCGGACGGGTCTCCACAACCCCTCCGCCACCGCCACGTTGTACACCGTGAGGGCTGCGACCTCACCGCACCAGGCGTGGTCGATTCTCCCGTCCCCGTCGACGTCGGAGTCGAACTCGACCTGTCCGAAGTCCGGATCCGGTAGCAGGAAGCGCACCTCGGTGGGTAACCGGACGGTCCTGATCAGCGGACCCGGTGCCAGGAACTCGGCCCCGGGAGCCAGCTTCACCCACTGGACCTCCGCCCCTTCGACCGGGACCGGTAGCGAAAGCAGGAGTGCGAGGCACAGGATCATCGTGGCGGTCCCCGTGGGGGGTCTGGGGTGACTGGGCTCGGGTCGGAGGCGGTGCTGAGGGCGCTGAGGAGGCTAAAGCCGGACGCGGTCGCCTACCTGCCGGGATTCCCGCTGAACGAGGTCGTTCGGGGGCTGGAGGAGGGGGACCATCCGTTCGAGGTCATCCCGGTGGCCTCGGAGTTCGATGCGGTCGGGCTGGTGGTCGGTCTGGCCCAGTCCGGTGGGTTCGGCGTGGCGGTGTTGAAGGATAAGGGGGTGTACGTGGCGGCGCAGCTCCTCGCGGAGGAGGGCGACTGGCCGGGGCTCTTAATCGTCGGGCTGGACGCCGACGGGCGCGGCTCGTACACGTGCTCCGTGGAGCTCCCCGACGTGGTAAGGGAGTGGAAGCTCCGCGTAGAAGTGCCTGAGACCCAGGAGGAGATCGAGGACGCGATAGTCCGTGCCGCCGAGACGTCCCGGGAGGAGCACAGGCTCGCGTGCGTGATCCTGACGGAGGACTTGCTCCTGTCGAGCCGGCCACCGTCGGGGGAGGCCCAGGTTGAACCGACGGGAGAGGCGGGCTGGGA
>JAMOPO010000037.1 GCA_027064425.1 Methanobacteriota archaeon | reverse complement strand
TGGACTCCTGGTGGTGGCGTGCCCGGGGATCTCGTTCGCCGTGGCTAGGTCGCTCGCGCAATCCCCGGCGGCGGTGGTGCCGCCTGAACGGCCATGCTGTTCCCGACCCCGTACGGCCGTCAAAAGTTGATCCGGGGAGTCCTGCGGGAGCTATGTGGTAAGAGGAGAGGCGTTGTTAAGGGTTAGCACTGCTCCTAACTGACTCCGGGGCCATGTTATCGTCGCAACGCTCCTGGCCGCCTGCGTTCTCCCATGCACCGCCGCGGCAGGTAGCGAGGATTGCCCGGAGATACTCCAGGCGCGGTGGAGCCGGCACTGTCCACCGGTAGCGCGGCAGGGGCGGATGCAGGCCTCGAGGTGACGGGCTCATCGGGGGAGCGCGGGATCAGCGGCATCTCCACGTGACGTGTGGGATCGGGCCGATCCCCTCGCAATGCATGGCGAGTGGACTGCCGAGGGCTGAGAAAAACGCGATACGGTACGTCCACACGAGGGAGCGCGACGGCTCAACTACGAAACCGCCGTCCGCGGCAGCTCGGCGGGTGCGGGCTGGTGGTAATCGACCGGGTGCTTGAGTGTGCACTCGAGGCGATTCATTCCATCCCAAACAAGTTCGTGCTGGCGGTTTTAGGCGTAGTGACGGCCACGATCCTCAGACCTATTCTCCAACGGGACAACGAGGAGCTGCCGGACCCCAAGGATCCTGACAAGTCGCGATACGTGGCGCTGCTCTGGGGAATTTTAATTGGACAAATATCCTCAATATATTTCCCCGTATTAACTACTCTCGTACTTGTATTATCCTGGATGCGTCAGGTACATCAGTATTTTCACTTAACTATGGTCGAGGTTTCAATGTACATCGTGGCATTCGATACAATTGTCATTGCGTTCTGGGTTTTGAAGTGGTTCGTTAAGGCGTCCAAGCGGCTTGAGTTGGCGAGCCTACGTCTAACCTTTCCTGGGTCGCTCCTAGCATTTTCCGCCGGCACCCTAGTTTTTCCCACCTTAATTTGCGCGCTCTCCCTCACCTTGTCGTTCCTGCCATTCGCCATCTTGGGCATCCCACTACTGCTCGCCGTGTACCTCTTTCAGGTGCCCCTGCGCACGTCCGCCGCTAGGCAGGACCCCGCCGTCCGCTTCTACCTCGAGTACCGACGGGAGTTCGGGTACCCCAAGCCCGAGGAGGCACCCGCGCTTGAGAGGCTGGTGCCCTTACTGAAGCGCCTCGGCGTGCGTCCCGAGTACGTGCTCGAACGGCGATACGTTCAACGCATGATGGGGCGAGTGCACGTCCTCTCTTCCCTGGAGCGGTCCTGGGAGCGGTCTTGGGACTCGGACGGTGTCGAGGTGGAGGATTTGATCGACGCCGTTCACGCGCTCCTGGCCCTGGTCTGGCGGAACGCGAGCGAGGGCGAGTTCTGGGAGGTTCTCGGGACTGTCGTCTGGAAGCACGGCTTCTGGGAAGTTTACGCCGTGATACACGAGCTATCCAAGCTGGAGGTCGACCACCCGGAGGTGAGGCTTGCCAGGGCCATGAAGAGGGCCCTGCCTAGGCTGGTCACCACTGGGCTCCCCCGGAGCTAACCGCTGGGCACCCTCCACTGCGGAGAGAGTTTCTCAACTTGGGTCGGCTGGCTCGGGTGCTTGCCTTGCCGGGGTACGTCGGACCGATCGCGGAACACTTCCTTCAGCGGTACAGCCCACCACGACCCCGCGTGCGTAGCGTTCCATCCGGTAACTACGACCGAGG
>JAMOPO010000036.1 GCA_027064425.1 Methanobacteriota archaeon | reverse complement strand
GTGGTGGCCGGAGCGGCCGCGTACACCGACCTGAGGACGGGGCTCGTCCCGAACCGTCTGACGCTGCCTGCCAACGCGGCGGCCGTGGCCTACGCGCTGGCGCTGGGCGCGCTCAACGGGTGGTGGTTCACGGGCTGGGCCCTGCTCGACGGTCTCGTCGCGTTCCTAGCGGCGCTGGCTCTTCACCTGGCGGGTGTGATGGGCGGTGGCGACGTGAAGCTGCTTCCCGCGCTGGCGATGTTCCTGCATCGGGGCCGGTCGCCCTGGTGGGGGCTGGACGTCCTAGTTAACTCGATCCTCCTGTACGCGCCGTTCGGGTTGTGCTACCTCAGTGCGCGAGCGCTGAAGCTGCGCGGTGCGAGGTTCCTGCGGGCCGTGGGCAGGGGAGCCTGCGAGCTGCTCCTCCTGTACGCCGCGGTGGGACCGCTGTCGGTGGTGCTGCCGCCCCTGGAGGCGGCGGTGATCGAGCTCCCGGTCGTGGTGGGACTGTGGGTGGCGGTGCGGCGCCGGGGGCTGGGCCGGGCCGTCCTGCTCGGCCCGGTGCTCGCGGGGGCCTACGCGCCGCTCCTGGGCCCTTGGACGCCGCTGTGGTGGGCGGCGGTGGCGCTGTTGGTGAGTCTCACGATGGCGACCGCACGGATGGCTTCCGTGGAGAAGGATGTGGACGAGCTGCGGGAGGGTGAGATCCCGGTAGAGGTGGTCGTTCGAGTGGGCGATCGCGTGAGGAAGGTGGGGCGGTTGAGGGCGGCGCTGCTGCTGGCGACCGGGCGGGCGGTTCCGGAGGTGATCCCTTCCGGCGAGGGCCTCACCGCGCGGGACATCGAGAGGTTAAAGGAGCTGGGGTGAGGAGAATCCGGGTCGGTCACGCCACACCGTTCGCTCCCGCGATCGCGCTGGGCTACGCGGTGACGTACTTCCTTGGGGGGAGCGTCCTGAAATGCTGGGGGTGAGAGGGCAGGGTGGTGTTGAAAACCTGCTCATTCTCGCCGCCTTCGTGGGGTTGGCCGCGGTCATAGGGTACTTCGTGTACGCGGCGGCCTCGCAGCTGGGCCAGGGGGCCGGGAGCCTTGGTTCCACGGTCTCTCAGGGCCTCGTGGGGTTCGCTGAGAGCGTCAACAGTAAGAAGCTGTGAGCGCGGTCAGACGGGCGTGGAGGCGCTGTTGATGCTGATCGTCGTCATCGGGCTGACCGCCGTTATCGCGTGGTACTTCACCTCATCCGTAGGGTCGACGAGTCAGGGGTTGGTGGACGTTGGCAGCGCTGAGAGCTCTGCCGCCAGCGCGATCGCCGAGTGTGCGTCCCGGTGGGTGTAAGGGGCAGGTATCCCTGGAGATGGCCCTACTGCTGATGGCGGTCATTGTGACCGTGGCCGTGTTCGCTATGGGATTGAGGACGTTCGTGCACACGGTCGGGTCCGGATGGAGTCAGGCCATGAGCGTGGTGGCGGACGAGGTCGTCCGACGGGCCACGGAGAGCTCGGCGGGATCGTGAGCCTTGCGAGGTCAGCTCACGCTGGACGCGCTCACGGCCTCGCTGATCTCGGCCCTGATACTGCTCATCCTGACGAGCGTGGCCGGCGTCATCAAGTCGCACGGGCTGTTTTACCTGACCAGCGTGCACAAGTCCTACTCCTCGGTCGACCGGTTCGTGACGACCCTGCTCTCCCCGTCCTGGGTCGGGACCAACCTGACGTGGCAGTCGTTCGTGAACCCGGGAGAGCCCACGATCCGGTGGGGACCGAGCTGGGCTCCAGCGCCGCTCCGCTCCGGGTACCGGATGTAC
>JAMOPO010000035.1 GCA_027064425.1 Methanobacteriota archaeon | reverse complement strand
ACGCTGGATTGACGTCGATCGGGCGTTCTTGGATGAACACGCGCGGTATCGTAGAGTGCGGTGCGAGCTCCCACGCTGAGGGAGCCGGGCGCGTCCCTGGCGCCTTCGGCGCGCTCCCCCGGGCCTCTTACCAGGTGCTCGCTCGGAGGCTCGTGAGGGCTCGGTTGGGAGGCTGCTCGAGTACCGGGAGCCGGTGCACCGTCCTTGGTCCCGCTCGCGCTCGTGCTAGCGTGCCACGCGAGCGGGGGGGGGCGGAACCACGCGAGCGCTGGCCTGCGTTGCCCCCGGTGGGCTCCCGCACGTGCTGGAGGACGCGCTCACGACGATGGGCGTACCCGTGTGATGGCGGCGGGATGGGAGGGCGGTTTTTCATAGCGCCCACGGACGTGCCCGCGGACCGGTGTCCGTGCCGCCAGCCCGCACGCGGAAAGGCCCAACGAGAGGACCGGGGCCCGGAGCGGCCGCAGCAACCCGCCTCGGCCTCCGATACCACCTAGGGGGATGGGCGCCCCCACCAGCCCCGTGCGGTGGTCGCCCCGCAGCGTGCCCCAGGTCCGATCCACCCACTCGGGCACGGCAACGGGTGACCAGCTACCCGGGGGGCGCGAGGAGGCAGCCGGTGACCGGGCCGGTGGGACCCGGACCGCGAGGGGGTAACAGGCCCAAGGCTGGGAGCCGACCGACGGTGCCCGTACCGGCCCGGTGCCCGGGTCCGACCAGCCTCGCTTGAAGAAGCTACCTCGAGTGGACGGCTGCCCCCACCGGAAGATGCAAGGCCTCCCCGTGCCCCCTTACGACCGAGGGCGTGTGGCCACCACCACTCCGGCGCGTGGGCCCGTCGAGGTCAGTGCACTCGGGGCCGGCACACCCTGACCCTCTGCGGGCCCTCCCGGGAAAAGGCCCCCATTTCGCGCGTAAGGCTCGCGGTTCCGCAGTCGTTTTGACCATCGAAACGATTGCCTCGTGGGGATACTGCAGGCACTCTCCGCGCCCCGTCCTCGGCCCGACCTCGAGGGCGATCTTGAACTCCGTTCGCGCACCCTCGAGGAGGAGTGCCGGGGCCAGGAGCAGCGCCACGAGGTGTTCGAGGGCGGAGGGCAGGGCTAGGAGGGCGGCGATGGGGTCGGGGATGGGTAGGTAGTACCCCAGCGGGGACATGAGGAGCAGGGTGAGGGCGTTCGCGAGCCCGATGGGGAGTGGTTGGGTGAGCAGCTGGAGGGCGGCGTGGGTGGGGAGCAGGGCGATGCCCAGGAGAATGTCTGGGAGGTGTGGGAGCGTTTCTTCGGGTGGTTCGTCGAAGATGGGGTAGATGTAGACGGAGGAGTAGAGCGGGAGTGGTAGGTTGATGCCGATCGCGCCGAGGAGCAGGTAGACTGCGAGCCGTTGCCACTCTTGGAGGGCGCGCTCGAGGTACCAGGTGATCGGTGTGGTGAGGACGAGGTGGGGTACCTCCCAGAGGGGGCCGCCCCGCCACTGCTGGTCGAAGACCCACTGGACGAGCTTGGTGAGGGCTCCAATGAGGGGTAGCGGTAGCCCGGTCGCGGCGGCGATGAGTCGGGCGCCCCAGACGCCGAGTGGGAGGGTGATGAAGCCGAGCTCGCCCTCGATCTCCACGCCGAGGGTTGCTAGCGTGGCGACTCCGAGGTAGTGGCGGGCGGCGAGCGTGGTCAGGCAGGCGGCGAGGCCGATCAGCGCGTACCGTGGTGGCAACCGGGGCAGAATGAGGGGTCGGTTGAGGGCGTCGTCCGGGACGTTCAGGAGGTGGTTCAGGACGCGTACCAGGTTGAAGGTGGAGAAGGTTAGGAGCGCCTCGAGGATGGTGCCCCCGTCCGGCAGCAGGTAGGGTCCGGAGAGTTGGATGTAGAGCGTGTACGGGATCGCGTCGGTCGGGGTCTCAATGATGAAGGGGATTCTCACCTCGGTACTGGGCTCGATCTTGCTCGTCCGGTACACCTCGGGCTGGAGGAACTTCACGCTCGGGGCCCGCTTGAGGATCTTCGAGGTGAGTCGGACCTGAATGTACCTGGGCCCGAAGAGGTGGAGGACGGCGGGGCCGGGCTGGATCTCGTACTCGGAGCACGCTTTCAGCTCCCGACCCTCGTAGACCTCGACGCGCACGCGGAAGGGCTTGGGTGGTAGGGAGAGCTCGAGAGTGTTCGGGGGTTCGAGCTCGAAGGAGCCCTCCGGGGTCTCGAAGACCACGCGAACGCGCTCCCTAGCCCTCCACCACCCGACCGACCCTAAGCTTGCGTGGACGTTAACTCGACTGAGCGGGACGTGGAGCACGACGTCTGCGAAACGGGTCGAGCGGGCCGGCGCCACGAACCCGGCGATGATGGCGATTGGGCTCAGGGCAGTGTGCTCTACGCGCGCGCTGAGGTCGATGCGGTACTTGCCCTTCTTGCCGTGAACAACTATGCTCCCGTCTACCCAGAAGAGGAAGTCAACTATCCACTCCTTCCAGTCTTCGCCTCCTCTGGAAGACGAGTCCCGCATTACCTCGGCCTTGTCCACCTTAGCGCCGGGCCGAAGGACGAGCTCCACGACCTGACCGTCGATTACCCGCGTGACCCTAATTGGCCGAAACTCTTGCCTACTGTCTCCACCAGTAATCGTGATGACCTGACCATCAAAGTCGACGACGATACCCCGCCCAGGGAGCACGCGTATGAAGGTCCTCTTGTACGCCAGCTCTTCACCCTTGTAGCGGACGGTAAGGAACACCCTGAAGCTGTCAACGGTACGATCGAAGTGCCTTTCACAGGCTTTCGTCCCAAAAGCGTCGCTCCTACCGTCCCAGTAGCAGCTCGCAAGGAGGTTGCCCAAGCTATCGTAAACTTCAACACCTACGAATAGGTCCTTACACGTCCCGTGATTACCATTGACATCTAATTCGACCGTGACGTTGGCTACGCGGTCCGCGGCCGCTCCGGTCGCGACCGCGCCTGCAAGGGCGACGAGCAGCAGACCCAGCAACGGTGGTCGGATGTTGCGGCTTGCGCTTCTATCCGCCATCCGGCCCCCCGCCGTCTTGAGCCCGCACCCCCGGTTCCCCACGAGGCGACCAGCTTAACGGTAACTTGAGCGTTGCGGCCGTTTCCTTGCACCGGTAAACTATCGTCATGCGAGGCCGGACACGAGCGGCCGGCTACGGCGAGAAAGGCGCCTCCAACTCAGGGAGCACCCCGATACCGGCACCCACCTGCGCGGCCGAACGAGGACCTGTCAAGCAGCCACGCCCCAGGTCCTCCCGGGCGGTCCAGTCGAGGCCGGCACCGGGCCGGCGCGGATGACACCACCCAGGATCGGCCACCGCTCCGAGCCTCGCGATCCCGGTCACGCAAGGCGGCCGCCGCACGGGCCCGCGACGCTCGCCTCGAGGAGTTAAAGGCCGAGTCGGCTCACCGGGCACGCTCCCCCGTCACTCCGAGCGCGGTCTGGGCCGACGGCCGGCATTCCCTGTATCGCGTTTCCTCCGGCGCAGTGATAGGAAACATAGAGGTTTCCGAAGTGGTGAAGGTGCGGGCGTTGGGGTCGGATCGTGGTTCGAGTCGGGGCGCGCTCAGTGTGCCGCGCGGAGCGTTGGCGGAGATGATGCCGGGGGTGAGGGTCCGCCCTCCCTGCCGCCGGAGGCGCCCGCGTTCGTGGATGGTGTGTTGCGGAAGGCTCGCGGTCGTGAGCGTGAGCGGCTCGATCGCGGTGTTCCGCCCGGGAGCCCGCGACCGGCACGCGGGCGGTCCCCTGCGCGTGAGCGCGGTGGACGTGAGCGAGTACGCGCCCGAGCCCCCAGGCACTGGCTCCAACACGAACCATCCGTCCCGAGACGCACAGGACCACCGAGAGTACATCACGCGGGTTGGATCACTCAGGCATCGGTGCCGAGGAGCGCTTCCGAGCACCGCTACGGCATGCCCTTCGCATCGGGGAAGGGCCACCGGGAGTGCAACCTCGTGCGGTAGGATGCTCCGAAGCCCGCCGTCCCGTGGAACGCGGTGGGTGCGGTGCGGTCCGGAGGTTCCGCAGAGTATCCCACGCGCTCGACCGAGACCCGGAACCGGGCCGCCGACCGCTTCGCGGGGCCTTCGGGCGCGAGAAGGAGACATCACGTCCCGTCTCGGCGAACGGCGAGCTCGACACTTTAGCCCGTCACCAGCGGGCGCACACAACCCCCCGAGCGCGGGGGTCTGGTGGCGCGTGCCCCACTCTTAAGGTTTGAACAGGACCCAACACCCTCCCGGCATCACGGCGACGCCCAATGCGAACCACTCCGGCCGAGAGTGCCAGAGTGCGCTGGAGATCGCACCGTCGCACCTCACCGCCAACGACCCCGCCGAAGACGCTCCCCTTCCGTGCTGGTGAGGAGCTGGGCGCACCGTCCCACGGTGTCACCGAAGCCTCCAGCGAGCACGAGGAGCCGCCGAATCAAGCCCTCGACGCCCTCCGGCACGCCGTCGAGAGACCGAGTTCCGTGGTATTTGCTGGGTGGAGGATAGTCATAACGCTTAAGCAGACCCTCAGCCGGCTACCCTGTCGGCCCGCGAATTACGTCTTGTCGGGGCGGGAACCCGTGGCTGGGAGTGTAAAATGCGCCGTTCGCCTTCCGTTGCTGAGCTTGCCGCTGATTGCCCTGGTAAGCACGGTCACAATCGGAGCGGTTGCGGATAATTTAACCGACGTCGAGACCAAGGTAAGAGCTAACGGGGATTACGAAGCGTGCAAGGACCTGCTCGTAGGCGTCGAGGTTTACGACGATCAGGGGCACGTGATCGCGAGTTGTTGTTGGGACGGTAGACACGATGCCCTCGGGGAAACGAAGGTTAGCAAGAATTGCGTCAGTCGTACCATAAACAAGCTCGCCGTGAAGGTGACCGTACGCTACAAGAACCAGTTGTTGCTGGATAAAGATACCCTCATACGCGTGATCCCAGGCCGAGGTATCCTCATCGAGTTCAACGGTGAAGCTGTCAGGCTTAAATCCAATAAGAAAGATGATAAAAGTAGCACGTGGGAACTAAAGGAACCACTTAGAGTCGTGCGGACGATCGACGGGAGGACCGTGGAAGTCACCCTCCGACCCGGTGCTAAGGTGGAAAGCGCGAAGCGATGGTTCGGGAACCAGTGGGTGGCTGACTTCCTTTACTGGGTGAACGGTAACGTAATCGTCCACGATAAGAAGGGCGATTACCACGTCAATTTCAAGGCGCACGTGGAACACGCACCGTTAAACCTGATCGCCGTCATCACGGGGTCAGCGGCGGCAGGCCTACCCCGACCTCTCGCAGACGTCGTGCTTCGCGTGCCTGTTAGTAAGATTAACGTACACGCGAGCCTGCTGTGCGAGGACTGGCGGGAGACCAACGAGCGGGTTCGCGTGGTCTTCGAGACGCCGGAGGGCACCTTCGAGCTCGGACGCTGGAACTACCTCCGCCTCACCCTCCCTCCCGAACCCTTCCGCGTGCGGATTGAAGTTTACGACGGTGAGAGGCTGGTGGCGCGCTCCGAGTACGAGATCAGGCCCGGTCCGGCCGTCCTGCATCTCTTCGGCCCGCGGTACGTCCAGGTTGAGGTCACCTCGAAGGTTACCAAGCAGTCCCCGAGCGTGAGGTTCCTCGAGCCCGAGGTACACCCTGGCGAGATCGACATCCCGTTCACCCTCGAGACCCCAACCGGCACGATCCGGTACGTACTCCCCGTCCACATCTACGCCCCCGATCTACTGCCGTCCGCCGAAGATATCATCCTGCAACTGCTAACCTTTTCCACGATCAACCTGGTACGCGTGCTGAACCACCTCCTGAACGTTCCGGACGAGGTCCTCAACCGACCCTTTACCGTGCCCAGGCTCCCACCCGAGTACGCGCTCGTCGGCCTCGCCGCCTGCCTGACCACGCTCGCCGCCCGCCACTACCTCGGAGTCGCCACGCTAGCAACCCTCGGCGTCGACGTCGGTCCCGAACCCGGCTTCGCCACCCTACCCCTCGGCCTATGGGGCGCGCGACTCATCGCCGCCGGGACGGGATTACCGTTACCGCTCGTCGGGGCGCTAGCCAAGCTCGTCCAGTGGATCTTCGACGAGCGCTGGAGCCACGAGAGGCGACGGTACTGGTCCACCCCCATCTGGGAGGTGCCTCACCTCGTCCTCACCACCCCACCCACCTGGTACCTCGAGCGCGCCCTCCGAGAATGGCCGTGGCTCACGGCCTACCTGTTCCTCGGCGCGATCGGCATCAACCTACCACTCTGCCTGTTCTCCCTCCCCTACCTCTACTCCCTCTTCGACGAACCACCATGGGAGGCACTGGCCGGCCTGCTGGACGACATCCGAACCTTCATCCTCGAACCGCTCTCCCAATCGCTCCCCATGGGGCTCGCGAACGCCCTCCTTCTACTCCTACCCGTCCTAGGGTTTTACCTACCCATCCCCGACTCCATCGCCGCTCTCCTGGCACTCCCATCCGCCCTCGAACACCTGGTAGCACTACTCCTGACCCCGATACTCCTCCTCGAGGGGACGAGGACGGAGTTCAGGGTCATCGTCGAGGTCGGGCCGGGACCGGGAGGCGCACCGAACCTCGGGCAAGCCCTGCAGACCTCCCGGCCCGCCCGAGCACCTTGACCACGCCCCTCGAGCGCCTTACCCGGAACCATCTCAGCGCCTGACGGAAGCGGTTGGAGGTCGCGCGACGACGATCACGCTCTCCTCCCCGAGTAGTGCGACCGATTCCCGAGCCCCGCTCCCGACGGTCCGGGGATTCCGTCGCCATCGTGCGGGCCCGCACGGAAGAAAACGCTGCCCCCACGATCGTGCCGGACGCGACACCACGATCATGACCACATGATCGCGGGTGATCGCTACCGTCTCCGCACGCTCATCGCGCGCTGGAGGAGACTACTAACGCCACATCACGTGGGCTCGTGCGACACCGTGCAGGGAGCCGTGCCGAAAGGTGCCGCCCCTGTGACCGGCGCCCCCCGAGGTGTTTCCGGCGCTCATCCGTAACCCTGAGTAAAGCGTGTCACACCAACCGATGAACCTCAACGCCGTCGGCCGGGATCGCGTGGGCGCCCGATCACGGTCGTGTACTCCGGTCCCTTACACTACATCCCCGAGAGAACCCGGGACCTCGCGCTACCCCGAGGGGGTCCGCCCGTCACTCCGCAGTTCCTACCGGATCTCTCCCATACCACGTCACCGGTAGGGGAAACCCACCGTGTTGAAACTCTTCGTCCTCATACTCCTCCTACTGATCCTGAGCTCCACGCTCGCGGTGAACCTCGTGCGCTTCCCATCACACCCTGTCACGACCGCGGTCCTCTGCACTCCCGAGTTGGACGAGGGGGTCGTCTTCGGGCTCCGGGGCGACCGCCGGGTCGAGGTGGCCTCCGGGGACCTGCCGGGTACGTTCGGGCGGTTCTTCCGGCGGTTGTACGAGGCGCGGTCCGAGTGGCGCGACGGCGTCCTGAGGGTCGAGGGTCCACCGGGCGTGGAGGTCGTGCTCCTCGTGCCGGATCCGGAGGGGTTCTCGGTGACCGAGGGCTCGATGTTCCTCGAGGACGGTCCGTTGCCCGAGGGTGCGTGCGTGTTATTGGGCGAGGTGCGTGAGGATGTTCAGGACGCGTGCGCCCTGGGAGTGAGTCTTCCTTTCGGGGTCGCGAGGGGCACGTACTACGAGTATCCGGACTGGGTCGCGCACGACTGGGAGCGTCGCGTCTCGGGTGGTGATGAGTCCCGGGGTTCCCGCCTCCAGTGTGGTAAGTGTCCTGGACGATGACGCCGTTCCGGTCTCGCGGGTTAGGATGTCTCCTCCGCCCGCGGGTTGTGAGATCGAATAACGGCGGGCCTACCTAACCCGGGAGTGCGATGCTATCACCCTCCTTCACGTGCCTCATGAAGAAGCGGACCAGGCAGGATTTGGACTCTCGTAACTCCGGGACGAGGTTGTTGGAACAGGTCGTGCACGGTGGTGGGCAGTGCCGACGTCACCAGCTCGCCGAGGGTGGATACCACTCCCATCGACGCACCCCTCGAACGCCGACCGGTAGAACTCGACCACCTCCACGACCCGTAATGACACCACTACGCCCCCGTTAACTCCCAGTAGAACGCCTCGAGGGTGCCGGGTACCGCACCACGGAACCCGCACGCCCCGAGCCTCAGCCAAGGTGTCGATCTCGGCGGCGCGTCCGACACCACCCGGAACGATGCCAGCGCGGCCTCCCAGAGTTCCCGAAGAAGGGTGTGGGGGTTAGGCGCGTGCTGAGTGCCCGCGGGACGCTCTCCCTTTGACCCGATACCTCGAGGGAAGTGGGAGTAACCAGCCTAGGAGGGCGAGCGTGGTATCGGGCTTGTAATGACTCTTCCAGTGGTGTTTTTCGAAGTACTTGCGAGAGTAGAAACCGCGAGCGTCCTCCCAGGCCATTCCCACGTAGTCGAACGCTTCGGCCCCGAGCTTCGGCGTCTTGAACTCCAGGATTACTGGGGTTTTAGCGTCTAGTCGTAGGAGCGTGCAGGGCCCGTAGAACGCCCGCTCCTCGTACTGGGCCCGCGGGTCGAACACGAAGTCCACGTTCGCTCCGAAGTGACGCGGTTGCGACGATCAACGCCCCGAGCCCTTCGGGTCCTAGTCCCGGGTTAATCGAGTGAAAAGATGGTGGAGGTTAGGCGGGGCGTAACAAGACCGCTTTCATCCGCCCTCCCCTAACCGTGTCGACTCCTCTTTCTCGGTACCGGTGGGATTGGGAGGACGGGAAGGTAGATGCCCTTCCACCAGGGAGTGTGCCGGCTTATGTAGTCGTCCGTAACCAGCTTGGGAACCAATACACCGTAAAGGTTTGGGATGCGTGCGCCCGGCTCCGGCGCCTTGAACTCCAGGATCAACGGCTTCCCAGTCCTCACCTCGAGCACCGTGCAGTACCCGTAGAACACCCCGTGCTCGTACTGCCACCGCGGGTCGAACCGCTCCGGGAGCGTGAGACCCACCTTGCCCGGGATGTCAATCGGGGACAGGCTCCCCCGCAGGTCCAGCGCGTAATATCCGCACCAGAAAGCTAAGTGCACGCCGTCCGGCAGGTCGTACTCGACCTCATCGTACGGGTGCCGACCCCGGAACAGGACCCTCCCGTCCAGCGTGAGCACGTTGAAGTCCATGGTCAAGCCGAGGGCGACGATCCAGTTCCCCGGCGCCAGCGCGACTCGAATCCACCCATCGCGGGATGGCAGGCTCGCCTCCACCGCGAACGTGCGATCCACGGTTTCCTCAGGTTGGAGCCGGAGGAGCTCGCCCGACGCCTGCAGTGAGTATCGCACCTCGCGCCACGGGCCGCGCGTGATCACCCGGCCCTCGACCCTGGTCACCGTTCGTGGAACCAGCACCCGGTGCACCCGCGTCCCTTGGAGCAGGACTAGCTCGCCCACCCCGTACACGCCCAGGATGGCTCGGTAATGATCATCCTCCCGCCAGAGTGGTGCCACTAGGAGGAACCGGTCCCCGGTCAGGGTAGGGTGTTCAACGAAGGGATGACCCTGACGCGCGGACTCATCGCTGCGTACCCAGGGCGGGGTGTCCTTGGCGTGATGGCCAAAGGATAACGCTCCCGCGGGCTGGCACATCACGAGGAGCGAGACCAGGACCCACATCAAGCGCTC
>JAMOPO010000034.1 GCA_027064425.1 Methanobacteriota archaeon | reverse complement strand
CATTCGCGTAAGCGTCAGCGGCCCTTCCGAAGTAGTGAAGGATTTGGTCATAGGACTTCGGGTTGAGGACGACAGAGGCGTGGTCATCGGGCAGTGCGTGTGGGATGGCAGGTTCGATTCTCCAGGATATGAGGTCAGTACGCACAATCAAGTTGACCGTGTTGTGAGAGACTTTAACGTGGTCCTAAGTGTTAAGTACAAGGGGCACGATGTCATCGTGAAGTCGGTGCACGTACGCGTCGACGATCCAGGTAGGCCTATCGTCGTCGAAATGGACGGTATAGAGTACTTCGTAAGTGGCAGCATGGATCTACCGGAGATCAGCAAAACCTGCAGCATCGACGGAGAGATTGTCAGGATAAGGTTCAAGCCGGTGGTTAAGGTTACCAAGCTCATTAGTGCGCTCCTCAAGGAGGTCACTGAGTTCCAGTACATAATCGACAATGGGGTCATCGAGATCCGGGGGCGCGCTGGAAGCTGCCGCATCGTCTTCACGGGGCATGTGGAAGTGTCCCCGCTGAGACCTGAGGCGATGGCGCTCGGCCTCCTGACTTTGCTGGCTGGACTGCGCCCGCTCGCTTCCGTCCTTCCTAAGTTCTCCTTCTCCTGCAGCAACGTGGTCTCGACCGCGAAAGTTGATACTCCCGCCAAGGATGAGGCTAAGGATGAGGCTCGAGTTCTGGCCACCGTTAGCGCGGGGAATCGAGAGGTTCGATTGGACTCGAAGTGGGAGGAAGGCCCGGACGCCGAACAGTTCTTAATCCCCACCAGCCCGGTCCGCCTGCGGGTCGAGCTCTACTGGAGGGACCGGCGGGTCGGCGCGTTCGAGTACCTCGTGCGGCCCGGGCGAGTCGTGGTCCCGCTCCTCGGCCCGCGCTACGTGGAGGTTCGGATCGAGCGGGTTCGGGCGGAGGCGGTCGAGGGCCTGCGCGCTCGAGCCGATCATCGAGCACCCGAGCGACAGTGACCCGGTCACGATCATCCACTGGTACTACCTGTATTACCCGGAGGGTGGGTCCGGCCCGATCGCGTACGAGGCGAGGCTAATAATCGAGCTGGCCATGCCAGTCCCATCAGGCTCGTTCCCATCGAGTGAGGACGTGGCCAACGTTCTGCTCGGCCTCTCCACCGCCTGCCTCGTGCGAGTCCTGAACGACGCGCTCGGACTCCCACGCTCGCTCGTCGACGGGTTCCTCATCACCCCGCCGAGGCTCCCACCCGAGTACGCGCTCCTCGGGCTCGCCGCCTGCCTCGCCACGCTCGCCAGCCGCTACTACCTCGGCCTCCTCACCTACGCGCTCACCGGCGCGTACGTCCAGGAGGGCGTGTTCGGGGCGCTCCCGCTGGGACTCTGGGGCCTCCGACTCATCGCGGCCGGCACGGGACTACCCCTGCCACTCGCCGGCGCCCTCACCCGCTTCGTCCAGTGGGTGTTGGACGATGCGTACTGGCTGGACGAGTGTCCCTGGTGGGACACGCTCAGACGCGTCCTGCTGAATCCCCTGAGGTACGTCGGGCACTGCGTGCGAGAAATGATCGAGGTGGGTCCGGTCGAGGCCGCCTGGTGGCTCGCCTGGTTCGCGACCCAGGGCACGCTGATCACCGTGCTCCCGGTCCCGCTGGCTCACGCGGCCTACATCCTCTCGGACTTCGGCGGGGGTCCCGACCCGATCACCAGCGCGATCAAGTGCCTCCTGGAGATCGCGACCATGTGCCTGAAGTACCCCGTGCTCGCCCCAGTCTACGCCCTCGAGCTCGGCGCTCCCCTCCTCGTCTCCACCCTGAACGTGCCGCAATGGCTCCAAGAGGCGCTGGCCCTACCCTCGCTCCTCTCCTACCTCCTCGAGCTGCTGGTGATCCTGCCCCAGCACCTCCTCTCCGCACCGGCCACCGAAGTGCGCGCCGCCGTCACCGTGCTACCACCAACACCGGGTCGGACTCCGGAGCTCCAGCGCTCCTTCCCCCGACCCGAGGTCCCAGCCCGCACCGTCGGGACGCTCCGGTAGTGGGAGGACCGCCCGCCATCCGGCACCCAAGGTACTCCAGCCCTCACTCACAGGCGCAGGCGTTCCCAATACGTTTCCACGGCATCCTCGACCTGTTCTAAATCGGTCTGCAAATCGTTACGAGGTGCATAACAATAGTGTGACGAAAAACGGCGCGGCTCACGGCGGCCTCACCCGCCGAGGCGGCAGGCGCCAACGCAAGGGAGCTCGACGGAGAGGCCAGTTTGGAACCTGAGCCGGATCGAGAGCGTTCCGCTACCCATGCCAGTACAGGTTAATGCGAGGGCGGTCTGGTCACGACCGCGGTCCTCCGCACCCCCGAGCTGGACGAGGGCGCGGTGTTCGAGCTCCGCGACTGTCGCTGGGTCGAGGTGGCCCACAGGGCCTGCCGGATACGTTCGAGCGGTTCTTCCGGCGGTTGGACGAGGCACGGTCCGGGTGGCGTGAGGGCGTCCTGATGGGTCGAGGGCCCTCCGGGTGCCGAGGTCGTGCTCCTCGTGCCGGACTCGGAGGGGTTCTCGGTGACCGACTCGACGTTCCTCGAGGACCGTTGCCCGAGGGTGCGCGTGTTGCTGGGCGAGCGCGTGAGGGTGTTCGGAACGCGTACGCCCTGGGAGTGAGTCTTCCTCTCGGGGTCGCGAGGGGGGTCGCTCGTGAGCGTACGCTGGGTCGAGACATGCTGCGAGCACTCGGGCTGGGTCGCGCACGGCTGGGAGCGTCGCGTCTCGGGTGGTGATGGGTCCCGAGGGGTTCCGCCTCCGGTGTGGTAAGTGTCCTGGGCGGCGATGCCTTCGCGTGATCAAGGTATCGCTCGTGGGGTTGTAACCCCGCGCTGCGGTGATTGATCGGAGTTGGGGAGGTCGTGGGTAGGAAGGACTTCCTCGAGGCGTGTTCGATGTCGTGCACCTGTCGGGCGTGCCGGTGATCGTGGGACGCACGTGTGGGGGAGGTCCCGAGACTCCTTCTGGGGGCTTTCACGGACACCTGGGCCTCGGTGCTCTTCCTGACCTCCTACGGGCTGGGCAAGTTCGACCTCGTGATGGAGAAGCTGGACGTGAATCCGAAGGGCATCCGGGCGGAGTACCAGCACCTGCTCGTGCAGGAGTACAAGGATGAGTACGGTAGGGTTCACCCGAGCGAGGTGATCGAGTCCTGGGTCGAGGCCGGGTTCGAGGTGCGGGTGGTTCGGGAAGGTATATGGGGTGGAGGCGGAGGCTCGAACCGGGGTCTGCTACACGGAGTCCGACCCGCACTCACCGACTTCAAGTCCGCGGTGGCCCGCCCGTGGTTGAGGGTTTTCGGTACCTTCCGTCGCCGGCATGGGCCGGTACTGGGGGACCTGAAGTGGTGGAGGAGGATCGGTGGTGGGTCACGTGGGCGTCGCCACGAAGGTGTTGACTAGTTGGAGTACCAGCGTCAGTACTTGACCGAGTACGCCGAGCCAGGTGGCGAGGACAGGCTGCAATTGCTGGTTGATCGTGAGCACCGTCGCCGTCAGCAGACCCAGTGCGAGACCACCGAGGGTTAGGAGAATCCTTTTCCGCTCGATTTCGGCGGCCCTTCGCTCCTCCTGTAACTTCGACTCCAGGTCTTTCACGCGAACCCAGGCGGCGTCGACCAGCGACCCCACTCGATACGCCGACCCCCGCAGGCTGGCCGCCGTGCCCACCAGCCCGGCACCCCGGGCCAGCACACCGTCCAACCGCTCCTGAACACCTTCTCATCCGCCTTCCCCGCCAGGAAATTCTCGCACGCGCTCTTGGCGTCCCGGAGTATCCCCTCGAGATCATCGAGATCCTTCAACATGTCGTAGAGAGTGGACCGCGCCGCAAGAAGCCCGTTGGACCCGTCCACGGCCTCCACGAGCAACCTCTCGTCTCCAGAGACGGCGCTGTCGATATCTTCCAACCTCTCCAAGGCCCAGTCCAGCACGGGCAACGCCTCAGCTAATCGCTCCCTGGCCAAGCGAACGTCGTGCTCCTCCGCGGAAACATCCACGTTTTTCTCCTTACACTTCCTCAGTAACCTCAGTAGGTCGTCACATGCCTGGACCGCCTTGCCCAAACGCTCCCTGACCTCCTTGCACTTGGCCTTGCAGTCATCAACTATGGGGCCGCGTGAGCGGGCGCCAGCAGGACGATCACCGAGAATACACCAGCACGAAACTTCTCGACACCATCCTCACAGACCCCCTCACACGGGCGCTATCCTCTCGGTGATCCGTTCTAGGAGTGGGGTGAGGAGGGCGTGGAGTAGGCAGTGCTGGTTCTCGGCGTCCAGGTTCACCTCGGGCCATGGGAGGAGGATGATGCCAGAGTTCTGGAGGGCGTAAAGGAGTACGGCGAGTGAAGGCGGTAGAACCGCGCAGGGGAGCGCTCGAGCCCCGCTAGCCAGCACGATCTCGGTGAACGGGAGCGCCCTGGACAGCCAGAAGCTGGGGTTGAACCACTGACTCCGAACCACCCAGAGCCTGTCGAGGAGGGCGAAGGTGAGCGCGGCGAGGACTGGCGAGCCCGTAAGCTTGGCTACCCGCTGCATTGCGAGCGTGTCCACGACGGGTGCCACCGTGCAGAATAACGCCCGGAGCGCCAGCGCGGACGCGTCCAGTCGACCGATCCAGGGGAGGAGAGTCTCGATCGGTGCCACCGCGACCCGGATAAGGAGGGGCAGCACGAGCTCGCCCAGGAACCCCTCGAGTAATCCCACGGGCGTGTAGTAAGCGACCGCCACCAGGAACTGACCGAGCGGGCCGAGAGCCCGCAGTTTCTCACTCACGGGCTCGAGCTTCTCAAACCACCAGTGTTCGAAGTGCACGAGCGGAAGTATTATCGAGAGCGAGCTTGCGGCTGCAAGGAGGTCCGGGACGATCGCGGGCCAGGCTTGAGTGAGGAGGTAGTAGCAGCGCCGCTCCCAGTCCGTCTCCCCGGGGACGAGCCGGACGTTGGGCCAGCGGAGCTTCCACTCGAGCCACCAGGCGAGGAGGTCGAGGGCGGAGACGTCGAGGACACTCCACCATCTCTCGAACTCACCGCACAGCCTCCGCGCGCGGTCCAAGAACCTGGTAAGCGGGGCGTCCTCCGGCGGTCGGAAGCCCAACCAGACTAGTCTTGCACCTTCGAGCGTGTGAACGACGCACCAGCCGCTACCTCCCGTCGTCCGCTCGATCTCTTCCTTCTCCTTCAGCGTACGCCGCAGCTCGAGCACGCGCTGAGGATCGTACACCACGCGAGCGTGGAACTCGGGCTCGCCCTCTCGTGGGATGCGCACGGTCAGCTCGAGGTACCGGTCGTGGATCCTCCTCGAGATGATGTAGTACGTGAGCGTACATCGGTCGGGCGCGAGGTGGTACTCGACATTCGCCAGCTCGAGCGGTCCGGGCAGGAAGTCGGTAACTCTGAAGGGAGCGGTGTAAGCCGTTTGAGCGCCCGTCCTGAGGTCCTCGACGCCGACCGACGGCCTACCCTCCTGATTCATCCAGTCCACCTCGCACAGCCTGTCCGAGAAGCACACCGTCGAGTCGTTCACCAGGATGGGCGGCCTGAAGCGGTACTCGAGCGTTCCAGTGGGCGTGCGCACCACGAGCACTCCACCAGGCTTGAACTCGACTCCACCAACCGGACCGACGAAGGGTGGATCACCGTCGGGAAGGTAGCACACTCCCGGGGCGGACGAGGGGACGATCACGACGCCAACCTCGCCCGCGCGCCACAGCTGAACCGCCTCCTCCCACCTCTCGCGAACCAGGTGCAGGTCGTCAAGTAGGTCACCCTCGACGTCCGCGAGCGCGGGCGATGCCGCACAGAGCGCGAGAAGGGTTGGAAGAAAGAGGAAGAGGAGCGCGTCTCTCACGACCGCACCCCCTACGCGCTGACCCTGCGCCTCCGGGCCATTAGCGCTGCTAGCGCTAGGACCAGCGCCAAGACGGAGACTGGCATCGGCTCCTCCCACCTCTTCACTCCGATGTTAAGCCACTCTGATTCGATCATATCGCACGCTCCACCGACTTGGCGTGGTAACGCCACGTCGCACCCCCGAGAACTCCTTCGACGGGAGGCTCCCCGGGTCGAGTCCCGAGCGGTTGGCCGCGTGGGGAGGACGCGTTTTCGGCGGGGATCCACGCTGGCCGTGCTCGAGCTGTGGAGCGTTACCTGGTCTCGGGAAGGGGGCGTCCCACTCGTCGGGTTCGGGTCGGCCACCGTGGCTCAGTCTTCCTCCAACGCGTTGAGTAACTTCCAGAGTACGAGGAAGCTCACGTCCTCATCCATCCACGAGCTCGGGAGCATCCCCTGCACTCGGACCCGCTCGTTCAGGAGCAGATACCACCTCCCCGATCTGACGACCCTGCGGTTACGCCAGGCGATCGGGAGCGCGAGCATTATGCCGCCGAGCAATGGTAGGGCGACTGACACCAGGGATCTCAAGGTAGTAGACTGGGGAAACCCTATCGTGTACCAGACTAGGAGGATCAGCGGTATCATGGCTAGAATCACATAGTCCAGGCTCGAGCTGCCGAACAGCAGCTTCCCCCACCTGAACTCGACCCCGAAGTACGTTACTCTCAATTCCTTCCGAGAGTTGTTTTTCACGTGTTTCATGATCCCTCGCACGTGTTCTGAATCCGGTGGGCGCCCGTCTCGCAGGCACAGGGCCGCGTAGACCATCGAGAACTTCTCCCACGATCGGGCGAGCCGGAACGCTTCCCTCTCGTCCCCCGGGAGCTCCCACGGTCCATGGAGTAAGCAGAAGCCCCTCGTCCTCAGGAAGAGGAACCCGCGGTCCGGCACGCGGACTTTGTGAACTCCAGGCGGGAAGTATCCCACGATCATCCGTAGACCGGGTATCTCCTCGTGCTCGATCGGGAAGGACCGGAGCTCGCGAAACCCGGAGATCTCGACGTCACCGTCCGCGATCACCTCGACCTCGCAGTACCCGAGCGAGAGTAGGAGTACCGTACGGCCCCACGCGCACAGGGCCCTCACGCAACCCAGCCCCAGCGTAGGGGGCAGAAGTAGGGAGGCCAGGACCGACAGCCCGAACGGTGGGAAGATCGCGAGGAGGAACTCACCCCGCAGTAGGAGAGGGGAGATCACGGCGGCGACGATCGAGGCGCACGTCAGTGGGATCGACAACGACAGCGGTGGGGCGGGAGAGACCGTGTGATACCAAACGGTGTTGGGGCTTAACCACCTCAGATCCCGAGGGGCCGGATGGGCCCGAGCTAGCAATGTCCAGAGTCCAGCGGCCGAGAATACGACGCTCAAGGAGCCGAACACCATCGTTTCCACGATGTCACCTGACCACCAGTAGTACGCCGCTACCAGGCCGAACAAGGCGCCTGTGACGTGGTGGAACAGCGCCCGCATCCACTTCGGGGGCTCGGTCGAATCGGGGGACATCACCGGATGGACGCCCCGGGCCTCTGGTGCCCGTCCACCGTGCAACTCGGGGGTGAACTCGCCGGATCTCGCGAGGGCGTGGTGCAGGCAGATCAGGTCGGCGTCGGAACCACGCGCCGTCCCTGTCGGGGGTCCTCACTTTTCCGAAGTCGGATAAAGATTTCCGGAAAGACCTCGGGCGCACGCGCCTCCCGTGGGCCCGGTCGGGCTTGGTGAGTGGCGGGACCTTACGAACCTCCGTCCACGCCGCCATCACCCGGGTCACCGAAGGAATTCCCTGACCCAGACCGTCCCGGTCATCGCCGGTGGCGTACGGCCGGTCCAGCCCCCATCCCGGCACCGCTCAGCGAGCTCACGGCTCTCACCCCGTCCACGGCCTCCAACCGCCTCGAATGGATTAGCAGTGAAGGTCGAACCTACCCTCCCTGGGGAGAGCTTGAGAGACTGCTCCCGGCGATGGCGATCACGGTCACTAACCCCCTCACGGGTGGCTCTGGAGCGAACCCAACCGCTCACGGTCGGATCCTGGAGCGCCCACGGGAGTCTCGCTGTCCAGCGACCTCGGCCCGTTCTCGACGGCTTGGTCGCCCCTACCACCCCCGGACCGGTGGGTCCCACGGGGAGCAACCTCACCTCCCGGTGCTGACCGTCCCGCGGCACCGCCCGGCGGGTAGGAAGCCGGGATCAACGCGACTCATCCCACTCCCCGACAGGGCCGGGACCGCCGCCCGGAAGCCCGCGGAGTACCAGCCGACGCCCGACGCGTCCAAGGTGAAAGGCCTCTTACCGGAGCCATCACCTCGCGGCCCGGGTCTTGGCCAATCGTCCCTTTGTAATCGGGCTGAACGGCCACGATGGCGACCGGTGGTGAGGGCGAGCTACATTGGCTCCGGGCGACCCAGAAACCTTCCACCCGCCCGCGCTCGCCGGGCGTGCACCGCCGACACCCAGCCCGACGCACCCCGGGCGGGACTCGCCGGTCACTCGGCTCCCGGCGACCCTCCCAACGGCTTGAGTCACCGCCGAGCGCGGCGCGGGCTAACCACCGGGCCGCCACGCTCGGCGGGAACGTCCCGCCACGCGGGTCTGCGCCTTCCAACTACAGGGGGCGAGCTCCGCAACGCGGCGGGGTCGTCGCTCGCCCTGCCCGGTCACGGGCGCGGTTCTCCACGCGGGCTGATGAGGGCGCGGCGTTCGGACTCATGGTGGTAGGTGGGTCGGGAGGCCTCCGGAAACGCCGGGTGGATTCGGTGATCTTCCGTGGGCTCGGGAGGGCCCGGTGGTCGGAGGGCGCCCTGGGTGCCCGAGGGCCGGGGTGGTGCCGACGGGCGCGGTGGGTGGATCATTGGGACGCCGACCGGTGCCCCCGACACCGCCAAACGTCGCGATTCAAGCCCGTGGGGGGTGCACACCGTCCGTCCGGAGTGAGGACCCGCCCGCCGGAGAACGCTCGATGTGGTCCGAGGGGTTCGGTGACGTCTTCCCGCAGTTTGGGACCCGTCGCGGCCGGTCCCGTGAGCCTGTCCAGATCGGCGGTGGGGAGCGCGCTCCTCAACTCGACAACCCGAGCGCGCGGTCCGCTCCACCGACACCCTGTGGGGACTTGAGCGCGGACCCCGAGCCGGCGAACCCTGCGACGTTTTCCGGATGAGGCCACGCCGCACGGCATTGAGTTCATCTTCGGGGAACCCGGTGGACTCCCCGGAGGCGCGGTCGTCGAGTTCGGTACCCTAGTTTACCAGCGGGCGACACCTCTACTGGGCCGGCAAGGGAGGGGAGGCGGCTTCGGTTTCGAGCTCGTGCACCCGCAGCGCCACGCGCGGGCGTCGGGTAGCGTTGAAGGAGAGGAGCCCGCTCGCACGTCCCCCGGCCGTGCCGGTACCGGTCGCTAACGACGGTAGCAGCGCGTCCTTCTCGGCGTCCTCGGGGGCGAGGCTCGGGAGGACCACCGCCCGGGCCAGCGCGACCGGCGCTGAACCCGGGGAGGGCCTCCACCGGCGACCGAGATCACGCTCGCGCCCGCACTCCCGGTGAACGTCCGCCACGGGAACCGGGAGTCGATCCTGCGAGCCTTCGACGCCCTTCACTTCCACTCCCTGAGGATCCAGCGCGGGTCGTAAGCCCTTCCACCCGATCGAGGTTTCCCCGGCCCGACGGGTCCGGTCACCGGGCTCACCCGATTCCGGACTAGCCCTGTCGGCCTGAGGGGCGCCGGTTTACTCCCTAACCCTTCCTTGGGACGCTACACTCCCAGCACTAGACCCCGAACTCAGTGGACCCCTCGGAGGGTCGAGGCTACCTGCACGCGCGGACGCTTCCGAGAGCGGGCCCCGCCTAAATTGAAGGGCGAACGATCGCGGATCATCCCGCTCGCGGGTTCGTTACCTACCCGGAAAAGACGCGTTCACAGGC
>JAMOPO010000033.1 GCA_027064425.1 Methanobacteriota archaeon | reverse complement strand
CCTCGGTCGTAGTTACCGGATGGAACGCTACGCACGCGGGGTCGTGGTGGGCTGTACCGCTGAAGGAAGTGTTCCGCGATCGGTCCGACGTACCCCGGCAAGGCAAGCACCCGAGCCAGCCGACCCAGGTTGGGAGACTCTCTCCGCGGTGGTGAGGGTGCCCAGCGGTTAGCTCCGGGGGAGCCCGGTGGTGACCAGCCTAACCAGGGCCCTCTTCATGGCCCGGGCGAGCCTCACCTCCGGGTGGTTGACCTCCAGCTTGGATAGCTCGTGCATCACGGCGTAAACTTCCCAGAAGCCGTGCTTCCAGACGACAGTCCCGAGAACCTCCCAGAACTCGCCCTCGCTCGCGTTCCGCCAGACCGGGGCCAGGAGCGCGTGAACGGCATCGATCAAATCCTCCACCTCGACACCGTCCGAGTCCCAAGACCGCTCCCAGGACCGCTCCAGGGAAGAGAGGACGTGCACTCGCCCCGCCATGCGTTGAACGTATCGCCGTTCGAGCACGTACTCGGGACGCGCGCCGAGGCGCTTCAGTAAGGGCACCAGCCTCTCAAGCGCGGGTGCCTCCTCGGGCTTGGGGTACCCGAACTCCCGTCGGTACTCGAGGTAGAAGCGGACGGCGGGTCCTGCCTAGCGGCGGACGTGCGCAGGGGCACCGGGAAGAGGTACACGGCGAGCAGTAGTGGGATGCCCAAGATGGCGAATGGTAGGAACGACAAGGTGAGGGAGAGCGCGCAAATTAAGGTGGGAAAAACTAGGGTGCTGGCGGAAAATGCTAGGAGCGATCCAGGAAAGGTTAGGCGTAGGCTCGCCAACTCAAGCCGCTTGGACGCCTTAACGAACCACTTCAAAACCCAGAACGCAATGATAATTGTATCGAACGTTACGATGTACATTGAAATCTCGACCATAGTTAAGTGAAAACACTGATGTACCTGACGCATCCAGGATAATACAAGTACGAGAGTAGTTAAGAGAGTAGTTAATACGGGGAAGTATATTGAGGATATCTGCCCAATTAAAATTCCCCAGAGCAGCGCCACGTATCGCGGCTTGTCAGGATCCTTGGGGTCCGGCAGCTCCTCGTTATCCCGTTGGAGAATAGGTCTGAGGATCGTGGCCGTCACTACGCCTAAAACCGCCAGCACGAACTTGTTTGGGGTGGAGTGAATCGCCTCGAGTGCACACCCAAGCACCCGGTCGATTACCACCAGCCCGCACCCGCCGAGCTGCCGCGGACGGCGGTTTCGTAGTTGAGCCGCCGCGCTCCCTCGTGTGGACGTACCGTATCGCGTTTTTCTCGGCTCTCGGCAGTCCACTCGCCATGCATTGCGAGGGGATCGGCCCGGTCCCACACGTCACGTGGAGAGGCCGCTGATCCCGCGCTTCCCCGATGAGCCCGTCCGTCGCCTCGAGTCCTACATCTGCCTACCGCGCTACCGGTGGGCAGTGGCTCCATCGCGCCTGGGGTATCTCCGGGCAATCCTCGCTACCTGCCGCGGCGGTGCATGGGAGAACGCAGGCGGCCAGGAGCGTTACGACGATAACATGGCCCCGGAGTCAGTTAGGAGCAGTGCTAACCCTTAACAACGCCTCTCCTCTTACCACATAGCTCCCGCAGCACTCCCCGGATCGACTTTTGACGCCGTACGGGATCGGGAACAGCATGGCCGTTCAGGCGGCATCACCACCGCCGGGAATTGCGCGAGCGACCGAGCCACGGCGAACGAGATTCCCGGGCACGCCACCACCAGGAGTCCACCATCGGGCCCGAGGCGGAGCCACCACCAAATCCCTTCAGTCCACCCAGACCGCTTCTTCAGCAGATTTGAGCAGGAACGCGTTGCTGAACGCCGCCGAGCGGGCGGCTGCCTCCACCACGTTCCCCGCTACCCCCGCCACGCCCGACGGGAGGGTGCCACCGACCCGCGGA
>JAMOPO010000032.1 GCA_027064425.1 Methanobacteriota archaeon | reverse complement strand
GCGCCGAGACGGCCAGCCCGCCCGTCCCCCAGCGCGACCCCGCCATCCTATTGTAATCAGCCAGACCGGCGCCCAGAACCGCCCACCCTCGACGCCCACCTCCTAGCACGCCCGCGCCCGTCGAGGTCCGGAACATTTTTATCCTCCCGCCTGATTACAAAACGACGGCAGGCCCGGAGCCGGGGTGGCGGGCCGTGTCCTGGACCGGGGTGCCCCTACCGACCGACCCCGTGGAACGCATTCGATGCCTTCGTGTGCTGCGCGAGGCGTACCGCCGACAGGTCAAGCCCGAGCTGCGGGAGACGTACCGGAAGGTGAGCGGGAGGACGTACGGCCCGTACTACGTTGCGTACTTCAAGCGGACGCGGAGGTTCAAGCACCCGCGCCTGATCTACCTGGGTAAGTCGGGCCCGAGCGTGGAGTTCGTGGAGTGGTTGGCCGAGCGGCCCGAGGGGAAGGTTCTCGAGCTGGCGAGACTGGCCGTGCGTCACCTTCGCTCGGCCCTCGAGCGGATCGTGCGGGAGGCTCCAGGGACCGAGGATGTGCGGAGACTCGTCGCTAGACTCCTTGCCTTAGCCTTCGACCTCGAGCCGGCCGGATCGACCCGAATCAAGCGTCTGCTGGAGCGGGCGCCCCGCTTCACCCGAGTCGTCCTCGGCCCCTGGGAGGCCTGGTTCGCGGAGAACGTGCTCCGCAAGCTGCTGTACCGCCGGTCTCGGGACGGCAGGCACTGGGTCCCGGACGTCCAGCTCGAGCTCGAGCGCTGGCGGCTCCGGCACGGAAAGTGAGCCCGGTTCGGCGTTACGGCCACCGGCGGGCTTCGAGCCGGTCCACGGCTAATGCGGCTGGGTCAAGGAGCGCTGGAGCCTTGAGGCTAGCCTCTGCGTCGGTTGGAGCACGGAGCACGGTAATGGACGCGTGGACCTCGGTGGGATGAGGAGGTGCTGCGCGAGATCGCCAGCAGATCGAGGAGGTAGGAGTGGAGCGAGGGCAGGGCTAGCGCCTCCAAGAGCCAGCGTGGTGGGGTTAGAGTGAAGGCTAGGATTGGGGCCGGCGAGCTCGAGGGCGTGAATTGGGGCGGGCGCGGGGCACTCTGGGCAGTCGATCACGGCGCCCAGGAAGTAAGTGATCGTGCTGATGATCGGGTCGGGGCCCTCGCCATTGTTCGGGGCGACGCAAAGAGCGTAGGCGAGTGCGAGCGGGGGTAGGGTGATCAGCGTGCCCTGGATCGCGAGCCAGGCGAGGTCGTGGACCGCCCGATCGGGCCCTCCTCGACGCTTGCCGATGCTGTACGCCCCGTTCAGGACCCACCGGACGAAGCGGCGAGGTGCCGGTGAGTGGTAAGGGTGATCCCGTGTTCCTCCGTGGAGAGGCCGCCGAGACGGCTCGTGAAGAGGGGACGCGCCAGGGTCAGTTGGGTTAACGTCGCGCTCTCGCCATCGGCCGGTTTCAGCCGAGGGTGGTCGAAGGAGCTGCTCCCGGGCCATGGGGGCCCGCGCGTGGCGGTGGGTCACCGAGCGTCCCGCGGCTCTCCCGGGCGACGGAAAAGTTATTAGCGTGTAATCTCGCGACCGACCCTGGAGGAGCCGGGGCGGCCGAGCCCGGTCCAAGGCGCGGGACTTGAGATCCCGTGGCCCGTATGGGCCGCCCGGGTTCAAATCCCGGCCCCGGCGCCAGCCGGTATCGTTACGGAGTTCGTAACGTTGCGCGGTGGGCGCGTCACCGCTCGACGTGCACCCCGGTGCCCTCCTCGACGCGACCGATGACGGTGAGGTTGAGCTCCTCGATGAGCTCCTCCGGCGCGCAGACAAGGTACTGGAAGTCCTCGCCCCCCTCGAGGGCGAGGTCGAGTGGGTCTCGGTCGAGCTCGGTGGCGACGTCCTCGACGCGCGGGTGCACGGGGACGCGCTCGGCCTCGATGACGAGCTTGACCTGGGAGCGTCGGGCGATGATCTCGG
>JAMOPO010000031.1 GCA_027064425.1 Methanobacteriota archaeon | reverse complement strand
CGACGCCCCGGCGGGGCGCGCCGGGACGACCGGCGCCGTCAGGAGCTGCCAGGAGCGGAGGCGTTGAGTCGGGGAGACGACCGTTCTGCGTCGCGCAAGAATCAGCACCGTCGCTGGCACCACCACGGTCGCTGCGGCGATCGCCGGCCCGCCCTCGGTCCCAACCCTTCGACCCGCACCTCGCGCTCGGTTCTCCTCACACCGGAAGTACCCGGCCCCGGGGCTCCGGTTGACCTCCGCGGGGACGCCGCGGCCCTCAGCGCCGGGTCGAGGGAGGGCAGGGAGGGATCCGTGATGCCGGGGTGCTCGGGCGTGCGGGGCCGCCTCAGAGGCCGTTCCGAGTCTCGTGACGGTTGCGGCCGATTGGGGAGCGTTCGAACCGGTGCGATCCGACCGACCGTTGGGATCGGGGGCGGCCCCGGACTGGGTGGGTGACCGGGCCGGTAGGCTCGCGGCGGCTTGGCGCCCGAGCCTGGCAGGGATCATTCTCATCAGGACGGTGACCGGCGTCCGAGGGGGCGGTCTCACCCTCCCGGCATCGGTCGGGCCCGGGCTGACGGAGGCTCCGGCGGGGCAGCCTTACCGCCCTCGTTATTGTAAAGAAGAACTTAACGTTTCGTGACGTCCCTGCCGTCGCCCGCCGCGGCGTCCGAGAACCCGTCCCTCGCAGGGCCGCGCCCGAGACGCTTTAATGGCCGCTACTCGTGCCCTGGCGGTCTATCCAGTCGAGGGGATTGAAGGCGAGAGCGCGGGTGCGAGGGTCGGATAAGATGGATGTTATCGAAGTGAACCTCGTGTTAGAGTCACCTGAAGTGTCAAAGCCCCGCGAGTGGAGGCTTGACAACTCCTTGGTGCAGGAGCTGGAAGAGTTGGGTCTGGCCGTTAAGAGGTCCGACCGGGGTACGTGTGCGGCTTCGGCGCTCGCTCGGATTATGATCAAAGCGGGGCTGGAACCCGGGATCGCGCTGGTCGATGGTCCTTCAGGAAGTCTATGGGAGGACTTGGAGGATTTGGGGTTTGATGCCAAGCGTGTCGACTTCACTGAGGAACCACTGAAAGCTGCAGATGAGGTGGCACGGGTCGTAGATTCTGGAGATTTGACGGTGATCTCGCTGAGGAGCGCCCTCGCAGGGCTCGTCGTGGCGACGGCGTTGAGTGCAGTTAGGAGGCTCCGAGGTGGAAAATGGGTGCTGGAAAGGACCCTGTTCGCGACGACCGACTCCAGGTCGGACAAGATCGTAGGGTTGAGGGACTTCCTCCGCGCGTGGGTGTTCTTGGACGCGCTCGCGTCATGCGTGGGACAGGCGTCGGGAGTGGACGTAGAGGATGTGGTCAACTCTGGGTTCGAGGTGCCGAAGGACGTGCGTCGGTTCATCAAGTCTCTGACCCTCGGGCACCCTGGTTACTCTGGCTCGCTGACCTGGGAAATCGAGGAGGATTCATGGGTTCCGTACCTGGATCTGATGATCCGTAAAGTGAGGCCGGGCGACAAGAAAATCGAGCTTAAGACGCCGGCCGTGGTGGGCGGGGCGCTCCGAGCCATGGCTTCGCTCGGGGGTGGTCAACTCGAAGAGGACGAAGGAACTAACGAAAGTCGCCGACGGCGGCAACGGTGATCCCATCCCGCAGTGCCTGTTTCTCACGGTATCTATTGAGGTTGCTGGACGAAATGGAAAGTGAGTCCCGAGAAAAAGTGGAGCTTCACACGTCCCAAGCAGGGGTTCGCTCCTCCGACCCCCGAACGATGCTGCGCTGACTTGGTAACAGGCGGACGAGAGGCTGGTACCACCACCGATCACAGTCGGGGCTAGCGCTGCCGGGCCGGCCCTCCCGGCGTCGGCTCACCCCCGGTCGCGCCGGCCGGCGGGCTCACACGTCGAACTCGTGCTCCCGGAGCAGCTCCCGAAGGGCGGAGAGCACCCGCTCGGCGGTCTCGATGAACCGCTCCGCGTCCTCCCGG
>JAMOPO010000030.1 GCA_027064425.1 Methanobacteriota archaeon | reverse complement strand
CCCCGCTGAACGTCGACCAGCTGCTCGTGCGGCCCGACGTGAGCGAGGTCCTCTCGGGCCCGGACGACCACCCGTGCTACGCGTGCAAGCGGGCGATCTACGCGGCCATCACGGAGGCCGTGGACGGCGTCGACGCGGTCCTGGACGGGACGAACGTATCGGAGCTGACGCGCGGCAGGCCCGGGCTCCGGGCCCTGTACGAGCTCGAGGTGGACGTCCCGCTGCTGAAGTGCGGGCTCGGCGACCAGACGACCGCGTGGCTGGCGGCCAGGTTCGGGCTGCGATCGCGGCCCGGTTCCTGCTCGCTGACCGGGCTGCCCGAGTGGCCCGAAATAGGTGAGGTAGACCCCGGGGAGGCCAACGCCCGGGCCCGGAGGGCCCGCGGGGAATCCGATGGTGGGTGGAACCTCTCAAGCTGCCTCGAAATCCGTGTGCACGCGCCGCTGCCCGAGGTTCGGGGAGAACGGTTCGAGTGCGTGAGGGACGGTGAGGAGACCCGGGTGGTCGTGCGGAGGGGTCCGGTGACGGAGGCCGTGGCCGAGTGCTTCCGCCGGTGCTGGGTGGTCTGAACTAGGACTCCTCGACCTTAACCTCGAGGGTCAGGGGTCTGAACCGAAGTGACTTCACCTCGTTGTACACCGAGGTAGGGAGCGGGGCCATGGTGACGTCCTTGACCAGCCGGGCCACGAACGGTTCGAGCTGGAAGACCTTGTGGGTGTGATCGCCCACCATGGGTATTTCATCCTCTATGCTCTTGAGCAGCCTCTCGCCCAGCTCCCGGTGGTCCCGGGAGATCACGGGGATCAGGGTGGAGCTCCTCACCTCGGAGCGGACGGCGCGAACCACGCGTTTAAACTGCCGGCGCTTCACGCTGCTCAGGATCACGATGTAATCCGGCTTCAGGGAGCGCAGCGTCTCCGCCTGGGACCAGTGCAGCGCCCGCTTCCGACCCCTCTCGTCCTCCCAGATGGGCTTCCCTTTGGTGTACATCCACAGGTAAGAAACGTCCATGATGGGCGCGTCCAGCATGGAGGACAGGTACACCCCGTACAGCGAGGCGACCGCGTCCGTCACGAGCACGAGCACGGGAGCGACCTCCCACAGCCTCTGGACGACGACCGCCTCGACGCCCCACGAGCACACGTTCGGCAGCCGCTTCCAGCGCCGCTTGACCACCTCGCCGTTCGGCCGGTCCACCCTCAGGGGACCCGGATGCAGCGGCTTCAGGCTCACCTTGTGGTATGGTGCCACCACCACGTACTCGTTGGAGTCCGGCGGAAGACCCTCCGTCAGGTCGGAGGTGGGCCCGACCGCGTTGTGGGAGGCGAGAAGCAGCGGGATGCGGACCGCGGAAACGTCCACGATCGCCCTCCTCGTCCTCCTCCCTCCTCCCATCGAGGCCAGTACGCGGATGGTCTCGTACAGCGGGTAGGCGGTGACCAGCTCCGTCTCGGAGCGGCCCGAATAACTCCGGATGAACGAGTCCAGCTCCTTCACATCCTCCTTCAGCTCCTTTCGCTCCCCCTCATCGGTCGTCATGGGGCGAGGCTGCTCCTCCATCGGCCCTCCGATGGTCTCGACCACGGAATCCGGGTCCACGGGCCCAACCCGACTCTTGATGTCGTACAACCGACTTTTTACGGTTTTACGAGGACGGCGAAACAGCCGCCGGAGCATCGCGCTCCTCCCGCTACCCGGTGATTCTGAACATCTCTTCCACCGTCTCCTCCGCGTCCTTCATCACGTCCCGATCCAGCTCGACCAAGAGCGCTCGCGGTACCCTCCCCTCAAGCACCCGCTCCACCTTCTCGCCCGTCGTCACCTTCATGTCCGGGCATACGGCGTGCCCCGGGACGATCACCTCCACGCCCAGCTCCCGCTCGATGCGGAACCCCAGCCCCTCCTCCGTCCCCATGATGATCCGGTCCGGGCCCCGCTCCCGGCAGTACTCGTAGATCTGTGAG
>JAMOPO010000029.1 GCA_027064425.1 Methanobacteriota archaeon | reverse complement strand
CCGAGATCATCGCCCGACGCTCCCAGGTCAAGCTCGTCATCGAGGCCGAGCGCGTCCCCGTGCACCCGCGCGTCGAGGACGTCGCCACCGAGCTCGACCGAGACCCACTCGACCTCGCCCTCGAGGGTGGGGAGGACTTCGAGTACCTCGTCTGCGCGCCGGAGGAGCTCGTCGAGGAGCTCGACCTCACCGTCATCGGCCGCGTCGAGGAGGGCGCCGGGGTGCACGTCGAGCGGTGACGCGCCCACCGCGCAACGTTACGAACTCCGTAACGATTCTCGATGGCGCCGGGGCCGGGATTTGAACCCGGGCGGCCCATACGGGCCACGGGATCTCAAGTCCCGCGCCTTGGACCGGGCTCGGCCGCCCCGGCTTCTCCGAGGCCGGTTAACGAGATTACATGCTAATAACTTTTCCGTCGCCCGAACGCCCGCGCGGGCGCACCACGGCCCCAGCCCCGCGAGCCGCTTACGAGGCCCTCTCTGACCCTACGGACGGAGAGAAGGAAGACCGGCCGGCGGGGTGATCGCCGTGACCGCCGGAGCCCTGGTTCCAATCATCCTGATCCTGCTCGACGCCCCGGCTCCGGCGCACGCGGAGCCGAGCGCCCACCTGGACGTCCGAGGGGACGACCAGCCGACGAGGCACCTGACCCTGGAGCTGGTAATCCAGGACAGTAGCACGGGCGAGGTCCTGGCACGGTGCGTCTGGGACGGGCACGGGCCGGCGAAGAGCGAGGTCACGCGCCGCCTCGACCGCGTCCTGACGGAGTTCTCCGTGTTCCTGCGGGTGAAGTACCGCGGGAAGTACCTCGCGGAACTGCCGTGGTGGGTGCACGCTGACGAGCCAGGGAGACCCATCGTCGTGGAGGCGTCGGCGCTGGAGTTCCCGCTGTCCGTGGAGTGCGCCGGGGCGAACCTGCCCGAGGTTAAGGTCGTCCGACGCGTCGGAAGGGAGGTTGTGGAGGTCACGGTCCGACCCACGGTCGAGTTGACGGCCGACCGAATCGAACTCGTGATCCGCGGCATCGTAAGGACGAGAGACCGCTTCGAGCACCGCTCGACCGAGTTCACCGGGCGCGTCGCGGTGACGAGACCCCGGGCGGTGGCGCTGAGATCGCTGGGACCGCTGGTCAAGGGGTTCCCGCTTCCTTCTCTCACCCTGGCCTTCTACAGCGACCGGATGGAACTGTGCGCGACCGCCGGAGCATCGTTTGACGCCAGGACTCTGGTGACCGTCCGCACTGACGGTAAGGAGGTTCGGTTGGACTCGGAGTGGAAGGAAGCGCCGAGCTTCGCCACGCTTACGGTACCGACCGGACCGGTCCGCCTGCGGGTCGAGCTCTACTGGAGGGACCGGCGGGTCGGCGCGTTCGAGTACCTCGTGCGGCCCGGGCGAGTCGTGGTCCCGCTCCTCGGCCCGCGCTACGTGGAGGTTCGAATCGAGCGGGTTCGGGCGGAGGCGGTCGAGAACCTGCGCGCGCTCGAGCCGGTCATCGAGCACCCGAGCGACAGCGACCCGGTCACGCTCATCCACTGGTACTACCTGTATTACCCGGAGGGAGGCTCCGGCCCAATCACGTACGAAGTGACACTGCGGATCTCACCGGACCTGCCCATCCCACCGGGCTCGTTCCCATCGAGCGAGGAGGTGGCCAACGTTCTGCTCGGCCTCTCCACCGCCTGCCTTGTGCGAGCCCTGAACGACGCGCTCGGGCTTCCACGGTCACTCGTCGACGGGTTCCTCATCACCCCACCGAGGCTCCCGCCCGAGTACGCGCTCCTAGGGCTCGCCGCCTGCCTCGCCACGCTCGCCAGCCGCTACTACCTCGGCCTCCTCACCTACGCGCTCACCGGCGCGTACGTCCAAGAGGGCGTGTTCGGGGCGCTCCCGCTGGGGCTCTGGGGCCTCCGACTCATCGCGGCCGGCACGGGCCTGCCCTTACCACTCGTTGGAGCCCTCGCCCGCTTCGTCCAGTGGGTGTTGGACGAGGCGTACAGCATCAACGAGCCCTGGTGGGGCACGCTCAGACGCGTCCTCCTGAACCCCGTCAAGTACGTCGGGCGTTGCCTCCGAGAACTGATCGAGGAGGGTCCGATCGGGGCGGCTTGCGATCTCGCCTGGCTCGCGATCCAGGGCACGCTGATCACCGTGCCCCCGCCACCACTCGCCTACGTGCTTTACCTCGCCTCGGACAATGGTGAGGGTCCCGACCCGATCACCAGCGCGATCACTTACCTCCTGGACGCCGCGATCACGTGCCTGGAGTACCCCGCGCTCGCCCCGATCTACGCTCTAGAGCTCGGCGGTCCCATCCTGGTCTTCGCCCTGAGCCCACCACGCTGGTTCCTGGAGGCGCTAGCCCTACCCTCGCTCCTCTCCTACCTCCTCGAGCTACTCGTGATCCTACCCCAGCACCTCCTCTCCACACCGACCACCGAGGTGCGTGTGTCCATTACCGTACCCCGACCAATACCGAGCCTGGCCTCGAGGCTCCAGTACTCCCTGGCCCAGCCGCACTAGCCGTGGGCCGACTCGGAGCTAACCAGTGACCGTACGCCGAACCGGGCTCACTCCGCGCGCCTGAGCCGCCACCTCTCAAGCTCGAGCTGCACGTCCGGTACCCAGTGCTCACCATTCCGGGACCGGCGGTACAGCAGCCTGCGGAGCACGTTCTCTGCGAACCAGGCCTCCCAGGGGCCGAGGACGATCCGGGTGAAGCGTGGGGCGCGCTTGAGCAGGCTTCGGAGCCTGGTCGAGCCCGCGGGCGGGAGGTCGAAGGCGAGCGCGAGGGTCCTGGCGACGAGGCGGCGCACGTGCTCGGCCTTAGAGGCCTCCTCAACCAGGCGCTCGAGCGCCGCGCGGAGGTGCCGGACGGCGAGCCGGGCGAGCTTGAGAACCTTCTTTTCAGGCTGCTCGGCCAGCCACTCGACGAACTCCACGCTCGGGTTCGACTTACCCAGGTAGATGAGGCGCGGGTGCTTGAACCCGCGCGCCCGCTTGAAGTACGCGACGTAGTACGGGCCGTACGTCCTCCCGCCGATCCTGCGGTACGTCTCCCGCAGCTCGGGCTTGACCTGTCGGCGGTACGCCTCGCGCAGCACACGAAGGCATCGAATGCGTTCCACGGGGTCGGAGGGTAGCGGGACATTGACCCAGGACACGGCCCGCCACCCCTGGCTCCGGGCTGGCCACTCCTTTGTAATCGGGCTGGATGATAAAAATGTTCCGGAGCTGGACGTCCCGCCCGAAACTGCCTGCGGCTTCCACGCTAGCGCTGGAGAACACCGATCGGTAGCTCAGCCGTCGGCACCTAAGGCACCGACCACGACTGATTACAAAGGAGAGGATGACGCCGGGGCACTGGGCCGGTGGGGTCGGGCCCGGCTGGCTCGTGCGATCACAAGAGGGAGGGTGCCTTGGCACGCACCTGCGGCCGCTCCTCCATCTGATTACAAAGAGAGGCGGGGGGCGGGAAGCCGAGCGGGGCGGACGCCGGGGATCACCCCTCCTCCCGCAGTCGCTCGATCTCCCGGAGGATCTCGTCGATGGTGAGGTCGACGCCGACGAGGTAGTCGCGCCGGTCGAGCTCGCGGAGTATGCGCTTGCGCTCCTCCTCGTTGTGGACGATCACGTAGTAGGAGTGCACGTTCTCGGAGAGCTCGTACACGCGCTCGAGGGCGCGGCGGAGGTCGGGGTCCCGCTCGAGGCGCTCGACGAAGCGGAGGACCTCCCTCATGTCGGTGATGAGAACGTCGCGGCGGATGGGGGTGCGGAGAGGTGGGGTGTAGTACTCGACGCCCTGGACGACGCCGCCGTGGCCGATGATGATGGACATGACGTCGCGGATCTCGTCGACGGTGTGGCGGACGGTGATGCGGAGCTGGAGCGGGGCGAGGGCGGCGCGGACGATGTGCTTGGAGGCGCAGTCGTGGATGAAGACGACCTCGTCGGCGCCGGCTCGCTTGAGGAGGCGGGCGCCCTCCCGGCTGTGGGCGGTGGCGGTGACGTGGAGGTCGGGGTTGAGGTTCTTGGCGAGGAGAGTGACGAACACGTTGGTGCGGTCGTCACCGGTGGCGACGATGAGGGCGCGGGCGCGGTCGATGTTGGCCTCCCGGAGCGTCTCCTCCCGGGTGGCGTCGCCGTGAATGGCGGGGAGGCCGTGGCCGACGGCGGCCTCGTAGGCGCGCTCGTCGCGGTCGATTACAACCACCTCGAAGCGGTACTGCTCGGTGGCGAGCCGGGCGACCCGGCGGCCGGTGCGCCCGTACCCGCAGACGATGAGGTGGTCCTCGGCGCGCTGGACCCTCCGCCGGAGGGTGTCCTCTCGGAGGGCCATGGAGAGCTCCCCGCGGAGGGTGAGGCGGGCGAGGTCGGCGAGGGTGTAGGAGGCCAGGCCGATGCCGGAGAACATGAGGAGGACGCTGAGGGCGCGGCCGGTTGTGGTGGTGGGGGTCAAGTCCCCGTACCCGACGGTGGTGATCGTGGCGGCGGTGAAGTAGAGCGAGGTGAGGAGGGGCCAGCCCTCGAGGAGGTGGAAGGCGAGGGTGCCGGCGAGGAGGATGGCGACGAGTAGCAGGAGCGAGCGGCGGACGACGGGTAGGGTGAGGATCCCGAGGAGGGCGCGCGGGTGGAGCAAGGCGCGCCCCCACCGTCGTCACGGTCCCCGGGAGCCGCTCCCTCCGCCACGCGGGCTGGCGCGGTTCCGGTCTTCGCCGCCTGGCGATTACAAAGGGGACGGCGGGCCGGGGCGAGGCGGGGGCGCGACCGTTATGATTTTCATAACGATTCCGGCTGGTGCGGGGGCCGGGATTTGAACCCGGGACGGCCCTACGGCCACGGGATCTTAAGTCCCGCCCCTTCGACCAGGCTCGGGCGCCCCCGCGCCGCCGTGCCTCGCCGGTCCGGGACTGGACATAAAGTGTTCGTTACACGCCGTGGAACGATGATCCGCCGATCGGGAGGCCCCGCGGCCTCATTCCTCCAGCCTAGCGTGCCCGGCGAGCCGCTCGAGGAGGTCCCAGTCCCCGTCGAGGAGGGGCCGGCCGACGGACACGGCGGTGGCGCCGGCCTCGAACATGTTGTCGACGTCCTCGGGCGTGCGCACGGAGTTGTTGCCGATGACCTCGGCGTCCAGGCGGGCGGCCTGGCGGACGTAGCGGAGGTCGTAGGTGGGCTCGCCGGGCTTCATCGCGTCCACGTGGAGGATGTCCACGGGCGCGTCGCGGAGCTCTCGGAGGGCGGCTCGGTAGCCGGGGTGCGGGCCGCGGAGCTTGACGGAGACGTGCAGGTCGTGCTCGGCGACGGCCTCGACGAGCTCGGCGAGCCGCTCGGGCTCCTCGAGCAGGGCCTCGCCGGCGCCGGCCTCGACGATCTCGGGCTGCCGGCAGTGAGCGTTCACCTCGAATACGTCGACGAGCTCAGCGAGGTCGCCGGCGAGCTCGGCGGCCGCGTTGGGGTCGGTGATCCGGACGTTGACGGCGATGGGGACGCTCACGTCGGTGCGGGAGAGCTCGTCCGGGAGTCGCTCGGGGGGTAGTGCGAACTCGGGGCGGCGTCGGGCGACGCGGCGGGAGGCGCGGTAGGTGGGCTCGTCGCCGGGGTAGCCGCCGAGGAAGACCATGCCGGCGCCGTGCCGCTCGGCGCGGGCGGCGAACTCGGGGTCGGTGTGGCCGGACATGGGCGCGTTGAAGACGAGGGTGGGGCAGCCGAGCTCGCGCCAGAGGTCCGCCTCGGGCCGGCAAACGCTCGTCACAGCTCGGCTAACCCTCTTCTCCTCATCGGGCGCCGAGCATCTCGAGGATTTCGGCCCGGATTTTAACGAACTCGGGGTCGGTGCGGTCACGGGGCCGGGGCAGGTCGACCTCGACGATGTCCACGATCTCGGCGGGCCGTGGTGAGAGGACCATCACGCGGTCGGCGAGGAAGACGGCCTCCTCGACGTTGTGAGTCACCAGGAGGATGGTCTGACCGGTCTTCTCCCAGACCTTGAGGAGCTCCTCCTGCAGCTTGTTGCGCGTCTGCGCGTCCACGGCGGCGAAGGGCTCGTCCATGAGCAGGATCTTCGGCTTGGCGGCGAGGGCGCGGGCGATGGCCACGCGCTGCTTCATGCCGCCGGAGAGCTGCTTGGGGTACGCGTCCTCGAACCCCTCGAGCCCGGGGACGACCTCGAGGCACCAGCGCGCGATCCGCTCGGCCTCCTCGCGGTCCTTGCCCTGCATCAGCGGGGCGAACATGATGTTCTCGAGAACGGTCTTCCAGGGGAAGATGGCGTAGTCCTGGAAGACCATGGCCCGATCGGGGCCGGGCCCCGTGACCTCCTTCCCGTCCACGAGGACCCGGCCCTCGTCGTAATCCTCGAGGCCGGCGATGATCCGGAGCAGGGTGGTCTTACCGCACCCGCTGGGCCCGACGATCGCGAAGAACTCGCCCTTCGCGACCTTGAAGGTGAGCCCGTTGAGCACGAGCAGGTCGTCGTAGCTCTTCCTCAGGTCCTCCACCTCCAGGATCACCTCCATCGCAGCAGCCTCCCTTCGAGCGCTCTGAAGCCGCGGTCCATGAGGAGCCCGAGCACGCCGATCGTGAGCATGCCGGCGATGACCTCGTCCGTGGCGAGGACCCGCTGGGCCTCTATAATCATGTAGCCGAGGCCGGACTTGGCCGCGATCATCTCCGCCGCGACCACGCACATCCAGCCGATGCCGAGGCCCACGCGGAGCCCCGTGAGGATGCTGGGCATCGCGCCCGGGACGAGCACGTGCCGGATGAGCGCCGCGTCGTCCGCGCCCAGGTTCAGCGCCGCCTCGACGTACACGCGGTCAACGTTACGGATCCCGGAGACCGTGTTCAGGAAGATCGGGAAGAACGCGCCGATGAAGATGATGAAGAAGGCGGCCGGGTCGCCGATGCCGAACCAGAGGATGGCCAGCGGGATCCACGCGATCGGTGGGATCGGTCGCAGGAGCTCGATCACCACGTCCAGGGCGGATCGCGCCGTCCGGTACGTGCCCACCAGGATCCCGAGCCCCACGCCCAGCACCGCCGCCAGCGAGTACCCGACGAGCACCCGGTAGAGGCTCGTCACCGCGTTCCTCAGCACCTCGCCCGGGTGCGTCACGAAGACCATGAAAACCCGGGAGGGGGGCGGGAGGAGGACCGGGTTCGCGAGCCCCAGCCGGCTCACGAGCTCCCAGAGGCCCAGGATGGCCGCCGGCACCCCGACCTTCAGGGCCAGCTCGATCCGGCGGTCTGCCTCCTCGAGGATCACCGCGCACCCCCTAGGCCAGCTGCCGGAGTAGCTTCAGGTCGATAAAGTCGGACCAGTCCGGCTCCCGCTTGATGTACCCTAACCGCTTCAGGAACCGGGCGAACATCTTCACGCTGTCCACGTTCACGTCCACGGTGAACTTGATGTGCCGCATCGCCTCCTTCTCCACGTCCGGGGACGTCTTCAGCCACTTCGCCGCGATCCTCGCCGCCTCGTCCGGGTGCTCAATGACGTACCGCGTCGCCATCACGTGCGCCCGCAGGACCTTCTTCGCCAGGTCCGGGTGCCGCTCGATGAAGTCCTTCCGCATGACCAGCACGCAGCACTGGTGACCCGGCCAGATCTGCCCCGTGTCCATCAGGCGGACGCCGAAGCCCTTCTTCTCCGCCAGCGTCGGACCCGGCTCCGGCTCGATGAACGCGTCGATCCGCTTCGCGCCCAACGCGTTCACCGCGTCCGCCGTCTTCATCTCCACGATATCCACGTCCTTGTCCGGGTTCAGCCCCTCCCGCTGCAGCGCGGTCCGCAGCATGCAGTCCTGGATGGAACCCTTCATCAGCTCCGCCACGCGCTTGCCCTTCAGGTCCTTCAGACTGTGGACCTTGCCCGCCTCGTCCTTCCGCACGACGATCGCCGAACCCTCCTGGTTCACGCCCGCCACGATCTTGATCGGCACGCCCTTACAGTACGCCGTGATCGCCGGCACGCAACCGATGTACGCCACGTCGATCTTACCCGCCGCCAGCGCCTGCGTCTCCGGCGGACCCGCCTTGAACTCGTAGACCTCGACCTTCAGACCCTCTTTCTCGAGCATCTTCTTTTCCATCGCCACGAACAGCGCCGTGTGGTGGTCACTGGGCTGGTACCCGATCCGGACCACGTTCGCCCGCTGCTGGTAATAATAATACCCGAGCGCGCCACCGATCGCCGCCACGACCGCGATCGCCACCAACGCCAGGGTCCGCACGCTCAAGGCCCAAGCCCCCCATAGCGGGGCTGAGCGCCCAGGCTAAGGGGGTTTCCGTGTGATTCCTGTGACCGTGGTTTACCATAACGTGCACAGCCCGCGAAAGGTCGAGGAGATGGCCCGCACCGTGACCGGCCTCGGCGCCCGACGACTCGTTATCACCCGCGCCCTCGGCAGCGCCGCCCAGGAGGGCGTCCCCGCTGCCCAGCGCCTCTGCCTCGAGCGCGACACCGAGCTCCACTTCTTCCAGGACCTGGAGGAGGCCCTCGAGGCGCTCGAGCCCGACGTGACCTTCATGGCCGAGGACAGGGAGCACGGCGGCGCCGAGCCCCTCGACTTCGACGAGGTCGCCGAGCTCATCGAGCAGGGCAAGGACGTCTGGTTCGTCTTCGGCAGCGCCCGACCCGGCCTCAGCAAGCGCGAGCTGGAGCTCGGCGACCGGGCCGTGTACATCGCCACCGAGGGTAACATCGGCGAGATCGGCGCCGTCGCCATCCTCCTTCACGAGCTCCGCAAGCGCCTGGGCTAAGGCACCCGCACCACCAGCCGGAACAGCGACTCCTCCGGCGAGTACGGCTTCACCTCCCGCCACGACTCCAGCTCCACCCCGCCCCCCAGCCGCTCCCGCACCTCCTCGAACGCCTCCTCCACCGACCCCGCGATCCGGTAGTACACGACCCGCCCGCCCGGCCGCACGACCCGCGCCGCCGCCCGCAGGAACCGGTGCGCGAACTTCGGCGCGTTCATGATCACGTAGTCGAACCGCCCGAGCAGCCGCACCACCTCCCCCGCATCGCCCAGGAAGGCCCGCGCCGACACCCGGTTCAGCCTCAGGTTCTCCAGCAGGTACCGGTACGCGACCGGGTTCAGCTCGCACGCCACCACCCGCACGCCCGGCACGAACCGCTTCAGGATCACCGTGATCGGGCCCACGCCCGCGAACATGTCCAGCACCCGGGCCCCCTCCTCCACCACCTCGTCCGCCAGCAGGCGCCGCTCCGTCGCCAGCCTCGGGTTGAAGTAGCACCGGGACAGATCCACCCGGAACCGGCACCCGTGCTCTCGGTGCTCCGTCACCGGCGGCCCCTCACCCGCGATCCTCCGCAGCTCCCGGACCCGGAAGACGCCGCGCACCGGACCCCGCTCGAAGACCGCCCGCACCCGCTTGTGCACCTCCATGATCGCCCGGCCGACCTCCTCCTCGTACCCCTCCAGCTCCTCCGGGATCTGCACCACCGCCACGTCGCCCACCACATCGTACGGGACCGAGCAGGACACGCCCAGCCGCTCCCTCAGCACCTCCTCCACGCTCCTCGGGCCCGAGACCGACTCGAACTCGCCCTCACCCAGCTCGAACGGGACCTCCTCCCGCTCCAGCACCCGCGCCGCCTCCTCCGCGTCCTCCACCGGGAAGAGGACCCGATCCCCCTCCCGCCGCACCCTCACGTCCCGCACCAGCAGCGACTCCCGCGCCAGCGCCCGACGCGCCCGCTCCGCCTCCCGCTTCGGCACCGCCACGTAGGGCAGCCTAGGCACGATCCCGCGCCCCTAGATCAACGGAATGAGCGGCAGCACCCGCACCGTCGTGACCGCACCGCTCCGGGTGACGATCACCAGGTACCCGCTCCGGTTCAGCCCCACGAACCCACCCCCCAGCCGCGCCAGCTCCACGGTGTACACCTCGCCCGTCCTCGTCGTCACGTACGGGCGCACCGAGCACGGCCCCCGAATCTCCAGCGCGTCCCCCAGCGCCCGCACCCGGACCGAGCCTAACCGCAGCTCCGACGCCGAGACCCGCTCCGCCTTACCCCGGTACGGCAGCTTCACGATCACCGCCGGATCGTACGCCACCGAGAGCGTGATCTTCCCCCGGTACGGGTTGATCGTCGCCTGCACCGTGGCACCCGTCGACTGGTAAACCCCCGGGCTCGACCGCACGATCTCGTGCGGCACGCTCCAGTTCACCACCGTCGACGCCCAGCCCACCCCGTACAGCCCCGCTAACACCGCCAGGACGACCCTGACCACCCTCACAGCGCCAGCGCCCCCAGCGCCACGATGCCGACCACCGCCGCCGCGTACGGGTACACCGAGACCACCGCCGGCAGCTCGTACCTGAGCTCCCCCTCCCCCGGCACCTTGACCAGCATCTGACCGCACGAGGCCGGCAGCACCGGGCCCGAGCCCGACCGCCACGCCGGGAAGTACTTCACCTTGACGAACACCCACCCCGAGCCCCGCACCCTCAGCCGCTCCGGGCCGCCCACGAACGCAGCCCACGCCGGCCTCGGCTCGCCCGAATCGAACCCCTTCAGCACCGCGTTCACGAACCTCCGCTCCCGGTCCGTCGGCAGCCTCGGCATCCGGTACCCCTTCGTCTGGACCTCCTTGATCAGCCGGTGGAACCGCATCGCGAACCGGACCAGGTCCACCCCGCAGACCCGCACCTTCCCCCTGCCCGCGCGCACGTCCTTGAACCACCTCCCGTCCACCCGGTACACCGCCACCAAGAACCGCCTCGAGGGCACGAACGACGGCGGGCGAGAGCGCTCCAAGTCCACCCCGAGCGACCGCTCCACCGCCTCGAGCACCGGCCTCGGGCACCGCTCCGGGAGAATCAGCAGCACCCTCCGACCCGACCGGGCCAGCTCCACCGCCCTCCGCACGTCCTCCGCCCGCTTCGGCCGCACGATCAGCCGGTCGAACGCCGGCGCCCCCTTCCAGGTCACGTCCGCGAACACGTACCGTCGGCCCGGCGTCGCGACGAAGTTCAGCAGGGTAGTGTAGTACGCGTTCTCCGTCCTCAACCCCAGCCACGGGTCCACCACGCCGATCGGGTGCGGGACGACCGCCGCGGGACCACCGTGCCCCGGGTACTCGAACACCCGGAACCGGCCGAACTTCGCCCGGTAGACGAAGTCCGGCTCGCGCATCAGCCGCTTCGCCACCAGCCTCGACTTCGTGACCAGGAACCGGGTGTTCGTCGCCCAGAGCGACGTCTTCACGAAGTTCGGATCGTACACCCAGCCCAGCTCCCACTCCCACCGGGCCGCCAGGGAGAAGAACATCGGGTCACCCTGCGAGAACCAGCCCATGATCGTGGGATGACCCGAGTACATCGGTGAGATCGGGACCGACGCGTCGAACAGGTGCGTGTACGGGTCCGCGTCGCAGCGCTCCAGGGCCGAGCGACCGCCCCACTCGCCCCCCACCCACCGCCACGTCTCCAGCGCGCTCGGGTACAGCTTGGGCGGCAGCGGCGGGGTGTAAGTGAGCGCCCCCACGCCGCCCAGCCCGATCAGGAACGCGCCGGCGCCCACCACCGCCCACCGGGTCCGGACGAGCGAGCGCACGACCGGGGCGGCCGCGACCGACAGCAGCAGCGGCAGCAGGACCGTCGTGTACCGCTCCGCCAGCATGTTCCTACCCAGCGGGATCTTCGACCAGTACCCGAGCACGTACGCGAAACACACCAGGATCGAGACGGCGAGCCAGAACAGCGTGAACGGCGCGATCGGATCCCGGCGGCGCAGGCCCAGGATCACCCCGGACAGCCCCAGCACGGTCACCAGCAGCCCGGGCGACCACTTCCCGCCCACCGCCAGGTCCTTGATCAAGCCCGCGACCGAGCCGGGCGGGTACAGCCAAAGCTCCGAGAGGAACCGCTTGTAGTAGAACGCCGCCGCGTAGTGCGGGAGCGCGATCAACCCCGCGATCACGACCGGCGCCACCGAGAGCGCCAGGAACCGCAGCTCGCGCCGGGACGCGTCCATCACCACCTCAAAGATCCCGCGCGTGAGGACCAACCCGCCCGAGAGCAGCCCGCCCAGCGGGTGCGTGTAGAAGGCCGGAACCAGGAGCGCGGTGCTGAGCGCCAGCCGGCGCCGATCCCCGCCGCGCAGCCACCGCTCGTAGGTACCCAGCGCGAGCATCCCGAAGCCCAGGGCCAGCACCGTGGGGTACACGCCCTCCCAGTTCAGGGCCTTCATCAGCCCGCCCGAGGTGAGCGCCAACAGCGCGCAGATCACCGCGACCCAGCGCTCAAACCCGCGGGCCCGCACCACCCAGTAGACGCCCCACCCCACCAGAGCGGAGGCCAGGATCAGGCAGACCAGGAACGAGAGGACCGGGCTGCCAACCACCGCGTCCACGCACGCCCCGATCAGGTACCCCAGCGAGCCGTAGTACGTCAGGTACGGGAAGCCCGAGTACCACTCCGGACACCACGCGTCCCACCTGCCGTGAGCGAGCATCTCGCGCGTGTACCAGATCTTGAGCACGTGAGCCCTCGAGTCCCGGCTCAGCAGCGGATGACTCAGGTTCGCCGCGTTCGCCGCGACCGCCCCCAGCACGATGACCGCTCCAACCAGCGCGGCCCTCCTCAGGGGGCCTCCCCCCTTGCTACCCTCCACCGGGACGTACGCGCTCATCTTCCACCTGGACGAGCGCCACCGGGTCCGGATCGGGAGCCTCGGGACCCTGGAGTTCGAGCCCGGGGACTGGACGTACGTCGGCTCGGGCCAGGGGAGGGGCTCCACCGACCTGCGCGGCCGACTGCGCCGGCACCTCAGCACCGCCGAGCGCGGCGCCGAGAACCCACACTGGCACATCGACCACCTGCTCGACGCCACGAGACCGAGGATCAAGGGCGCCTGGCTCCTGCCCTACGACGCCGAGTGCGAGCTGGCGAGGTCCCTCTCCCGCCGCGCTCCCGGCGTCCCCGGGTTCGGCTGCTCCGACTGCGACTGCGAGTCCCACCTCTTCCACGCCGGCCTCCGAGAGACCTCCGCCGCCGTCGCCGAGCTCAAGGGCGGGATCTTCGTCCCCGAGCCCGCCCTCCGCCGCTGGGTCTCTCAGCGATGACGAGCCCCCACTTCCGGTCCACCCGCACCACCTCGAACCCCACCTCCGCGAGCCGCCTCGCCACGCCCCTGATTATGTCTTTACCCCGATACCGGCTCCCCGGCGCCCCCACGTAGTGCACCAGCCGCGCGCCCGGCGCCATCACCCGGAGCAGCTCCCGGTAAAACTCCCGCGAGTACAGCTCACCCGCCCGCGCCATCCGGGGCGGATCGTGCACCACCGCGTCGAACTCGCAGCGCCCAAACTCCGGCACCACCTCCTCCGCCCGCCCAACCAACACCCGAACCTCCCGCAACCCCTCCGACCACGGGTTAGCCCGGCTGAGCCGGAGCACGTTCAGATCCTTCTCCACCGAGACCACCTCAGCCCCGCGCTCCACCGCCCGGATCGCCGTGTAGCCCAACCCCGTGCACACGTCCAGCACCCGATCCCCCGCACCCACCCGCGCGTACCGCACCTTCACGCCCGCGTCCGTCCACGGGTCCGTCCACTTCGTCCGATGCATCCGAATCCCATCGATCTCCACCGTCGGCGCCTCGCCCGGCCTCACGGGCAGCAGCTTGTAGTAATGCTCCGCCCGAATCTCCAGCCGGAAGACGCCCTCCTTCGAGAGCCCGTACGCCCCCTCCCACTCCACCATCCGCTCCAGCTCCTCCCGAGACACCCACACCCCGCGCACCCGAACCCCATCTCCCTCCACCGAGACCGAGCCCTCCTCCCGACCCAGATCCAGCGGGACCCGAACCCGGTCCTCCCCCGACTCAACCGCCTCCAGCAGCCGCTCCGCCTCGAAGTGCGAGAGCACGCACTCGAACCCTTCAGGCCGCCACCGGAACTCCTCCACGACCGCTCACACCCGCGAGAGCGAGAGCCCCTCCAGCGCCTCCTCCGCCAGCGGCTTCAACCGACCCGCCCGCAGATCCATCCGCAGCCCCTCCACCCCGCGCTCCGCCACCACGACCGCGACCACCGGGACCCCCTCGCTCGCGTACATCAGGTCCAGATCCTCCACGTCCACCACCAGCGTCCCGTCCTTCAGCACCCCGGAACCCACCCGACCGAACTCCCGAGGCCCCGTCGACGGCGAGTACAGCCGACGACCCACCACCAACACGTCCGCCAACCGCGCCGCCTCCAGCGTCCTCCGATGATCCCCCGTGTTCACCCCCAACACCACCGTCGCGTCCGAGTCCACCTCCCGCACCTCCGGCGGCACGTTCACCACCGACGCGACCACCCAGTCCTCCTCCGCCTCCTCCAGCACCTCCAGGAACCGCTCCCACGCCGACTCGTCCCGCAGCCGACCATCGTACGTGAGCGCCTCATCCTCCCGCTCGAACCGAGAGAGGCACCTAACCTCCACCTCCACCCGCGGAGACAGCCTCCGGATCGCGCGCTTCGCGAACTCCGCGTGACTCCTTGAGATCAGGTCCACGTACACCAGCCGCTCGAACATGCCGCACTACCCCAGCAGCATCCGCAGCTTCGACACCGCCTCCACCGCACTGCCACCCAGCACCCGGATCATCGGCTCCTTCCCCACGTCCCCCTCATCCCAAATCACGTCCGGGGTCTCACCCGCCCGCTCGAACGCCACCCGCGTCCCCCACTCCATCGTCGACTCCACCTCCTCCGGCTCCTCCGACCGATCAAAACTCGCCACCACAAGCCCCAACTCCCGCGCCCGCTCCACCAGCTCCTCCTCGAACCGAGCGTTCACCGCCGCCCGCACCGACGGATCCAACCGGTGCGCCGTCAGCGCCACCGTCCCCACGTGCTTCGAGCCACCCGGGACCGGCCGACCCACCACCCGGACCCGATCACCCTCCAAGATCACCCGACCCGAGAGCCCCACCACCCCCTCCAACCCCCGCTCCGGATCGAACACCTCCGCCACGTTCATCCCCACCTGCGGGACCGCCCGGGCGAAGACCGGGTCCGACTCCAGCATCCTCAACGCCCGCAGCACGTTCCGCACCGCCCGACCGAACGCCGCCCGCTCACGCACCCAGGCGCCCGGCGAGACCACCCGACCCACCGGCAGCTCGAACGCGCCCCTCACCGCCCGCCGAGCGAACCTCACCGCCCGCTCCACCGCCTCCTCCAGCCCCACCCCACGGCACAGGTAGCACGCCAACGCCGCCGAGACCACGCACCCCGACCCGTGCGCCCCCTCCCCCTCCGGCAGCTCCCACGCGACCGCCTCACCCTCCGCCGGCACCCACACGTCGCACCGGTCCACCAGGTGCCCGCCCGTGACCAGGACCCCCTCCCAGTCGAACGACTCCAACAGCTCCCGCGCCGCCACCTCCGCCTCCGACACCGACCTCACCCGACGACCCACCCACTCCCCCAACTCCCGCGCGTTCGGCGTGACCACGTCCACCGCCTCACCGAACACCTCCAGCGCCCGGCCCGGGTCCACCTCCGACAGCGCGCCACCCTTCTCCGCCTCGAAGACCGGGTCCCAGACCACCCGCAGCCCCTCCAGCCGCTCCGCCAGCTCCCCGAACATCCACTCCCGCGGCACCGCCCCCACCTTCGCCACCTCGCACCACTCCACGTACTCCTCCAGGCACCGCCGGAACAGGTCACGATCCACCGGACGAACCTCCTCCACGCCCCCCACCTGCACCGAGAGCAGCGTGACCACCGAGACGTGCGGCACGCCCAGCGCCTCCGCCGTCGCCACGTCCGCCCTCAAACCCGCCCCCGTAGGATCGTGCCCGGAGACCAGAAGGAGCAGGGCGAGCGGCACCCCCTACGTGACCACCTCCCGCAGCACACCGCGCTCCCGCGCCTCCCGAATCTCCCGCGCGATCCGCCGCCCCATCGTGAACACCTCACCGAACTTCAGGAACGCGTACGGCAGGAACGTGACGTTCGTACCACCGTCGATCCGCGCCGACAGCTCGAACACGTAGAACTCCAGGTCCTCCGTGCACAGCGTCTGCAGGCAGAACGGCCCGATCAACCCCGGCTCCCGAATCTCCTCCGACGCCTCCACCACCCGGTCACCCATCTCGTACAGCTGCACCAGCAGCGACTCCCGCACCACCACCGGCACGTTCCCAGAGATCACGAACGAGGGCTCCAGATCCACCTCCAGCTGATCCCGCGCCGGCATCCGCACCAGCCCATCAATGTTCGTCTCGTACCGCCGATCCATCCCCAGAACCTCCACCGTGTCCTCCACGACCGACCGGAAGTAGTGCACGCAGAAGTTCGTCCCCACCACGTACTCCTCAATGTGCGCCCGCTCCACGTCCTCCTCGTCCAGGTACCCCCGCTCGATCATCTTCTCCACCTTCTCCTCGAACTCCTCCGGACTCGAACAGATGAAGTAGCCACGACCACCCCGCGCCCCCGGGAACTTCACGATCACCGGCCGATCGATCTCCTCCGGCGACTCGAACACCCTCGGCACCTTCACCCCGGCCCGCTCCAACAGCTCCCGCTCCAGCTCCCGCTCGCTCTCCCACCGCAGCAGCCACCGATTCCCGAAGATCGGCACGTACAGCTCCTCCTCGATCCGATCCACGCCCACGTACGCCACGAACGACCCGTGCGGCACCACGATCGCGTTCAACTCCCGCAGCCGCTCCTGCACCTCCTCATCCACCACCTCCTCGAACGACTCCACCACGATGATCTCGTCCGCCACACCCAACCGCTCGTACGGCGCCGTCCGACCCTCCTCACACACCACCACCGACCGGAACCCCTCCTCCTTCGCCCCCCGCAGGATGTGCAGCGCCGTGTGACTCCCCAGCGTCGCGATCGACAGATCCTCCACATCGTACTCCTCCAACACCTCCCAAACCTCCTCCCGAGAGACCAAGACCCACACCCCCTACGCCGACCCGACACCCGACCTTTCAGCCGAGCCCCCCACCCCGAGCGTCGAACTCACACGGACACAACCGACCGCGCCAACCGCGCCACCTCACCCTCACCCAAGAGCGCCACGTCCACTAGATCCTCCGGCACGTCCACGTCCGCAAAGAACCCCAACGACCGCACCACCCGCACCTCCAACCCACGCCCACGAGCCCGCTCCAAGTTCCTCGGAAAGCTCACCCCACCGAACACCGGCCGGAACCGCACCCCCTCCCGCACGAACACCCCCGACGTACCACCTCGCCGCGCCGGACACAGCACCACGTCCGCCCCCTCCAACGCCTCCAACGCCCGCTCCACATCCTCCTCCGACAGCAACGGCAGATCCGACACCACCACCCCGAACCGCTCCCCCACCGGCAGCGGCAGCTCGTTCAACCCCGCCTCACTGCACCGCACCGACGCCCCCGGCACCGACAACTCCTCGTCCGGCGTCACCACCTCCACCTCACCGAACCCCGAGAGCACCCGCACCACGTGCCGCAACATCGCCAGCGCGAACTCCTCCCGCGTCCGCTCATCCATGCACGAAGACAACCGCGTCTTCCGCTCACCCCGATCCGCGAACGGGACCACGAACCTCACCCCTTCATCTCCCCCAACGCCTCCTGAACCTCCTCCCACACACCCACGAACTCCTCCAACCCCCGCACACCGACATCCACCTCCAACCCCAGCACCCGATCCAACACCTCCACCAACCCACCACCCGGCCACGTCAACACCCTCCGAACCACCCAACAACCCACCTCCAACCCACTCCCATCCAACACCCTCTCCCTGAACTCCCGCCACGAACCCTCCCACTTACACCACACCGGCACCGCCGGCAACAACGACTTAGCGTTCAAAGAACCCACACACCGAATCAACCGCTTCAACTCGTACATCGACTCATCCAACAGCTCACCCACCCCACCACCAATGAACCCCTCCTCCGCCAACCAGACCAACCCACGACCCAACCCCCTAACCAGCTCCTCCACGTCCAACCCCCTCCCCAAGTGCTCCCCCCACCTCAACCTGTTCCTAATCGACTCAAAGAAGTACCGCACATGAAACCCCTTCGACCCCGAGAAGTTGATCACGTCCGGCGCCGGCAGACCCACCACCCGACGCAGCTCCTCACACACCCGAACCACACCCCTCAACAGCTCCCCCAGCTCCCGCAAGAACCCCTCCGCATCCTCCGGCAGCTCCGCGTCCACGTCCAGCACCAAATCCCAGCCCGTCAACCCCTCCCACCTCGTCGGCTCCTCGAACCGACCCACCGAGTGGTACAGCTCCACGAACCCCTCCACCTCGTCCCACCGACGCTTCCGCACGAAGACCAGGTCGCCACCCCGCTCCACCGTGAACGCCCACTCCCGCCGCTCCGGCTCCCGCACGAACTCACGGAACACGCCCTCCGGCAGCCGCGAGTAAAACTCCGCCGCGAACGCGGCCACCCGCACGGCGAACCCGCCCCGGCCGTCTCCCCCACCGGACCGCGGGATAAGAAGCTTCACCCAGCCGCCGCGCGATCCCGAAACAACGGTCGAGCGAACCGGAACCAACCGATCACAGCCCCGCCGGGGGACGCGCCCGGGTTAAAGAACGCATGAATCAAGGCTGACAACCGGCTTCAGCCTGTCATCACTTAAGCTCGGTTCAAGTTAGATATTGGTCCAAATACCAGGTTATTTGGTTATCTATTTGGTTAGCCGGGTATTAGCGCGATGAAGGCAGCGCTTAGGGTTGTGTTTTGTGGTCTCGTTAGCTTCAGGAAAAACACTTTTCTGAGCGCCCTGGGTGCGTTCTTAACGGCACGACAAGCGTGTGTCACATTGTTTCGAACTTCTTAACGATCTGCGGCCCCGGTCCCACCCCGGGTCGCGCGGCTTGCGCCCGTGGTTTCAACTCAGCCGGGCGGGCTGCGGGCCAGCGCCTCGAGCCGCGATGGGGTCCCAAAGGCCTCCAGCAGCGTCCTGTCACCGAGCACTCGGCGGCGTGCTCGGCGCAGGAGCTTCAGGATGTGCTTGGCCTGATCCGGGGTGGGTTGGAACCTCTCGACCAGCTTCCGGGCGACGCGTCGGACCGTCTGCCGGACGCCGATCCGGGTCAGGTTCCCCGCTCGAAGCAGGGTTCGGAGGGTGGTGCGCGTCACGCGGGCCAGGAATCCGGGGGTGTGCAGGAGCTCGGTGCCGGCCTCCCGGAGGACGAAGTGGGCGGAGAGTCGGGAGAGGGTTGGGGCGGGTCGGTGGTGCTTGAGCCAGGCTCGGCCGCGGCGGAACCAGCGTTTGAGCCACTTGTTGCGCTCTCGCTGGTAGGCGTCGTTGGGGTCCTCTCCGCGTTGCTTGGCGCGCTGGGCGGCGCGTAGCCCGCGCCGGTGTAGGTCTCGGCGGACGCGGTCGGTGAGGGCGCGGGCGAGGGCGTGGGCCCAGGCGGTGACGTGCGCGGTGCGGTCGTGGGGCGGGAAGTGCTTGCCGCCGGCGTGCGGTCGGTGGTGGAAGAGCTCCTCGTAGGCCTCGACCAGGAAGGTCTCCGTGGGCTCGCCGCGCGGGTCCTCGAGGCGGCCGTCCTCGCGCTTCAGGTAGACGCGGAGGGTCAGGTGGCGGGGGATGTCGAGGGTGCGGAGGGCGCGGTAGAGGGTGGAGTAGACGCGGCGGGCGAGGCGCTCCGGGTGGATGTTCAGGTGCTTGAGCTCGGGGATCACGACGAGGATGTGGGTCAGCGGTCGCAGTCGGTGCGGTGCTGTGAGCAGCACGCCCAGGACCTGGAGGGTGAGGGCGATGGTCAGCGGGTCCGACTGGATGTAGCCCAGGGTGCGGCCGAGGATTCGGGCGGTGGTGCGGGCGGTGTCGGGGCCGGCGGCGTGGGTGGTGGCCTCGCGGGGGGTGTGGCCCTTTCGTACCAGCCGGGCGGCCTTGTCGGCTCGCTTGGGGTCGTTGGTCAGGTGCTCGACGACGGTGCGGACGGCGGTGGGGAGGATGCGCTCGTGTCGTTCGGCGGCGAGGAGGAGGGGGGTGGGGTGGTCGAAGAGGTAGGCGATGGTGTTTCGGGCCCAGAAGTGGAGGTCGGGGTGGCCGGCGGCGGCGAGGAGGAGCTTTCGCTCCTCGCGGTTGAGGTCCCTTAGGAGGCTCCTGGGCGGGGTGAGGCCGGGGAAAACTTCAATAACCAGGACGCGGCGGTCGTGTATGCCCGCCTTGGGTGCGCGGGTCCGGGCCTGGTTGTCCCCCGCCACGGCCCCGCCCCCCGCCTCCCCCTCATTCTCACTCTCTTCACCTGGTTGCCTTCGCTCGTCGTGGTCGTCCTAGACCTCGACCTCGCTCTTCGGTTTTATCTTTATCAGGGTGTGACCGCGGATCTCCGAGGGCCGTATTCGGGCCACTTCTTCGAGTTTTCGGTCGTGGATCTCGACGCGGGCGAGGCGGTCGCTCCACTTCCGGTAGGGTCGGTGGACGCGGACGCCGTCGAGCTGTAGGACGACGTCTCGGTCTCGGAGGGGCAGCTCTCGGGTGAGGCGGTCCTTCACGAGCATGGGTGGGACGGCGGGTGGGTCCTCGGCGAGCTCCTTTCGGCGCTCCTCGATGAGCCTGGAGACGGTGTCGGCGATCTCGTCGAGCTTGGTGATCTCGCGGCCCTTGCGGAATCGGTAGGGCTTGCGGCCGACGCCGCCGATGTAGGTGACGTCGTCGGCGTCGATCTCCTCGGGCCCGCCGACGACGACCACGGGCACGCGCTCGATGCGTCGGATGAGCGGGAGCTTGTACTTCTCGATGCAGTCTCGGAAGTTGCCGACGACGAAGACGACGAGGTCGTGCTCCTCGAGCAGGCGCTTCTCTCGGGGTCTCAGCTGGGCGAGCTCTCTCCCGTAGCCGCGGGCGAGGCCGATGACGTTGGTGCGGGCGCCGTGGCGGCGGAGGTACTCGGCGATGTCGCAGACGGGGTGGGGCATGTGGTGCCGGGCGAGGCTCATGCCGACGACGGCGATCTCGGTGCCGGCGAGGGGGACGCGCTTGATCTCGCCGAGGAGCTCCTCGGCCTTCTCCTCGACGACGTCGAGGTCCTCGATCGGGACGGCCATGATCATGTGGATCTCGAGCTGCATCTTGTGCTCCTGGAGGATGAAGCCGCCGAGGTCCTCGACCAGCTCGCGCATCTCGTCGGCCTTGTACACGCCGCCCTCGTAGATCACGGTCTCGTACACTAGTCGTCCCCCTCGTCCTTCTCAAGCAGCTCCCAGATGAGCCGGGGTCGGCCGTGGCAGTGCAGCACGTCGGCCCGGCACTGTCGGCAGCGGCGCATGACGGGGAGGTAGCGCTCGGCCCGGTCGCGGGCGCGGGAGAGCTCTCGGCAGGTGGGTGGTCGGTGGTCTCGGAGGTCTCCGCCGGGGAGGAGTGGGATGACGTTCATGGCGTGGAAGCCGGCGTCGGCGGCGCGCTTCGCGACCTCCTCGACGTCGTCCTCGTTCACCTCCGGGATGAGGACGAAGTTGACCTTCTTGAGGAGGTAGCGCTCCTCGGAGAGGAGGTCGAGGGCTCGCTCCTGGCGCTCGACGATCCAGCGTGCGGCCTCGGGGCCGGTGAGGGTCTCGCCGTCCTCGTTGACGGCCCGGTCGTAGATCCGCTCGGCGGTCTCGGGGTCGAGGGTGTTCACGGTGATCGTGATGGCGTGGACGAGGCGGCGCAGTTCGGGCAGGTACTGCTCGAGCCAGACGCCGTTGGTGGAGAGGCACCGCTTCGCCTCGGGGGCGGTCTCGGCGGCGATCTCGAGGGCGGTGCGCGTCTCGTCCCAGTTGGCGAGGGGGTCGCCGGGCCCGGCGATGCCGACCACGTCGATCCGGCCGCACTCTCGGCGCGCGTTGCGGAGGAGGCGCTCGACCTCCTCGGGGGATAGGGTCCGTACCGTGCGGCCGGGGTAGTCGGCGGTCTGTCCCTCGTGCTCGAGCCCGGACTCGCAGAACCGGCAGTGGATGTTGCAGCGCCCGCCGATCGGCAGGTGGAGTTTCACGAACTTGGCGTGCTCGCCGGTGTAGCACGGGTGGTCAACTTTCACTCACTCGCCCCCTTCGACGCGGTCGAGCTCGCCCGGGAGCTCCATGAGCAGCTCCGACCACTCCTCTCGGAACCGGCCCTCGGTGGCGGCGTAGAGGTAATCGTTGGCGACGCGGGCGTAGCGGGCGACGCGGAACCCCTCGGGTCGGACGCGCTCGATCAGGTCGTGCACGCGCTGGGTGAGGCGCTCCCGCGGGTCGTGGACGACGAGGCTCTGGAGGCGTTCGAGGTGCTCCTCGGTGAAGTCCTCGGGGAGGTCGACCTCGATCTCGAAGCGCTCCTCCTGGTGCACGCGCTCCTCGCCGAAGACGCGTTGGAGGGCGGTGAGGGTCCGGGGGGCGTGCCGCTCGACGCGGATGGTGACGCGCAGGGTGTTCTCCTCCTCGTCGTGCTCGAGGGTGGCGACCTGGCCGAGGGTGATTGGCTTGACGGTGGGTCGGGTGCGGACGGCGGCGGCGAAGATGGGGGCCTGGATGTCGATGTGGAAGACGGCGGCGGTGACGGTGCGGGCGAGGCCGAGGTCGGTCATGGCGTGACGGGCTATGTCGTAGTAGAGCTCGGCGGCCTCGGGCTCGCTGGCGGCGACGAGGATGCGCCTGCCGCGGTGCTCGTACACGCGCGGCACCCCTTACACGTAGTTGGAGGCCAGGAGGGCGGCGCCGACGGCGCCGATGTACTGGGAGTGGGGCGGTACGCGCACCTCGACGCCGATCACGTCCTCCAGCGCCCTCACCATGCCCTTGATCAGGGAGGCGCCTCCGACGAAGAACACGGGCTCTCGGATGTCGATCTCTTGAAGCTGCTGCTCGTAGAGCTGCTCGGCGACGCTGTAGCAGGCGGCGGCCGCGGCGTCCTCCGGGTCGGCGCCCTCGGCGAGCGCCGTCACGAGGTCCTGGATCCCGAACACGATGCAGTAGCTGTCGAGGCGGACGTTCTCGGGGTCACCCTTCACGGCGAGCTCTCCGAACTCCTCGAGGTCGACCCCGATCCGGTCGGCGGCCACCTCGAGGAAGCGGCCGGAGGCTCCCGCGCACACGCCGCCCATGGTGAAGTTGTCCGGGATGCCGTCCCAGACGGTGATCGCCTTGTTGTCCATCCCGCCCACGTCGATGACCGTGGCCCCGCCCTCCTGCTTGCCGCCCAGGTACACGGTACCCTTGGAGTTGACCGTGAGCTCCTCCTGTACGAGGTCGGCGTCGAAGTGCTTGCCGAGGGTGAAGCGGCCGTACCCGGTCACGCCGATCGCCTCGATGTCGTCCAGCTCGTAACCGGCCTCCTCGAGGGCCCGCTCGACGGCCTTCTCGGCGGACTCGACGACCTTGGTCGTGCGAACCCAGCCGGTCCCGATGACCTCGTCGTCCTCCATCACCACCGCCTTGGTCGTGGTCGAGCCGGAGTCGATCCCGAGCGTGAGCCCCTCCTGGCGCTTCCGGGCGAGGAGGCCCTTCCGCTCCACGATGGTGACCAGCGCCTCGAGCCGGGTGAGCAGCTCGCCCGCGTCGAGGTCCTCGGTGAAGGAGTACGTGACCACGGGCAGGTCGGTCCGCTCCTGGAGGTAGCGCCGGGCCTCGCTGCGAACCAGCGCGCCCTCGGCGCACCGGAAGCAGGTGAGGATGAGCACCGCGTCCGCCTCGGCGTAGCCCTCCGCGAGCGCGTACGCCCGGGCCAGGAGCACGCGGAGGTTCGCGCTCTTGGGTCGGTACCCGATCTCCTCGCACGCCTCCTCGATCAGGTCCAGGTCCACCTCGGGGAAGACGATCTCGGCGCCCACGCGCTCGGCGGCGCGCTCGATCTCGGGCTGGACCCCGCTGTACTCGGTACCGCAGGAGAGCTGGGCGATCTGAACGGCCATCGGCTCACCCCTCCAGCGACTCGAGGAACTCCTTCACCTCCCGGACGAAGGCGCGGGCCTCCTCCTCGTCCTCGGGGTACTCCAGCTCCAGGGTGGGGATCCCGCGGCGCCGGACGAGGTGCACGATGAACTCGTTCGTCCGGTCGCAACCGACGCAGCCGAAGGAGAGGTCCTCGACGTTGCGGACCAGGATGGCCGCGTCCGCCTTCTCGATGAGCGGGCCGATGATGGCGAGCCGCCCGCGGACGCCGGAGGGCACCTCCACCGCCGCGTACTTGAGCCCCCTCTTGGGGTCGCGGGGGGTCACGTTCATCGGCGGCGAGTCGATCTCGGGGTCCCGAACCCTCTTACCCACCTCCTTCGGCAGGGAGAGCGGCTCGTGCCCGAAGCGCTCCACCAGGTCGTGGAGGATCAGGCTGTTCGGCGGGTGGATGAACACCTTAGCCAACGTGGACACCCCGGCGGCCCGGTTTAGGGGGATGAACGGTGGGCAGGAGGGTCCTCGCGGGCGGTGTCTTCGACCTCCTGCATCCGGGTCACGTGGCCTTCCTGGAGGAGGCCAAGCGGCTGGCGGGGGAGGATGGGGAGCTGATCGTGGTCGTGGCCCGGGACGAGACGGTCCGACGGTTTAAGCGCACACCGATCGTGCCGGAGGAGCAGCGGGTGAGGATGGTGGAGGCGCTCAAGCCGGTGGACCGGGCGGTGCTGGGCCATCCCAAGGACTTCTCGGTCACGCTGGAAAAGGTGAGGCCTGACATCGTGGCGCTGGGCCCGGACCAGGACATCAGCGAGGAGGACGTCCGCCGGTGGGCCGAGCGTGCGGGGGTGGACTGCGAGGTGGTTCGGATCGAGCGGTACGAGGACTGCCCGCTGGACAGCACGGTGAAGATCGTGCGCCGGGTGATCGACCTGTGGAAGCAGGGGAAGCTGGACGTGTAGCGTCGGCTCCGGGCTTTTCCTCACCGGCCGGCGGCCTCGGCGCTCAGCCTGCTCCCCATCACCGCTCCTCCGTGACCAGCGGGTCACCGCGCTTTTTCATCTTTTTCAGGATCCGCTTCGGCCGGTTCTTCTTGTACAGGTGCGACTTGTTGATGTGCCGGGAGTACGACTTCTGGTCCCTGAACAGCGCGCCGCACCGTGGGCACCGCAGCAGGATCTCACCGTCCCTCGTCTCCACCTTCTCCGCCTTGAACGGGCGCCGCTTCGACATTACCCGTCCTCCCCCTCGGCCGGCCGGTAGCTCTTGAACCATTTTTTAACTTCCCGGTACACGCGCTCGAGGCTCTCCAGCCCCAGCTCGGTCACCTCCTCCCACGGGGTCGGCTCGTACAGGTAGCGCCGGCCGCCTCCCGGCAGCGTCTCCTCCTGCCGTCGGACCAGTCCCACGCTGAGCAGCGACTTCAGGATCTTCTGCGCGGTGCTGCGGCTCCGGCCGATCAGCTCGCCCACCTCCTCCACCGTGAAGGGGGCCTCGTCCCGGTGCTCGAGCATCTTGAAGTAGACCTCAGCCTCGAACTCCGAGACCCCGAACACGCACGAGAGGATCTTCTCCGGCGTGAGCTCGGCCGCGCCCTTGGCTAGTTCCACGAAGAGTGTATTCCTGGGCAAGCTCCGCCCCCCGATCGAAACACTGAAGTATGGAAACGCCGCGGTAGTTCGCGACCAACGAACGAGCGGGGGCATTCGCATGACCCGGAGGGAGGACGTTCGCGAGGCGGCGAGCGCCGTTGTGGACACCCTCGACCTTGAGCTTGATCCCGTGGCCATCAAGCTGTACCTGTCCGAGGACGAGGTGCCGGACGCGTACGAGCGCGTCGAGGAGAAGCTCCGGCACTGCGAGCTGGTCATGCAGGTGGCCAAGGGAGAGCTGGACAGGGTGTACACCACGCCGGACGAGCAGCTGTGCAAGGGCGGGGCCGCCGCGATCGGACTCTGCGACATCCCAGAGCCCGTGCGGACCGGCCGGTTCTACCACGAGGAGCTGGGACAGCACGCCACCCTGTCCGCGGCCAAGCGGACGGTGGAGCGCGTGCCCAAGGCGTACGACGGTGAGGGCGTGTACGAGGCGGTCTCCTACGAGCGGGCCGTGGAGGCCGAGACGGTGCCCGACTCCGTCCTGATCGTCTGCGAGCCCAAGCAGGCGATGCACATCGTCCAGGCGTACCTGTACCAAGAAGGGGGGCGCGTGGAGGCGGGCTTCTCCGGCATCCAGTCACTGTGCGGCGACGCGGTCGGCGCCATCGTCAAGCGCGGCGGGATCAACGTCACGCTCGGGTGCAACGGCTCACGGACCTACGCCGGCGTCCCGGACGAGTGCGTGGTGGTGGCGCTGGACCCGGCCGCGCTGAAGCGCGTCGGTGAGTCCATCACCGAGATCCCGATCCCCTAGCCCGCCCTTCTACTCCTCCCAGGGCGAAGGCCCCTTCCGGCTCCCCACGTAGTACCCGAGCGCGGCCGCCAGGATCAGCCCCACCGGGAACCACGGTATCTCCGACGTCGCCCACATGACGGAGTACAGGGGACTCGTGAGCTGGTACCCTGCGCCGCCGGTCACGCCTCCCCCGGCCGCACTCCCCGCGGGCCCGGCCCCCGTGGGAGCTTGTGGTGCCGCGCCACCGCCTCCGGCGTCGATGAGCGGACCACCCGGCGGCCGCTGCTGAGGCGGGCCCTGCGGCGGCTTCTGCTGGGCCTGGTCCTGCCCGGCGACCGGGGTCGCCAGGAGCAGCAGGCTAGCGAGCACGATCCAGCACCTCAACGATTTCCTCCCCTTCCCGCGTCAGGGGCAGCGCCATAATAGTGTACTCCGGTCCCTCCTCGGCGGCCTCAGGGGCCAGCTCCTGGGGCACGACGGTCCAGAAGTCCCCCTCCCTTACCTTCTTCAGGGCGGAGAAGTAGTAAGCCACGTGCGCGGCGGCCGGCGCCTCCCCCTTATCCGCCAGGTACAGCCGCTGGGCGCTCCCCGGGACCTCGACGAACCTGTCCCCGTCGCCGACTCGGACGAGCCTGGTGCGTCGGACGACGATGGGATCACTGTCGGCCTCCTCCGAGCGGTCGAACGCGACGACTGGATCGTCCGGGATGATCACGTCCGCCTCGATCCGGCTCATTTTCTTGTGCGGTGGGACGATGATGTTGACGCTGTCCCCGCTGTCGCCGAGGGCGGAGAGGACTTCCTCCACGACCGTCTCGGAGCAGGCCACCGTCATCTCCGAGCTGGAGAGCTGATTCTTGGCGTTCAGGTACTTTACGACGATCTTCCGTCCGTGCTCGGTCAGGTGCGATCCGAGCGGGCTGGACTCGACGAGCCGGTACCCGAGGCGCTCCTCGAGGCTCCGGATTCGCTTGTGCACCGCGGACCTGGTGACGCCGACCTCCTCCGCCACCTTGGACATGGAGCCCATCTCCGAGAGCTTGACCAGGAGCTCGAGCTCGTCGGGCGTTAGCAGGACGCCGTTGACCCGGATGGCTACGTCAACGTCCAGCTTCACAGCCCGTTGCCCCACTAGTTGACGTTGAGCGTTGCTACACGCGGACCGCCGTAGTGTATCGTAAAAATGTTCCTGGCCGGACGACGAGGCGGGGCTCGGCGTTGGTCGAGCCTCGGGACCGCGTGATCCGGTACGAGGAGCTGGATACCGAGTTCCTGGAGAAGCTGGCGGAGAAGGTGGAACCGGTGTTCGAGGAAGAGGAGGTGCTCTCGGTCCAGGCCTGCTACCAGTGCGGAACGTGCACGGGCTCGTGCCCGAGCGGTCGGAGGACGGCGTACCGCACGCGCGTGCTCATGCGGAAGCTCCAGATGGGTCTGGTGGATGAGGTCATCAAGAGCGACGAGCTGTGGATGTGCACCACGTGCTACACCTGCTACGAGCGCTGTCCGCGCGGCGTCAAGATCGTGGACGCGATCAAGGCGACGCGGAACTACGCCGCCAGCGAGGGGCACATGGCCAAGGCGCACCGGATGGTCGCGATGTTCGTGATCAAGACGGGGCACGCGGTTCCCATCAACGATGAGATCCGGGAGACCCGGAAGGAGATCGGGCTGGACGAGGTCCCACCCACCACGCACCGCTACGAGGAGGCGCTGGAGGAGGTGCAGAAGCTGGTCAAGCTCACCGGCTTCGACGAGCTGATCGGGTACGACTGGGAGAAGGGTGAGCTGAAGGACTAGCCGGGGGAGTCCCCCTTGGCGAAGAAGAAGCTCTGCTTCTTCCTCGGCTGCATCATGCCGAACCGGTACCCGGGCGTTGAGAAGGCGACGCGGCTGGTCTTCGAGAAGCTGGGCTACGAGCTGGTGGACATGGACGGCGCCTCCTGCTGCCCGGCGCCGGGAGTCTTCGGCTCCTTCGACCTCAAGACCTGGGTGACCATCGCCGCCCGGAACCTCTCCATCGCGGAGGAGAAGGGCTACGACATCCTCACCGTCTGCAACGGCTGCTACGGCTCCCTCAACGAGGCTAACCACCTGCTCAAGGAGAACGACGAGCTCCGCGACTTCGTGAACGAGAAGCTCGCCGAGATTGACCGGGAGTACAAGGGCACGGTCGAGGTGCACCACGTGGACACGTTCCTGTACGAGGAGGTCGGCGTGAAGAAGATCGAAAAGCAGGTCGAGCGGCCGCTGGAGAAGGAGGATGGGGAGCCGCTGAAGGTCGCGGTCCACTACGGCTGCCACCTGCTCAAGCCCTCGGAGGTCACGGACACGCCCGACTCCCCCGAGGACCCGCACACCCTGGACGAGCTGGTGGAGGCGCTGGGCGCCGAGTCCGTGGATTACAAGGACAAGATCATGTGCTGCGGCGCGGGAGGCGGTGTGCGGTCCAGGGAGCTCAAGGTCTCGCTGCACTTCACCCGGGAGAAGATCATGAACATGCTCGAGGCGGGGGCCGAGTGCACGACCAACGTGTGCCCGTTCTGCCACCTGCAGTTCGACCGAGGTCAGGTGGAGATGAAGGAGCACTTCGAGAAGCTACCGCCGAAGGAGCTGCCGGTGTTCCACTACTGCCAGCTGGCCGGTCTAGCCTTCGGCATGGACCCCGACGAGCTCGCCCTGCACACGCACCAGATCGACTGCACGCCGGTCCTGGAGAAGCTCGGGCTCGCCTAATCCAGCCCCAACCGACGCCGATAGTACCGGTTGGTCAGCGCCAGCGCCGGGCAGTGCCCCAGCCTCCGGTCCTTCACCACCGCCACCGTCACCGGCGCCTCCGACTCACGGATGAACAGCGCGTCGTGTCCCACGCACAGCCCCACCAGCACGTTCAGGTCCGTGCCCACCCGGTTGAGGATCCTCGCCTGAGCGACCGGGTTGCAGATCACGTCCCCGGGCTCCAGCTCGGGCAGGTCAAACTCCTCCTTCGGCACACCCCCTACCTTGCAGCAGACCGAGTAGACCTCTAGCCCCTTATTCTCAAGAAACTTGCAAAGCGCCCTCGCCTCCTCCCACAGCCCCACGCAGAACGCCACGCCCACCCGCTCCCAGCCCATCCGCTCGCACAGCTCGGCGATCTCCTCCACCCGGGTCCACTCCATGTACCCGTCCGCCTCGATCTCCGAGGAGCGCCGGAAGAGCTCACTCCGCTCGTACTCTTCCAGCGCCTCTCTCACCTCCTCCCGACCCAGCCCACACTCCGAGCACCGCTCCCCGGGTTCCGGACACTCGTGACACCGAGGCCTCACGCGGGCTCCCCCGGAGGGGTTATCACGGCTCCCTTCGCCACGGTCCAAGGGGTTGAGCTTGAGGATCGCCCCGGACGCGTCGGCCCGGGAGCTCCTCCCGCTCGCCATGGCGGTTCACGAGCTGGTGAACCGGCTGCCCGTGACCATGCGCTCGCGAGAGAAGCCCGGGGTGAGGATCGAGGACGGTAAGGTGGTGGACGACGAGTACACCGGGCCCGTGCTCGAGGAGGTGCTGGAGCGCGGCGAGGTGATCCGGACGGTCCCGGACTCCGGGCCCTACGAGGGCATCCCGGTCGTGGTCTCGCCGATCAAGGACGGGGACGAGGTGGTCGCCGCCCTGGGCGTCGTGGACCTGACGTACGGCATCTACTCCTCGCTCCAGAAGGTGGCTCAGCGGCCCATCCGGTGAAGCTCCTCGATCCGCCGGGCCGTCCCGCTCAGCTCCCCCAACCGCTCCACGATGTACCCCTCCTCGGACAGCCGGTCCGCCAGCTCTCGATCGTACTCCCGCAGGGCCACCGACACCACCTCCGCCCGGCTAAGCGACTCGATCAGCGCGATCTCCGCCTCCGGGTCGGGCACCTCGAACCTCGGGAACCCGTCCCGCCGCTCGCGCTCCGGGTCGTGCACCAGCACGACGGCGTCCGGCCAGCACCCGTGCAGGATAGCGAGGGCTACGCCCGAGTAGGCGGGGTGACTCAGCGCGCCCTGCCCCTCCACCAGAATCACCTCGTACTCCTCGGCCAGGTCGACGACGAGCTTCTCCACCGCACCGGCCATGAAATCCCCCGGCATCCGGTCCACCACCACGCCCTCCTCCGCGCCCACCATGATCCCCGTCTGCCCCGTGGCCAGGAACGCCGCCTCGACGCCCATGTCCCGGAGCCGGTCCCGGAGCTCCAAGGCCGCCGACATCTTGCCCACCGCACAGTCCGTGCCCATCGTCAGGACGACCGTCGCGTCCACGTCCCGCACCGACCCGTCCGCCACCCGGAACAGCTCCCGACGGGGCCTCCTGACGTCGACCAACTTGACGCCACGCTCCTCCGCCAGCCGGGAGATCTCCGGGTCCTCCGACAGGAACTCGTGCAGGCCGCTGACCACGTCCAACCCCGCCTTGATCGCCGCAACGACCTCCCGCCGCCACTCCTCCGTCAGCCTGCCACCCGGCGGCGCCGCCCCAATCAGCAGGACCTCCGCCTTGACCTCCTCCAGCGCCTCCTCGACCGACTCGAACACCGGGACGTCCGGGAAGTCGGGATCCACGTCGCTCGCCGACCTCCCCGCCACCTCCCGGTCCACCACACCCCTCACCTCGTAGATCCGACCGAACCGGAGCAGCCCGTGGGCCGTCTTCCCCTGCGGGCTCGTGAACGCACCGTGACACAGCACCAGCGCGGGAGTGCCCTCCCCGTGCGGGAGCAGGCTACCGCTCAACCTCCACTCTCCACCCCGGTCCCGTGAGCTTGAACTCCGGGGCGTGTCCGGGGTTCTTCACCACGTCGTCCCGCAGGAAGATATGACCGTCCAGGTCGCACAGGTCGGCGTCGACCGCCGCCGCGAGGTGGGCCGCGGCCGCGATCGAGCAGAAGCTCTCCACCGCGCAGCCCACCATGACGCCCAGCCCGACCTCGCGGGCCCTGCGGGCGACCCTCAGACCGCCGAGCAGCCCCAGCTCCTGCACCTTCACGTTCACGAGGTCGAACGAGCCCTCCCCGAGGACCTCCTCCAGCCGGTCCCCGCCCACGTCCATCGCGTCCACGATCACCGGGACGTCACAGGACTCCCGAACTTCATCCAGCTCCTCCAGCGGCGTCGGCTGCTCCAGGTAAACCCTCCCGCCGAACTCCACCCGGTCGAGCAACTCCAGCGTTTCCTCTGCGCTCAGCCCGGCGTTGCCGTCCACGATCAGCGCCCGAAAGTTCCCGGCCCGAACGCACGCCCGGACCCTACGGACGTCCTCCTCCAGGTCCCCGGACCCAACCTTAACCTTGATCAGCTCGTACCCGGCCCGGTGGTAGTCCCGGGCGATCTCCCCAGCCCGGACCGGGTCCACCAGGTCTACGGTGGCGAACGAGCGGACCCGAGACCGGCCTCCACCGAGCACCTCGCGGAGCGGGAGGCTGGCGGCTCGAGCCAGAGCGTCCAGCGCCGCTATCTCCTCCGCTACCCGCTCGGAGAGGCCGAACCCGGTCCCGCGGCCGCCCGCAACCTCGCAGCGGCACAGGTATCCCCTCACCCGATCCACCGCGCCCCGAGAGATCCGGAAGGACCGCCGCAGCTCCAGCTCCACGAGCTCGACCTCCAACCCGATCCCCCGGGTGGTCTCGTTGGCAGGGATGGGGAGCGCCCTGTGGAGCGCGGCGGAGTCACTCGCGATGATCGGCGCCGGTTACCTGGTCGCCCACGGCCTAGGGGCGGCGTCGTCCACCCGGGCCACGGGAGCCGTCTCGCTGGTCGTGCTCGGGATGATCAACCCTCACGCGGCGCTCGCGGCGGCGCGCGAGGTGGGGCTCCGAGGACCAAAGTTGCTCGCCGCCAAGCTCTCCTTCAACTCGCTCCCGTACCTCGTCTCCATCTGGTTCAACTCGCTGGCGATCCTAGGGGTGAAGGTTGGGGGTCCTTACGCCGCGGCGCTGACTCTCGTGGACGTGACGGAGATCCTCGCGGGCGCGATCGCGCTGCGCGGGACCCGGGTCGAGCCCCCGAGTCACGCCTCTTGGTCGACCGCGCTCCGGGCCGCGCTGCGGTCCACCGCCAGGGCGGCCGGGTACCTCTTCCCCGGCGTGGCGATCGGCACGCTCCTAGCCCACCACGCCTCCGCCTGGGCGCCCCACGGGGCCGTGCTGGGGGCGTTCCTCGTGAACCCGCTGGCGGGCTGCTCCGTGCTGGCCGGGCTCATGGAGCGCGGGGCTCTGAGTCCGAGGGAGGCGTACTGGGTCGCCATCCTGGGCGCGGGGGCGGCGTACGTGGGCCGACTCCTGCGCAGCTGCGGTCCGGCTACACTGGCCGTCACGGGGCCGAGGACGGGCCCCTGGCTCTCGGTCGCCACCACCCTCGTGGACGTCTCTCTGCTCCTGGCCTTCGGGTGGTTGATCGGCGCGCTCGCCTTCGGTTAGGGGGAGGTCGGCTAGAAGAAGGCGTCGAGCGTCTCCTGCTTGCCCTTTCTGCCGAGCTCCTTCATCGCCTTCCGAAGTCGCTCGACGGCGCGCCGGACCCGGTCCTCGGAGAAGTCCCGCTCCTCGACCAGGAACTCGACGATCCCTTCTTCGTCCGGCTCCTCCCACTCGAGCTCGTAGTCGTCCGTCACCTTCGGTTCCAGGAACAGTGATCGGATCTCCTCCGGTTCGGCCGGCAGGTGCCGCTCGATCTTGGGCCAGAGCTCCGTGTCCTGGAGCTCGTCCAGGGACCCGTACTTCCGGATCAGCTGAAGCGCGCGCTTCGGGCCGATCCCGGGGATCCCGTCCGGGTTGTAATCCGTGCCCAGCAGGATGGCGAGGTCGACCAGCTGCTCCCGCGAGTCCAGACCCAGCTGGTCGAGCACGTCGTCCAGCTCCAGGATCTCCGGCTTCACCTCGATGATCTCGCCCGTGTGCGGGTGCTTCCGCTGGCCCACGATCGTGAGGTTTCGTACGAGCCGGGGCGCCCCGAAGAGGAGCGAGTCGTAGTCCTGACTACCCGCCGCCCACACGTCGCCCTCCCGGGCCATGTGCGCGCACTGCGCCTCGCCCTCGGACGGGGCCTGCACCCAGGGGATGCCCATCAGCTCGAGCAACCGCTTCGCGTCCTCGATCAGCTCGTCGCTAAGCCGCACGACCTGCCGCGCGTACTTCTCGCGCTCTTCCCGGGAGGAGGCGCGCTTCAGCCGCTCCTCCGCCTCCTTCTTCCGCTCCTCCCGCTCGCGCAGGGTCCGCCGCTTCAGCTCCGGCGGCTCGCCGTCGAACACGTAAACGGGCTTGATCCCCTCCTCCACTAGGTTCACCGTGCGGTAGAGGAGGCCGTTCAGGTGGCTCGTGATCCGGCCCTCCGAGTCCATGAGCGGGCGCCCATCCTTCATGATCGTGGTCAGGAACTGGTACAGCGCGTTGAACGCGTCGATCGCGATCTCCCGGCCGGACAGAGCCTTTAACTCCGTCTCCTCCGGCTCAATCAGCTCCCGCAGCTCCGCCAGACCCACGGGTCGACCCCTCGCGTACCGGGGATCAACCCACTTTTAACACCGAGGGGGCGTCGGGTAAGTCCGCCCTCGTCATCCCGGGCGGTCAGGACCGAGGGCGGTCCTCATCCTCCGGCAGCCCGGACGCGTCCCGCCGGACGTCCCCGAACTCCGTGCCCTCCAGCTCTTCCGCCCAAAAGACCGGGCCGTCCCGGCAGACGAGGAGGCCTCGGCCCAGCGCGCACGACCCGCACACGCCTTCCCCGCACTTGACGTACCGCACCACGCTCACCTGGCAGGGTACGTCGAACCTTCGGGCGAGCTTGACCACGCGGACCAGCATGGCCTCCGGGCCGCAGGCGTACACCACGTCCACCCGATCCTCCTCCAGCAGCTCCTCCAGCACGTCCGTCGGGTATCCCTTTCGCCCCGCGCTGCCGTCCTCCGTCGTCAAATGGAACTCGTCGGAGAGCCGCTCCAGCTCGCGGCGCCGAGGCAGCCGCTCCGCATGCGGGCCCCCGAGCACTCCGATGACCTCCACCCCGCGCCCCCTCAGCCGCTCCGCCAGCGGCACCAGCGGGGCGACCCCGGTCCCTCCGGCCACGACCGCGGCCCGGTTGCCCACCGGCTCGAACGGCCGGCCGTAAGGCCCTCGCACCCACACCCAGTCCCCGCGTTCCAGCCGCGCGCACCGCTCCGTGAACGGCCCCACCACCTCCACCGTGAGCACGATCTCCCGCTCGTCACCACCGGAGAAGGCCATCGGCTTCTCGTCCACGCCCGGTATCCCCAGCATCAGGAACTGGCCCGGCTCCCACCCCACCGGCTCCTCCGGCTCGAGCCGCAGCACGTGGGTCCGCTCGCACTCCTCCCTGCTCTCCACCACCCTCGCCGGTATCGGCCTCACTCCACCCACCCCAGCCTCCTCAGCCGCTCCTCGTACTCCGGGAGCGCCGCGCCCACCACCTCCTCGAAGTCCTCGTACCCGAGCTCGCGCAGGACCCTCTCCGCCTCCTCGGCGATCTCGGAGAAGGCCCGGTCCCGGGCGGCCGTGGCGACCTGAACGGCCCGCGCCCCGGCCATCAGGAACTCGATCACGTCCTCGCCCGAGCGCACGCCGCCGACGCCGATGATCTCCACCTCGTCACCCAGCTCCAGGGCCAGGTCGGCCACGATCCGGAGGGCGATCGGCTTGAGGGCCGGCCCGGAGAGCCCTCCCACGCCGGCTCCCAGCATTGGGCTCGCCGTGCGGAGGTCGATCCGCAGGCAGGGTCCCAGTGTGTTGACCGCCGTGAGCGCGTCCGCGCCCGCGTCCACGGCCTCGGCGGCGACCTCCAGCAGGGTCCTCCGGTCGACGTTGGGCGTTAGCTTGACAGAAACCGGCCCGTCGAACGCGCCCACCACCGCCTCGACGATCTCCCCGACGAGCCCCGGGTCCGAGCCCAGCTCGGCGCCCATCCCACGGCCCGCGTGCGGACAGGAGACGTTAATCTCGAGCCCGTCGACCTCCCCGCGGAGGCCCCTCGCCAGCCGCTCGAACCCCTCCGGGTCCTCCGCCGCGATGCTGGCGTACAGCGGCACGTCGTGCCGCTCCCTGAAGGCGCGGAGCTCGCGCAGCATCCCCTCCAGACCGGGGTTGGGGAGACCCATCGCGTTGAGCGCGTAGCCCTCTTCCTCGAAGGACAGGAACGTTGGGCCGGGGTGTCCCTCCCGCGGCTCCTCGGTGATCGTCTTCGTAAATATGGCGGACGCGCCGCTCACCGCGGCGCTCTCCAGCCCGGGCAGGTGGGCCGCGAGGGCGCCGGAGGCGCAGGCGACCGGGTGCCGCCACTCCCTCCCAAGGACCCTCACGCCGCTCACCCGAGGAACCGGGACTTGATCCGGCTCACCCCGTCCAGGGCTCGGTCCATGTCGGTTAGCGCCCGCTCGATCTCCAGCACCAGCGGGGCCAGGTCGCTCCCCACGCCCGCCTCGGATAGGATGGACCGGAGCTCCGTTCGGATTTTCTCCTCCTCCTCACGAACCTCCTCGGCGCGCTTCGCGGCCTCCTCGACGTCCTCCTCCAGCAGCTCCACGGACTCCCGGATCCCGGAGGCCAGCTCCGCGACCATCTTGGCGATCTCGTCGATCCGCTCCCGGCACTCCTCGTCGAGCTCCTCGTAACTGCCCACGAGGAGCGAGACCACGCTGAGCAGCGCCTCGGCCGCCCGGCGGACGTTCTCGGCGATGTAGTTCAGGTCCTCGCGCACGACCGGGACCATGGGCCCGCTCTCCATGGCCTCCTCCACGCGATCGCGGAGCTCCGTGACCTCCTCGCTGAGCGACTCCTGCCGCTCCTCCAGGTCCTCGCGGGCCTCACCCTCCAGCGCGTCGGAGACCAGGGAGCACGCCTTGATCATCGCGTCCAGCTCCTCGAGCAGCACGGTCAGGGCCCGCTCCGCGGGGCGGGTGCTCGGGCGGAGCATCAAGCCTGAACCGCCCCTTTGACGAGGAGGTAGAGGTGGGCGAGCGTGAAGGCCATCACGAAGGCGCCGAGCGGGCTCACAGCCCAGGTCACGAGGATCTTCCTAACCGTGTACAGGTTCAGCTCGCCCTGGGACACGCCCACCCCGATGACCGCGCCCGCGGTCGTCTCGTTGATCGAGATCGGCAGCCCGAGCTCCGAGGCGCCGTGCGTCACCGCCGCGGCGGAGAACTGGGCGGAGAAGGCGGTTACGGGGTCCAGCTTGGTGATCTTTCGCCCCACGGTCTCGATGACGCGCGAGCCGGCCGTCAGGGCGCCCAGCGAGATCATGATGCCGCCGATCACGGCCGCCTTCCTCGTGTCGAGCACGCCCGACATCACGAGCGGGGCCACCGCGTTGGCCGCGTTGTTGGCACCGATGGAGTAAGCCACGTAGCAGCCGGAGACCGTGAGAAACAGCCTCATCATGCGCTCCAGCTCGCCCAGCGACCGCCTCTTCGCGCGCAGCAGCCCCCGGAGCCGCCGGGAGATGACGTAGGCCGGCACGGCGGCAAGGGTCGGCGCCACCAGCCAGCTCACGGCGATCTCGGAGAACTTGCTCCAGTCTACGGGCAGTCCCAGGGCGAATCCGGCCCCGGCGATGGCGCCCACGGTGGCCTGGGTCGTTGAGATGGGAACGCCCATCATGACGGCGAGGTGGCACCACACGGCCGCGACGAGGACCGTGGCGCCCGCGAGGACGGGGTCGAAGTGGCCGTGGACCACGCCCTTTCCGAGGGTCTTGACGACCTTGTGCCCCTCCAGCACGGCGCCGAGGGTCGTGAACACGGCGATCAGGATGACGGCCTGCCGGGTGGTGAACACGCCGGCGCCGACGGCCGAGCCCATCGCGGCGCCCGCGTCGTCCGCCCCGATCGTCCAGCCCATGTAAAGGGAGGGGATGGCCACGGCGAGGAGCTCGAGAGGGGTCACGCTCGCACCCCGGATCCCTCGGCTCGGCTCTCCGTCGTCATACCTCAGGCTGGGGCTGCCTCCTCATCGGGCCCTCCTTCTAGGGGGACCGCCTCATCACCAGGTCAGGAGGGGTGAATGCAGTCATCGGGGCCCGGTCACCTTGAATAAAAAATGGTTGCGGGCTCAGAGCGGGAGTAACTCGTCATCCACGACGTCGGCTAGCGAAATGCTCATCACTGGATGAGCGTGGGCGGGCGCTAGCCCTGGTACTCCGCCACGATGCCCACGTGGTCGCGCTCGTACGGCTCCAGGTCGATGACCTCCAGGATCTCGAAGCCGCGCTCCTCCAGCTTCCGCTCCTCCTCCTTGAACACCTCCTCCGGCTCCTTCGTCACGTCGATCGAGCGCGACTTAACCGCCACGATGATGATCCCGCCCGGCTTCAGGAACGCCTCTGCGTTGTCCGCCACGACCTCCGCCTGCTTCGGCTGCGCGATGTCCTGGTAGATCACGTCCACCTGGTCCACGATCTCCGCGTACTCGTGCGGCTTGGTCGCGTCGCCCAGGATCGGCACCATGTTCGGCCGCTTCTCGCACACCGGGATCAGCTCCTGCATCATTCGCGACGCGAACTCCACGCAGTACTCAATGCCCGACTCCTTGATGATGTCCGACACGTGCGAGGGCGTCGTACCCGCCGCCGCGCCCAGGTAGAGGACCCGGCTCCCCTCCTCGAACGGGAAGTGCTCCATGCCGTTCATGATCATCGCGGCCAGCTTGCTCCGACCCGGCTCCCAGACCCGGTACTCCGTGCCGTCGTACTCCACCAGCCGCTCACCGTACACCTGGTGACCCGGGACCAGGTTCTCCGTCGCGGGCTTCCGCGTACCGTCCTCGAAGATCGCCCAGTACACGCCCTCGAACTCCTCGTGCGGCTCGATCTCGACCTCGACCATCTCTCACCACCCCCGGGTGGAGGGGTGGTTTAAGGGCGGAAAAATTCAGCGCCTGCGCGAGCGGCGCCTCCGGTCCCGGCGCGAGCGCCTCGGCGACCGGCGACGCCGACCGCGCCGACCGCGCGGCGGCCGACCGCGCCCGCGCCGCTTCGGTGGCTTCGGGTACTTCTCCTTGATCTCCTTCACCCGCTGCTCCAGCTGCCGCTTCAGCTCGTCGCCCCGGTACTCACCCGAGTACGCGTCGATCCGCGCCGCGATCGCCAGCTTACCCGCCAGCGCCCGCGCGATCTTACCGCGCTGCCACCACGGGCTCCGGTGGATCAGCGGGTGCTGGAAGATCACACCGTGCTTCGGCGGCTTCGTACCCTTCGTCAGGTGCCGGAACAGCGCCTTCTCCGCACCCAGCAGCTGGATCGTGCTCGCCGGCAGCCGCGCCATCTCCTTCAGACCACCGGCCAGCGCGATCAGCCGCGCGCCGATCAGCGGGCCCACCAGCGCCTTGATGTTCGGGGCCACGTCGTCCATCGACTCGTCGATGTAGTCCGCCGTCTTCCGCCGGATCTCGTACAGCTCCCGCGCGATCTCCGCCACCCGCTGCACGGCCTGCAGGTCCTTCTCGTCCATCTCCGCACCCATCGAGTCCTTCGCGGCCTCCTCCAGCTTCTCCGCCAGGTGGTCGGGGAAGTCCGGCAGCACCTCCTTGATCTTCTCCTTCGTGAAGTTGTCTCGATGACCCAGCTCCGCCACCAGCGTCACGAAGTCGTCGTGCTTCTTCACGATCTTGTTGATCTCTGGGAAGTGGATCCCGTACCACTCCCGCACCCGATCCGTCAGGATGTTCAGGATCCGGTCGATGTCGTCGATCGTGTTGATCGCCTGGATGATCATCTTGTCCCGCTCCTCGACCGTCTCCCGCACCTTCCGCTTCGACAGCTTGATACCGACCTCGTAGGCCAGCTCCGAGTACTCCTCCTCGGACTCGATCACACCGACCTCAACGGCCAGCTCCCGCGCCCGCTCGCGCAGGATCTCACCCGCCACGTTCGGGAACTCCACGATCAGCTCGCCGTCCACCACGTCCTCCAGCCGCTCACGGTCCGCCTTCGTACCCTCGAAGTTGATCGTGTCCGCGTCCAGCCTCGAGAGCAGCTTCTCTTCCTCCTCCAGCACCTCACCGCGCTCCTTCCGGATCAGCCGGTCCACGATCTCGTCCGGATCCGCCGGGAACGGCTCGCTGTCGATCAGGTTACCCTCCTCATCGAAGGCGTACACGCCCGTGATGTTCTCAGCCACGTACACGCCCAACGAGCCGGCCCCCCGATCATCGGCCGACGCTCACCATAAGACCCGTCCGACCCGCCAAAAAACGCTTATGTTTCCCTTCCCCACGGAACGCGCGCGTACTCACCCCGCCGCCCTATTTGAACCCTTTTCTCACCCGCGCACCTCGAACCCCTCGTTTCGGGGCCCCGACACGATCACCTCGCCACCCACCCCACGCTCCTTCAGGAACCGCTCCAGCTCCCGCGCTACATCGCCCGCCGACGCCGAGTCGCACACCGCGTACACCGTCGGCCCGAACGAGCTCAGCCCGGCACCGTACGCGCCCGCCCCACGCGCCACCTCCATCAGCTCCCGCACCACCTCGTCCTGCAGCCCCACCTCCACCCGCTTGAACCCCAGCTCCTGCACCTCGTCCACAGCCCGACCGAACGCCTCCGCATCCCCCTCCGCCACCGCCGGCAGCATCACCATCAACACCAGCCGGCACACCCTCTCCACCTCCCGCGCCGGCACCGGGCAGTACCGCCGGAAGATGTCCACCTCCTCGTCCCCGTGCGCCCCCCGCCTAACCTCCGGGATCGCCAGCACAAACCGCCAGTCCTCCGGCACGTCCAGCCGCGCCACCACCGGCGCCGGCGGCACCTCGCCCGACGCCGACGACGGCTTGAACCCCTCCTTCCCACCCTCACCGAACCGGTGCCCACCGTCCACGATGAACCCACCACCCTCGAACGCCGCCACCCCGATCCCCGACGTCCCACCGCGACCCAGCAGGTCCGCCAGCTCCCGCACGTCGTACTCCTCCACCCCGAACGCCTCCAGCACGCCCACCGCCGCCGACAGCGTCGCCTGCGTCCCCGAGCCCAGCCCCACGTGCTCCGGGTACGACCGACGCACCACGACCCGCGCGCCACCCTCCAGCCCGAACTCCTCCAGCACCACCCGCGCCGCCCGCTCCGCCTTCTCCGCCACCTCACCCTTCCCCACCACCTCCACCCCATCCTCCGCCCGCTCCACCTCGAACTCCATCCACGGCTCCTCCAACGTCACCCCCACGCTACCGTCCACGCGGCCCAGCCCACCGTGCAGGTCGATCAGCGTCACGTGCAGCCTCGAAACCGAGCGCACCACGACCAAGCCGAGCCACCCCCAACGCGCCCGGGAAGATAAGCGTAAAACCGCTACGACCGGTCAGGGGCCGTGGAGGCCGATCATCGGGAGACCCTCACCCCCGGACTAGCTCCTCATCCCGGGGCGGCCACCTTGCACGCGCTCGAGCGAGTGCTTAACTTCCTACAGGACCTGCAGTCCCACCTCGAGGGCACCGGCGACCTCCCCGAGCCCCACCCCATCGCCCGGTTCGCCCTCCAGCGCACCACCCCACACGACCTCCAGCTCTGCACCGCCATCGTCGAGACCGAGCTCGAGCTCTGGGAGAACTCCGGCCTCCACGTCCGCCCCGCCCTGCACCCCTACGTCGCCGAGCGCCTCGGCGTGTACACCCTCGACGACGAGCTCATCGGCCGCTTCCTCGACTACCCCGACTGCTGCGTCGACTACTTCCTCGACGGCCACACCCGCTACGACCACGACCCACCCACCACCACCGTCCTCACCGAGGGCTTCGTCCCCTGCCGAGCCACCTGCGACCGCGCCCACCGCGCCCACCTGCTCGAGACCACCGACGACCCCGCACCCTACCGCGAGCTCGAGCGCGAACTCGAGCGCGCCCTCCAGCGCCTCGGCGTCCCCTCTTACCACTCCGCCTACGAGGGCTTCTACGAGATCCACGCCCCCGAGCGGGACCGGACGTGAAGCGCTTCAAGCCCCACCCCCGGCGGCGGACTCACCACGGCGCCACCGTCCCCGCCGGCTGCACCCCCGACCTCGCCGCGAGCTCACAACACCCTTCCCTCCAGGAGCTCGAAGGGGACCGACGGGATGAGGACACGGCCACGGGGGACGACCGGACGGGATGATCGCAAACCGCCCACCCGACCGCACCCATTAAACCCCGAAGGCCGGCACCACCACCGGGGCGGTCGGGATGACGCGGGGATTAGCCCCATCTTGAGCCACGCGCGATGATAGGTCCCGAGGGTGCTGACCGGCCGCCCCGCGCCGGCGACAATCGTTACGAAGAGCGTAACGACGACCGGGATGACGAGTGCCCGCGAAGGGGAGGCCCGCCCGATGACCTACCCACCCTTGACCGACCACGCCCCTCGCACCCGCTCCAACCCCTCCAGCGCGCCCCGCCTCACCACCCGGTCCACCACCAGGTCCACGAACCCACTCCCGAGGACCCGCCGGATCTCCCGAGCCCCTCGCTCCCTCCGCACGAAGACCACCTCGGTGGAGACCCGGCAGCCCGCCCGGCACGCTCGCCCCGCACGAACCGGACCCCTCGCCGCGTCGAGCGAGACCATGGCGCTCCCCGCGGCCGTCGGCCCACGCTTAAATAGGGTTTCCAGCGAGGAAGAACCGGCACGCACGGCCCAGACGACCCGAAAGTTTAATATACAACCCGCCTCCCCGCCGGGAATGGCCGCGGAGGGAGAGCCCCCCGATGGGGCCCCGGGCAACCCCGGGGGGAACAACCCCCGGGGCCCCGGGGCCGACGCAAGCCCGCCCCCCGGGGCCGTGAAAGCCCCGCCGCGGACCCAAATCCTTGCGGCCGCCACCCCTAACTCCGGTTGATCCTGCCGGAGGCCACCGCTATCGGGGTCCGACTAAGCCATGCAAGTCGAGGGCCGCCCGGCTATGGGGGCGGCCCGGCGGACGGCTCAGTAACACGTGGGTAACCTACC
>JAMOPO010000028.1 GCA_027064425.1 Methanobacteriota archaeon | reverse complement strand
AGTGAGGACAACCGTAAGCTCGGTTTCCAAACGTGCACTCCCCCGAACGCGCGCTCGGGCAGGACGGCGATCACCATCCCCTTCCGGAGCGACACGTAGACCTCTCCGAACACCCACCACCCCCTAACCCTCTCACCAAGCACTAGGACCGGACCGCCCGGACACAGCAGGACGAGCCACCTACCTCCCCCGCCCACCGGGAAGCCTCGAAAAATCAGGTCAGAGTCCCTGGACTTCAGCCCGTACCCCGACACCCTGGTATCGTCCGACGCCCTCATCAGCTTGGCCCAGCTCCCGCTCAGCCGGCGCGTCGAGGGCCCCCACGCGAGACGACCGGGCCCCGCCTCCAGCCACCCCCATATCAGCCACTCCGACGCCTGGACGACCCTCCAGGGGACCCAAGTGCCCGCCACCGGTCCCACGATTACGGGCAGCTCCAGCGTCTGGAAGCCGTCTCGGAGCCACGGGTACGTCACCTTTCCGTCGTAAACGACGTACCTAGGCTCCGCCGCCGACCACGCCACGGCGCACCACAGCCCGCCGATCATGACCGCCGCGACGATCTTCAGACTCCTCATGTTCCCTCCCCGAATGACCCAATAACGGGCCGAAGCAGGGACCGCGCCCGGGGGCGGTGCATGCCCGGTTACGTCCGGCTCGCCCGTATTATTTTCACGCAACTTGTGGTCGCCCTGATGGTCGCCCTAGCCGTCTCGAAGGGATTCTTCCACACGTGGACGGCGGCGACGACGAACCCCGTTTCCTCCTCAGTAAAGATAATGAGCGTTAAAAGGCTGCCGGCGGCGAGCGGCAGGGACCTCCAGCCCGGTCCCGTCCCCGTCTACGCTTGGTACCGCGACCCCACCAGCTACGTGAAGCTCAACCTGCCCTCCGCGGGAGGGTACGAGATTGTCCCCATCCCGCGCCTCGCCGGCCGATACTGGGTGGTCGTTAACGGGAACCGCGTCAACGTGTACGTGGGCCCGATGCCGGCACCGTTCACGATCATCTGCTCCGGCAGGCCCAAGGTCGAGGTGGACTACTCCGGAGTAACGGTCGGCGGCCCGTGCTCACTGGTGCTGCTCAAGAGCGCCATTTGGAGCGGCTCGGCGGCGTACGCCCCACCCTCCTTGATAGTCCACGGCAGGATGGTCCGTGGGTACAGGGGAAAGGTTCGCCATTTGGCCATCGTCTCATCGGCGAGGATCCCACTCCTGTCCCAGGCCCTCCTGATCCTCGGCATTCCGACCCCGTTGGAGATCACGGCCGTGGAGGCCCGACACGGGCAGCTCAACGTAGACGGTGTCCGCGGGATCGTCCGATCCCGCGGCGGGATGGTCGTCCGCTGGTCGCCCGTCGTCTTGCCTAATTTCACCTTCCAGGACCTGGTGTGGAGGTACCCGAGGTGGCCCTACTCCCTCTGACCTCTGACCAGTCTACCTCGGACGAGCTCGGAGCACGCGACGCCGGTGACACCGAGCGCCAGGAGCAGCGCCGAGACCTCGTAAGCCCGGGACTGGTATCGTTCCCAGGCGACGTAGTGCAGGTGGGCCGGCCTGCCTCCGGTCCTGACGAGCATGTACGGGCCGACCGGGCACGTCTCACCCTCCCGCCCGTTCACCGCCCAAAACGGCGCCCACGCCCACGGGACGATGGACAGCTCGCCCCTAGATCTCACGATCATTCGATCATTGCCGACCAGCCGCACGACCCCGCGCTCGGCACGATCAACGGGGACGGAGGTGATCCTAGCGAGGCTCTTCAGGGCCGGAGCCTTGACGGGGCGGTCGATCCCGTCGATGACCTTGGCGCGCCTCCCGCGCCGGTGAACGGCCCCGAGAATCGGGGCGAGATCCCGACCGTCAGAGGTCCCTCGTACCACCAGGATCAGCTTGGCGCGGTGAATCAACCTGCCGAGGCGTGGGTAGCTGACGGCCTCGGGGTCCAGGATTAGGATCTCCCCGGTCCAGTACCTGGTCGCGTCGAGCTGTTGGTGGTGCTTGAGGTCGTAGGGGCGGAGGCAGGGGATCACGGGGAAGTGGCCCGGGGGCGCGCACCGCACCACGTTCAACCACAGGTAACTG
>JAMOPO010000027.1 GCA_027064425.1 Methanobacteriota archaeon | reverse complement strand
GAGCTCGTGGAGGACATGCGGGAGCGCGGCCTGGGCCGGCCCAGCACCTACGCGCAGATCGTGGAGAAGCTGTTCCGCCGGGGCTACGTGTACGAGACCCCGCGCCGCCGGTGGATCTTCCCGACCTCGCGCGGCGAGGCCGTGTACGAGTACCTGAGCTCGCGGTACGAGGAGTTCGTCTCGGAGGAGACGACGCGAGACCTGGAGGAGCGCATGGACGCCGTCGCGCTGGGTCGGGCGGAGTACCAGGAGGAGATCCAGCGGCTGTACCTGCGGCTGAAGGAGGCCGTGGACGTGCTGTCCTAGGAGTCTCAAGGCGGTGGTCGTCATCCGGTCCATCATCGTCTACTATTTCTCGGAAACAGGCAACACCGAGGCCGTGGCCCGGGCCATCGCCTCCGCGCTGAACGCCGACCTAGTCGAGATCCTCACCGGGAGCGAGCGGGTCGACGCCGACCTGGCCTTCGTGGGCACCCCGACCCACGGCTTCCGCCCCGCCGGCCCCGTGCGCTCGTTCGTCGAGAACAACGACTGGGCCGGCGTCCGCGTCGGCCTCTTCTGCACGTACTCCCTCCACCCGGGGCGGACCCTCCGCTGGATGCGCGAGCGGATCGAGGCCCGCGGGGGCGAGGTCATCGGAGAGCTGAGAATAAAGGGAGAGCACTCCTTCATCCCCGTGCTCGCCCGCGGCCGACCCAACGAGCGCGACCTGCGCCGCGCCCAAGAGTTCGCCCGCACCGTCCTAAGAAGGTTCGAGCGGGGAGCGAGGGAATGAGGAAGGAGGACGTGCTCGAGGAGCTCCGCGAGGTGAAGGACCCTCACACCGGACTCGACATCGTCCAGATGGGCCTGGTCGAGGACGTCGAGGTGAGCGAGGACGAGATCCGCGTCACCATCCGCCCCACGAACCCGTTCTGCCCCTCCGCGATGTTCATCGTGGAGGACGTGAAGCGGGTGCTCGAGTCCAAGTTCCCCGACCGTGAGGTCGACGTCAAGCTCGTGGGGCACGTGCTCTCCGATGAGGAGTGAGGGCGAGTGCGCCCTCTGCGGCGCCCCCGCCTCGAGCTTCCTGGGCGTCTGCCGCGACTGCATCCTGAACCGCTGGGACGAGGCCGAGAAGCACGTGCGCGAGGCCCACGCCCGGGCCCGCCGAGAGCTGGGACTCCCACCGGAACCGCCGCGGGAGGGCAAGCGCTGCGGCGTCTGCGTGAACGACTGCCGCATCCCCGAGGGCGAGCGCGGCTTCTGCGGGGTCGTCGTCAACAAGGACGGCCAGCTCGTCCGAGAGCACCGCGGCCGGGCCTACCTGGACCCGCACCCGACGAACTGCGTGGGGGCCTGGGTCTGCCCGGGCGCCACGTCCGCCGGCTACCCCAAGTACACCGACACCAAGGGGCCCGAGCGCGGCCGGTACAACCTCGCCGTCTTCTACGCCGGGTGCAGCCACCACTGCTTCTTCTGCCAGAACCACGAGCACTGGGTGGAGGAGGAGCGACTCGAGGCCGACCGGCTCGCGCGCCGGGCGCGTGACGAGGACGTGACCTGCGTCTGCTTCTTCGGCGGCGACCCCACGCCGCACTACGACCAGGTCCTGGAGGTCGGGGAGGAGTGGGAGGAGCTGAGCGTCCGGGTCTGCCTGGAGACCAACGGCAGCCTGGACCCGAGGATCATGCGGAGGATCGCGGAGATCTGCTACGAGTCCGGCGGCGGGTTCAACATGGACGTGAAGGCGTACGACCCGCGCGTTTACTACGCCCTCACCGGCTCGGACCCGGAGAACACGTTCAAGAACCTGGAGCTGATCGGCGAGGAGTTCTACCGGGAGGATCCCCCCATCCTGCGACCGAGCGTGCTGATCGTGCCCGGGTACGTGACGCCGGAGGAGGTGGAGAAGATCGCAGAGTTCTTAGCTTCCGTCAACGAAAGTATACCGCTGAAGCTGCTCCAGCACGTCCCCCACTACCACTCCCTCGACCTGGGCTACACGCCCGTCCGCGTCATGCGCGAGTGCAAGCGGGCCGCGGAGCGGCACCTGGAGCGCGTGGAGGCCTGCATTTACCGGTACGCCTGACCGGGGTGACCCGCCTTGACCCTCGTTCTCGCCTACGCCGGCACCGACGGGGCCCTCATCGCCGGGGACCGCCGCACACTCGTCGCCCGGGCCGAGGAGGAGAAGATGGAGGAGCTCGAGCGCAGGCTGTACTCCGGGGACGTCCGCACGCGCGAGGAGTTCGAGGAGCTGGTCGAGGAGCTGGGCATCGACGGGTACGTCGACTTCCACGACGACCGAAAGAAGGTGTGGAAGGTCAACGATGAGGTCCTCGCGGGCGAGGTCGGCGTCCGGTCCGCCCGAGGCGTGCGCCGGCGTCGGGTGTACGTGACGCCCGGTGCTCACGCCTTCGTGGAGCTGGAGGGGGACGAGGTCAAGTCGAAGAAGTTCGGCGGCCCCGTCCTCATCGTGGAGGGTCCCAAGGTGGTGAAGGAGCTCGTCTCCGAGTTCCTGGAGGACCTGGGACGACCGGACCTGGAGACCCTACGGGACTCGCTCGACGACCTCTTCGAGCACGTCGCGTCCGAGACCATCCTGGTGAGCCGGAAGTACGACGTGTACGAGGTGGATGGAAGGGCCGACCCGCTGTCCCGCGCCAGGCTGCAGAGCGCGATCAAGGAGGACATCGAGGAGCTCCGCCGCTACCGCCGCAAGCTGGCGGAGGAGATGCTCAAGCACGTGCGGGAGGCCTACGACCTGCTGGAGGAGGGCGAGGTAGGCGAGGTGGTTGAGGTCGGCACCGAGGAGGAGGGGAAGGGCGTCGAGGAGGAGCCGCCGGAGCGGCGGATCGTGGTCCGACTGGCCGAGGGGGTCGAGGCGCGCTACTGGGGCGACGTCGTGGCCGGTCCCGGGGACACCGTGGTCATGGCCGTGGAGGACCCGGACAAGGTGGAGCCGGGCGATCGAGTGATCGTCGAGGACGGGGAAATGAAGATAGCAGAAAAGGACGTGCCGGTCACGACGGGGTACTCAATCTGCCGGAAGAGGGACTAGACCGGTGGACGGGGCCGTCGATCTTCTTCGCCGGCACCGGCGGCGGCAGGTTCGCGATGATCACGCAGAAGCGCCGGACCGGCGGGTTCCGGATCGAGCTGCCCAACCTCAGGATGCAGGTCGATCCCGGTCCAGGCTGCCTGCTCAGCACCCGGCTCGCCGGCCGGTCGACCACGGCCGTTGACGCGATCTTCGTCTCCCACTCGCACCCGGACCACTACACCGAGGCCGAGGTGCTCATCGAGGCGATGACCCAGGGAGGGACGAAGACCAAGGGCCTGTTCCTGGGCTCCGAGTCGGCCGTGGAGGGGTACCGGGACGAGTCGGGCGATTACGGGCCCGTCATCAGCGCGTACCACCGGGAGCTACCCAAGCGCGTGGTCAGCCTGTCGCCCGGTGACGTCGTCCGGCTCCCGGCTGGGCACCTCGAGGCGACGCCCACGGACCACGGCGACCCGACGGGCATCGGGTTCCGGCTGGAGTACGATGACGGTGTGATCTACTACACGGGCGACACGGCGTTGACGGACGAGCTGTTCGACTGCATCGAGGACGCGACGGTGGCTATCATCAACGTGGTCAGGCCCGGGTCGGACCGCATCCGCGGCCACCTCTGCACGCACGACGTCATCGAGCTGGTGCGGGAGGCGCCGGAGCTGGAGCGGGTGTTCATCACGCACTTCGGGATGAAGATGATCCGGGTGGGCCCGGGCCGGGAGGCCCGCCGGATCGAGCGGGAGACGGGCGTGGAGACGATCGCCCCGAAGGACGGGCGCGCCTACGAGCTCTAGCGCGGCGGTACGCCCGACGCCTCCTCCTTCACGATGACGAAGTCGTCCGGGTCCTCGTCGTAGTTCTTCAGCATGCTCCGGAACGACTTCCCCTTCCACACGAACGAGACTCCACCAATGAGCACGTGCGCGTCCTCGAACTCCTCCTTCGCCCACTCCATGAGGTCGATGGCCATCATCTCCAGGTTCCGCGGGTCCACGATCGTACGATCGGCCCCGCTCTCCTCCGACTCCTTCAGCCCGATGTACACCAGGAACACGTCCTCGCCCCGGGAGACGAGCTCGGACACCGGATCCGGGTCGTCCTCCCTGCCCCGGCGCACGGCCACGTAGATCTCGTCCACGAGGTTCGAGTCGACCCGGGGCGAGACCTCCGACGCGATCTTCTCCGCAATCTCCTCCGGCTTCATCGCTCCTCCTCCCACTCACGCACCGGTTCGAACTCCGCCACGTCCACCTTCTCGGGCAGCCCGTCGTACATCTCCTCGAGCATCTCGAGGCACTCCTCCTTGCTCTCGAACCCCGCCTCCTCGTAGTACCGCTCCGCGGCCTCCTCCGGGTCCAGCCCCTTCTCCACGTTCTTCACCACCGTCTCCACGCACCGCATCGTCCCCGCCTTGAAGTTCTTGAACACGAGCGTGTCACCCGGCTCCAGGTACCTGAACGACCGGTGGTCCGAGGGCCGGATCTCCGCCGTCTTCAGCCCCTCCACGATCAGGTCGAAGAACTCCTCCCGCGTCATGATCTCGATCACGCGCCGCGGCGGCTTCTCGCCCAGTCGCGCCTTCAACCGCTCCACCTCGAACTTCGGGATCCACACCTTCGCCACCTTGTTCTTCAGGTCCAGCTCCTCCAACCGGACGATGATCTCCTCGCCCGGGATGAAGAGCATCTCCAGGTCGACCGGCTCGGGCCAGTCCAGCGCGGCCCGGATGGCGCCGGCCGGTAGGAACACGCCGAACGGGAGGCCCAGCTCCAGCTGGATCCCCTGATCTCCCTTGATCTGGGCCACCACCGCCTCCACGTACTCGCCCACGGCCCGGTGCGGGTCCTTCGCCACCTCGGACCGGCTGAGCACGCGCTCGGGCTCCTCGTTCTCCTCGCTCATTCGCTCTCACCCCCGGGTCGGCCTATCGGGGTCCTCGATCATCTGCCCTCCGCTCCTGCCGGTCTCGTCATCCCCGGTCCGGGAACCCCTCCTCGCCCACCAGCGGGACGAACGCGCACCCACCGTGCCGCTCCTTCTCGATCTTACCATCCTCTGTCTTCTTCACCAACCACAGCTCCTGCATGTGCCGGTCCCCGACCGGGATGACGAGCCGGCCGCCCGGCTTCAGCTGCTCGAGCAGGCTGGGCGGAATGTCCGGGGCGCCCGCCGTCACGAGGATCCGATCGTAGGGCGCCTCCGCGGGGTACCCTTTCGACCCGTCCCCCACCTTAACCTCCACCCACTCGTCGTACCCGGTCCGCCTTAGATTCTCTCGAGCGAACTCCGCCAGCTCCGGGATCCGCTCCACCGTGATCACCTTCCCGTCCGGCTTCACCAGCTCCGCGATCACGGCCGCGTGGTACCCCGAGCCCGCACCCACCTCCAGCACCTTGTCGCCCGGCCGCGGGTCGAGCAGCTCGGTCATCAGGGCGACCATGTGCGGGGCCGAGATGGTCTGACCCTTACCGATCGGCAGGGGCGAGTCCACGTAGGCCCGGTCCCGCAGGTCCTCGGGCACGAACTCGTGCCGGGGCACCCTTCGCATCGCCTCCTCCACGCGCTTCGACCTGATGTAACCCAGCGACTTCAACCGCTCGATCAGCCGCTCCCGGGCGCGGCGGAACACCTCGTCGTCCTCCGCCACGCGCATCCCCCCGGAACCTCGGACCGCAGAGGTTTTTGACGTGAGCCCCTTCCGGCCAGGGGGGTCGCCGGTATGGCCGAGATCCGGCTGGGCCTCGTGGTCACGGAGTTCAACCGGGAGATTACGTACGCGATGGAGGAGCTCGCGGTCCAGCACGCGAAGGACCTCGGGGCCAAGGTCGTGGAGCGCGTGCTCGTGCCGGGAGCGTTCGAGGTCCCGCTCGCCGTCAAGCGGCTGCTGGAGCGGGACGACATCGACGCCGTGGTCACGCTGGGCGCGATCATCAAGGGCGATACGGACCACGACCAGGCCATCGCGCAGCAGGCCTTCAGGAAGATTCAGGACCTCATGGTCGAGTACGGGAAGCCCGTCGCCCTGGGCATCTCCGGCCCGGGCATGACGCGCATGGAGGCGCTGGAGCGCGTGCACTACGCCAAGCGGGCCGTCGAGGCGGCGGTGAAGATGGTCCGACGCCTGCGCGAGCTGGAGGGGTCGGAGGAGGCGTAACAATTAAGTACGCACGGGTGGCGGGAGTCGCCGGAGGCGCCGCGGCAGCTCAGCCTGGTTAGAGCGCGGGACTTGTAATCCCGTGGCCCCGGGTTCAAATCCCGGCCGCGGCTCCACCGGGAATCGTTACGAGAACCTTAACGAAAGCCCGCGGGGGACGCTCTTGGAGTACGAGGACCTGTTCCCCGTGTCCAAGGAGGTGTTCAAGCGCGCCGAGAAGGTGATGCCCGGCGGCGTGAGCAGCCCCGTCCGACGCTTCGACCCGTACCCCTTCTGCGTCGAGCGCGCGGAGGGCTCCCGACTGTACACCGCCGACGGCCGCGTCCTCATCGACTACTGCATGGCCTTCGGCCCGCTCATCCTCGGGCACGCGCACCCCGAGGTCGTCGAGGCGGTCAAGGAGCGGGTGGTCGACGGCTTCCACTACGGCACCCTCACCGAGCCCGAGGTCGCCCTCGCCGAGAAGGTCGTCGAGCTGGTCCCCAACGTGGAGAAAGTCCGCCTCGTGAACACGGGCACCGAGGCCACGATGAGCGCCCTCCGGCTCGCGCGCGCCTACACCGGCCGCGAGAAGATCATCAAGTTCGAGGGCTGCTACCACGGCGCGCACGACGCCGTCCTCGTCCGGGCCGGCTCCGGCGCCTCCGAGCTCGGCGCCCCCGACTCGCCCGGCGTGCCCGAGTCCGTGGCCGAGCACACGCTCGTCTGCCCCTTCAACGACGTGGAGGCGTTCGTGGAGACCGTGGAGCGCTTCGACGAGGAGGTCGGCGCCGTCATCGTCGAGCCCGTCCTGGGCAACGTGGGCTGCGTGCCACCCGACCCCGAGTTCCTCAAGGCCCTCCGCGAGTACTGCGACGGGACCGAGCGGCTCCTGATCTTCGACGAGGTTATCACGGGCTTCCGGCTGGGCCTGGGCGGGGCGCAGGAGTACTACGGCGTGGACGCCGACCTCGTCTGCCTGGGCAAGATCCTCGGCGGTGGGATGCCCATCGGTGCCGTCGCCGGCCCCGAGGAGTACATGTCCCACCTCGCGCCCGAGGGCAAGGTCTACCAGGCGGGCACCTTCAGCGGCAACCCCGTCTCCGCCACGGCCGGCCTCGTGACCCTCGAGGTGCTCGAGCGGGAGGAGCCGTACGACGAGCTCGCGGACAAGGCCGAGCGGCTCGCCTCCACGCTCGCCGACGAGCTCGAGGACCGGGGCCTGGAGGGCGTCGTCAACCGCGTCGAGTCCATGTTCCAGGTGTACTTCGGCGTGGAGCGCGTGCGGGACTACGAGGACGTCAACGCCGCGGACCACGATGCCTTCAAGACCTTCCACCGCGGGCTCCTCGAGGAGGGAGTGTGGATCGCCGCCTCCAACTACGAGGCGTGGTTCCTCTCCACCGCGCACACCGAGGAGGACCTCGAGCGCACCGAGGAGGCGATCAAGTCCGCGCTCACCCGGCTCACGGGATGACGAGGCCGTACCGGGTGAGGCACCGATGATCTGTACCTGGGCTTCCCTGACCGGGCCGAAAGGCGTAGGATGACGAGGGAGGTTTCGACGGACGCCCCGGATGAAGAGCAGGGGCCTTGCCCGACTACCGCAGCCCCCTCCTCCTCATCTCACGCTCCACGTGCTCGTAGAACGTGATCGGCTCCACCTCCAGCGCCCCCGGCGGGATCCCCAGCTCGCTCAGCCTCTCGACCAGCCGCTCGACCTCCTCCCGCTCGAACAGGTCCGGGAGCGCGGGGTGGAACGAGACCCCCTCGCTCATCAGGTGCCGAAGGCACCTGAGCTGCAGCTCGAACCCGCTCGGGTCCGCGTTGGTGATCCGCGCGAAGGAATCCTCATCGCAGCCCTTCAGGCACACCCGGACGTGCAGGTTCTCGAAGTCGGCCAGCTCGCGCACGAACGACCGGTCCGCCCCCAGCAGCGTCCCGTTCGTCTCGAGCACGAACCGCCGCTCGGGCATCTCCCGCTCGCACGCCTCGATCAGCCTTAACAGGTGCTCCCGGCAAAGCGTCGGCTCGCACCCCGAGACCCGGACCACGTCCCCCCTCATCCCCGCCAGCCGGCGCGCCACCGCCTCGGGTGGGTAGAACCGCCATCTGCGCTCCCACGGCCTCCGGCGTGGGTAGTTGACGTAGCAGTACGCGCAGTCCAGGTTGCACCCGACCGCGTCCGCCGTCGCGCAGCCACCGTAAAACCGGGTCTCCCGGAACCGGTAGTACCGCCGGGCGCGATCCCGGCAGACCCACTCCCGGACCTCCTCCGCCGTCTCCAGCGGGTCGTACCCCGGCTCGGGCCGCCACTCCCGCAAGCCCGTCACCCCGGGGGAGGGTACCGTGACCTCCGTCGTCCTGGTCGTGGGGCTCCTGGAGAGCGACTCGGGCAAGACGACCGCGTCGATCCCGCTCGTCTCCGCCCTAGACCTCGTCCCCTTCAAGCCCCGCTCCGGGCACAACGTGTGGCTGCACTACGATCACACCCGGAAGTGCGTCGAGCTCGGGATACCCGTGAGCCGGGACGTGACCCGCCTCCTCGACGCCGCCGGAGAGGACCTGCCCCCCACCCTCGTGAACCCCTTCCACCGGGTTTGGACCACCCCCGACGTGGCCAAGGCCGTCGAGTCCGAGATGTCGCTGCGCTACGTCTCCAGCCGGCCCGACGCCTACGTCCTGTTCGACCGGCTGGGCGACACCGTGCGGCTCTACGGCTCGGACGCCGACCTCCGCTACCTCCCCGAGGAGGCGACCCAGATGCTCGAGAACTGCGACCGGATCGAGAAGCACGCCGAGGAGCCCTCCCCCAAGGAGATCTACCGCGTCATCGACCGGGCCTGGCGCAAGATCCGCCGCGAGGGCCCCGTGCTCGTCGAGAGCCTGAACAACCTCGCCGCCCCCTGGCCCGGGGTGCTCAAGGAGCAGGGCGTGGTCGTGGCCGTGGGCCCGGGCACGGCCCTGCTCTACGACCTCCGCGACTACGCCCGGGCCGTCGAAACGATGGCCTCGGGACGCGAGCCCGTCACCCTGAGCGTGCTCGAGGTCCTGGAGCCCATCGAGGTCGTCCGGCTGCCCCCACTCTCCCGCGAGGAGCGCACCGACCCGCGAAAGCTTGAAGAGTCGTACGAGGCGCTCGTCGAGGCCGTCGAGGACGCCCTCTAGCGGGGGTTCCCTCCGTGGGGGATCGCTTTATCTGAAGCCCGGCGGGTGCTCGAGGAGGCCAACAGCGACGCCAACCTGCCCGACCGGGTGAGGATCTTCGACACCACGCTCCGGGACGGGGAGCAGACGCCCGGGGTCGCCCTCACGCCCGAGGAGAAGCTGACGATCGCCCGGAAGCTGGACGAGGTCGGCGTGGACACGATCGAGGCCGGCTTCGCGGCCGCGAGCGAGGGTGAGGCCAAGGCCATCCGCCGGATCGCCGCCGAGGGGCTCGACGCCGAGGTCTGCAGCATGGCGAGGATGGTCGAGGGAGACGTGGACGCGGCCGTGGAGGCGGACGCGGACGCGGTCCACATCGTCGTGCCCACCTCCCGAGTTCACGTCGAGAAGAAGCTCCGGATGACCCGGGAGGAGGTCCTGGAGCGGGCCGCGGAGGTGGTGGAGTACGCCCGGGACCACGGCCTGACCGTTGAGATCTCCACGGAGGACGGCACCCGAACCGAGCTCGAGTACCTCCGCGACGTCTTCGACACCTGCCTCGAGGCCGGCGCGGAGCGGGTCGGCTACAACGACACGGTGGGCATCATGGCGCCGGAGGGCATGTTCCATGCCGTGAGGGAGCTGCGCGAGCACCTGGACGACGGGGTCGTCCTCAGCGTTCACTGCCACGACGACTTCGGGATGGCGACCGCGAACACCGTCGCCGCCGTCCGGGCCGGGGCCGAGCAGGTTCACGTGACCGTGAACGGGATCGGCGAGCGCGCGGGCAACGCCGCGCTCGAGGAGGTCGTGATCGTCCTGGAGGAGCTGTACGGCGTGGACACCGGCATCGAGACCGAGCGGCTTACCGAGCTGTCCAAGCTCGTGGAGCGCCTCACGGGCGTGCAGGTCCCGCCCAACAAGGCCGTGGTCGGTGAGAACGCGTTCACCCACGAGTCCGGCATTCACGTAGACGGGATCATGAAGGACGAGAGCACCTACGAGCCCATCCCGCCGGAGAAGGTCGGCCGCAAGCGCCGCTTCGTCCTGGGCAAGCACGTGGGCACCTCCGTGATCCGCGAGAAGCTCCGCCGAATGAACATCGAGGTGGACGAGGAGCAGCTCCTCGAGATCACCAAGCGGCTCAAGCGCCTCGGGGACCGGGGCAAGCGGATCACCGAGGCCGACCTGCGCGCGATCGCGGAGGACGTGCTCGAGCGCCCCCGGAAGCGGGACATCGAGGTCGACGACTTCACCACCGTGACCGGGAAGAACGCGCTCCCCACGGCCTCCGTCGTCGTCAAGATCGACGGGACCAGGAAGGAGGCCGCCGCCACCGGCGTCGGACCCGTGGACGCGACCATCAAGGCGCTCCAGCGCGCCCTCAGGGACCAGGGAGTCGAGTTCGAGCTCGTCGAGTACCGGGCCCGGGCCCTGACCGGCGGGACCGACGCGATCACCCACGTCGACGTCAAGCTCCGCGACCCCGAGACCGGCGAGACCGTCAGCTCCGGCTCCTCCCACGAGGACATCGTCGTGGCAAGCCTGCAGGCCTTCGTGGACGGCGTCAACGCCCTGATCGCCCGGCGCGAAGGGCGCGACTCCGAGTCAGAGACCGACTCGTGACGTGTACCCGGACCACAGCGGGTCGTAGTCGCTGGGTCGAATCACCAGCCGCCGCCCCGCGTGCACGACGACCGCCCGATCCCCCTCCAACACCTCCGTCAGGTACCCGTCGAAATCCCGGGCCAGCTCCACCAGCCCACCCACCACCTCCTCCAGCTCGCCGGGCGGCCGCTCGACCCTGGGACGCGAGAGCTCGCCCATCAGCTCCTCCACACCCACGCCCAGCGAGTCCGCCCGGTAGCACACGGCGCGCGCCAGCAGGACCGACACGTAGACCCGCTCCGCCAGCTCGTACACGCACCTCAGAAAGTCCCCAACCAGGACGGGCGGGAGGCACACCCGCTCGCCGAGCACCCGGGAGAACCCGCGGGAGAGACGCTCCGCCACGAACCGGTCGTCCCAGGCCGACCGGTTCCCCAGGGCGATCACGGGCAGGAAGATCCGCGCGACCGCGTCCACGTCCGCGCGCAGGAGCCCCCTCACACCCTCCCTGAGCACCCGGCGGACCGCGCGCCCAGCGTCGCGCGACACCTCCTCCGACCGCTCCAACAGGCCTCGAAGCAGCTCCCACACCCGATCGTCGAAGCTCAGGTACTCAACCAGCTCAGCCGGGTGGACCGACCGGGGGTGCCGCACGTCCACCGGCATCCCCACCGCCACGCTCGCGGCCAGGGACACGGCCCGGTGGAACCTGCGCGAGGGCTTCACGGGCGGGCCGAGCCACGCCCACTCCCGGCTGGGCCTCACCTCCGGCGACACTCGGGAGAGGCCGGGCTCCAGCGCGCTGATGATGGTCACCGGGATCCCCTCGTGACCGGAGCGCCCGAGAGTCAAATTTAAGTCGCCTCGCGACGGGCCCGGACCGGCCCAGGAGGCCCCGTGCAAGGGATGACCGCCGGGACCGAATCCCGGCCCTCCCCGCCCGCGGGGGACGCGGCCTGACCCGGGGATGACCCGCCGGGCCGGCTACCGCCGGGTACAGCCGATGAAGGGCCCGGGGGGACGGCGGCGGGACACCCCCCGGAGTAGGGCCGACCATCGACTCGGCCCGTCGATGACCCGCCGTTTAACCCGGGCCCACAGGGGGGCTTTCCCTGCCCCGGAAAACGTCACGCCCCGGACCGAGCACCCCCAGGACCTACCCCTTCGGACTCCTAGGGAGCAGCGGCCGGATCTCCACCAAGGTCGCGATCGCGCTGGCCGCCCTGTTACCCGCCGCGATCACCGCCGCGGTGTGCTACTTCCACCCGTCCAAGAGCGGCAAGCAGGACCGGCTCACCCAGCTGTCACGGGCCAGGTGCATCGTCGTGATCACCGAGGACCTCTGCGGCGGCTCCAAGCACGCCGTCCAGCTCGCGGAGCAGCTCAAGCGGAGAGGCGTGCCGATGACCTTCGCCGTTCCGGCGTGGGAGGCCTACGCCTACCCGGATCGAATGAGGAAGCTCCGGAAGCTGGGCTGCGACCTCATCAATCACGCCAACGACGGGGGAGCCTCGTACGCGTTCCTCGGTCACCCGGGCAAGCTGGCTGGCCTGCCGGTCGAGGAGCAGCGCAAGATCATCCACACCGCCCAGGAGCAGATTCGGAAGGCCACTGGGGTCCGGCCGGACGCCTACCGGGCCCCGGGCCTGGCCATCGACCGGAACACCTACCGGGCCATGATCAAGGAGGGGATCTGGATCGACTCCAGCGAGATCTACACCCGGCCCGGGACCCGCGGGGCCCCGCGGTGGATCACGGTCGACGGCCACCGGATCCTGGAGATTCCGATCGCCTGCTACACCGAGTGGGAGTACAAAGACGGTCGCCCGGTTAGGCCCAAGTTCCTGTGCTCGTTCGCCGACGACCTGTTCGTGCGGCCTAAGATCCAGGCCGGTCACCCCGAGGAGGCGCTGGAGAACCTTAAGCGCGGGTTCATGCAGTACTACAAGCACGGGAGGCCGGGTCGACCGACCGTGTTCGTCGTGCTCTTCCACGAGCACATCACGGCCAACCCGAAGTACTGGTGGATCATCCTCAAGTTCGTTGACTTCGCCCGCGCCCACCCGGGCGTCGCGTTCGCCACGATCGACGAGGTCGCCAGGCTGGCCCGCAAGGGCCAGCGGTTCACGTCCTTCTAGCGCGTGGTCCCCGCCGGGCTCGGAAACTCCTATTTCTGCCCCAACCCGGGCCAAGACGCCCTAGCTCAGCCCGAGTGCCGGTCGTCATCACTCCTCCGTGCGTACCGAGGTCTCATCATCCCGCGGGGGTCGTCCGGGGGATCCCACCGTGTTCTCGGGCGTCGAGGAGGGCTCCGTGAAGGTGCAAAAATGGGTTCTGGACGTCCTCACGGGCCGCAAGCTCCGGGTCCAGGAGCTGCGGGCCACCGTGTGGGTTGACCACCGCGAGCTCATGCTCCTGTCCATGGACGTGCGGGACGACGAGAACCCGCTCTCCCTGACCGCCGGAGTCGTGGGCCTGTTCTCCGCCGCCCTGGCCGACCTCCTGTGCTGGGCCAACGGGTCGGACATGTACTACCCCATCACCTCGGCCAACCGGGACGCGTGGCGCGTCTGCGTCGACGCGGCCGTGCTCGCCGTCGTCGACACCTTCTCTCAGGACCTGGGCGTGTCCGTCCAGGACTTCGTGTCCGAGGCCGGCCTGCCCTGGCTCCGCACGCTCGCGGACAACGGGTTCAAACCCGAGTCCGTGATCCGCGGGACCGACGAGACCTTCGTGATGACGCTCATGAACCTCCTCAAGCGGGAGATCAAGGTCCGGTGCGAGGGCAGGTGGCGCGAGGTTTGGTCACGCGTGAGCCGGTGAGCTACCGCCTCGCCCGCGCCGAGGGCAGCTCCAGCAGCGTCTTGAGGTCACCCATGTACAGCTCCCGGATGTCGTCGATGCCCAGCTTCATCATGGCCAACCGCTCGACGCCCAGTCCCCAGGCCAGGCATACGACGTCCTCGTCGAACCCGAGCGGCCGGAGCACCTCCTGCCGGAAGATCCCCGCACCACCCAGCTCGACCCACTCGCCCTTCTCCTCGAAGTACACCTCCGGCTCCACGGACAGGACCGTGTACGGGAAGTACGCCGGCCGAAACCGGACCTCCTCGAAGCCCATCCGCTTGTAGAACTCCTCCAGAATCCCCAGCAGCTCGCGGAAGGACACGTCCTCCGCCAGCACGATCCCCTCACACTGGTGGAACTCCGGGAGGTGCTTGTAGTCGACCGTCTCGCGCCGGTAGACCCGCCCGATCGAGAACAGCTTCAGCGGCGGCCCCTCCGCCTCGTACAGCTTGCGCACCGAGACGGCCGTCGTGTGCGTGCGCAGGACCGTCTTCCGCGCGATCCCCTCGTCCCACTCGTACCCCCAGCCCCGCGAGCCCACGTCACCACCGTCCTCGTGCACCGACTTGACGCGCTCCACGACCTTCTCGTCCGGCAGCTCCGCCTCCGACGGCTCCTCCAGGTAGAACGTGTCCTGCATCTCCCGAGCCGCGTGATCCTGCGGCTGGAAGAGCGCGTCGAAGTTCCAGAAGCTGGACTCCACCAGCGGCCCGGACACCTCCTTGAAGCCCATCTCCAGGAACACGCGCCGGATCTCCTCGATCACCTCCCGCAGCGGGTGCCGCTTGCCCGGGTACGAGGGCTTCGTCGGCGCCCGCACGTCGTACGGCTTGAACTCCTTCTCCCGCCACGTACCCTCGCGCAGATGCTCCGGCTTCAGCTCCGTGATCCAGTCCCGCTCCAGCACCTCCTCCGCGCACTCCGCCACCTCCTCGCCCCGGTCCGTCAGCCGCACGACCCGACGCCGCACCTCCCGCTCCTCCACCACGTTCTCCCGCTCCGACAGCCGCTCGAGCGCCTCCCGAACCTTCTCCACGTCCTCATCCAGCCGCGACGCCACTTCCTCCACCGAGGCCGGGCCCTCCGACAGCGCCTCCAGCACCCGCTGGTCCAGGTCCTCCTCAATGGCCTCCTCCTCGCCCACGAAGACGAGCCTGGTCTCACCATCCTCGCGCTTGATCTCGGCCAGCCCCTTCCTCCTCAACCACCCCAGCGTGGGACCGGCCAGCCGCTTGGGCACGCCCGCCCGCTCCAGGGCCTCCTCCAGCCCGAGCTCCCCGCCCGCCTCGACCAGAGCCCGGGCCACCCGGAGCTCCGGCAGGCCCTTCTCCGCGTACTCCTCGCCCTCCTCACCCAGCTCGTACACACGCTCACGGCTCTCCTCCGACTCGATCAGGCCGCGCTCCTCCAGCCAGTACAGCGACCTCATCACCGGACCCTCATCGTACCCCAGCTCCCGCGCCAGCTCCTCGGGCGTGGCCCGACCGCGCTCCCGCAGCGCGAGCAGAATCTTTAGGTCCCGCTCGCCCAACCGCTCGGCGAGCTCCCTCGGCTCCACTGGACAACCCCCTGCCCGGCGGAGATGAATGAGCGTGAGGAGGGTGCGGCGGGGTAAACCCGCCCGGGCTCATGGTGACCCCCTTCGGGGGACCTCACCCGGGCGCTGTGGCCCGGGTGGCTGGCGTCGGCCGGTCATCGCACGGGGGAACTCCCGCCTCCCGACCGCCGGCTGGGCCCGGGCCTGCCGGGTCCCCGAGCCCGCGCCGTAAATTAGTCTTTTCAGGGGAGCCCCGCCTTGATCCGCCGGCTCGAGCACTGGTCCGGAGAGCTCTACCTCCACTGCTCCCTCCGACGGGGCGACCCGGAGGAGATCATTGAGACGAGCGTTCCCGACACGATCCTCCAGGCGGTGTCCCGCGAGTTCGCCGACCACCGGCTCGCCGCCTCCGCCGCGGTCCGAGCCATACGCGCGCACGAGGAGGGGAAGAACCTGGCCCGATCCCTCGACCTCGAGTTCCTGCTACGGCTCCTCGGAACCCGACAGATCTCGGAGGCCGTGAAGAAGGCAGCCCCGGACCGCACCTTCATGGCCGTCGTCGCCTCCAGGAAGAAGGAGCGAGTGGAGGAGGGAGTGGAAAAGGTCGAGGAAGCGTCCGAGGAGTGCCTGGAGGAGTTCCCCGAACGGGACGACTTCAAGCGGCTGCTGACCCGCGCCGCGTCCGTGGACGCAGAGTGAACCACAGCCCCACCAGCGCGACCACCGACCACACCGGGAACCCTCGCGCCTCCAGGGTGACCTTACCCTGGAAGCTCGGCGCGTAGCAGAAGGTCACCGTGCCGGCCAGCGGCCGCAGGATCAACCGCAGGAGCCACCCGATGATCGGTGGGAGCCGAACGACCCCCAGCCGTTCCGCCAGGTCCAGCGCGCTGACCGTGGACGAGACCTGCAGCCGGTTACCCGGGATCCCCATCCCGTACACGACCAACAGTCCGCCGCGCGCCGCGCCCTCGATGGTCAGCGCCCTACCGTGCGCCTCCACCCGGACGTCGGCCGGCCCGAGCTTGACCACCATCGGGTTACTACCCACCGCGGCGGCCGCTCGAGACGCCGCGACACCGTTGAAGGGGTTGGTCCCCGCGAAGTACGCGACGACGACCGCCCCCTTGTTCACCCACAGCGGCAGCCCGCGTACGGTCACCTCGCCACCCACCGACCGGGTCAGGATCCGCAGCCGCGTCTCCCTGAGGATCCTTAGCACCTCCCTAACGCTTCGGATCTTCCTTTGGAGCAGCTTCACGACGTCGCCGAGGTACTCCAGCAGCACGACCACCAGGTTGTACGTCCGCTCGCCGGCCCGGAACGTGACCTCCCGACGCACCGGGTCGACCAGGACCTCCACGCCCCCGGCCGGATAGTCGTACGACCAGGCCAGTCGAACTGGCAGGCCGATAAGCCCGTCCAGTCGCTTCGCGCCGGCCAGCACGTAGATGTGAATCTCCGGGTACGGGAGCGTGTACTCCCGGTGAACCTCCCCCCTCTCCACCAGCTCCCTCAGCACGGACGGTAGGTCACTCGGCGGCGTTCCTCGGACCTCCGTGCACCACATGTCCAGCCTGAACGTGCACGCGGCGACTCTCACCTTCTTCCCCTCCAGCCGCTTAGCGACCTGCTCGAGCAGGTCCCGATGCTCGCTGACGAGGTCGATCAGCTGCCTCAGCTCAGGCTTGTTGCACCGCTCCGCCAGCGTGCGCGCGACGGGCTTCAGATCGGTCGAGAACCGCAGCAGGTCTTCCATCGATTTACCCAGGTCCAGGTCCCGCTCCTGAACCCCAGCGTAGGAGATCTTCAGCTTACCCTCCAGATGGAAGCCGTCCTTCTCGTAGATGATCACGATCTCCCTGCCCTGGAAGGCGGGGTCCCGGCTGATCCGCTGCAGGACCTGCTCAAAGTCCGGGTTAATCGCTGCCGCCGGGGCCGCGCAGGCCGCCAGGGCGAGAAGGACGGCCAGCGCTCGCAACGCTCACCCCCCGACGGGTCGATGGCGCACGGGTCCGGGACGGGGCGCACTCCGCACGGAGGTGACCGACCGACCACTCGACGCTCGTCTCGCGGGGTGGACGCGGGCCCGTACTTGAAGGATGCGATAGTGGACGACGGCCCCCTCGCGGACCACGTGACGGACTGGGCTCGAGGCAGCGTAAGTGCCGCCCGGGAGAGAGCGCCGAGCGAGCTAGACCCCGGCCTCCCGGACCGGCCCCCGTCGTGACCGACCGTGCTCGAGAGACGCCGGGGAGCGCTACAGCACCACTGCGTCCGAGCTACCCCCGTGGCCCTCGGGGACCTCGAAGCCGGGAGAGGAGGCGCCCCGGGCCGAACGGGAGCACGTCACCGACCTCCGCCCCGAGAATAAGGATCCTCGGCCCCCAGCCCCCTCACCTCCTTCACGCGCCCCCGCGGGTCCTCGTTCAGCTCCCGTGCCCGCCGCGAACGCTCCACGACACCGCAGGACGCGATCGCCCCCGGGCGACCCAGGGGTGACCCCTAACCGGCGAATCTTCAGGCAAACTTCCTGAACGGGATCACCTGCTCGAGCCAGCACCCGACCCTCACCCGTTCCTCACCTATACGACGGTACCACCGCACGCGCGTCCCTGAACCCCGCGTACCAGCCATGCATCCTCCCAGGTCGTCGCAAGCGTTCCTAACGAACGTCAGCCACGGCCCCAACGCCTCCGTCCGGTCCTCCTGACCCTGGAATGCTGATCCCCCGACCGCGCCTCCAACATCGTCGTGCCGCTTCAGTCCACCTCGGACGAACCCCCACGGGCGTCCACGTCTGCCGACCTTCGGTCACCCGCTCCGAGCCGAGATCACCGGCCCCCGTTCCTCCGCCGACGGCCTACGCGGTACGGGGGTTATCTACGGCTCGAATGGCCATCGGGCCCGCAGAGAGCAAGGCTTCAGAACCCCGCCGCGAGAGGCACGGTAGGGGGTCACCCGGGCGTGGTGGAGTGCGACCGCGAGCTCGACGTCCGCGGTAAGGTTTGCCCTATGCCCGTGCTTGAAACCCGAAAGAAGCTCGAGGAGATGGACGAGGGTGAGGTGCTGAAGGTGGTCTGCGACTACCCGCCCGCGAAAGACAACATTCGTCGCTTCGCGGAGGAGAACGGGCACGAGGTGCTGGAGGTGGAGGAGGAAGGCGACCACTTCGTCATTTACATCCGGAAGGGCGGCTAGCCCACGACAAATTTATCGAGTCAGCGGGCCGGACCCGGGCGGGGTCCTCGCTTTGGCGGAGGAGGAGCGGGAAGAGGAGGAGCGGGAGGATGAGGAGGTCGGCGTGAGGCGCGCGACCGCCGAGGAGATGAAGGAGATCGGCGGCAAGACCCGCGAGGAGCTCATCGAGGAGGCCGCGGAGAAAGTCGAGATGACGGAGGCCGGCCGGATCGAGCGCAGCGATTACGCCGTGTGCTCCGCCTGCGGTGGTCCCATCGCTCCGGGCGAGCGGGCCGTGTCGCACCCGTGCCCGAAGTGCGGTGAGGTCGTGATCACCCGGTGCCAGAAGTGCCGGCGGCTCGGCAACCGGTACCAGTGCCCGAACTGTGGGTTCATCGGCCCGTAGGGGGTGAGCGGCGGTGTCCAAGGTCATGGTCGACCTGAAGGTGCTGCCGGAGAGCCCGGAGGTCGACTACGAGGAGCTCGCGGAAACGGTCCGTGAGAAGCTGGAGGGGCTGGACATCGTCGAGTCGATCGAGGGCATCGACGAGGAGCCCATCGCCTTCGGGCTGAAGGCGATCAGGGTCAAGGTGGTCGTACCGGACGCCGAGGGCGGGACCGACCGGCTCGAGGAGACGCTCAAGGAGATCGACGACGTCAAGCAGGTCGAGGTCGTGTCCGCGAGCCGAACCCTCTAGCCTCCCCAGGGTGAAACGTTATTGGAATCGAAACGATACGGGCGCTTCCTGGACCTCCTCGCCCGCACCTCCGAGGAGCTGTCGGACGCCCTCCGGGACCGGTTGAGGGAGCTGCACCGTACCCGCGGCCACCGGGGCGACACGCGGCTCGAGCACTGCGTTAAGACCGCGTACCTGTGCTGGCGGCTGGCCCGGGTGCTGGGCGTGGACGAGCTCACGGCGGTCCGGGCGGGACTCCTTCACGACGTCGGCTACGGGATCCGAGGATGCCCGCTCTGCCGGCTGGATCCCGGCGGTCACTGCGGGGTCTGCCACTGGAAGACCGGAGCGGACCTGCTGGCCCGGGAGGGTGAGGGGAGGGCCATCGTCGCGGCGGTGCGGCGGCACATGTTCCCGTTCAGCCCGCCGCCGAGAACCCGGCTCGACTGGTGCGTGTGGTGGGCGGACAAGCTGGAGGTCCTCCTCACGGCGGTGGGCCGGGAGGTCCTGCCTCGGAGCGTGCTGTCCGAGGCCGTCAGGACTCTTCTAAGGTCTTGATCACCACGCTCCGGAGCCCCTCCGCGGCGATCGGCTCCCGAACCAGCAGGAGGTAGTTCGGCTCGCCCAGCCGGGCCAGCATGAGCTCACCTCGGTCGACCGCCAGCGTGAGGACCGTGGTGTCGACCTCCAGCCCCGGCCTCCTCACGACCATCCTCGGGTGCTCGAGCGGGGGGTCGGACTCGCAGCGCACGATCAGTGGTCCCGAGACCCGCGAGAGGTCTCGGACCAGCCAGTCCGGGAGGGTTTTCCCGACGTGAACGATCCCGCAGACCTCGCGCGCCAGCCGGAGCGTCCTTCTGAGCGTGTCTTTGGCGGGCTCCCCCTCGTACACCTGCGCCACCGTTTTCCGGTGCGAGGCGTAGGACTCGGCGAGCTCCCTCAGCGCGCGCCTGGCCTGCTCCTCGAGCTCCTCTCGCTTGCGCTCCAGCTCCCGCTCGACGGCCCGCTCGACGGCGACCTCCGGGTTGACGGGGGCGTAACGGGCCGGTCTGGAGGAGCGCTTCACGGTCACCCAGCCTTTCTTCTCCAGGGATTTCAGCACGGAGTAGACCTTCGAGATCGGGATGCCGGTGCCCTCGCTGACCTCGCGCGCGGTCGACTCGCCGTTTTTCAGCAGAAATAAGTAGGCGCGGGCCTCCCGCTCGGAGAGGCCGAGGCGGGAGAGGGAGTCCAAAAGATGGGAGGACAAGGGGCGTCAGGAGCCCCGGATCTGGTCCAGCAGGATCTTGCGCTCCACGCGCGCCACGATCCGCCGGATCTTCGGCACCGCATCGATGTTGGCCGAGATGCTGTCGATGCCCGCGCGCACGAGGATCTCGGCCATGCGCGGGTCGCTGCCCGCCTGCCCGCAGATGCTGGTCTGCACGCCCGCCTCCTTGCACTCCCGAATCACGCGCTTGATCAGCCTGAGGACGGCCGGGTGCTTCTCGTCGTACAGGTGCGCGACCTTGTCGTTGTTCCGGTCCACGGCGAGCGTGTACTGGGTCAGGTCGTTCGTGCCCAGGCTGACGAAGTCCAGCTTCTCCTTGATGAACTCGTCGATGAGCACGGCGGCGGCCGGCGTCTCGACCATCATGCCGAACTCGACGTGCCGGTGCGGCTTGAGCCCGACGTCCCGGGCGATCCTCTTGGCGCGCCGCAGCTCCTCCGGGTGCTGAACGAGCGGGATCATCACGCCTAGATTGTCGTAGCCCTCCTCGTACAGCCGCCGGATCGCCTCGAACTGGCACTCCAGCATCTCGCGCTCCTCCAGGTCCCGCCGGATGCCGCGCCAGCCGAGCATCGGGTTCGCCTCCTCCGGCTCCCGCTCGCCGCCCTCCAGCTCGCGGAACTCGTCGGTCGGCGCGTCCAGCGTCCGGACCCAGACCGGCTTCGGGTAGAACGCGTCCGCCACCTTCCGGATGCCGTCCACCAGGGACTCGACCAGCCGCTCCCGCTCACCCTCCTCGATGAGCTTGCGCGGGTGCACGCCGATGCCCAGGATCATGTGCTCGATCCGGAGCAGGCCCACGCCGTCCGCGCCGGTCTCGGCCGCCCGCTCCGCCGCCTCCGGCATGCTCACGTTCACCTTGATCTCCGTGGCCGTCACGGGCTCGTACGCGGCCCGCTCGACCACGACCTCCTTCTCCTCTTCCTCCGCCTCGGCCTCCTCCTCACCCAGCTCCGCGCTCACGTCGCCCTCGTAGACGACGCCCTTCTCCCCGTCCACCGTGACCAGCTGCCCGTCCTCCAGCACCTCCGTCGCGTTCCCGGTGCCGACCACGCACGGGATGCCGAGCTCCCGCGACACGATCGCCGCGTGGCAGGTGATGCCACCCTCGTCCGTCACGATCGCGGCCGCCTTGCGCATCGCCGGGACCATGTCCGGCGTGGTCATCTTCGTGACGAGGACGTCACCCTCCTCCACCTTGTCGATCTCGTCCACGTCCATGACGACCTTGACCCGACCGACGCCCACGCCCGGGCTCGCACCCAGCCCGCGAACGAGCACCTCACCCTCCGCCTCGGCCTCAACCTCCTCCTTCTCCTCCTCTTCCTCCTCTCGGAGCGTGGTCACCGGCCGCGACTGCAGGATGTACACCTCCCCGTCCTCGATCGCCCACTCGATGTCCTGCGGGAAGCCGTAGTGCTCCTCGATCGCCACGCCCGTCTTCGCCAGCTCCTTGATCTCCTCGTCCGTGAGCTTCCGCTCCGACCGCTTGTCCTCCGGCACCTCGACCTTCTTCGTCTCCCCCGTCTCCGGGTCCCGCGTGTACATCCACTCCTGCTCCGAGACCTGCTCCTCGATCACCTCGAACGAGCTCTTGTCGACGATGTACGTGTCCGGGGTGACCTCGCCGCTCACGACGGCCTCTCCCAGGCCCCAGGCCGCCTCGATGACCAGCTTATCACGGTCGCCCGTGTGCGGGTTGACGGTGAACATCACGCCCGCCTTGTCCGCGTCGACCATCTTCTGCACCACGACCGCGATCGAGACGTCGAAGTGGTCGAAGCCCTGCTCCTCCCGGTACGCGATCGCCCGCGGGTTGAACAGCGAGGCCCAGCACTTCTGCACGTGCTTAACGACCTCTTCCTCGCCCTTCACGTTCAGGTACGTGTCCTGCTGACCCGCGAACGAGGCCTCGGGCAGGTCCTCCGCGGTGGCCGAGGAGCGCACGGCCACGAACTCCTCGTCCTTGCCCACCTTCTCGCACAGCTCCCGGTAAGCCCGGACGATCTCCTCCCGGATCTCCTCCGGCATCTCCGCCTCCACGATCAGCCGCTGAACCTCCTCCGCCGCCTCCCGGAGCTCCTTGTCGTCGGAGAGGTCGTGCGACTCTAGGATCTCGCGGATCTTCTCGCGCAGGCCGGTCTCCTCCAGGAACTTCTCGTACGCGTCCGCGGTCACGACGAAGCCGGGCGGGACGGGGAGGCCGGCCTGCGTCATCTCGCCCAGGTTGGCGCCCTTGCCGCCGGCGACGTCAACGTCGTCCTTGGAGATCTCCTCAAACCACTTGACGTACTCCACGGTCGGCACGCCCCGTCAGTCCTGCACGAGCTCTTCGCCCTTGTCGATCACGATCGTGAACGGGAACGGGAACTTCATGCCGGCCCGCCGGAGGGCCTCCTTACCGTGCTCGTAGTTCTCCGGGTCCAGCCGCACGGTGATGACCCGCTGCCCCTCGCGCACCCGGGCCGCCGTGCCGATCGGCTTACCGAAGGCCAGGCGCATGCCCTCCTGCACTCGGTCCGCACCGGCGCCCGTTGCCAGCGGGTTCTCGCGCAGCACGTGGTGCGGGTACACCCGGATCTCCAGGTGGTAATTGTCTCGACCGACCGTCTTCGCGAGGTACCGGTTCGCCGCGACGCGCGCCGCCTCCAGCGCGTTGTGCGTCACCTGCGCCCGCTCCTTCGCGACCAGCGACAGCTCCACGTCGAAGTCCTTCGACGGGTTACCCATGTCAAACTGCTGGATCTTCGGGTCGGGCACACCCTTGATGTACTCCTTCCGAGTGTACGCCGGGCCCTTCCACTCCCGGTAGATCCTGGCCGGTCTGTTCACCACGTTCAGCCACCCCCTGCGCCCTCCGCGGAGAGAATTTTAAAACAGTATCGTGGATGCTACGCGCCGGGGCCGCGGTATGCGCTCGGTGATCCTCGCCCTGCTCGCGCTCATCCCGGTCGTGGTGACGGGCGCGGCCGCCACCGAGGCACCCCAGCTGCAGTGCTCGGCCCAGCCCGCCGTCGGCCAGGCGCCCGCGGTCGCCCCGGCCGCCGGTGCGGGCGACACGGCGACCGCCGACCAGGCCCAGAGTCAGCAGGGGCAGTCCCAGACCCAGGCGCAGCAGGGTCAGCAGACCGGGCAGACCGCCCCGAGCGCCCCGAGTCAGTACCTGAGCCTCGCTCAGAGCATGTCCACCGAGCTGGTTCAGGCAGTGTCCAGCGCGGTGGGGGCCGTGCTGGACTACCTCCGCGGTAGGGCGCTGCACGAGCCGGTCCGGCCGGAGGACCTGATGGTGGCGATCACGCTGCCCGCCCTCAAGGCCGTGATCCAGCAGAAGCTGCAGGAGCTCGGGAAGGCGCTCACGCAGATTCACCTGGGGATCCTCGCCTCGCTGCAGCCGAACACCAACCTCATCAACCTCATGCAGGTGGCCGCGGCCGCCGCTAAGGAGTACGTCAAGGCCTACCTGCAGGAGCTGAGCGTGGTCAAGGACTTCAAGGACACGATCGAGAGCTACCTGAAGCAGGCCAACAACGAGCTGGAGGAGAGCGCCTTCAGGGACGCCGAGAGCGCGCTGAACAGCGCGCTGGATCACCTGGCTAATTACCTGTCAATGTGGCTCTACGTGCTGCTGTCGAAGCCCCTGTCGCTCCCGGGCCTGTAGGGACTTTCGCTCCCCCTCTCAACTTCCTCAATGACCCCTGCTTAAGTTTCCGCGGCTGGGGAGCGGGCGTGGAGGTGGGAGGGTCTCTCACAACGGGAAGGGGGTGAGAACGAGTGAGCGAGAGTGACGACGTCAGGGTCGGAGTGTTCGTGTGCCACTGAGGCGTCAACATCAAGGCAGTGGTAGACGTCGAGGAGGTCGTGGAGTACGCTAAGCAGCTGCCGGGCGTCGTGTACGCGACGGACTACCCGTTCTTCTGCTCGGATCCAGGGCAGGAGAAGATCCAGGAGGCGATCAAGGAGCACGACCTGGACCGCGTCGTGGTCGTCGCCTGCACGCCGAAGATCCACGAGAACACGTTCAGGAACTGCGTCAAGGAGGCAGGGCTGTCACCGTACTACATGGAGATGGTCAACATCCGGGAGCACTGCTCGTTCGTGCACCTGGACGAGCCGGAGAAGGCCACGGAGAAGGCCAAGACCCTGGTCCGCGCGGCGGTCGAGCGGGCGCGCAAGCTCGAGGACGTGCCCACCAAGGAGGTCGAGGTCGAGGACAGCGTGCTCATCATCGGTGGCGGTATCGCGGGCATCCAGGCGGCGCTGGACCTGGCGGACCAGGGCTTCAAGGTGTACCTGGTCGAGAAGGAGCCGACGATCGGCGGCAACATGGCGCGGCTGGCGAAGACGTTCCCGACGGACGACTGCGCCATGTGAATCCTAGCGCCGAAGATGGTGCAGGTCGGTAACCACCCGAACATCGAGCTGATCACCTACGCCGAGGTCAAGGAGATCGACGGTTACATCGGCAACTTCGAGGTCACCATCGAGAAGAAGCCGCGGTACGTGGACGAGGAGGCGTGCACGGGCTGCGGCGTCTGCGCCGAGGTCTGCCCGATCGAGGTGCCCAACGAGTTCGACCTCGGAATCGGCACCAGGAAGGCGATCTACGTGCCGTTCCCGCAGGCGATGCCGCTGGTCTACACGATCGACCGCGAGCACTGCATCGAGTGCCGGCTGTGCGAGGAGGCGTGCCCGCAGGACCCGCCGGCGATCGACTTCGACCAGGAGCCGGAGGAGATCCGGCTCAAGGTGGGCACGATCATCGTCGCCACCGGCTACGAGGAGTTCGATCCGAGCCAGCTCGAGGAGTACGGCTACGGCAAGTACGACAACGTGATCACCACGCTGGAGCTCGAGCGGATGCTGAACCCGGCGGGTCCGACGGAGGGCCACGTGATCCGGCCGAGCGACGGCAAGGAGCCGGAGCGGATCGTGTTCATCCACTGCGTGGGCTCGCGGTGCCCGGGCAAGGAGGAGAAGGGTAACGCGTACTGCAGCAGGATCTGCTGCATGTTCATCCTCAAGAACGCGCAGCTGATCAAGCAGCACAACCCGGAGGCGGAGGTCTACTGCTGCTACATGGACGTGCGAGCGTTCGGTAAGGGCTACGAGGAGTACTACGAGCGCGCGCAGAAGCAGTTCGGCGTGCGGTTCATCCGCGGCCGGCCGGCGGAGATCATCGAGGACCCGGAGACCAAGAACCTCATCGTGCGCGTCGAGGACACGCTCACCGGCGAGCCGCTGGAGATCGAGGCGGACCTGGTCGTCCTCGGCTGCGCGCTGGTCGCACCGGAGGAGACCTACAGCAAGCTCGCCGACATGCTGGGCATCGACCGGTCGCCGGACGGGTTCTTCAAGGAGCTGCACCCGAAGCTGGAGCCGGTCAGCACGAAGGTCCGCGGCGTGCAGATCGCCGGCGTAGCGCAGGGTCCGAAGGACATCCCGGACACGGTGGCCCAGGCGAAGGGTGCGGCCAGCGAGGCCAGCATCCCGATGTCGCAGGGCAAGGTCGAGATCGAGCTGATCACGGCCACCGTCGACGAGGACGTCTGCGGCGGCTGCGGCGCGTGCGCGCAGGTGTGCCCGTTCGACGCCATCGAGATCGTCGAGAAGGACGGCAAGAAGGTCGCCGAGGTCGAGGAGGTCGCCTGCGAGGGCTGCGGCCAGTGCGCCGCGGCGTGTCCGAGCGGCGCCATGCAGCTGCGGTACTACCGGGACGAGCAGCTGATGCCGCAGCTCGAGGCACTGCTCGAGGAGGCGACCAGCGAGGAGGAAGAGGAGGAGTAAGGCTCACGGTCACCCTCCCCCGATGAACCCGCCCCCGAAGGGCGAAACGCCCAGGGGGCGGGGGATGGGGGCTCACGCCAGCCCCGCGGATCGTTACGATCTTCATAACGATTTGACCGACACCATCTTCACACCCTTCACGCGACCGAGCGTCCCCTCTTCTGGGGGTCCTCATTTGCCCGTCCGGATGGGCGTGATCGGAGTGGGAATGATGGGCAGCAACCACGCCCGAGTCTACCACGAGCTGGAGGAGACGGAGCTCGTGGCGGTCTGCGACGTGGATGAGTCCCGCGCCCGGAAGGTCGCCAAGCGGTACGGGGCCAACTGGTACACGGACCACACGAAGATGCTGCGGGAGGAGGACCTGGACGGTGTGAGCGTCTGCGTCCCCACGAAGTACCACGCGGACGTCGCCGTCGACGCGCTCGAGGCCGGCGTCCACGTCCTCGTGGAGAAGCCCATCGCCGACACGGTCGAGAACGCCCTCCGCATCATCGAGGCCGCCGAGGACCACGGACTGAAGCTCGCCGTTGGCCACATCGAGCGGTACAACCCCAGCGTGATCAAGGCGAAGGAGGTGATCTCTCGCGGGGACGTCGGCGACATCGTCGTGATGTCGGCCAAGCGGGTGGGCCCCTACCCGCCGAGGATCCGGGACGTGGGCGTGATCGTGGACCTCGCCGTGCACGACATCGACGTCATGATGTACCTCACCGAGTCCGACGTGGTCGAGGTGTACGCGGCGGCCGGCTCGGCGATCGTCCGCACTCGGGAGGACTACGCGGAGATCATGCTCAAGTTCGACGGCGACCCGACGGGCCTCATCGAGGTGAACTGGCTGACCCCGTACAAGGAGCGGCGGCTCGAGGTCACGGGGCGCGAGGCGATCCTGGAGGTGCAGTACATCGACCAGGAGCTCCGGATGATGGACGAGGAAGGGGTCAAGGTGTTCAACATCGAGCGGGAGGAGCCCCTGAAGCTCGAGCTGAAGGACTTCGCGGAGGCGATCATGGAGGACCGGGAGCCCGGGGTGGACGGGGCGACCGGTCTCAAGGTGCTCAAGACGGCGATCGCCGCGCTCGAGTCGGTCGAGAGGAACGAGCCCGTATCCCTCGAGGACTGACTCACTCCGCACCGACAACATTATAAAATAGGTGACTCCGGCCCGCCCGAAGAGGCTGGAGTGGGGGATGTTTCCCTATGGCAGAGGAGAAGGAGCACATCAACCTCGCGTTTATCGGGCACGTAGACCACGGTAAGTCCACCCTGGTCGGTCGACTGCTGTACGACACGGGCGTGATCGACGACAAGGACCTGGGTGAAGGTGAGGACAAGTTCAGGGTGGTCATGGACACGCTGGAGGAGGAGCGAGAGCGAGGAGTAACCATCGACCTGGCGCACACCAAGTTCGAGACCGACAACTACGAGTTCACGATCGTGGACTGCCCGGGTCACCGAGACTTCGTCAAGAACATGATCACCGGCGCCAGCCAGGCCGACGCCGCCATCCTGGTGGTCGCCGCCGACGACGGAGTGATGCCGCAGACGAAGGAGCACGCCTTCCTGGCCAAGACGATGGGTATCGACCAGCTGATCGTCGCGATCAACAAGATGGACCTCGTGGACTACGACAAGGACCGGTACGAGGAGGTTAAGGAGGAGGTCGCCGAGCTGCTGAAGACCATCGGCTACGACGTGGACAAGATCCCGTTCATCCCGATCAGCGCGTTCGAGGGCGACAACGTCGTCGAGAGGAGCGACAACATGCCGTGGTACGACGGCCCGACGATCCTCGAGGCCCTGGACGAGCTGGAGCCGCCGGAGAAGCCGATCGACAAGCCGCTGCGGATCCCGGTGCAGGACGTGTACTCGATCACCGGTGTCGGTACCGTGCCCGTCGGCCGAGTCGAGACCGGCGTCCTAGAGGTGGGTGACACCGTCCGGTTCGAGCCGGTGTACACGGCCACTGGCGGGCGCAAGGGTGAGGGCGAGGTCCGAAGCATCGAGATGCACCACGAGGAGATCGAGCGCGCCGAGCCGGGTGACAACATCGGATTCAACGTGAAGGGCGTCGGCAAGAACGACATCAGCCGAGGTGACGTCGCCTGCCACCCGGACGAGCCGGCGACCGTGGTCACGCCGGACGACACGTTCATCGCCCAGATCGTCGTGCTGCAGCACCCGAGCGCCATCTCGGCGGGCTACACGCCGGTGTTCCACTGCCACACCGCGCAGGTGGCCTGCAAGTTCGTGGAGCTGATCGAGAAGATCGACCCAGCCACCGGTGAGGTCATCGAGGAGAACCCGGACTTCCTGAAGACCGGCGAGGCCGCGCGGGTCCGCGTGCAGCCCACCAAGCCGATGGTCATCGAGGAGGTCAAGGACATCCCGCAGCTGGGCCGGTTCGCGATCCGAGACATGGGTCAGACCGTGGCGGCAGGAATGTGCGTCAAGATCGAGAAGGAGGAGTAATCCCTCCACGCCCCTCACCACTTCTTCCCGGGTGAGTCCCCCATGGCCCAGGAGGTCAGGCTCAAGCTCTCCAGCACCGACCACCGGAAGCTCGAGGAGGTGTGCGAGCGTATCAAGAAAGTGGTCGAGGAGACCGGAGCCCAGATGTCCGGCCCCATCCCGCTGCCGACCAAGCGGCTGATCGTGCCCACGCGGCGCTCCCCGGACGGTGAGGGCAAGGCCACCTGGGACAAGTGGGAGATGCGCATCCACAAGCGGCTGATCGACATTAAGGGTGACGAGCGGACCATCCGGCGGCTGATGCGCATTCACATCCCGGAGGAGGTCCACGTCGAGATCATCATGAAGTAAACCGTCACGGGGCGACGCGTAACGCCCTTCCCGCAATCGTTAACCACCTTGTAACGTTTCCTCCTCCCCGAGCAGCGCCCGCTCCCAGGACGTCAGCGACGGACACACCGAGCAGCCCAGCCGGTAGAACCCCCGCTCGTAGAACTCGCTCACCGGCAGGTCCAGCCTGAACAGCGTCCCCAACACCTCGGCGCCGCTCCACCACTTCAGCGGGTTCACCTCCGGCACCTCCAGCATCCTGTTCTCGTGCACCGGCGGCCGCAGCCGGCGCCTCCTGCTCTCCGCGTCCCGGTCACCCACCACCAGCACCGGGTCCTCCAGCCTGCTCACCACCTTCCGGATCCCGGCCACCTTCACCCCCGTGCACCACCGATCCTCCGGCGTCGGCTCCTTCTCCTTCAACCCCCGGCGAAACGCCTCCGACACGTCCACCCGCTCGATGTCGACGCCCAGCGTCTCCTCCAGCTCATCGACCACCTCACGACCCAGGTCGAACCCGGTGTCCACGTACACCGCCACCAGGTCCAGCCCCAGCTCGTCCGCAACCTCGCGACCCAGCGCCAGACAGCACGCGCTGTCCTTCCCGCCGCTGACCGGCACGACCACCTCCGAGTACTCCTCCACGTGCTCCCGCAGGAACTCCCGCGACTCCTCGAACCGCTCCTCCAACACCTCCTCATTGGCCTTGACGAACTCCTCGAGCTCGAACGGCTCACCCTCGCCCAGCCGGCCCGCCTCCGGCTCCCCCTCGTCCGGCGTCACGAGCCGCAGCACCGGCCGCCCCGAGCCGTCGTAGAGCACCTCCTCGGGCGGGTTCCCGGGCTTCCTAACCGAAAGGTACGCGCCCGGCTCCAGCTCGACCCCCGTCACCTCCTCGACCGACTCGGCGAACCGACCCCAACGTAAGAACACGTCCGCGTCCTGATCCTCCACCACGACGTCCCCCGATCGAAGCTCCGGCACGCCCCGGAAGGCCACGCTGAGCCGCGGGGCCGCCCGGCCCAGCTCGATCGCGTCCACGATCTCGGCCAGCCGGGCGTTCCTGACCTCCGCCTTACCCACGTTCACGACCGCCCAGTCCTCCACCACCATCGCCCTGGACCTGGCCCGGCGCGGGTACGTCCTCCGACCCAGCAGCAGCACCTTCCACAACGCATTTGAATCCTCGAAAAGCTCGCGGCACATCCCGATGATCCAGGAAAAGTCGCGTTCCCCGCGCACCGTGTCCACCTCCCACTCCCAGTCCGGGTAGTACCGCTCCAGCGCCGCCTCCACGGCCGACGCGTCCTTCCTGGCCCGCACGACCACGTGCAGCTGCTTCCGCAACCCCGACCCCCCGGGGTGCTCGCATGAGCGGGGAGCTCTGGACGCTGGAGTGGGAGGGTGAGCACCCGGAGGAGTCCGACGCCAGGCTCTCGGACTTTTCGTCCCGGCTACCGCCCGAGCCCGCGTACACCCATCAGGTCGAGACGGTCGAGCGGCTGCGGGACGCCAACGTGCTCCTGACCGCGGGGATGGGAGCGGGCAAGACCGAGGCGGCCCTGGCCGCGGTCGAGCACCTGGAGCTCAAGCCGGCCGTCTTCGTGTACCCGACCAAGGCCCTCGCCCGGGATCAGGCGGAGCGCATGATGGACTACGGGTTCGACGTCGTGATCGCCGACGGCGACCACCCGGGCTGGCGGTCGCGCATCGACGACGCCGAGCTCGTGCTCACCAACCCCCAGATGATCTGGATCCACGCCCGGAACAACCTACCGTTCTGGAGGTTCCTCCGGGAGCGCGCCGCCTGCCTGGTCTGGGACGAGGTGCACTTCTACGACCCACGGCAGGCCAACCTGCTCCTGGGCATCGTCCGCGCGCTCTCCGACCGGCGCCACCTCTTCATGTCCGGCACCGTGGGACGCCCGCGCCGCTTCTGCCGCGAGGTGGAGCGGGCGACCGGGGAGCGCTGCGTGCACGTGAGAGGGCGCGGGAGGATGGCCCCTCGAACCTTTCGGGCCCGCGAGTCGGGCTCCTTCCGGGACCTGCTGCGCGAGATCGCCGAGTGCGCCGAGGAGGGCGTGAAGACGCTCGTCTTTCTGCGCTCCCGCGCCCAGGTGGAGCACGCGTACCAGATCCTCCGCCGGCGCTTCGGGCTGGAGGACCGGATCACGATCCACCACGGCGCCCTGCCCCGCGAGGAGCGGTGGCGGGCGGAGCGGGAGTTCAAGACCCGGGTCCCGGTCATGCTCACGGTGAAGACGCTGGAGGTGGGCATCGACATCGGCTCCGTCTCCCGGATCATCCACTACGGCCTCCCGGAGAAGGTCTCCGACTTCTGGCAGCGCGAGGGGCGGGCCGGGCGGCGCGGTCAGCCGGCCGAGTCCATCATCTTCCCGGCCGATCCCTGGACTAGGTTCGTCCTATCCTCAAGATCCCGGTTCCGGCGGGCGTACCTGGAGGGTCAGGTGGAGCGGATCCTGGCCGACCACCGATCCCCCGTTTCCGCGCCGCCCGCGGAGAACCCGGCGCAGTCGTTCTACGGGGAGCGTGAGACGTACCGGGTGGTCCGGGAGGACGACCCTCGGAGGGTTCTACGGGACCAGCTGGACCCGGAGGACGTGCCCCGGTCCTGGGCACCCGGCTGCGCGTTCCGGTACCGGGGTGACATCTGGATCGTGACGGGCCCGCCCGACGAGGAGAGCCGGTCGATCCCCGCCCTGCCGGTGGACGAGTACGACCCCTCCGTGCGGCAGCTCATCGAGGAGGGATGGTGGCCCTACCCGCGCATCGAGATCACGGCGGAGGAGGGGCCGGAGGACTGCGGACTGGGCCACATCCGCCTCCGCTGGACGGCTACGGCGCTCGTCCCCCCGCCCGATCAGCGCGAGCGCCCCATCATCCTGGAGACCGGCGAGCTGTCCGTCCGCGTCCGGGCCTTCTACGTCCGGCTCACCGATCCCGGCCTCGGCTCGTCCAAGCGGGTCAGCTCCGCGGAGCTCGCCCTGCACGCCCTGACCTACGCGCTGAAGATGGTGGCCGGCGCCCCGCTAACGCTCGTGGGCCACTACGTGCACGCGCCCGTGTACGCGGAGCTCCCGGAGGAGGACGCCGAGCGGCCCCCTTACCTGCTCCTGTACGAGTCGCCGCCCGCCGTCATGCCCCTGCTCGAGTGGGACGACGTCGTCCGGGAGGCTCGGCGACTGCTCGAGCGCGAGGAGCCCTCGAACCTGCGGCTCCCGCACTGCTCGTGGCCATCCGGCGCCCCCGAGCCGTCGACGCGGCTGGCCGAGCACTACCTGGCGGTCGTCTACGACCTGATCAAGAAGCTGCGAGAGCGCGTGCGGCGGGAGGGGGAGGCGTGAGCGGGCGCAAGACCGAGTGGGTGACCAAGCACCTCGACTACGACGGAGAGGTCACCTGGCTGGTCGAGTCCCACGGCCCGCCCGACGATCCCACGCCCCCCTGCCGGCCCACCTGCCGCCACTGCTACGCGACCCAGCTGCCACCCGACGCGCGTGAGCGGCTCGTGGTGAGCGAGCTCTCCCTGTACCCCTCCGACCTCGTGAACCACCCGCGGCTGGAGGACGTGCTCCGCCGGGCGAGGGAGCTCGTGGAGTCCCGGAGGCCGCTGCCGCTCAAGCTGATCACCTCCGGGAAGGGACTCACCGAGCGCCGGCTGGAGGTGCTCTTGAGGCACCTGGACCAGCTGGACTTCCACCTGATGTCCACCGACCCGCGCGAGCGGGCCTCCCTGACCCGAGAGTCCGTCGACCGGGCGGAGCGGGTGCTGGCGCTCGTCCGCCGGTCGGCCGAGGAGATCGACACCGTCGCCAACGTCGTGCTCGTGCCCGGTCACAACCTGCGCAGCCTGCCCCGGACCCTCCGGGACCTGGACGACTGGGGGCTCCGCAAGTGCGTGGTCATTCCCGTCGGTCTGACCAGGTACCACCGGGGCGGGCTGAGGCCGCTCACCCGCGAGGAGGAGCGGTGGGTGTGGGAGGTCTGCCGGCGGCTCGACGAGGAGCTCGACCTCGACGTGGTCCCCTGCGACAGCCTGCTCCCGGAGGAGCGGTTCCGGCCCGAGCTCGAGCGGGTGGCCCGGGAGTGCGCGCGGGCGGTAGAGGGGCTGGAGCTGCGCGTGGGCCTCGTCACGGGCGAGGCCTTCGGACCCGTGATCCGGGAGCTCTGCGAGCGGGTCAACGCCGAGCTGGAGGATCGGGTGCTCGAGCCCGTGATCGTTCGGAACCGGTACTTCGGCGGGAACATCCGCTGCGCGGGGCTGCTCACGGGCCGTGACGTCATCCGGGAGCTGAAGGGGAGCGACGTGGACGTCGCGATCGTGCCCCGGATCTCCGTCGAGCTGGGCTCGTTCATCGACGGTGTGACCACGTGGGAGGTGGCGGCTCGAGCCGACTGCGAGGTGGTCGTGGGTCCGGAGCGGCTGGAGGAGCTGCCTGAGACCCTCTCCCGGATCGCCTCGGGGTGGGTGGGGTGCACCCAGCCCTCCTAGCCCTGGGAGCCTCCGCCGCCGGCACGCTGACCACCGCTCGCCTCTTCCGCCTGGTGGACGGGCCCCTGTACGAGCCCGTGCGCGGCGGGACCCCGAGGGGCGTGGGGATCGTCCCCGCGCTGGTCTACGCCGGCCTGGTCCCGGAGGGTGGCGTTCCGGTGGCGATTCTCGCCGCCCTGGGGTTCGTCGACGACGCCCTCGGCCGCCGGTTCACCCGGCTGGGCGTGGAGGTGGGGCACCTCGCGCGCGGGCTGGCCATGCTGCTGGTCCTGGCGTGGTGCTGGTACCACCACGGGCCGGTCACGGGGCTGGTGGCCGGGTTCCTGCCTCAGCCGGCCAACATCGTGGACACGCAGCCCCGTGCGTTCACCTTCGCGCTCGCGGTGGCGACGCTGGCGTGCCTCCCGCTGGGAACCCTTGACCCCACCTCCGCGCTGGTCCTGTGGGCCGCACTTGCCCCGTACGTGGCGCTGGACCTGCGCGGCCGGGCGATGCTGGGGGACGGTGGGAACTCGTCGCTGGCGGTGGCGGGGCTGCTGGCGGCGACGCGGGGCGACCCGGTGGGGGCGCTCGTCTTCCTGACCGCGTTCACGCTCGCCGGGGCGTGGTACCGGTTCCGGGTGGAGCCGCGGCTCCGGGAGTACCTGGAGCGTGAGCTGGGCATCGAGGAACCCACGCTCATGGACGCGGTGTGGGACGTGCTGACGGGTGGAGCGCTGGGTGACCTGGTCAAGTCGCTGACCTTCGGCCGCGCGGAGGTGCCGGAGTGCGGCGAGTGGGCGCGCCGGCTGGGGTACCGGCGATTGGTCCTTATCGGCCGATCGACGGTGGGCGAGCGCCTCCGTGGGGGTTAAATCCGGGGCCCGAGGGCCGGACTTAGGCGACCCTAACGGGGGTGTGGTCTTGGCGGAGGAGTCCGAGGCCGAGGAGAAGGCTGAGGAGGCGAAGCCTCCTCACCCGCATCATCACCCGAGCCGTGAGGAGATCCGGAAGCAGATCGAGCGGGAGAAGGAGGAGATCGAGAAGCGGCTCGAGAACGTGGAGCACGTGCTGGTCGTGATGAGCGGTAAGGGCGGCGTCGGCAAGACGACGGTGACGGTGAACCTCGCGCTCTGCCTGGCTGAGGATGCGGACGTGGGTGTGCTGGACCTGGACATCCACGGCCCGAACGTGCCGGAGCAGCTGGGGGTGGACAGGCCCCCGCAGGCGTCGCCCGCGGGGCTGTTCCCGGTGAAGGGTTACCGGGACGTAAAGGTGGTCTCGATCGGGACGATGCTTGAGGACAGGAACCTACCGGTGCTCTGGCGAGGGCCCCGGAAGTCCGGGTTCATCCGGGAGGTGCTGGTGAAAACGCAGTGGGGTGACCTGGACTACCTGATCGTCGACATGCCGCCGGGGACCGGTGACGAGATCATGACGGGCCTGGAGATGCTGCCGGAGCGGGCTCGGAACGTGCTGCTGGTAACGAGCCCCGAGTCCATGGCGCACTCGGACGTGGTTAAGGCGGGCGAGGCGGTGAAGCGAATGGACGGGAACCTGCTGGGCGTCGTCAGCAACATGCACGGCATCATCTGCCCGGAGTGCGACTCGCTGATCGAGTACTTCACGGAGGATCACTCGGAGGAGCTGGCGGAGCGCCTGGGCGTGGAGGTGCTGGCCAGGATCCCGCTGGACCCGGAGGCGAAGCTGAGGTCCGAGGAGGAGGGCAAGCCGATGGTGCTCGCGGCCCCGGACTCGCGGGCGGCTGAGGCCTTCCAGGAGCTGGCGGAGCGAGTCAAGGAGGAGCTGTAGTCGGGCGGAACGGTCCTCATCATCCCCTCAGCGGGGTCCTACCTCCCCATCGTCTTCCCGCGGCTCGGTCCCGAGTGCCCTCCCCATCACGCGTCGGGGGCGGCTATACCTCCTCATCGCCCTCGGCGTCCGCCTCGACGTCCTCCACTTCCTCCACGGTCCGAACCAGCCGGCAGAGGCGCCGGTTACGGACGACCATGACTCGGGGCCGGAACCGGACGTAGTAAGCCTCCCATAGCGCGAGCGCGAGGCGGGGCTGGGCGCCCCCACCCACGTCGATGAACACGGCGTCGACCCGGTCCGTCCGCTCCAGCACCTCCCCAAGCCGGAACCCGTCCTCGTGGAGCGGGACGACGTTGTCCAGGTTCTCCACCCGGTCGAGCAGCTTCCGGTACATCTCGTCCGATTTCTCGAACGCGATCACCAGCTCGGCCCGCTCCGCGAGCCGAACGGTGGTGTCTCCCGCCGCCGCGCCCACCTCGACGACCACGTCCCCGTCCCGGACGACCTCCTCGGCCAGCCTCCGGTACCGATTGACGTCGAAGACCAGGTAGGTCCGAGTCACGGAGCCTCCCCTACAGCTCCGCCTCGAACTCCTCCGTTTTCAGCTCGTCCCCCTCGAGCAGGTACAGCTTGATCCAAACCTCCCGCCCGTCGATCGTCCCGTACATGAACGACGGGCCCGGGCTCGTCCCACCGCCCGAGGGCACGCCCGTGAGGCTGCCCGGGTTCACGATCAGCTTCTCACGGTGCTCCTTGAACTCGGGTCGATGCGTGTGGCCCGTGAAGATCACGTCGGCGCCCTCCTCCTCCGCGATCGAGGCCAGCTGATCCGGGTCTCCGCGCGGGTGCACCCCGCTCCCGTGGTCCACCACGACCTTCAGGTCCTCCAGCTCCTCCGTCACCCGGTTCGGTAGCGGCAGCCCGAAGTCGCAGTTGCCGGTCACCATGAGTGCCTTCTCTCCCAGCGAGGACATCCACTCGACTACGTCCTCCGACGTGTAATCCCCCGGCGAGATGACCACGTCCACCGGGGCCAGCTGCTCGATCTTCTCCTTCAGCGGCTGCGGCACCTCCTGCGCGCGCTCCGGGATGTGCGCGTCGCCCATGACCAACAGGTTGATCATGACTCCTCCTCACCCCCAGGCACCGAGTCCAGCTCCACGTACCCGTCCCGGAGACACGATCGTAAAATTCGTCGCCCCGGTCCCTCGTCGAACATCGGCGGGGCCCAGTCCCGGGTCACCCGGTACCGCTCGACCCCGCCCTCCCGCACCTTCACCCGGTACGCCAGGAAGCCGCGGCGCTGCCACACCGGCGTGCGGCCCAGGTTGATCCCGAACTCGTGGAAGAGGAGCTCGTGCACGTCGTGCGCCTTCATCCCGCGGAGTCGCTCGGCGGCCTCCCTCGGCGAGAGGCCCTTCTTCCTGAGCGCCCAGTACGCGTACGAGTTCAGGTGGTTCCGCCAGGCCTCATCCTGCCGCCACTTGAAGTACCGGATCACGTCGTCCTCCGTGAGGACCACGCACCGGGAGTCGAAGGAGATCGTCTCCTCGAACACCCTATCCCCGAAGTGCTCCCTCAGCGCGCCCTGCAGGTAGCTGGCCGCGCAGGAAGCGGAGACGGAGGTGAGCTTCTCCACCCGGCCGGAGAACGGGATCCGGTCGCGCGGGATCAGCAGGTTGAGCTCGTCGGAGAACCCGTACACGAGCGTGACGCCGAGGCCGGAGTCCCGGATCAGGCGCACGGCCGTCTCGGCCATCGCCTCCGCGAACCGCCGATCGTAGGGCTTCTTCATCCCCAGCCGGCGCGTCAGGTTCGTAAACGCCCGTCCGTCCACGCGCAGGACCAGGTGCGCGTTGGGCGGCGTGCGCAGGTTGGAGTACACCTCCAGCTCCCGGGGCTCGGGCGGCTTCAAGTCCCCACCCGGAGCCCCTCGGTCAGCCGCTCCAGGAGCGCGACGGTCGAGTACGCCGCCAGGGCGCTCGTCTTCGGGTTCTCCGGCAGGGCCGCGTTCCGCAGCTCGAACCGGTAGTCGCCCACCTCCGACCGGACCTCGATGATGTGCGTGTTACGATCGACCTCCGGGTCGCACACCACTCTGACCCGGACCCGGGACGGGTCGCCCACCGCCAGCGAGATGGCGGCCGCCACGTTGACGTTCCTCGGGAACCGCTTCACCGCCTCCCGCACGGACCCCTCGAAGACCACCTCGCGCTCCTCCGCATCCCGGCCCAGGGACTCCGGCGGCTTGATCGTCGTCAGCACCACCTCCTCGACCGCCCCGCTCACGGCCCGGAGCACGTCCAGACCGCCCACGGCCCCGGAGGGAACGAACAGCCGGTGGCCCGTCCGCTCCGCAACCTCCAGGCACTCCTCCAGCAGCCCGTCCTCCAGCACCAGGGCTCCCACGCTAAGGATGACGACGTCCGCGCGCTCCAGGGCCTCCGGCAGCAGCTCCGCGGCGGCCTCCACGGACGCCGCCTCCACGATCACGTCGCAGTCCCACTCCAGCGCCTCCTCCAGCTCCGTCGTGGTCTCGCACTCCGGGAAAAGCTCCCGCACCCACTCCAGCCGCTCCCGGTTCCTGTCGCACGCGGCCACCGGCTCCACGCGGCCCCGGAGCCGGCCCTCCGCCGCCTCAGTCAGCACCGTTGACCCGATCCCTCCCACGCCCACGAGCCCTAAGCTCAGCTTCCTCATACTCGATGATCCCCTCCCGGAGGTACTCCAGCAACCCCTCCGGCAGGATCGGGCGCCCGTCCTCCGCCGGGTAATCGCAGTGGAGCCGCACCGAGTGGCCGTCCTCCAGCTCCACCTCCGGCCGCTCCACCACCTCGAGCTCCTCAATCTCCAGCCCTTCCTCCAGGATTATCAGGGCGACCCGGACCGCGCCGTCGATGCTGAAGTGGTAATCACCCAGGTGCCTCACCTCCGCCCCCTCGAACCGGGGCGTGATGAGCTTCCGGGTCCGGTGCCGCCGGGGATGGTCCCCCAGGATCCCACCCACCACGATCACGTCCGGCTCCTCGTCCGGCGTCAGCGGCTCCTCCGCGTCCGGGTCCAGCACGACCACCCGCTCGCCCTTTAACGGGAGCTCCGAGCCCGAGTACGGCAGGGCCGGGTACCGGGCCTTGGCCAACACCTCCGGGTCGGCGCCCGTGACCGTGAACTCCCAGCCGTACCCCCGGGCCACCCTGAAGGACTCGGTGTACTCCAGGTCCAGCCACGGGGACCACCGGTCCGCGTGCTCGACGAACACCACCGGCAACTACTCCTCTCCCTCCTCCTTGGACCGCTTCTTCTCCTCCTCCGAGCGTCCTCGGGCCTCCACGATGACGATATCGCCCACCGCCTTGACGGCGGCCGCGTTAAGGTTCTCCACCCGCTTCTCCTCGACGCCCGGGATCGGAATCAGCCCGCCCGGCGACTCCTCCGTCACCACAACGATTAACCTCTTCAGGTCGCCCGTCTCCGGGTCGAAGGTAACGTCTCGGACCGTGCCGACCTTGTTCCCCTCCTCCGTGTAAACCTCCATCCCCACGAGCTGCTGAAACCGGACGTACCGACGACGACGTTCCGCCAACAGGGGAGCACCCCCGTGGAGATCGTCGGAATCCACCACGGCCACGACGCCGGGGCGGCGCTCGTACGCGACGGAGAGCTCGTCGCCGCCGCCAACGAGGAGCGGTTCTCGCGTAAAAAACTCCACCGAGGCTTCCCCGAGCGGTCGCTCCGGTTCGTCCTCGAGCGCGCGGAGGCCCCGGACGCGATCGCCGTCGCCGGTCTCTACCGCCGCAAGCGCCTCCTCGACCGACTGCGCGAGCTGGCCGAGGAGCTCGAGGCCCCCCTCTACTTCGTCGAGCACCACGTCGCCCACGCCGCCTCGGCTTACTACACCTCCGGCTTCGACCGCTGCCTCACGGTCACCGTGGATGCGGCGGGCGACGGCCTCTCCGCGACCGTCTGGGTGTGCGAGCGCGGGCGCATGCACCGCGTCGCCACGGACTCTTACTACGACTCCCTGGGCGACTTCTACGCGAACGTGACCGAGCTCCTGGGCCTCGAGCCGATGAAGGACGAGGGCAAGGTCATGTGCCTGGCCGCGTACGCCGAGCCCGACCAGCGCGCCCTCGAGTGGATCGAGAGCGAGGTTATCACCGTCGAGGAGGGCCGGATCCGAAACCTCCTGGGGGCCGTCTCCGGCGAGGCCGTGCGCCGGCTCAAGCGCTCACCTCTCGCCGAGCTCGACCGGGAGCGCCTCGCGGCCACCGCCCAGCGGGCCCTCGAGCGCCTCCTCCTCCGGTACTTCGAGCACCACGTCGAGGAGCACGGGGAGCGGAGGGTCGCCTACGCCGGAGGCGTCGCCGCGAACGTCATCGCCAACATGCGCCTCCGGGAGGAGCTCGACCTCGACCTCTTCGTCCACCCGAACATGGGAGACGGCGGGCTGGCCGCGGGGGCCGCCCTCTGGGCCTGGGCGCAGGAGGAGCTGGCCCGGGGTCGAACCCCACGACCGCGGCGGCTGGAGCACGTGTACCTGGGCCCCGAGTACGACCGGAGCGAGGTGGAGCGGGCGCTCAAGGAGCACGGGCTGCTCGACCGGGCCGAGCTGGTGGGCCGGGACCCGGAGGCCATCGTCTCCCGACTGCTGGAGGGTAAGACGGTCGCCGTCTTCCAGGGGAGGATGGAGTACGGTCCGAGGGCGCTCGGAGCCCGGAGCATCCTCGCGGACCCACGGGACCGGGCGATCGTGGACAAGCTGAACCGCGACCTGGGCCGGGACGAGTACCAGCCCTTCGCACCGACCATCCTCGAGGAGCGGGCCGAGGAGTACCTGCACAACCCCTGTCGGGCCCCGTTCATGACCCTCGCCTTCCGCGCCACGGATGAGTTCAGGCGCGAGGCGCCCGCGGTCGTGCACGTGGACGGGACGACCCGGCCCCAGACGCTCGGAAACGAGCTGCCCTTCTACCGAGAGATCCTGGAGGCCTTCGAGGGGGAGACGGGCGTGGGCGCCGTCCTGAACACCAGCTTCAACCTTCACGGGGAGCCGATCGTCTGCTCGCCCGAGGACGCCGTCAGGTCCTTCCTGAAAGGGACCGCGGACGTCCTGTGGATCGAGGGGTACCTCGTGGAGCGCGACTGAGGTCCCAGGGGGCGTCGCGCGCTGAAGCGGCCCCGGGTGCTGTACAACGTAGGGATGACGGCCGACGGCAAGGTGGTGAGCGTGGAGGGAGACGCCCGGATCTCCGGCGAGGAGGACCTGAGGGAGGTGCACCGGCTTCGGGCCGAGCACGACGCGGTCGCCGTGGGCGCGAACACCGTGCGCAGGGACGACCCGATGCTCAACGTCCGGCTGGTTGAGGGTGAGGACCCGCTCCGGGTCGTGTTCTCCTCGGACTGCACCGGGATACCCCTGAACTGCCGGCTCGTCCGAACCGCCCGCGAGATCCCCACGCTGATCCTCTGCGCCGAGGCGGAGCCGGAGCACCGCCGCAGGCTCGAGCGGCGTGGAGTGGAGGTGGAGGAGGTCGGGTGGGAAGGGGAGTTCGCGGACGTGCGAGAGGGGCTGCGGGTCCTGTACGAGCGCGGGGTCAGGTCCCTGCTGCTGGAGGGTGGCCCCACGCTCGCCTGGAGCTTCCTGAAGCATGGGCTGATCGACGAGTTCAGGGTCGCGGTGGCGCCCGTGATGATCGGCGGCTCGGAGGCGCTCACGCCGGTGGAGGGGAAGGGGTTCCCGACGGTGGCGGAGGGCGTGGGACTAAAGCTCAAGCGCGTGGAGCGGCTCGGTCGGGACGTGGTCCTGTGGTACGAGGTCGTCGGCTCCGCGCGGGAGCTCGCGGAAGAGCACGAACGGGCCCGGGGTGAGCCGGATTGAAGTGCCCGGAGTGCGGGACCGAGATGAACCCGGAGCTCCGGGAGGACGGCGTAGAGGTGTTAAAGTGCCCGGAGTGCGGGAAGGAGATCAAGCGGATCCCGTCGTACCGGGAGTTCGGCGTGGAGACCGGCGAGTTCCTGGACCTCCCCAGGCCGGACTGGGACGAGGACATCGTGGGCAAGGAGGTCGTCGTCGTGATCCGCTACCGCTCGCCCGAAGGGTACCGTCGGAGGAAGATCCGGGGTAAGGTCGAGCGGATCGACAACCGAGGTAACATCGTGATCAAGCGGGAGGAGGACGACTTCGAGATCACGCTGTACCCGCAGGTCGTCGAGAACATCAAGGTGCTGGAGTGAATTCCCGCGGGTTTCGGCTCCCGCCGGTCCGGTCATCGGCCGCGAGGCCTCCCCGATCCCCACCGGAGATCCCATCCACATCACGGCGCCCGGTGTACCGCTTGCCTACCAACGATAAAAGGGCCTCCCGCCGGGGCCGGGCGGGGGTGACCGGGTGAGACCCTCCCTCCTGGTGCTCCTGGCGACCGTGACGCTCGTCGCATCGCCCGCCACCGCGGAGATTCATATCCTCACCTGGGCGGGAGGCGGTGCGGACGATACCTGCGTGGCGCGGACGAAGAGGATCGTGGACTGGTGGAACACTTACCGGGCCACCGGTCCCCAGGACACGATAGTGTGGCACTACACGACCAGGGAGGACCGCTGGCGGACCGTGCTGGAGACGGGCATCGACCCACTCACCGGCGCTAAGATCAACGTGATCTACGTCCCCGGTGGCTGGCACCCGGAGCGGTACTGGCACTTCGACTTCGTGGAGCTCCTGTACCACGCGCAGATCGACCTGGGCATCGGCTACGTGGGCGTTTGCGCGGGCGCCTACCTGCACGCGGGCAACATCGAGTACAGCTCCAGCGGGCCGGGCCACCAGGACCTCATTCAGGACGGCGTCACCGTCGTGGACGGGATGAACGGGCCCAACCGGATCTGCCGCGTGCTCATCCTGCCGAACAACCCGCTGACGCCGGACTGGACGTGGAACAACGTCTTCACGTACAAGTACTGGAACGGCCCGGGGTTCGGCCCGGAGGAGGGTCTCCGGTACGACCCGAGTCAGAAGTGCTGGATCAAGTACACCAAGATCGAAGGCAAGGACGTCATGATCAAGATCTGGCCGGTGGGCGAGTACGTGGACACCTGCCGCGGCTGGGCGATCGTCGCGGGCCAGTACTTCGTCCGCGAGGGCGACGAGTGGGTGCCCCGGGGCAGATTCGTGCTCTTCGGACCGCACCCGGAGCTGACGAACAGAACCGGCGCCCACGCGCTCCTGGCGAAGGCAATCGTCTGGGCGGCCGGCGGTAAGCTCAGGCAGGAATCTCAGCCGACGTTCACCGAGATGCTGACGGTGAACTTCCTGGAGAAGTCGATCCTGGCGGCGCTGGTGTCCACGGTGCTGACCATGCTGCTCCCGGAGGACATCAAGCACCAGGCGTTCCAGGGCCTGTCCCCGGAGGTTCAGGAGGCATTCCGGGAGCTCGCGGCCGCCATCAAGAGCGCGACGGGCGTCGACATACCTCCCGAGGACCTGTTCCTAGGCTCGCTGCTGACGACGGTCACCTACCTGCTGGAGACGCTGGTCCAGTGGCTGCTGACGCCGGCACCGGCCGCAGCCTGACCCTCCATCCTCCTCCCGGGCCCGAATCGTTACGAACCTCATAACGATTCCGGACTGGTAGCGGGGCCGGGATTTGAACCCGGGACCTCCGGGTTATGAGCCCGGCGGGATGGACCTGGCTACCCCGCCCCGCTGCCCTCCATGCGCGCCCGGTCCCCATCCAATACATTAAATTTTCGCGGTCCGATCTCGGGAGGGCCGACCTTGTCCCTGTACGTGGGCGTCGAGGGCGTGGACGGCGTCGGTAAGTCCTCCGTCGTGAACATCGCCTCCGAGCTCCTCGAGATCCACGGGCTCGAGGTGACCATCGTGCGAGAGCCCGGCACGGAGCTGGGCAGGAAGGCCCTGAAGTGGGATAACCCCCACGCCCAGGCCCTCGCCTTCACCCTCGACCGGCTGCTCACGCTCGAGCGCGTTGACTTCGAGGGGTCGGACGTGGTCCTCTCCGACCGGACGTTCCTGAGCACCCTCGCCTACCAGTCCGCCCTGGGAGCCGACCTCTCCTGGCTGCTGGAGCTCCAGCGCCCCGTCCCCAAGCCGGACCTTATCTACGTGATCGACCGGGAGCCCCTGGTGCGCGACGAGGAGTTCGACCCAGAGTTCCTCGAGAAGGTCAGGAAGGAGTACCGCCGGGCGGCCCGGCGCGCCGAGAGGGAGTTCGGGGTGGAGGTTCGCTGGCTGGACGCTGAGGGAATGGAGAAGGAGGAGATCGCCGAGATCATCGTGCGGCAGGTGCTGAAGCGCGTGGGAGACTCGCTGGACGTGCCGGACGACGTCGTGGAGGGGTAGGCCGGTGTCCTACCGCAAGGGGGCCGACTTCGAGCGGCAGCTCGTCAGGTACGTCCGCCGGCACGGAGGCGAGGCCATCCGAGCGGCCGGGTCGGGAGGGCCCGTGGACGTTGTGGCCTACGTGCCGGGGCGGGGCCACCTCGCGGTGGAGTGCAAGGTCCGTCGAGAGGACCGGCTCTACGTGCGCAAGGAGGAGGTGGAAGGGCTGGTCGAGTTCGCCGAGCGGTTCCGCGCCGAGCCGATGATCGCGTGGAAGCCGCCCCACCGCAGGACCGGGTTCGCGCTGAACGCGATCCTTCTCCGCCCGGAGGACCTGGAGGAGCGGGAGAAGTCGTACGTCGTGGACTACGAGACGGCCCGTCGGACCGGGCTCGACCCGCGCCGGCTGTTCACCCGCTCACTCGGCGAGTACTGAGCGGTCGCACGTATTCTTCCAGGAAGTCCTCCAGCTCGCACTCCACGTTCAGCCGGGAGCACTCGCGCTCGATCTCCCGCACGTCGGGCGCCTCCCACGGGAAGCCGAGGTGCCGGCCCACCACGCGCAGGAACAGCTCCTTGTGACTCCGGTACCCGAGCTGCTTGGCGACGGCCCGCTTGACACCCAGCTCCCGCACGAGCTTGTCCAGCATCTTAGAGGTGAGAGACCCGTACTGGGTCGCGCGCTTCCGCCGCTCCACCACGAAGTCCGGCAGGCCCAGCTCCTCCGCCACCTTGCGCAGCGCCCGCTTCCGCAGCCGGTCCTCCGGGCCGCTGACGTTCTCCTCCGGGTGAATGCCCAGTCCCACGCGGACCACGTCCAGGTCGAGGTAGGGGACCCGAAGCTCCACCGAGTGGATCATCCCGGCCTTGTCGTCCCGCTCCAGGTTCACCTCGTGGATCGACGCCACGTCCCGCCACAGCTCGAGCGCGAACCGCTCCCAGTCCCCGTAGTTCCGCAGGTGGCGCTGATACCCGCCCAGCAGCTCGTCCGCACCCTGCCCGGAGAGCATCACCCTGAGCCCGTCCTCGGACATCGCCCCCGCGCAGGCCAGGATCGGAACGCCCACCTCCACCTTCATAGGGTTGTACGACTCGACCGCCAGCACCGTCAGGGCCACCAGCTCCTCGAACGACTCGCCGAGGTCGATCCGGCGGAAGTCCCACCCCATCGCGTCGCACAGCCGATCAGCGAACTCGACGTCGTCGGAACCCTCGAACCCCGCCGCGTAGCACCGGATTTCCGCGTGCTCGGACGCGAGCAGGGCGATCGTCGAGCTGTCCACGCCGCCCGACAGGACGATCCCGACTCGCTCCGTCTCCCGGACCCGGTCACGGACCGACCGCTCCAGCGCGCGCCGCAGGTCCTCAGGCCCGTAAGATCCCGGACGCGGACGGGGCACGTCCACCACGTTCCGGACCCTGAGCTCACCATCCCGGTACACCAGCAGCGACCCGGGCGGCAGGCGTCGTGCGTCTTCGAGGCCCAGCGCCCACAGCGCCTTACGCTCCGAGGCGATCGCGAGCCCGTCTCCATCGAGGGAAAAGTAGAGCGGGCGCACACCGATCGGGTCCCGGGCGGCCAGCACCGTGCCGTCCTCCAGCGCGGCCACGAACGCGTACTCACCGCGCAGTAGCCTCAGGGCCGCGGCGGCGTCGGACTCGGACTTAACCATCCCGAACACGGCCCACGAGTCCGAGGGAGCGTCCTCCACGAACCGCCGGTAGTTGTAAAGCTCCCCGTCAACTGCGACGGCCCGGTCTTCGTCGGTGATGGGCTGGACCTCCTCCTCACCTCGAACCCGCAGTCGCACGTGCCCGAGGAGAACCTCGCCCTCGTCCGGCGCCTCCTCCGAGAACTCCACCTCACCCTCCCTGACCACGGCGAACCCGCGCCCGTCCGGGCCGCGGTGCCGGATGACCTCCAGCGCCCGCTCGACCTCCTCCCCCCTTCTCCCGGCCAGGCACACGATCCCGCACACGGCGACCACCCCCCTAAATCTTGGGGCTGTCGATACCAAGGCTCATGAGGCGCTCCTGCAGGTCCAACGCCCGCTGAACGCGCTCCGACAGCTTGCGCCACTTCCTGCCGAGCACGTTCCGCTCTCCCTCGAGCTCCTTCAGGTTCCGGTGCAGGACCTTCGTCTGCACCATCTGCGCCGTCACTCGGCCGGCGACCTTGTGCGAGCCCTTGCCCGGCGGCCGCCCGTCGAACTCCCGGTACACGAACCACGGGCACCGTAGCTTCACGGCGTGCAGCTTGTCCGGGTCCTCCTCCATCGGCTTGACGCAGATCCCCTCCCGCCACCGACGCTCCAGCCGGTCGAGCCAGCGCTCGAGGTCCTCCGGCGCTGGATCGCGCACCACCTCCCACTCCGGGGGCTCGGTGGAGAGCCGCTCGCAGACGCGCAGCTGCTCGGTCCGGGGCCGGGTGATCCACCGCTCGCCCTCCAGCATGTCCACCTCGTAGAAGCAGACCCGGACCTCCAGCTTGCCCTCCTCGATCGCCTCCTCCAGGTCGGGCTTGCGCTGGTTCTCGCTCAGGAAGCGCTGGATGAGCTCGTGGTCGGGGTCCAGCTCGCAGGCCCGGCTGAACAGCGGCTCGGGCCGGCACTCGTACCGCTTACCCTCGTAGTAAACCAGCCGGGCCGTTACGTCGGAGGGCTCCCCCTCGAACAGCACCTCGGTCTCCAACCGTCCGGCCAGCTCGTGCAGGCGGGGCGACTCCTGGGAGAACAGGTCGTAGGGAAGGAGTTCCCCCTCCAGGATCGTGAGCGCGTCGAACTCGCCGCGGAGGTCCTCCCAGGGCGGTTCCAGCCCTAGCTCCTCCAGGTACGCGTTCACGTCCACCCAACCGCGCGTGTGCGCGACGATCCGATCACCCTCGACGTAGACGCGAACGTTCGTTCCATCCAGCTTCTCTTCCAGCACCACGTCCCGATCGTCGTTGAACGCCCGGAAGAGGCGGAGCGTCGGCTCGGGCTCCTCGGGACGGGCCGCGACCATGGTACGGGTGGCGGTGATCCGGAGGTGCTCCGGGATTTTCTCCGGCTCCTCGATCATGACTCCTCCCGCTGCCGCCCGAGCGCCTCCTTCAGGATTTTGATCGCGCAGTACTCACCGCACATGGAGCACTGCTCGCGCGCCTGCGGAGGCCGCTCCTCCCGGTACCTGCGCGCCCGCTCCGGGTCCAGCGCCAGCTCGAACTGCCGCTCCCAGTCCAGCTCCCACCGGGCTTTACCCATCTCCTCGTTCTCCTTAACCGCGTACTCCCGGCCTCGGGCCGTATCGGCCACGTGCGCCGCGATCCGTGCGGCGATCACCCCCTCGATCACGTCCTCCACGTCGGGCAGGGCCAGGTGCTCGGCCGGCGTCACGTAGCACAGGAAGTCCGCGCCGTGGTAGGCGGCGATCGCCCCACCGATGGCGGCCGCGATGTGATCGTACCCCGGGGCCACGTCCGTGGGCACGGGCCCGAGCACGTAGAAGGGGGCGCCGTCGCACACCCGCTTCTGCAGCTTGACCACCGCCGGGATCTGATCCAAGGGTACGTGGCCCGGTCCCTCCACCATCGCCTGCACGCCGTGCTCCCGGCACCGGTCAACCAGCTCGCCCTGAACGAGGAGCTCTCGGTGCTGGGCGGGGTCGTTCGCGTCAAGGACCGAGCCCGGCCTCATGGCGTCGCCGAGGGAGAGGGTCACGTCGTGCTCGCGCGCCAGCTCCAGGATGTAGTCGAAGTTCTCGTACAGCGGGTTCTCCTCCTCGTGGTGAATCATCCAGGCGGCGACGATCGCACCGCCCCGGGAGACCACGCCCAACAGCCGGCCGCGGCGGAGCAGGTCCTCCAGGGCGTCCCAGGTGACCGCGCAGTGGATGGTCATGAAATCGACACCATCGCGCATGTGCCGCTCGATGACCCGGAGCATGTCGTCCTCGTCCATGTCCACCACGGCCTTGCCCTTGGACGTGGCCTCCACGGCCGCCTCGTACACGGGGACGGTGCCCACGGGCACGTTCACGGCCTTCATGATGCGGCGCCGGATCTTCCGGAGGTCTCCCCCAGTGCTGAGGTCCATAACGGTATCCGCGCCGTACTCGACGGCCGCCTTGGCCTTCTCCACCTCTAGGTCCGGGTCGCAAACCTCGGGTGAGGTGCCCACGTTCGCGTTCACCTTGACTCGGAGGCCCTCGCCTATCCCCACGGGCTCGACCTCGTCCCGCCGGTCCGCGTGAGCCGGGACGACCACGCGGCCCTCGGCCACTCGACGCGCGATCTTCTCGGGCCTAACTCCCTCCTTCTCGGCGATACGCTCCACGATCTCGGGCACCTCGTGCCGACACTCTTCCATCACGGTCACGGTAGTCCTGCCCCTAATCCCTTTACTAGGAGGGAGCTGAGACGGGATTTCGCGAATGCGATCGCCTGGGACACGACGACGTCGGTCAGCGTGACCAGGGGCTTGGGCAGGTACTTGGACCGGACGTGCACCCCGACCAGGACCGCGGCCACCATGGCCAGGAGCCAGAGCGTCCCCCAAACGCACGCGGCGGAGACCTCGTCCCTGTTCCTCTTGATCGCGGCGGTCGGGAAGTAGAGCAGCGGCAGCGCGCCCAGGTACGGATGAATGGTCGCGAGCGAGGCCGTGGTCATCGACGCCCCGACCATCCGCCCCAGCTCCGACGGGATGCGCCGGAAGAACACCTCAGAGATCGTCGGAGGTTCAACGTACGCGGCCAGGAACGGGCCGAAGCGGAACGCGACGAAGGAGGCCGAGTAGCCGATCCTGTCCATCACCGCGACGGCGTTCTCCGCCGCCCGACCGCCGGAGTCCCCGATCCCTATTTTAATCTTGATCCCTCGGCGACGCGCCTCGTCGAGGATCCGGATCGCGGCCCGGAGCGCCCTCCCCTTCGTGGGGAACTTCGCGAGTACGTCGTCTCCACCCAGCTTATGGTCGATAACGACGCCTTCCTCATCGGCGATGAGGTCCATCAGCTCTTTCATCAGGTTCTCCAGGTAGGGCCTCCCGCGCTCTTCGACCAGCTTCGACGACTCCACGATGTCGAGGTACATCACGCGGTCCGGCCCGGCGTCAGTCCCCTGCGGCTCGGGCAGCTCCTGGTCGCCATCCTCGTGCAGGACCCACTCACCGCCCGCCTTGGAGAACGCCGCGAACGGTCCCTTGACGTAGCGCTCGGCCTTCGCGTGCCGCTCGACCGCCGCCGCCTGCGTGAGCCCCACCGCGGCGCTGCCGTCCAGCTCCAGCGGTATGGAGACCGCCAGCCGCAGGGCGTGGTACTTGGATGGGGCCTCGATGACGGCACCCTCCCGCTCCCAGCTCACCACGGTGCACTCGTGCTCGTGAGCGAGCGACTCGAGCCGGTCCCGGGGCTTCCCGGGGACCCGGCAGTACACGTACCGGGTCTCGTCCAGGACCATCTTGGAAACCAGCGCCACCTCCGGGTCGTCGTACTTGAACTCCTCAATGCGGGACAGGCGGAAGCCCTCCTGGCGGAGCTTCCTGGACATGTCTCCAAGCTCGTTAGAGATGATTTGAGGGGTGGGGAGCGGATACTCCTCGAAGCACACGAGCAGCAGCGCGTTGGAGTTCAGGATGTTAACTAGCTCCTCCTCTTCCTCCGTGATCGGGTCGTATCGGGTCCCGCAGGCGATCACACGCCCCTTGATCCTCGGCCTCGCGGAGAGCCGAACTAGGGCGAAGCTGAGCCGCGAGGGTCGCTCTTCCGTCAACTACTCGGCCCCGCTATCCGTAAACTTAACCCGGACGCGAAACTCCCCCTCCTCCACCAGCAGGCTCTCCTTCACCATCACGTAGGGAAACTTCAGGTGGCCCGTCCGCGTGGCCACCGTGCTCGCGATGAACCGAGCGAGCTTGATCATCGTCGGCTTCATGTCCTCACCAACGAGCACCTCCACGTCGAACTCGGGCCGGCTCTGGACCACCTCGGACGAGTGCAGGACCAGCACGCCGAACTCGTTCTCATCCAAGCACAGGTCGTTCCTGACCAGGACCAGCGGGGTGTGGTCCAGCTCGAGCTCCTCCCGGGCGGTGACCGCGATGGCTCCGGCCCGCTCGCTGATTTTACGGTAATTTTTCGGATGCACGGCCACGAAGCAGATGTATTTGTCCTCCTCCAGCGACTCCAGCTCCTCCTCGGAGAGCACGGTGCGGATCAGCGGCACCCGTTTCATTACCTTGTCGAAGAGCTTATCCACCCCCTTAAGAGAGAACTCCAGCCCGACAATGGTTCCGATCTCTCGCACGATCTCCCGCGCCACCGACTTGACGTCCACCCCCCGGTGCTTTTTTAGATCGTAAACGGGCCGCCCGGCGTCGGCGATCACCTCCAGCGCTTTCCGGCTCACCTCGGCCCCGATCGACCTGGCCTCCTCGTCAGGGAGCCAGATATCACACTCTCCCTTACCCACCGGGCGCACCCCCAACCGCGGGCGCGGCAAGGGAGGAGGAGCTTGAGGGTCGTCATGAAGTTCGGCGGCACCTCGGTCGGCTCGAGCGACGCCATAAAGAGGGTCACCGAGATCGTGGAGGAGGCGCACCGTGAGCACGAGGTGATCGTCGTCACGTCCGCGATGGCCGGTGTCACCGACGAGCTGGAGCGGGCGGCTCGACGGGTCCCTAACTGGACGGAGGAGGAAGTGAAGAACTTCGTGGGCAAGCTCCGCAGGCGACACGTGGAAACCGTCAACGAGGTCATCTCCTCCAACCTGATTCGCCGGGAGGTCCTCGGCTACATCGACTCCCTCCTTGACGAGCTTGAGAAAGTGCTTTTGGGGTTAAGTTACGTCGGCGAGGTCACCCGGCGCTCCATGGACCTCGTCCTCTCCTTCGGCGAGCGGCTCGCCGCCCCGATCCTGGCCGGCGCCCTCCGCGATCGAGGTCTCGAGGCCGAGCACCTGGAGGCCGGCGAGGCGGGCGTGATCACGGACGAGCGGTTCGGGGAGGCGGAACCCATCCTCCCCGCCTGCCGCAGGAAGGCGCAACGCACCCTGATCCCGATGCTCCGCTCCGGCAAGATCCCCGTCGTCACGGGCTTCATAGGTGAAACCGTGGAGGGAGAGGTCACCACCCTGGGCCGCGGCGGTTCCGACTACTCGGCCGCTATCCTGGGCGCGGCGGTGGAGGCGGATGAGATCCAGATCTGGACGGACGTGGACGGGGTCATGACGGCCGATCCCAGCCTGGTTCCCGACGCCAGGACGGTGCCCAGACTGTCCTACGAGGAGGCCCTGGAGCTGGCCAGCTTCGGCGCGGAGGTGCTGCACCCCAAGACCGTGATCCCCGCGCAGGCCGAGGGGATACCGATCCGCGTCAAGAACACGTTCAACCCCGAGGCGGAGGGCACGCTGATCACCGCCGAGGCCCAGCCCGCCGACGACGTCGTCAAGGCCGTCGCGTCCTCCTCCGACGTGGGCATGGTCGACGTGCGCGGCACGACCATGATCGGACGACCCGGCGTCGCTGGCCGCATCTTCACGAAGCTCGGGGAGGCCGGCATCAACGTGGTGATGATCTCCCAGTCCGCCTCGGAGTCGAACATCTCGATCATCGTGTCGGAGGAGGACGTTCAGGAGGCCGCGCGGATCATCGAGCGCGAGTTCGTGGGTGAGCGCCTGGTCGACCGCGTGAAGGCGTACGAGGACGTTGCCGTCGTGGCCGTGGTGGGGGAGGGCATGCGCGGCACGCCCGGCGTCGCCTCCCGCGTGTTCAGCGCCGTGGCCCGGGAGGGCGTGAACGTGAGAACGATCTCGCAGGGAGCCTCCGAGGTGAACATCTCGTTCGTGGTCTCCGAGGAGGACGAGGCGAAGGCCGTCAACGCCATCCACTCGGAGTTCAACCTCGGTGAAGGGTCATGATCGCCTCCCTCGTCGACGGCTACGTCCGCTACCTGACCCGGAAACGGCTCGTCCTAAAACCGACATCCACCTTAACGTACGCCACCCTGCTCAGCCTGAAAGTCATCTCCAGCAAGTTCGCGAACGACCACATCAGAGAGATCAGTCCGGACCCGCTCTGGGTGGTCGAGTCCATCACCCACGTCCGCGCCAGAGAGCGCGTTGGGCGGGCGCTGCTCGAAGAGATCGTCCAATACCTCACCGAGCGCCTGCCCGCGGATGCACCCGTGAAGGACGTGATCCCGGAGGTCGAGGTCGAGGCGGAGCTGATGGCGCGCGGGGAAGGCCTCCTCCAGGTCCTGCAGGACGTCAGCCTCCCGTTCGAGATCGACGGGACCAATGAGGCGTCGCTCGAGCTGGACCTACGCTTAACAGAGCTGTTCCTACTTCTCGAAGACTTAAGCAGGAAGTACGATGAGAGGTACCTCAAACCGTTCGTGGTAACCTGCTTCGAGACTCTTTCCGACTACATCGACGTGCTGGAGCTGCGCTGGGACCACGTCGACCCGGTCCGATGCCAAATCACCGTGCGCGGCCGGCGCCGGCCGATCTCCAAGTCACTGGCTCAGGAGCTGATGGAGATGCCCAGGCGGGGAGACAGCGTGTTCCCGATAACGTCCGTGGACGTCGCCCGGTGGGAGCGGAAGATCAGCCGGGAGTGGGGCCGAGAGTTCAGGTTCCTATAAGCTCCCGGGCACTCTCCCGGATTTTCCGGGCGAGCTTCTCGCCGATGCCTCGCACCCGCATGAGCTCCGAGGGGCTCGCGTTCGCCAGGTCCTCCACGGACCTGAACCCGGCCTCGTAGAGCCGCATCGCCAGCGTCCGACCCACCCCCTCGACCTCCGTCAGCTCCACCACCTCCTCGGGCACGCCCACCTCGATCCGCCGGCTGAGCAGCGGGGACCGCCATCGGATTCCGGCCGCCGATGCCAGCCGGGACATTCCCCAGGCGATCCACGCGGCGTCCTCCCGCGCCCGGTAAAGGTCACCCGGGTAGATGTCGTATCGACGCAGGATCGCCCGCTCGGGGACCCCGGAGATCCAGTCCCGGAGCACCTCCGCCCACGCCAGCCGACGCTCCACCTCCCAGTCATCGTAGCCGAACCAGTCCACCGCCAGCTCCACGACCTCGTCGTAGGACAGCTCCGGCCCCGACGTTCCCATGAACTCGTCGAGCGTGCCCGACCTCTCCCGCCGAGAGATCGAGCTTGGAGTGAAGTCCAGAGACAGCGTGATCATGGGCAGCACGACGGACTCCTCCGTCCCCACCTCCTCCATCGCCTCCAGCAGGAACCGGGCCGAGTCCGGGGTCAGGTAGGTCTCGGCCACCGCCTTGCCCACCGTCGTCACCCGCAGTCGGCCGCTGAGCTCCTTCAGGAAGTCCCAGTCCTGCAGCATTTCCAGCGACTCCGCCACGCGTTCCTCCGGCCTGATTCCCTCCACGGACTCCACGAACGTGTTGAGCGCCACCTCCAGCACGCTCGAAAGGTCCTCGCAGAATCCGGCCGCCACCAGTCCCAGGAGGAAGCGCCGGAGCCGCGGGCCCGTGGACCAAATCTTGCTCCGCACCGGCTCGGCCTCGGACTGGATGTACTCCTCCACCACGTCCCGCAGCCTCGGGTTCACGAAAACGTACACGTATCCGATCTCGTCGTAGTCCGGTCGACCGGCCCTGCCCGCCATCTGCTTGAACTCGTTCTTAGAGGGCTTGAACTCGCCCCCGATCCGGGTCCCGAAGTCTCGGATCAGGACGTAGCGGGCCGGGAGGTTGACCCCCGCCGCCAGCGTCGGCGTGCAGGTCACGACCTTGATCAACCCCTCCCGGAACGCGTCCTCCACGAGCTCCCGCTGGCCCGGGGCCAACCCGGCGTGGTGGAACGCCGCCCCGCGCCGCACGGCCCAGGCGAGGACCTTCGTCTCGTCACCCTCGCCCTCCTCTTCCACCCGCTCAGCCAGCTCCTGCAGCTCCTCTCGCTCCTCCCTGGACAGATGTTCTCGCACGATCCCGGCCAGCCGCTGGGCCTCGGTCATCGCCCGCCGGCGCGAGTACAGGAACACCAGCGCCTGACCGTCCTCCTCCAGGCACTTCCTGACCACCTCCTCCACCCTGATGTCCGCCTCCGACTGGTCCACCTCCTCCACCCTGTACCTCAGCTCCACCGGCCTCCAATCGCTCTCCACCACCTCTGCGTCCAGCCACCGCCCCAGCTCGCGGGCGTTACCCACCGTGGCCGAGAGCGCCAGCACGGACGCGTCCGGTCGGAACGTGCGCACCAGGGCGATGAGCCCCTCGTACGTGGGCCCGCGCTCCCCCTCTCCCACCATGTGCACCTCGTCCATCACCAGCAGGTCGATGGCGTCGACGAGGTCCGGCCGGGACCGCAGGCTCGCGTCCAGCTTCTCGGCCGTGGTCACCACCACGCCCGGCTCCAGCTCCCGGATCGGTCGCCTCACGTCACCCGTCCGGAGCTCGACGTTCACCTCCTCCCCGAGCTCCTCCTCGCAGAACTGGGCCACCCGCTCGAAGTCCCGGTACTTCTCCCGGGCCAGCGCGCGATAGGGCACGACGTAAACCACGCGCCGCCGCCAGCCGTGGGAGGCCAGCTCGTGCAGGACTCTCATCTCGGCGATGAGCGTCTTCCCGCTGGCCGTGGGCGCGGCGACCACCAGGTTCTTACCCTCGAAGAGCCCCCGCTCGATCGCCTCCCGCTGGGGTGGGAAGAGCTCCTTGATCCCGCGCCACTCTAGGTACCGTCCCACGTGCTCAGGCAGCTCCAAGGCGCACGCACCCTGTGGGGGACCGTGATTGAGGGGCGTTAAGATCGTGGGGCGCGCCTACGTGCACCCCACCGCCACGATCCTCGGTGAGGTCGAGCTGGGGCGCGATGTCAGCGTCTGGCCGGGCGCGGTCGTGCGCGGGGACCTCGAGCCCGTGACGATCGGGGACGAGTCGAACGTGCAGGACAACGTCGTGATCCACGTCTCGCGAGGGCACCCGGTGGAGATCGGGCGCCGGGTGAGCATCGGGCACGGGGCCGTCATCCACGGGGCCCGGATCGAGGACGACTGCCTCATCGGCATGAACGCCACGGTAATGAACGGCGCGGTCGTCCGGGAGGGCTCCATCGTGGGCGCCGGTGCCGTCGTCACCGAGGGGACCGAGGTGGGCCCGCGCGAGATCTGGGCCGGCGTCCCCGCCAAGAAGATCGGCGAGGTCGACGAGGACCGGTTGGAGGAGATCCGGGACAACGCCCGGCGGTACCTGAAGCTCGCGCGGAAGGAGCTCCCCACCTGGAGCCCGGGTCAGGATCGGTAGGCCAGGTACGCGGCCCCCACGGCCGGTGCCACCTCGGATCCGCTCCCGAACACGTCGTCGAAGGACTCGAACTCCACGCCCAGCCGGTCGCAGGCCGACTCCAGCAGGAACTCCCCGGCCCCCGCCGCCACGACCTTCTTCAGATCGTACTCCCGGAGCTTGAGCTTGAGGTGCTTGAGCAGCCTCCCCATCAGCACCCTGTAGGCCGCCCGGGCCACCTCCAGCACGCCCTCCCACCCCAGCTCCTCCGGGTCCGAGCAGACGACCCGCGCCAGCCTCCGGGCGCAGTCCTCGGGCGACTTACCCCGACCGTCCGGAGTCTCCGGCGTGTAGTCCTCCTCGGAGATCTGCTCCAGCAGCACCAGCGCGTCCGCGATGATCGAGAAGTTCTCGTAGGACACCGGCACCAGGGTCCCGTTGATCTCGACCTCCCTCAGCAGGAACCCGATCGGCGTCCGCAGGGCCCCGAGGTACACGAGCTCGCCCGACTTCAACCGCTCCAGGTCCGTCCGGCCCTTGGCCCGCACCTCCCCGTCCACGATCGGGATCAGGTCAAGCGTGGTCGAACCCAGGTCCGAGAACAGATAGGAGCCCGGGTACAGCTCGGCCAGCAGCTCCGCCGTGGCCCGCCAGTTGGCCGAGGCCACCTCCCGCCAGGCCTCCGAGCACTCCCCAGGCTCGATCGTGTCCCCCGACGCCGTCACCACGCGCACCGGCGCGCGGGAGGCGGACGTCACGGTCCTCACGATGTACTCCACGCCCTCCCGCCGCGTCTCAAAGGCGTCCGCCAGCTCTCCGGACATCGTGAGCCCGACAAGCTCCGGGCGGGACCGGAAGAGCACACGCCTCACGAACCGCTGCAGGCGCCTCCTGCCCCGACGCTTCCACAGCGGGATGTACTTCCGCTTGGTCATCACCACCTCCAGCTCGCTCCCCTCCACCCTCACCAGCGCCACGTCGGTGTGAGCACCACCGACGTCCAGCCCGAGCACGCGCAGGACGCCTACCCCCGGTAGACTAGAATGTCACCCAGCCTTTCCACCCTACTGAACCCGTTCGGCACCAGAGCCTCCGCACCTACTTTCACGAACACGTACTCGTTCGAGTAAGACCAGGTCCCGTGGGACGGGCCCTCCAGCAGCGCCTCCGCCAGCCTCTCCGGATCCTCCATGGCGGCGCCGACCACGGGGGTCGTCGGCCGAGGGTTCACCTCGATGACGTAAGGCACGTCCCCGCTCAGGACGAGGTCAACCCCGAACATGCCCGACAGGCCGCTGATGCGCTCCACCACCTCCTCGGCCACGTCCAGGGCAACCTCTCGCACCTTCCTCGACCTCGAAGGCGTCCTACCCCCCAGGTACACAAACTCCTCTCCGGCGAGGGCGATGAACTGGTCGTTGACCCCCACGACCTCGACCGACTCCCCGTCGGTCACGCAGAGGAGGCTGTGGTGCGACCCCGGTACGAACTCCACCTCCAGCTCCCCTTCACCGACGCGCACGCCCTCAGCGCCCACCCCGTCCGCGGGCTTCCCCACGGTGACCTCGCCGCCCCGCGCGGGGACCCGGAACGACGAGGCCCCCTCCAACGCCTCCAGGGTCTGGAGCTTGTCCCCCGCCACCTCCACGGCCTCCGGAGAGGGACCGAGCACGCGGAGCCGGCGTTTAAAGTCCCTTATTTTATCTCGGAGCACCCCGCCCGACTCTGGTGCTATCACCACCGCCGCGTCCGCGAGCTCCAGCGCCTCCGACTCCCGGCGCACCACTAGATCGGCCCAGCGCACGCCCACGTCCTCGCCGGCGACCGCGACCGTCTCGACGCCTGCCTCCCGGAGCGCCAGCAGTAGCGCCTCCAACATCGCCTTTCCCTCGCCCACCAGGTCGCGCACGCCCTCCGCCACCGCGTACTCGTATACCAGCACCCGGTCCGGCATGCGCATCCCCGGGGGGTGACGAGGGATGGGAGAAATAGTCTACGAGGTGGAGGGGTTCCGGACCAAGGAGCCCGCGGCCACGCTGGAATGGCTGCGGGAGCGCTCCATCCCCGACCGGCTCGGTCTGAAACGGGCGGCGAGCGGTGAGGTGGGAGGAGTGCCGGTTCGGGTCTACCTCCGCCCCGCCTCCGCCGGCCGGCAGGTGCACGCTGGGAAGGGCACGACGGAGGAACAGTCGGCCGTCTCCGGGATCATGGAGTCCGTGGAGAGAGCCTCCGCGGAGCCCGACCATCACGACGCCCTGCGTGACCCCGGGCCCGGAAACGTCTGGGTTCCCCCGTGGTACCGGACCGAGCCGCGCGGTTGGATGCCTGCGGAGGACCTAACGGAAGGGGGCACGGTGCACATCCCGGCGAACGAGGTGCTGCATCCCTGGCCCGAGGATGAGCTGCCCTCGCACACGAACGGGCTGGCCGCGGGCCGCACGCGGGAGGAGGCGATCGTTCAGGGGCTGCTGGAGGTCCTGGAGCGGGACGCCTGGAGCGTGTTCGAGTACCACCGGGAGCCCGCGCCCGAGCTGCGATTGCACGGCCGGTTGGAGCGGCTCCGACTGGCGATCGGTGAGGACGTGGGCGGCGAGATCCACCTGCGGTTGCTGCCGTCCCGCGTCCCGGGAGTTTACGCGGTGGGTGCGGTGGCGGAGGCCCCCTCCGTTCGAGAAATGGTGCTCGGGTTCGGGTGCAGCCCGAACCCGGAGATGGCGGCGCTGCGAGCCCTGCTTGAGGTGGCGCAGGGGGTGTTCATGGCCCGGGAGGGGTTTGAGGGCGCGCGGCGCGTTGGCCCGATGGGTGGTAAGCTGACCCCGAAGCGGCTGAAGCGGATCAACCGCCACTGGTTCCGGAGCGGGGGTGAGGTCGAGCTGGACGACCTGGAGAACGAGCTCGCGACGCGCTCGCTGGATAAACTCCTCAAGGAGCTGGTGGACCGGGTCCGGGAGAGCGGTTTGGGTCGGGTGATCGCGGCCGACCTGACGCGGGATGACCTGGGGGTCCCGGTGGTTCGGGTGCGCGTGACCGGGGCCGCGGAGCTGGCGGTGGACGAGCGCCGGGTGGGTAATATACCTGAGGAACCACCGAGGGTGGATGCGGTGGGATGAAGAGAGAGGCCCGTGCCGAGGCCTGCCGGTGATGACTGTCACCCTCGCTGACCCTAGAACAGGTCGTGCAGGTGTAGCTCGTACTGCCCCAGCTCCCCGCCGAAGTTACCGGCGCTGATCTTCACGACGCCCGGCTGCTGGCAGGCGGCCTCGATGCCCACCCGCATCGCCTCCTTCACGGCCTCCTCGTTGAGCCCGTTGATGACTATCTCGTACACGCACTTGACGCCCTCCGGCAGCTCGTTGTCCTCCACCGTTGGGCAGTAGGCGTCGTTCGTGGACGCCGGCAGGAAGTCGTACTCCTTGGCCCCCGGTTTGGACGCGGACGCTACGATCCCGCCCGGGAAGGGCGTGTACACGCCCTCTACGCGCTTGATCGCGTCGACGGCCGCCTCGGCCGCCTGCAGGCCGGCCGCCTGGCTCTCCGCCATGATGTAGAAGTTCCCGCCGGCGACGCCCGTCGTGATGCCGAACGTGTCCTCGACGATGAACTCACCCTCCACGATGGGCACCCTCCAGACCTTCCGACCGTCCACCTCGTCCTCCTCCTGGTGACCGTCCCCGAAGAAGCTCAGCTTGTAACCTACCCGATCCTCGTCCTCCTTCTCGTCCTCCGGCATCGCGTCGAAGGCGGACGCGGTCGGGGCGGTCATGACGCACTGACCGATCCGGTCCAGCAGCTGCTCCTTCAGCTCGTCCTCATCGTTGTGGCCGATCATCACGATGACTCCGGGGCGCCCGTCCGGGGTCTCTTCGGGCCTCACGTACCCCACGTCGACGCCCGCCTCCGCCGGGCACATGATCACGGAGGTTCCGAAGCCCACGGTCTCCCGCGCCGTGATCTTGGCCCACCGGTGGGTCGCGGCGGTGATCAGAATTCGAGCCATCTTGGCCTCGAACGCCTCGGCGAACGTGTCCTCGATCTCGACCCCGTTGATCTTCATCCCCGGCACCCCCGGCGGACGCCGGCCTGCTCACCTTAAATCCGCAACGATTCCTCAGAGGTGTTCCAGCACAGCCTCACGCATGACGTCCACCGGCGCCTTCTCACCCGTCCAGAGCTCGAAGGCCAGCGCACCCTGGTGCACGAGCATCCCCACGCCGTCGACCGGGGTCGCCCCCGCCCGCTCCGCCTCCTCGAGCAGCCGGGTCTTCGGTGGGTTGTACACCAGGTCGTTCACGATGAGGTCCTCGTGCATCTCCCGGGCCGTGACCAGCGGCGGCTCGTCCTCGTTGGGGTGCATGCCCACCGGGGTAGCGTCCACGAGCAGCTCCGCGTCCCGGAGCTCCTCCCGCAGCACCTCCCGGTCGAGCTCCACCGCCCGGGCTCTCACGCCCGTCTTCTCCTCCAGCTCCCTCGCCAGCCGCTCCCCGCGCTCGTACGTCCGGTTCGCGATCACCAGCTCGTCCGCACCCTCCGTGGCCAGCTTGAACGTGACCGCCCGCGCCGCCCCACCGGCGCCCAGGATCACCGCCTTCACGCCCTTGGGATCGAAGTCGACCTCCTCCCTCAGCGCCCGCAGGAACCCCTCACCGTCCGTGTTGTACCCCTCGACCTCGCCCTTCCTGAACCGCAGCGTGTTCACCGCACCGATCAGCTCTGCGTCCTTATCGACGGTGTCGCAGAGCTCCAGCGCCCGCTCCTTGTGAGGGATGGTCACGTTCAGCCCGACGATCCCGAGCCCCAACGCGCCCCGGATGGCGTCCTCCAGCTCCTCCTCCGGCACGTCGAACGCCACGTAGACGTAGTTCAGCCCCAGCTCCCGGAACGCCGCGTTGTGCATGGGCGGCGACAGGGAGTGCTCCACCGGGTGACCGATGAGGCCCACGAGCTTAGTCTCCGCGTCGATCGACACGGACACGCTCACGTTCCACCACCCGCGCCTCCCGGAGGTTGAACAGCTTGGCTCGGACCCTCGACCCGGACAGCCGGATCAGGCACACGTTACCGACGTTAAGAGGGTCCCGACACGTGGCGCACGTGGCCGGGCACGCCGTGGTTCCAACGTTGACGACCAGCGTCGAGCCGAAGCTGCCCAGGAACCTGCAGTGCGTGTGGCCCGTGATCACGACGTCCGCGTCGCTCGCCCGGGCGATCTCCTCCAGCCGGGCCGGCATCTCGTGCTCCCGGCACGTGTAGTTGTCCAGCAGCTGGTCGCGCTTCGGCATCGGGGACTCCTCGGCGACCGGATTCCCCGGCTCCTGCGGCTCCAGCCCCAGCTCCCCGCACGGCTCGTGCCCGTGCGCGATCAGGAACTTCAGACCCTCCACCTCCAGCCGCTTCGGGCCACCGAGCGAGGGGCCCTCGTGCCCCGGCGGACAACCGCGGCCCCGACGCTCCTCGTACTTCCGGGCCAGCACGGTGACCCCAGCCCGCTCGAGCCGTCTCACCAGCCGGACCGTGTCGTGGTTCCCGGGGACGACCACCACCTCGACCTCCGAGGCCAGGTCTCGGAGCTCCTCGACGAACCCCTTCACCTCCTCATCCCCGGCCCTGGGGTCCGCCAGGTCCCCGTCGAGGACCACGAGGTCCTGATCCCGGGCGAGCTCCAGGGCCAGCTCCAGAAGCTCGGGCTCGTGACCCTGGTACCGGTCACCCACGTGCACGTCGGAGGCGACCAGGATCCTCTCGGCGCTGAGCTCGTGGCGCCCCTCCAGCACCTCGTCCAGCGTCCTCTGAACCACCCTAATCCCTCCGAAACACCTCCGCGCTGAACTTCTCTCGAATCAGCAGCATCGGCGTCCTGTTGTGGTAAACCACGTACTCCCGCCAGGGAACCTCCCGGGCCTCGGTCTCGAGCAGTCGGCGCTCCTCACCCGACAGCCTGGTCGTGCCCACTCTCACGATCTCCCGCCGGGTCTCGAGCTCCAGCTCCTCGATCATCGCGCCGAGAGGCTTACGAGACTGGAGGACCAGCCGCCTCATGCGCCCGGGAAGGTTGTCCGGGCGGGCGTAGGACGTGGCCAGGATGCCCGGTCGACCGTCGAGTTCGATCACGACGCGCCTCAGGTAGGCCACGTCCCCGTCCGGCAGGCCCAGTAGCTCGGCCTCCCGACCGCGCACGTGCACCTTCTTGGTCTCGAGGGGTCGGATCTCCACGCGCTCGAAGAAGCGACGCAGGATGCGGGTGACGGAGCCGTCCGTGTGTAAGATGACCTCGAGGAGCGGGACCCGCATGCCCGGACACCTCTACATCTCGCCGTACTGCTGCAGCAGCTGAAGCTCCTCCCAGCTGACCTTCTCCCCGCGCTCCAGCTTCTCCTTGATCTCCTCGATCTTCTCCCGATCGACGGCCGCCTTCTCCAGGTCCCTAATACGAACCTCCAGCGCCTTCTCCTCCGCCCGCTTCTCCATGATCTTCTGCTCGAGCTCCTCGGCCTTGGACCGAAGCTTGCGGACCCTGTCCTGCAGACTGCGGATCTTGAACCGTAGCTCCTCGTACTTCCGGTGATACCCATCCGCCTTCTCCCTGATCTTGTCCGCCTGCTCGTAGTACTCCAGCATCTTCTCGTGGTGCTTGTTCGCCTTCTCCGCGGTCTTCAGCACCAGCTCGTGGTACTTGTTCGCCTGCTCCCGCAGCTCGTCCGCGCGGGAGAAGAGGCGGTCCGCCTCCCGGGAATGCTTCTCGGCGCGCTTCCAGTACTCGAGCTGCTCTCGGAGCTTCTCAAGCCGCTCCGCGATCCGCTCCTCGCGCTCGGGGGAGAGGGAGCGGGTCTCGATCTCGCGCTCCAGCCGCTCGATCTCGCGGCGGATCTCCCCGATGGGACGCTCAACCTTGGCCCGGAGAGCCTTCGCCTTCTCCACGTGCTCCTTCGCCTTCCGAGCGATCTGGGTGGCCTCCTCGTTCAGCCTATCGCGCTTTTTCTTGTACGTTTGAACCTCCTCGTTGAGCTCGTCCCGGCGCTCGCGATGCTCCTCCGCCAGCTCGCGCAGCTCGCGCACCCGCTCGTTCAGTCGGTCCCGCTTCTCGCGGTAGCGCTCGGCCTTCTCCCTCAGCCTGTCGATCTTCCGCTCAAGCTCCTCGATCTCGCGCTCCACCCGGTCCCGCTCCTCCTCCAACTCGTCGATCTCGCGCCGCACCTCGGACAGTTCCTTCTCGAGACGCTTGAGCTCCTGCAGCTTTTTTTCGGAGAAAACCATCAGGCACGGACGCCCCAGAACCGCATTACCAGCGGGATAGCCTCGCGGAAGTCGGACAGGGAGCTGCGCACGAGGTCCCGGATGACCCCCTTGGGCCGGAAGCCCAGCGGGAGTCCGACGCGATTTAACATTGATGCGTCGTTGGCACCGTCACCCACCGCCACCGTTTCCTCGGGGCTCACCCCGAACCTTCTGCACAGCTGGAGCAGTATCCGACCCTTCGCCTTCCCGCTCATCACCGGCCCGTAGACTCGGCCGGTGAGGACCCCGTTGCGGACCTCCAGCTCGTTCGCGACGACCGCGTCCAGCCCCAGCTCACGGGCGAATCGGCGCACCACCTCCGTGAACCCGCCGCTGATGACCGCCACCGCCGCGCCCGCCCGGCGGACCGCGGCCACGAACTCCCGGACGCCCGGGTTAAGCCTCAGGCGCGAGGCGGCCTCGTCCAGGATCGAGGCGGGGGCGCCCGCGAGCAGCCGCACCCGCTCGCGCAGCGCCTCCCCGAACTCGAGCTCCCCCTCCATGGCGCGGCGCGTGATCTCCTCGACCTCCCGGCCCACGCCCGCCAGCTCGGCCATCACGTCGATCGTCTCACCGTCGACCAGCGTCCCGTCGAAGTCCATCACGACTAGTCCGCGAACCGAGGCCATTCGTGCGCACCCACACCGTCCCCAAAACCGTACTTAACCTCCTGGAACTCCCGACGGAGCTCGACCACGTCCTCCCGCACCTCGTCCACGCTCCGCCGCCTCAGCACCACGTCCGCGATCAGCTCCGCCACGTACTCCATCTCCGAGGGACCCATGCCCAGCCTCGTCAGCTCCTGCACCCCGAGCCGGATCCCGCTGGGATCATCCGCCTCGGACTCGTCGTCCCACGGCAGCAGGTTCTTGTTGCACAGGATGTTCGCCGCCTCCAGCCGCCGGGCGACCTCGGCCCCGCCCCCGTGCTCGCTCACGTCCACCGCGACCTGATGAGATCGCGTGAAGCCCAGGTGCTCGCACAGGACGTTCAGGCCCTCGGAGTGCAGGGATTCGGCGAGCACCTGGGCGTTCCTCACCGTCGCCCGCGCGTACTTCCGACCGTACTTCTTGAACTCGGCCAGCGCGACCGCGAGGGCCGCCACGTGGTGTAGATGGTGGTTGCTAACCAGTCCGGGGAACACGGCCTCGTCGATCGCGTCACTCAGCTCGCGCTCGCAGAGGATGATCCCGCCCTGCGGGCCCGGCAGGGTCTTGTGCGTGCTGCCCGTCACCACGTGCGCGCCCTCCTCGATCGGGTCCTGGAACTCCCCGCCCGCGATCAGCCCCAGCACGTGCGCACCGTCGTACACCAGGTACCCGCCGACCGCCTCCACCGCGTCTACGAGCTCCTCCACGGGGTGGGGGAAGAGGAACAGGCTCGCCCCGAGCATGACCACCCGAGGCTCGACCTCCTCGATCCGCCTCACCGCCGCGTCCACGTCCACGTTCATGTCCTCCTCGTCGAAGGGCAGGAACTCGACCTTGAGCCCGCGAACGCCCGGCGCGCTGATCTCGTGGTGGCTGATGTGTCCGCCGTGCGAGATCCGGAGTCCCATCACCACGTCTCCCGGCTCGGTCAGGGCCGTCAGCGCGGCCAGGTTGGCCACCACGCCGGACACCGGCTGAACGTTCGCGTGCTCCGCCCCGAAGAGATCTTTGGCCAGCTCCACGCACTTGAGCTCGACCTCGTCGATGTACTCGCACCCCTCGTACAGCCGCTCCCCGGGCTGCCCCTCCGCGTACCGGTGACCGAAGTCCGTGACCAGCATCTCACGGACCGCGGGGCTTGTGACGTTCTCGCTCGCGATCATGGGAAGGCACTCGCTGAGCCACCGGTGGTGTCGCTCCACCGCCTCCACGATCTCCCGCACCTCGTCCAACGGAAGCCCCCCAAGGGGAGGGTGCGCGTGACCGGGCGAGCCCTGGGGGAGGCGGTGACAAAGGGTGTCATCACGCACGTGCGCGTCACCGTCCGCCCCGGCTCCGGGCTGAAGACCGAGGTTGAGGTGCCCGGGAGCGAGAGGGTGGAGGAGATCGTGGAGCGCCTCGTCAAGCCCGTGACCGGGATGTACCGCGTCAAGGTCCGGATCTACAACGCGCGCACGGCTCCGGATCTCCAGAGTAAAAAGTATCTCGCCACCGGAACGTTCACCGCGCTCGGCAAGGCGCTGATGGACGCCTTCTTCCCGGGCCGGGGGACCGAGGCCGTCAACAAGGCCTTACCCCGGCTCCCGATCACCTCCGCCGAGGCGTTCGAGGGGAAGCCCGTGAAGAAGGTCTACGACCCGCGCGACAAGGAGTGGATCCCGGCCCGCCCCGGGATGATGTGCCGCACCAAGGACGGCATGATCTGCGCGATCACGGACGACCCCGAGGGGATGGCTCCCCCGGCCGCCGCGGACAAGGACGCTCGAATGGCCGCGGCCCTGTGCGACAGCCTGGTCGACATGCTCCTCGCGGAGCGCCCACCCACGGTCGGGGGTGGACCCCGGTGAAGCCCGAGGCGGAGGGCGTCCGTCAGGCCGCCCGGTTGATGGCCGTCGCCGCCCGGACGGCGCCCAAGACGCGCGGAATCGACGACATCGTGGTGAAGATCATCGAGGACGAGGAGCGGCTGAACGAGATCGCGGACAAGATGGAGGAGATCGCCGAGGAGAAGGGCGCCGACTTCTTCCGCCGAGACGCGGAGTGCCTGCGGAAGTCCGAGTGCCTCGTGGTGATCGGCGTCAAGTCCAGCGGTCCCTGCGGCCTCAACTGCGGAATGTGCGGCTCGACCTGCGACGAGCTCGAGGAGCGGGAGGTGGACCGGGAGTTCGCCGGCCCGATCTGCGGCTTCAAGCTGATCGACCTGGGAATCGCGCTGGGCTCGGCCGCCAAGATCGCTAACGACCTGGTCGTCGACAACCGGCTGATGTACACCGTCGGCGTCGCCGTCCGAGCCCTGGGACTGGTGGACGCGGACGTCGTGATCGGTATTCCACTATCCGCAACCGGGAAGAATATATACTTCGACAGGGGCGAGTAGCCGGGAGGGAGCGACCGATGGCGCGGAATCCAAGGAGAAAGGGCCGGGATGGTTGGAAGCAGTCGAAGTCCCGAGGAAAACCCTCGTTCGTGACGTGTGAGTGCTGCGGCGGCAAGGTTCCGCGGCACAAGGCCATCCCGGCCACGCAGGGTTTCCGGATCACGGACCCCGTCGTCAAGCAGGCTGTCGACGACCGGTACGTGCACACGTTCTCCAGGAAGGTCTACTACTGCCCCAAGTGCGCCCGGTTCCTGGGCATCCGCAAGCCTAAGCGCCGCGGTTAGTCTTCTTTTTCCCTCCCCATTTCGGCTACTTCTGAAACCGAGTTCGGCTCGCGCCTAGACATGCTTATATGCCAGGGGTATAAGGCGCGTCCGCCAGCGGTGCACGAGTTAGAGGCTTATCTCATCTTAACCGGGGGCATCGAAGATTCCCCTGCACGTGATACTGGGTGCTGGATCCGTGGGTCACGTGGTCGCGGACGCTCTCCGGGACCGCGGCGAGGATGTCGTGATCGTTGACTGCGACGAGAACCGGGCGGAGGTGCTGAAGGAGCAGGGTTTTGACGTCGTCATAGGGGACGTGACGGAGCAGCGGGTCCTGAAGGAGGCGGGCGTTGAGGAGGCCGTAACCGTTTACGTCCTCACCCCGGACGACGACGTGAACGCGCGGGCCGTCGAGCTGATTCGCGAGCTGAACGAGGGCGCGTACGTGGTCGTCCGCGTGGCGGATGAGGAGCGGGTGGAGGAGTTCAAGGAGCTGGGCGCCGACGAGGTCCTATCCCCCAACCAGCTTCTGGTGGAGAAGCTCCTCTACAACATCGACAACGTGCGCAACCGACAGAAGGCTCAGGAGCTCCTGGCCGGGTTCGAGCGCGTCGACTCCGTCGCGATCGTCCCCCACAACAACCCTGACCCGGACTCCATCGCGAGCGCGGTCGCCCTGCAGGAGCTCGCCTCCATGAAGGACGTGCACGTTGACATCGTGTACGGGGGCGAGATCGGTCACCAGGAGAACAAGGCCCTGGTCAACATGCTCGACATCGAGATGATCCGCGCGTCCGAGGTGGACCTGGACGAGTACGATGCCTTCGCCATCGTCGACACGCCGGTCGTGCCCAAGGTGCTGGAGGAGGAGCTCGGAGACGACCTGGACGGCCGCATCCTCGCGGTCATTGACCACCACGACTCGTCCAACGGCGGCATGATGAGCGTCAGCGAGGGCTCCTCCCTCAACGCGCTCGAGCTGGCCGAGTTCACGGACCACCGCCCCGAGGTGGGCGCCACCTCGACCATCCTGACCCAGTACCTGAAGACGCTGGGGCGGGACGTGGACAAGCGCATCGCCACGGCGCTGCTCTACGGCATCCGGACGGACACCCTCAACTTCACCCGCAACGTGTCCCCGGAGGATTTGAAGGCGGCCGCCTACCTGTACCCGCGGGCCGATCACGAGGTGCTCGCGAAGATCGAGTCCCCCGACATCTCCCCGGAGACGCTGGACGTGCTGGGGGAGGCCATCCGGAACCGCACCGTGGTCCGGAGCTACCTGTTCTCCAACGTGGGCTTCGTCAAGAACGAGGACGCGCTGCCTCAGGCCGCGGACTACCTGCTGAACCTGGAGGGCGTTCACACGGTGATCGTCTTCGGGGTGGTGGACGGGAAGATCAAGATCTCCGCCAGGACGGACGACATCCGCCTGAACCTCGGCGAGGTGATGAAGGAGGCGTTCGGGGACGTCGGTTCCGCGGGAGGTCACTCGAAGGCGGCCGCGGCCGAGATCCCGCTGGGGATCTTCAAGGACGTGCAGAAGGATGAGGTGCTGGAGCTCGTGGAGGAGGCGGTCCGGAAGCGCATCTTCGAGGTGATAGGGATCGAGGAAGAGGAGGAGGGGGACTGAGCCGGCCTACTCCACCGTGACGCTCTTCGCCAGGTTCCGCGGGTAGTCCGGGTCGATGCCTCGGGCCACGCTCATGTAGTACGCCAGCAGCTGCAGCGGGACCGTGTACACGATCGGCGAGAACACCTCGCTGATCTTCGGCACCCGGATCACGTGGTCAGAGTGCTCCTCCACGTTCTCGTCACCCTCCTCCGCGACCGTGATCACCGTCGCGCCGCGCGCCTTCACCTCCTCGATGTTGGCCAGCATCTTCTCGTACACGCCGCCCGGCTGCGCCACCGCGACCACCGGCACGCCCTCCTCGATCAGCGCCAGCGGACCGTGCTTCAGCTCACCCGCCGGGTACGCCTCCGCGTGCTGGTACGTGATCTCCTTCAGCTTCAGCGCGCCCTCCATCGCCGTCGGGTAGCCCGGACCCCGACCGATGAAGAACCAGTTCGGCTTCTCCTTGTACCGCCCGCCCAGCACGGCGATCTCGCGCTCGCGCTCCCAGCTCAGGATCTCCTCCAGCATCTCCGGCACCCGGCTCAGCTCCTCGTGGTACTCCTTCGCCTCCTTGTCCGTGATCTCACCCAGCCGCCGGGCCAGCTCCACGGCGAGCGTGTACATCGCCGCCAGCTGAGCGGTGTACGTCTTCGTCGCCGCCACCGCCTTCTCGAAGCCCGCGTGCGTGTACATCACGTGGTCGACCTCGCGGGTGATGGTGCTCCCAACGACGTTCGTGAGCGCGATCGTCGTCGCGCCCCGCTCGTTCGCCTCCCGCACGGCCGCGAGCGTGTCCGCCGTCTCACCCGACTGCGAGATCGCCAGCACCAGCGTCTCCTCGTCCACCAGCTCCTTCGTCACGTACCGGAACTCGGACGCGATGACCACGTCCACGGGGAACTTGGCCAGCATCTCCATCGCGTACTTGGCGCCCAGCCCAGCGTGGTACGAGGTGCCGCACGCGACGATGTACAGCTTCCGGTAGTCGCCCCGCGCCAGCCTCTCGGCCATCTCCACCAGCCGGTCGCGCTCGATGGTCAGCGTGTTGCGCACGGCCTCCGGCTGCTCGTGGATCTCCTTCAGCATGAAGTGCGGGTAACCGTGCCGCTCCAGCTTGTGCGGGTCCTCCTCGACGACCTGCACCTCCTTCTCGTCCGTCACGTCCTCCAGCGTCTCCGCGTCCAGGATCTTCACCTCGTCCCGCTTCACCGCCACGATCTCGCCGTCGTCGATGGGAATCACCTCGTTCGTCTCCGGGAGGATCGCCGGGATGTCCGAGGCCAGGAAGTTCCCGTCGTCGCCCAACCCCACGACCAGGGGGCTCTCCTTCCGGGCCGCGAGGATCACGCCCGGCTCGTCCACGCAGATCGCGGCGATCGCGTACGATCCCTCCAGCCGCCTGACCGCCTCGACGAACGCGTCGAAGAACGACTTGCCCTCCTCCATGAACTCCTCGATCAGGTGCGGGACGACCTCCGTGTCCGTCTCCGAGTCGAACTTGTGACCGCGCTCCTCGAGCTCCTTGCGCAGCTCGCTGAAGTTCTCGATGATGCCGTTGTGGACGACCGCGATCCGACCCTCGCAGTCCGTGTGCGGGTGAGCGTTCTCCCGCGTCGGGTCACCGTGCGTGGCCCACCGAGTGTGACCCACTCCGATCTTACCGGGCAGGGACTTCAGGCGGCGCTGGAGCTCCGTGGGCTCCCCACCCTCCGTCAGCTTTCCGGCGTCCTTCTCCACGTGGAGCTTACCGTCATGAATGGTCGCGACGCCGGCCGAGTCGTACCCCCGGTACTCCAACCTCACCAACGACTCCACGATGATCGGGGCGGCGTCTCGCTCACCCACGTATCCGACGATCCCGCACACGTTAAGCACACCCTTGGGACAGCTCGTTCACGACCTCTCGCAGCACGTGCACGGCCGTGACGAGCTCGGGGATCGGTACGTGCTCTTTCGGCGTGTGAGCGTATTTTATGGATCCCGGCCCGAACACGACGACGTCCTTCCCGCCGAGGTGCCGGATGTACCCGGCGTCGGTGCTCGCCGGCCAGACGACCGGCTCCGTGGGCAGGCCGAACTTGTCCAGAGCCCGCTCCAGCGCGCGGACAACGGCCTCGTCCCCCCGGAGCTTGAACGGTGGGGCGCCCGCCCTCACCTCCACCCGCTCGCACTCCTCCTCCAGCATCTCCCGCAGCTCGTCCAGGGACAGCTCCGTGTTCAGGCGGACGTCCAGCACCGCCTCCAGCTCCCCCGGGGTCACGTTCGTCGCCCGAGACTCGGACACGACCCGGGTGGGAACCACGGTCGGGCGGCCGAGCTCGTCCTCGTACTGCCGAGCGCGCTCCCTCAACCGCTCCAGCACGCGACAGAACCGCACGATCGGGTTGTCCGGATGGTCCGAGCTCGCGTGCCGCGGTTTCCCCCGGATTCGGAGCCGGACCTCCGCCCGCGACTTGTGCCCGATGACGGGGCGCAGTCCCGTCGGCTCGCCGTTGATGACGTTGTCGGAGACCATCTTGCCCTCCTCCAGCACCCGCTTGACGCCCGCGGAGTCCGTCTCCTCGCGGACCACGCCGATGATCTCCAGCGGCCCGTCCCACAGCTCGGCCACGACCACGTAGACGGCAAGGTTGGCCTTCGCGTCGCACGCGCCCCGGCCGTAGATCCTACCGTCCCTGACCCGAGGCTCGAACGGGTCCTCCATCCCGTCCGGCGGCACCGTGTCCAGGTGAGAGGTCAGGCACACCCGGGGGTCACCGCGGCGAGCGATCACGTTCCCCAGCTCGTCCACCTCCACCTCCAGCCCGGCCCGTTCCAGGTCCGAGGCGTACCGCTCCGCGAACTCCCGCTCCTCACCGCTGACGCTCGGGATGGAGATGTACTCCTTGAGTAGCCGCACCACCCGCCGCTCCACGTTCAACTCGATCACTCTCCGGCGATCCTCTTGATGTGTTCCCGCACGATCTCGCTGACCAGCTTGCCGTCCGCGCGCCCTCGAAGCACCTCCATCACCTCACCCATCACCTTGCCCATCGCCCGCATCCCGCGCTCCTCGATCTCATCCCTGTGCCGCTCCACCACCTTCCTCACCACGCGCTCGATCTCCTCCCGTGACGCCATGATCAGGCCAAGCTCCTCCGCCAGCTCCTCCGCGTCCGCGTCCGGGTCCGCCGCGAGCGCCCCCAGCAGCTCCTCGATCGCCGACTTCGCGATCTTACCCTCCGCGTGCAGCCGCAGCACCTCCTCCAGGTGCGACTCCTTGAGCTCCTCCACCGGGTAACCGTCCTTCTTCAGCCTGGGCAGCACGTTCACCAGGGTCGTGGCCACCACCTTCGGGTCCGCGCCCGTGCGCTCCACCAGGCGCTCGAACTCCTCCACCCGCCCGTGCTCGAACAGCTGCTCCACCAGCTCCTCGTTCAGCCCGTACTCCTTCAGCAGCTTCTCACGCCGCTCCCACGGCCGCTCCGGCAGCTCGCGTCGCAGTCGCTCCACCCGCTTCCGGCTGATCACGACCGGCGGGATGTCCGTCTCCGGGTACATCCGCGCGGCGCCCGGTCGCGGCCGCATGTACTCCGTCGTACCGTCCTTCAGCGCCCGCCGCGTCTCGGCCGGAACGCCGTCCAACGCCATCACCGCCCGGTCCTTCACCGCCTCCATCGCCGACTTGACCCGGTCCTCCGGGCCCGCAATGAGCACGAACGCGTCCTCATCCCCCACCTTAAGCCGCCGCTCGACCTCCTCCACCTCCCGCTCCGAGATCCCGTACCCGGGCAGCTCGTCCGAGTGGAAGAGCCCCGAAACACCCCGGCGCTTCGCGTAGTCGGCCAGCTCCGTGCCGAACCGGCGACCCGGGCAGAGCTCAAAGCCCAGCAGCCCGTCGAACCCGGGCAGCTTCAGCGCGTAGACGACGCCGCCCCGCTCGAGCTCGCGCCGAATCACCTCCGACTCCGTCCCCTCGAACACCTCGGTCACGTCCACCGGCCGACACTCCACCACGTCCGTCTCCTTCACGCCCCGCTCCCGCAGCTCGTCCCTCAACCGCAGCAGGTTGGCCTGGCGCAGCGCCTCGAACCTCACCACCTTCGGGATCAGGTTCAGGTCCTGCACGCCCTTGATCTCCTGCACCGCGCCGCCCTCGATCGAGATGTTCACGTCCTGCCGCACCGTGCCGATGCCGGACTTGACCCCGCCCACCGCCTTGATCGCCTCGCCGATGTTCTCCGCCGCCTCCCGCGCCTGCTCGGGCGTCCGAATGTCCGGCTCCGTGGACACCTCGATCAGTGGAATGCCCAGCCGGTCCAGGCAGTACTCGACCTGCAGCTCCTGGTCCCAGCCCTTCACCTTCCGCGCGGCGTCCTCCTCCAGGCAGATCGTGCTGATCCGAACGGTGCCCTCGGACGTGGGGACCTCCCCACCGATCCCCACCAGCATCGTCCGCTGGAAGCCGGTCGTGTTCGAGCCGTCGATGACCATCTTGCGCATGACGTGGACCTCGTCGACCACCTCGCCACCGAGCAGGAGCGTGACCTTGATCGCGATGTCCAGGGCCTCCTCACACGGCTCGTGCGGGGGCTCCTCGTCCAGCTCAACCAGGCAGGAGAACGACCCGTCGGACAGGTAGTGGAACGTCCGATCCCGCTTGAACTCCTCCAGCGCCGCCGGATCGAACTCGCCCATCTCACTCTGCACCGGCCTCAGCTTACGGCGCACCCGGGGCTCCTCCGGCACCTCCTCCACGAGCTCCGGCTCACACCGGCAGAACAGCTTCCTGGGCGTGTCCAGCTGACGGTGGATCTCCAGACCCACCTTCAGCCCGAGCTCGTCCCAGTCCAGCTCGTCCGCAGTCAGGGGTTCCACCACGATGACCTCACCCCGGTACGTCCTGACTTACGAGACTCCGTACGGGCGCGGGCACGTGGTCCACGACGGGCGGCGCGTCCTCCGGGTCGCCCCGCCCGGGACCGAACCTCCTCCACTGCCGGAAAAGGATTTCCGAAGGCTGAGAGAGCGGCTGGAGCGCTACTTCCGGGGCGAGCGCGAGGACTTCAGTGACGTGCCCGTCAGGCTCCCGGACGCGCCGATCCACCGGGCCGTGCTCTCCGAGGTCAGGAGGGTGGGGTACGGCGAGGTTAAAACGTACGGGGAGCTGGCCGAGCGCGTCGGCACGCACCCGCGCGTCGTCGGGCAGGCGCTGGCCCGCAACGAGACTCCCATCATCGTGCCCTGCCACCGCGTCGTCGGAGCACGAGGACTCGGCGGGTTCAGGTGGGGGTTGCGATGGAAGAGGAGGCTACTGAGGCTCGAGGGAGCGCTCGCGCGCACCGGGTCGGGACCTGGACGATCGTCGTCGAGCGGGAGCGGATGAAGTACGACGGCTCCCAGCTCCGCCGCGCCTTCATCCACGAGCGGTACGGGGTGCGTGGGCGCGCGATCCTCGTCTTCCGAGGCCCGATGGACGTTCCCCGCGAGCGCACGGTGGACACGGAGGACCTGGACGAGCCCATCCGCGGCGGCGACGTGCTGCACCTCATCCTCGACGACCCCACCAGGTGCGAGCCCGCAGCGGCCGGCCTGCTCCAGCGGCTCCTCGTCGTCAGGGCCCGGGAGGTGCTGGAAGAGCGGCTGTCCGTGAGGCTGGACCGGGACGGGGACGACCTGCTCCACGACGACCGTAAGCTCACGGTCTCAGTGTTCAAGCCGGCCGGACCGGGCGCCCTGGCGCACCTGGGCATCAACGTGAGCACCGAGGGCGTGCCGGTCCCCGCCACCTCCCTCCGGGATCTCGGCTGGGATGGCGACCCGCTGGAGCTGGGGTACGACATCGCGGCCTCCTTCGCCCGCGAGGTGGACGACGTCGAGCTCGATTTGACCAAGATGAGGTGGTGAGAGGGCTTGGCGGAGGAGTCCGTGCTGGTCCGCATCCGGACCCCGGACAGGGAGCTTGAGGCCGAGGTGCCCTACCGGGAGGGGATGACGCTCCTGGACGCGCTGCTGTGGATCAAGGAGCACGAGGCGCCCGACCTGGAGTTCCAGTACTCGTGCAGGAACGCGCAGTGCGGGACCTGCGCCGTGCTGATCAACGGGCGAGCGGGCCTGGCCTGCGAGTACCGGCTCGAGCCGGGGGAGGAGGTCACCGTCGAGCCGCTGCGGCACCTCCCCGTCCTCCGGGATCTGGTCGTGGACTGGCGTGAGGTGACGGAGCGACTGAGGCCCCTCTCCCCGCGGTCCAACCTGGACTGGTTCCGGCGGCTCGACAGGGAGGAGAGCGAGCGGCTGCACGAGCTCCGGTCGTGCATCGAGTGCCTGTGCTGCGTCGCGGAGTGCCCAGTGATCCGGGCGGGATCGACCCGGAACCCGGGCCCCACCGTGCTCCGGAAGGCCGCAGAGGAGGCCGAGAAGTGGGACCGAGTGCCCGAGCTCGAGGACGTCTACGCGTGCACGACGTGCCACCGCTGCGCGGAGGTTTGCCCGAGGGACATTGACATCCCGAAGAAGGCCGTGGAGACGCTGCGGGCGAGGCTGCGGGAGCGCGGTCTCGGCCCCCTCAAAGAGCACCGCGAGGTGGGTAGGCGGGCCGTCCGCACGGGACGCTCGGTGGAGAAGAAGGAGGCGTCCTTCCTAGAGGAGCACGCGGGCGAGTACGGGTCGGGAGACGTCAAGGCGCTCTTCTTCACCGGCTGCCTCGTCGACTACAGGCTGCCCGAGACCGGGAGGGCCCTGATCAGCTTGGCGGAGGAGCTAGGGTTCCGGCTAGTGGTGCCCGAGGATCAGGTCTGCTGCGGGTCACCCCTGTTGAGGACCGGGCAGCGGGACCGGGCGGATCGGCTGGCCTTCAGGAACCTGGAAGCCTTCCAGCGGGTTGACCCGGACGTGATCGTGACGGTGTGCGCGGGCTGCGGTGCGACGCTGAAGAACGATTACCCGGAGCTGCTGGGCGAGCGGTTCGAGTGGGAGGTCATGGACGTCACGGAGTTCCTCGTTCGGGAGGTCAGGGCGCACGAGCGGGGGTTCAAGCACTCCGAGGAGGTCGTGGTCACGTACCACGATCCGTGTCACCTCAGGCGCGGTCAGGGGGTACACCGTGAGCCCCGCCGCCTGCTGAAGGCGGTTGACGGGATCGAGTTCCGGGAGATGCGCGAGCCGGACCGATGCTGCGGAGCCGGGGGAGGCGTTCGCGCCGGCTTGCCGGAGCTGGCGAGGTTGATGGCGGACGTGAAGGCGCGGATGGTCGAGGAGGTCGGCGCCGACTTACTGACCACGGTCTGCCCGTTCTGCGAGTACAACCTGAGGGAGGGGCTGGAGCGGTGTGAGGTGGACGCCGAGGTGCTGAACCTCACCGTGCTGCTGGCTCGCTCCCTCTAACCCCAGGCCTTCGGGTACGTTCCCGGCTCCATCAGCACCCGCTTCGTGTCCACCATGATGCCGCGGTCCGCGTGGAGCATCTCCTTCCAGGAGGCCTTGGCCACGCCCAGCGCCACCGCCTCGCCCTTCAGCGTGAAGATAGCCACCAGGTCGCCCGGCTGGATCCCCTTCTCCACCCTCACGATGCCGGGCGCCGCCAGGTCGGCGCCGTGGCAGATTGCGTCCACGGCCGTGTCTCGGATCTCGATCCTGGGTAGGTGGCTCAGCCCCTCCTCCATCGGTCGGATCACGTGCCTTAGCGGCTCCTCCCAGCCCTCCTCCTTCCAGAACTCGAAGGCGTCCTTCAGGTCGTGGAGCGTCACGGCGTTCTCCTCGGAGAACGGCCCCGTCTTGGTCCGCCTCAGCTCCGCCATGTGCGCGCCGACGCCCAGCGCCTCGCCGATGTCGTGGCAGAGCTTCCGGATGTAGGTGCCCGCCTGGCAGCCGACCCGCAGGAGGACGTCCCGACCGTCCCGCTCGATGATATCGATGTAGTACACCTTTTTCGGCCGCACGCGGCGCTTGACCGCGGATCGAAGGGGCGGGCGCTGCAGGATCGTGCCCTCGAACTCGCGGATGACCCGCTCCAACTCGTCGTCGTCCACGTCCCCGTGTAGGTGCATGATGCAAACGTACTCCTTGCCTGCGGGCAGGAGCGTCTGGATGATCTTCGTGGCCTTTTCCAGGGCAATGGGCAGCACTCCGGTGACCTTCGGGTCCAGCGTGCCGCCGTGACCCGCCTTGGACAGCCCCAGGATCTCCTTGACCCACGCGACCACCTCGTGCGAGGTCGGTCCCGCGGGCTTGTCGAGGTTGATGACCCCCTTCATGATGTACTCTTCCATCGGGCGCTCCTCGGGCGGGCAGCCGTAGCGCGGGTCCGTTTCGGCCTCGGCCTTGGTCACCATCTCCCGCTCGCGCTCGAAGGGGAGCCGACGCTCCTTCTCCTTGTCCTTCTCCTCCCCTCCCGTCACGCCCAACCCCCCGAATCGTTTCGGTCATCGAAACTATTCCGGCGGGCGAGGCGGGGGAGGTTACTCCTTGATCTCCTTAAGCAGCTCCTCCACGATCTTCTCCCGGATCTCCTCCCCGGTAATCCTCCTCAGGATCGCGCCCAGGACCTCCTCTTCCTCGACCGGGATGAAGTACGCGGTCTTCCGACCCAACCGCTTGGACTTCAGCAGGCCCTCCTGACGCACCTTGTACAGGGCGCTCCTGATACTGTTCGTCTTAACATCGTACCCCAGCTCCTTAAGCACCCTGACGATCTCGTCCACGTTGATCCACTGACCCTTAAGACTGGCCAGCAGCACGACCGCGAGCGCCGCCCCCAAGTTGGTTAATTTCCCTTCCCGGAGCCTTCTCTTGACCTCCTCGATATCCCTTTCAAACTCCTCAGACACCTCCACCATCACCGGGTTCCCCCTCCGTCTGCTCCCCGCTGAGCCCGAGAGACGAGCAATAAATATGTTGCCGTAAGGGAGACGTTGGGGTACTGAAATCCTGGCCGATGACGAGGTAATCCCCGGCTGATGCCGGGGACATGATGTGGGAGAGCCGGCGGAGGCCTACAGCAGGCCCAAGTAGTTCAGCACGGCCAACGTCGCGTGCACAGCCTCTTCAGTCCTCACGACCTCCACGCCTTGGCCCGGGATGAAGTTGACCGTAAGGAACTCCTCCTCCAGCCCGGGCTTGATCTCCAGCACGCCGGCCCGGCCCGACCCAAACACCAGGCACTCCGGCGGTTCCCCGAACTCCACCTCCCTAACATCCTCCCCGTACCTGGACGCAATGACGGTGCCTTTCCCGAACTCCTCCAACACGTCGTCCAGCGAGTCGACGATCCGCACCTCAAACCCCCAGTAGTCCTCCGGCTCGGCGGGCTCCACCACCAGCGGATCCTCGGAAACGACCCTGACCGTCACCCGCTGCCGCGGCTTCATCCGCTCGTACGAGACCGCCAGCTCCTCGGCACCCACGTCGACGAGGCAGCCTTCCTTACTCCTCCTGACCACGTACCCCTCCCGCACCTCACCCTCACGCGGTGGGTTGCGCTTGTGGTGCGGAGCGCGCAGCGGCGGCATCACTCCCGCGTACCTGAGGTCCCTATCCAGCCGGAACACCCGCTTCCTGAGGTACTGAGGGCACTCCAGGTACTCCAAGAGCTTTTTCAACCGCTCAGCGTTGCGCCGTGACCCGATCCCGTCCCCGTACAGCAGCACCTCCTCCACCCGGTAGATCGCCAGGGCCCGGCCCAGAATGCCGACCCGATACGCGTAGATTTTCGGGTCGTTCTCCTCCGAGAACAGGCTCCAAGGAAAGGCCACGGCCACCACGGCGCGCGTCCCCCGGGGGTTCCCGGCGTGCGGGTCCTCGCGACGATGGATCCCAGCGGGGAGTACCACACGGGCGTCGTCGTGGACGCGCTGCGGGCCAGCTCCACGATCGTCACCGCCCTAGCCCTGGGAGCGGAGGCCATCGTCCCCCTGGCCGACCCGTCGGAGCTCAAGGATGCGGACGGCCCCACGATCGGCGAGCGGCACGGCCGGAAGCTCGACATCGCGGACTACGGGAACTCGCCCACCGAGCTAATGAAGAATCCGGACGGCATCGAGGGCGAGACCGTGTACATGGTCACGACCAACGGCACCGAGGCCATCCTCCGCACCGCCGAGGTCTGCGAGGAGGTCCTCATCGGCGCCCTCCTCAACGCCAGCGCCGTCGCCGACGAGCTGAACCGCGACGCGTGCATCGTCGAGGCGGGACACCGGGGCTCCATGGCCATCGAGGACGCGTTCACGGCCGGGTACATCGCCCGGCTCGCGGGGGGCGAGCCCGCCGACCGCAGGACCCGCGTCCTGATCGAGATGTCCAGGACGTTCGACCCGCACGACGTGTTCCGCAGCTCCCGCACCGGCCACGTGCTGGAGCTGCACGGCAAGTCCGAGGACGTGGAGTTCTGCGCAAGGGTGGACGAGTTCGACGTCGTCCCGGCCTTCGAGGACGGAATGGTGGTGCCGAGGTAGTTGCGGCTGCACGTTGACACCTTCCACATCCTGGGCACCGAGCTCCACGTGCTCAGAACGGCCCACGCGGGCGTGGACCGGGAGCTCGTCCGGGACAAGGTCCTCGAGCTGGAGCCCGAGGCCGTCCTGCTGGAGCTGTGCGAGGGCCGGCTCCTGACGCTGCTCGCCGAGCTGCACGGAAGCGACGAGGGAGGGAGAGGGCCCCAGCGCCTCAGCGGCCGGATCATCTCGCTGGCGGAGCGCGTGGTCAGCCGCGTGGTGGGGGGCGAGCTCGGGGAGGACATGCTCGGGGCGATCGAGGCCGCCGAAGAGCTCGAGGCGGAGCTCGTGCCCGTTGACATGGACCTCGACGGCATCCTCCGCCGAATTCGAATCAAGGCCCCCCTCACCGAGCGGCTCAAGTTCCAGGTCCTGACGCTCCTCGACGCCCTCTGCTCGGTCTTCCGCCCCTCCAAGACCCGGGAGATGCTGACCGACTCGGTCACGGACGAGCGCGCCGTCCGGGAGATGATCGAGTGGATGCGGCGTAAGTTCCCCAACGTGACCCGGGTCCTGATCGACGAGAGGAACACCGTGATCGCGGAGAACACGATCGAGTACCTCCACCGGTCCGACGTGTCCCGGGCCGTGCTCGTGATCGGTGCGGCCCACTACGGCGTCCTGGACATCCTCCGCGAGGCGGAGCGTGAGCTCGATGATGAGGACACGGCGAGCGGAAAGGATGAAGAGGAGACCGCGGACTGAGAGGTCCCGGGGCCGTCGTTGAAGATCCTGGTCCTCGGCTCCAAGTACGGAGAGCGTGCCGCGGAGACCATTCGGGGGCGATCCGAGCACGAGTCCGAGTTCCTGCGCGTCAAGGAGCCGCCCGAGAACGTGCTCCTCGACGAGGAAACGGCCGAGAGCCTCCTCCCGTCCATCCCCTCCGAGTTCGACCTGGTGATCTCCTACCTACAGCACCCTGACCTTCAGCTGACCCTGGCCGAGCAGTGCGACGCCCCCATCCTGTACGCTCTGCTGCCGGAGCTCGCCGTACGCCGCCAGATCGAGGATCGCCACGACGCCGTCGTCTTCGCCGAGCCGACCCCGTGCGCGCTGAAACCGGACACCGGAGTGCCCGAGATCGACGAGTTCGCCGAGCGCTTCGGTCGACCCAAGGTTGAGGTGGAGGCCTCCTCCGGCACTATCGAGTCCGTAGAGGTCGTCCGGGGCGCCCCGTGCGGCGCCACCTGGGTGGCGGCCGAGCGGGTCGAGGGGATGGAGGCGGGGCGGAAGGCCGTCAACGCCTTCGCGCTGGCCGCCTGCCACCACTGCGTCGCTCCCAGGATCGGCAAGTACGAGACCAAGGACGTCTCCGCTTACTACCACGGGAAGGCCCTGGCCGATGCACTGGGAATCGAGCTGGACGTCGAGCTGGACGACCTCCAGCCGCCGCTGTGACGAGGCTACAGGACCTTAAGCCCCAGTCCCTTCAGGACGAACTTCAGCGACACGTACAGGAACACGACCCCGAAGATCCCCTTGATCGTCCACGGCTCGATCTTCTCCGTGGTCTTGGCACCCAGCTTGACCCCGGCGATCGTGCCGATGCCCAGGATCGTGCCACCGAGAACGTCCGTGACTCCCTGCGCCATCTTGTAAGCGGCCGACACGGTCGCCATCGGGATCATGCTGATCATGGAGGTGCCCACGGCGAGGTGCACCGGCGCGTTCAGCAGGTAAATGAACGATGGCACCAGCGCGTACCCTCCTCCCAGTCCCAGGATACCCGTAAGGATGCCAATGAAGAACCCGATGGCGGCCTTGGCCGACGGACTGCCCGGGATCTCGTCGGCCTCCGCCCCGGGGATCTTCTTTATCCACTCGTAGATCATCCGCACCGCCGCGTACAGGAAGGCCGCCCCCAGAATCACCTCCAGCACGCTGGTGTACCGCATGATCGCCGCGAAGATCATGGACCCTACCAGCGAGCCGATGGCGCCCGCGGCCAGCACCACGGCCGACGTCTCGTAGTCCACGTTGCCCAGCTTAGCGTGCGAGAGCGCTCCGAACGTGGCCGTCCACACGACCGCCAGCACGGTCGTGCCGATGGCCTGAGGCACCGGGTAACTCATCAGGAACACGAGCATGGGGAGCATCAGCACGCAGCCGCCCGTCCCGATAATGCCTCCGAGGTACCCGGCGATGAACCCGGTCCCCAGCAGCTCGGCCGCCTTGATCGCCGTCACCGCGGGCAACCACATCCCCCCTATCCGCGGCGACTTCAAAAGCTTTTTAATGTTTCGAGATTACTTGAAGGATTCGGGGACCCGGGTTGTCCAGGAAGATCCTGGTGCCCTACGACGGGTCCGACCCCTCCAAGCTCGCCCTGAAATGGGCGCTTCTGGACGCGCACGACCATGGGTTCCCCGTGAAACTGCTCTACGTGGTGGACCAGCGTTCCGTGGACATGCTGTCCGGTTTCGCCTCTCAGAGGGAGAAGGTCGTCGAGGAGCTGCGACGAGAGGGCGAAAAGGTGCTGGAGGAGGCCGAGCGAATCGCCGAGGAGATGGGCGTGGACGTCGAGCTGGAAAAGAAGATCCGCGTGGGCGTTCCCTGGAGAGAAATCGTGAAGGAGGCGGAGAGCGACGAGGAGGTGAACCTCATCGTGATGGGCTCTCACGGGCGTACCGGGCTGGAGCATGCCGTGCTGGGCAGCGTGGCCGAGAACGTGGTCAGGCACAGTCCCGTCAACGTGCTGATCGTGAGGTCGGAGGAGAGGATCGAGGAGAGCGTTGAAAAGGCTCCCGTCAGGCGGCGCTGAGCCCGCTGAGCAGCATCTTGACCCCGACGGCCCCTAGCACCACCGAGAACGCCCGCTTAACCCTCCGCCCTCCGAGCCGGTTGGACAGCTCGGCGCCGATGTAGGAGGAGACCAGCATTCCCGCCACGATGGTCGCCGCGGCCCACGGGTCCACGTACCCCTTCGACCAGTACTGGGCGGCGCCGGCCAGCGCGCTGATCGGGACGATCGCTGAGGAGGTACCCACGGCCATCATCGTGGGGAAGTTGAGGAACGAGGTCATGACGGGCACGAACAGGGTGCCGCCGCCGGAGCCCGTGAACCCGCTGAAGGCTCCCACCCCGAACCCTGCCAGCGAGGCGATCGGCAGGCTGTCTCGGACCTCCCCGCCGCCCGACCTCCGACCGTCCGTTACGATCCTCCCCGCCATCGCCATGCACGCGCCACCCAGGGCGAGCTTCAGCACGTGCTCCGGCGCCTGACAGGCGAGGTAACCTCCCACCTGCGCCCCGAGGACCGCGCTGATCCCGAACGCCGGCGCCGTGCTCACGTGGACGTTGCCCTCCTGGAAGTGCCGGTAGGCCCCGGTGAACCCGCCGAGGCTCACCGCGAGCAGGGTGGTCCCGAGCGCGACGTGCATCGGCATCCCGACCGCGTTGAGCAGCGGGACCAGCAGGAAGCCACCTCCGACGCCGAAGAGCCCTGAGACCAGTCCGACCAGGCTCCCGATCCCGAGGTACGTCAGGGTCGCGAGATCCCCTATCATCCGGACGGTCGGACCCCTGGGCACTGTACGACACGAATTTACACCGGCGCGCGGCGCTAGGAGGCCCCTTTATTGGGTTATCGCCTCCCGCCCGCCGAGAGAGTCCTGAGGGCCGTCCCAACCACGTTCCCCTTCACGTTCGGGATCCGCCGCTCAACCTCGTCGAGGAACTCCTCGACCTCTCGCCTCAACCCCTCCCCGGCGAACGGGCAGACCTTCTCGGTCTCCACCACCCGGACGCCGAGCCGCTCGTAGAGTGACCTAGTAACCTCCTCCGGGCAGCGGACGAGCGGCCGGAGCAGCCTAGGACCCTCTCGCCACGAGCCCACGTAGCCGAGGAGCTTGATCCGCTTGTACCCGGAGAGCAGGGAGAGCAGGACCGTGGCCGCCGCGTCGTCCAGCGTGTGCCCGAGCGCGATGTAGTCGAACCCCTGCTCCTCCGCCAGCCTGCCGAGCTCGATCCGCCTCAGCGTCCGGCACGCGTAGCAGACCTTCCGCGCCCGCATCTCCTCCTTGGCCTCCATCACATCCTTCTCCGGCTCCAGCCGCTTCACCTCGATCCCCAGCCGCTCGGCCTGCTCCCGGACGACGTCCCACGCCCCGATCTCGCGCCCGTCCACCCGGACCACGACGTGAGCGCCCACCACCTCCCAGTCGAACTCGTCGGACAGCTCCGCGAGCCCGTACGCCGTCGCGAAACTGTCCTTACCTCCGGACATGGCCACGAGAATGCGGGAGCCGGGCCTCGGGTGCCCCGACCGCTCCAGGCACTCCCGAACCTTCCGCCTCACCACCGACTCGGGGTCCTCCGATGCACGTCCTCGGGATCGACCTCGCGGCAAGCCCGGACAACCCCACCGGCTTCGCGGCGTGGTCGGGCGGGGCGATCGAGTGCTGGTCCGAGCCCGCGGATGACCGGCGCGTCCTCAGCCTCGCCTCCCGGGCCCGGGTGGTCGTGATCGATGCCCCGCTGACGCCGGCGGATGGTCCCTTCAGGCGCCGGGACGAGCGGTTTCGGGAGCTCGCGCCCGTCCTGCCCCTGACGCTGCCCGGGATGCGAAGGCTCCTCGAGCGGGGCAGGAGGCTGGCCGAGGAGCTGTTGGAGCGCGGCGTGAGGGTCTACGAGACGTTCCCCCGAGCGGCCGAGCGGCTGCTCTCCCTGCGGGGTGAGGCGCCGGACGAGCACGCCCGGGACGCGGCGCTGTGCTGCGGGGTCGGGGTCGCGATCGTGGAGGGGTGGGCGGAGACGTTCGGGCGCGAGCCGAGGGCCGCCCTGCCGGTCCGCCGGGGGACGCTGCGCGTTAGAGCTCGAAGCGCTCCTCCCGTCTGACCACGACCTCCTTCGGCTCGCCCTCGTCCACCCTCACGATGACCTCGCCGGAGTGCCCCTTCTCCGCGAGCCCCTCCACGGCCTTGTTAACGCTCTCCAGCGCGGAGCGGCGCTTGATGTCCTCCTCGTACTCCTCGTACAGCAGCCCGACCAGGTCGCGCAGCGTCCGCATGAGGTCGGGCACCTCCTCGCCCAGGAAGTCGGCGACCTTTTCCCACTCCCAGCGCTGCAGGCACTTGGTGACCAGCAGGAGCTCCTCCTTCTTCGACAGCTCCAGCCGGTCCTCGGTGTCCAGGAAGTACGTCTTGACGAGCTCCCGGACGGCGTCGGCGGCGATCTCGTACGTGTGCACCATGTCCACGTACTTCTTGAGTCGGCGAAGTTGGCCGTCCGTCATGCTGGGCTGGTACCGGCTGGGCGACATCGGGGTCAGCAGGAGCCGGGCCACCTCGGGCTCCAGATCGCGGTGCGTCTCACCGAGCCAGTCGACCAGCTTGAGCCGGAACTCGAAGTTAGCCCGCTGGATGATCTCCTTCGCCTCGTCCGAGATGGGCCGGATGACGGCCACGGAGTACTCGCCGCTCACCGGGTTCCGGTTCGGGCTGATGTGGACGGGCACGAAGTCGTTCTTGATCCAAAACTTCGTCAGCTCCTCGTTCGCGCCGAAGCCCGTGCCGATCCAGTCGAAGTCCTTCTCCTCGCACACCTTGGCCAGCTCCTCGAGCGCCTTCGAGCCCAGGCCGTGCCGCATGACGTCCGGGTGGGTCGCGATCCGGACTATCCGGTACCCCTTCATCCGCGGGAACTCCAGCGCGTCGTGGTGCTGGACCATCAGGTCCGGGATCACGTTGCCCGGCGGCCGGTACCCCTTCCGCATCTTGACGATCACGTCGCGCGGGATCGAGCCCTCCCGCGCCACCTGCAGGGCGGTCACGATCTTGCCCGTCTCCGTCTTGAGCGCGAACGCCTCGTGGTGCGGTGCGTCCGCCAGCACCATCACGTCGCTGGGTCGGTTCCGGTAGTGCGCCATCACGTAGATTCCGATGAACTGGCGCAGCTCCTCCTCGCCCTCCTCGTCCTCGAACCAGAACCGGAGGTCCGGCTTCTCGAGCTCGACCCGCTTACTCTTCACGCACTCGATGTCCTCCTTCTCCAGCTTGGCCGGCTCCGCGTCGAGCAGCAGCGTGTCGAACAGCCATCGCTCGATGGGGTCGTCCGCGTCGTACCGGATCGGCTCGTGCATCTTGAACTTGATCAGCCGCACGTCGTCCCGCTTTTCCACGCTCTGCAGGAACCGGACCGAGAAGCCCCGACCCGCGCCCTCGTAGCCGTGGATCGTGGACGAGTAGACCACGAGGTCGTTGTTGTCCAGGATCCGGTGCAGAATCGGCACGTGGATCGAGGCCGCCTCGTCCACGACCATCAGGTCACACTTGATCTCGGCCGCGTCCGATGGGCGCTCGTACTCGACCACGAACTCGTCCGTCTCGACGTAGACGACGTTGCCATCATCGTCCTTCTCGACCTCGTAATCCACCCCGAGCCGGTCCAGCGCCTTCAACAGGAACTCGAACAGAACGCCCACGTTCTCCGGCTCCGAGGCCGTGACCACCACGTCGTAGATGTCCTCGACGGCCACCCCGGCGCCGGCGATGGCGATGCCCAGGAGCGCGGACTTGCCCCGGCCCCGGTCGGCCGTGAGGATGAACGCCGTCTTGCTCCGGGCGCGCAGCAGCTCCTCGAACTTGGCCAGGGCCTTGAACTGGTCCTCCGTCGCGCACATCTCGTAGAGCTCCTCGGGCAGCAGCGCGCGCCTCGGGGGCTCGACGTCCGGGGGCTCCCGGCGCTTCACCTTCACCTCCAGCTCGGGATCCTCGCTCGGCTCCGGGTCCGCCTCCCACTCGTCCGTGTCCACGATCCAGATCCCGTCATGCTCCTCCAGCTTCCGGATGAACCGTCGGTTGAACCGCTTACCCACGTGATCCAGGGTGTACGGGGGCGTGACCAGGCTCTTGTGGAAGGCCGTCCACATCCGCCTCCACCGGTCGAAGGGAGGCGTGAGCATGAGGATCAGTCCGCCGCCGCGCACGGTCTCAATCAGGCGACCGATCGCGTCCGGGTCGAGCTCGTAGGACAGGTCCATGACCAGGATGTCCCAGGTCGTGCCCAGGACGCGCTTCGAGCCGCCGAACGTGAGCGCCTCCAGCTCGTAGTCCACGCCGACCTCCTCCAGGAAACCCTCGAACACGTCCCGGAACTCCTCGTACCGCTCCCGCGCGTACGTGTCCTCCTTCAGGCTGTCGGTCACGTAGAGCACGGAGACGGGCCGGTCCCTAACCTCGACCAGGACGTCCGCGGCCCCGGCGGCCACCACGCCCGCGGCGGCGGCCTTCAGCTCGTCACCCTGAAATACCACCATCTGCCGGTGCCGGTTGGCCAGGGCCTCGGCCAGCGCCTCCTCCCCGACGTCGAGCACGATCTCGTCCACGTCCGCGTAGTCCAGCAGGGCCTCATCGAAGCACACTTCAACCTTCTCGCTCATACCCACAGCCCCCTGGCGGGGGATGACGACGGACCACGGGCTGATCGGTGAGGAGGGTCCGCGCTACCGACCCCCGCCGGGGGAAGCACCCCTGATCCCCAAGGTTATGATAGGTACCTCACCGTTCCTGGGCGCGGGACAATTCGGTCCCAGGGCGATCACCTACCGGGAGAAGTTCTACGAGCAGCCGCGCAACATCACGCGCCTCGTCGAGTACTGCGCGAAGAGGCACGGCGTCCGCGGAGTCCAGGCCCTCGCGGACCCCGTGATAGTCCAGGCGCTCCGGGAGGTCGAGCACGACCTTGAAGTTGTCGCCGTCGTCGGTCTCGGCCCGCTCCGCGAGGACGTGCGAACGATCGACGGGATGAACCTGCGGGCGGTTCTCCTGCACGCCAGCCTAGTGGACGGGCGGGACCCGGACGACGTGCTCCCCCTGCTGCGCGAGCTCCGCGACCGGTTCGAGGTCCCCGTCGGCATCGCCACGCACCGGCCGGACGCCACCCTACCCCGCTGGGAGTCGCGCGAGGGCGTGGACGTGTACATGGTACCCCTGAACCCTGAAGGGGCCTTCATGGGCGACCGGAAGCGGGTCGAGGAGATCCTGGAGGACACGGACCGGACGATCATCGCTAAGAAGGTCCTCGCCGCGGGCTCCATCCCCCCGGAGGAAGGGATCCCCTACGCCGCCCAGTACGCCGACGCGGTCGCGGTCGGGATCACCTCCCGGGACGAGGCGAACGAGACCCTGCCAATCGCCAAGGAGCACTTCAGATGATGAGCCCCTCGGGAGCGGAGCCGTGAAGAGACGTTCCAGCGCTGACTAGAGGTCCACCTTGATCTCTCGCACCCGCTTCAGCAGCACCTTCTCCCCGGACTTCACGTCCCCCTCGAACTCGACCAGCACGGCACCGCGCGTCCCGTGCGTGTCCACGATCCGGCCCCTCACCCCGCTCTCCGTCTCCACCTCCTCGCCGACCAGCTTCTCCGCGTGCTCCTTGTTGAACGCGAGGCCGTCCACCACCGCCAGCCCCTTCCCCATGTGGTTCGGGTCCGTGACCCGCCCCCGCCGCTCGGATACGCGCTTGAACGTCTCCCGACGCTCCGTGCCCGCCACTCGGCCCGCGCCCGCGATCCGCAGCTTCGTGGGCGGGAGGTCCATCTTCATGAGGATGACCGGGTCACCCTCCCGCACCGCCACCGGCTCGTTGAGCTTCACGTACAGCTCGCTGGACTCGCCCGGGCCCAGCTCCTCCCTCAAGAACCCGTCCTCGTGCGGGACCACGTGCCCGGGCACGGAGCGCAGGCCGACGTGAACGTGCACCATGGTTCGCTTCCGGAGCGACTGCGGGAACAGCGGGTGGATCTCCACCTCGGCCAAGTCCAGGTACTTCGTGACCGTCAGCGAGTCGGGCTCCGCCAGCTGGAACCCGCGCTCGATCTCCTCCTCCTTCACCCCCCGCAGCGCCATCCCCACCCGGTCGCCCGCCCGCGCGGCGTCGAGGTCCCGGCCGAAGCACTGGATCGACTTCACCTCCACGACCTTACCGGACGGGTAGAGCATCACCTCCTCACCCACCTCCACCTCGCCGGACAGGACCGTGCCCGTGACGACCGTGCCCGCCCCCTTCACGTGAAACGCGTGGTCGATCGGCATCCGGAACGGCGCGTCCACCTCCCGCTCCGGCGGCTCCAGCACCTCCAGCAGCGCCTCACGCAGCTCGTCGATGCCCTCCCCCGTCTTCGCCGACACCGGGACGATCGGGGCGTCCTCCAGGGAGGTGCCTCGTAGAACGTTCCGAACCTCCTCGATGCGCCGCTCCACCGTGCTCTCATCGACCAGGTCGATCTTGTTGAGCGCCACGACCCCGCGGTCCACGCCGAGGTAGTCCAACACGACCAGGTGCTCGCCCGTCTGCACCTGCGGCCCCTCGTCCGCCGCCACGACCAGGATGGCCGCGTCGATGATCTCCGCCCCCGCCACGACCGTCCGGATCAGGTCCGCGTGCCCCGGGGCGTCCACCAGCGTGACCTCGTAATCGCCCAGCCGGAACGAGGAGAATCCCAGATCGATCGTGATCCCGCGCTCCTGCTCCTCCGGGTGCTTATCGAGCGCCGCGGTCGAGGCCTTCTCCGTGAGCTGCGCGGCCAGCGCGGTCTTGCCGTGGTCGATGTGACCGAACAGGCCCACGTGCACCATCTCGGGCAACCTCCTCACCCCCGCCCGCGCAGGATGCGGATCGGCTCCTCACCGGACAGCTCCCGGGCGTTGAGCAGCAGCGCCTCGGCGCCCATCGGGGTCACGCCGTAGACCGGGATGCTGCGGCCCGACTTGACCAGGAAGGACCGGTCGCACGCCTCCTTAACGGCCCCGGCGGGACAGCCCGTGACGATGTCGCAGGCGTCCAGCAGCCGATCCGCGTCCCGCTCGTCGAGACCCGAGGTGTGCACGGCCGCGATGAGCACGTCCCGGCCGAACTCCTCCCGAATCCGCACCGCCTCATCCGGGTCCGCCACCGTCACGGCGACGGGCGGCTCGAACTCCTCGAGGGCCGCCTCCACGCCCTCGACCTGGTCGATCCGCTCCAGCACCGTGCACCCGAGCCGCTCCGCCCGCTCCACCACCTCCGGGATCGGGTCCGTCTCCACGATCCCGGAGACCTCGCCCCCGAGCCCCTGCACCACGGAGGGCCGGTCGGTCACCACGGTACCCAGGCAGTCCGACACCACCACCGCCGCGTTGACGAGCCCGTACCTCAGGCACACCATCAGGGTCTCGGAGACGCCGAAGGGCGTGTACCGTCGGCACGACCGCAGTCGGCGCTCCGGCGTGAACATCCCGATCTCCCGGGCCTTGCGCAGGACGTGCCGCTCGGCCGCCTCCGGGGTGAGCCGATCGACCCCCTCCCGGGATCTCATCAGCGGGCACTCCTCGATGATGGGGTCGCCTCGCGCCTCGGCCCGGATCTCACCGTCCTCCCAGACCACCCGGACCGGCACTCGCCCCAGGCACTCCATCACGTGCGTGTACCGGGCCACCGCTCCACTCCCCAGGGGGTAATCGGGTGCGGCTCAGGCCCGTCGGCGAGGTCTCGAGGGTCGGGGGAGACCGGGCCGTCCTGATGATTTACGAAAAGTATAGGGAGTGCCTGGAGGGGCTAGAGGACTTCTCCCACGTTTGGGTGATCTGGTGGGGGCACGAGTCCGACCGGTCGGTGACGCGGGTGCGGCCGCTGCACGGCGAGGCGCCCGTGATCGTGGGCGTGTTCGCCAGCCGCAGCCCCGACCGGCCCAACCCCGTCCTCCTCACGCTGTGCCGGCTGGTTGACGTGGACGCCGAGCGGGGCAGGGTGGAGGTGGAAGGGATCGACGCGCGGGAGGGATCCCCCGTGATCGATCTGAAACCCTACATCCCCGACTGCGACGGACCGGAGGGGGAGGTCCGCCTCCCGGGGTGGCTCAAACGGGCTCGCCGGCCTCCTCGAACTCGATCTCGCCGTCGATGAGTTTCCGGAGCACCTCCGGCAGCTCATCCACGTGCACTCGGACCTGCTCGGTCGTGTCCCGGTCCCGGATCGTCACCGTGTCGTCCTCGAGCGTGTCGTGGTCGATGGTCACGCAGTACGGCACACCGATCTCGTCGGCCCGGGCGTACCGCCGCCCGATCGAGCCCGAATCGTCGTACTCCACCGTGAACCCCTCCTCGCGCAGCTCCCGCGCGACCCGCTTCGCGTACTCCACCATGTCGTCCCGCTTGAGCAGCGGGAACACGCCCACCTCGATCGGCGCCAGCCAGGCGGGGAACCGGAACATTCCTTCCTCCGGGTCGAAGTTGTGCTCGAGCACGCAGTACAGGATCCTGTCGATACCGTACGAGGGCTCGACGACGTGCGGGTAGAACCGGCGCCCGGTGATCTTCTCCTCCACGATCTCGTAGCAGTCCGGCGGCACCTCGACCTCCTCACCGTCCACCTCGACCGTCAGACCGCCCTCCAACTCCTCCCTCGACTCCGCCTTAATCTTCCTCAGCTCCTCCGCGATCTTCGGGGCGTCCGACTTGAACTTCGGGCCCAGCTTCTCCATGATCGGCTCCGGGCGGTAGACCAGCTTGGGCTCGTCCAGCTCCTCGAACGCCCGGAGGTCCTCACCGCTGTGCTCCGCGTGGTGCCGCAGGTCGTAGTCCGTACGGTCCGCGATGCCGACGACCTCCACCCACCCGAACCGGTCCAGCTTGACCTCCACGTCCCAGCAGTCCTTGGCGTAGTGCGCCCGCTCCTCCGGCAGGTGCTGCCGCGCGCGAATCGCGTCCTCGTCGATACCGAACTCCACCAGCATCCGCTTCGTGAGGCCCAGGAAGTAGCCGATGGGCTGGCTGACGATGCCCTCCTCGATCGCCTCCTCCACGCGCATCTCGAGCATCTCGCCGTCATCCTTCCGCTGCTCCTCGATCGGGTAGAAGAGCAGCCTCTCCCGCTCGTAGTCCCCGTTGCCCGGGTAGCGCTTGTCCTCCGGGTCCAGGAACACCTCCGCCTCGGCCTGCGTGAACTCGCGGAGCCGGATCACGCCCTGCCTCGGGCTGATCTCGTTCCGGTACGCCCGACCGATCTGCACGACGCCGAACGGCAGCTTCTGCCGGGCCCACCGGTACAGGTCCTTGAACTGGATGAAAATGGCCTGGGCCGTCTCCGGCCGAAGGTACCCGTCCCGGCCCTCCTTCGGCCCGATGTTCGTCCGGAACATCAGGTTGAACTCCGTCACCTCGCCCAGCTCGCCGCCGCACTCCGGGCAGCGCAGCTCGTGCTCCTCGATCAGCCGCGCCAGCTCCTTGACCGACAGTCCCTCCGCGTCGATGCCCAGCTCCTCCTCCACCAGGTGGTCCGCCCGGAAGAACTCGCCGCACTCCTTGCAGTACGTCATCGGATCGATGAAGTGCTCCACGTGGCCCGACGCCTCGAACACCTCGCCGATGAGGAGCGTGGGCGCCTCAATCTCCATGAAGCCCTCCTTGTGCACGTAATACTCGCGCCACTTCTCCTCGATCTTCCGCTTCAGCAGCGTGCCCAGCGGACCGTAGTCGTAGAAGCCTCGAGCCCCACCGTAGATGCGGAAGGCCGGCAGGATGAACCCTCTCCGGCGGGCCACCTCCATCACCTGCTCGTACAGGTCCCGGTCCTCCCGCTCCTTCTCGCTCAACGCGAGCCCCCCTACACCTCGTAGACCTCCTCCGCCACCCCGTAGACCTTCAGGACGTGCTCCTCGGAGACCAGCACGACTCGCCGGCTGTCGCGCGTTAGCCGCTCGAGCTCCTCTCCCTCGAACTCCTCGGCATTCATGACGATCAGCAGGTCGCGACCATCGCCCTCCACGACCTCCGGCAGGAGCCCGAGCTCGTCGTCCCCGACGATGCCTACGTCCGCCTCCCGCCGAACCCACCGGAGCGAGCGCACCGCCGCGCGGAGCACCTCGGACACGCGGTCCGGGTCCCTCACGACGATCCCGACGCGCTCCTTGCGCCGAATCCCCAGCAGGGCCTCGCGCTGCCGCTCGTCCGGTCGGAAGTCGTACGGCTCGGCCCCCGCGGACTCCAGGATCTCCTCCGCGGCGCGGCCCGGATCGCTGGACGACGTGATGTACCCGCCCACCACCACCGCGTCGACGCCGTCCAGCCCCTCCACCTTCTCGGGCGTGAGGCCGCCGGCGACGGCCGTGCGGTACGGGCAGTCCTCCAACCCCGCCTCCTCTAGCAGCCGCTCACCGGTGGTGGACTCGTCCACGGCGGCGTGAACCAGCAGGTAGTCGGGCGACGCCGACACGCGCTCCAGCTTCTCCAGCACGGTGTCCGGGGGCACCCCGATCGTGTCCACCATCGCACCCGCGCCCATCTCGTGGACCCTGGACACGAACGACTCGATCGTCTCCTCCGGGGCCGCCCCCAGCACGCACCCGACCCCGGCCCCACGGGACGCCACGAGCTCCGCCTCCAACGCTCCGGTATCCATCGTCTTCGTGTCCGCCACCACCGGGCGCTCCGGGAAGCGCTCGACGAGGACCTCCACCGCTCGGACGCCGCAGGACTTGATGAGCGGGGTGCCGGCCTCGAGGAGGTGAACGCCGGCCTCGGCGCACTCCTCCGCGATCTCGACCGCTCGAGAGAGCGAGGTAACGTCCAGGGCCACCTGCGTCAGCATGATTCCTCCCCCAGCTCGCGCAGCAGCTCCCGGAACTCGATCGGGCTGGCGTCCGTCTTAACCACGGCTTTCGTCGAGTAATGGGGGCGCAGCGCTCGGTACCCCTCGTCCCGGAGCCTCTCCAATACATCTTTCAGCTTTGGGACGCGGGCCAGGCCCAGCCGCGACGCCCACTGGTGAATGTCGTAGGCCCAGGGCGGCGTCCCAGGCTCCTCGGCCAGCCTTTCCAGAAGCTCCCTCGCCCGCTCGAGCTCCAGCCGGCCCGCCACCTTCGCGGCCCGCTTAGCCCAGGACCGATCGGCGAAGTCGTCCACCCAGAGCGGACCCAGGATGGTAAGATCCTCCCCGCACTCCGGGCACTCATCCTCGCCCGGCTCGACCACGTCCGTAAACCCGCACTCCCGGCAGTGGCCCACGTGCCCCAGCCGCCTCAGCGCCCGATCCGCGCGCTTCGCCCCGCGCCGCACCCGGCCCACCACGCGCACGTGGTGACGCTGGAAGAACGCGACCAGCGGCTCGAACGCCAGGTCGTACTTCGCGCACGTCCTCACCACGTACGAGATCAGGGCCCGGATGGCCACCTCCTGGTAGAACTCGACCCGCTCGACCTCCACCCAGTACTTGCGGCGCGCCGCCCGGGGGTAACGGCCCGCGAGGGCGGAGACGTCGGTCGCGGACACGCCCACGAGGCCGCGGTTCCTCAGGGTCCGGACGGCCGCGTCCAGGAAGGGTACGGGGGTGCCGAACGGGTCCAGGTCGACGTAGTCGAACGAGCCGGCCAGCTCGTCCTCGTACATCAGCGCGTTCGCGTCCCGGTTCTCGATCCGGCAGACGTCCTCGACGCCGTTCAGCCGAACGTTCTCTTCGATCAGCTCGACGGCGCGCTCGTTGATGTCGTTGAGCACGACCGTGTCCGGGTCCAGCTCCACCGCGATCCGAATGCCGCGGGCTCCCACGCCCGCCAGCGGGTCGCACACGACCCGCGGGTTGGCGGGCCCCACCGAGGCCACCGTTAGGTCCCGGCTGAGGCGCATGTGAGGGTTGTAGAACACGGGGTCGCGGGAGGAGGGCTGGCCGCGGACGCGGGGAACCTTGAGGACCGTCCGTCCTTCCCGGACCTTCTCGACCTTCATCGCCGGCCCCGGAGGCCTTAGTCGCGCAGCTCGACCTCCGTCCCGAGGGCCTGGCCCGGGAGACCCCGCTCGAACCGGGCCCGAACGGCGCCGTTGTTGCCGTGCGTGTCCACGATCTTACCCCGGATCTCCTTACCGGTCTTCGGGTGCCTCCAGACCACCTCCTTGCCGATCAGCTGCGCCGCCTCGGACTTGCTGTTAATACCCTGAAACTCTATTATGCACTGCCTCGGGTCCTGCGTGTGCCGCCCCATCCGGTAGTTCACGATCACGCCGCGCTTCACCTTCACCTCCGCCATCGGGTCAACCCCCAGGGGGCGGCGGGTTGTCTAAGCTGGCCATCGAAGGCGGTGAACCGGTACGGAAGGACACGATCCCCATCGCGCAGCCCATGATCGGCGAGGAGGAGATACGCGCCGTGGAAGAGGTGCTGCGCTCCGGACAGCTGGCGCAGGGTCCACGGGTGGAGGAGTTTGAGCGGCGCTTCGCCGAGTACGTGGGAACCGAGCACTGCGTGGCGACGAGCTCGGGCACGACCGCCCTACATCTCGCGCTGGAGGCGGCCGGAATCGGCGCGGGCGACCTCGTGATCGTGCCGGCTTTTACGTTTATCGCGACGGCCAACGCCGCCCTCCACGCCGGGGCCGAGGTCGCCTTCGTCGACATCGACCTGGAGACCTACTGCATGGACCCCTCCTCCCTGGAAGAGCTCCTCAAGGACCTGGAGCGAGACCGCCGGCTTACCCCGCGCCGCATCGCCGTGATCCCGGTGCACCTGTACGGCCACCCCGCGGACATGCGCCCGATCCTCGAGCTCGCGGAGGAGCACGACCTGATCGTGATCGAGGACGCGGCGCAGGCCCACGGGGCCGAGTACCGAGGCGAGCGGGTGGGGGGCCTCGGCGACGCGGGCTGCTTCAGCTTCTACCCGACGAAGAACATAACGACGGGTGAGGGGGGCGCGATCACGACGGACGACGAGGACCTGGCGGAGGCCGCAGCGATGCTCCGCTCCCACGGGGAGCGAGAGCGGTACGATCACGTGGAGCTGGGCTACAACTACCGGATGACCGACATCGCCGCGGCGATCGGGCTGGAGCAGCTCAAGAAGCTGGACGAGTTCAACCGCAGGCGCCGGGAGAACGCCAAGTTCTACATCAAGGAGCTAAGCGACCTCGAGCCCGCGATCCGGCTCCCGCGCGAGCAGTCCTGGGCGAAACACGTTTACCACCAGTTCACCCTGCGCCTCGACCCCGACGCGCTCGAGTGCTCTCGGGACGAGTTCGCGCGGGCCCTCCGGGCCGAAGGCGTCGACTGCGCCGTTCACTACCCGAAACCGCTCCACCGGCAGCCCGTCTACCGCAAGCGCGGGTACCACGCCACGAGCCTGCCCAGCTCCGAGCTCGCGGCCCGAACCGTCGTGTCCATCCCCGTGCACCCCGGCCTGTCCCGCGAGGACCTTGAGGACGTCGTTAGGGCGGTGGAGAAGGTCGTCTCCGCCTACTCCACGTGATCAGGGGAGCCCTTTTCTTGCCGAAGAAGAAGTGCCCGAAGTGCGACGGCAAGGGTAAGATCCCGGCCGGCAGGAAGGAGTGTCCCGAGTGCGGCGGCACCGGCTACGTGGGAGACGTGGACATCAGCGAGCACTTCAAGGGCGCCGCCCAGCACGCGGTCGAGGGGTACGACCTCGCCGGCTCGCGGGAGGTACCGTGCCCCAAGTGCCAGGGAGAGGGCGTCATCACGGTCTACGAGGAGTGCGACCGGTGCCAGGGCACCGGCCACATCGTCGTCTGTCGGGAGTGCGGCAAGGAGCTGGACCCGGACGCTGAGGAGGACCTGTGCGAGGAGTGCCGGGAGAAGATCAAGGAGATCCGGAAGAAGAAGCGGCCGAAGGTCAAGGTCCTGTCACCCGCCTGCGGGTACGAGGACGTCGAGGTGGGCGAGCTGTACAAGGGCCGCGTCACCCGCGTGGAGAAGTACGGCGTGTTCATCCAGCTGAACGACCGCACCCTCGGACTGCTCCACAAGCGCGACATGGGCGACAAGGAGCCGCAGGACTTCTCCATCGACCAGGAGGTCGTCGTGAAGGTCATCGACGTGCGACCCGAGGAGGGCGAGATCGACTTCACCATCGAGGGCATCGACCACCGACCCGAGAAGTACGAGGAGGAGGTCGTCGAGAAGGAGCTCGAGCGGACCTACGTGCGCGACATCGACGAGTCCAAGGTCGGCGAGACCGTCCTGCTCAAGGGCAAGATCATCCACGTCCAGCAGACGCCCGGCCCCACCGTCTTCACCCTCCGCGACGAGACCGGCAGCATCTGGATGGCCGCCTTCGAGGGCCCGGGCATCCGGGCCTACCCGGACATCGAGGCCGGCGACTACGTCCAGGTCGTCGGTGAGGTCACCACCCACGACGGCCAGCTCCAGGTCGAGATCTTGGACATGGAGAAGCTCGTCGGCACGGAGAAGGTCGAGATCAAGCGCGCGATCGACGAGGCCATCGAGCGCGAGGCCGAGCCGCCCGAGGACGTCGGCCCGATGGTCGAGAGCGAGATCCTCGAGCGGCTCTGGCCGAGGATCCGAGAGGCGGCCAAGATGATCAAACGGGCCGTGCTCGAGGGCCGGCCCGTGCTCATCCGACACCACGCCGACGCCGACGGTATCTCCGGCGGCATCGCACTCGAGGAGGCCATCCTGCCCATCCTGCGAGAGAACAACCCCGACCCCGAGGCGGAGTACCACTTCTACAAGCGCTTCCCGAACAAGGCCCCGATTTACACGATGGAGGACGCGTCCCGGGACCTCAACCACGCGCTCGAGGACGTCCACCGCTACGGCCACCAGGTGCCGCTGCTGGTCCTACTGGACATCGGCTGCACCGAGGAGGACATACCCGCCATAGAGGAGATGCGCTCCTACGGCATTGACGTCATCGTCATCGACCACCACTACCCGGGCGAGCCCGTAGGCGAGAGCGCCGACGGGCTGAGGAAGTTCCCGATCGACGACCACGTGGACGTCCACATCAACCCCTACGCCGCGGGCGGCGACGGCAAGAACATCCCCGCGGGCATCCTGGCCACCGAGATCGCCCGGCTGATCAACCCCGACGTTGAGGACCGCATCAAGCACCTGCCCGCCGTCGCCTGCATCGGTGACCACGCCGAGTCCGAGGAGGCCGAGCAGTACCTCGAGATCGCCGAGGAGGCCGGCTACGACAAGGAGTGGCTGAAGAAGATCGCCGCCAGCGTGGACTACCAGGCCTTCCAGCTCCGCCACACCCCGGGCCGCCACCTCATGAACGACGTCCTCGGCACGACCGGGAACGACGTCCGGCACCGCCGCCTCGTCGAGAACCTGTACGAGCAGCACAAGCGCGCCTGCGAGCGGCAGCTGCAGGCCGTGCTCTCCGGCGTGAAGGAGTACGAGTCCAACGGCGTCAAGGTGGTCACCGTCGACGTCGAGCGCTACGCTCGCAAGTTCGAGTACCCGGGTCCCGGCAAGACCTGCGGCCTCGTCCACGACCTCAAGGTCGAGGAGGAGGGCGAGGACGCCAAGGTCGTCACCATCGCCTACGGCCCGGACTTCGCCGTGGTCCGCGCCACCGAGAACCTGGACATCAACCTCAACAAGATCGTCGAGGAGCTGAAGGAGGAGCTCCCGGAGGCCGCCGTGGAGGGTGGCGGACACGAGACCGCCGGGTCCATATCATTCGTCGAAGCGCACCGGAACAAGGTCCTCGAGGAGCTCGTCCGCAAGATCCTCCGCGACGCCACCGGCTAAACCCGCACGCACTTCACCACCAGCCGGTAGCTCGCCGTCCACAGCGGCGTGCAGGTGACCAGCCAAAGCTCGTCACGGTGCACCGAGTACGGGTCCACCTTAATCCCCGGTGCCACCACGCGCTTCTCGTACACCCTGTACACGTACCTGGTACCGAACCAGTACACGACGACCACGTCACCCTTGTCGAGCTCATTTATTTTGCGGAAAGGAGAGCCGAAAAGCGTTCGATGCCCGTACAGGATCGTGACCCCGCGCTCACCCGGCGCCGGCGTCTCGGTGTCGTAGTAAACCCCGTAATCGGGAGAGACCATGTTGATGGGCTCTCGCAGGTGCAGCTTCGGAATAATCAGCTCGCATCCGGGAACGGACACGGACTCATGGTACAGATAATACGCGAGCTCCCGCGCCAGCAGATGTCCCAAATAAACCGTGGACGGAAGCAGCAGGAGCAACCCCGGCACCAGGTACCGCGGTCTCACCTGCTGAGGCCCCTGTACACGAGGTAGGCGCCCACGAGCGCCCCGATGACGGCCGCCGTGATCAGGAACAGGGACTCACCGGTCCGGTACTTGCCCACCGGTACTCCGGCACCGGCCCCTCCGACCCCTGGACCCGCAGCCGCCCCCGCTCCGCCGGCACCCGGACCACCGGCACCCGGCCCCGCACCCGCGGCTCCCGCACCGGCGCCACCTGCACCGGCGCCTCCAACGCCGCCGACGCCCCTTCCACCCCTGCCACTGACCCCACCACCGCCGCCACCGGCCCCCCTACCGTAGACCAGCGTGTACTCGAGCCTCGGAAAGGCGCCGTCCTCCCTCCCATTGATCACGAACCTGCCGTCCCGAATGGCTACCCGCCAGATCACGGTACCGTCCTCTACACGATCCGGGCGCGGGTCGGCGGAGACCACCCGGCCGTTGATCAGTGCCACGACTCCCGCGAAGTCCGTCTCCTCCGCGTTGTCCGTGTTCGCTCTCAGCCTCATGGTCACCTGAATCCGCTCGTACCAGCACTCGTCCATGTCGAACGGCCAGCCCGGGTCCACCTCCACCGGCAGCCCGCCGATCGGCACGTCGCGCGCCTCGATGACGGCGGTTGCCCGGTTCCTTGACACCTTGCACTCCTTCACCTTCGCGTTCGGGATCTCTTTGACCTTCGTCACTTTCTTAGCGCCCTTACCTGCCGCCTCTACCTTGATCACCGCCTTGTCAACGGTGAACGGGTCGCCACCGCCGGCCCCCTTGCCCGGAGATGCGGCGGCTCCCGCCGCCTTTGCAGCGGCTCCGGCAGCGGCCCTGCCGGCCGCATGCGCTCCGGCGGCTTGCGCTTCGGCCGGCGTCTGGCCTAGCTTGACCTGACACGACGTTCCGGTCACCCACGCGCCGAGTGCGATCGTCAGGCCGGCGATTAGCAGCGCGATCATTGACCTAGGAGGGGTCAATGAGTATCCCCCTCCCCGTGCGTTCGGCTAGTGAGCCCGGCATTCTTTAAGACGTTTCGATGAGAGAGCCGCTACCGCTCCGGCATGATCCAGAAGCCACCGCGGATCGCGGCAGCTATGAGAATCTTCGGCGTTACGGCATCCTTCGGGATCTCGACGACCACGATCAGCTTATCCCATCCCCGAATACCCTCCCGCTGCTCCAGCGACATCAGCTGCTTGATAAATCCGCCACCCTTCCTCGCCCTGGCCAGTGCCATGGCCTTCACGAAGTCGGTCAAATCAACGATTCCAACCATCGGCTCCCTAGCCCGCTCGGTGAGGGTCCTCCCGGCTCCGGGCCCGCCCGCGCCGGGCCCACCGGCTGCCGCGCCGACCAGAGACGCCGGGATCACGATCTTCCTCGCGGCAATGTCGACGCTACCGGACCGGTACAGCTCGGCCGCCTTGGCGGCGGACTGCAGGTTGATCTTCGTGTTGAGGTTCAGCTGCCCGCCGCGAACCAGGAAGATGTACCTGACGACGCCGCCGCTGATCTGGTTAGGGCCTCTCAACAACTCCGACGGGACCTTGGCCTCTCCGCGCTTGCGCAGGGCGGTTTTGATCACCCAGTTCACGGTCGAGAGCGTCACCCTGTCCCCGACGCGGATGGCACCCGTTTTGTTGGGGTCGGCCCAAACGGCGATTAGCACCGTCTCCGGGCGCTTAACGACCAGGCGCATCAGGTCGTCGACGGACATCGACTTCACCTTAGCGATCGCGTCCTTGACGGACATCAGCTGCGGTCCCTGAGGCGTGACCAGCTCCACCCGACCGTTCTTCTGATTCCGCTTAATTTGGGAAATCTGGTACTTCTGCCATTCAACCGTGGCCGCACCCACCACGTCTATAGCCTGCAGCTGCTCTATCGTTTCCGCAGACAAGATTTGCTGCTGCAGCTTAGCCCGAACCGGGGAGGTAGCCAGCGGCCCTGTGAAGTACTTGTTCAGTTCAGCCAGCTTCTGCTGACGGAGCTTCTCCAGCTGCTTCATGTACGGTCGGTAGTACAGGAAGTACCATGCGCCGACGGCCGCCCCGAGGATGATCAGACCGAGCACCAGCGCGCCCACGATGGCGTGCCGGCGCTCCTCCGGAATGTCCCGGCCGATGATGGCGGTGGTGGTGATCACCGACGGACGCACCTCACCACCCCCTTGATCACGTAGTACGAGAGGAGGCCCACGATGGCCCCCGATGAGGCTATTTCCAGTTTCTCCCGGAGCCCGCCGGGCCAGACCAGCGGGCTGAAGATCAGCGCTAGCAGCGAGATGCCGCCGAGGGCGATCACGGTGGGGTGCGGGTGCTTGAAGCTCGGGAATTTGACCGTGGAGATCATGAGGGCCGACGCTCCCGTCAGCACCCCGGCGTTAACGAGAGGCCAGAGGCGCGAGGGGAGGTCGAACGTCAGGAAGTAGAGGCAGGCGGTGGCGGTGCCGACCCAGGGGACGGGGAGGCCGAGGTAGTAATCGTCCGGGGTGTAACCCTCGGAGCACATCGTGTTGAATCGCGCGAGGCGCAGGGCGCCGCAGCAGACCAGCGCCACGGCCAGCGGGTAAACCACGGGTGGTGGGACCATCTTCGCGGAGATGACGAGGGCGGCGGGAGCCACGGCGAACGAGACCACGTCCGCGATCGAGTCCAGGTTCTTGCCGAACTCGGACGTCTCGCGCTTCTTCCGGGCCACGAAGCCGTCGAGGGAGTCGGCGATGAACGAGAGCAGGATCATGCGAGAGGCGATGCCGGGGCACCCGGAGAGGGACGCGAGGATGGAGACCGTCCCGAAGGCGACGTTGAACATGGACACGATCGACGGAGCGTTGATCATGTTGGTGATCTTCCATCTCTCACTCGCGCCGCTCACGTCGTATCCCCTCTTTCAGCCTGATTATCGGCGTCTCTCCCGCCTTGACGCGGTCCCCCTCCGACACCAAGACGCTGTCAACGTGGGAGCGAGGGACAGCCACGTCCACCCGGGATCCCAACCTTATCATTCCTATTGGTTGTCCGCGGCGCACTCGGTCGCCCTCGTCGACGTACAGATCAATTCGCCGCGCGACCGCCCCGACGACGAGCCGCACGAGGAACGGGATCCGGCCCTCGAAGAGAAGGACGGCCCGGTGGTTCTCCAGGGCCGAGGAGCCCTTGAACGCGGGCACGGTCCGGCCCCTGATCCGCTCCACCTCTCGGACGACGCCATCGAACGGGGCACGGTTCACGTGCACGTCCAGCGGGGACATGAACACGGAGACCATCACGGGATTATCCAGGTAGGACTCCACCTCCTCATCGCCCGGACCGACGTGCATGACCCTGCCCAGGAGCCTGCCGTCGGCGGCCGAGACCATCACGTTTGGATCGCTCGGCGGCTCGCGCCCCGGGTTGCGGAAGAAGAACGCCAGGAAGCCGGCGGCGGCCAGGAGCAGCGCGGAGAGGGGCTTGCACGCGGGCGCGGCCAGCGCGCCGAGGATGGCGGGCGGGAGGACGAACCTCCGCCACTTTGGGGCCATCATCTCGCGTCACTCCCGCCGGCAGACGAAGATGAACCCCGGGATTAGGTGAACCCACCTGAGGTAACGCCGCTCCACCCGCACCGGAGCTCGGGAGATCACGCGCCGAAAGTGGCGCGGCCAGTGCGTGAGCTGCGTGATCTTACCGTCGGGTCGAATCACCTCGGCGTAGGCCTCAAAGACTCGCTCTGGATCGGGGAGCGTCTTGATGGGGACCGTGGAAATCACCGCGTCGACTCGGTCCACGAGCTCGGGCAGCTCCCGGACGTCCGCTCGCACGAACTCGATTCGGTCGTCGAGCCCCTCCTCCCGCGCCCTGGCTCGGGCCACCCGCAGCAGCTCCTCGTCCAGGTCCACGGCGATCACCTCGCAGCCGCGCCGCGCGGCCTCGAGGGCGATTACCCCCGTCCCGGTGCCCGCGTCCACGATCACGTCTCCCTTTCCGACGCCCGTGACCTCGATCATGAACCTCGCCGTCCTCCTGAGCGTGGGCGCCGGCGCCCCCACTCGCCTCGGGCACCTGATAGCCCTCTTCACGAATCGTGCCAGCCCCACCTCGCCGCCCCCAACGGGGTGATCACGTGAAGCCTAAGAGCGTCATCCAGCGGCTCCTGAGGTACTTTCGATCGCGGTCGAGGGAGGAGGTGAGGATCGGGATCTACGGGGCCCCCAACGTCGGCAAAACGACCCTCGCCAACAGGATCGCCGAGGACTGGGGCGCGGAGAGGTTCGGCGAGGTCTCCGAGATCCCGCACGAGACCAGGTGCTCCGTCCGCAGGCGGGTGCGGATAGAGCTCGGCTCGTCCCGGGTCGACTTTGAGATCGTGGACACGCCCGGCGTCGCCACGAAGGTTGACTATCGGAAGTTCCTTAAGTACGGATTGGACGTGAGGGAGGCCAAGCAGCGGGCCAAGGAGGCGACGCGGGGCGTGGTCGAGGCCATCCGGATGCTCAAGAACATTGATGGAGCGCTGGTCGTGATCGACTCCACGAAGGATCCGCTCACGCAGGTGAACGTGACGCTGATCGGCAACCTGGAGGCGAACGAGATCCCGTTCATCGTCGTAGCGAACAAGATAGACTTAAAAGAGGCGGACCCGAGCGCCGTGGAAGACGCCTTCTCGGACTACCCGATCGTTAAGGTCTCCGCGAAGACCGGAGAGAACATGGAGGACCTCTATAAGGCGATGGTCAGGGAGTTCACGAGTTGACGGGCGAGGAGATTAAGGTGGAGGTTATGGCGAAGTCGGCGCTCGAGGGGATGTCCAGGACGGAGATCGTCGACTACGTGATCGAGAAGGCGAAGGACGGCGCGGTGATCGTCTTCGAGGGACAGCTGAACCCGGACCTCCTCACCGAGATCATCCAGCGCACGATGGAGGAGGTGGACGTGGAGGAGTTCACGGGAATTGACATCTACGTCGTTCCTCCCAAGGCCAAGGCCCAGCGGTCCAGGCGCAGCCTCGTTGACAAGCTCCTGGGTCGCCGGTCGGAGGAGGGAGTGACGGTGATCTCCCCGGCGGACGTGCTCAAGGACCTGAAGAAGGGCGAGGACTTTATCACGTTAAAGCTAGGGTGACCGCCGGCATGCCGCACCGGTGCGTTAACTGCGGCGAGATCCTCACTGAGTTGAACGACGACTTGATCCGTAAGGGCTGCCCAAACTGCGGATGTAAGCTGTTCGAGCGCATCCCGGAGAATGACGACTCTGATCCAGCCACAATCGTCGTTGAGCGCGACGGAGTGTACAGGATTAACATTAACAACATTGACGACGTCGTCACTGTTTACAAGTCTGGAAAGTACTTCATCTTGTTCCCACCCGCGGACGAGCGGGGACGCGAGCGTTGAAGGTGACCGATGATCCGGAGACCAGAGTCAAGTTGCTGCGGTCCGCCGCCGTGTCGTACGAGGAGATGGACGAGGAGATGAACTCCTACTGCCTCATCCTGGGAGACCCGGAGGATATCGAGGAGGCGCTGTACGAGACGATGCGGTTCTCGAACTTCGAGATCGTGGACAACGAGGTAATCAAAACGCGCCATGGGGTCATCGTCTGGCGGTACGGGGTAACGCTCATCCGCTCTACCCCGGAGATCACCTCGCTCATCAGCCGGGTAGCCACCAAGTCCGAGCTCTTATCGCTCGTTTTTGGGGAAAGCGATGGGGACTACGTCGTCGCCGGGCCCGACTCCGTGCTCAAGGGCGTGCTGTCGAGGGCCCGGAGCCGGATGAACATCAAGGTTAACAAAAGGAGGAGAGGTGTTGCGTTCATCGAGACCTCGATGGTGCTCTTCGACTTGATGCCGCGCCCCGTCAGGAACATTATTAGCATGTTCTTGGGAGTGGAGGAGGAGACTTTCAGCATCATGGTCCTGTCCGTTGAGGACCCTGACGGGTTCCGAGACATTGTGGAGGAGCGCGGTATCTACGCCTACGAGATCCCTAAGACCGGGGAGGAGGATTAGCGGGGAACCCGCCCCTTGCCGCTTTGGAAGCGGAGGAGGAAGGAAGAGGAGGAGGCAGGAGAGAAGGAGGAGCGGGCCGAGGAGCAGGAGGAGGAAGAGGAGGAGCGCAAGTCCATTACCGAGGAGCTGGAGAGCGAGGAGGCCAAGGCGGAGGAGGTCGAGATCTACGGGGACTACGCCGCCTTAGGCATCGACCTGGGCACCATGAACACCGTCGTGGCGCGGCCCTCCGAGGAGGAGTTCCACGTTAAGCAGTTCCCGTCCGTGGTGGCCGTGAAGAAGGGGACCGACAAGGTCCTCGCCATCGGTGAGGAAGCCCGCAAGATGCTCGGACGCACCCCGGAGGACATCGTGGCCGTCCGACCCCTCCGGCACGGAGTTATCGAGTCGATGGAGTACGCCAAGTTCATCGTCCAGTACGCGATCGAGGTCGGCTCCGACAACAACCCGGACGAGGTCGAGCGGGTCGCCGTTGGCGTCCCGGGCGACGCCTCCGAGGTGGAGCGCCGCGCGATCAAGGAGGCGACCGTTGAGGTTGGGATCGACGAGAGCAACGTGATCGTCATCCAGGAGGCCCTGGCGGCGGCCATCGGCGCCGGCCTCCCCATCGCCGAGCCGACGGGCACGATGGTGATCGACATCGGCGCGGGTTCCACCGACATCGCGGTCATCTCCCTGGGCGGCATCACGGACCAGGAGACCATGCGCGTCGGCGGCGACGACATCGACCAGAACATCGTCGAGCTGGTCGAGGAGGAGTACGGCGTTCGAATAGGCATTCACGAGGCCGAGCGGGCCAAGATCGAGGTGGGCAGGGTGTTCACGGAGACCGAGGACCTCGAGGACAAGGAGATCGAGGTCGTGGGGAAGGACGTCGAGACGAACAAGCCCAAGGAGATCACGATCGACTCGGAGCTGGTGGCCAAGGCCGCCGAGCCCGTCGTGCAGGAGATCATCCGCGCCATCCGCCGGATCCTGGACCGGCTACCGGCGGAGCTGGTCCCGGGCGTGTACGACAACACCGTCCTGGTCGGCGGCACGTCCCTGATGCCGGGACTGCAGGCTCGCATCGAGGAGGAAACGGACATCCCCGCCGAGTTGGCCGACGACCCGATGACGGTGGTCGCCAAGGGCGCGGCGATCGTGGCGGCCGAGCCGAGGACGCTGGAGCCGGAGGTGCGGCTAAGAGCGCTGAAGTGACGGGACCCCCGCTTTGAGGCTGCGGTACGATCTGCACACCCACACCATCTACTCCGACGGGCTCGGAACGCCGTTCGAGAACGCGGCCGCCGCCGAGGAGAGAGGCCTCGAGGCGGTGGCGCTGACCGACCACGGTCCCGCCTCACCCGAGGGACTCAGCGACCGCTCCTTCCGACGCCTGGTCGCCGAGGCCCGCGAGGCGGAGCGCCAGCTGTCGGTGAAGGTCTACGCCGGCGTGGAGGCCAACATCGTTTCACCCACGGGCGAGATCGACGCGACCCCGGGAATGCTGGAACAGGCTGACCTGGTCCTCGGCGCCGTCCACCACCCGCACCTTCTAGTTCCCAGCGCGACGCCAACGGAGGAAACGCGCCGGGCCATCGTTCAGGCCACCCTCCGCTGCATCGAGCGCGGCGAGGTTCACATCATCGCCCACCCCGTGTGGATACTAGAGGAGCTGAACTGCCGCATCACCGCGCAGGAAGCCGAGGAGATCGCCCGGGCCGCGGCCGACCACAACGTCGGCCTGGAGCTCAACGCCCGCCACCTGCCGCGCGACTTCACCCTGTACCAGATCGCCGTGCGCGTGGGCGCCCCCATCACCTTCGGCTCCGACGCTCACGCGCCCGAGGAGGTCGGCCGGTTCAAGCCGCTGATTAAGGTCGCGAGGAAGCTCGGCGTGGAACCCAGCGAGACGGATCCAAGGGAGCTGGGCATCCTGTGAGGACGCTCGACCTAGACTGGGAGAGGATCAAGTCCGTGCTCGAGGAGACGAGGAACCCCGAGGACGTCGTCCGACGCCTCGAGCCCCGGGAGGCCGCCGTCGCCCTCCCCTACACCGACTGCACCGACCCGCTCGAGAGGCTCCGGCGGGACCCCAACGTCGGCACCGACCCGCTGGTCACCGTCCTGGTCACCATCCACACCAAGGTGGCCGAGAAGGTCGAGGACTGGGCCCCGCTCGCGTGCCCGGACACGCGCGCGGCCGAGGAGCTCACCGGGGAGGCGGTGGCGCGCGCCAAGGCCCGCTTCCTCAGGGACCGCGCGGGCGGTCGCGAGTGCCTCGATCTCTGCGCCGGGATCGGCGGTGACTCGCTCGCGCTGTCCGAGCACTACTCCGTGCACTCCGTCGAGCGGGACGGGTCCCGCGCCCGCGCCCTGCGCGTGAACGCCCGCCTCCACGCCCAGGGCGAGGTCCGCGTGCTGGAGGCCGACGCGATCCGAGAGCCGCCGACCGGCGACGCCGACGTCGCCCACGCGGATCCGAGCCGGCGCGGTGCCCGCCGCCCCCAGGAGACGCGCCCACCCGCGACGCGGCTGCGAGAGATCCTCTCCGACCTCCCCCACCTGATCGAGGTGCCGCCGGCGACCGAAACGAGGCCGGGGACCGTGGTGTTCAGCCGGGCGCGGGAGGTGCGCGCGGTCTGCTGGACGAACCTGACGGATGGGGCGGCCGCGGTGGTCTCCGAGACTTACGCCGTCTTGGAGGGGACGCCCGAGGTCCCGAAGGATGCCCCGAGGCCGAACCGGGTCAGCTACGTCATCGAGCAGGACCCGGCCGTGCGCAAGGCCAGGTTATCAACGACTTTAGCGGAGGAGCTGGATGCGTACCCAACGCTGGTTCCTGGGAGCGAGTCCCTGCTCGCCACGACCGGGGAACCGCCGGAGGACCCGCCCGATCACGTGGTCCGGGTGGTCAAGGTGGGTGAGGAGGGGGAGGGGCCGCCGACCGTGCGCTCGATCGGGGTGCGGCTGAACCGCCGGGACGTCGCCCGGCTGCGGAAAAGCTATGAGCGGTACGACGTAGTTTACGTGACGAGAGCCGGGAAGCTACCCGGCCGGATCGTGTACGAGAGGGAGTTCTAGGTGGGGTACGCGATGAGCGCGGAACTGGCGCTCAAAGTCCTCGCGCCGATGGCGGCCGCCTCGCTGGCCCTGCTCGCAATCGGCAGACTGAGCGATCGGAGCACGTTCATCGTGCTGAGGACCGTCGGGCTGCTGGGCCTCCTGTTCTCGGTGCTCGCGGGAGTCACGGCCCTCCTTACGAAGAGCGTGGTCGTAGGGGCGGTCATCGGGCTGGCCTGGGCGGCGGTCTCGTACCTCCTCGGACCCAAGATGGTCCTCGTGAGCATGGGTGCCGTCAGGGAGGAGGAGTTCCGGGCGCTGAGGCCGGAGCTATCCGACCGGCTGGACAGGGTCCGCCAGATCGTCTCCGAGCTGGCCTCCAAGGCCGGCATTCGGGAGCCCAAGCTCGTGGTCGTTCCCGAGGAGACCGGGCTCGGAGCCCTGCCCAACGCCTTCGCGGTGGGGCGGCGGTCCAGCCCGGTCGTGGGCGTTACGGAGGGCCTACTGAAGCTGCTGAACGACCGGGAAATCCGCGGCGTACTCGGACACGAGGTCTCGCACATCCGAAACCGCGACACGCTGATCATGACGCTCGCCGCCGCGATCGGGACGACGCTGTCCTACGCCCTGGACCCGTTCATTAACATCGCCACCGACTCCGAGGAAGACTGGCTGACGCTGATCGGGCTGGGAATCGTCGTGTCCCTGATCGTGACCCTGATCACGGCCGCCATCAGTCGCACCCGGGAGTACCTGGCGGACGAGGGCAGCGCCCGGCTGACCGGTGACCCGCTCGGCCTCGCGAACGCGCTGGCTAAGATCGAGGAGGCCGTGCGCGGCGTCTCGATCCCCGCGGAGACCGCGGCGGACGCGTCCACCGCTCACCTGTGGATCCGGAACCCGTTCAGCGGCCGGCTGGCGCGCCTGTTCAGCACGCACCCGCCCACGGAGAAGCGCATCGAGCGGCTCAGGAAACTCGCCGAAGAGCTGAGTTAACGGCCGCCAGCGCGTCCTCAACGTACCGGCGCACGGCCAGCGGGTCCCACGGGTCCACCTCCTCCGCCGCGCGCACCAGCTCCTCCTTAACCCGGCGCGCGCTCCGGCGCACGGGTTCCACCTCGGGCACCTCCGCCCGCACGCCCAGCCGCTCCGCCGCCATGCGCACGGGCTCCAGCACCAAGGATCGCTCGAGGTCCGTGAGGAAGTCCCGCGGTGACATCCTGCGAACCAGCTCCAACCCCATCTCGATCCTCCGGTCGATCGACCCGGGTATGGTCTTGAGTACCAGCTCCTCCGCCCCGGACTCGATCGGAAGGGAGAGGGCGCGGAGCGGTGGCACGCGGTCCCCCGGCAGCACCCCGCGCTCGGCCTGGAGCACGTGCGCCAGCTCGTGCGCCAGGGACAGCTTCACCTGGGTCAGGTCGCCCCGGGCCGGGAGCGTGACCACCGCGGTGCCGCCGGAGACGACGGTCTTGGGTCCCTCGGGGCGACCCCGGCAGCTGACCAGGGTGATCCTGGTGTCGGGCTTCAGGTCCTCCGGCAGCTCCTCGAACGCCGTCAGCACCTTGCACCGCTCGCGCTCCGGGTACAGGAGGAGGACCCTCAGCACGGGCGTACGCGCACTCCCCGGCTCGCCAGGAACTCCTTTACCTCCCGGATGGAGTACTCACCGTAGTGGAAAATCGAGGCCGCCAGCGCCGCGTCCGCGTCCGCTTCCTCGAAGACCTCCAGCATGTGCCTGGGGTGCCCGCAGCCGCCCGAGGCGATAACGGGGATGCTCACCGCGCGGCAGACGGCCCGGGTCAGCTCCAGGTCGTACCCCTCCTTCGTGCCGTCCGCGTCGATGCTCGTGAGCAGGATCTCGCCCGCACCCAGCTCCTCTACCTTCTTGGCCCAGGTGATCGCGTCCAGGTCCGTCGGCTCCCGGCCCCCGCGCACGTAGACCCGGAACCAGTACTCGCGGTCCCCGTCCCGGAACACGTAGTCCGCGAGGTGCTCGTTCTCAGGGGTTAAAGGCTCCCGCTTGGCGTCGATCGCCACGACCACGCACTGGCTGCCGAACACGTCCGCCGCCTCGGAAACGAGCTCGGGGTTCTCGACCGCGGCCGTGTTCACGGAGACCTTGTCCGCGCCCGCCGACAGCGCCTCCCGGAAGTGCTCGAGCTTCGAGATGCCTCCACCAACGGTCATGGGGATGAACACGGACTCCGCCGTCCGCCTGACGACGTCCACCATCAACTTGCGGCCCTCGGGCGAGGCGGAGATGTCCAGGAACACGATCTCGTCGGCACCCTCCCGGTAGTAATGCTCGGCGAGCTCCGCCGGGTCGCCCGCGTCCCGCAGCCCGCGGAACTTTACTCCCTTAACCACGCGCCCATCCTTGACGTCCAGGCACGGAATAACCCGGCGGGCGACGGTCAACGCGTCTCCGCCCTCACCCCGATTCCTCCTCATCGGGGAACTCGGCGTGGGGTAGCCTCGTCATCGACAGGGGCGGGTGAGGGTGGAGTTCAAGCTGCTCCTAGAGTCTATCGAAAAATACCTTTTGGTCGTGCGCAGGATGGTCGACTCCGGGATCCCCAAGCGACGAGCGCTGAAGGCCGCCCAGCGGACCTGGGGACTCAGCAACCAGGAGGTGCAGGCGATCTACCGGATCGTCTGGCCCCGGATGGAGGCGCTGGCCCGCGCAGGCAAGCGGGCGCCCACCGAGCTCCTCCAGGGACACGACCTGATCATCGACGGCTACAACGTGCTCGTCGGCCTCGCGGCCCTCGAGCAGGGCGAGGCGGTGATCTGCGACGACGGCGTCGTCCGGGACCTGCGCATGTCTCCCAAGATCGAGGAGGACGAGGTGGATACGGCGCTGGAGCTCCTGGTCGAGTACCTGGAGCACGTGCAACCCTCCTCGGTCAAGGTCCTGTTCGACGCGCCCGTCAGCGGCAGCGGGGAGCTCGCGGCCACCGTGGAGCGGCACCTCAGCGAGGAGCTGGACGTGCCCGTGAAGGCCGCGGCGGTCAAGGGGGTGGACGAGAAACTGGTAAATTTCCCCGGGGTCCCGGTGACGTCTGACTCCGGGGTGATCGACCGCGTTCCCGCCTTCCACGACGCGGTCCGGGAGGTCGCCGTGCTGCGCGAGAAGGAGGTCTGGCACCCGCCCAGCCTGCCCGAAACGGGGTTCGTCAAGGCCCCCGTGCCGGAAGGATGATGATCACGGGACCGGGATCGAGGCCTCCGGCCGATGAGAAGAAGCGGCCACACCTGATCGGGGTACACCCGGGAATGACCGGCAACGAGCTCTCGCCGCGGATGGAGGACTACCTCGAGGCCATTTACGTGCTCTCCGAGTCTAAGGACGGAGACGTCCGCATCTCCGAGCTCAGCGAGTACCTCGGAGTCTCCAAGCCTACCGCCCTCGAGATGATCCGCAAGATGGAGGACCGCGGCCTCGTCGAGTACTCCCGCGGCTCCATCCGGCTCAGGAAGAAGGGGCGAAAGATCGGGCGCAGCGTGTGGAACCGGCACGTCGTCATCACCGAGTTCCTCCGGTTCCTCGGCGTCGACCCCGAGACCGCCGAGCGCGACGCCTGCTCCATGGAGCACTTCCTGGACGAGCAGTCCTTCCGCCGCCTGGTCAAGCTCTTTAAGCTGCTGAAGGAGCGGTACAGGGAAAGCGAGGACGTCCGGAGCATCATCGAGGAGGTTCGCGAGTCATGACGCTGGAGGTCAGGAGGCGGACGCTCAAGCAGGGGCTGAAGAAGCTCCGCTCCCTCGTCCGGATTAAGATCGAGCTCGCGGAGGACCACGGGACGGAGGAGGTGGACCTGCGCCCGCTCCCGATCGTGAAGGAGTACTACGGCGAAGAGATCCGTACGGTGGAGGAGGCGCGCGAGTTCTACGAGAGCGAGCTCGAGCGCATGCACCGGGTGGAGCTGGAGGAGGTCCCGAAGGTCGTGTTCAGCGCGTTCGACGTGATCGAGGGCGTCAAGCACGAGTTCGAACCGGAGGAGTTCATGTACCAGGGGTGCGAGCTGGACCGGCTGGACGGGCTTAAGCTTGACATAATGACCGACGACGCGCGCGACGGGGCGGCCTACGTGGGAGAACCACCTGAGGACGTGGAGGAGGGGCTGTGGGTGGGGAGAGTCGTGTCAACGATCTCGCGGCTGCTGCCGGAGTGCGCCGAGGCTGGACTGATAAAGCGGTGCTCGGACGTCAAGGGGTTCGACGTCCGCGTGGGCCGGTTCACGCTGTTGAACTACGTCACGGCCGTCGCGTTCGATGCGGCCGGGGCTACCGTCGAGACTTCTTGGCCGCCTTCCCCCGCCTGAAGACGAAGTAGTGCTCGAACGGGTCCCGGCTGGACATCCGGTAGTCCCGTGGGATCTCTCCCTCGTGCTTGGCCTTCTTCTCGATCAAGGTTGAGCTCACCCCCTTTCAACTCTCATTAGAGAACTAGCGGCAACCTTCACCTAGTTAAAGGTTTTGGACCCAGGCCGCACCCACGCCCGAAATCGTTAAATATCACCGGGCGCCGTGGCACGCATGGAGGAGGCAGGGCCGTGGGGTAGCGGTCTATCCTGCGGGGCTTTGGACCCCGCGACCCCGGTTCAAATCCGGGCGGCCCTACCACCGGCAATCGTTATGAAATTCGTAACGATGAGGGGTGTCCGGTTGGACGTCTTCGCTAGAATCTGCGTGCTGAACGCGCTCGCGGTCGCCGGGTTCGCGGCCTTCACCTGGTTCTCACTCCGGTATGGGCTTCCCCGGTGGTTCCGGGTGCTGACCATCCTGCCCGGTGTGCTCGGCTCGGCCACCGTGGACGCGGTCATGATCGAGAAGGTGGGTCTGTACCGACTCCCGCTGGAGACGCTGGTCGCGCTGCTCGCGTACGGGATAGCGTGGAGGTGGGGGAGGCCCGGACCATCCGGCCCGGGGTCCCGTTAGGGTTCCCCCGGGCCCTCATCGGCCGGGGGCGTTAGTCTCCGCGCTTCTTGACCCGGATCCTGACCTTCTCCAGCGCGTGGGCCGCGCACGACAGTCAGATGTCGTAGCTCCGGATGATCATCTCGAGGTAGTTCAGCACGTCCTTCTTCTCGGCCATCGGGACCCGATCCCCCATTCAGTCGACCTATTCGGCCAGTTTGACGATCTCGTCCTCAAGCTTCTTCGCGGCGTCGCGCAGCGCCATCTCGATCGCGGGCACGTTGTGGGTCGTGGCGACGATCATGTTGGCCTCGGTGATCCGGCCCTCCTCGTCCGTCTTGTAGTGGTGGATCAGCGTGCCTCGCGGGGCCTCGACGATGCCGACGCCCTCACCCTCCTGCGGCTCGTAGTCCTCCTTGCACTCATCCTCCTCGGTGATCACGTCGTCCTCGAGCAGCTGCTTGGCCTCCTCGCACGCCGCCACGAGCTCGATCAGCCGGGCCCAGTTGATCGTGAGCGAGTAGTTCACGCACTCGCCGAACTCGTCGACGTACTCCTCGTAGAGCTCCTGCGCCCGGTCCGTCTTCATCTCCTCGCACACGTTCAGCCGGGCGCCCGGCCCGACGCGGTAGATGCCGTCCGGGTACCCGACCTCCTTCAGGTACGGGTGCTTGACGTACGAGTACTCGATGGACCGCTCGGCGATCACGTCCAGGTACTCCTCCGGCTTGAACTTCGTGAACTCGTTGCCCTCCGGGTCCACGACGCGGACCTCACCGTCGTAAAACTCGTGCCTGTTCCCGTCCGCCACGAGGCCCATGTGGTACGTCTCGATGTTGCCCAGCGTCTCCAGCAGGTCGAGGTCGTGCTTCTCCTTGTACTCATCCAGCGTCTCCTTGATGGCCTCGATCCCGGCCTTGGCACCCTCGTAGGCCTTCTCCACCATCTCCTCCGCGCGGTCGAGCAGCTCGTCCCGGTCCTCCTCGTCCACCGGCGCGGAAACGCCTCCCGGGACGCCGGACACCGGATGGATCGCCTTGCCTCCCGTCGCCTCAACGATGTCCTGGCCGAACTTGCGGAGCTCGATCGCCAGCTTGCCCAGCTCCGGGTTCTCCTTCACCAGCTGGATCACGTTCCGCTGCAGCGGATCGGCGTCCGGGCCGATCACGTAGTCCGGAGCGGCCAGGAAGTAGAAGTGCAGGGCGTGGCTGTGGATCATGTTACCCAGGTGCATCAGCCAGCGGATCTTGTGGCCTCCCTCGGGCGGCTCGACGCCGAAGCACCCGTCCACCGCCTTGCAGGCCGCCAGGTGGTGCGCGGTCTGGCAGATGCCGCAGATCCGGGACACGATGTACGGGACGTCCTCCGCCGGTCGACCCTGGATGAACTTCTCGAAGCCGCGGACGGCCAGGATGGCGAACTTGACGTCCTTGATCTCGCCGTCCTCAACCTCGATGACGACCTCTCCGTGACCCTCCACCCTCGTCAGCGGGTGGATCTTAATCTCCGCCACCCTACCTCCCCCCGCCGATCACGTCCCGGCGTCCCTTCAGGAGCGAGGCGGCCATGGAGAACATGTAGAGTCGTCCGGGCAGGTCCACGAGGTCGTCCAGGAGCTCCTCCACGTCCACGTCCGCCTCGAAGGACACGGAGGCGATCGCGTCCAGGAACGCGGCGCCCTGGTCGGCCGCCTCCCGCGTCGGCCCGTTGCAGCCTCGGCACGGCAGTCCCCGCGACGGGCACGCCGCCCCGCAGCCGGCCACCGTGGCCGGGCCCATGCACGGGTATCCCTGCTCCAGCAGGCACTTGTCCGGGTCCGGCTTACCCTGCCCGGTCCGGAGCTTCAGCTCCTCGATGGGCTTGTTCTCCTTCTCCCTCGGGCACTCCTCGCAGAGGTTGGTTCTCGGAAGCTCCGGCTCCCGGTCCTCCAGGATGGCCGTGACCACCTCCGCGATGGCGTCCGGCTTAGGCGGGCACCCCGGGACCGTGTAGTCGACGTCGATGACCTCGCCGAGCGGCCTCACGCGCTCGAAGAGCTCCGGGACGATCTCGCTGGGCGTCTCGCCCTCGTCGTCCGTGCTGTGAGACTCCTCGTACACCCACTTGAGCAGCTCCTCGCGGTCGAAGAGGTTGGCCAGCCCGTGCACGCCGCCGAAGCAGGCGCACGTGCCCACCGCCACCACGACCTCCGCCGCCTCCCGGAGCTCCTCCGCCACCTCCAGGTCCTCCTCGTTCCGAATGCTGCCCTCAATGAGCGCCACGTCGACCTCCTCTGGGATCTCCTTTTGGTCCACCAGCACGTAGCAGTACTTGATGTCGATGGCGTCCTCCACCAGGTCAAGCAGCCGCTCGTGCAGGTCCAGCAGCGATACGTGACAGCCCACGCAGGACGACAGCTGCGCGGTCGCCACGGTTGCCTTTCCCATGGAGAGCGCGTCCCCGGGCGGTCCGGCGCGTTGAATTTAATACGCGGACGGTATTAGCAGCTTTGATGGTCCTCATCTAGCGCGTTCGGGGGGAGTCGGGTTAGCGCACGTCCACCTGCCCGACGGCGTGATCCCGATTAAGTGGTGCGCGGTCCTCTACGCCGCGGCGGGAGCGCTCGTCGCCCTGGGCGCCTACAGGACGCCCCGGGAGAAGGTCGTCCCGGCCGGCATCCTGGCCGGCTTATCGTTCGCCGCGATGCAGATCCCGCTGCTCCACGCGCACGTTAGCCTGGTGGGATTGATAGGAATACTCCTGGGCCCCTGGGCGTCGGCCCCGGTGGTCTTCCTGGTGAACCTGGCGTGCGCGCTGCTGGGGCACGGCGGGATCACCATCGTCGGCCTCAACACGCTGCTGAACTGGTCCGAGTGCGCGGGAGTGTGGGCGCTGTACCGGGGGCTGAGAGCGGTACTGAGCCCGCTGGTGTCGGCGGGGATCGCCACCTTCGTCGTCCTGACGATCACGGCGTTCGTCACGGCGTTCGTCGTCGCCTGGGCCACCGGCCGTTCCGCAACCTACTTCTTGGTCACGCTGACGCCGAACTGGGTCCTTGTGGCGGTGCTCGAGGCGCTGATCACGCCCCACGCCGTGGTGGCGCTGGAGAGGATGATGCCGGAATGGGTGCGCTAGCCGTTGACCGTGGAGGAAGTGCTGGAGTGGTCGCTGGCGGCGGACACCGTCCTTCACCGGGTCGACCCGGTGACCAAGCTGGGCTGCCTCGCGATGACCCTTGTCGCCCTGCTCGTCGTGCGAGACCCCTGGAGCGCCCTGATCCCCTCCCTCCCCTACCTGGCGGGGGCGCTGGCGGCCCGGATTCCGTGGCGCGTGCTGCTGAGGCTCGCGGCCCTCCCCGCGGGCTTCCTAGGGGCGATTCTGGTACTGATGCTACCCACTGGCGTCCCCGCGAGGGACGTCGCGCTCTACGCGGCCCGCGGCTTCACCGCCCTGCTGGCGACGCTGCTCGTGACCCTGACCACCCCCTTTCAACGCCTTGTGGTCCTCGCTGGCGCGATTGATGCCCGGTCCTCTCGCGGAGATGGCCCTGCTGTTTCACCGGTCCTTCTACGGGCTGATGCGCGACCTTGAGGGCATCATCAGGTCGGCACGCGTGCGCGGCGCGAGGATCCGACCCCGGCTGCTCGGGGTGATCGTGGCGTCGCTGGTCGCCCGGGGTTACGCCTCCGCGCGGCGGTTGAGGGCCAGTATAGAGGTCCGCGGGGTCCGCGGCAGGGTGCGGCCGCTGCGACCCCCGAGCCTGTCCGCGGCGGACGCCGCGTGGGCGACGCTCACGCTGCTCTCCGTCACCTGCGCGCTCCTCCTGGGGGGTGGGCCGGGATAGGTTACGCGGTGAAGATCGAGTGCCTGGAGCACGAGTACCCGGACGGTACCCGGTCCGTGTGCGGCCTGACGCTGAAGATCCGGGAGAGGGAGTCGGTGGTCGTCCTCGGGCCCAACGGGTCGGGCAAGACGACGCTGCTGAACCACATGTTGGGCCTTTTGAAACCCAAGGACGGTCGCATCAAGGTGCTGGGGCACGAGCTGCCGGAGGAGTCGGCGCGGGTTAGGGAGCGGCTGGGAGTCGTGTTCCAGAACGTGGACGACCAGCTGATCATGCCCAGCGTCCTGGAGGACGTGGCCTTCGGCCTGGTGAACCGCGGCGTGCCTCGGGAGGAGGCGTTCGAGCGGGCGGAGAGGGTGCTGAGGGATCTGGGCATCGAGCACCTGAAGGACCGCCCGCCGCAGTTTCTCAGCGAGGGACAGAAGAAGCTCGTGGCGCTCGCGGGCGCCGTGGTCACGGAGCCCGACCTGCTGATCCTCGACGAGCCGACCTCCGGGCTGGACTACCGGGCGACGAGGAGGTTCGTGCGGCTGATCTCCGAGCTGAAGGAGCGGATGGGGTTCACCCTGGTGCTCACGACGTTCGACGTGGACGTGGCGGCGGAGCTGGCGGACCGAGTGGTGGTGATCAAGCGGGGAGACGTGATCGCCGACGGTACCCCGGAGGAGGTGCTCACCGACGTGGACCTGATGCGGTCCGCGGGGCTGAAGCCGCCCGAGCACGTGGAGCTGCTCCGGGAGCTCGGCGTGGACGAGCCCCCGCTGGATCTGGGCGAGGCGAAGGAGCTGCTCAAGGAGATGCTGGGGGAGGCCTAGGTGGAGGCTCGGAAGCTTCCGCACCCGGAGGTGGACCTGGAGGGCGAGGTCGTGCTGCTGCCCGTGGGGAGCACGGAGCAGCACGGGCCGCACCTACCGCTGGGCACGGACCACCTCATCGCGACCGCGATCTGCCGGGAGGTGTCGCGCAGGACCGGGGCGCCCTGGTACCCGGCGGTGCCCTACGGCGTCTCCCGGCATCACATGGGGTTCCCCGGGACCGTGTCCCTGCGGACGGAGACCATGGTGAGGCTGCTGCGGGACATCCATCGGTCGTTCCTGCACCACGGGGCCGCGGCCACGCTGGCGATCAACGGGCACGGTGGCAACGAGCCCGCGCTGGGAACCGTCGCGGAGGAAGAGGAGCGGTTTTACTGGGTCAGCTGGTGGAGGCTGGCGCCCACGGACGTGCTGGAGACCGACTGGGGCGGGCACGCGGACGAGCTGGAGACCTCGGTGATGATGTACCTGTACCCTGAGCTGGTCCGCGAGGACGAGCTGGTCAAGGACGGTCGTAGGACGGAGGTGTGGGAGTACCCGGATTACCACGAGATCTCGGAGACGGGCGTGAAGGGTGACCCCAGGCCGGCGGACCGCGAGAAGGGAAGGAGGATATTCCGGGAGGTGGTGCGGCGGGTCTCGGAGATCGTGGAGGAGCTGCGAGAGAGGGGCTAGGAGACTCGCTCCGCGACCTTCTCCGACAGCTCCATCACCTCCTCCACCTCCTCCTCGCTCAGCTCCAGCTCGGCGATCTTCTTCGTCCGCTCCCAGCCCGGGTACTTGGAGGTGCCGAGCCTTCGCGAGCGGCGCAAGGTATAGACCGTCACCTTGGCCCCCTCCTCGCCCTCCTCGACCACTATCTCGTACCTGCCCCCCGTGTTGATGATATTCTGCATCTGCTTGGCCACGCTGGAGAGATCGCCCGGCAGCTCCTCGAGCTCCTCCTTCCTGCCGTACCGAACCAGCGTCTCTAGCGCCTCCTCCAGGTCCTCCATGCTCAGCCCCGCCGCCACCCGGCGGGACGGGGGTTACAAAAGGTGAGCGGGGTACTGGGGATCGACGAGGCGGGTCGGGGCCCGGTGTTCGGCCCAATGGTAGTGGCCGGCGTCCTCGGACCCGACAAGGAGCTGGGAGTGGGCGCCAGGGACTCCAAGCGGCTGACTCCCGGAGCCCGGAGGAGGAAGCTGCTGGAGCTTCTCAGGGATGAGCGGCTGAAGGTGGACGTTGAGGTCGTCTGGCCCTGGGAGATCGACGAGGAGGGGGTCAGCGAGGCCGGCTTCCGGGCGATGAGCGCGCTGATTCGCAGGCACGATCCGGACCTGGTCCTCGTCGACAAGCCGGGGAACTACGATCCCGAGCGGGTGAAGCGGGAGCTTCGACCGCCCTCAGACGTGAAAGTCATCGCGGAGGACCGGGCGGACGAGCGTTACGAGATCGTGTCCGCCGCGTCCATCGTTGCCAAAACCTACCGGGACTGGATCGTCAGGTTGCTGGAGCGGGAGTTCGGGGCCAGCGTGGGCTCCGGGTACCCATCCGACCCTAGGACCATTGAGGCGCTCAGGCGGGAGCTGGAGCGCCGGGGACCGCTGCTGGACTACTTTCGCAGGTCCTGGAGCACCTACGATCGCGTCGCCTCCGAGCGGAAGCAGTCCACGCTCGACGAGTTCATGTGAGGAGGGGGAAGCGCACTGAAGGTCGCCGGACTCAGAGTCATCAGCTGCTCGGACGGGCTGCCCGGAGAGGTGTGCTCGGTAGTCTGGACCCAGGGATGCCCGCTGCGGTGCCCGTGGTGCCACAACCCCGAGCTGCGCCCGCCGGACGGCGGCACCGACATGGGCCCGAGCGAGGTGGCTGGAGAGATCGAGAGGTACGCGGACTACCTGGACGCCGTCATCGTCTCGGGTGGTGAGCCGCTCGCCCAGCCGATCGACGAGCTCCGAGAGCTCTGTCGCCTGATCCGCCGGATGGACCTATCCCCCGTCCTCGACACCTCGGGGTACCCGGCGGAGCGCCTGGACCGCGTGGCGGACTCCTTCGATCGGGTCGCGCTCGACCTGAAGGCCCCGCTGCGGGACGAGGCCTACCTCAGGGCGACCGGTGATGTCATGGACGCGGCCGAGCTGAGGCGCGCGGTCCAGGCCGTCCGCGGCCGGGCCGAGCTGGAGCTTAGAATCACCGCGCACCCGTACCTGCCGGACGACTGTGAGCCGCTGATCGAGTCCGTCAAAGAGATCGATCCGGACTACGTCGTCGTCCAGCGGTACGTGGGAAAGGACGGGAAGGAGTCCGGACCCGACCCGAACGAGCTCGCGAGCGTGCTGGAGGAAGAGGTCGCCGTCACGGTGTTCGTGAGGGTGTGATCCGTTGGAGGTCCGGTTCGAGGTGAGGGATCGAGACGTCGCCGGCCGGCTCGCCCGGTTCGAGGTAAACGGACGCCGGCTCGAGACCCCCGCCCTGCTCCCGGTCATTAACCCCAACGACCTGGTGGTCCCGCCCAAGGAGATCGAGCGGATGGGCTTCGACGGTGTGATCACCAACTCCTACATCATCAGGAAGCACGAGCACCTGCGGGAGAAGGCGCTGGAACGCGGCGTGCACGGGCTGCTGGAGTTCGATGGGTTCGTGATGACCGACTCCGGCTCCTTCCAGCTCGCGGAGTACGGCGACGTGGACGTGACCAACCGGGAGATCGTGGAGTTCCAGTCCAGGATCGGATCGGACGTCGGAACCATCCTTGACATCCCGACGCCGCCGGACGCTCCCAGGGAACGGGCTGAAAAGGACGTGGAAACGACCGTTAAGCGGGCGCGTGAGGCCGTCTCGCTGGAGGAGCGCCCGCCACTGGCGCTGACCGTGCAGGGGTCCACCTACGAGGACCTGCGGCGGTCCTGCGCCGAGCGGCTCTCCGAGCTCCCGGCCGCGGTGTACCCCATCGGCGGCGTGGTGCCCCTGCTGGAGGACTACCGGTTCGCCGACGTCGTCCGGGTCGTCCTCGCCGCCAAGTCCGCCCTACCGCCCCACCGACCGGTCCACCTCTTCGGCTGCGGTCACCCGCTGGCGATCCCGCTGGCCGTCTGCATGGGGTGCGACCTGTTCGACTCCGCCTCCTACGCGATCTACGCGAGGACCGGCCGGTACCTGTCCGCGCTCGGGACCATCAAGCTGGAGGAGCTGCGGGAGTTCCCGTGCTCCTGCCCGGTCTGCACCAAGCACGACCCGCAGGAGCTGCGGGAGATGGACGAAGATGAGCGGACGGAGCTCCTCGCCCGGCACAACCTCTACGAGCTCCACCGGATAGTCCGCACCGTCCGGCAGGCGATCGCCTCCGGCGAGCTGTGGGAGCTCGCTGAGTCGGTCTGCCGCACGCACCCGGCCGCGTGGCGCGGGATGGAGGAGCTGTCCCGCCGAGGCGAGGAGCTGGAGCGGTGGGTGCCCGGGACGAAGCGCAGCGTCTTCGTGTTTGACGACGTGTCCAAGGGCCGGCCGGAGCTGCACCTGTACCGGCGCCGTCTCCGCGAGCGGTTCGGGTCACTCGAGGGGCGAAGGCTCGTAAAGGGGCTCAGGAGACCCTTCGCCGAGCTGGTGGAGTGGCTGGAGCCCTGGGAGCTGGCCTTCGCCGACGAGTGGCTGGGGATCGTCCCCGGAGAACTTTCGTGGACGTACCCGTGCCACTCGCTCGTGGAACCCGGGGATGATGAGGGTGAGGACCGACGGAGGGGTGAAGAGGGTCGCAGGCGCTGATCTCGTCCTTTACCGGGAGGGATCGTCGGAGTTCTACGTCCCCGACCCTAACCGGTACTGCGAGGGCGGCCTCCCCTCCAAGGACTCCCCGATCGCCTTCGCCCCGAACGCCGCGGTGAACCGGTCGATCCTGGTGCTGTTTCACCGGGTGAATCGGATCTCCCGGTTCGGAGACGTGTTCTGCGGTGTGGGGGCGCGGGCCGTTCGCCTGCACCTCGAGGCGGGCGTCGAGGAGTCCGTGCTGTCCGACGTGAACCCGCTCGCCTGCCGCGTCGCGCGGATGAACGTGCGAAGGCATGGTCTCAAGGCGCAGGTCTACTGTCACGACGCGGCGATCGTCCTGGCCAGCTTCGACCTCGACGCGGTGGACTTGGACGTGCACGGGTCCCCCGTTCCGTTCGCTCAGGTCGCGTTTCGAGGCGTGGGGGACGGGTACGTCCACCTCACGGCCACGGACCTGGAGTCGCTCTACACCCCAGCCGCCCGGCGGAAGTACCTTCTCGAGGGGCCCCTCCAGGAGCGGGACCCGGAGCTCGAGGCGCGCGCCATCGTGGGCACCCTCGTGCGCCTGGCCGCCTCGGTCGACGTGGGGGCGTTCCCCCGGTACTGCCTCGTGGAGCCGAGGCTGCGCGTTCGGGTCTGTCTGGAGTGTCGTCGGGGTAAATCGTACGCGAACCGGGCCCTCGAAAACCTGCGCCGGGAGCCCGGGGTGGGCTACGTCTGGTCGGGCCCGCTGACGGACGAGCGCACGCTGTCCAAGATGGAGAGGGAGCTGGATCGCGTAGACTGGGATCCGGAGCACGTGGAGGAGGTCAGGAAGGCGCTGGGGAGTAACATTTTGAGCGCCTGACCCGCCCTCCCCATCGGGCCCTCGCGCCTTGAACGAGGTCGTGAGAGAGGTGGAGAGGGTACGCGAGGCGAGGATCGCGCGGACGCTCGCGACGCAACACCCGGACGCGACCAAGTCCGTGCGGGTTCAGGAGGAGCCCGAGGAGGCCGTCGAGTGTCTCACGAAGTACGACGCTGAGGAGTACATGATCGACTTCGAGGGCAAGCTCACGCCCTACCTGCAGCCCATCCAGGTGCTCATGGAGCTGCACGAGGCGGGCGTCGAGGTCGGCGAGGATAAGTTCGTGATCGTCCGCGTGCCGAGCGCGTCGAAGGAGAACGTCCTCCGCCAGATCCAGGCGCTGCTGGGCGTGATGGAGGCCAACTCGGAGCTGCTTAAGGAGGATCCCGACGCTCGAGGAATCTTCGAGGTCGTCCACCCGATGACCTCCTCCCCGGAGGAGCTGCTGGACACCGCGGACCGCATATCCTACGCCCGGCGGTTCGCCTCCCGCGAGCTGGACATCCCGCTGAGCGCGGGCCACCTGCGCATCATCCCGCTCATCGAGGAGGTGCCCGAGCTCCTGACCATCCGCAGCATCCTGAAAGGGTACATCAACGGGATGCGCGACATCGGGATGGACGTCAGCTACCTCCGAGTCTTTATCGGGCGCTCCGATCCGGCCCTGTCCTACGGTCACGTCCCGGCCGTGCTGGCCTGCAAGTACGCGATCTTCCAGGTTTACGAGCTCGCGGACGAGCTCGGGATCCCGATGGCCCCCATCCTGGGCGGCGGCTGCCTGCCCTTCCGCGGACACATCAAGCCGGGCGCGGAGGACGACTTCACCGAGGAGTACGCCGGCGCGGCCACGTACACCATCCAGTCCGGGTTCCGGTACGACCACGACGAGGACGAGGTCATCCGGTCCATCCGCCGAATCAACGACCTCGCCGCCAACGAGCCGATCGAGCTCTCAGACGACGAGGTCGAGTACCTGATCCTCGCGACCGGGATCTTCGTGAAGCACTACTTGAGCGTCTTCTACCGGTGCATCGGCACGCTCAACATCATCTCGGACCTAATCCCCAACACCCGGGACCGGCTCGCCCGTAAGGGACCCGTCGGCTACGCCCGGGACATCCCCGAGCCGGACAAGGTCGGGAAGCTCTGCAAGCAGGTGAACGACGACGTGGGGCGCGAGCTCTACCGAGAGCTCCGGCGAATGCGCGTCGAGAAGCTGCCGGAGCTGCCACGAGCGATCAAGTTCACCGGCGCGTGTTACACCGTTGGGATGCCGCCCGAGCTCATCGGCACCGGCCGGGGACTCGCCGAGGTGGAGGAGCGCCTGGGCGAGGACGCCCTGGACGCCGTGATCTCCCGGCTGTACCCGATGCTCCGCGAGGACCTGCAGTTCGCGGTCCAGCACACCTTCCTGGAGACGGCCGGGTCCGTCCTGCCCACCTCCGGCGTGTCCATGGTGAACGCGGACCTGGAGTACTGCGTCGAGTACCTCGACCTCGAGCCACCGTCCGACTTCGAGTACCAGAACCTGGTCCATACGCTGGAACCCTACCTGCGATACGTGGTCGCGGAGGGCGGCGTCGAGGAGGTCAACCCCTTCGTCCGCGACCTCCTGCTCGAGATGGGTCGCATGCGAGGGTCACTCGGCTGACGGCGACCGCGACAGTACCACCGACGAGAACAGCCGCTCGAGGACCTCAGCCTCCTTCACCCGCACCAGGCAGTGGTGGTTCCCCCGGGGCCTGAACCCCTCGCCGACGACCACCTCCGCCTGGACCCGGCACTGATCCTCCCGCCACTCCGTCTCCACGGCCTCGACGCGCCACACGTCCGGGAACCTGACCAGCCCGAGCTCGCCCGAACGGACGGTGCCCCGGACCGCGTGGGGCGCCCCGGTCTCCATGTGATCGCAGGGCCGGGGGTCGTCCACGAGCTCCACCGGGCAGGCGCAGTGAGCCAGCCGCACCCGGTCCTCGGCGAGCTCCACCACGTTGGCGACGAACGGCTGATCCCGACAGGCCAGCACGGTAAGGAGCGCGGTCGCGTCCCCCTCGCAGCAGTACCCGGTCCGAGCCGAGAAGTAGAGACAGGGCACCGCGCCGTACTCCTCGTACAGGCCAAAGCAGTCGCCCGTGATCACGTCCGCGCCCTCACGTTCGGCCAGCGCGTGCAACCGTCCCGCCAGCTCCAGGAACTCCTCATCCAAGCTCCCCGGGTCGACGCCCGCCGAGGAAAGCAGGCGCTTAACCTTCCGGATCGCGGGCTCGACCTCACCGAGGTCGTCCACGTTCACGGTGGCCACGTTCAGGTAGGGCAACTCATCCGGCTCCTCGCTCCGAACCCACCTGCACTTGCCTTCCAGCACGAGCACTCTCCGCTCAACGAGCCGCCGGAAGGCTTCGACCACGGCGTCGCAACCCTCCACGCTCACCGGCGACAGGCCGACCTCGACCGCGGCGGCGAGCGAGTTGTAGGACGGCCAGTACAGTGGGAGCAGGGCCGGACACTCCTCCATCATCGACTCCAAGATGTCCTCCGTTCCACCGGTGGCGACCAGGACGACCGCGGGATCGTCGGGCACATCCTCCGGGTCGGTGACGGTCTCGACACCGTCCAGCCCCAGCTCCCTCAGTCGCCGCTCGGCCTCCCTCAGGACCTCCCGCTCCGCCAGCTCAGAGGCCGCGACGACCCCTACCACCGTCAACTGATCTTCGCCCGCCTGTACTCGTTGAGCGTGACCAGCGTCAGCTCTTCCGGGCTCGCTATGTGGTACGACCGACCGCCCGTGATGCTGGCGATCTGCTCGATGAGGCGCCTGCCCTCCCGGGGCAGCCGGATCCCGATCGTGGAGATGGTGATGCCGCGCCGGGCAGCCGCGATCGCCTCGGACACGGCCTTGCTCTCCGGGTCCGGCTCGCCCTTCGTCGGAACCCCGTCCGTGAGCAGTATCATGTGCCAGTCCCGGTCCCGCTCCCCGCACCGCTCGAACAGCTTCACGCCCACGCGGATGGCGTCCCCGATGTCGGTGGCCCCGCCAGGCTTCAGAGAGATCACCTCCGTGATGATCTTCTCGATGTCCGACGTGATGTCGGTGACCACTCGAGCCTTGGAGTTGAACTCAACGATTCCCACCCGGTCCTGGTGCCTGAGGCTGAAGTGCGTGAGGGCGATCGCCGCCCGCTTGGCCGCGTCGATCCGGTCGCCCGCCATGCTGCCGGACGTGTCGATCGCGTAGACGATGTCGATACCGACCTCCTCCTCCCGATCGCAGGCTCGAAGGTCCTCCGGGAGCACCTTCTTCCGGCCCCGCCGGACCGACGTCCGGATGGACTTCCTCACGTCGATACTGCTGTACGGATCGCCGCGCCGGTACTCGCGGACGTGTCCTCGGTGCCCCGTTCCGTGCGCGCTCAGCCGCTTGGACGCGTGGTGCCCGAACTCCTCGCCCTCGAACGCCTCGAGCTCCTCGATCAACGCGGAGAAGGCCGCCAGCTCCTTGCCCTTCAGCGTGATGCTTACGCCGCCCTGGTAGGAGGGTCGAATGAACCCGAGCTCCTCCAGGATCTTGAGACGCTCTCGGATGCGCTCCTCGAGCTCGTCGATGAACGAGTAGTCGTGCTGGCGCTGCACGATCACCTCGTAATCGTACCCGGTGATATCCTCGATGAACTCGCGCCCGTACTTGCTCTTGATGTGAGCCGCGCTCACGACCAGCGACTCCGCGAGCTGATGGGGACGCAGGTACTCGATTCCCCGGTTCAGGAGGCTGCGGAGCACCCGGGCCGAGAACACGTACCGCTCGTCGCCCTCGACGTACCTCAGCTGATCCCGCTTCGTCAGGTGCTGGAAACGCAGCCTGCCGCGGCTCGAACGGTGACCCTCCTCCCCGGCGACTTCCTCGGCTTCCGCCTCGACCCCGGACCCGCCGCCCGCGCCCGAGGCCTCGGACGATGCCGCCGACGTTGACCCGAGCGATCGGACCCTCGATCGGCCCTGGGAGCTCCGCCCACTACTCTCCTCCCCACTCTCCTCCTTGCGAGCCCTCACCCGCTGCCCGCGCCGCTCCTCAGGCTCCTTTCCCCGGCTCCCTTTTCCCGCCTCCTCCTTTCCCTCCCCCTCGCCCAGATCGACGTCGAGCTGCTCGAGCTTGATGTCGTAGTTCTCCTCCAGCAGCTCGCGGATGATCTCCAGGATCACCTCCTCCTCCGACTTGACGTGCTGGACGCGTGGGCTCAGCTTGATGCGCTTCTTCAGCACGGAGGGGGCCACCTGCACGACGTCCTGGATCTCGACCTCGGACCGGCCCTCGAGGGCCGCGTGGGCCTGGGCCCGCTCGTACAGCCCGATCGTGGCCCGGACGCTCGCCGGCCGCTCGATCTCCTCGTGCTCCCGGGTGGCCCTGACGAGGTCAACGATGAACTCGAGCACGTGCTCCGGGACCTCCACGTCCAGGTCCTTCCCGCGCTCGACGACGATCTGCTTCTCGACCTCCTTGGACTTCGGGTAGGTCATCTCAACGGTGTCGAAGCGGTCCAGCAGAACCTCGGAGAGCTCCTCGGTGCCCGCGTACTCGTGCGGGTTCATCGTCGCGATCATGATGAAGTTGGCCGGGTAGTCCACCTCGTACCCCGCGATGGTGGCCCGCTGCTCCTCCAGAACCTGAAGGAGCGCGTTCTGCAGCTTCTCGGGGCACCGGTTGATCTCGTCGAAGAAGACGACGCCGCGGTTACCTCGCAGCAGCTTGCCCGGTGTGAACGCGCGGGGGTCGGTGGGCCCGTACTTGAGGGCGGCCACGGGGTCGATGTCGCCCAGCAGGTCCTCCGGCGTTAGGTCGGGGCTGCCCTGGATCCGCACGAACCGCTCCCGGCCCGGGATGACCTCGGTCTCGAGCTCGTCCTTCGGCTTCGACTTGCAGAGCGGGCACACGGGATCCTCCGGGTGACAGTGAAACGGGCACCCCTTCACCGCCTCGGCCGGCGGCAGCAGGTCGGCGATGGCCCGGGCCAGCGTGGTCTTGCCCACCCCGGGCGGACCCTCGATGAGCACGTGTCGGCCCGCAATCAGCGCGGAGAGAACGTGCATTTTGACCTCGTCCTGGCCGAGAATTTGCGGTATTGGGTCCTCTCCCTTGTCCAGCTTCTCGAGCACGACCTCCCGGAGCTCCTCGTAGACGGCCTTCACGCTCAACCGCGCTCACCACCTCCGGTCGGGCAAAGGGGACGGACTGGGCAGGCTTCGCACTTGGGCTCCGACCTGCATATCTCACGGCCGAACTGTATGAGGGCGAGGTGAGCTTTTCCTCGTTTCCCCTCCGGAACCGCCTCATGCACGGCCCGCTGCACGTCGTCGTAGTCCCGGGAGTCGACCAGCCCCAGCCGCCCGACGATCCGCCGCACGTGCACGTCCACCGGGCAGATGTCGTGCCCACCGGCGAACAGCAGGACCACGTCAGCGGTCTTGGGACCCACGCCGGGCAGGTCGAGCAGCGTCTCCCTGGCCTCCTCGACCGGGCGGCGGACCACCTCGCTAAGGTCGATACCCTCACTCACGATCCGCTCGCAGCACGCCCTGATCCACCGGGCCTTCTGCCGGTATAATCCGGCCCCCCGGAGGATCTCCTGGATCTCCTCGAGATCCGCCTCGATCACGTCCTCGGGCCCGTCGAAGCGCTCGAAGAAGCGCTCAGACACGCGGCGGGTCACCGTGTCCCGGGTCCGCTGGGAGATGATCGTGCGGATGAGGACGCGGAACGGGTCCTCACGTCGGTCCAGCCGCTCCATGATCGGGTGGTCCTCGTAAAGCTCCACGATCCGCATCACCGGGTTCACAGCTCTCCCCCCGGCCCGCGAAACCCCTTAATACCGGTCTTATCCCGGGTTCGGACGGGCCCGCCCGTCAGGCCGCCGCCACCGGGGTGGTCCCCGGGCCGGACTTCAGATCCGGCGCGCCCCGATACGGGGCGCGGGGTTCAATTCCCCGCGGCGGCCGCCCCCGAATTGTTACGAGGTTCGTAACGAACCCTCCCCGGCCGGCGGGACCGCGGACTTCACGTCCTCCACGATCCTCCGGACGACCTCCTCGTCGTCCCGAATCTCCGGCCTCACGTACACCCGGAGCGTGGGGATCTCCCGCTCCGCCCGCTCCCTCAGCGTCCGCACGAGGTCCGACACCTCGGACAGCGGGACCTCCCCGTCCTCGGTCCGCACGATGACCTCGTCCGAGGAGGGATCGTACGGCACGATCTTCGACGAGTCCAGCAGGACGCCGTTCGGGTCCCCGAGGTGCTCCTCCGACACCTCCTCCGCCCACCGCATCAGCTCCCCGTGCGCCGGCTCCTCGGAGGCCTTGTACTCGGCCACGCACTTGTACAGCCGACGCGCGCGAAGTCCCTCCACCAGCTCCCGGCTCTCCGGGTGCTCCAACAGCTCGTGCATGAGCTTGCAGTCATCCATCTCCAGGAACGCGGACATCGCGTCCTCCTTCCTCAGCAGCCGCTTCGGATCGAAGGCGCGCAGGTCCAGGTGCCCGTCGTCGGCCGCCAGCCGGATCGCCCGGAGGAGCATCGCGTCCCCGGCCCGGCAGGTCTTGTGGAAGTACACCGTCCGGTACATGTGGTACCGCGCGACCAGCACGGACTCCGCCGCCTCCACCCCCTTCCCGTGCACCGTGACCCGCTCGCCCAGCTCCAGCGTGTGAAGCACCCGGTCCAGCTCGATCCGACCGTACTCCACCCCGGCGTGCAGCGAGTCCCGGACGAGGTAGTCCAGCCGGTCCACGCCGAGGTCCCCGGCGATGACCTGGTGAAGCAGCCGCGTCCAACCCTCACCCGGCCCGAACGCGATCTCCACCACCGCCTCCGGGTCCATCACGTCCACCCGCTCCAGCACCACCCGCGCCACCGCGGCGCCGATGTCCTCGTGATCGACCCCCAGCTCCTCCTCCAGCAGTGGCTCCGGCACGTGCGAGAACGGCGGGTGGCCGACGTCGTGGAGAAGGCCCGCCAGGCCCAGCACCTCTTCGACGTAATCGCGGGAGAACCGGCCGACCTCCGGGACGTCGCGCCTCAGCCGCTCCCAGTGAATCTCCAGGACCCGGTCGCAGAGGCACTTCACCCCTAAGCTGTGCTCCAGCCGGGTGTGCGTCGCGCCCGGGTACACCAGCTCGGCCAGGCCCAGCTGGCGTACCCGCCGCAGCCGCTGCACCTCCGGGGAATCGAGCACCTTCTCGCAGGCTCCGTCGACCTCCACGAACCCGTGCACGGGGATTCGGATGACCCTCAAGACCGGGCCCCCAGCCGCTCCTCCAACCTCTTCACCGCCTCCCTGTACTCCCGGCTTCCGACCGTCCTCTTGACCACCTCCAGCGCCTCCCGGCACCTCCGCGCGTGGCTCTCACCGAGGTGGAGGCGGGTGAACTCCACGAGCGCCTCCACCAGCGCCCCCTCACCTCGCACCAGAGCCCGGGGACGCGGGTGCAGCAGCCCCCAGTCGACCGGCTCGAGCTCAACCCGCAGGGGGTCGTCGCCTCCCCCTGACTCCCGGACCCGTTCGAGGACCAGGAAAGCGCGCGTTCCCTCCGCCACGGGCACGCCGCCGCACTCCCTGATCGGGAGCTCGTCGAAAAGGGCGCGAAGGAAGTCAACCGGGTTCGGGTTCACGCAGGCCACCATCCGCCCCGTTTCCTCGAAGTTCCTTCGGGTCCGCGATCCGGGGTACAGGACCGCGCCAAGCTCCCCGTTGAACACGCGCAGCCCGAGCGGGGCGACGTTCCGCCCCTCGGGCCCCTCGGTGACCGCGAGCACCTCGTTGACGGCCTCCGACCTCAGGCCGAAGAACTCCAGCGGGGGCTCGAGCTCCCCCTCCACTAGCTTCCGCGCCACCTCTTCGGCCTCCTCCACGGACTCCACGTCGAAGAGCTCCGGGCAGGAGAGGACCCGGGCGAGGACTACGGCCTCATCCCCAACCGGCACGCGTACCCCAGCCCCGCCGCGAGGATGTCCGCAGTGGACCCAGGGTTGATCCCACGCGCGTGCAGCTCCTCGTCGAGCAGCCGCAGCTCCCGACGCTGCGTGACGGGGTCGTCCCCCGCGCTTTCCAGCACCTCCCGCGCCCGCCGCGAGACCTCCAGCGCCGTCCTCAGCCCGTGCTTCCGCCAAATCAGCGTGTCGGGACGGCGGGCCAGCTCCTCCAGGAAGGCCCGGACGACGGCCTCGTTCACGTCCCCGTACTCGGCCATTAAGTCCATCACCCGTAGGCCTACCCGGAGGGTCCGCTTCAGCCCGTTCACCCAGTCCTCGGCCACCGCGTCCCGGTCGGCGGAGCTCTTCAGCGCGTCGTACATCGTGATCCCTTCCTCCAGCACGCGCCTCGGGTCGCTCACGTCCGGGGCGTCACCCCGCCGGACCCGCTTCAGCCCGCCCGCCCCCGCGAGCGCGATCGCTCGGTAGAGGTAGTACGCGTCCTCCTCCGTGGTGGCCCGGGCCAGCCGGCGGGCCTCCCTCCGCACCTCGCGCCGGTGCAACGAGGCGCGGGCCAGTGCCGCCGCCAGCAGCGTGTCGAGGATGAGGATGCCGAGGTTCGTGTTCCCGCCCGTGTGCGCGGACCTGGAGGCCTTTACGGCCCGGTAAAGGTACCTGCCGAGCGGCACTCGGTCCCGCGTCGCGGCCGTCTCGGCCAGCTCCCTGAGCACCGGGTAGGCGGCCACGGCGCTGGCCAGGAAGTGCTCGAACCGGGTGTCGTCGTGGTCCCGCGTCCGGTGCACGTTCCCGGGCTTGGGCCACCCGGACACCTCCAGCAGCGCGCCGAGCGTCAGGCTGACAGCGATCTCGTCGGCCTCGTTCATGCCACCAGGCACCCCATCAGGCAGCCGAGCAGGAACCCGGCGAGCACGTCCGATGGGTAGTGCGCCCGCGAGGCGATGCGGGCGACGCCGACGAGGACCGCGAGCCCGGTGACCGCCAGCCCAACGCCCGGGGAGACGTCGAAGGCCACGGGGATCAGCGAGGCCATACGGGCCGTGTGGGTGCTGGGGAACGAGTACCCCCAGGGCTTCCGGCCGGGCCGCTCCGGCCGCTTCCTCCCCACGAGCAGCTTGATCACCTCGCTGGCCGCCATGGAAAGGACGAGGGCCTCGAGCATCTTCAGCCCGATCCGGTGGCTCACGAGCAGGCAGATGAGGAGAGCGGTGGGGAAGAGCGTCCAGCCGCTGAGCGCGAAGCTCACCGCCTCCGCCCAGGGACGAGGCCGCCGCGGTACGCGCTCTATCACCCTCTCGTCCAGCCGCTTGAGCGCCTCGATTATTCCAGCCACTCCACCACCTCCGGGGCGAAGTAGGTCAGGATCAGGTCGGCGCCGGCCCGCTTGATGCACACGAGCGACTCGAGAACGGCGTCCTTGTACTCCACGTACCCCTGCTCGGCCGCGGCCTTGATCATCGCGTACTCACCGCTGACCTGGTAGGCGGCGATGGGCAGGTCGAACCGCCGGCGCGCCTCCCGGACCACGTCCAGGTACGGCATCGCGGGCTTGACCATCAGGATGTCCGCGCCCTCCTTCACGTCCAGCTCCAGCTCTCGGAGCGCCTGCCGCAGGCACCGCGGGTCCATCTGGTACGTGCTCCGGTCGCCGAACTTGGGCGCCGACTCGGCCGCGTCCCGGAACGGGCCGTAGAACGCGCTGTGGTACTTGGCCGAGTACGCCATGATCAGCACGTCCTCGAACCCCTCACTCTCCAGCGCCTCCCGGATCGCCTTCACCCGCCCGTCCATCATGTCCGACGGAGCGACCACGTCCGCCCCCGCCTCCGCGTGGGACAGGGCCACCTCCGTCAACCGCTCCACGGTCGGGTCGTTCAGGATCCGGCCCGTGTCCTCGTCCACCACCCCGCAGTGCCCGTGCGTCGTGTACTGGCACAGGCACACGTCCGTGATGACCACGACCTCGTCCCCGTACTCGTCCTTCAGCGCCCGGACCGTCCGCTGCACGACCCCGTCCGGGTCCGCCGCGACGCGCCCCTCCGGGTCCTTCTCCCGCGGGATCCCGAAGAGGATGAACGCCCGGAGCCCCTTGTCCAGCAGCTCGCCCACGAGCTCGACCGCGGTCTCAACGGAGTGGTACCGCTGGCCCGGCATCGACCGGATCTCGCCCGTCTTGCCGTCCTCCCGGACGAAGATCGGGTAAATCAGGTCGTCCGGACTCAGGTCGGTCTCCGCGACGAGGTCCCGGACGGCCTCGGACTTCCGGTACCTCCTCATCCGCACCAGCGGGTACTCGGCCACGCGCTCACCCCCGATTCGCCAGCTCCCGGACGGCCCTCGCCAGCTCCTCGCAAAGTTTCTCTCGGTCCTCCCCCGGCAGCCGGTGGACCGTGGAGGAGACCGCGCTGATCAGCCGCTTGGTGTACGCCTCCGCGAAGTCCCTCAACACCCGCTCCGGGTCCGAGCTCTCCAGCCGCCGCAGCGCCCGCTCCAGCTCCCGCTCCTTCAGCTCGTTAAGCGACCGGGCCACCTTGGCCACCGACCGGCGGCGCTCCAGCCGCTCCAGCTCGGCGGACAGGGACTTCAGCTCCTCCCGGATGATCCGCTCCACCTTCGGGATCTCGGAGCGGCGCCGCTCCAGGTTCTCCCGGGCGATCTCGCGCAGGTCATCGATCGTCCGCACCTCCACGCCCTCGAGCCGCTCCACCTCCTCCTCCACATCCCTCGGGTTCGCGATGTCGATGATGAGCAGCGGTCGATCCCCGCGATCCCTCAGGGCGCGCTTCACGTGATCGGCCGTGATCACGGGGTGAGGGGCGGCCGTGGCGGAGACGACCACGTCCGCGACGGCCAGGTACTCCTCCAACCGATCGAACCGGACGGCCTCCCCGCCCAGCTCTTCGGCCAGCTCGACGGCCCGCTCGTACGTCCGGTTGGCCACCAGCACGGCGTCCACGCCTCGGTCCACGAGCGCCTTGGCCACGGTCTGACCCATCTCACCGGCGCCCACCACCAGGACGGTCTTCCCCTCTAGGCCCCCCAGCTCCCGCTCCGCGAGCTCCACCGCGGCCGACCCGATGGACACCGCACCCTCGCTGATCCTCGTCTCCTCCCGGGCCCGCTTCCCGACCGAGATCGCCTTCCGGAACACGAGCTTCAGCCGGTCGTCCAGCGTGCCCAGCTCGGCCGCGGTCTCGTACGCCTCCTTCACCTGCCGCAGGATCTCCTGCTCCCCCACCATCATCGACTCCAGCCCGCAGGCCACCCGGAACAGGTGCTCCACGGCCTCCAGGCCGCGCTTCACCCAGGCGTCCTCGTCGATCAGCTCTCGCAGCCGGTCCACCTTCCCCTCCTCGACCCCGGACGCGTACAGCTCCACCCGGTTACACGTCTGCAGCAGGGCGCACCCGGAGAGATCGAAGGCCTCCTTCACCTCGGGTAGAGCCTCGGGTCCCTCCAGCCGGGCCCGCTCGAGCCGCTCGACCTTCGCCTCCTTGTGCGTGAGACCGATGCAAACAAAATCCTCCATGCAGGTGCCCCCGAACGCCAGATGCCCGCTGGGGGAAGCGCCGGGTTGTCGAAGTCTGAGGCCCTGGCGCACCTGACGATCATGGAGCGGACGTACAATATCAAGATTAAAAACAAGGAGGAGATCGCCGAGGCGATCGCGGAGAAGTCGCTCGAGGCCGGCGTTGAGCCCATCCACATCTGCACGGCGATCAACACCTGGCTCGCCCAGATGATATCCCAGGGCGAGATTGAGGAGAACGATGAGGTGGAGATACCCAAGGAGATGATCGAGAACATCAAGGTGAAGGAGTGATCAGCCGAGCACTCCGGCCGCCAGCTCGAACGCCGTCACGATGCGCGCCGCCACCGTCCACGTGTCCAGCGGCTCGTCGTAGAGCCGCACCACGTCGTCCGCCCGGTCGTAGAACTCCTCCGAGAAGTCGCCCTTGGGGAACCCGCCGACGATCACGCCCACCCGGTCCACCCCGGCGTCCAGGATGCCCGCGATGTACCCCACCGGCTCGATCCGGTCGCCCTTCTCGGAGAACAGCACGTTCACGTCGTTGGAGTCCAGGATCTTCCAAATGTCCACGTCGAGCACCTCGATCAGCGGCTCGTCGGAGTCCGGCGGCGCCTGCCCCTCCTTGAGCACCTGCTCCATCAACCCGATGAACCGGTACTGATCCCGCGGGAGCCGCACGTCGCTCCGGAACCAGATCACCTGGTCGTGCCGCGTGTGCACGTAGACGTCGATCAGGTTCTCCCGCGAGGCCGGCGAGTCGAGCACGTGGAGCAGCGTCACGTGGACGATGTCCGGCCGACCCCGCCGATCCCGCTCCGGCAGCCGCTTGTCCTCCATCGCCACGTGATGCTTGCTCGCGATCAGCAGGCACTCCCCGGGCTTCTTACCACGCCGCTTGGCCCACCGGGTAACGTGCGGGTGGCTCCGAAGCTTCGGCGGGATCAGCTCCAGCTCCGACTCGGCCAGCACGAAGCACAGCCGCGCCATCGGGGGCTACCCCTTGGTCTCGTTGGTGGTCACGGACCTGGACGGGACGATCACGGGAGGGGACCGCTCCGTCCACCTAAAATCGGTGAGGTACCTCCGGGCCCTCCAGCGGCGCGGAATCCCCGTCGGCATCGCGACGGGGAACACCCTGTACTACACCCGGTCGGCCGCCACCCTCCTGGGCCTGGAAGGACCGCTCATCGCGGAGAACGGCGGCGTCATCGAGGTGGACGGTCGCAAGGAGGTCCTCGCGGACGAGGACCGGGTGAGCGTTGTTCGCGAGGCGTACGAGACGCTCCGCGAGGAGCTGGGGGTGCGGCGGACCGAACCGCCCGGCCTCCGGCACACCGAGGTCGCCATCTACCGGGACGTCCCCGTGGAGCGCGTCCGCGAGGTCCTTCGGGAGTACGGTTACGACGAGGAGGTGGAGGTCGTGGACACGGGCTTCGCGTACCATCTGAAGCTCCGCGGGGTGGACAAGGGCAAGGGACTGCTCCGGGCGTGCGAGCTTCTGGACGTGGATCCGGACGACGTGGTAGCGCTGGGTGACGGGGACAACGACGCGCCGATGCTCCGCGAGGCGGGGCTGGGTGTCGCGCCCGCGAACGCCAGCCGGAAGGCTAAGAAGGCGGCCGACGTCGTCCTGGACGCCGACGACGGGGAGGGAGTCGCCGAGTTCCTCCGGGAGCTGCTCCGGGAGGTGTAGTCTTGCTGCACGCGCTCGTGAGGAAGGTATCCCGGGTGCTCGACGCGGCGGAGAACGTCGGGATCGTGGCCGACATCGACGCGGACGGGATCTCCGGGGCGGCGACGCTCTGCGAGGCCTTCCGCGTCGAGGAGGGGGACGTCAGGTTCCCGCCGGGCGGCTTCTACGGCGTGCCGGAGGAGCTCCTCAGGGAAATGCTGGAGAGCTACGACGTGGTGGTCGCCGTGGACGTGACCCCGCCCCGGGTCGCCGGCGGGAGGGACCGGGTCATCGTCATCGACCACCACCCGAGCCCGGCCCGGTACCCGATGACGATCAACCCGCACCACGTCCGAGCCCTGCCGAAGAACACCTCGGCGTCCGCGCTGACCGGGATGATCGCGCACCGGGCCGGGAGGCTCAGGCGCCCGTGGCTGCCGCTCATCGGCGCGGCGGGAGACGGGCTCGACCGGGGCCCCGTCTACGAGACCCTCGCCCGCCTCGTGGACCCGGAGCTCCTCACGCCCCCGCCCGGCCGGAAGTTGAACCCCATCCAGGACGCGGCCGCCACCGTGAACGCCGCCCGGCGGGTCGAGTACCATAAGGGGGCCGAGCGGGCGCTCGAGGTGCTCCTGCTGGCCGACTCGCCCCACGAGGTGGCCGAGTCCCACCTGGCCCGGTACCGTGGGAAGGTGCGGGCGGAGCGGGGAACCTGGTCCGAGCGGGCCTCGCGAACCGTGCACGTTGTGCTCGGAGTCGGGTACGCCGAGGTACACTCCGAGGTGGACATCGAGGGGCTGGTGGCTCAGGACCTGCTGCGCCGCAAGGGACTGCGCTGCGCCGTCGTGTACAACTCGGTCCGGAAACCGTGCGGGCTGCTGAAGGTGAGCGGCCGGGCCCGCGGGTTCCCCGTGAACGAGCTGCTGACCGAGATGGCCAGGTGGTTGGACGGCGCCCGGGCCGGTGGTCACCCGGGTGCCGCCGCGCTGCACTTCCGCTCCGGGGACCCGAAGGAGGCCTTCAACCGGGCCACGGACGAGCTGCTGAGCGGGGAGCCCATCGACCCCGAATCTACCGCTCCGCGGCGGCGCTGACCAGCCCCAGGAACGGGGGCGAGGGCTCTCCCGGCCGGGACTTGAACTCCGGGTGGTACTGCGTGCCCACGAAGTACGGGTGGTCCGGCAGCTCGAGCACCTCCATCCGACCGTCCGGTGAGCGCCCCGTGAACCGGAGCCCGTGGTCCTCCAGCTTCGGGGCGTACTTCGGGTTAACCTCGTACCGGTGCCGGTGCCGCTCCAGCACGACCTCCTTGCCGTACAGCTTCCGGATCAGCGAGCCCTCCTCGAGCACGACGGGCTCCGCGCCCAGCCTCATCGTCCCGCCCTTCTCCTCCACCTCCCGCTGCTCCGGGAGCAGGTCGACCACCGGGTACTTCGTGTCCGGGTTAAACTCCGTGCTGTGCGCCTCCTCGTACCCCAGCTCGTTCCGCGCGTACTCCACGACCGCCAGCTGGAAGCCCAGGCAGATGCCCAGGAACGGCACCTCCTCCTCCCGCGCGTAGCGGATCGCCTCGATCTTGCCCTCCACGCCTCGCTTCCCGAACCCGCCCGGGACGAGCACGCCGTCTGCCTCCTGCAGCCGCTCCCACGCCTCCGAGCGGCCGGCCTCCAGCTCCTCCGCGTCCACCCACTCGATATCCACGTTGACACCCACCTCCGCGCCCGCGTGAATCAGCGCCTCGCGGATGCTAATGTACGCGTCCGGCAGGTCCACGTACTTGCCCACCACGGCGATCTTCACGGTCTCCTCCGCGTTCTCGATGCGCTCGATGAACTCCTCCCAGTCCGAGTAGTCCGGCTCGCCGCCGTCGAGGCCCAGGCGCTCACAGATGTACTCACCGAACCCCTGCTCCTCGAACATCAGCGGGACCTTGTAGACCAGGTCCGTGTCGTGCGCGTCGATCACCGCCCGCTTCGGCACGTTCGTGTGCAGCGCGATCTTCCGCTTCACCGACTCGCTCAGCGGGTACTCGCACCGACAGACGATCGCGTCCGGCTGGATACCCAGGCTGCGCAGCTCCTTCACGCTGTGCTGCGTGGGCTTCGTCTTCAGCTCCTCGGTGTGCTTCAGGTACGGGACGTACGTCAAGTGCACGAACATCACGTTCTCGCGGCCCTCCTCCAGCTGCAGCTGCCGGACCGCCTCGTAGAACGGCATTCCCTCGATGTCGCCGACCGTGCCGCCGATCTCCACCAAGACCACCTCGGCGCCGCTCGCCCGACCCACGTTCCGGATCCAGGACTTGATCTCGTCCGTCACGTGCGGGATCACCTGCACCGTCTCGCCCAGGTAGTCACCGCGCCGCTCCTTCCGGATGACTCGCTGGTAGATCTTGCCCGTGGTAATGTTGTGAGCGCCCGAGAGCGTAACTCCCATGAACCGCTCGTAGTGGCCGAGGTCCAGGTCCGTCTCAACACCATCCTCCGTTACGAACACTTCCCCGTGCTGAAACGGGTTCATCGTTCCCGCGTCCACATTGATGTACGGATCTATCTTGATCGCAGTCACCTCAATGTCCCGGGCGCTCAACAGCTTCCCTATCGAGGCGGTGGTGATTCCCTTACCGATTCCGGACACCACGCCACCGGTCACCACTATGAACTTCAACGTGCGCCCCTCACGAACCGATCGCAGGGGAAAAATAAGCTTGCGTGCCGGCCGCCCCGCCCGGCGAGTGATCATCGAGGAGACCGACGTGACCATCTCAGCGGACTCAGAGCGGGACCTCGACCGCGCGGCCGAGGCCGTCCGGCGGCACCGTCGCCGCCTGGACGAGTACGCGGCCCGTCACCCCGAGTTCCTCACGGCCAAAGTCCCCGTTCGTGTGCCCGAGGAGGCCCCCAAGATCGTCCTCACCATGGCCCGGGCCGCGGAGCTCGTCGGGGTCGGCCCGATGGCCGCCGTGGCGGGTTCCATCGCCGAGCTGGCGGCGCGCTCCGCCGACCCGACCGTGATCGTCGATAACGGTGGCGACGTGCAGGTCCGGGCGCGCGAGCCGGTCGTCGTGGGGCTGTACGTCTCGGAGGACCACCCTCTGACCGGCAGGCTCGGGTTCGAGGTGAAGGGGACGGTCGGGGTCTGCACGAGCTCGGGCCGCTACGGCCACTCCTTCAGCATGGGGGATGCGGACGCGGTCACGGTGTTCGCCGAGCGGGCCTCCGTGGCGGACGCCGCCGCCACCGCGGTGTGCAACCTAACCTACGGGGACGATCGGGAGGAGGCGGTTCAGCGGGCCCTCGAGTTCGCGGACGATCTCACGGGCGACGTCATCGACGCGGTGCTGGTCGTACACGGAGAACTGGTGGGGTACTCCGGCCGACTGCCCAAGCTGGTCAGGATCGATGGGGATGAGGTCAGGCCCGCCCGCCTCGAGGCGACGATTTAGCGCGTCCGGAAGAACCGAGCGAACTCCGGGTGCCCGGCTTTCTTCACCTTCTCCTGCATCGCCTCCAGGAACTCCACGAGCCCCTCTCCCGTCTTCGCCGAGACGGGAAAGACGGTGTCCAGCCACTGCCTCCACGGCGGGAACAGGCCGAGCGCCTCGACGACCGCGTCCATGTGCTCCTCGAACTCGACGGGCTTGATCTTGTCGATCTTGTTGGCCGCTACGATCGGGTCCAGGCCCTGCTCGTTGAGGAACTGAAACATCTCCCGATCGATGGGAATCTCGCCACGCTTCTCCCACCGCTCAGCGATCTCCGGCAGCGCCTTGGCGTCGACCACGTGGACGGCGAAGAGGATGTTGTCCTTGGTCTCCAGGTACTCCACGATCAGATCCTTGACGCGCTCTTGGTGCCTCCTGGGGACGCCGCTCATGAACCCGAACCCGGGCATGTCAACGAGCACGAGCTCGCCGTCCAGCTCGTGAAAAACCGGCCACCGGGTCACACCGGGCCGCTTGCCGACCCTGACGTCGGCGCCGCCCCTGGTGATGGCCTTGATCAGGCTGGACTTGCCGACGTTGGAGCGCCCAACGAAGACGATCTCCGGCAGCTCCGTCTCCTCCAGCGGGTCCTCGGGGACGTAGCTGTGAATGGCCATGAGGTCCTTACACCACCATCATCACGTGGAGAATGGCCAGGATCGCGGCGATAATGAAGCAGGCGTAGATCACGTGGTCTGGATCGACCCTCAGGCCGGGCGCCTCCTCGTCCCAGAAGCTCAGGATACCGGCCCGGACGGGCGGCAGCTCGGCCCGCTCCTCACGGACCTTCTTGCCCATTCTCCTCACCCCCTCCCGACCGGTCAAACCGTCGGGTCGTCCCACTCCGACATACTTTCAACGGTTCTCTCGGCCTCCGAGACGATGCGCGCGGCCCGCTCCAGGTCACCCTCGGAGAGCGCCCTCAGCGCCCGGTACAGGTAGGCCGTCTCGATGGCGGCCAGGGCGCGACGGGTCTCGTTCCTTGCGGCCCGCTCGGCGGCGCCCGTGAACCCGTCCAGGTTCAGCCTGGAGGTGAGCTTCATCCCGCGGAGGTACCACTCCGCCCGCACCTTACGAGCGTGCGGGACGCCCGGGACCTCCCGCTCCGGCTTGATCACGAGGCCTTCCAGCCGGTTCTCCTCCACCCTTTCCATCATCTCCCGGGCCACGGACTCCGCCTCGCCCAGATCGCACAGCGTGGTCGGGACCGGCTTGATGTTCTCCCCGTCCACGAAGTCCGAGAGGAGCTCGTACTGCCGGGTCTTGGGCTCCCGGACCGTCACCTCGCCGTCGAACAGGTCAACCGCAAAGACGTAGTATACGGGCTCAGACTCCTCCGGCTCGTACGCGTCCAGCTCATCCATCCGCCTCAGCACCTCCTTCAGCATCTCCACCGCGTCGTCCGGCACGTAGTCCTTCTCGACGGCGATCGACGTCAGCCGCTCGATCTCGTCCCTCAGCCGCTGAAACTCGTCGTCCTCCGCCAGCTTCACGTCCGGAAGCCTGCGCTGCACGGCCTCCAGCGTCCGCACGTGCTTCCTCAGCTTGGAGAGCCGGTCGAAGAGCTTCCCGATCCACGAGCGTGGGACGCGCTTCCTCCGCGGGTTCAGGGTGTACTTGGACATGAGCCGCACGTGGTAATCAATGTGGTCCAGGGTCTCCTCCCACAGCTGGAAGACCGACGTCCCGAAGGCGGAAAGCGGCAGGAACTCCCCCTCGATCACGGTCAGGAAGTGCTCGGAGGGATCGATCACGGACTCGACGAACTTCTCCACCTCCTCCACCCGAACCCAGCTCCGCGTGTGCGCGATGATGGGCTCGCCCACCACGTCCTCGAGCGCCTTCCCCAGGACCACGCGCACGTTCGTCCCATCCTTCTTCTCCTCGATCCGCAGCCCCACCTCCTCCTCGGCCACGTGCTCCAGCTCGGCCTTGTACAGCTGTACCGTGTGCTCCACGGTTTCGGGCAGGGCGGCCGGCATCGTCCGGGAGAACGTCACCCGGGCCTTCGCCGGAATCTTGGGGCGCTCCCCGGAGGGGGTCTCAACGGTCTCGGTCAAGACCGAGCGGACCCCGACAGGAGCTCCGCGGGACTCAGCTCCGAGAAGTCTTCCACCACGATCACCTCGTGCTTGACGCCCAGCTCTTCCGCGATCTCGGGCAGCTCCTCCTCCAGGATCTTACCCACCTTGTCCCCTCGCTCCCGCACCAGCACCAGCCGCTCCGCGCCGGACTTCTCCACGCTCTCTCGGACCTCTCGCCGGGCCCGCCTCACCGTTTTAATGATCCCCTCGGGCAGCTCCTCGGGCAGGTTCGGGTTCACCTTCCGATAGTCCTCGGGAATCAGCGGGCCACCCGTCTGCACCACCGGCCGCTCCACGAGGTCGCGCAGGATCTTCCGCTCCCTACCCCTCACCACGATGAACACGGCGTCCCGAAACTCCTCGCGGACCCGCTCCTCGCTGACCTCTTCCTCGGCCTCCAGCCCGGCGATCCGCTCCACACCCGAGAGGATATCGTTCAGGAGCTTGGCCACCCGCCTAGCCTCGCGCCCCTTCACCACGTGATCCGGGGCCGAGCGCGTCAGGTAGTGGTCCAGCTCCAGCGCCGCGTGCACGATGTCCCGGACGGCGTCCACGTCCAGCTTGACCTCATCCAGGTCCCTCGGGACCCTGAGCCGGCCGCGCCCCGAGGCGACCGCCCGGCGAAAAAGTTCTTCCAGCCGGTCGCGCCTCGTCACCGCGGATCCCCCGATGACGACTGAGCTGTTAGCCGAGCGGGCGGGCCCCGTGACGAGAGGATGGCTGGCCGAGGGGTCACCACCCCTCCTTAATGATCCTAGTCGGCACGGCCCCCGTCAGCGAGAATTTACTCCTCCTCACCTCCACGATCACCGGAGTGCCCGGCTCGGCGTCCCCCTCCACCTCGTACTCCCCGGGCAGGGTGTTCGCGGCCAGGTCGCTGCCGACGATGACCACCACTCGATTCTCACCGGACCTCTCGAGCACGACGCCGAGCGTCCAGTCGCGCGTGAACTTGCGCCGGAGCGTCACCAGCGCCAGAACGACGCCCGCGATCGGAATGCCGAAGGCTCCGACACCGGGCAGGGTCAGCTCCAGCGGCAACATCAGCGCCACCAGTGGAGGCAGGTTAGTCAGCGCGGCGGAGATTATCACGGAGCCCAGGATGATCAAAGCGGCGTACCGGTACGGCTGCCAGTGCTCCTCGAACGGGGAAACGCGCCGGAGCCAACCCAGGCTGAAGGCAGCGACGAACGTTGAGAGGACGGAGAGCCACTCCCAAAGGAAGACCGGGGGCACGACGATCTCCTCCAGCACCACGAAGATAACGGTGGCGAGCAAAGAGAGCTGGAAGGTCAGGGCCGGGATATCCCACGGCATCCTCGGCGCGGCCGCGATCCTCTTACCCCTGATCTCGATGTCCTTGAACGGGATCTCCTCGAGCTCGGGCAGAAGGACCCTGCCCTCGCGGACGGCCTCCACCGTCTCCTGCGCGGTCCTGGTCAGCCGGTGGAAGAGCTCGATCGACCGCTCGGCTGAGTCGGCCAGCTGAGACGCCATCTGCGCCGACCTCTTCGGCCCCTCTCGAATCGCCTTAACGATCAACCACGGCAGGTTCACCACGATGTAGCCGACGATGGCCGTGAACTTCCAGACCGCGCGACCGACGCGCTCAAGCACCTCATTCCTCCCCGCTCAGCTCGTCGCGGTGCGCCTCCAGCAGCCGCTCCTCCTCCCCGACCGCCTCGGCGGCCGTGACCACGTTGCTCGACTCGTACACGTCCGAGAGCCGGTCCCGGTACTTCTTGTCCCGGAGTAGGTGGTGATCCAGGATCACCTGACCGACCCGGTCGGACATCTCCAGGAGGTGATCGGAGGCCTTCTCCAGGTTCTCCTTGGAGAACCGGAAGCCGAGGAGGTACGTTGGAGGGCCACTGATCAGTACAAGATCCGGCCGGTCCTCGACGATCCACTCCAGGGCGGGCCTGTAGACGGGTCCCTGCACGTCCGACGCGTGCAGGACCGTCGCGTTCTCCGTCCGGACGCGCAGGCACAGCACGTACCCCAGACTGGTCCCCTCTGGCCCGTGCGGGAACGGGGGCGAGAACTCGAGTCGGGTGTCTCCGAACTCGAACGAGCGCTCGTCGGCCACCTCGTACTCGACGCCCTCCTCCTCCAGCCGGCTCGTGAGCGCCTTCGCCCGCCGCATCTGGTTCGGATTGATGTTCTCCTCCGGGTCCTTGAGGAGCACCAGCCGATCCGAGTAGAGCTCCTTGGCCGTCTCCTCGTCGCACGCCTCGTACTCCCGCTCCAGGAAGGGAGTGTGGTGATCGTAGTGGTAGTGCGAGATCGTGATCACGTCCGCCCGATCCGCCGCCCGCTGTATCTCCTCCCGGACCTCCTCCAGCGCCTCCCACTCCTCGTCGGCCGGGGGCAGGCCGTAGCGCTTCGGGGGTATGGACACGCCGGGGTCCACGAGCACGGTCACGTCGGGGGTCTCAATCAGCGTGGCCATGGATCTGACTCCGAAGCTCTCGAACCCCAGGGGCCGGACCTTAATATCGCCGAACCTGAGCGTCCTCGCCACGGTCAAGTACCCCAGGGCTCGTCATTCACCCGACCGGGGTCGGCCTACCTCGATCTCTTCATCCCGCCTCGGCGTGGTCGCAGGGTCTTCATGAGCGTGAATCCGCGGTTGTTCGCCTCGTCATCGGTCGTCCGCCAGAGCCACCAGCTCGGTTATATTTCTGCCGGATTTGTCGTAGAAGCGAACGTCCCGACGACGGTACGGGTACGCCGCAATCGCGTGCACGGCACCCAGCCGCTTGAACAGCATTAAGTCGTCCTCCGAGGGGGCCGGGTCCCCGGAGGGGTGGGAGTGGAACGTCCCCACCGCCCCCTTCAGGTGCACGGACATCAGGTCGAACACGGCCCCCGTGTCCGACGCCTCGAACGGGACAACCAGGACCGAGTCCACGACGATCTCGTCCCCGTCCACCTCTCCGCCCAGGACCGTGAAAAACTCGTTCGGGTGGTTCTCCCGGCTCGCCTCCAGCAGCGAGTCGAGAAGGTCAGCGCTGAACCTCACCAGCCTTACCAAGCCTCACTACCCTCCTCCGCCGGCGCTCAATCTCGAGCTCCCTAACCTTCCTTCTGATAATCCCCACTACCCGACCGACCGCGCCGTGCCACCCGGCGACCCCCAGCAGCACGAACGCGCCCACCGTCGTCGCCAGGGCCGTGGCCGGGGCCGGGATGCATCGGGCCACCCTCTGCTTCACCACCCGCGACGGGTCGAACAGGACGCTCACGTTGACCAGGCCACGGAACCTCTCCTGCACGTCGGACAGCGCGCTCCGCCGCGCCCGAACCTTCACGGTCGCTGAAGCACCGACCACCACGTACCCGCTCGTGTAGGTGATCCACCCCGAAACCCTGTCGACCAGCTTAGGCACGTCCTCAAGTTTAACCCGCCTGGTGTCCAGCGTCAGCACCAGCTTGCTCGGTGAGGCGAACCGGGCACTGCCGATCCCGGGGAACGCGACCCGAACTTTCCGCTCGATCCAGCGCTGCCGCTCCGGGTCCACCGGCTCCCCCAACGTGAGCTCCACGGTCACTTCGGACCCGACCGGTCTCGCCCCGTGCCTCCGCAGCTCCTTTAGGGCCGAGGGGAGGTCGGAGGGGGTGGCGGTCACTTTGGCCAGCAGCGGTTGCTCGCTCCAGAACTCCGCCACGACCCCCGGCAGGTCCGTGAGCGCCGGAACGATGAGGAACGCCCCGGCCGCGACCCCAAGGGCGGCGGACCCGCCGATGGCGACCGCCGGAGACCCAAGCATTCGGCCCGCCGTCCCGACCGTGTAGGCGAGGGCCGCGAGCAGTAGGGTCGAGAGGGCCGAAATCGTCACCGTCAGCGCGCCCACGGCGGTCCCCCCGGCCCAAAGCAATTAAGCCTTATTTGAGCGTTAAGTCCCGGCACTCAGCGCCGGGGGTCGTCCGGCTTGATCGAGAAGGTGCTGGCGGATCTGAACCGCGTGGACGGTGTGCACGGCTCGCTGGTCGTCTCGAGCGACGGTCTGATCATCGCCGAAGCGGTGCCGCCGGACATCGACTCGGAGGTAGTGGGAGCCATCGCCACCACGGTGTACGGTTCGGGAGAGCGAGTCGTCGACGAGATGGATCTCGGCGAGCTGGAGCAGATGCTCATCGAGTCGTCCGAGGGTAAAGTGATGATCATTGCGATCAGCGACGAGGCGACGCTGGTCCTAATCACCGACCCCGACGCCAACCTGGGTCTCATTCGGCTGAGGGCGCAGGAGGCGGCGGAGGAGATCGCCAAGCAGCTATAACCTTTCCTCCTCCCTCCAAATCCCTTCAAACGACTCGGAGGAGGTTTTAGGGTGCTGAACATCGTGGCTCGCATAGTGGGTAAGTTCAAGCGGCTCTTCAGGAGAGGGGAGGAGGGTACTGAGGAGAGGCTCCCAGAGGAAGAGGCTCGGGAGGTCAGGGAGGAGGCACTCCAGCGCGCCCTCCAGATAGCGTCTAAGCAGCTGGAGCCGGACGAGCTGGTGGAGACGGCCAAGCGCGACATGTCCAAGGCGCTCAGCGAGCTCAGGGAGTACTTCGGGTTCGAGCGGATGGTGGTCATCGACAGGGACGGGAAGCCCATCGGGATGTCCGGTGGTGGGTCGTTCGAGACCGAGCTCATCGAGGCGCTTAGGAGCGTGTTCGAGGCCGCTGAGACCGCGGACACGATCATCGTGTCGTCCGAGAGCGAGGGACCGAATTACCTAGCGGTCAAGATCAACGACAGCATTGCGATCTGCGAGACCAAGACAACGCCCTCGGATGCGGACATATTCATGTTAAGGAACGACCTCAGCATGGTGATAGAGTCCGCGAGTCTCCCGGCCTCGACCGAGGAGACGGACACCCCGTACGTGGTGACCGACAGGCAGGGACTCGTGGTCGCCTCGTCTGGAGTATCCAATCCGGACCGAATCGCCGCTGAGGTCAGCAGGTTGGCGGACTTCTTGGACGAGCACTTGGTAGGGGAACTGGAGTGGGTAAAGCTCACGACCGATTCCGGGGAAACTCTGGCGGTAAAACCCTATAAGGATGTCTTAGTCGCCTTCGTCGTCGAGTCAGACTTGGAGGAGGTTGACGAAGAGTGTGAAAAAGTTGCCAAGTCCCTCGCGTCCAGCCTGGAGGGTCTCATCGACCTCACCGCCGAGACGTCAGCTTCCAAGTCCAAGGCTAAGCCCTCAGAGGAGGGGTAGCGAGCTTGGCTGAGTCCGAGGAAAGGGAGGGCTGCAGGGTCATCTGCATCGCGTCGGGTAAGGGCGGAACCGGCAAGACGACCGTGACCGCCAACCTGGGCACCGCGCTCGCGGATATGGATGGGGAGGTGTTCATCCTGGACGCGGACATCGCCATGGCCAACCTGGGTCTGATTCTTCAGATGGAGGACGCGCCCGTGACCCTGCACGACGTGCTGGCCGGCGAGGCCGAGGTCGAGGAGGCCGTGTATGAGGGTCCCAAAGGCGTGAAAGTTGTTCCGGCCGGGATCTCGCTGGAGGGCATCCGGAAGGCCAACCCGGAGCGGCTCCGGGACGTGGTGGAGTGGATCGTCGACCAGGCCGACTTCCTGCTCATCGACGGTCCGGCGGGGCTGGGCCGCGACGCCCTGACAGCCCTCTCAGCCTCGACCGAGTGCCTGCTGGTCGTTAACCCCGAGATCGCCTCGATCACCGACGCGCTCAAGGTCAAGGCGGTCGCCGAGCGGGTCGGAACGGAGGTCACCGGAACCGCCGTTAACCGGGTGACCAAGGACAAGACCGAGCTCACGAAAGAAGAGATCGAGAAGATCCTCGAGACCAAGGTCCTGGCCGAGATCCCCGAGGACCCCGAGGTGCGCCGCGCCGCGGCGTTCGGCGAGCCGGTGGTGGTGCGCAGCCCCAAGTCGGCGGCCGCTCAGGCGTTCAAGAAGCTGGCCGCGGAGCTGCTCGGCATCGAGTACGAGATCGAGGTCCCGGACAAGGAGGGCATCCTGTCCAGGATCATCAAGGGACTGTTCGGTAAGCGGTGAGCTAGAACCGCGCCTCCCAGAGATCGTCCCCGACGTGATGCACGTTCTTGATCGCCCGTCCTCGATCCCTCTCCTCGATTTCTGACGCCCCGAACCGGGCGATGCCCACCGCCAACGGCCGCTGGTTCCGCTCGTCCATGACGACCACGCCGTCCCCTTCCTCGAACTCCCCGCGAACCTCCACGATCCCGGGCACCATGACGTCCGCGCCCGAGGCGATCGGCTTCACCGCCCCCATGTCCACAAGCACCGCGTGCCCGACATCCTCGGGCTCCATCTCTAGGAGCGGGTGGAGGGTCGGCAGCCACAGCCCCTCGATCTCGAACGCCATTACCTTACCCTTCGCGATGATTATCCGCTCTACGTCCGACTCCTTGACGTGCCCCAGCTCGACGATGTCCTCCCCCTCCAGCGGCCCCTCGAGATCGACTCCAACCGCCTCCCTAACGCTGTCCAACACCTTCATCAACTCCTTCTCCGACACCGGATGCCTCCGAGAAACCTTCATGTCGCGCTTCTCCCCCCACCCGTGATCCGAACGGGGGTAGTAGCCCCGTTGAGGCCGCACGACGCCCTGCGGGATTTTTTGGACGACATCGTGATCGTGGAGCTGAAGACCGGGAAGACGCTCCGCGGTCGGCTCGTATCCTTCGATGGGCACTTGAACCTCGTTCTGGATGACTGCGTCGAGATCTCGGGCGACTCCGAGGTCCGGCTCGGACGCGTGCTCGTCCGTGGTGACAGTGTGACCTTAATATCCCCCGCGGAGGTCGGGTAGGCGGAGGGGGTGGTAACCCTTGTCCAAGGGCACGCCCTCGTTTGGCAAGCGTAACAAGACGAAGACCCACGTTAGGTGCCGCCGGTGCGGTCGCCGAGCTTACCACGTGAGAAAGGGGTACTGCGCCGCCTGCGGGTTCGGGCGCTCGCGGCGGATGCGGAAGTACAACTGGCAGAACAAGAAGGTCAACCGGCAGCGGCGACGGTAAGGGAGGCCCGGCATGCCACCTAAGCGCGAGCGGAAGCGATCGCCCGTCGACGTGCGAGTGATCGTCGAGGGGGCCGCCGACGCGGAGGTAGTCTCCAAGGTCCTCCAGCGCATGGCCCTCGGCGGCGAGTTCAACGTCACCATCACCTCCATCATCCCCACCACGCACCCTCACATCGCCCGCCGCGCGGCCGACGGCGCCGACGTGGTCCTCATCGCCACCGACGCCGACAAGCCGGGAAGGAAGCTGGCCAGCGAGTTCAAGGAGGAGCTCAAGGACCTCGTCGGGCACGTCGAGCGGGTGAAGATGCCAATCGGTCACGACGTGGAGCACGTCAACCTGGACATCGTGGAGAAGGAGCTCCGCAACGCCCTCATCCGGGCCGGGCTCAAGGGCCTGGTTAAGCTCAAGAAAATGCGCGAGGAGCTGGAGGAGCTCCGCGAGCGCGTGGAGGAGCTCGAGGAGCTGGAGGAGAGCCTGGAGGAGAAAGAGGAGGAGCTCGAGGAGCTCCGGGAAGAGCTCGAGGAGGTGTCGGAGGAGCGCCGTGAGCTGGAGGAGGAGAAGGAGCGGTTAGAGGAGGAGGTCGAGCGTCTGCGGGACGAGGTGGAGCGCCTCCGAGAGAAGCTCAAGGACCGCGAGGACCTGCTGGTTCCAATGGAGCTCGAGGACCTCTGCCGAGAGGTCGGGCTGTCCCCCGGCGACCTGGAGCCGGAGGTGGTGGAGGAGATCGGCGAGACCATCGGCATCGAGGTGGTCGTGGGAAAGCGTAGGATGGCCGCCCCGTCCCGAGAGGACGCGCTCGAGGTTCTTCGGATTTACAAGTCCACGATGGAGCTCTCGAGGCGGGACGAGGGCGCTGGGGAGGATGGAGGAGAGGAAGCGGAGGCTGAGGAAGAGGTTGGAGAAGGTGAAGGAGAGGCTGAGCCGGAGGAGATTATTCCGGGCGAAGATGAGGAGGCTTGAGGAGGCCTGCAACGGCGAGCGGTGCGCGCTGGTCCGGCGCGACAGCGTGGAGTGGGCGGCCCACTTCCCCGGCCTGGCGTTTTACGCCGACTTCGAGGCGGAAGAGTACGTCCTCGTCGTCCCGAAAATGGACCTCAGCGCCGTCCGTGAGTGGCCCGTGCCGGAGGAGGTTGAGGTAGTCGAGCGTGACCGGGCCGGCGACCTGAGGCCGGCGCGGGTGAGCGACTCCGACCGGGCCCCCAAGCACGTGCCGTGCTACCGGCTGAAGGTGTCGGACCGGGTCCAGAACGTTAAGCTCTCCAAAACGAAAGAGGAGGTGGAGGTGATCCAGGAGCTGGTGAGGATCACCGAGGACGTCATGAGATCCCTCATACCCGCGGAGGGCCGGAGCGAGAGTGAGGTGGCCGGCGAGCTTGCGAGGACCTCCGTTGAGATCGGCGCCAAGCCCGCCTTCGATCCCATCGTCGGCTACGACGAGGGGGCCGGCGTCCCCCACCATCACCCCGACCCTCGCCGGAGGGAGTGGGACCACGTGATGCTAGTCGATTTCGGCTTGAAGTGCGTTTACTGCACGGACGTCACCCGGACCGTATGCGCGCGGGACGGCGACGCGGTCCCGGTGCTCGAGACCGTCTGTGAGGCCCTGGAGGAAGCCCTGGACGAGCTCAAGGCCGGGGTGAACCCCAAAGAGATCGAGGAGCGTGTCCGGAAGGAGATGGAGGACGAGTTCCAGGACTTCGAGTTCCCGCACAGTCTCGGCCACCACGTCGGGGTAGCCGTTCACGAGGGTAGGCTGACCGGCGAGCTGCCGGAAGGGGCCGTAATAACCGTCGAGCCGGCCCTGTACTCCGAGCGGTTCGGGGTTCGGGTGGAGGAGATGGCGGTCGTTCGAAGGGACGGGTGCGAGGTGCTCACCAACCTGCCTCGGGAGTGGGTCGTTTGACCGGCCTGGGGGAGGTGCTCCCGGGAATACGAGCCTACGGGAGCCGGAGGGCCGTTCGCGACGCCCTTCGGGCGTGCTTAGGGGAGCGCACGGTCCTGATATGCGTGATCGGGAACACGGAGATCAGCCTGATTCCGGGGATCTCCGCGGCCGGGAGAACGCCGGAGCTAACGCTACACACGCCCGCCGGGGACGTGGAGCTGATCTGCCTGGACCGGATCGTGAACGCGGAGGACGTTCCGCAGAACCCGTCGGGAGCGCCCTCCCCCGCCGTGATCACCCGGGCGGCCATGGAGCTGGCCTCGATCCCCTTCCTTCCCGCCGACGCCGGCGTTGCCGTGGAGCCCGCGTGCCCCTGCATTGACCTCGGCGGGGAGGTGGCTCGGGACTTCCGGAAGGGTCCGGCGCTGTCCGAGAACACGTACGAGGACCTGATCGAGGCGGGGAGGCTCCTGGGTCGCGAGCTGAGCCGGGACGTGGGCTTCCTGACCGTGGGGGAGAGCGTGCCGGGCGGCACGACCACTGCGATGGCGGTGATGGCCGCGCTCGGGTACGAGGTCAGCGGCCGATTCGCGAGCAGCTCGCACGAGACCCCGCACGAGATCAAGGAGAGGGTCGTGCGCGAGGGGCTCGAAGCGCAGGGCGTGGAGCCGGGAGACGTGGACCCGCACGAGGCCATCCGCCGGTTCGGCGACCCGATGATGCCCGCGGTGATCGGGATCATCAAGGGGTCCAAGGTCCCGGTCCTGCTGGCCGGTGGGACGCAGATGGCACCCATCCTCGCGTGCCTGTCTGAGGAGGGAGAGTACGACCCCGGTCGCGTGTTCGTGGGCACCACCAAGTACGTGGTCGAGGACGAGGACTCCGACATCCAGGACCTGCTGAGTCAGGTGGGAGAGTTCGCCCTGTTCTCCGCCGACCCGGGGTTTTCGGAGTCCAAGTACCGGGGGTTCACCCTGTACGAGAAAGGGTACGTGAAGGAGGGGGTCGGGGCCGGCGGGGCTCAGCTGGCGGCCGCCCTCAAGACGCGCGGGGAGGTGACCCCGGAGGACATGGTGAGGAAGTGCGAGGAAGTGTACGAGCGCTGGCGGGAGGCCTGCGAGTGAGCCGGAGACGACGGGCTACGAGAAGACCCGCTCGACCAGCTCCCGCTCGAACGCTCGGTGGGCCGCGAGGTGCCTGTCCAGGTCCCGGAACACGCGGTAAACGAGCAGCGGGTACACCGGTGGCAGGAGCAGGGAGAGCAGGGCGTACGAGCCCACCCCCTCGTACGACACGCACCGTCGCATCTCCAGGCCCGCCTCGAGGTGCTCCCCGAGCAACTCCACTATCGCGACCTCTTTCCGCTCGTGCCGGTGCATGCGCCAGTACACCCGGCACAGGACGTACAGGCACGAGAGACCGAGCGTGACCAGGCCCGCCACCGCCCACAGGATCTCGTCCATCCTCTCGACCCGCGCCAGCTCGCCCAGCTTGCGCGTCACGGTGAGGTAGCGCCGCCTCGAAATCATCCCCGCCTCGTACAGCACCTCAGCCAGCGCGCGGAAGAACCGCTCCGAGCGCTCGAGATGGAAGTTGACCCCGCGCACGAGCAGGTACGCGAGCACGGCGTTCACGACCGCGAAGGAGACCACCAAGTTCAGCAGCCCGAGCGGTATCGCCAGGTCCCCGGCCCGACCGATGGAGGCACCGGAGACGCGTAGGAATCCGGCCGCCGTGACCACCACGGCGGATGTCGAGACGACGGGGGCGAAGACCACCAGGCCGACGGCCGCGGCCGGGTCCAGGATTCGATCCCTCTCGCCGTCTCGCAGGGCCTTCTCCAGGCGTCTCAGCCAATGATCAACGCTCATTCACGCACCTCCGCCGAACCGGTACTTGATGAAGCAGGGCCCCTCCTCAGAGACCATGCACGGGCCCACCGGGTTGGTCGGCGTGCACTCCCTGCCGAAGAGTGGGCAGTCCTCGGGCGTGGCGAGGCCTCGCAGGATTCGGTCGCAGATGCACCTCTCGTGCGCGCCGATGCTAAAGTCCGGCTCGATCCCGGCCTCGCTTGCGTCGTGTTCGGAGAGCTCCTCCCGCAGCGCCAGCCCGGACTCCGGGATCGTGGGGAATCCACGCCACGGCCGGTCCTCCGGCTCGAAGGCCCGCTCCATGGCCCTCAGCGCCACCCGGTTCCCCTCCGGCCTCACCGCCCGCGTGTACTCGTTAACCAGGCCGGTCTCGCCCCGCCGGACCATCCTGAGGCACGCGAGGACCGCGATGAGCACGTCCTCGGGCTCGAACCCCGCGATCACGCAGGGCGCCCGCTCCGCGATCGGCTCGTAGGGCCGCTCGCCGATGATCGTGGACACGTGCCCGGGGCAGATGAACGCGTCGATCTCGCACTCGCCCTGCTCGAGCAGCCACTCCATCACGGGCGGTATCAGCCGGTGGGCCGAGAGCACGTACAGGTTCGACGGCGGGTCGTCGAGCAGCACGGCCGCGGTCGTCGGAGCCGTGGTCTCGAACCCCACCGCCAGGTAGAGCACGTCCCGATCCTCCGACTCGGCGATCTGCTCCGCCTGCCGCGCGCTCTGGACCACCCGGACGTCCCCGTCGCAGGATGAGAGCGAGCCGCGCGGGGTCGGGACGCGGTACACGTCCCCGAACGCGCAGACGACCATTCCGTCCTCCGCCGCCTCGATGGCGGCCGCGAGCTCTCCGGCCGTAGTCACGCAGACCGGGCAGCCCGGCCCGCAAACGAGGCGCACGTTCTCCGGGAGGAGCGACCGGAGACCGTGCTCTACGACTGTCCGCTCGTGCGAGCCGCACACGTGCATGATGGAGACCTCGCGGTCGAGCTTCTCGGCCTCCCGGTGGATGCGCCGGACGATGCGCTCAACCATCCTCCGCCTCTCCATGCTTCAGCTCCTCCTCCACGTGCTTGAGCACCTCCTCCCACACCTCCAGGGACGCCTTCGCCTCCTCCTCGGAGAGCTTCTGAATGGCGAACCCCGTGTGCACGATGACCCAGTCACCCTCCTTCACGTCCTCCAGCAGGCTCACGTCCACCTCCTGCTTCACGCCTCCGAAGTCCACGATCGCTCGGTCGCCCTGCAGCTCCACGATCTTCCCTGGAATGGCCAGACACATGCGAGGCGGCCCCCCACGGGCGACCGAAGGATTTCTTTCGTATTTTCCCTCCGCGGGCCGGGGGCGCTCCAAGTGCCCTGGGAGGAGATCGAGCACACCGCGGACGCGGCCTTCCGCGTGTGGGCGGACTCGCTGGAGGAGCTGCTCGTCGACGCGGCCAAGGCGCTCTTCGACCTGATCACGGACCTCGACGCGGTCGAGCCGAGGGAGGAGGTGAGGATCGAGGTGACCGAGGCGGAGGACGAGGTGGAGCTACTGCACGACTGGCTCGAGGAGATCCACTTCCAGCACGAGGTGGAGGGCCTCCTGTTCTCCGAGTTCGAGGTCGAGGAGCTGGAGGAGACGGACGAGGGGTGGCGGCTGGTCGGTACGGCGAAGGGGGAGCCTTACGACCCGGACCGGCACCCGTTCCACACCGAGGTCAAGGCGATCACGTACCACAACATGCGGGTCGAGCGAGAGGACGACCGGTGGGTCGCCGAGTACGTGGTCGACCTCTGAGGGGGCGGCCCCGTGAACCTGGACGCCTACCGCCGGCTCGTCCGCGACACGGAGCGGCGATACATCAACGTGAACCCGATCCAGCGGGGCGGCGTCCTCACCCCCGAGGCCAAGAAGGCGCTCATCGAGTTCGGCGACGGGTACAGCGTGTGCGACTTCTGCGAGGGCCTGCTTCACGAGGTCGAGAAGCCGCCGATCAAGCAGTTCCACGAGGATCTGGCCGAGTTTCTGGGCATGGACGTCGCGCGCGTGACCGCCGGCGCCCGGTACTCGAAGGAGGCCGTCGTGGGGGCCCTGTGCGAGGAGGGGGACGTCATGGTCGTCGACGCCCTGGCCCACTACACCACCTTCCTCGCCGCGGAGCGATGGGGAGTGAAGGTCCGGGAGGTCCCGCACACGGGCCACCCGGAGTACCGGGTCAAGGTGGAGGAGTACGAGCGGATCTTCGACGAGGTGGAGGACGAGACCGGGGACCCGCCGGCGCTCGCGCTGCTCACCCACGTGGACAGCGAGTACGGGAACCTGGCCGACGCGGAGAAGTTCATCAAGATCTGCCGAAAGCGGGGCGTGCCCTGCGTCCTCAACTGCGCCTACACGATGGGACGCATGGACCTCTCCAAGCTCAAGCCCAAGCCGGACTTCATGATCGGCAGCGGGCACAAGGGCATGGCCGCCTGTGCGCCCTGCGGCGTCCTCGCGATGCGGGAGGAGTGGGCGGAGGAGGTGCTCCGCGGGTCCTCAGTGAAGGGCGACTTCTCCGGGCGAAGCTGGCCGCACAAGGAGGTGGAGCTGCTCGGCTGCACGGTGATGGGCGCACCGATCGTCACCATGATGGCCAGCTTCCCGCACGTGGTCGAGCGCGTCAAGAGGTGGAAGGAGGAGGTCGAGAAGACGCGCTGGCTCGTGGAGGAACTCGAGCGGATCGAGGGCGTCCGCCAGCTGGGTGAGCGGCCCAAGCGGCACGATCTCGTGAAGTTTGAGACCCCGGGGTTCGACAAGATCGCCCGTGAGCACCCGAGGAAGGGGTACTTCCTGTACGAGGAGCTCAAGGAGCGCGGGATCACGGGGATCCAGCCCGGCCAGACGAAGACGATCAAGCTGAGCGTGTACGGCCTCTCCGAGGAGCAGGTGGAGCGGGTGATCGAGGCCTTCCACGAGATCGCCGAGGAGCACGGGCTCGAGGTGTCCTGAAGGGGTCCCGGAATGCGCGTCGTCGTCCTGTTCTCCGGTGGCCCTGACTCCGTCCTGGCCGCCCTGCTCGCCTGGGAGGAGCTGGAGCCGGACCGTATGCTCCTCGCCACGTACGATAACGGCGTGCTGCTGAACGTCGAGAAGGCGAAGATCAACTACTCTCAGGTCCGCCGTCGGGTGGAGTGTGAGCTGGAGTGGCGCGTGTTCGACGTGCACGGGATCTTCCACCGCTGGGGCCTGCGCGGGCTCGAGCGCAGGATCCTGAGGTTCGGGTGGAACCCGGTGTGCCTGGACTGCAAGTTTTGCATGCTGTACCACGCGCTCGAGAAGCTGAAGCCGGACGTGATCGTGACCGGAGACCGCCGCTCCCGAGACTACCCCGAGCAGACGCCCGCCGCCAAGGAGTTCTGGGAGGAGATGTGCAAGGAGTACGGCGTCGAGTACCTGGCCCCGGTCTGGGACCTGGAAAAGAAGGAGGTGTACGAGGGGCTGATCGAACGGCGCGTGTCCGTGCGCGGCTCCGAGCCCAAGTGCATGCTGGCGGGCTCCTGGAAACAGCCCGTGGACGAGGAGAAGGTGGAGGAGTACCTGGAGGGGCTGCGTAAGCGGCTTCGCGGGCTCCGGGAGGCTACTCGCTCTCGCTGAGGTCCCTCAGCTCGTCCACCACGCCCTCCAGCTCCTCGATCGCATCGTCCATCGAGGACCGGCACTCGCGCAGGCTCTCCGCCACCCGGTTCAGCGAGGAGGCCACGTCGCTCACCTTAGAGCGCAGCCGCTCCAGCTCCTCTTCCTCCGCCTTCAGCTTCTCCTCCACCTCCTCCTTACCGGTCACGATCTTGAGCTCTCCGCTCTTCAGCATGTCGTAAGTCTCCTGGATCAGCTCGCCCGCCTTCGTCTCACCCTGCAGGTGCTTCCGGATCGTAGTCTCCGTGCGCCCCAGCTCCTCCGCGATCTCCGCGACCGTGTACCCGGCCTTCTGCCGGGCCAGCGCGGCCGCCGCGACCGCCAGCGAGTCCACCCAGGTCAGGAACTTCTGCTCATGAATCATCTCCAGCACCTTGGGCCGGAAGAGCGTCGCGACCAGCAGCACGGTCTCCAGCTGGTGGATCTCCTGCTTGTCCATCGGCTGGAATGGAATCTCCGAGAGGTCGATAACCTCCTCGACCGGCTCGGTCATCGGGCGCACCCCCCAGCCGAGGGCCGCTCCCGCGTATTTAAACTCTAGGAAAGGGGCGCCCGCCGGCCATGCTCGCGAAGTTCGACTCGCACGTGCACCTGGACGTGCGGCCGGAGGACGACGTCAGGCGCATGAGCCTCGCTGGGATCCGCTACGTGCTTACCCTGGCCCACGACCCCATGCCCTTCCGAAACCACGAGGCCCTGATGGGGCACTGGGAGGCCGTCCAGTCCGCGGCCGAGGACGCCTCGGAGTACCTGGTCGACGCCCGAATCGGGCTCGGGATTCACCCGCGCGCCGTCCCGGAGCAGGGGATCGAGGAGGCCCTGCGGGCCCTGGAGTCCCGCCTCGACGACATCGACGCCGTCGGGGAGGTCGGGCTGGAGAAGGCCACGGATCAAGAGGTCGAGGTCCTGCGAGAGCAGCTCGACCTCGCCGCCACCGAGGACGTGCCCGTCGTCGTCCACACCCCGCGCAGCCGGGACCCGAAGGTCATCTCCCGGATCCTTGAGACGGTTAAGGAGTCGGACGCGGACCCCGAGCTGGTCGTGGTGGATCACCTGGACGAGAAGTTCCTGGACGCCGTGCTCGGTGAGGGCTTCAACGCCGGTATCACCGTTCAGCCGGGCAAGGCCACCGTCGAGGAGGCCGTCGAGATGGTCCTCGAGCACCGGGAGGACTCGGACCGGATCCTGATCAACAGCGACGCGTCCCGGGCGCCCAGCAACGTGCTCGCCGTGGCCGAGGTAGCCCTCGAGCTCGAGCGGAGGGGGTTCGACGACGTGGAGGCCGTCGTTCGTGACAACGCCCTCCAGCTGTTCTAACCGGATCCGGCACCCCTAAAACCCCGTCCTCGAGGTCCGACGGAGGGGTGCACGATGCGCATCGCGCTCGTCGGAGGCACCGGCGACCAGGGGTTCGGCCTGGCCCTCAGGTTCGCGGCCGCGGGTCATGAGGTCGTGATCGGATCCCGGGAGGAGGAACGGGCGCTCAAGGCCGCCGAGAAGGCGAGGGAGATCCTGTCCGGGCACGGGTACGGGGACGCGACCGTGGAGGGGAGGGAGAACGAGGAGGCCGTCTCGGACGCGGACGTGGTCTTCCTGACGGTCCCCTTCTTCGCGGTGATCGAGACGGTCAAGGGGCTCCGTGACTCGCTCCCGGAGGACGCGATCGTCGTGGACGTGACCGTGCCGCTGGAGACCGCCATCGGCGGCCGGCCGACCCGGCTGGTCACCCCGTGGGAGGGCTCGGCCGCGGAGACCGTTCAGTCCCTGCTGGACCAGCCCGTCGTCTCGGCCTTCGAGAACGTCTCGGCGGAGCTGCTCCAGGACCTGGACCGAGAGGTCGAGTGCGACGTGGTCGTCTGCTCCGACGACGAGGACGCGAAGGAGACGGTGATGGAGCTCGCGGAGGACATCCCCGGCGTGCGGGCGATCGACGGTGGGCCGCTCGCCAACGCCCGGATCGTGGAGGCCATAACCGCCCTGCTGATCAGCCTGAACCAGCGGTACGGGGAGAAGAGCATCGGGATCCGATTCACGGGACTCGAGTAGGCGGGTCCGCCCGCGTCCCGGTCCTCACCCCTCGGTCCGGGACTTCCTCTTCATCCCGGGGGCCTGGGCGTGCGGGACTTCCTTAAGGTTGTCGAGGACGAGCTGGTGACCGTGCGAGAGGAGCTCTCGCCGAGGTACGACATCCCCGCCGTGCTGCAGGAGCTGGACCGACCGGTGCTCTTCGAGCGGGTGAGGGGGTACGAGGCTCCCCTCCTTGGCAACCTCTGCGCCCGACGCCGATACCTGGCGGAGGCGCTCGGCGTCGACTCCTGGGACGACGTCCTGCGTCGCCTGGCCGAGGCCATGGAGAACCCCGAGCGGCCCGGAAAGGACCCCTCCCCCGCCTTCCTGGAGGCCGAGCACGGCCCCGAGTTCCTGGACGAGGAGCTCCCCATGTGCCGATTCTACGAGACGGACGGCGGCCCCTACCTGACCACCTCCCTGATCATCGCGCGCGAGCCCGAGAAGGGCACGCCCAACGCCTCGGTCCACCGGATGATGTACCTGGGCGACGGCCGGTTCGCCGTGCGGATCGTGCCCCGGCACCTGTACCGGTACTACGAGCGGTCCGGCCGCGACCTGCCCGTGGCCGTGTGCCTGGGAGTGGATCCGAGGACCATGTTCGCGTGCTGCGCCCGGGTGCCCTACGACGTGGACGAGCTGGAGGTCGCGGCCGCCTTCTGGGACGACTTCCGCGTGCACGAGGTGGACTACGACCTGCCCGTGCCCGCCGAGAGCGAGGTCGTGATGGTGGGCCGGCTCGTGGACGAGCGAGCGCCCGAGGGGCCGTTCGTCGACGTCACGAGGACCCTGGACGAGCGCCGGAAGGAGCCGGTCCTGGTCGTGGAGAAGGTGTACGCGCGCGAGGACTTCACGCCGACCGTGATCCTGCCCGGCGGCGAGGAGCACCGGATCATGATGGGCGGACCGGCGGAGGCGACCATCCTGGCGCACGTCTCCCGGGTGTGCGAGGTGAAGAAGGTTCGGCTGACCCCGGGCGGTGGACGGTGGCTTCAGGCGGTCATCTCGATCCGGAAGCGGACGGAGGGGGAGGCCGTGAACGCGGGCCTCGCCGCCTTGGCCGCTCACCCGAGCCTCAAGCACGTGATCGTGGTGGACGAGGACATCGACCCGGACGACCCGGAGGAGGTCGAGTACGCCCTGTCCACCCGCTTCCAGGCCGACCGGGACCTGCACGTCGTGCGCGGGCTCGGCTCGACGCTCGATCCGTCCAGCGAGGAAGGGATCATGGCGAAGGCGATCTTCGACGCGACGGCGCCGGTGGAGGAGAGGGAGCGGTACGAGGTGGTCCGGGTGCCGGTCACGGACCGGGCCCGCGAGGTCCTGAAAAGGCTGGAGTCTGAGTAAGGAAAGGCTACCTGAGGTCCACCGTGTGCTCCAGCTCGGGCCCCGTGGAGATCAGCGTCACCGGCACGCCCACCGCCTCCTCCACCTTCTCCACGAACTTCTTCGCCTCCCGGGGCAGCTCACCCCACGTCTCAGCCTCCGCCGCATCCGGGAACCGTCGGTCGATGCACGTGATCGCGACCTGGGTCGCCCCGTTGATCACGCACGCCCGCCGGGCCATCTCGAAGTCGAACTCACCGATCCGCCTCGGCCGCCCGGTCACCGTACCGCGCTCCACCTCCAGCAGCTCCTCACCGAACTTCTCCACCACCTCCTCCCGGCTGAGCTCCGTCGGGAAGGGGCCCTCACCCACCCGCGTCGCGTACGCCTTGAAGACCACGTAAACCTCGTCCACCCGCGTCGGACCGATCCCCACGTCCGCCGCGAAGGCGCTCGCCGTCGTGTCCTTGCTCGTCACGTACGGGTACTCGATCCCGTGGTACAGAGACAGCCCAAAGCCCTGCGTCCCCTCCACCAGCACGTCCTCACCCTCGTCCACGCACTCGTTGACCAGCCCGGGCACGTCGCCGAGGAACTCCTCCAGCTCGTCCACGTCCCTCGCCAGCTTCGCCTTGCGCAGCGCCCGGTCCGCGTTCGCCGGCCCGCAGCCCGTCTTCGTCGTGTCGATCTCGTCCGAGAGGTGCTTGGACTTCAGCTCCGCCTCTATGTGCTTCTCCTCGATGATCGCGCACCGCTCGTCCACCACCAGCCGCTCCTTCACCCGAAACTCGGACAGCCGGTCCACCTCGTCCAACAGGACCTCCGGGTTCACCAGCACCCCGGGCCCTATCGCCAGCTGCGCGTCCTCGTACGGGAACCCGCACGGGATCTGCCTCAGCCCGTACTCCTTCCCGTCCACCCTCACCGTGTGACCCGCGTTCGGCCCCACACCCGCCCGCGCCACAACGCTCGGCTCGTCCTGCACCGCCAGGTACGCGACGATCTTACCCTTCCCCTCGTCGCCCCACTGACCGCCAGCAACAATGCTAACCCGACCACGACCCCGCAAGCCGAAACCCCCACCCAGGCCGGACGAGCCCGCTCCGAGCGCGGGACGAGCCCGACCACGACGGTCACGCGGTACTTATTGAATTCGTTCAGCGGGAGCGCGTACGACGATCGCACGCCCGCCGGCGCCGCCAGGATGGCGCTCACCGAGAACTCCCGAGACCCCAGCCGGAACCGCACGAAGTCCAGCCCCTCGGCCACCACCATCCAGTCGTTGTCCCTCGGGATCTCCCACAGCCCGACGACGAACCCCGGCAGCACCAATGGAAGCAGCCAGTACCGACCGAAGGGCACCAGAAACGCCGGCGAGACGCTCACGACGACGGATCCCGGTTTCAAGCCCGGCAGCGGGTACTCGAGCACCGCCCGGAACCGCCGGAACGGGTCACCGATCAGCACGTAGGCCGGGTTCGCCAACCCACCCTCCCCGCACCCGCGCTCCCGGAGCACCTCCAGCACCCACGACGCCCACTGGACGGCCTCCCCCAGCTCGTACCCGGCCGCCGCGAACAGGTAGGCCAGCAGGGCGCCCACCGGGCTCACGAACGCGGCCACGGACGAGAACTTCGGGTACCCGTTCGGGGTCGCGAACGACTGGGCCTGCCGGATCACGTTCGGGCTCGCCGCCAGGAACAGCGCGCACCTCCCCTGAGAGTCCAGCGCCCCCAGCCAGGACGTCGGACCCGAGGGGGCGCCCGGAGCCGGAGCCTGCCCGCCCGGCTGGGCCGGTTGCTGCTGACCGGTCTGCTGGGCCCGCTGCGACTGCGCCTGCCCGCCCGTCCTCCCCCGCTGACCCTGCTGCTGAGCCTGGGAGGGCTGAGCCCCCTGACCCGCGGGCGCGGTCGCCACCTCGCTCGCGTCCACGACCGCGCACGGGTGCGAGGCCAGCCCCACGTTCAGCGCCGCCACGTCGGACACCCTGAGCACCGAGACCTGAACGCACTCCCTCAGCCGCGGCTCGTACCGCACCCACCGACTCCTCGGGTCGTAAAGCAGCACGGGGCACGGCTCGCCGTCGGTCAGCCCCGCCAGGATCATCCGGCACGCCGCCAAGAACCCGGGCACGCCCCGGAACGGGAACGCCGCTACGACGAGGCCCCTCGGCGGCTTCAGCTCCGCGAACTCCGCGCCGAACACGACCAGGTACCTGACGTCCCGGGAGTCGACGTCGACCCCGTACACGGACCTCAGCCGGCCCCGGACCTCACCTACCACCTTGCTCGGGTCGCTCGAGGGGCTCACCAGCCCCAAGACCGCGGGCCGCAGGCACGCGAACAGGACCGCGGCCAGGGTCATCGGGTTCGGGTTGCCCGGACCAGGTGGGGTCGCCGCGGCGACCGCGCGGACGGACACCTTCGCCCCCGAGAACCGCCGCAGGTACTCGTCCAGCGTCAGCACCGGTACCCCCGGCACGCTCCGGAGGTACACCGTCGGGTCTCCCCACACGATCGCCCCACACTGCTTGGCCACCACCGGGGCCAGCTCCAACGCCGGCAGCACGTTCGCCCGGTCCAGGCAGAGGAGGAAGTCCACCCGCACACCCGCCTCCCTCGCCGCGTTCACCACCCGGGCGCAGGCCTCCTCCACGGTGTCCGGGAGCCGCTCCCAGCCGGGCCTGACCGTAGAGACGCCGTACGTGAGCACGCGGGACGGCTCGTTCAGCAGCCGGAGCTCCAGCGGTCCCAACGGTCCCTGCACCGGGACCGGAACGACCGACGGACCGTTGGATCGGGCCAGCGACGCGGCCGTGATGAAGACCTTCGCCCAGTCATCCTCCAGCGAGAACGTTCCGGGCACGTTCACCAGGACGTACACCCGCTCCGCGCTCACCGGCACCGCCGCGGCCACCAGCGCCAGCAGCACCACGCCAGCGCGCACACCCACCACCACACGACCCCCGGGACGTGCCTCCGTCCCCGCGAGTGACTCCACTCCAGGACCGTGTAGATGTCACACACCCAGGCCTGCAGGCACGGCCCCGTGACTCGCGGCGCTCGGCCCCGGCCGATGATGACGCGGAAGCGTTCGTCGATACCGTCGAAGTCGATCACCACGGGCTCAGTCCTCGTCCCGCCCCTGGACAGGGCTAAGCCGAAGAAGGCACCGAACCGGAAGTGTACCTCACCTCCGGTGACTGCCTCAACGACGCGGCGCACGTCGCCGAAGTAATGGCCCTTAATCAGGGTCAGCGCGAGGTTTAGGCCCACGCCCACGGCCTGCACGTCGCGGAGCAGGCTCCGGAGCTCCGGGCTGGATCTTGCGCGATCTATGAGCCCGCGGACGAGCCTGCTGATGGCCGTCATGATGCGCGTCCCAGCGGCATCCGCCTCCGCCACGATCCCATAAGGGCCGCACAGGGCTGTGAGCAGAAGCTCGTGTCCGCCACCCGGCTCCTGTCGGAGGATGTGGAAATAATTCACGAGGATTCCGAGATCCTGGAACGCGACGGCGGCCGTGTTCAGGTCGATCGCGCTCAGGTCCCACGGGTAAAGGCCCAGGCAGGGTAGTGAGAACAGGTACGCCGGAGCCCCGACCTGGACGGCGTTGCCCCGGTGGTCGATTAGAGTCGCGTAGGACAGCAGGGTGGTGGGCGAGACTGCTCGCCCACCCCGCCCGGTGTCCTGTCCCGTCATCTCCGCAAGGAGGCTCGGCAGCGTGAGCGTGAACTCAGTTTCGAAGTCCCAGTACCAACCGCCCGACGGCTTCGGCGCCCAGATCAGGATGAGGCCCTCCCACCGCACGCCCTCGGGCTGGACGTCGCGAGTCATCCACAGGACCGGAATCCCGTACACCGCGGCCAGGAACATCGTGGCCGGCCACGGGAAGAAGTGCTCCACGACCTCCCGCTCCCTCGGAGACCCCTCTCCTCCCGGGATCTGCGGAGGGCTCAGCACGACCGCGAATGATCCCCGGATGACGTCCGCCGAGGCGCGCACGAACACGATCTTCTCGCGCCTAAACCCTGGGACGTTTCCGAGTAGCCACTCGAAGTAGCGCTCCAGGTACCCCCGGAACAGGTCGCTTGAGTACACGACGACGACTTTGACGACGTCGACCTCGCGATCACCCACCAGGAGCCGGTCGAAGTTGTCGAGAAACTGTGGACCGGCCGACTCCCGCGGGTCAAGGTCGGTTACGTCGATGACGGCCGCGTTCGGAAGCAGTGGGGCGAGGACGGTCACGTAGCGCCTGTCCACGGTCTCATCCGCCGGGTTCTCGACTCGCACCCTCGCCATGGTCAGGGCCACCGCCGTAACCACCACGCCCACGGTCGCGGGATCCACTCCAGCCTCCCTGCAGTACTCCTCCACCAGCCTCCACTTGAGGGCGAGAGCCGCCGACAGCGCCAGCGGGTCGTACTCCGCGAGGATCGTGATCAGGCGACTGTAACCGAGTTTGGCCGCGAAGTCAACGACGTCCGGCATCTCCCCGGCGTTCCTCAGCCCCAGCCTGACGACCGTGATGCCGGGGCACCGCTGCCGGACGGCCTTGAGCACCGGGTACCTGAGCCAGGGGTCGGCCGAGGCGGGGATCACGTGGATTCGACCCTGGGCGTCCATGTACGAGAGCAGCGAGAAGTAGGGCAGCCAGTACACCGAGATCTGGTACGAGCTCGACACCTGCTCGAGCACGTACGTCTCGCCGCGAGGCCCCTGCTTCGGCTTGATCCAGTCGCCGATCTCGCTGGGCCGCTGCACCCGCTGCTGGCCCGTGGACGGCGCTGGCGTCGTGGCCTGCTGGCCGGTCCGCTGCGCCTGCTGTCCCTGGGCCTGGCCGGCCGGTCCGGAGGTTGTTCTCCCGGTGAACTGGCTCGTGGCGGGGAGACCCACGAACGGTGGAGAGACCGGGGACAGCTGATCGTTCGGATCCTCGGACCCTATGTCCATGTACACGAAGTAGCTCGTATCGAGGTGGACCGGCGGGAGCGCGCCCGCCGGCGCCGCGACGGTTAACGATATGACCGTGACCAGGAGCGGGACCGGCACCGAGCGGTCACCCCGGGGCGATGGGCATGCTGGTGGAGGCGGTGGAGAAGGTGTCATCGGGTCGGGAGGACCCGAAGGAGCGGGTGCACCGTTACCTGGAGGAGATCGAGGAGCGCGACGAGGACATTAACGCGGTGACGTACGTCAACGATGACGCGCCCGAGGAGGTCTCGGACGAGGGGCGCTTGGCGGGCGCGGCGATCCTGGTGAAGGCGAACATCAACGTCGAGGGGATGCCCTGCGACTGCGCGTCACGCACACTAAAAGGGTATCGGGCCCCGTACGACGCGACCGTGGTCAAGCGTCTCCGGCGCGAGGGAGCGGCGATCCTGGGACTGGCGAACATGGACGAGTTCGCGGCGGGTTCTTCGGGTGAGACCTCGTGCCACGGTCCCACGGACAACCCCCGGTGCCCGGGCCGTATCCCGGGCGGCTCGAGCTCCGGGAGCGCGGCGGCGGTCGCGGCCGGCTTCTGCGACGCGGCCCTGGGCACGGACACGGGCGGCTCGATCCGGAACCCGGCCTCGCACTGCGGGGTCGTCGGGTTCAAGCCCACGTACGGGCTCGTGCCCCGGCAGGGCCTGATCGACCTGGCGATGAGCTTCGATCAGATCGGCCCGATCGCCCGAACGGTGCGCGACGCGGCCCTCGTGCTGGAGGTGATCGCCGGCCCGTCGGAGGAGGCGGAGGGCACGCTGCGCCGCACCGAGGTCCCGCGCTACTCGGAGCTGCTCGACCCTGACGAGGTGAGGCACCTGCGCGTGGGGCTGGTGGAGGAGTTCCTGGAGGTGTCCGAGCCGGAGATCGCGGAGGTGGCGAAGGAGGCGGCCAAGGCGCTGGAGTCGGCGGGCGCCGAGGTAGAGGTCGTGAGCGTGGGACGCAAGCTGGTGGATCTGGCCCTGCCGACGTACTACATCATTAACTACGTTGAGTTCTTCTCCGCGACGCGCCGCTTCGACGGTCGCCGGTACGGCCGTCGGATCGAGCACGTGTGCGGGAGGGAGGTGCTGCGGCGGATCGTTGCCGGAGCGGCGATCAGCCGGCAGGAGGCGCGCGGCAAGTACTACGAGCGGGCCCTGCGCGCCCGGTCCTGGATCCGGTCGAAGCTGCTGGAGGTGCTCGAGGAGTACGACGTGCTGATCGGCCCGACGGTACCCAAACCGCCGCACCGGCTGGGCGAGGAGCTCACCGTCCGGGAGATGTACGAGTACGATGTGCTCACGGTCATCCCCAACCTGGCCGGGTGCCCGGCGGGCACCGTCCCGTTCGACACCATCCGCGTCGACGGCGACGAGGTGCCGTGCGGGGTGCAGGTGATAGGCCGGCCCTGGGAGGACCTCACCGTCCTGAACGCCATGGCGGCGTTGGAGGACGCCGCCCGGTTCGAGCCGTGAGGGCGATGACGACCGGTAGATAGGGTGAGCGGATGATCGGGACCGCCGTTGCCGAGCCGGCTCTCGGGCCGGAAAAAGGTCGTGCGCCCGACCGCTCCACCCGCCCGATCACTCCTCTCGAGGCGTGGCGCGGGCCTCGGAGGCGGAGCCGGTGGATCGCGCCGGGGGTCGACGGCTCATCCCACGCTCCGCGTGCCGCGTGCTCGGTGAGAAGCGGCGAGCGGCGCGGCGACCGCTGATCTCCCGAAGCCCGTGCGTGGAGCCTGAATGACCCGTCCCCTCGCCCCGAGCACTCGCCCGATCACGGCTCGTGGTGGGCCCGCTGGGCGCCCCCTAGCCGCGCGTTCTCATCTCTCGGGCGTCCTTGATCCGGCTAACCGGGGGGGGCGGGAATTGTCTCTGGTGACCGCCAGGAACCCGCCCGACCCTCGGGATTTGGGCTCCTTCAAGATCCGGAGGTGCGCCGGCTGCGGGCGGTTGATCAGGATCCCGCTGTCGCACTGCAACTGCACCCGGTGCAACGACCTCCGGGGAGAGGAGCTGGAGGAGGGTCCCTACGTGAACGGCACCGGCCCGTACTGCGATCGCTGCCGCCGCGGGGGGAACCTGACGGCGGGGCGTCCTGAGGTGGCCGTGGCCGTGTGCTTTCTCACCGACCGCCGCAACCACGAGGTCCTGTACCGGGCGGCAGAGTGCCTGGAGCGCGTGGTCGACGAGCTGCGTGAGGACCTGCGGTTCGTCGCCGTGGGGACGCCCGTCGACGACACGTACTTCAACCTCAGGTGCGGGATGGAGGCGGGAATCGACTTCGGGATCCGCGCGCAGATGTCCTCGATATTCACGCACATGGACCCGGACTACCTGATCGTCGCCCACAATCCGGTCCGTAAGCTGAGGGGTCGCCCGCGGGAGCGGTTTAAATACACGATCAGGAAGCACGTCCCCAACCTCCGGCGCGTGATCGTGCTCGAAGACGTCGTCCGGAACGAGGACTTTGCCACGGTTTACCGGGAGCTGGGCCGGGAGCATCCCGACGCGTTCGAGTTCCTGGGGTCGGGCGAGGTTGAGGACCTGATCGAGGCGCTTCGGGAGTGAGCACCGTGCTCACGGGTCGAACCCGGGATCCGGATCGGCTCATGCGGGGGCTGCGTGAGCTCGGCTGGAGGGTCCGCGAGCAAGGGTCTCGGATGGTGGCGGTTTCTCCCGCGGGACAGCAGGTCGAGGTCGATCGAGACTCCGGAGAGCTGCGGATCACGGGGCGCGGTGAGGACTCCGCCGCCCGCACCCTGGTGAAGCTCGCCCGCAAGCTGGGCGTCGAGGTGGAGGTGGAGTCCCTGGAGAGCGCGCCCCGGCGCCCGCTGGTGTACGGGCCCGTACCCTCACGCCGGCTGGGTCAGTCCCTAGGCATCGATCTGCCCCGCGGCGTGTGCACCCAGGACTGCGAGTACTGCAGCGTCGGCGTCCCGCGGCGCGTGTCCCCGGAGGAGCGGTTTGAGATCGACCCGACCACGCTCGCTGAGGAGTTGCGGACCGCGCTCGGGGACTGCCGGCCGGACGCCGTCACGCTCGCGGGCGTGGGGGAGCCGACCCTGTGCGCCAACTTGGAGGAGGTCGTGGAGGAAATCGCCCCACTGGTGGAGCGGGCCGGCGCCGAGCTGGTCATCCTGACCAACTCCACCTGGGTCTCGGAGTGTCCCGCCGAGCTGGACCGAATCATCGCCAGCTTGGATTGCGCCCGGGAGGATCTGTACCGTCGGATTAACCGGCCGCACCCCGACCTGTCCCTGGACCACCTGGTGGAGCAGCTGGAGGCGGTCTCGGAGGACGTCACGGTGGAGGTGCTGCTCTGCCGGGTGGGCGACGTTACCAACGCGGGCCCAGACCACCTGCGGGAGCTGGCGGGCTTACTGTCCGGGCTGGGGGTTCGGGAGGTGCAGCTGAACACGGTTTCGAGACCGCCCGCGAGGGGACGGGCCGAGGCCGTGGGTGAAGGCGGGCTCGCGCGGGCTAGGCGGATCCTCCGGGACGAGGGCCTTCGCGTGGAGGTGTACCGGTAGAGCCGCGCAAGGGGCGAGCCCGCCGTGAAGGTGGCGATCACGGGAACTCCCGGGGTCGGCAAGACGACCGTGGGCAAGGTGCTGCGGCGCAGGGGGTACGATGTGCTGCATCTCAACCGGGTGGCGAGGGAGATCGACGCGCTGCTGGAGGAGGACGAGGAGCGTCAGGCGCGCGTGGTGGACCTGCACGCGCTGGAGCGGTACGTGGAGGAGTGGGAGCCGGAGTCCGATCCGGCGTTCGTCGAGTCGCACTACGCCCACCTCATGCCGGTGGACCTGGTGATCGTGCTGCGGCTGCACCCCCGGGAGCTCGAGCGGCGGCTGAAGAAGAAGGGCTACTCCCCGCGCAAGATCGCGGAGAACCTGGAGGCGGAGTTCGTGGGAGTTTGCTACGGGGAGGCGGTGGAGGTGAGGTCCGGCGGGCACCCCATGCGGCCGCCGAAGGATGTGGTCCAGCTGGACGTGACGGGGCTGGACGAGGACGAGGTGGCGGAGCGGGTGCTCGAGGCCGTGGAGTCCCGGGAGGGTGACGACGTGGACTGGCTGGAGGACGAGGAGGCCCAGCGCGTGATCGAGAGGTACCTGCAGTACCGGGAGGGAGAGGGGGATGAGGAGGGATAAGCGGGAGCGACTGCGGCCCCTGCGGGAGGACGACAAGTACCGTCACCCGGCGATCCTGGACGAGGGCGTCCGGATCATAGGCGACAATCTGGCCGACGTGACCGCGGAGATCGGCGCGTACGCGGAGATCGGGCCGGGCGTGGTCATCCGGCGGAAGGCCGCCATCTACGGGTTCTGCCGCGTGTTCGACTCCGACGTGGGCGAGCGCGCCAGCATCTCCCCGTTCTCGGTGGTGCGAGCGGAGGTGGGGAACGACGCGTTCATCGGGGACGGGTCGCTGGTCGGCGTGGTGGGCGGGGAGCGGGCGGTCCTGGGGTACGACTGCTTCATCGGCATGCGGGTGGTCATCTACGGCGGCGTGCGCGTGGGCGACGGCGCGGTCGTGGGGGCGGGCTCGGTGGTGGAGGAGGACGTGGACGATTACACCGTGGTGATGGGTCGGCCCGCGGAGTACTCCGGTGAGGTGGTGCGGATCAGCGGGAACGCGTTCGTGGGTGGGGAGGAAACGATCGCGCAGGTCCGGGCGGTCACGCGGGGCGAGGATACCGGGTGGGAGACCGTCGGGGCGGTGGAGTCCCGCGGCGTCAACCTCAGCGCGATCACGTGGGACCGCTCCCTGATGGAGCGGCTCATGCGCGCGCTGGGGAGGTTTCGTGGCGAGGTCGAGTGGGGGGAGTTCGAGGTGGAAAACGTGAAATTCTACGGGGTCGCGGCCTCCTCAAAGAACCCTCCCGAGCGGGTGGTGGATCGCGTGCGGGAGCTCCTGCTGGAGGAGCACGAGCGCGTCGTCGCGTGCATTTTAGACTGTCCCAAGCGCTACGGTCGCGACGTGGTGATCCGCAGCGGCAGGTTGAGCGACGAGGCCGTGACCGGGCCGCTGCGCGCTCGCGGCTCACGGTACTACCGTCGAGTGGGGGGTAAGTTGAGCGAGATCTAGGGGGGTGTCGCCGTGAAGGTGGCCGTGATAGCCGTGCAGGGTGACGTGGAGGAGCATGAGTGGGCGCTCGAGCGCGCGGGCGAGGAGCTGGGCGAGGACGTTGAGGTGGTCTGGGCCCGGTACCCTGAGGACCTCGAGGGGGTGGACGCGGTCGTACTACCGGGTGGGGAGAGCACGACCATCGGCAAGCTGATGGAGCGGCACGGGCTCGTCAAGCCGCTGCTGGAGCTCGCGGAGTCCGAGGTCCCGATCATGGGAACGTGCGCGGGCATGGTGCTGCTGGCCCGGGAGGTCGTGCCGCAGGCGCACCCCGGGACTAAGGTGGACATCGAGCAGCCCCTGCTGGGCCTGATGGACGTCCGCGTGGTGAGGAACGCGTTCGGACGGCAGCGGGAGTCCTTCGAGGTCGACCTGGAGATCAAGGGGCTGGAGGGAGGCGAGTTCCGGGCCGTGTTCATTCGCGCGCCCGCCGTGGACAAGGTCCTGTCCGACGACGTGGACGTGCTGGCCGAGTACGGTGACTACATCGTCGCCGTGGAGCAGGACCACCTGCTGGCCACCGCGTTCCACCCGGAGCTGACGGACGATCACCGCCTCCACGCTTACTTCCTGGAAAAGGTGTGACGGGAGTGAGCGGGGTTGACGTGCGGGATCGCCGGGATAGTCCTGCCCGAGCCGGGCTCGGTGGGCCACCTGCTGACCGAGATGCTCGATGCAATGCAGCACAGGGGGCCCGACTCGGCCGGCTACGGTATTTACCGGGACACGGACTCCACGATCCTGGTGCTGGAGCTGTCCGCCGATGAGGAGCGAGACCTGCTCTCCAGCGTGGAACACTGCCTCGGGCCGGACCGCAAGGTGACCAAGGTCGAGCGGCTGACCGAGGACGGCGGCACCGTCGTCTACCGCGTCTTCGTGAAGGGCATCCCGGCGGGCGAGGAGGGGCAGCGGGAGCTCGCCGAGGTGACCCGCAAGATCGAGGACGAGGCCGGCATCACCGTGCTCAGCGCGGGTCAGGGGTTCGAGATCCTCAAGGACGTTGGCAAGGCGGTGGAGGTCTCGTCGCAGTACGGGGTGGAGGATCTCACGGGCACGCACGGGATCGGGCACGTGCGCTTCTCCACGGAGTCCGTGGTCGACCGGTACCACGCGCACCCGTTCCAGAGCTACCTCGTCCCGAACATCGCCGTGGTGCACAACGGCCAGATCACCAATTACTACTCCATTCGAGAGCTCCTGGAGATGAAAGGCTACAAGTTCAAGACTGACAACGATTCGGAGTGCATCGTGGTTTACATCGCGGACAAGCTCATGAACGGCTACTCGCTCGAGGAGGCGATGGAGGAGGCCATCCGGGAGCTGGACGGCCCGTTCTGCTTCATCATCAGCACCCCGGACGCCATCGCCGTCGCTCGGGACCCGCTCGGCCTGAGACCGGGCGTCATCGGGTACGGCAAGGACGGCACGATCGGCATCTCGTCCGAGGAGGTCGCCCTGCGCCGGATCTTCGGGGAGGAGATCGAGGGCATCAGCCAGATCGAGCCCGGGGAGTACGAGGTCTTCGAGGTGGGGGGTCGTCGGTGAAGGAGAAGGTGATCGACTGCAAGGGCAAGGAACCGCGCGACATCAACAGCGCGCTGAAGACCTACGCCCCCGACTACGACCGGATCATCCTGAAGAACCCGGGCGCGAAGCACTACATCGCGGCAGGCCTGGTCGAGGAGGTGGAGGTGATCATCGAGGGCAGCGTCGGGTACTACGTCGGCACGATGATCCACGGCCCGCGGATCCTGGTGAAGGGCAACGCCGGCTGGTACCCGGGGGACAACGTCACCAAGGGAGAGATCGTCATTGAGGGGCACGCCGGGGACGGCGTGGGACAGGGAATGTACGGCGGGACCGTAGTCGTGCGAGGTGACGCGGGCTCCCGCGTCGGTCAGATCATGAAGAACGGCACCGTAATCATCGGCGGAGACGTCGAGATCATGACCGGGATGTACATGATGGGTGGCACGATCGTGGTGCTCGGAGACGCCGGCTCCTACACCGGCGAGAGCATGCTCCGCGGTGAGATCTACGTCCTGGGCGAGGTGGAGGACCTGGGCAAGAACGCCAAGGTCGTGGAACCGGACGAGGAGGACATCGGGAAGGTTTACGAGCTCGTAAAGAAGTACGACTTCGAGGTCACCAAGGACGACCTTCGCTCCCTGACCAAGATCGTGCCCAAGGAGAAGCGGCCCTTCTACGGCTAGGAGGGGGCCGGCATGGCCACCGCGATCGTCCTCTGCGGCGGGGGTCTGGACTCGAGCGTCATCTCCAAGTGGGCGGTCGAGGAGTTGAGCGGCCGGGTGATCTGCCTCTTCGTTGACTACGGCCAGCGGAACGCCCCCATCGAGCGGCGCGCGGCCGAAAAGATCGCGGACGCGGTCGGCGCTGAGTTCCGGGCGCTCGGAACGTTCTGGCTCCGTCGCCTCTGCCCCGACAACCCCCTCTTCGTCGGCGGTCTACCCCGGGAGGCCGGCCCGGAGGATCTCTCCGCCAACTGGCTCCCCGCCAGGAACTGGAACCTACTCGGAGTGGCCGCGGCCCTGTGCGACCAGCTCTACCTGGAGGGTGAGGACGACGAGTTCCACATCGTTTGGGGGATCAACGCGGAGGAGGCGGAGCGGTTCCCCGACAACGCGAAGGAGTTCGCCGAGGCCGCGGCCGAGGCCCTGAAGGCCGGGCTCCCCTCAGAGCCCGAGCTCCACAGCCCGCTCGCGGACCTGGACAAGCCCGGTATCGTTAAGCTCGGGGACGAGCTCGACGCCCCCATGGAACACTCCGTGAGCTGTTACAACCCGGAGTGGGAGGATGGCCGGCCCGTCCACTGCGGTGAGTGCGAGTCCTGTTACCACCGACGGCGCGCCTTCCGGGAGGCGGGTGTGAAGGACCCAACGAGGTACGCCAGGTAACGGGGGACTCGCGACCATCACGAGCACGAGCCGGCTGCCCACCATCGTCGTCGATAAGCGCGCCCGGGAGGCCATCAAGTCGGGCGCCCTGTCCGTCTTCGCCCCGGCGGTCCGAAGGATTAGGGGCAGGTTTCAGGCTGGAGACATCGTCCGCATCGAGACGGGTAGCGGGGAGTTTCTGGGCCACGCCTTCGCCCAGGCCTCGGATCGGGACATCCGCAGCGGCCGCTCTCCCGGCATCATCGCCCGGATCTTCGACTCCGAGGGGGAGTACCCGGACCGCTCCCCCGAAGAGATCGTGCTGGAGCGGATCCGAGAGCGGTACCGGGAGCGGAAACGCTGGCGCGTGGACCGGCACCGGAACCACATGCGAGTCGTGTTCTCGGAGGCGGACGCCCTCCCCGGCCTGATCATCGACAAGTTCAACGATATGGCCGTGTTCCAAACGACGTGTCCCGCAATGGAGAAGATCGTCCTCCGGCACGCCGAGGAGCTGCTGGAGATCCTGGACGTCGAAACGCTGTACGAGAAAAACGACTCCCGGAAGCGCCGCCAGCTGGGGATGGAGGTTCGAAAACGGCCCGTCGCCGGCGAGGAGAAGTCCTGCACGATCGTTACGGAGTACGACGTGCGGTTCTACGTGGACGCCGAGCGAGGTCAGAAGACCGGATTTTACATCGACCAGGTGGACAACCGCGGCGAGGTGCAGCGGCTCGTAGAGGAGGGCGACCGCGTGCTGGACGTGTTCTCCTACGTGGGCTGCTTCGCCATCCACGCGGCCGTGGGAGGCGCTGAGGAGGTCGTCGGGATCGAGAAGTTCGACCGGATCGTGCAGGCCGCGTACGAGAACGCCACACTGAACGACGTCCGGGACCGGGTCAAGTTCCTGGTAGGAGACGCGTTCTCCCTGCTCGAGAAGCTTGAGAGGCGCGACGAGCAGTTCGACGTGGTGATCCTTGACCCGCCCGCCTTCATCACGTCCCGGGACCACATCGAGCGGGGCAAGCGGGCCTACTTCGACGTGAATTACAAGGCCCTGGGGCTGGTTAAGGAGGGCGGGTTGTTCGTCACCTGCTCCTGCAGCCACTTCCTCGAGCCGGACGACTTCATCCGGGTCGTGTCCGAGGCGGCCCGGCGCCGCGGGCTGCGGCTCCGGATGCTCGGGCCCATCCGCGGGCAGCCTCCGTGCCACCCCGTCGTCCCCGGCAACCCGGACACCCAGTATCTCAAGGTCATCTTCTGCACCGTGGAGCGGGCCTAAGGCCACGCCAGGTAGAGGGCGAACGCGAACCCGGGCAGCGTGAAGGCCACCAGCAGTGGGTGTATCGGTCGGTTGTCGGGCCGCTCGTTCGGCTCTCTCGGATCGCGCACCCACCTAAGAATGTCGATCAGGTTCCAGGCGGTCACCATGGTGTAGCAGGCCACCAGCGCCGCCTCGGTCAGGTGCATGTGGTTGTACCAGACCCACATGAGCTTGGGCGCTGCCTTCCGCAGCTGGTGAGCCTTCTCGAGCACGTGGGGGGACGAGAACCCGAGCAGGCTGAGGGCGGGGTACCACCGCAGGTCCTCCACCACGAACACCTTCTCGTTGAGCACGGGGGCAGGCAGTCTGTTAACGGTGAACAGGAACGGTATCGAGTTCATCAGCCCCACCCGCCACGCGGGTATGAGCCAACCAGCGAACGGAAACACCCAGAGGTAAACCCAGGCCAGATAGTACGGGTTGCCGACCTTGGTCGTTAGGGCGAACCAGGCGGCAAGCAGAGCGCAGGTTCCCCACAGGGCGAACTTGGGCCCTACCCTGTCGATCAGCGTTTTGATGACCCCATCGCGCCTGTTCCACATCCACCAGGCGATCACGGCGAATCCCGCGACCATGATCGCCCCGGACACCTTCCCAAGGAGGAAGAACCATGGGTGAACGTGCCACCTGGACAGTACCAATGGCAGGTAGAACGGAGTCAGATCCTGCGGCAGTCTGAGCATGTGGAACAGGAACACTTGCCGCCAGAAAGCCCCCGGATCCTCGAGGAAGAACGGCAGCCAGAGGGCGGCGGTCAGCCCAGCGAAGGCCGCGAGGAACCTCGTTGACTGGACACTTCCGCCCCTGGCACGCAGTACCAGGGCCATCGGGACCGCCATCACCGCGGGCACGTACTTGAAGCTCGTGGCCAGGGCCAGGAGCGCGCCCGCCGCGACCGGCCTGCTCTCGAGGACGCTTACGGCGGATAGAGCCATCAGGAACGCGATGATGGTGTCGAACTGGTACCCCCAAATCACCAGTCCCATGGGTATCGACACGATTCCCCACTGGGCGACGGGCCACTTGAACCTCCAGACGATTATCAGCGAGGTGAAGAGGTAGCAGAGAGCTAAAGGCACCTTCATGGAGAACTGGAACGTCCAGGGGTCGGTGTCCAGGCGCAGGACGTGCACGAGGTCCCGCACCGCGACGTAGTATATCACGGCCAGAGGCGGGTAGTGGACCTTCTCGCACACCGAGTAGACCTTGAGGATCCCATGCGCCGCCGCGGCGCGAAACCACTGCTCGAAGTAGTGGACGTCGTACCAGTTCATCAGCGTGGGGGCGGTGAACATGAGGAACGCGGTCGTGAGCGCCACCGTCAGGTAGGCGACCAGCTCCTCTCGGCTCAACGGGACACCTCCTCGCCGCTCATTCCTCGCCGATGGCCTCCATGGCCTCCCTGATCGCCCGCTTCACGACCCTCACCGAGCGCTTGAACGCCTCGATCTCCCGATCGTCCAGCTTGATCGGGACGATCTCCAGGATGCCCTCTCGGCCCAGCCGGGCGGGCACGCCGATGCAGACATCTCGGACCCCGGCGATCTCTCCGTCCAGGTACGCCGAGACGGTCAGCACCCGCCGCTCGTCCTGGAGGATCGTCCTCACGAGGTTCGCGATCGCCTGAGCGGGTCCGAACTGCGACCCGCCCCACGTCTCGATGATCTTCTCCCCGGCGCTCTTCACCTCCTCGATGGCCTTCTCGACGTCGAAGTCCTCCCAGCCGGGCATCCGGGTGATCGGGATGCCGCCGATGCTGGTGGAGCTGATGACCGGGACCATCGTGTCCCCGTGCTCGCCGATGATCCGCGTGTGGACCTCGCTCATGTGCACGTTGAAGTGCTTGGCGATGATCACCTTGAACCGCATCGAGTCCAGGTGCGTGCCCAGCCCCAGCACCCGGTGGCGGTCGAGTCCAGAGACCTTCAGGGCAACGTAGGTGAGCACGTCCACCGGGTTCGTGACCACCAGGACGATCGCGTCAGGGTTCTCCTCGGCGATCCCCTCCAGGTACTTCTTCACGATCCCCGCGTTGTCCCTGGTGAGGTCGAGTCGAGTCTGCCCGGGCTTCCGCGGCACCCCGGCCGCCATCACGATGATGTCCGCGTCCGCGTAGTCCTCGAACCGGTGCCCGATCGTGATCTCCGCGTCCTTCTGAGCGGCGGCGAGCGAGTCCAGGATGTCGCGTCGGAGGCCCTCGAGCCGCTTCACGCTCTTCTTCCGGGCGATCAGCGCCACCTCGCTGACGCAGTCGAGCTCGGCCAGCCGGGCGGCGGTGGTGGAGCCGACCCTGCCCGTGGCCCCGATGACGGCCACCTTGGCCAACCCGGCTCCCCCGGTCAGCCGAGGAGGAGGGCCAGCACGGCCTTCTGCACGTGAAGCCGGTTCTCGGCCTGATCGTAAATCACGCTGCGCTCGGAATCGGCGACCTCGTCGGTCATCTCGTACCCGCGCTGGATGGGCATGCAGTGCATGACGATCGCGTCCTCGGGCGCGTGCGAGAGTAACTCTTCGTTGACTTGATAGGGCCGGAAGGCCCTGATTCGCTCCTCTCGCTCGTCCTCATCCCCCATGCTCACCCACACGTCCGTGTAGATCACGTCCGCGTCCCGCACGGCCTCCTCCGGGTCCCGGACGATCTCCACCTCGGCCCCGGACTCCTCCGCCCGCCTCTCCACCTCCTTCCAGACCCGCTCGGGGCACTCGTACCCCTCCGGCACCGAGTGCACGAAGTTCCAGCCCAGCGTCACGCAGGCCAGCGCGAGCGAGGCGCAGACGTTGTTCCCATCTCCCACGAACACGACCGTGTGCGGGCCCCGACCGAGCTTCTCCCGGATCGTGAACACGTCCGTGAGCGCCTGGCACGGGTGCTCCAGGTCGCTCAGCCCGTTAATGACGGGGATCGATGAGTGTCGGGCGAACTCCTCGAGGTCTCCGTGCCGCCGGGCGCGGATCATGACACCGTCCAGGTACCGGCTCATGACGGCGGCCGTGTCCTTGATCGCCTCGCCGCGGCCCAGCTGCAGCTCGTCGTAGGTGTACGTGAAGGCCTGGCCGCCGAGCTGGTGCATCGCGACCTCGAACGAGATCCGCGTGCGCGTCGAGGGCTTCTCAAACACGAGCCCGAGCGTCTTGCCCTCCAAGACCGGAACGACGCGCTCTCCCGCCAGGTAGCGCTCCTTGAACATTCGGGCGACCTTCAGCACCGTCTCGATGTCCTCGCGGTCGAGGTCCGAGATGGAGAGGAGATGGTCGACCTCGAGCCGCTTCAAGACCCGCCCCGCCCCCGGATCCGCTCCATCCGGCGGACCTTCTCTCTTACCGTCTCGGGCTTGCCGATGTCCGACCGGTGCCTGATCTTCTCACCGCTCACGCACTCGCGGATCGCACGCTCCGCGGCCTCCTCGGCCTCCTCCAGCCGCTCCCCGATACCCACGATCGCGACCGCCCGCGAGGAGGTCATCGTGATCGTGCCGTCCTCCTCCAGGTTCACGGACGCGTAGTACGGGATGGCGTCGAGCCGGTGGATGCACTCCTCGTCCACCTCGATCGGCTCGCCCTCACCCTCCGAGGACTCCGGGTAGCCCTCCGGCACCACGTACTTGCACACCGTGGCACGCTCCAGGAACTCGACGTCGCCCTCCATCGAGCCCTCCGCGATCGAGGCGTGCAGGGTGACCAGGTCGCCCTCCGCGATCGGCAGGATGTTCATCGCCTCCGGGTCTCCGTACCGGCAGTTGAACTCGATCAGCACCGGCCCGTCCGCCGTCAGCATGAACTGACCGTAAAGGACGCCCCGATACGGCTCGCCCGTCTCCTTCCGAATCGCCTCGACGGCCTCCTCCAGGATGCGGATGGACTCCTTGTACTCCTTCCTCGACAGGAACGGTAACAGTCCATCCGGGCAGGAGTACGAGCCCATACCTCCGGTGATCGGCCCCTCATCCCCCTCGTAGGCGTGCGGATGGTCCTGCACGGCGGGCGTCGGGAGCACCTTCCGACCGTCCGTGTACACCTGGATGGTGTACTCCTCGCCCACGCACCGCTCCTCGATCACCACCTTCGGGATGCCGCCGATCTCTTTCTCGAAGATCTCGCGGACGTACTCCTTCGCCTCCTCCAGGTTTTTCAGCTGATCACCCACCACCTTGACGCCCTTACCGCCCGTGAGGCCGGCCGGCTTCACAGCCACCGGCTTGCCCAGCTCGTCGATGAAGTCGCAGGCCTCGTCCGGGTCCTCAAACACCCCGAACTCCGGGTAACCCTCGATCCCGTACTTCTTCATCAGCCGGCGCGCGAAACCCTTGTCCCACTCGATCCGCGCCGGGTCGCGCTTGGGACCGAACGTCGGGACGCCCTCCTCCTCCAGGCGGTCGGCGACGCCCTCGGCCAGCGGGTCCTCGGGGCCGACCACCGCCAGGTCGACGTCCCACCTAGCCGCCGCCTTGGCCACCGCGTCGACGTCCGTCGGGTCACCCACCTCGTAGTCCTCGGAGAGGCGGATCAGCCCAGGGTTACGGTTCCCCATGAACGCGTACAACTCCACGTCCTCGTCCGGGGCCCCGCACAGCGCCTCCGCGATCGCGTGCTCCCGGGCCCCGCTACCCACGATCATCACCTTCACGCTCCGCCGCCCCCCGCAGCTCGTCGGCCGTCAGCACGCTCCTCAGCCTGATTCCACGCTCTTTAAGCGCTTCCTCCGCCCCCTCGCGCCGGTCCACGACGACGACCGCGTCCCGCACCTCGCCGCCCGCCTCCTCGACAGCCTCCGCCGCCTCGAGCAGGGACCCGCCCGTCGTTGCCACGTCGTCCACGAGGATCACCCGCCGACCCTCCACGTCGCCTACGATCCTCTCCTCCCGGCCGTACTCCTTCCGTCTCTTCCGGATGATGGCCATCTCCCGACCCGTCTTAACCGCCAGGACCGAGACGAGCGGTACCGCACCCAGCTCCGGTCCCGCTACCACCTCGCCGTCGGGTAGGATCTCCGCCAGCGCGTCCGTCAGCGCGTCCAGCACCTCCGGGTGCGTGCACGCCTCCTTGATGTCGACGTAGTAATCGCTGCGGCGCCCGGAGGAGAGAACGAAGTTCCCAAACTTCAGCGCCCCAGCGTCCAGGAGCATCCTTACGAGCCGCTCCCGCTCCATCACCACGGCACCTCCTTCAGCTTCAACAGGTAGCCGAGGGCGTTGGTCAGCCAGTGCAGGAAGAGCGTTAGCCCCGCCAGCACCGCGATCATCTTCGCGGTGAGGGCCTGCCCGTAGACCAGGTAGTAAGCGAGGAGGGCGCCCGCGAAGAAGTCCAGCTGGTCCAGGACCGGGGCCGGTGCCCCCCGCTCGAGCCCGAGCCGCCGCTTGATGAAGCTTCCCGCCGCGTCACCCGCCATCGCCCCGAAGCCCAGGACGGCTCCCTCCAGCCACCTGGAGGGGTTCCCGCTGGCGATACCCTCCGCAAGCCCCGTCAGCGCCCCCGCCAGCACCCCCACGCAGAACCCGCGAACGGTTACGCCGTCGCCCAGCAGGCGTCGCCCGTCGGAAAGCTTTTTACCAAAATCCAGCGGGGTACCGCCCCCGAACAGGCAAGCGCTAAGGTTGGCGATGTAGGCGGGCAGTATGAACCACACCCCTCGAGCGACTTCGATTACGGTCACACCCACGTCCATTCCACCATCCCCTTCCGGGGGTGCACTGGTGACCACCGAGAATAACGAGGTGCTGTACGAGACCGAGAGCCTCTGCCCGGAGTGCCTTGAAATCGTTCCGGCCCGGCTGGTGCGCACCGGGAACGGTGAGGTTGAGATAGTTAAGAAGTGCCCCGAGCACGGCGAGTTCCGGGAGGTGGTGTGGTCCGACGTGGAGATGTTCGAGCGCGCCATGAAGTACGAGCATAAGGGGCCCGGGATCGAGAACCCGCAGACGGAGTGCTCCGAGGGCTGTCCCCGCAGCTGCGGCCTCTGCGACCGTCACCTCAGCACGACCGCCCTCGGCATCATCGACGTGACCAACCGCTGCAACCTGAACTGTCCGGTCTGCTTCGCCAACGCCGAGGCGAAGGGGTACGTTTACGAGCCCAGCCTCGAGCAGATCGAGGAGATGCTCGACCTGCTCCGCTCCGAGCGCCCCGTGAAGACCCCGGCCGTCCAGTTTGCGGGCGGCGAGCCGCTCGTTCGAGACGACATCCACGAGATCATCGCGGCGGCCGACGAGCGCGGCTTCCACGTCCAGATCGCGACCAACGGGATCGAGTTCGCGCGCAACCCCGAGCTCGCCGAGGACCTGCACGAGGCCGGGCTCAACGTCGTGTACCTGCAGTTCGACGGGCTCAAGCCCGAGATCTACGAGGAGGTGCGCGGCAGCCGGAAGGTCCTGGAGCTCAAGAAGGAGGCGATCAAGGTTCTCGAGCGCGTGGGGCTCTCCACCGTCCTCGTCCCCACCCTCGCCCGCGGCGTGAACGACGACCAGATCCGACCCATGCTCGACTTCGCCCGCGAGTACGAGGTCATCCGCGGGATCAACGTTCAGCCCATCTCCTTCACCGGCCGGACGCCGAAAGAGGAGCGCGAGCGGATGCGGATCACCATCCCAGACTTCGTCAAGCTCGTCGAGGAGCAGACCGATGGCAGGATCCCCGCCGACAGCTTCTACCCCGTCCCCGTCGCCGCCAAGATCGCGCACCTGATCGGCCGCCTGCACGGTGAGCCCAAGCCCGAGTTCTCCGCCCACCCAATCTGCGGCGTCGCCACTTACCTCATCGAGGAGGACGACTGGTACCGGCCGATCACCGACTACGTCGACCCGGACGCCTTCCTCGACACGCTCGAGAAGGTCGCAAGGAAGATTGGCAGCCTGGAGCGGACGCGGGACAAGGCCAAGGCAACCTGGATCATCGCCAAGAACCTCCGCCGGATCTTCAAGGGAATCACCGGCAAGAAGCGCCTGGCGCGTCTGGTCGTGGACGTGGTCACCAAGGGAACGTACGACGCCCTCTCCGAGTACCACTGGAACGCGTTCCTACTCGGTTGCATGCACTTCATGGACCCGTACAACTTCCAGGTCGACCGGGTGCGGCGCTGCGTGATCCACTACGCCACCCCGGACGGCCGGATCATCCCGTTCTGCGCCTACAACACCATCCACCGGGAGGAGGTCGAGCGGAAGTTCGGCGTCCCGCTGGAGGAGTGGAAGAAGCAGCGGAGGAAGGAGCAAAATGAGTGAGCTGGAGCGCGCCGCGGAGCTCATCCTGGACGCCGAGACCGTCGTCGCCCTGACCGGAGCCGGGGCCTCCGCCGACTCCGGCATCCCCACCTTCCGCGGCAAGGACGGGCTCTGGAACCGCTACGATCCCCGCGAGCTCGCCACCCCGGAGGCGTTCGCCAAGGATCCCGAGAAAGTTTGGAAATGGTACCTCTGGCGCCGGAAGAAGATCGCCGAGGCGGAGCCCAATGACGCGCACCGGATCCTCGCTAGGATGGAAGAGGAAGGCCTTCTGGAGGCCGTGATCACCCAGAACGTTGACGGGCTGCACCAGCGCGCCGGCTCCGAGCGCGTCATCGAGCTGCACGGGAACATCTGGCGCGATGAGTGCATCGACTGCGACTACGAGCGGATGAACGACCCGGAACGTGGAGAGGGGCTCGAGTACGACGAGCTCCCTCCCCGGTGCCCCGAGTGCGGCGAGCTGCTGCGGCCCGGGGTCGTCTGGTTCGGCGAGCCCCTCCCACCGGACGCCCTCGTCGAGGCTGAGGAGCTGGCTCGAGGTTGCGACGTGATGCTCGTGATCGGCACCTCCGGGGAGGTTCGGCCCGCCGCCGACCTGCCCGTGATCGCCCGGCAGCACGGGGCCAGGCTGATCGAGATCAACCCCTCCGAGACCCAGCTGTCCCACCACATGCACGTGTGCATCCGCGAGCGCGCCGCGCCGGCGATGCGCAGGCTGTGGGAAGAGATCCGTGCGATGAGGTGACCCGGCGCCCCTGCTGACCGGTGATGACACGGCACGAGGCCGAGCCCCTACTCCACCATCGGGACGATCTCCACCCCTAGGTGCTCCCGGACCATCCGCACGATCCGCTCCCCCCACTCCAGCTTCCTTCGCTTGACGGGGTCCGCCCGGAACACGCCGCGCCCCTCACCCGGCCTGGAGAACTCCGTCGTCAGCTCCCCGAAGTCCATCCCCACGGTTAGAACCCGGCGCGCCCCGCGCCTGGCCGCCAGCACCACCGCGCGATCCCCGTCCGTGAACCCGCCCGGATTCACGAGCTCCGGGCACGGCGGGTCCACCTGGCAGGTCCCGAGCACTCCCTCATCCGCCAGCACCGGGACCCACCGCGCCAGCCGGTCCACGTTGTCCCCGTGCGCGTGCACGACGGGTACCGCGCCCGCCCGCACGGCCATCAGCAGGAACTCCACCCGGCCGTCTAGGTCCGTGACCACCACGTCCGGGACGATGCCCGCCCGGAGCAGCGCCTCACACGCGCCGTCCGCGGCGTAAACGACCCGGTCCTCAAGCTCCTCTCGAACCTCCGGCAGCCTGCGGACGGACGGTCCGGCCCCGACCACGACCACCTCCCGGGCGACCGGGACGTCCCTCAGATCCAGTCCCCGACCCGACAACAGCTCGCACATCAGCGCCGCGGCCAGCCGATCCTCGGACTCCTTAAAGCCCAGATCACGGCGAATCTCCCCGACGATCTCCACCAAAGGGTCGCCCAAGGGGGCGGCACCCCGTGGTCGTCGTGGGCGTGGTCGGCGCCTCCGGTTACACGGGCGGAGAGCTCCTAAGGCTCCTCGCCCGGCACCCCGAGGTTGAGGAGGTCCGGTACGCGACCTCCCGCAAGATGGAGGGAGAACCCGTCTGGAAGGTGCACCCTAACCTCCGCGACGAGTACCCCGACCTCCGGTTCACGGACCCAGACCCGGCGGAGGTCGGTGAGGAGTGCGACGTCGTGTTCACGGCCGTGCCACACACCGCGGCCATGGAGATCGTGCCCGAGCTGCTCGACGGTGGGGCCGTCGTGATCGACCTCAGCGCCGACTTCCGGTTCGACGACGTCGAGGAGTACGAGCGCTGGTACGGCGTCGAACACAAGGCCCCGGAGCTCAACGACAAGGCCGTGTACGGGCTGCCCGAGCTGCACCGGGACGAGATACGGAAGGCCGATCTCATCGCCAACCCCGGGTGCTACCCCACCGGAGCGATCCTCGCCGCCGCCCCGATCGTGGAGGAGGGCCTGGCCGACGTGATCATCTTCGACTCCAAGAGCGGGACCTCGGGCGCCGGTGTCAAGCCCTCCCAGACGACCCACCACCCGGAGTGCGCGGAGGACCTCACCCCGTACAACCCCACGGACCACCGGCACCTGCCCGAGATCCGGCAGGAGCTGAGCAAGCTGGGCGACGCGGAGGTGCACTTCACCCCGCACCTGGCACCGCTCGTCCGCGGCATCGAGACGACCGCCCACTGCCTCGGCGACGCGGAGATCGAGCCCCAAGAGCTCCGGGAGCTCTACGAGGATTACTACGAGGATGAGCCGTTCATCCGCCTGTGCGAGGTCGGTGAGGCGCCGCGGCTGTGGGCGGTGCGGGGCACCAACTACTGCGACATCGGCGTCTTCGCCGTGGGTGACGGCCGCATCGTCGTGGCCTCGGCCATCGACAACCTGACCAAGGGAGCCTCCGGTCAGGCTATCCAGAACATGAACATCCGGATGGGGTTCGAGGAAGCGGCGGGACTGGAAGAGTTCGGGTACCATCCGTGACCCGGCGCCGGCCCCCGGTCGTCCCTCACCATCCCGGGCGCCTCCCCGGGCGTCGCGGCGCCGGGCGCGGCTAGATCTTCACCTCGAGTCCCGGGCCCACGTCGATGAACTCGAACCGCTCCTTGAACACTTCCTTCGCGACCTCGCCCGAGCAGTGGCACGGTCCCGCGATCTCCACCCCGAGCTCCTCCAACCGATCGGCGATGCGCTCGACCTCCCGCTTCGACGCGCCCGACAGATGGAACCCGCCGAGGACGGCGGTCACCTTGAACCCGCGCCGGTCGCACCACTCCGCGAACTTGTCGATGCCGGGGTGGGCGCACCCGGTCACCAGGAGGCCGCTGATGAAGAGCGCCCGCTCCCGGGGCGGTCCCTCGAGCACGTCGGTCAGCACGATGTCGTCGATGCCGAGCCACTCCTCCCGAACCATCTCGTTCGGCGCGCCCAGCTCCTCCGGGGTGACCACTTTCAGGGCCGAGGAGGCGACGGCCTCCAACCCTCCCGTGTGGTCCCAGTGGTTGTGAGACACCACGACGAAGTCGATGTCGTCCGGCTCGTACCCCAGCTCCTTGAGGTTATGCTCCAGCAGGTCCGGGCTGGGACCGGTGTCGAAGAGCACCGTTCTCCTTCCCTCGACCAGCGCCGCGAATCCGGGTCCGGACTTCAGACCCTCCTCCAGCGGAGGCTCGTCCGAGACCACCACGGTCACCTTGTACAATCCGCGCCCCCGACCGCGTGACCCTCCCGCGGTCCCTGATAAGGTTAGGGGGACCGAACGTGCGGGTCCTTCAGGTGGTGGGACCCAAGGGTTCGGGCAAGACCGAGTTCTGCGCGGAGGCGGCCGAGGAGCTGACCGAGGAGGGTTACCGGGTGGGCTACGTGAAGTCCGTCGGGGAGCGCCGGCTGGACCTGAAGAGCCGGGATACGGGCCGCGTGCCCGCGGACGTGAGGGTCGGCGTGGCGGAGGAGGAGACGGTCGCGTTCCTAGACCTGGACCTCGACGGGGCGCTGGCGCTCCTCGCCCTGGTGGGCGTGGACTACGCGCTGGTCGAGGGATTCCGGTCGCGCGAGGTCGGGACGAGGGTGGATCTGGGGAGGGACGGGCGAGGGCCGACCGTGCCGCTCGAGGGGGAGTCGCCGGGCGAGATTGTCCGCAAGTACGCGGTCAAGTACACGGCTGAGGCCGACTGCGGGCGGTGTGGGTACGATTCCTGCCGGGCGTTCTGGCGGGCGGTGGCGCGCGGGGAGGTGTCACCGGACGACTGTCGGGTGCCGGAGAACGCCGCGGTCCTCGTCGACGACCGGCCGCTGCACCTCAACCCCTTCGTCGCGCGGCTCGTTCGAAACGTGGTGGGGTCACTGGTGCGGTCGCTGAAGGGGGGTGGAGGGGAGCGCGCGCTGGTCGCCGTGCGCCTCTAGCTCTCCGACGTGAGGCGCTCCTCTAGCCGCTCCAACACGTCCGCCAGCCGCCTCAGTAGCCTGGACGGTCGCACCCCTAAGAGCACCATCGCGCCGATCACGAGCAGACAGGCTATCAGCCCCAGGAGCAGGACCGCCAGCACTATTAGGATCGGAAACATTCGGGTCACCCCCCGCGGGATGACGACCGGCTCGTGGCAGAGACCTGGTGACGAGGGCTGTACTCTCCGACCGCCCCGACGCTTAAGTCGTCACCACCAGCCTCGAGTGACACGCGTCCACGACCCGACACCGCACCCGCTCGCCCGGCTCGGGCTCGTCGCCCCGGAACACCGACTTCTTGGCGTGCTCGTCACGACCCCACCCCTCGCCCAGCACCGTTACCTCAACCCTCCTACCGACCAGCTCCCGGTTGGCCTCGCGCGCCCACTCCAACCGCTTCCTGTGCAGGACGCGGCTCCGCCGGAGCTTGACCTCCTCCGGGACCTGGTCCTCCATCTCGGCGGCCGGCGTGCGGGGGCGCCTGCAGAACCGGGAGGCGTGCAGGATGTGAGGCCTGGTCCGCTCCAGGAACTCCAGCGTGTTACGGAATGCCTCCTCCGTCTCCCCGGGGAACCCCACGATCACGTCCGTGATGAACGCGAAGTACCCGAGCCGCCGCTCGAAGGCCCGGTAGATCTCCAGCGCCTCCTCGACGGTGTAGTTACGGTTCATGCGCCGCAGCACCTCGTCGTCGCCGCTCTGCACCGGCATGTGCACGGATCGGTAGAGCACGTCATCCCATGTGGCGAACAGGTCGGCCAGCTCGTCCGCGATCGGGTACGCGCTGCCAGGGTTAAACATGCCCAGCCGCACCCGGGCCCCGTACCGCGAGCACAACTCGACCACGTCCTCCAGCAGGTCGATCAGGTCCACGCCGAGGTCCTGACCGTACGCGGCCGTGTCCTGGGCCGTGAGGTGGATCTCAACCGCGCCCCGCTCCAGCTCCCGCTCCACCCGCCGCAGGATGCGCTCCGGCGAGAAGCTGCGCAGGTCGCCGCGGGCGAGCTTAACGGCGCAGTAGGCGCACCGGTTCGGGCACCCCTCGCAGATGGGTACAATAGCGCTCAGGCCGGGGAGAACCCTGGGCGCGTCGGCCTTCCAATCCAGATCCTCCCGGTCGCCGATGAACTCCACCCTGGACCCCTCCAGCACCGCCCGAACGGCCTCCACGATCCGGTCCAGGTGGCGAGGGCCGACGAGGGAGGCGTCAGGCCGAAGCTTCCGGACCCGATCCGGGTAGGCCTCCGGGAAGCAGCCCGCTACCACCGTCGGGTGACCCTCCAGCTCCACCATCCGGTTGACCATCCGCGCGTCCACGCTGTCCCGGACGATGCAGGTGAGCAGGACCGTGGCGTCGGCCTCGTCCTCGGAGCCGACGATCTCGAACCCCGCCCGGCGGAGCAGAGCCTTCACCAGCCTGCCGTCGTCCCGGTTCGCCGCGCACCCGTAGACCTCGACGTTGACCCTGGCGGTCAGAGCCTCTCACCCCCGTACCTCGGGATCTCTATGACGTACGAGACGAAGTTGTTGTACGAGAGCACCCGGCAGATCTCTGCGCGCAGGTCCCGCCACATCCTGGCGGCGACCAGCGCGTGAACGGCCGCCGACGCGGCGGTCCCGGCCAGGTATCCCAGCGCTACCCACTCAACTCCCCACCAGCGCCAGGCGAGCGCTTCGGCCGTCGGAATCAGGGCCAGCGCCGCCGTGGCCTCGATCTCCCTCCGGAGTGCGACCAGTTGGGGGTATATGTAGACTACCAGCGCTCCCGGGACGCTGCCGAGCGCGTAGATCAGCGTCAGGTCCGCGCTGATGCTGGCCGGCCGCGGCTTCAGCCAGGTTAGCAGGGAGAGGGCGGACATACACAAGGGTAGCAGCGCTTTGATGCTGGTCCTCCCTCCACCGATCAGGTGGGCGGACAGCACGCCCAGCGCGGGACCGAGCAGGGGCACCACGTACCGGAGAATCCAGCACCTGAACTCGGATCCTACCAGCAGGACCAAGAGAAGCAGGAGCACCCCGGCCAGGGCCAGGGACGCCCCCATCCCCTGGAGGAACTGCAGGAACACCCTGCGTTGAATGCGGGCCATCTCCTCCCGCCTCGCGTCATACACTCGATCGAGATCGTCCCCCGCGCTCGTCCAGAAGAAGCCGGCCGCGAACGTGCCCGCTAGGAGGGGGATCATCCCCACGAAGGCTGGCGTGTCCAGGGGTGGGCAGGGGAAGCCGCGCTCCCACCACACGAGCGCCTTGTCGAAGAAGACCATGGCGTAGTACATCGCGGATGACACCGCGGTCATCGCGTAGTCCAGCGCGGCGGCTGCGGCCACGATCACGCTCCCGAACACGTACCGGGCCGTCAGCTTTGGACGGTCTTCCACGTGCTCCAGGACGTTGAGTAACAGGCACGCCGAGAGCGTAGCGATGAGGACCGAGGCCGAGACGAGGAGGGCCCGCACGACGTCGAACGTGACCAGAAAGAGCGCCGAGAAGAGTACCGAGAACAGCGCCCAGGCCAGCACGATCTGGAGGACGGCCCGCCATTGATGCTCCCCCCAGCTGGCCACGACCATGCAGCTTAGGGTGTACGCGGCCCCCGTGAGCTCGGTCGTCAGGGCGACGTCCTCGGAGAACTTCACCCTGAAAATTAGCGCCAGATGCTTGCCGAGGAGGTAGGCGGCGGGCGGGTACGCGAGCGTCGTCAGGACCACCGTGCCCAAAAAGGGCGACAGAACGCCCAGGTACCGGGCGTCCGAAACCACTCTGGACCCCAGCGTCTGGAACGGCGCCGACGCGAGGACTCCCGCGATCAGGCCGAAGCTCAGCTCGGACACCCTCTCCAGCGACGCCGACTGGATCACCGCCGTGAGCGCGATCACGCTCCAGACGGGCGACAGCAGCAGCGCCGACCGGACCGCCGACCGCACGCTGGGTCCGCGCTTGAGACCTCGCAGCGCCTCGGAGACGGCCTCGGAGATGAACCCCATTAACGTTCACCCAGTCAGAATCGGGCGTAGTCGGAGTACCGTCGGGTGTACTCCTCACACATCCTGGTGATGTCGAACTTCTCGGCCGTCCTCGTGGCCGCGTGAGCCATCTCCAGAAGCATCTCTCGGTCCCGAAGCAGCTCCAGGAGGGCCCTGGCCCCCGCCTCGTGATCCTCCACTGGGAACGTCCTACCGATCTCCTCAGTCACGATGTACGGGACAGCACCCACCTCGGACGCCACCACGGGACATCCGGCGCTCATCGCCTCCAGCAGGGCCATCGGCAGGCCCTCCGACCGGCTCGACAGCACGAACACGTGGAACTTGTGATAAAACTTCAGGATCTCGTCCGGAGGCTGCGGCCCGTGGAACTTTACGACCCGCTCCAGCTCATGCTGCCTCAATATCTCCTTGCACTCCTCGTAGTGATCCTGGTCGTCTATGGGCCCGACGACGTGAAATCGGACCCTATCGTGCCCTACCTCCTCGACGACCTCGGCCGCCATGCGGACGAAAACGTCGATGCCCTTGATGGGTTCCACCCGCGCGACCGTCCCCACGTGCAGCCGGTCAGCCTCGCGAAACTTCCTTTCCATGTCCGATGGTGGCGGGAACTTCCAGGTCTCTATCCCCGAGTAGATCACGTCGATTCTGTCCTCCGGCGCCCCCTGTCTCACGGAGTGCTCCCGGTGGTAATCGGATATCGCCAGGATCTCGTCGCAGTACTGGTACGAGGTCCTGATCATCGACTCGAAGCAGCGCCGGTACAGCTCCCGCGCGACCTCGCCCATCCCCTCCAGCCTGGACTCGAGCTCTCGAGTCAGGATCCCGTGCTCGGTGATGATGTACGGGGTGCCCTCTACCACCTTTTTGACCGCGCACAGGAACCCACAGACCCCGCAGTTCTGCGGGTGCGCCACATCACACCTGGGCATGCTCCGGGCGCCAGAGGCTGCCCCCAGAACGAACGAGCACACGTTCACCACGGCCCAGTAAAGGTCGCTGAACCGCTCGTCCGCCCCCATCTGATCCTCCACGAACTCGGTCAACGCGTACATGACGGGCCCCTCGAGAACCCTCACGGGCTCCTTCGAAACCCGGTACAGCCGCTCCAGCATCTCCTCCTCGAGCGGCTCACCCTCCAGCATCAGCTCAAACGTTCGCTCCAGGACCCGGTAGCCCCGAGGGGCACGGTCCAACCTCCGACCGAGCAGCCACCTGATCCGGTGAACGGGCAGGATCCGGGCCACCCATCTGTACTTGCTCAGTCGGCGCGGGACCAGCTCCCGGATGACCACCTTCCGCACGTTATCCGGAATGTCCACCGCGGGCTTCTTCCTGTCCGGCGGGGCCAGACACAGGACGTTAAATTTCACGTCAGGCGAATACTTGATCAGCCTCTGCACCCAGGTCGTAACTCCTCCCAGCGTGATGGGGTAGGTTCCCTCCGTCACTATCGTGACCTCAGGTTTGCCCAATCCCGCCCCTCGGTAACTCATCGGACTTTCAGATAATAAACGTTCTCTCCGCGAGCGCCACTCGGGCTTCACCTAAGCTCAATGACCTGAGCTCCCGGCGGAACATCCTCGGGCCTAACGAGCAGACGGCAGACCTTCACTTCTCCCTCCACCACCGCCGGCCACTGGAAGCCCGGGCGAGCCTCCTCCGGCACCTCCACATCTCCCTCTTCCACCCGGACGGGGTCCACGCCGGCCCGTAGGCAGACGCGCGCGCCGGGCTCCGACAGGGCTAAGAGCCCGGTCGTGGGTGGGACGGTGAGCAGCCGCTCACCGTCGCTCGACCGCACGTGCTGCCCGTCGAACCGGTACTCGACCCCCTCCAGCACGTCGACGCCGAACTGGAACGTTGAGACCGCCCGGGGCACGTGATCCCAAAGGTTCCCACCGTCCCGGTCCAGCAGCTCCCCCAGCGTCTCCTCCAGCCTGGCCAGGGCCCTCCGGGACGCGGGGTTCTCATCCCGGTCGCAGGTGAACTCCACCTCGAACCCCCGCTCGCTCAGCTCCTCGCCCGCCAGTCTATACCCGCCGTGCGCGTGGCACACGAGCACCGCGGACTCCGGCACGATCCTCTCGACGAGGTTCGCCACCCGCTCGACCTCCTCCTCGGACCACTCCCCGGTCACCCTCACGTCGTAGTGCGCCGCCGGGAAGGTGCGCTCGAGCGCCCTCGGTACGATCCCTAGCGGGCTCGTGATGATCAGCTCGTCCACGGGAAACTCCCTAGTTATCCGGGAAACGCGTCGGTGCATAGGGGATTGAGAGTACGGCTTCCGGGCCGTGCACGGGAGCAGGACGAACGCCTCGGCCCACTCCGGGGGCCGGTACCGGGTCACCCTGCGCACCCACTCCGAGACCTCGGGTCGATCGAAGGAGAGGTCGGTGGAACACCTGATCTCCGAGTCCCGGGCCATGTTCACGTGCCTCGTGAGCGCCCGCTCCCGGTCACACACTCGCAAGACCTCCGCGACCCGCGGGTTTCGGGCCGCCACCGACTCGACGAACTCGCGAAGCTCGCCCGATCGCAGCAGCCGCTCGAGCCGCTCCAGCGCGACCTGGAACCGGTGCCAATTCTCCCGGAGAAGCTCCGACGGCTCATCCTCGCGCTCCTCCGTCGCGAAATCCTCCAGCAGAACCTCGCCCCTCAGGGAGAGGTGCACGCACACGAGCGCGTCGAACAGGTCGAACCCCAGGTAGTACAACAGCGGGATCCACTCCGGGTCCAGAACGGTGACCGCGCGGACGCTCCCGGACTCCCGGACCTCGCGCACGAGCCCGACGAGCTCCTCCGGATCGGGCGTGCGCTCCAACGAGTAATGGACTATCGGACCGTCCCGAGCCGGTCTACTGGGGGCCCAGTTCCCGGGCGGGGAGGGGCGAAGCCGGACGCACTCGGACCCCGCCAGCTCGAGGAGCTCGGTCGCCAGCTCCCCCGCCTCGGGTTCCAGCCGGGAGAGCGACTCGAGCCGGGGTAGGTGGAGGAAGGGGGCGGGGGTGGTCGTGCCGTCGAGCTCCAGCACGCGCGCGCAGTCGCACCGGCGCACCCGGACCTCAGGCGCCGAGGACATCGTCGAACTCCTCCTCCAGCCGCTCCAGGTCCCGGCGGGTCCTCTCCGCCGCCTCCCGCGCCAGCTCCGGGGCCACTCCTAGGTAGCGCTCCGGGTCCAGGATCTCGGTCAGCTCGTCCTCCGGGATCAGCTCCAGGACGCGCTCCTCCTCGCGGACGACCTCCAGGAACTCGCGGTCCTCCTCCCAGGCCCTCATGGCGAGCCGCCGGACGAGCTCGTGCGCCTCCTGCCGGCCCATGCCGCGCTTGACCAGCTCGACCATCAGCGCCTCCGCCATGTTGAGCCCCTTGGTCAGGCGCAGGTTGCGGCGGATGTTCTCCTCGTTGACGCGGAGGCCCTCCAGGTTGGTGATCGTCAGGTCCAGCATCTCATCCAGGAGCAGGAACTGCTCCGGGAACAGCACCCGCTCGCTGGCGGAGTTCGTGAGGTCCCGCTCGTGCTCCAGCGGCACGTTCTCGAGCGCCACCTGCACGTTGGACCGGAGGACCTTGGCCAGGCTGCACACCCGCTCGGAGCGGATGGGGTTGCGCTTGTGAGGCATGGTGGAGGATCCGACCTGCTTCTCCGGGTCGAACGGCTCCTCCAGCTCCCGGATCTCCGTGCGCTGCAGGTGCCGGATCTCCCGGGCGATCTTGTCCAGCGTGCTCCCGATCAGCGCCAGGAGCGAGATCAGCTCGGCGTACCGGTCCCGCTGAATGACCTGGTTGGAGACCGTCACCGGGCGCAGGCCCAGGAGCTCCATCACCCGACGCTCCACCTCGGGCCCCTTCTCACCCAGCGCGGCCATCGTTCCCACCGCGCCGGAGAGCTGGCCGACCAGGACCCGCTCGGCGCACTCCCGAAGCCGCCTAAGGTGGCGGACGACCTCCCTCGCCCAGATCGCGAACTTCATCCCCAGCGTCGTCGGGACCGCGTGCTGGCCGTGCGTTCGGCCCACGATCGGCAGATCCGCGTACTCCTCCGCCCGGTCCGCGAGCAGCTCCGCCAGCCTCCGCAGCTTCCGGTAGACGATCCGGATCGCATCCCGGAGGATCAGCGCGTGCGCGGTGTCGATGATGTCGTTGCTGGTGGCACCGAGGTGAATGTAGTCGCCCGCGACCTCGCACCGCTCGGAGAGCGCCCGAACCAGGGCCATCACGTCGTGCTTGATCTCCGCCTCGATCTCCTTCACCCGCTCCACGAACCGCCGCAGCTCCTCCTCGTCCCCCGTGATCTCCTCCACCACGCGCTCGACCTCGTCCGCCGCCTCCTCCGGAACGAAGTCGAAGCTCTCGGAGAGCGCCCGGACCAGCGCCGCCTCAACCTCGAGCATCTTCGCCACCTTGTTCTCCTCCGAGAAGACCTCGCGCAGCTCGTCCGACCCGTACCGGGACTCGATGGGGTGAACGGGCAACCGGGGACCCCCTCTGGTCGGGACGGCTCTCCGCATCGCTGGGCCGGCTACGGCAACCTACCCTTTCGTCATCGGGGGTCTATGGAGGCCTCGCCCCCGCTACCTTCGCACCGAGACCTTCTGCGCGTGAACCCGCTTGAACCCCAGCGAGCGCGCGTACTCCTCCAGCTCCACCATGTCCTCATACCTGGGCAGCGGGAGATCCCGACGCCGGAACTCCGGCCGGTAGTCCAGATAGCAGACCTGCAGCTCCTCGCCCACGTGAGCGTGCAGCCAGTCCGTGAGCGCGAAGACCTCCTCCTTGTCCACGAGCTTCGGGTTGTACGGGATCCCCACGCCCACGAACAGCCCCTCGCCCAGGTACTCGTCCGCCAGGTACTCCAGGATCCGCAGCACGTTGTCCAGGTACTCCGCCGCCCGCTCCTCGTCCACGCCCGCGATCCGGGCGAACGTCTCCGGCCGGAACCCCTTGATGTCGATCCCGATGTCCGTCATCCCCGCCTCAACCAACCGGTCCACGTACTCCGGGGTCAGAACCGTGCCGTTCGTGTCCACGTGCACCCGCACGTTCGGCTCCAGCTCCCGGCACCTCCGCACGAACTCCACCAGGAAGTCCGGGTTCAGCGTCGGCTCACCGCCCGAGATCGCCACCCGATCCAGCCCGTGCTCCCGGGCCGTGCCCACCACCAGCCTCGCGGCCTCCTCCGCGGTCATCCGAGCCCCGGACGCCGCCCCGAAGGCGATCGCGTGGTTCTGACACTGCGGGCACCGCAGGTTGCAGCCGTGGGCGAAGCAGGCCGCCTCCACCGGGCCCGGGCGATCCTTGAGCTCCACGGGCGTGCCGACGCCGCCCACCCCGTGCGGCTGGAAGCCGCTCACCACGCGCACGTCCCGGCGCACACCCTCCGTCCGGATCTCGTCACCCTCCCCCAGCCCAGTGTTGCAGGCGGGACGCAGCTCCCCGTTCACCTCCACCGCGCACGCGTAGCAGCCGCCCACGCCGCACGGGGCGTCCACCTCCTTGCCCAGCTCCCGCAGCGCCTCCTCCACCGACCGGGCCTCCACCTCGACCCGCTCCCCGTCCACCACGATCTCGATGGGCTCGCGCTCCACCTCAACGAGCTTCCGGGCCTCGTGGGGGCAGGCGGGTACGCAGGCCCCGCACCCGTAGCACTCCTCCCGGCTCCAGAGCGGATCCCCGGCGGGGCAGTCCACAACCTGCGAGCAGTACCCACACGTCCGACACCCTTCCAGCTCGACCCGCCGGGACACGGGGATCACCCGAACGTTACGATTCTCGTAACGATCCGAGCTGGTGGGCCCGCCGGGATTTGAACCCGGGACCTCGGGGTTATCAGCCCCGCGCTCTGACCTGGCTGAGCTGCGGGCCCTGCCGCGGCTCCATGCGGCCCGCTCTCGGATCCAATTATTAAGTCTTTCGCCCCGGATCGTTTTGAGATTCATAACGATTCGCGGCTTGGTGGACCCGCCGGGATTTGAACCCGGGGCCACGGCCGCGCCAGGGCCGCGCTCTACCAGGCTGAGCTGCGGGCCCTCCTCCAGGCGGCACCCGGGCGTGGACCAGCATAAAGATTTCGCCCTACGGTCCACCCACCAGCATCCAGTACCCGACCAGGAGCAGGAGGACCACCACCGACACGGCCGCGAGCCCCTTCAGCGCCTCCCGCGGCCGGTAGAGCAGGGCCAGCGCCCCGCCCGCAAGCATGCCTCCGAGGTGCCCGGCGTGCGCCACGTGCGTGAACGCTCCCGACTCGATCACGAACACGGCCGCCAGCGCGTACAGGACCGAGAACAGGACCAGCGGCATGGGGACGAAGAAGAACATGATCATGCTCATCGGCCGCAGCATCGTCAGGCACCCGACCAGGCCGAAGACGGCCGACGAGGCGCCGATGGTGGGGATGTTCGGAGTCACCACCACCTGGAGCAGCCCGCCCGCGACCCCGGAGGCGAGGTACAGGAACAGGTACTCGCCCCGGGAGAGCATCCGCTCAAGCTGCAGACCGAAGGTGAGCAGCCCCAGCATGTTGAACAGGAGGTGAAGCGGTCCGGCGTGCAGGAACATGTGGGTTATCAGGCACTCCGGGTGGTAGATCAGGTTCGCGGCGTACAGCCCGTAGGCCCATGCGACGTCCGGTCGGATGGTCCCGTCCGGCCCGATCGTCACCACGTAGGCGGCCACGTTCGCGGCCATCAGTAGCATCGTTAGCGAGACGATCACCCCGGGGTCGTGGCGTTGCGGCGCGAGGAGGTGCTCGAGGAGCTCCGGGACGTGGGAGTGGACGCCCGGTACGTCGCGGTGCTGGAGGAGGGCGTGATAGTGCCGCTAAACCCCCGCCGGGCTAAGCTCACGGAGCGCCGGCGCCGGAGGCTGGAGCGAGCGGGGCTAACGATCGTCCGGTCCAAGACCCTCGAGCGCGCCTCGGTCCGGGCCCATCGCGTTATAACCAGGTATGAGCTTTTCGAGCCTCGGGAGGAAGTCGCCGTCGGGTTCAGCGGCGGCAAGGACAGCCTGACCTGCCTGCTCGTGCTGGAGCCCCTCACCCGCCGGCTGGGCCTCCGGCTCCGCCCCGTCCTGATCGACGTCAGGCTTCACGGCGAGGAGGTCTGGGGGAGCGAGGGGCGGCGGCACTGCGAGGAGCTCTGCCGGCGCCTAGGCCTGGAGCTGGAGTACGTCCGACCGCGCGAGGACGTGGGAGAGCTGGCCGAGGAGCACGACGAGTCCCCCTGCCTGATCTGCTCGCTGATCCGCCGGCGCGAGCTCCGGGAGCGCTCGGAGAAGATCGTTCTGGCTCACACGCTGGACGACGCGGTGATCACCGCCCTCGCGACGGCCGTGAAGGGGGAGGGAGTGAAGCTCCTGCCCCCGAAGGAGCGGCTCGAAGGGATGGTCTCGAGGTACGTCAACTACGAGTTCCCTCCCACGACGATCGTGCGACCCATCGTCCGGGTCCCGGAGGAGTGGACCGCCCGCGTCCCGGAGGAGACCGGGCTCGAGCCGTTCAACGCGGACTGCCCGTACTCGAAGCCCTACGCCGCAACCTTGCGCGGCAAGGTCGCCCACGGGCTCGAGTGGCTGAGGCTGGAGCTGTCCATGGACCGCGTCGAGCTCCTCGACCGCCTATGGCGATCGCTGAAGAAGGCGTGCGAGGGCGAGGAGGCCGACGACCGAGAACGGTAGCACGCTCGCCCGGTCTCCGGGCGCGCCGCCGAAGATCACAGCCAGCGTTAGCACCCGGTCCGGTGGGATCTCCACGGCGTTGCCCGAGGAGTCGTAGACGACTACCCTGGAGAACGTCAGCTCGTACCTGTCGCCCGAGCTGAACACCGCCGAGCCGCCCGAGTCGGCGGACATGGTGATCAGCAGGATGGCGTAGCCCGACGAGAACGCCTCCAGCTGGAAGGTCAGCTGAGCCGCCTGGTTGGTGCCGGTGACCTGAACCGAGCTACCGGGCTGCAGGGTCACGTCGAACGTTCCCTCATCCAACGTCTGTGACCCGTCGTTGATGGTCCGCGTTACGACGAAGGATCCCTGAAGCTCCACGGAGGCCGCGTTCTCCGGGGCGGGGATCAGCACGAGCGCCTTGAAGTTCGAGAGGTACGGCGGGGCCACCCCGCTGACGTTGGGATCGTCATAGTACGAGGGGTTCCCCTGCGCGTCCACGCCGACCACCGTTCCATCGTCCCGGAACGAGACGCTCACGGTCGACCGTGAGAACCGGTAGGCGGGCGGCGTGCCAACGCTCAGCGTCCCGCCCGCGGGGTCCCAAGAGGCGTTGACGGTGAGGGGCTTCACCTCCAGCCACGGGGTGACCCCCGAGGATACGCTCACCCACTCCACCGTGATCCCGGTGCCGGTGATCTTGAGGATCACGTCCACGTCGTCGTAGTCGCCATCCCCCTCGTTGTCGTCCGCCCGGACCTCCAGGGCGACCGGCACGGTGTACTCGGCCGTGTAAGGGAGCGTCACGGTCGGGTTCGGCGGGCTGCCCTCGAACAGGACGACGTCCCAGGTCCCGTCCGCACCCTCGTCCACCCGGGCCACGATCATCGGGGCCGGGGCGGTCGCCCCCCGCCCGTCCACGATGCCGAGGTAGATGGAGTACCGCCAGACGACGGACCCGGATTTGGTGGTGACGATGATCCGGGAGTCGTACGAGGGAGTGTTGGGGTAGGAGTTCAGGTAGCGCGGGTCCGGGAGCTGGCCACTCCCCGAGTCAACGACGATGTCCACCTTCTGGGGCGTTGACGCCGAGACCGGAGAGGAGAGCGCGATCAAGGCCGTGAGGAAGGCGAGGGCTGCGGGCGGCAAGGGCCGGGCTCCCCCGTTACGAGGTTCGTAACGATTCCGGAAATAAGAAGGGAGGGGTTTAGAAGCGCCGGCGGGCGATCAGCGGGATCAGCGCGCCCAGCAGCGCGATGGCCACCGGCACCGCCCGCTTGCCCTTCTTGGTGATGCTGTACTGGTGCGCGCCCTCCGTCGTTGGCAGCCTGACCTTCAGCGTTGGTCCACCGGCCGAGTGGGTCATCGGGATGGACGATGGGTCCACGGCGATCAGCAGCCGGATCTCGTCCCAGTACCGCACCGGCACGCCGTTCGGGTCGTAGTACGTGCTCGGGTAGGTCACCTGAATCTGCGTGTTCGGCAGCATGTTCCGGACGCCGGTGATCGTGCCGGAGCTCGGGTCGTAGCTCACGCTGTACAGCAGGATGGCGTAGTAGTCAACGTTGCCGATGGTTACCGTGCCCAGCACCTTCACCGCGAGGTACGCCAGCACGTTCCCGCTCGCGTCCTTCAGCGCCAGGATGTACTCTCCCGTCGACGCCTGCCCGACGTACTCCGCTGACGCGATGTCCGTCTGACCCCACCGGCCGGTGACGCTCAGGTTCTGCAGGAACGCGTTGATGTCCGGCTGCCCGTCACCATCAGTGTCCTTCACGTCGGCCATCGGCACGTAATCCACGACCACCATCGGCATGCCGAAGTCACCGGTCTTCGGGCTCACGAACCCGTTCGCCTCAACCACGAAGCCCGAGCTCGTCTTCTCACCCGAGATCACCGGGACGTCGGGCACGTAGGTTGACGTTACCCGAACCTCCGGGAACGCGTAGCTCACGCTACCGATCTGCACCGTGGCGTCCGAGATCGTGTACGCGTCACCCGACTGGAAGTCGGCGTTCACCTGGAACACGACCTCGATGTACCGCACCGACGCCAGGTCCTGGCTCGGACCGAGCGTGATCGTCAGCGTGTTGCTCGTGCTCGACGGCTCCGTGATGCTGGCCTGGCCCGTGACGTCCTCCCTCACCAGACTCACCGTGCCGTTCGAGTGCTGCACGGCCTTGTACACGTACACCCTCACGCTCCCGGCGACGTAGCTGGCCGAACCGCCCAGGGCCGTCTGGGTTGGGATCGAGATCGAGACGGTCACCGAGTCGGACGTCAGTGCGGACCCGTCCACGCCCAACTTGAAGTGGAACGTCACCGTCCGCGTGCCCGGCTGCACGCTCGTCGGCTCGGTGTACGCCGAGAGCCCGAAGACCGCCGGGACGCCCTGCGGCACGACCGGTAGTGCCACACCCTTCACCACGACCTCACCGGTGGCCGCCCGGGTCTTGTCCAGCTCCACCTCCTGACCCAGCAGCGGGTTGCCCAGCTGCACCTCGATCTTCCAGTACACCGCGCTGCCGTAGATCGGGCTCGACGCCGGGCTGATCGTTACGGCCTCCCCGACCCACTCACCACCGGCCGGGATCAGCCCGTCGCTCGGCGGGTTGAACGAGAACGACTGCACCAGCGTCCACCCGTTGACTAGGTCCGCGCTCGACAGTCCGTAAACGTTGACCTGCTGCAGGTAGACCCCGAACTCCGCCAGGTTCCGCACCCTCGGCACGACCTGCCAGTCCACGCTGCCCCAATCACCGTTCGACGGCACCTGCAGCGGCTCACCGACCCACGAGACCTCGATCAGCTCGTCGGGCCGCACGGCCACGTACCACGGTGGGGTGACGGTGACCCCGCTCGTTACGTAGTTGCCTGAGGAGTCCTTGTACGCGTACTCGTACTCGAGGTACACGTCCGGCAGCAGCGCCGTCGCGGCCTGCGAGGGCGCCGAGGACAGCTGGTACATCACCCGAACGCCGAGCTTCGAGTCCGGGTCCACCGCGTACTTCGCGGGCTCGTCCACCGCACCGTCACCGTTCGTGTCGACACCGATCGTCAGGTACTGAACGCCATTCAGGGTGTAGATCATCAGGCACGAGTCCGAGGCGCCGTCACCGTCCAGGTCGAAGGTGATGGTCGGGTTCCCGTTCGCGTCCACGGTGACCCTAGCCGTCGGCTGCAGATTGCTCGGGATCGTCCCGTTCAACGGGTTCTCGGCCACGGACAGTGTGACCTCGTAGTCGACTCCGAGGGCCTGCCTGAGCTGGTAGAGCTGATCAACCGGGACCAGCACCATCAGGTTGTAGAGCGAACCGGCCTGCTGCGTGCCTCCCTGCTCGTCGTCGACCCACACCTGGACGCCGTGGTTGGCGATCTCGATCACCTCCGCGATGGTGTCGGCGCCCGACACCTGCGTTTGGAACCACGGGGCTCCGTTGACCATGATGTCGTACTTCACTACCGGAGCGACCCGACCCCACTCACCCTCGGTCGGGCTGACGCAAACCAGCCGGTAGCCGACCGCCGCCTGGCTTCCGGGCGACAGCTTAACGTAAGTTTCACCGACCACCTTGTCGCTGAGCTGCGCTACCTGCACCTGCGCGTTCGGGTCCTGTAGCATCTGGAAACCCGTCAGCGACGGCGACCGCGCCACAGGGACCACATCGTAGGTCTTCTGGTTGGTCGACGGGTTGGATACGGCGGCCTCTGAGGTGATCTCCAGCTGCCTGTACACCGGCGTGAAGACACCCTTGCTGAGCTCCCACTCGACGACTCCCCTGACCACGTCCGACTGGCTAACCGACAGCGGCGCCGCCGCCGAGGCGCCCGTGAGCGCCAACAAAGCGGCCAACGCCGCGAGGATTACCGGCCCCACGCGGGCCACTGGGTTCTCACCCCCTTCCGACCGGCCTCATACTTGACCGACCGAAGAGACACTTATATGCCTTCCGTTTACCCAGTGGAGGGTCCGTCGGGGAGTGCCGGCCGCCTCGGGGGTAATACTTCGGACCGCTCTGACGCTCGCGGTGGTGCTGTTAGCGGCGTTCACGGCTCCAGCGACCGGCCACGCAGCGGTCTACGCGATCGGTCTGAAGTACTACCCGCTGCTGCGGCTGGACCCGAGAGTGGGCTGGGCCGTGGACCTGCTGGTGAACGGTAAGCCGTGGTGTAGGTTGGTCCTCGCGGAGAACGGCGGGGTCAGATGGATCACCCGCGTCCGCGTGGGCGACGAGACCAGAGGGTGGATCGAGGTCACCGCCCGCGCGCTTAAAACCCGGTCGTCCGCGATTAAGGCCCGAGCTTACGTGGGTCTTACCGGCCGGTACCTGCGCCTCTACGGACTGCTAATTACCGGCCCGAACAACCTGACCAGGCCCGAGCTGCTGCTGTTGGAGCTCCGTGGAGCAACCTCGAGACCGGTGGCCAGGGTCCCGGACTGCGTCATCCACCCGCTGACGAAGTTCCTAACGAGGCTCCCGGTGAGCCTGCGGGTCGCGGTCCTCCCACGGGTTGGCCTGATCGGACAGCGCGTGATGATCCGGGGAGAGCTGCGGGACGGGGTGTTCGGGGTGCCGATCCCCGCGCCGATCACGGTGGTCGTTCAGGGGTGCGGGCTGAGCGAGACGATCACCGCGCGGCCGGACCGAGCCGGCGGGTTCCAGCTGTGGGTCAGGCCCAAGAAGCCCGGGATCCTCGCCATCGAGGTCCGGTACGCGGGCGGTCCCCTCTACGAGCCCGCCACCTGGAGAACCGTGTGCACGTTCCGGGAGCGGGTCAGGCTGAGGCTCCTCGCCAAGGCCGTCGACGGTGGTAGGGCGTTCGAGCTCCGGGCCGTGCTCACGGATTACAGGGGCCGCCCGGTCCCGAACGCCAGGATCTTCCTGCTGGAAAACGGGGCGATAGTGAGCGCCTCGGCCCTTGCGGGCTGGGTCACCGGTCCGGACGGTAAGACCCCGCCCCTGAGGGTCACTCCGAAGAAGTCCGGTCGGTTCGTCTACGTGGCCATGTTCCAGGGGGGACCGCTCATGGCTCCAGCGTTCAGCAACCCGGTCACCGTGATCGTGGCACCGAGCGGCGTTGCCGTCAAGGGAGGGGGTGGGGCTGAACGGAAGAGGCGGCTGCCCCCGCTACCCACGGTCCCGCTCCCACTGCCCGCGGCGCTGCGGTCTCGTCGCGGCCTCGTTCCGGCGTCGGAGTGCGGAGGATCGTGAGGTTAATTGATTAACTGAAATCCGGGGCGCGCGTTTCGGAAACCGGGCCCGTCAAGGGGGTGACGAGGGGATTAAGCCACCCTGGCGAGACTCGCCCGTCGGCGCCCGCGCGAGGAAGGTCAAGGAGAGTATGGAGGACGCGGACGAGGACCTGACGGCTGACGCGCTGCGGCGGCTGTCCGAGCTGGACGTCCCTCAGGACAGCGTTCCCGAGGATTCAGCCCCCAGCTCACTCGAGCTGAGGAATTTGGCGCCGGTCGTCGTGCGCGGCCGCGTCAAGTCCGTGGAGGGGGTGGAACACGTCCGCGGGTTCAAGCTGCTAACGGAGGAGGGCGAGACGGTCCCCGTGAGGCCGTCGGTCAGGGTGGCCCCGGACCTCCTGCGGCCCGGTCGTGAGGTTCTGGTGCTGGGCGGGCGCAACGACCGCGGCGAGGTTGTGGCCATCGACGTCAGACCCGTCGAGTCGGACCCCTCCCCCTCACCTGAGGAGATGGTTGCGGCCCAGGAGCTCTCGGATGACGACCCGCTCGAGGCGTGCGCGAGCGTTCTCTCGCCTCGGAGGAGGCCGGAGCCATGCTATGAGCTCTTGGCACTGCTGATGGTCACCCCGGTGGGCGGCGCGGCTGCGAGCGCGCTCTTCCTGGCCCCTCCGCGGGTCGCGCGTGCGGTCACGGAGCGGATCCGGCGGCTCTCGCCCCAGGCCCACAAGGTAAACCTGAGGTCCGCCAGCTCCCGGAACCTCCGAGGGGACTTGACGGTTACCGAGACCGGGTGGAGGTTCGAGGCCGGTGTTCCGATGCTGGCCAACGACGGCCTGCTGATCGCCGACGGCGTCGATCCGCACGATCCCAAACTCCTGGAGCTGCTCTCCCTAACCCGGCGTGGCGTGATCCCGGTCTCCGGCGTCCGGTTCGGGGTCCGATGCTCCGTCATCTGCGCGCTGGAGTCCTCACCAGACGAGCACCCCGCCCTCACCTGCCTGAAGATCCCCGGAGCCGCGCTGAGGAGCGTGGACCTGATCCTGTGGCCGGATCCTTACCCGGAGAGGGTCAGCGGGAGACGAATCAGGGAGGAGGACGTCAGGGCGCTGCTGAAGTGTGCCTCTCGGGTCGAGGGGCCGAGGTGTTCGTCGAGCGTCGTGAGGATGGTGTCGTCTCGGGCCTCGGAGCTGTCCAGGGCCTCCAGCTGGGGCCCGTCCAAGAGGAGGATAGAGCGGACCATGCTGCTGCTGGCCCGGGCCCACGCCCGTCTGAGGCTGTCTGACAGGGTCGAGGAGGAGGACGTACGCAGGGTGTCCGAGCTGATGTCCAGGTGGATCGAGCGCATCAACGCCCCTATCGAAAGCATCTTCGTATCCCAATGACGACTGGGTTCGCTACGGTGCCCGCGCCGACGTCCGCCGGTAATGAGAAGCCCGGCACCGTGAATGTGGCGCTCAGCGGGGGACTTGAGATGTCCCCCGACAAGCTCCGACAGGTGGCGGAGGAGGTAGGGTCCGAGTTCACGGCCGGGGAGCTTCAGGCGACCAACAAGATGGTCGTGCTGGCGCTGTACACGCTGGTCGGCGACAAGTGCTGCGGGGCGCTGGTCAATGCGGGCTCGATGTTGGCCAGGTGGTTCAAGGGTGACGATCTCGAGGAGCCGCTAACTGAGTTCCTTGACATGGTAGGTGCCGACTGCGAGGTGGATGAGAAGGACGGAGTTGTGATCGTCCGAAACTGCCCCGAGTGCGCCGGCTACCCGCGCCTCAACGGCCCCGCCTGCAACTTCATCCGAGGGTTCATCGCGGGCGTCGTGAAGGAGGTGACGGGAGAACCGGTCAAGGTCGTCCAGACGGAGTGCGAGGGAGCGGGTGATGGTCGATGCGTATTCGTGATCGGGGACGAGAGCAAGGGCGGCAACGGGGAGCCCCACATCCCGGAGCTTCGCGACTTCACCGAGTCGGAGTTCGAGGAGATGCTCAGCGCGAGCCGCGACCCGGAGGAGGTGGCGGCCTTTAAGATCGCCTCGGAGAGCCTGCTGCGGGAGGTCTTCGGCGACGCGGCCCGGCCCATGTTCTTTCGGGCGGGCCGGCTGTACGCCGAGGCGTTCATCGATGCGTTCGATCCGGAGGATCCGGAGGAGCTGGTGGCCAGGGTGGAGGAGATCAGCGGGTCCAGCTACGAGCTCGAGGGCGACCGGTTCCGCGTGGAGAAGTGCCTGGAGTGCGCCGGGATGGAGTCCGACGAGCCCGTCTGCCACGCGGTGCGCGGCGCCCTGTCGATGCTGCTGGAGCACTACGGAATCCCGTTCAAGCGGGTCGTGGAGGTGGAATGCTCGGCCACCAAGGACGCCGTCGTTGGCTCGTGCGAGGTCCGCATCGAGGGAATCGCGTGGAAGGTGAAGAAGGTGGCGGACGCCGTGCGGCGGGCGTTCCGCTAGCCCCTCACCTCGACTTCCCTCACCTCAGCCACCATGATCGTGTACCTGTCGCCCGACAGACGCTCCCTCACGGCCTTTTTCAGGTCGTCCAGCCGGTCCTCCGGGATCACCGTCACCACCATGACCGCGCGCTCCGAGAGGTCGTTCATGGCCTTGATCGCCTGCTCCGGATCCTCGTCGATCTCGAACCCTTCCCAACGATCCGGGGCCACGCCCCGATACTCCACCGCGTAGAACCCGGTCACGCCGGCGTCCGCCATCGCGTTCATCAGCTTGCCGACGTTCTCGGGGTCCACGAAGACCCGCACCTCAACCAGACCCAACCTTATCCCCGGGTCCCTGGGTGGCGAGAGGGGTTAAGAGACCCCCGAACTCGCCCGGGGGAGGATCGGTGGAGCTGCTGGTCCTCGACCCGCAGGTGGCCGGCGCCTCGGGCGACATGCTCCTTGGCTGCCTGCTGGCCGTGGGCGCGAGCGGCGAGAACCTCGACCGCGTGGTGCGGGTCCTCCGAGAGCGGGGGTACCGGGTGGACATCGACTGGAACTGGGTGACGGTCAAAGGGTTCCGGGCGGTTCGGGTCGCGGTGGAGGCCGACGGGGAGGTCCGGGACCCCGAAGAGCTGGAGAGCCTCGTTGAGGACGTCTCCCGGGAGGTGCTGGCGAAGGAGCCCTGGTCGAGGCTACCGGAGAGGGCGCTGAAGCTGCTCTTTGAGGCGGAGGAGAAGGTGCACGGGGAGCTCGACCACCTCCACGAGCTGGGCGCCGTGGACACCGTCGTGGATCTGGTGGGGTGCGCCGCCCTCCTCCAGGATCTCGACCCAGCGCGGGTCGCCGTGCTCCCACCGAACGTGGGCTCCGGCACCGTGAGGACCGAGCACGGTGAGCTCCCCGTGCCGGCGCCCGCGGTCGCCGAGATCCTATCAGGTTGGGGGCGCGAGTTCCACGCGAGCGGCGAGGGTGAGCTGCTCACGCCGACGGGCGCGGCGCTGCTGAGGGCGATTGACGAGCTCACGGAGGATGCGGAGCCACCCTGGAGGGTGGTCAGGCAAGGATTCGGGGCCGGGTCCCGCGAGCTGGACGACCGGCCGAACGTCCTCCGGGCTCTAGTCTGCGAGCCCGGTGCGGGTGGAGGGTTCGTGAAGATCGTGGAAACGTCGGTGGACGACGCGGACGGGGAGATGATCGGGGAGGCCATCACCCGGCTGCTCGAGCTGAACGGCGTGCGGGACGTAGAGGTGCTGCACGGGCTGGGGAAGAAAAACCGGCCCAGGTTCATCCTGCGCGTGATCGCGGAGGACCGGCCCGGTGTGGAGGAGGAGGTTTTCCGCGAGATCTTCCGCTGGACGGGGTCCTTGGGCGCCCGGGTTTACCGGTGCGAGCGGGTGATGGCGGAGCGGGAGATCGTCGAGGTGGACGGCGTTCGGGTCAAGCTGTCGCGGTTCAATGACGTCGAGCACGCCAAGCCGGAGTGGGACGACGTCCGCGAGCGCGTTGAAAACCACTCGTCCCTGCTCGTCCGGGCGGAGCTGCTGCGCAGGACCCGCGATCAGCGCTGATCGAGCGCCTCCAAGATCTCGCAGGCCTTGCAGAGCTCCCCGGAGGCCGGCTCCCCGCAGCGCTCGCACGCTCTAACCTCGCCCTGGAGGAACTCTTCGGCCAGGAGCGGACCGGCCCGGTCGAGGGCCTGCAGGATCCCGAACTTCGCGTTCGGGAGCTCCTCCTCCAGCTCGTCCAGCAGTCGCCGGAAGAACGACCGGACGGAGGACTCGGCGAACGGGCAGGGGTCCGGGTGATACGGCAGGTTCAGCTCGTCAGCAACCCACCGGACCTCCCGCTCCGGGACCCGCCGCAGCGGCTTAACCCTCGGCACCACCGACTCGGACTCGGGCTTAACCTCCGGATGCAGCTTGGAGAGCTGAGCCAGGTCCGCCTTCACGAAGTTCATCAGCACGGCCTGCGCCTCGTCGTCTAGGTTATGCCCCGTCACCACGACGTCGGCGTTCAGCTCCCGGGCCTTGGCGTTTATCAGCCGCCGCCTCAGCACCCCGCAGACGGTGCACGCCGGGTACTCGGTGTCCTCCACGACGTCCTCGAGCCTAAACCCGTACTCCTCCTCGAACGACACCACCTCCCACTCCACCTCGAGCTCCTCCACCAGCCTCTCAGCCTGACGCAGGCACCTGTCCCGGAACCCCGAGATCCCCTCGTCGACCGTGAGCGCGATCACCTCGACCTCAGGCAGCGGCTCCAAATACTCGAGGATGAGCCGGAGCGCGACCGCGCTGTCCTTTCCACCCGAGAGCGCCACGACTACCCGCTGCCCCGGCTCAAACCACCTCCAGCGGCGGACCTCCCGGAACACCCGGTCTCTGACCAGCTCGACCAGGCACCGGCCGCACACTACGTCGCCCGCGTAGGGACGCTCGTACTCACCCCGCCGCTCACCGCACCGACGGCACCTCAAGCCCCTCGCCGCCCCGAAGGACCCTTATCCCCGCGCCGGCACCTCCCCGCACGCCGGCCGTGAAGAGGGGTTGTAACGCCGACCCGCCCGGGGATGAACGGACTGGGCAGGGCGGAGCTTCCCCCTCCTCCCCACGGGAACCACCGGGATCAACGGTACCCCGCGGTGCGGGCGCTGGGAACCCGCGGTCGAGCTCTCGCCCCTCCCGGTCCTCGCCTCGGCGGTCCCGACCCGCCCGGACCGACCCGCCGGCACCACGGCCACGCCCAGCCGATCGTGCGCCGGGGAGGTCACGTACACCTCCCGAACCCTGGTCGAGCCGAGGAGGAGTGTCAGCCGACGCTTCACCTCCTCGTCCTCCAGGTCCAGCCCGTACTCCACGTCGTAAACGTCCGTGATCCGGCTCAAAGTCATCAGCACCTCGAGCGCGTCCATGAACGCCTCGGCGGGCTGCAGCGTGCCATTGTCCGTGGCGATCACGTTCTCGGTCACCACTTTGATACCGTGCCTCTCCACGAACGCGCCGAACTCCCTGTCGTAGATGGCCGCCCCGGCGCACACGTAGACCTCCATCCCCAGGGAGTGGGCCACGTCGGCGAGCCTGGCCAGGGTTCGGTACACGAGCTCCCGGAGCTCGTCCGGCGATCTCCCCGTCACGTCCTCGAACCACCGGACGTACCACCTGCTCGTCCACACGTCGATGACGTCGAAGAGAACGCCCTCGAAGCCTAGCTCACGCAGGCTCGCGAGCTTCTCGGCCAGGACCTCCTGCCACCGAGGGTCCCAGAACTCGACCGCGTAGTCCCCCTTCCACCTCGGGTCTTCGGGGCCCAGCAGTCCCAGTTCCCGGGCCCGCTGGAACAGGTCCGGATGGAATCTCGGCACGACCCCGAGGGTCAGGTACGCAACCGGCCGTATCCCCGCCCTCCTTAACCGGCCCAGCTCCTCCAGAGTCCACGGGTCTCCTCCGGGCCCGGAGTAGGGGTCGACGCAGACCGTCCGCGGGTGAACCTGAATCAGCCGCTGCAGGTCCACGTTCTGGTAATAAGTGGCGAACGGGTAGTCCCTCTCGACCACCACCCACAGCGCGGTCGCCGCCAGGACCTTCAGTTCCATCAACCTCGCGGACCCCCCGATGAGGAGAGGCCGGCTTGCCGACCGATGAGGAGGTCCCTTATTACTGAGGGGGACCGCCGGTGCGCGTGCTCGGCCTGGACACGGGCAGCACGCACGTGGACGCGGTGGTCCTGGAGGACGGGGAGGTCGTCGAGAGCGTTAAGGTCCTTCGCGATGGGAGGCTCGTCGAGCCCACGAAAAAGGCTCTGAGGGAGCTGGAGGCGGACGAGCGCCGCGTCAGCACGACCCTCCCCATCAACGCGCTCGTCCGGGACCGGGGCGACCCAGTCCACCTGGTCGTGATCCCGGGCCCCGGGCTCGACCCGAGCCCGCTCGGGGAGCTCGCCGACAGCATGGAGGTGGTGGAGGGGTACGTGGACCACAAGGGGGACGTGGTCGAGGACGTGGACCCGGACTCCGTCACCGCGCCCGCGGAGCACGCCGTCGCCGTCGTCTCGAAGTTCTCGCAGCGGAACTCGGAGCTGGAGGCGAAGATCGCCGAGGCCGTCAGGGATGAGGCGCTCGCCGTGGTCCCGGGCCACCACGTCCCTCGGGGCAGCTTCCCCCGCCGCGTCGCCACGGCCGTGCTCAGCGCCCGGGTGAAGCGGGTGACGCGCAGGTTCCTCCGATCCATAGGCGACGTTGACGGAGTCTTGCGCGGAGACGGCGGGCTTCAAACGCCCCGGGAGGCGCTGCGCGTCCCGGTAAACGTCCTGCACTCCGGCCCGGCGGCGGGCGTGCTGGGTGCCGCGTACCTGTCGGGAGAGCGCGACTTCCTGCTGGCCGACGTGGGAGGATCGACCGTGGACCTCGTGCGGGCGCGGGACGGGGCCCCGATGGTGGAGCGGAACGCCACCCTGTTCGGGCACCCGACCTCGGTGCTCGCGGCCAAGGTAAGGTCGCTCCCCCTGGGCGGTAACGCGGTCCTCTCCGAGGATGGGGTCACTGAGGAGACGTCCCTGCCCGCGTGCTACGGGGGCTCGAAGCCGACGATCACGGACGCGCTGGTGGTCGCCGGGTACCATGACCCGGAGCCGGACGGCGACCCGCGCGAGTCCCGGCGGGCGCTGAGGGAGCTCGGAGATCCCGAGGAGGTGGCCGAGCGGGTCCTGGTCGAGGTCCGCCGGGAGCTGAGGGAGCGCTTGGAAGGCGAGAAGGTCCTCTGGGCGGGAGGGCTGGCGGAGGAGTACCGGGAGCTCACTGGCGTGGGCGAGGTGGTCCCGCACCACCCGGTGTGCAACGCCGTCGGGTGCGCGGTCGCGAAGAGGGCGCGAGAGGCGACGGTGTACGTGCACACGGAGCGCGGCTACGGGCACGTGGTCCCGGCGGGCGAGCGGTTCGAGGTGGAGAAGGGCAGGGTGTACGATGAGGAGGAGCTCGTCGAGCTGGCGTCTGAGGTCGCGGGGTTCGAGCCCGACGAGGTGTCGGTGAGGGCGTTCGAGATCGTGCGCGGTGGGGTCCGCGTGGGTCAGTGGGCGGAGGTGTGGCTGTACGAGCGGCCCGGGGTGGAGCCGCCGTAGGGGAAAGACTTAAAACTGGGGGCCGGGTGCGCACGCACGGCCCCACCGAGGCCGCGGCAGCCTAGCCTGGCGGGGCGCGGGACTGCAGATCCCGTAACCCGGGTTCAAATCCCGGCCGCGGCTCCACCGGGAATCGTTCTGATTATCAAAACGATCGGCGCCTGGGCGGATCACTCCCGGGTCAGAATCAGGGCGCCTAACTCGTGGACGCGCGCCCTCCACCCCGGCGGAACGAGCGTCGTGGAGTCGTACTCCTCAATGACCGCGGGCCCCTCGATCTCATCCCCCGCCCGGAGCCGCCCTCGGTCGAAGACGGGGGCCTCCACGAACCCCTCGTCCTCGAAGTAAACCTCCCGGCGCTCGTTCACCGCCCGGTCCGGGTTCTCCTCTCCCCCTTCCTTCAGCGGCTCCGGCCTCGGGGGCTCCCGGCGGGCGACGGCCACGGCCCGCACGTTCACGATCTCAACCGGAGCGTCCAGACGGAACCCGTGCACGGCCTCGTGGCGGGCGTGGAACGCCTCCTCCACGTCCTTCACCGAGGTCTTGGGTTCCACGTCGACGTCCAGCTCGTGAGCCTGGCCCTGATACCGGGCCTCGACGATAACTCGCACCTCGTCCGGCTCGCCGGGCAGTACCTTCGAGGCGCGCGACACGGCCTCGCTTATCGCGCGCTCCAGCTCCTCGTCCTCCAGCTCCCCCGTGGACTTCAGCACCGGGACCACGTGCTCCCAGGCCGTCTCAGCGGCCAGCAGCCCGAACGCCGAGAAGACGCCGGGGTGCTGCGGCACGATCACGCGCTGGACGCCCAGCACCTCCGCCAGCTCGGCCGCGTGGAGTGGGCCCGCCCCGCCGAAGGCCACCAGGGAGAAGTCCCGAGGATCGTGCCCCCGCTCCACGGTGACGATGCGGACGATGCGCGCCATCTCCTCCACCGCGAGCCGAATGGCCTGGTAGGCCACCTCCTCGGGCTCGTCGCCCACGGCCTCCGCTAGACCTTTGAACGCTCGGTCCGCCGCCCCCGCGTCGATGGGCATCTCGCCTCCTAACAACGCCTTCCGGTTCAGCCGGCCCAGCGTCACGTTGGCGTCAGTGATCGTCGGGTCAGCGCCGCCCTTCCCGTAACACACCGGGCCGGGATCCGCACCGGCGCTGATGGGCCCGACGCGCAGCGCGCCGGCCTCGTCCACCCAGACGATCGTCCCGCCGCCCGCGCTGCACTCGGTCAGGTCGACGAACCGGTGCAGCACCGGGTACCCGGAGCCCCGGATGCGCCGACCGCGGTGAGTCTCGCCGCCCACCTCGTACTCCTTAGTCACCTCGTAGCGCCCGTCAACGACCGTCCCCGCCTTCGCCGTCGTCCCGCCCATGTCGAACGATATAAGCCGGGACTCGCCCAGCCACTCGCCCACGACCCGCGTCGCCACCACCCCGGCGGCCGGTCCCGACTCGATCAGCTTGGCCGGAGTGTGTATGACACGCTCCGCCGGCACCGCGTACCCGTCAGACTGCATCAGGAGGTAATCCGAGGCGCCCGCCTTCCGGACGGCCTCGCGCGTTCGCTCCACGTACTCGCTCACCAGCGGGCGCAGGACCGCGTTCACCAACGCCGTGGACGTGCGCTCGTACTCCCGGTACTCCCGGCACACCTCGTGGGAGCAGACGATCTCCACCTCATCGCCGAGCTCCTTTCTCAGCACTTCTTTCGCCCGCTTCTCGTTCTCGGGGTTCGCGTACGCGTGCAGGAAGGAGATGACGACCACGCGAACGTTCCTCGAGCGCAGTTCTCGAGCGATCTCCCGGAGCCCGTCCTCGTCCACCGGGACGATCACCTCGCCGTCCGGGGACACCCGCTCCTTGACCTCGAATCTCAGGCTGCGCGGGACCAGCGGCTCGGGCTTCCTGGGCTCCAGGGTGTACATTTGGGGCCGGACCTGGCGACCGATCTCGATGAGGTCCCGGAAGCCGAGCGTGGTGATTAGGGCGACCTTCGGAAGCTCGAGCCCGCGCTGCCCCAGGAACGCGTTCGTGCCGATCGTGGTCGCGTGAAGGACGGCGTCCGGTGACCCTTTCACCTCCGACAGGGCGCGCTTGAAGGCCCGCTCGGGCCGCCGGGGTGAAGAGGGCACCTTTTTGACCCGGAGGCGCCGGCCGTCGTACTCGACGAGGTCGGTGAAAGTGCCGCCGATGTCGATCCCGACGAGTGACAACTAGGTTCCCTCCACCAGGGTCCGGAGGAGGTCCGTCTTGGTGATCACCCCGACCACCTCATCCCGGTAGTTAACCACGGGCAGGCCCGGCACGCGCTTCCGCGCGATCAGCTCCGCCGCGTCCACCAGGCCGAAGTCCGTCCTAACCGCCACCGGTGGGCGCATGACGTCGTCCACGAGCACCCGCTTCAGCCTCGACTTGAACTTACCCTTGGGCGTTTTCTCCCTCAGCCGCGCCAGTTCCACGGCCAAAGTCCTATCTGTGAGGAGGCCCGACAGGCGCTCACGCTCCACGACGGGAAGGACCTTCGCGCCCTCCTCGAACATCAGCCGGCGAGCGTGGAGCAGGCTGGCCCCCGCGGACACCGTAACGGGGTTTTTGGTCATGTGCAGGGCGACGTAGTCCTCGGACTCGACCAGGTCGAGCAGGTCGGTCTTGGTGACGATGCCGACGAGCCGGTCCCCGTCCAGGACGGGCAGGCCGGAGATCCCGTGGGAGAGCATCGTCTTGATCGCCTGGTCCACGGTCGCGTCCGGGGAAATGGTCACGACGGGCGAGGTCATGACCTCGGAGACCTTAATCCGCGACGGCGGGACGTCACCGAAGCGCGCGTCGGCAACCGCGAGCGCGGCGTCGAGGACGGTGATGATCCCAACTAGCTCCTTCCGACCCTCAGAGACGCGCTCGGTCACGAGGAGCCGGTTGACCCGCTCGCGTTCCATCGTGCGGAGGGCGAACTTGAGGGACTGGTCCGCGTCGACCGTGACCGGGTCTTCCGTCATCACGTCCTCAACTTTAAGCGACAAGAAGGGCACCCTCGTAAGGGGGCGTGGGAGGAAGGAGGGGCTTACTCCGAGGGCTTAACCAGCGTAATGGCGATCGTGGACACGCTGATCGTGTCTCCTTCCTCCGTTTCGATCTCCTCGGTGCCGATCTCAATGTCCTTCACTTCCACCTCCGGCATGACGTTGTTCCTGATGAACTCGGCGACGTCGACGGCCCGGCTGATGGCCCGGCCCCTGGCCACCAGCTTGACCTCGTCGGCGCCCTCACTGAACTGCGTCATCACGGCGAGCACGTAGTTGGTCACGGGCTTGTTGCCGACGTAGATGACGTTCTCCTCTTCCGCCATCGAAACCACCCCTCGCGCCGCTTTGCGCCTTTAGCGCGGTTTCGCGCCCTGAGCGGACGCTATAAAGTTCACCCCTCGATCACGCCAGCAGCAGCAGTCCGGCCACCAGCAACCTCGCCCCGATACTCGTCCCCAGGTTCGCCGCCCACACCTTAACTCCCAGCCGACCCCCAAAGATCGACACGTACGTGGCCAGCGACGCGCGCAGGAAGATCGCCAGCACGTTCGCACAGCCGGCGATCAGCAGCGCCGCGACCGCCTCCCGCTCCGAGAGCATTCCCCGGCGGACGAACTCGGCCACCGTCGCGTACCCAACGGTGTAGTGGCTCAGGTTGGCCAGCACCGTGGCCAGCACCGGGCCGAACCCGCCTCGAACGTGCCACCGGACGAGCTCGGCCAACACCACGGTCAGCGCGCCCACCCCGATCATCCGCGGGAGCACGTGAGCCATGCGCCGCGCCGCCCTTCGCAGCGCACTCCTCACGACCTCCCTCACCGGCTGGGCGGCTCCGGGACCGACCGGCACGTCGGGTGAACCACCCGCGCGGGACCTTCGTCGACCGTAGACCAACAGGGCCGGCACGGTCTGAATCGAGGCCGAGAGCAGGAGCGCGCCCACGTACTCCAGGCCGAGCTTCGGGCCCAGGATCGCCAGGGCCGCGAAGAGGGGTCCCTTGAGGAGCATCTCGCCGACCGTCGTCGGGAGCGTCGTCGCCACGACCAGCAGCACCACGTCCCGATCGTCCAGCCGCCCATCCCGCTGAAGCTCCGCGAGCATCGGGTAGCTGGCGCTTGGACTCACCAGTGAGGCCGCCAGCGCCGAGGCGGCCTCCGGGGTGAGTCCCCAGCCCGCCAGCCGGTCTCCCAGCAGCCTACCCATCCTCTCGTGTACCCTCAACCCCGTCATCAGCGAGGCCGCGAAGAAGCCCAGGAAGACCATCGGAGCCACCTTCAGCACCGTCACCAGGAAGTCCATCACCGCCCAGGCCAGCCGGACGATCATCCGACTTCCCTCCAAAGGTGTTTCCGGAACATCAAGAACCGGGTAAGCCACGCGGCAGTTCGCAGCGGAGTCCTCCCGGGCTCGATCCTCCCGATTCTGCGGTGACGAGCCCCTTGGCGCGGGGGGGTAGCCCGGCGGCGCCCGCGGCTCCGGCGACAGCCGGATCGGCGCGCCCGCAGCCGCGGACACGGTGCCAGACGCGTGCACACCGACCTCGGCCGGCCCGATGCCCCGAGCCTGACCGCCGCGTCGTTAGCGCGCCGGGCGCTCGACCCGCCTAGCACTGGCCATCAGAGTCGAGTCCGGGGCGAGGGTAGCGCGCCCTAAACTCATTGCCGCGGAGTCGCCCGGGGTGAGTACGCGCCTAGGAGGACAGGAGGGCGACGCGGCTGGGTGGCGACTCGTCCACGAGCTCGAACCCGGCGTGCTCGGCGATCTCGGCGGCGAACTCCTTCACCTCCTCGTGGCTGGGCATGTTGTCCGGCGTCATCCGGAACGCCGCCCATCCCACGCACATGAACCCCTTGACCTCGACGTAGTCCGGCTCCACCTCGGCCAGCAGCCGGCCGAACTCCTCCGCCGTCCCGTCCATGTTCCACCCCTTGATCGCGGTGATCCGAATTACGGTACGACAGCTGAGGGAGCTCAGCAGCTCCAGGGTCTGGCGGATCCGCTCCCAGGAGTCCGGCACCATCGGCCGGTTAATCCGGCGATGCAGGTCCTCGTTGGGCGCGTCCAGGGACACGTACAGCTGGGTGGGTTCGCGCTCTAACGACTCGATCCGGTCGGGCCGCAGGCCGTTAGTGACCAGGAAAGTCGTCTTGAATCCGTGCGAGTGGAACGCGTCGATGAGCTCCCCGATGCGCGGGTACAGCGTGGGCTCGCCCGCCAGGCTGATCGCCGCGTGCCGCGGCTCCATCGCCTCCTTCCACCGCCTCCGCGCCTCACCCTCCAGATGACCGTAGCCCTGCAGGAAGCGCCGCTGCTCCTCGACGCTTCTCTCCACGATCAGATCCGGGTCGTCCGGGTCCGGAACGTCGTCGGTCCCCTCCGTTAGCTCGACGGGCCTCCAGCAGTACACGCACCGCTGCTGACACCACGCGACCGTGGGCGTCATCTGAAGGCAGCGATGGCTCTCCACCCCGTAGAACTTGGCCTTGTAGCAGTGCCGCCCGTTCTTGATCGCCTCCCGGCACCAGTGGCAGGGCTTCACGGCCGAATGCTTGCCCACGAGACCGTAACCCTGCTTCCGGAGCACCTCTTCCACGCGACCGTGGAGCATCCCGGCCTCCCCCCGGATGGATCCCTCGAACCGTCGACTAAATTGGGCCTGGGCGCATCGTTGCGACGCCCAGAACGGTCCCGGCCCGACGGGGCCGCAGGGGGACGTCCCGGCCGGGGGCCAGTCGCCAGCGGAGCCGCGGGGGAACCGACTCCGGCGGGCTCGCGGGAGGGGAACCACGGCGCACCCGATGAGTCTGGTTGAAGTGTGTATCACGGGGCCTCCAGGACTCCCGGGACGCCCGAAGCGTGCCGACTGGCGACGTCAGGGTTCATCGCCCCGCCGCGTATCGTTGCGAGCCTCGTAACGTAGGTCGGGGCAACGCTTAAGTATTCGGCTGGGGTCGCCCCGGCCTGGGTGTCGGGCCCGCGGTGTAGCCTGGTCTATCATGCGGGGCTCCAGGGGCCCGCCGATGACTGGCATGGGGTGTGCCGGGGCTCTGGTGTGGAGCCCCTTGGAGCGATGAGGCGGGTCGAAGACACCCCGTGACCCGGGTTCAAATCCCGGCGGGCCCACCAGCCCGAATCGTTTCGAGTTCAATAACGTTTAGCCGGGTCGGGCTCCAGCCTCCTCTTCAGCAGGTGGCCGACGACGGCCGTCACGGCGCCGATCGCGGTCGACGTCTCCAGCGAGATCCCCCGCCCGGTGATGTCCAGGTGGTACTCGGCCTGCTCCAGCACCTCGTCCGGCAGTCCGCGTCGGCCCAGTCCAAACACCAGGGTCACAGACCGGGGTTTCAGGACGAGCTCCACCACGTCCTCCGGCTCGATCGACTTCCGGGGGTCGGGGCGGCAGGTCGTGGCGACGATAGTCCCCAGCTGCGGTGGGAACCCGGGGTCCGGGTAGTCGTAAATCTCCAGGTGGTTGCGCTCGGCGAGCTCCAGGACCTCCCTGCCGGAGGCGCCGATGGTCGTCTCCTCGGCGACGAGCTCCGCCAGCTCCCGCGGCGTCTCCACGCCGACGTCGTCCAGGGGGAAGCCGAGCAGCGCGAGCTTGAAGTCGTACGCCACGCACAGTGGGGCTGCTCGGGCGATCATCCGGGTGTGGATCTCATGGTACCGGCTCGGGTCGTACGAGTTGTACAGGGCGATGGTAACGCGGCCGACGCGCCTAGGCCCCACTGGAGGACTCCCCCTTGGTGATCCCCGTGGCAATGAAGTGGGCGACGCGGATGGGCTCGGGGAGCCGGTGCCGCGTGGCGGTTCGCTTCAGGACGAGCTCGGCAACGCGCGGGCTGATCCCGGCGCACTGGAAGTATACGGGCGGTTCCCCCGGTTTAGTGGTGGCCTCGTACACGGGGCCCGCGCGGAGCACCATCTTCCGGCGCTCCTCGGTCCTGTCCAGGTTCTCCAGCGCGGAGATGATGGAGGAGAGATCGGGCTCGTGCTTGATCACGGCGACCACCGGAAGCCCGGTCTCCTCGTGAAGGCGCTGGATGTCGAGGATGTTGAAGCCCGCGAAGGTTACTCCGTCCGTGAGCACCACGCGGAGCTGGGGCTTGTGCTTGGACCGATTGATCATCTCGGCGATCCTGTCCGTGGCGTCGAGACCGTCCACGGTGACCTCGGTGCACATGACGCCGTCGATCCACTTGCCGCCTCGCATCACGACGCCGACGACCAGCGTGCGGTCGTCCTCCGGGCCGTAGTGACCGTCGTCGACGCCCAGGACCCGGATCTCCGGTTTGACCTCCCTGAGCTTCAACTCTCGACCTCCTCCAGGGCCCCCTGAAACTCCTCCCGGGCTTCCTCGATGAGCTCCAGCAGCTCGTCGATGGCCTCCTTCAACGCCTCCCGAGCGTCCGCGTCCTCCTCCATGGCGCGGATCCTCACCTTGGGCGGCACGTGCTCCTCTTCCTCCTCGACCTTGTGCCGCTTGCCCAGGATGGGGTGCTCGATCCGGTAGGTGGCGACGATGCCATCCTTCTGGTTGAGCGCCCACTTCAGCAGGTTGCAGAGCGTGTGGTCCTCGCCCGGCAGCTCGAGGAGGACCTCCTCCCGCTCGTACTTCTTCACCTTCACCTCCACATCGGGAAGCCGCACGAGGCCCGACCCCCTACAGCCGCTCTTCGAAGATCTCCTCCAGGGTCCGGCCGCGCTCACCCTCCTCGCTCGTGAGCTCGGACGCGAGCTTCTCGAGCTCCTTTAGGGTCTCTTCTGGATCCTTCCTCAGCTCGCAGCGGCCGTCCTCACTCTCCCGGAGGAGGCCCCGGTCGAGAGCCTCGTAGGCTAGGTCCATAGGATCCAGGTCGTGCTCGTGACAAACGAGGGCTAAAATGCGCCGGACGGGCTCCGAGGCGGCGTAAAATCGGGCCTCCTTGTACACCTCGGACAGCTCGCGGGCGAGCTCCTTGATCTCGTGCATGGGGGCATCAGTGGTGAGCCAGGGACCGCGCGCCTCGGCCCTGTAGCCGCGCCGCTCGAGGGCCTGGGCCAGGAGCTCGGCCGGCACCTTGGGTGCCTCGGCCTCCCGGCAGATCGTGCTCAAATGCAGTCGGACGGTTTTCTCGTCCTCGGATTCCGTCAAGACGGTCTTGCGCAGCTCGCTGAGCCGCTGGATGTAGGCGTCTACGGCCGTGTGCGGGCCGAACACCTTGACCTTGACCCGGTTCCCCTTCGCCTCGAGGAAGGCGTCGACGCCCCGGGTCCGCTCGTTCTCGACCGCCCGGATGAACTTGTGCACGGTGTCCTGGTCGGGGAAGGAGAAGGTGACCTCGCGTTTCTCCATCCGGGTCAAGGCTCGGGCCTCCCTCGGTCAGGCCTCCCTCAGGTACCCCGCCGCGACCTTCCTGGTCTCCGTGTGACCGCAGGCGGGGCACCTCAGTTTTCTACCTTTGATCCGCTCGAGCTCGCTGCGGCACCGGCTGCAGTAGGCCAGGATGACCCCGTACTCCTCGCCCATCGTGGAGAGCTGGATCGGCGTCTTGACGCTGATCACCTTGGCGCGGACGATGTCTCCGGGCTGGAACTCGTCCGCAAGATCCTCGACGTAGGCGTCCCTGACGCGCGAGATGTGGATGCCGCCGACGCCCGAGGCCGCGGGCTCGCGGTCCGTGCGGTCGTGGGCGAAGTCGATCCGGACGAGGACGACCTGATCCTTCACCGTCTGCACGCGTCCGATGATGGGGACGCCCTCGCGGAGCTTCGGTGGGGTGTCCACGGTGGGCTTGACGCGCACCTCGCGGTTCTCCAGGTCGACCTCCACGACCCCGGTCACGGCGGCCCGCACGATGCCGTTGTCCTCGTACGTTCCCGGGCCCGGGTAGAACGCCTCGGCCAGCGTGATCTTGTCACCGGGCAGCACGAACTTGCCCGGTTCCACGTACTTCCTCAGGACCTCTTCGTCCGGTTCTGTATCTGCTTCTTCACCTCCTCCGCGAACAGCTTCAGGAACTCCTCCACCCGACTCTCGGGGACGACCCCGCCGGCCGCCGGAGCGTGACCTCCGCCCTTTCCTCCCACCTCCTTCGCGGCCTTTCTGATCGCCCGGGCCACGTCGACCCTTTCCTCGCCCACGACCCTGGCGCTGACCTTCCCTCTTCTCACGCACACCCCGACGGGAGTCCCCATCACGCCCGCCACGTGAGACGCGACCCTGCCGGTCATCGCGGGATGAATGTCGTTCATGATCGCGTACGCCACGACCTCTTCCAGGCATTCGGCCACCTCCCGAGCGCGCTGAAGTGCTTCGTGTTCCTCCTCCATGGCCTCCCGCGCCAGCTCGTAGACCTCCTCCAACTCGGGAACGGGGGTTTCCGGGAGCTTGAGCGCGAGCTCGCGCCGGTCGTCACCATCCATCTTCACCAGCGCGTAGTCGAGCAGGCTGGCTTCTGTGTAAACCTTGCGCCGATCGTACTCCTTGAGCACCTCTCGCAGCACGCGTGAGTGCTCCTCCGCGTAGTCCGTGAACGCCGCGTAAGCCGCCAGCAGCTTCAGATCCCGCTCGTGCAGATCCAGGGTGGCCCAGTAGCACAGCTCCGCCGCGCACAGCCGCGTGTCGTGCACGAACACGTCCGGGCGCACGTCCTCGAGCACCTGGTGATGGTCCACGATGAAGACCTTGCAGCCCTCGGACTTAGCGTCCTGCACCGCGTCCCTCGCCGTGGAGCCCAGGTCCGCCGCGATCAGCACGTCGCACTCCGGCGCGATCCCGGAAACGACCTCCTCGAAGTTCGCGGGCGGGGAGAAGTACAGCACGAAGTCCAGCTCCAGCCCCTCCAACACGTGGCCCAGTATCGCCGCGCTCGCCAACCCATCCACGTCGATGTCCGCAACCACCGCCACGCGCTCCTCGTCCAGCTCCTCCAGGTGCGGGACCAGCGCGTTCCTCACCTTCTCGACGGGATCCTCCAAGGTGTTCCCCCTTTACCCCTCCCTCCTCCGGAACACGAGCACGACCGCCTCCACATGTTTAACCCTACTCCGGTGATGCTTGTACATCGCGGGGATGGGGAACCGCGCCCTCCCAACCACCTCGCACTCCGCCCCCAGCTCCCGCGCCCGCGCCCGCCAGAAGTCCTCCGTACCCGCCCGGTGCAGAGAAACGACCACGGGCGAGTGCTCCAGCCCTACCCGCACGAACGGCCGGTCCGCGCCCCGGCGCTGCACGCCGAACGGTGGGTTCATCACCGTGACGTCGAACTCCCCGCCCTCGAACTCCCGCACGTCACAGCAGACCAGCTCCACCCGATCCAGGACGCCCGCCCGCTCCGCGTTCTCCCTGGCCACCTCCAGCGCCTCCTCGTCCACGTCCACCAGCGTCGCCCGGCGCGCCCCGGCCAGCACCGCCCCGATCCCGATCTTCCCCGTCCCCGCCCCCAGGTCCAGGACCCGCGCGCCCTCCAACCCCACCTCCGCCTCAGCGACGGACAGCAGGGCCTGAACCAGCTCCCCCGGAGTCTCGTACTGCTCCAACCGCAGCTTCGGCCGCTCGAACCCCCGGAGCCGGTCAAGCACCATCGCAACCCGCTTGTCGATCAACCCGCCTCCTCCCTCAGCTGCTCCCGAACCCACCAGGGCAGGTCCCGAGAGCGCTCCCTAGGATCCATGCGCACGAAGGTCCTTCCACCGCAGAACGGGCACTCGGCCGGGACCCTTTTCCTGCCGACCCTCCTACCGCAGTTGGCGCAGATAACATGCCTGGGCAACCTCACCCGCTCCCCGGGGGGTGCGCGTATGCCCTCGGGCCCGGTCCACCTGATCTACGGGCTGGTCCTAGCCACAATGGCTTACCCGGGGAACCCCGATTACGGTGGCGTAATCCTGTACTCGTCGCTGGCGCCGGATTTCGCGACTGCGGCCTACCACGACCGGTACCCAGACCTCCGGTACGTTGACTACCGGTGGGCTCACTGGCCCGGGCACGTCCACGAGTACGCCGAGATCATCGCGGACAGGACGGTGCTGCCGGCCCTCCAGCTGGACCGGTTACAGACGATCTGGTGCGCGGAGGTTGGAATCGCCAGCCACCTGTTCCTGGACGTCTACACGCACGTGCGCACGTCGCCGCTGAGGGAGTGGCGGGAGCGGGCCGGGATCACCACCGTCCTCCGCGACTTTTACCGACCGTGGGACAGGTGGGTGGGTCCGTTCGCCAGGTGGGCGCTGGGCAACGCGGTGGCCACCTTGGGCGGCGAGGAGGCGTTCTGGAGGTACGTGGAGCGGGCCTGTGAGGTCGCGGAGCGACTGATGGGCGACTACGTCCGCGGGGCGTACCTGAAGAACATCTCAAGGGCGTACTTCGGGGACCCGAACCTGCACCTGGTGGACTGGGTCAGGTGGTTCTGGGACAGGTACGGATACGACGAGAATCCGCCGACGTACATCACCATCCAGGGCGTCAGGATCACGGCGGACCCGGAGGAGCTCCTGGCGTGGATGGCCCGGTTCAACCCGCAGGTGACGGTGCACCGACCGCAGCCTCAACCGAAAAGAGGGGGCGGAACCGAGGGCGGTGGGGCTCAGGCCGGCACCGAGTGGGTGGTGATTCCGGTGATTCCGCCGGTCCGGCGGCGCTAGCCCGGCACCCACACGTACTTCTTGCCCACCTTGTACACCGTTCCGCCCACCTTCTTCATCTGGCCCAGCTGCGCGCCGCCGCGCTTGGCCCGGGTTACCTCCTTGAACCGCTCGACCTTGACGCCGGACGGAGTCCGGTAAACCTTGGTCACGACCACCTTGCCGGAGGTTGTCTTGGTGATAATGGTCGCCTCCGACACCTTCGGGTTCAGCACCTTCGTCAGCCCGTAGCTGGCGGACATCGTGATGATAAAGGCCAGCGCGAAGACCATCGCGGCGTCGAAGAGGTTGGCGACGCCCGTGAGCGGGTCGTCATCCTCGTCCGGGTTCAGGAACCGCCGTCGGCGTCGGCGGCGGAGGTACCGGGGCACGGTCTATCCCCCGAGCTCGCGGCTGATGATGGTCTCCGCCAGGAACTCGAGGTCGGAGACGTCCTTTTCGTACCAGCGGGAGCGGAAGAGGGTGATCACGTAGCAGACGCCGGCGGAGGCCAGCCCGACGACGGTGGTCGCGAAGGCCGTGATGAGGGCCGTGGCGAGCCCGGCGATGTTGCCCTTCGCCATCTGCTCGAGGCCCGGGCCCAGCGGGATCAGCGTGCCCATCAGCCCCAGCATCGGACCCAGCCTGACGACGATCCTGGTTCTGCCGAGCTTCCTGGCCAGGTAGTTCTCCAGGTTTTCCAGCTCCTTCTCGGCCCGGAGCCCCGCCTCCTCCGGATCGCCCGAGTTCTGAATGATCTGCTTCAACCGGCGCAGATACTCTCGGAAGTGCGGCGGCAGCGGGACGTCGCCGACGTCGGGGAACTTCTCCGCCACCTCCTCCAGGTCCCGACGCGTGAAGTGCGGGCGGAGGATGACTTCTCGGAGAAACATGCCCAGCTCGACGATGGAGTACCCGAAGAAGAGCAGCAGGAAAATCACCGTCGGGTAGAACAGGGCCTCCATCACGACGTACAGCACCTGGTTGATCACCGTCGCGACGCTAGCCACCTTATCACCACCCTCAGCGCGTCGTCGATGGGGTTGGAGGGCGGGTACTCGCCACGCTCCTCCCGCCGCACGGCCCAGTAGTAACCGAGGGCCGCTAGTCCGAGGAGTGTAAGCAGCACTGGACACAGCTCGCGCGCCGGTGGCACCGGGATCCTGACCTTCGGGGCCTTCTTCCACAGCGGGTACAGCCAGGCGATAAGCCCGGTGAGCACGAACAGCAGGCCGACGGCGTTCTCCAAGCCGCTAAGGGCCACCGCGGGCGACACCCGGAGGGCTCGAAGCAGGGACTCGGCCGTGATCAGGCTGGCGAACGCCGTGGACGCGTAGCAGGCCCAGAGAACGAGCGCGGACTGCGTCAGGCTGAGCGAGCCGATCTTGGAGTACAGTGCCACGGACAGCGCGACGCCGATCAGGCAGATCGGGCACGGTACGGCCACGACGAAGGCGCCCAGCCGGGCCACGTCCTCGGCGGACCGCTCCACGTGCCACCTGCGAGCGATGAAGGCCCCGATTCCCATCAGCAGGCCTCCAAGGATCGCGTGCCCGAGGAGCGCGTACCGCTGAGTCGCCAGGGCCGCAGACATGAACTCGCTCACCAGGTGGCCCAGCCCCAGGATCGCCGGCACCATCAGCGCGGATAGCAGGAGGACGACTAGCGCGGCGCGGGGCAGGCTGAACCCCGCGAACCCGATACCCAGTCCCGTTTTCAGGCCGACAATGAAGACGAAGAACGCGATCGCAAGCGCGTAAATCGGGTTGTCCGCGAAGAACGGGACGACCATCCAGGAGGTGAGCGCCGCGAACACCACCGACGCGGCGGCCGCGACGCCCGCGACGCTCTTGGACAGCGGTACCTCGGCGCGCCTCGAGATTAGGTATCCTGAGGTCAGGAGCGCGGTCAGCGAGGCCAGGCTGGCCCCAAGGACCGGATCCGCCAGGCCCGCCGTCAAAGCCGCCCCGGAGAGGGCGAACCCCTCCGACACGCTTCGCACGAGCTTCCTGATCTCACCCAGCCGCAGCATCCTGTCCAGCAGGGCTCCGGTTCCCACGGCCAGAGCCGAGGCCGCGAGACCGTACACCAGGCCGTAAGCGAGAGCGTCCGACGGTGTCATGGGGTGGTACCTGACCAGGACGAGGGTGCTGGCGACCGCGTACGCGAGGAAGGTCAGCGCCGGGGCGAACCTCAAGACCCCGGCCCCCTACGGCCCGGCGGCGGTGGCCAGTGCGAACACCGCGTTGAAGGGGGGCAGGAACAGCACGTTCTCAACGAGCTCGTAGTACTTCGTCCTCACCATGGTCGCCACCATGCGCTGCATCAGTTCCTGCTTCTTCGCCTCCAGCCCGTTCACCACCCGCGCGAGCTTGGCCACCGGCCTTAGCCGGTCAGAGGCACCGGGTCGTCCCTCCTCGACTAGTCGCCGCACCTCGTCCAGCGCGCGCAGGGCCGCGGACACTCGCCGCAGGGACCCGTGCACCTTCACCCCTTTTTTCTCCGCGTTCAGCAGTCGGTGGCGGGCAGCGTTAAGGCGGCGCTCGGCCCCGCGGACGGTCTTCAGCAGCTCCAGCCGGTCGCGGCCGGGGTCTTGGCCCAGCCTCACGGTGTTATCGTACAACGCGGCCTTGTACGACAAGTAGTCCAGTGAGGCGAGCACCGCCGTGAGGTCCTTGCACGCCTTGTCCAGGTCCGAGACCGCGGCCTGGAGCCGGACGGCGTGGAGGTACTGGGAGTACTTCTCGTCGAACACCCCTCGCAGCGGGAGCGGCGAGAGCGTCAGCGCTATCGCCAGTGCCGCCGCGGCCTGCCACCGCACCGCCCGCCTCCCCCACCGCGGTAGCACGCCGACCAGTGCATGTAATATCCGTTGCGGTTCACGTGTGCGCGCGGGCATAGATCCAGGCGTTGTCACCCTCGTCCGTGTGCTTCTCAACCACGTAGCCGACGGTGCCGTAGTACAGCGTTTTCAGGAGCTTGTCCACCTTTTCTTCGACGCGACGGTCCTCGTCGATCACGTGCTCATCGTCCAGGAGTACCCCAAACCACAGGACCAGCTCGTCCAGGTGGATACGCTGCGAGTACTCGCCCATTCCCAGGAAGACCTCGCCGCCGGCGATCGTCTCGACGATCATGGGGGTGAACTTTCTCACCCCCTACCACCGCTGGGGACCGCCCTGGCCGCGTCCAGGAGCGGCGCCAGGGGGCGCAGGGAGGTCGGCTTTATTAGGACTCCGCGCTCCCGGACGTGGTCGATGAAGCGCCGGTAGGTGGGGTGGCTGGACAGCGTCTCGGCGTCTCCCACGCAGACGAGCTTCCGCCGCGGCCGGGTGATGGCCACGTTGAGCCGACGGAGGTCCTCCAGGAAGCCCACTCGGCCCTCCGGGTTGCTGCGCACGAACGACACGATGATGGCCTCCTTCTCCCTTCCCTGGAACCCGTCCACCGAGTTCACCTCCACGTCCTCAAGGTCCCGCTCGCGCAGCAGGCGGCTGATGAGGTCCACCTGGTCATCGTACGGGGTGATGATGGCCACGTCGTCCGCCGGGAGCCCCTGCTCGACCAGCCGCTCCACCAGGAAGACGCTGATAGCCGCCTCCAGCGGGTTCTCCCGGGACTTAGAGCCCGGTCGCCTCCGCTCCCGCCGCACCCTCTCGGGCAGCCCCGAAGTGTCGACGAAGCCGAGCGGCTCCTCCGGGTCCAACACCCGCGACCACGGCTCCTCCGCGTCGGGCTCGGCCACCCCGAGGTCGGCCAGCGTGTGGTGCCGGACGCTCTCGTGCGCCTCCAGCTTGCCCTCGTAGAACTCCCGGTTCGGAAACTCCATGATGTCCTCGTGCATGCGGTACTGGACGCGCAGCATGCGGGACAGCCTCGGGTGCTCCTCGATCAAACGCTCGAACAGGGTCCTGGAGAGCTCCGGCTCCGCCTCCTCGCTGAGGATCGTCGGGGGAAGCTGCTTGTGGTCGCCCGCGATAACGAACCGCTTGGCCCGGGTGATTGGGATCAGGACGGAGGGCTCGGTCGCCTGGGAGCCCTCGTCGATCACGGCCACATCGAACTCGATCCCGTCCAGGAACTCGAGGCCCGCGCTCGCGTTGGTCGTGACCACTACCTCGGCCTCCTCCAGGATCTCTCGGACCGCCTTCTCCTCCAGCTCCTCGGCCTTCTCAAAGAGCTTCTCCACCTTCCGGTTCAGCCTGATCCACTGGGCCATGCTCTTGATGATCCGGGGCGGTACCCCGCGCGCTCCTCTTCCCTGCTTGGCGAGCCGCAGGATCATCTCGTCCGACATGCCGCGACGCCACCTGGGCACGGGACGCTGGTACCGGTCCCGTTCCTTCATCAGCTTCCGCGCCTTCTCCCGGAGCCGCTCCGCCTTCTCGTAGAGCGGGTGCTCCTCCACCAGCGCGCTGAGCGTGCGCTCCTTCAGCCGCTTCGAGACCCGGGCGGGGTGTCCGACCCGGACCGCGTTCACGCCCCGCTCCAGCAGGTTCTCGAGCAGGTTGTCCGCCGCCACGTTCGACTCGGCCGTGGCGAGCACCTTGTTTCCTCGCCTCACCTCCTGCACGATCACCTCGGTCAGCGTCCGTGTCTTGCCCGTGCCCGGCGGACCGTGGATTAGGAAGAAGTCGGGTGCGCCCAGGGAGTACCGGACCGCCTCCTTCTGCGAGCGGTTCAGCTCGCGGTCCACGAAGTCGACGTCCTCGGGGCTCGCCTCCTTCGGTTCCCTGAGCCCGATGATCGCGTTCCGCAGCTCCCGAAGTCGACCCTCGGCGTGCCGGATCCTCTCCAGCGCCTCCATCATGCGCTGGAACGTGACGTCGTTGGCGTACAGGTCGAGCCGGATCCCCTTCCCAAGGGCCCACTTGGGCGGCGGGTTCTCGAACGCGACGGTGATCGAGCGCCGCGTCTTCTCCACGACGGTCCCGGTTAAATCGCTCTTCAGCGGGTCGCCGCGACTCACCAGGACGAGGTCTCCCACCGAGATTTGGGTGTCGATCTCCTCCCGCCTCCCGTACTTGACCAGGTAGTAACCGCCGACCTCGCGCCCCGCTCGGGTTCCCCGGAGGTTGAGCACGGCCCGCCCCTTCTCCTCGCGCTCGCGGCCCGAGAGCCGCTTGATCTCCTCCTCCATGGCCTTCATCTCCGCCTCCCGCTCGAGCTGAACCAGCCGCTGAAACCGCCGGACGTACTCGTCCACGGCCTTTATCTCCCGGGCCTCGTCCTCACCCGGCCGACGTGCGGACCCGCTGCGCAGCAGCCTCCTTGCCGCGCCGGGCCGGACCTCACACAGGGCGGCCCCGTTGGCCAGCCAAATCTTACCGACCTCCGAGGGGTTGACGCGGTGATCGCGGAGCCGGTTGAGGACGTCCTTGGGCGTGTCTCCGGGCCCGAACCCTTCAATCAACACCTCCTCCAACCCTCAACCCCCGGTTTACACCGCCTCGGTGGGGGAGGGCCCGTGCCGTCGTTTCCGCTGAGACTGTACCGGCGGCTGAGGAACTACCTTGAATCGTCGTACGAGCGCGTGGCGGTGGCTTACTCGGGCGGCCGCGACAGCTCCGTCCTGCTCCAGGCCGCGGTTAAAGCTTTGGGGAGGGAAAACGTCGTCGCGTGCACGGCCGCCCTGCCCTACCGGCCCGACCTCACCCCGAAACCGCCGCTGGACGTCGATCAGATCATCGTCCGGCCGAGCGTGGAAGAGGTCCTGTCCGGTGCCGACGACCACCCGTGCTACGCGTGCAAGCTCGAGATCTACTCGGCCATAACCGAGGCCGTTGACGGCGTCGATGCCGTGCTGGACGGGACGAACGTCTCCGAGCTGATCCGGGGTCGACCCGGGCTCCGGGCCCTGTACGAGCTGGAGGTGGACGTGCCGTTACTGAAGTGCGGTCTCGGAGACCAGTCCACCGCCTGGCTGGCGGCCCGGCTCGGGCTGAAGGCTCGACCCGGAGCCTGCTCGCTGACCCTCCTACCGGAGTGGCCGCAGGTGAAAGGGGTGGACCCGGGCGAGGCCAACGCTCGGTCTAGGTCCGCCGAGCGTGAGGACGAGTCGCGCGGATGGCGGCTTTCGGAGTGCTTCAACGTCCTCGTTCACGCACCGCTGCCGGAGGAGAGGGGAGAGCGGTTCGAATGTGTGAAGGAGGATAACTCGACCCGGGTGCGCGTGCTCAAGGGGCCGGTAACGGAGGCCGTGGCCGAGTGCTTCCGGAGGTGCTGGGTGGTCTGACGTTACTCAATTTCGATTTCGAGCGTCAGCGGCCGGAACCGCAGGGACTTCACCTCATTGTAAGCCGAGACGGGAAGCGGGACCAGCGTTCGCTCCTTGATCAGTCGGGACACGCGCGGATCCGGCTGGAAGACCTTGTGAACAGGCTCCCCGGCCAGCGGAACCTCGCTCTCGATGCTCTTCAGGAGCTTCTCGCCCAGGGACCGATGATCCCTGGCAATAATGGGGACGAGCGTGGAACTGCGCACCTCCGACCTGATCGCGCGGCGGACGCGCTTGAACTTCCGGCGCTTGATGCTCCCTAGGATCACGATGTAGTCTGGCTTCAGGGAGCGGAGCACCTCCGCCTGGCACCAGTGGAGCGCGCGCTTCCTGCCCCGCTCATCCCTCCACAGCGGCTTACCCTTGGTGTATAACCACAGGTAGGATACGTCCATGACGGGGGCGTCCAGCATCGAGGACAGGTAGACCCCGTACAGCGACGACACGGAGTCCGTGGTCAGGACGACCACGGGGGAGCTCTCCCACAGCTCCTGGACGATGGCCGCCTCAACACCCCAGGAGCACACCTCGGGCAGCCGCTTCCAGCGGCGCTTGACGATGTTTCCCTCCTCCAACTTGGCTACTCGAAGCGAGTCCGGGTAGAGCGGCCTCAGGCTCTGCCTGTAATACGGGGAGGCCACAACGTACTCGTTGGACTCGGGCGGGAGTCCCTCCGTCAGATTGGTCGTTGGACCGACCGCATTGTGGGAGGCGAGCAGCAGCGGGAGGCGCATCGCGGCGACGTCGTGGAGCGTCTTCCTGATCCTGCGGCCGTCCATCGAGGAGAGCAGGCGAATGGCCTCGTACACCGGGTAGGCGGTGACCATCTCCGTCCTCGTCCTTCCCGAGTAGGTCCGAATGAACGAGTCGAACTTCTCCCGGTCCACCTCGCCCTCCTCCCGCTCTTCAGTCCGCTCCGGCTGAACTCGCGCCGGGCGACCCTCCTCCTCCATCGGCCCTCCCACGGTCTTGGCCACCGCCTCGGGGTCTACGGTACCCACCTGCTTTTTAATCGAGCGGAGGCGGCTCCGGGCGGCCCGGCGTGGTCTTCGGAAAATGCGGCGGAGCATGCCTCCTCGCCCTTCCGTTACCCGGTGATCCTAAACATCTCTTCCACGGTCTCCTCGGCGTCCACGATCAGGTCTCGGTCAAGCTCGACCCGAAGGGGCTCCGGCACCCTCCCGTCCAGGACCCGCTCGACCTTCTCCCCGGTGATCACCTTCATGTCCGGGCACACGGCGTGGTCCGGGGCGATGACCTCGACGCCCAGCTCCCGCTCGATCCGAAACCCCAGGCCGACCTCGGTTCCCATGATGATCTTCTCCGGCTGACGCTCCTTACAGTACTCGTAGATCTGTGACGTTGATCCGACGTGATCCGCGGCGCGGCAGACCTCCAGCGGGCACTCCGGGTGCACGAGCACGTCCGCGTCCGGGTGCCGGGCGACCAGCTCCCGAAGGTCGGAGAGGGTGATCGCGTGGTGCACCGGGCAGCACCCTCGCCCGGGGAACGGGATGACCTCCTTGTCCTCGACGTTGGCGTCCACCCAGGCCGCCAGGTTGTTGTCCGGGACGAAGATGACCTCATCCTCCGGGAGCTTGGACACGACCTCCACCGCGTTGGCGCTGGTGCACATCACGTCGGCCTCGGCCTTGACCTCCGCGGTCGTGTTCACGTACGCGACCACGGCCGCGTCCGGATGTTCTCGGCGGAACTCCCGCAGGTCCTCGGCCCGAAGCCGCATGGCCATGCCGCACATGGCCCGGTGGTCAGGGATCACCACCTCCCGGTCCGGGTTCAGGATCTTCACCACCTCCGCCATGAAGTCCACGCCGCACATCACGATCCGGTCCGCATCCACCTCCCTGGCCTTCATCGCCAGCTCCAGCGAGTCTCCCAGGAAGTCGGCGAGCAGCTGCACCTCCGGTCGCTGGTAATTGTGCACCAACACCACCGTCTCGATCATCCCCGATCCCCCGCTACACCGGCTCGAACTCCACCCCGAACACCCGCTCCGGGTTCTCCACCATAACCCGCTGAACGAGGTCCTCGTCCACCAACCTTAGCAGCCTTGCGGCCCTGGGGACGGCCCGGACGGGCAGCGCCGCGTTCGGTCGGTCGGGATCGTCCAGGTAGTCACTCTCCAGCAGGAACTCCTCGCCCGACTCAGCCGCCTCGCGAACGCCGCGCCTGGAGGCCGGAACGGACGGCCACACGCCAACCTCCCGGGCCGTCTCAACGTCGGGTGAGGCCCGGTGCCGCACGAACCGCTCGGCGTCGAACCCGGCCTCGTTCAGCCACTCACGCAGCCTCGCGTAGTGCTCCCTGGAGGCTTCCGGTCCATGGTAAATGACGGCCAGGTCCAGGTCCTTCGCCAGCTCCAAGAACCTCAGGAAGACCCGGTGACAGAGCCGCTCGACCCCGTCCGGGACGGGAAAGTGAGGGTGGCCCACCTCGCCGACGGCCACGACCTCCTCGTACTCCGCGTGAAACCGCTCGATCAGGTCGCAGACCGTCTCCGCCACTTTCATCACCCGGTCGGGGTCGCGCTCGGCGAGCCGGGCGACCTCCGCGGGGTGCCACCCCAGGCTCGCGTACCCCCGCAGCGGGTACTCGGTCCTCCCGAACCGCACGCCCTCTAGGTGCAGGCGGAAAGCCCGCTCGAACGCCTCTCGGTCGTATCCTTTGATCCCGTAGCTCTCCAGCGTGAGGACGGGGGAGACGAACCCGGTGCCGCCGGCCCGATGGAACCGCTCGAACACGCAGTAGCCCTCGCCTCGCACGGGGTTGAAGTGTAGGTGCACGTCCGTGGCGGCCCGCATTTCACCACCCCGGCTCGGCGTCATCCCGGCCGATCATCAGCGCTCGTCCCGAGTGGTGGCCCTCCTCATCGCCGGAGCGGGGTGAGCGACTTGCGCGTGGAGGTGCGCCGGAAGTACGGGCGCGACCGAGGACACGAGCCGATGTCCGAGGAGGACGTCCTCCGGATCAGGACCCGGGAGAAGCCCGGGGTAGTATTCGTGACGCCCGAGGGTAAGGTGCCCGCGGACCTCCGGCATCTGCGGATGGTGGAGGACACGATCACCCTGCACGCGGACCCGACCCGCGAGCCTGGCCCGGACAACCCCTCCGTGATCGTTCCGGAGCACGTGCTCGCCGCCCTGTTCGTGTCCGGGTGCCCGGGGGCCGAGGTCGAGATCCGGGGTCGACCCGGGTACGCGGACCACGTGTGGAGGGCGGACTGCTACGTTCGCGAGCTGGTCGAGGAGCTGGGCGGCCCCGCCGATCCGCCCGAGGGGGGCTTTGAGAGGGCGGCTAAGAGGGTTTTCATCCGGGAGGGCGAGGCCCCGTCTCGGGTCAGGAACGTGCGGGGCGCGATCGAGCCGGACGAGGAGTTCACCGTGATGGTAGACGGCGAGCGGGTCCCGCTGGACGAGCGCACCGTGCTGAGGGGGAACGTGAGCAACAAGACCCCGGAGCACGCCGCCCTGGACGTCGCGGCCGATGTAGCGATGCTCGCCGGCACGTGCCCGGCCCGGGTGTCCCTGGATCGGCCCGGCCTCTCCACCTCCGTGCACCCGACCGACATCTTCCTCGCCGCCTCCTCCCGGCCCGGATGCCGCGTCTGCTCCCTGAACTCGGGCTGGCGGATGCGGGGGGCGATGCGAGTCGAGGAGGGGCAGGAGGTGCGGCTGGGCGTGGACCCGAGCGCTGAGGTCTGCCTCAGCGAGCTGCCGGAGGCCGAGGAGCTGGAGATTGGGGAGGTCCGGTTGGTGCGGGATGGTGGTCGGTGGCGGGTTGCGGAAGGGGGCGTGATCAGCATCGGTCAGGAGGTGATCGCGCGTTGATGGATCTGTCGAGCCTGTCGTGGGCCATCGTGCTGGGCGTTGTGCGGGGGTTCTACGTCTTCGCCGGCTCGTTCGTGGCAGCCGCCCTGTACCGGTACGTGGCCGAGGAGCGGATTCGAATGACCGCCTGCGCCTTCATGGGCCTGCTCACGGCCGGGTTCGCGGCCGGCCCTCGAGAGCTGACGGCGATGACTTACCAGCACCCTAACGTGGAGATGCTGGCGTGGGCGATCGCGGCCCTGTTCTCGATCCCGGGCCGCACGTACGGGGACGTGATCGGGGATAAGATCCTGCAGACCCGACTGCGCGCCGCCGTGAACCCCAGGACGAAGGTGTACCAGCTACCGGAGGACCCGGACGAGATCCGGGACATCCCCGGCGAGCCGCCCGCCCCCAAGGACGTGAAGGAGCGGGTCGCGGGCCGGAAGTACGAGTTCCCGCGGGGCGTCTCGCGCGAGGAGGTGGAGCGGGTGATCAAGCGAGACCTCGAGCGGGAGGAGGGCGTCGGCCGGGCGATCGTGAGGGTGTCGGAGGATGGGAAGGTCGAGGTCCTGCTCGCCGGCTCCAAGCCGCCGGTCTCGCACACTCTCCCGCCCGGAAAGGTGGCGGTCTCCGTCGAGCCGATGGGCGGTGCCATCCATATCGGCGAGGGGGATCGGGTGAGGGTCTTCGTGGACGGGCGCGAGCTGGGAGAGGCGGAGGTCTGGAAGCGGGTCGACGACCGGGTCGTTCTGGTCCTGGACGAGGACGATGCGAAGAAGCTGCTCGAGGAGGTGACTCAAGGGAAGCTGGTCTCGCTGATGGTCGTACAGGGGGAGTGAGGCGTGCGAAAGGAGCGTGTCGAGCTGGACTCGGGCTCGGTCCGCGTGGATGGTCCCGCCAAGGTCCGGGTCGTGGAGGGGCAGGTCAAGACCAGCCGGGGGAGCGAGCTGGGGTCGGGCGACGAGGTCGTCGTCCGGCGCGGGGACCGGATCACGATCACGCCGGAGGAGGATGGAGCGGAGCTGGAGCTGATCCTGGGCACCGGTGCCAAGTACTCGACGGTCGAAGAAGAGGAGGGCCTCGAAACACCCTCGGACTGGGTCGACCTGGCGGAGGAGCTGGCGGAGTACTCGGGCACGCCCGTCTGCATGATCATCGGCCCGCAGGACTCCGGGAAGACCACCCTCGCCACCTTCCTGGCCAACGAGCTCGTGGACCGGGGGCTGAGGGTCGGGATCGTGGACGCCGACATCGGGCAGTCGGACGTTGGACCGCCCGCGGTCGTCTCGCTGGGGATCATGGAGGAACCCGTGCACGAGCTCTCCGAGGTCGAAATGCGGCACGGATACTTCGTCGGGTCGATCACGCCGTCGGGCCACCTGCTTCAGACCACCGTCGGAACCCGCCGGATGGTAGACCTCGCGCTGGCCGAGAACGTGGACGCAGTGCTCATCGACACTTCGGGTATGGTCCACGGCGGCCCCGCCCGCGCGCTGAAGCTGCACAAGATCGACGTGATCCGGCCGACCCACGTCGCCTTCCTGGACAAGGAGGGACAGGTCTCCCACATCAAGCGGATGGTGCGATCGCTGGACTACGTCAAGGTGCACGACCTGACCGTACCGGACGCCGTGAAGGAGGTGGAGCGGGCGGACAGGATCCGCCGCCGAGAGCGCATCCTTCGGGAGTTTTTCGAGGATCGGGAGGAGGTCGAGCTGGACCTGGACGAGATCTCCATCCAGCGCTCGTTCCTGGGCACCGGGGAGCCGGAGGAGCCCGAGGACGAGCTGATCTCATTGATCAAGGCCGTGTCGGACGTGGAGCCGGAGATCGTTCACTTCGAGCGCTCCCCCGACGCGCTGGTTCTCATCGTCAAGGACGAGGCGGGCCGGATCGTCGGAAAGGGCGGCCGACACGCCAAGGAGCTGAAGAAGCTGCTCGGGGTGCGGGAGCTGGTGGTGGTCAACGAGGACGAGCTGGAGGGTCTCCTGGTGGGGTTGTGCGACGGTGTGGGCGACCTGCTCGGCATCGGCGTGATCCAGGAGCTGGACTTCGAGGACGGGCGCATGGTCGTGGAGGGCCGACTGATCCACGATCGCGCGGTGAAGGTCGTGCAGTTCGGATCGCTCAAGGTCGACCCCGAGACGGGCGAGCACGAGCCCATGAGGGTGAGGATGTAGCATGTACGTCGGGCTCGATCACGGTACGACGGGGATGAAGGTCGCCGCGTACGACGGGGAGGGCGATCCGGAGTTCCTGGGTAAGGCGCCCCGACCCGAGGTGGCGCGCCGGGGACTGCTGGAGGCCCTGCCCGAGCCCGCGGCGGAGGCCCTGCGCGAGGCAGAGTGCGTGTGCCTGAACTACGGGATGGGGGACGCGCTGACCGAGTTCGTCCCGCTGGAGGAGGCGGAGGAGATCGGCGTAGGCTTCGGACTGAAGGACACCGGTGGGGCGGGCCCGGAGTTCGGCGCGGGTCGGAGGATGGTCGAGGAGCTGCTGAAGCTGGACGTGGAGGCCTACCTCGCCCCCGGCCTTCACCGGGACACGCCCGGCCTCGATCGCGCCTTCCGCATCTTCTCCCACGTGGGGAGTGGGGAGAAGATCGGGACCGCAAGGATGGCGCTGGAGCTCGCGGACAGCGAGGACCTGGTCGTCTGCGATACGAGCTCGAACACGGTCTCCGTGGTGGTTAAGGACGGGAGGATCGTCGGCGGCATCGACGCGTGCCTGGGTGCCCCGGGGGTGCTCCAGGGCCCGCTGGACCTGGAGGCTATCAGGGCGGTGGATTCCGGGAAATGCTCGGCGAACGAGGCCTTCTCCCGGGGCGGCGTGGTGAAGGTGGCGGACTGCGTCAGCGAGGACGTGACGGACGCCGTGAACGAGTTCATCGAGCGGTGCGGCCGGGAGTGGAAGGAGGCGCTGGCGAAGCTGGTGGCGTGGGAGGTCGCGGGGCTGGGGGTCGTCTACGAGTGCGACGAGGCGTGGATCGGGGGCGGGCTCGCGGAGGATGAGGACTTCATGAGCGCGCTCCGCGGCCTCCTGGGTAAGACTTTTAACACCGTCGGAGTGCTGCCGCCCGAGCCGGCTTCGAGAGGCTTAGCGCTGATCGCGGCGGACATCGCATCCGGAGCCCGCGAGGTCATGGGGGTGCGAATTTCTCGCCAGTGATCGCCTACTTGGGCCCGCCGGGCACGTTCACGGAGGAGGCTGCGCGGAAGTTCGCGAAGGACCTGGGCCGGGACGACGTGGAGTTCCGCCCGGTCAGCACGATCACCGAGGTCTTCTCCCAGGTCGAGCGCGGGAACGCGGAGTTCGGGATCGTTCCGTGGGAGAACTCGCTGGAGGGCTCGGTCGGAGAGACCCTGGACAACTTCCTACGGAAGGACGTGAAGGTGTTCGGGGAGCTCGTGCTCCCGATCGTCCACGCGCTGATGGTGGGAGAAGAGGAGCGTGACGTCGTGTACTCGCACCCGCACGCGTACGAGCAGGCGCGAGACATCCTCCGAGACGTGCTGGGTGACCACGAGTTCGTCCCTACCTCCAGCACGGCCGAAGCGGCGAAGAAGGCCGCGAAGGAAGGCGGCTACGCGCTGGGCCCACCCCGGCTGGCCGAGCGTTTCGACCTCGACGTGGTGGAGGAGATCCGCCTGGAGAACAACGAGACCCGGTTCGCGGTCCTCTCGACTCGGGACCGGGCTCCCACGCGTGAGGACAAGACCTCGGTGGTGTTCTCGGTCACGGACCGTCCGGGCGCGCTGAGAGAGGTCCTCGGAATCTTCGCGGACCGCGGGATAAACCTCACCAAGATCGAGTCCAGGCCCGCGAAGAGCGGGCTGGGCGACTACGTGTTCTTCCTGGACTTCGAGGGTCACCGAATGCTCTACCCCGGGAGTGAGGCACTCTCCGAGCTCCGCGAGAGGACTCCCTTCTCCAAGGTGCTGGGTTCGTACCCGAAGGAGTTCCCGTGAGGGGGAGGCCGCGTGATCGAGATCCGGATCCACGGTCGGGGCGGCCAGGGGGCCGTAACCGCTGCCGAGATCCTGGCGATCGCCGCGAAGGAGGACGGGAAGTACTCGCAGGCGTTCCCGTTCTTCGGCGTGGAGCGGCGGGGCGCGCCCGTGACCGCCTTCGCGCGGATCTCGGACGAGTTCATCAAGGTGCGGTGTCAAATCTACGAGCCTGACCACGTCATCGTCCTGGACCCGAGCCTAATGAGCGTGGTCGACGTGACCGAGGGCCTGCGCGAGGATGGTCTCGTCGTAATCAACGCCCAAGAGGGCAACTGGGACGACGTCTCCGAGGAGCTGGAGGACTACGAGGTTTACGCGGTCGACGCCACCGAGATCGCGCTCGACGAGCTCGGAGTGCCGATCGTGAACACCGCGATGGTAGGAGCGTACCTCCGAGCCTCGGGCGTCCTGTCGTTGGAGGCCGTGGAGGAGGCCATCCGGGTCCGATTCTCCGGCCAGGTAGCGGAGAAGAACATCCGGGCCGTGAGACGCGCGTACGAGGAGGTGGAGAGGGTTGGGTGAGACGGAGTACACGATCGGGGCGGTCGTCAGGGAGCCCGGGAGCACGCGTCGAAACAAGACCGGCCGGTGGAGGGTCTTCCGGCCCGTCCTGGACGAGGAGAAGTGCGTCGGCTGCGCCAAGTGCTTCATGTTCTGCCCGGACGGGTGCATCAGGCCCACGGAGGACGGGTTCGAGATCGATTACGATTACTGCAAAGGGTGCGGAATTTGCTCGAAGGTCTGCCCGACCGACGCCATTGAGATGGTAATGGAAGAGGAGGCGGAGTGAGGGGACGCCCGCGTTGTCGGAGTCCGAGGTGCGCGTGATAAATGGAAACTACGCGGCGGCGGAGGCGGTGAGGCTGGTCGACGTTGACGTCATCGCCGCGTACCCCATCACGCCTCAAACGCCCGTCGTGGAGTACCTCTCCGAGTTCATCGCCAACGGGGAGCTCGACGCGGAGTTCATCCACGTCGAGTCCGAGCACAGCGCCATCAGCGCGGTCATCGGGGCCTCAGCGACCGGCGTGCGCGTGTTCACGGCCACCGCCTCGCAGGGCCTGGCACTGATGCACGAGGTTCTGTTCATTGCCTCCGGCATGCGGCTACCCATCGTCATGGCCGTGGCCAACCGCGCCCTCTCCGCGCCGATCAACATCTGGTGCGACCACTCGGACGCCATGGCGCAGCGCGACGCCTGCTGGATCCAGCTGTACTGTGAGTCCAACCAGGAGATCCTCGACACGATCATCCAGGCTTATCGAATCGCCGAGCACGAGGACGTGCTCCTGCCCGTGATGGTCTGCTTCGACGGGTTCACCCTGTCCCACACGCTTGAGCCCGTGGAGATCCCGCCGAAGGAGAAGGTGCAGGAGTTCGTCGGTGAGTTCGAGCCCACGCACTGCCGTCTCGACCCGGAGGAACCCATGACGCTGGGCCCCGTCGGCGGTCCGGACTGCTACATGGAGTTCAAGAAGATGCAGGACGAGGCGATGAAGGAGGCCGAGAGGGTCATCGGGGAGGTTAACCGTGAGTTCGCGGACGAGTTCGGTCGCTCGTACGGCAACGGGCTTGTTGAGGAGTATAACACCGAGGACGCCGACTACATCGTGATCGCGATGGGCTCAGTCTGCGGGACCGTCAAGCACGTGATCGACGAGGAGCGACCCGACGTCGGACTCATCCGGGTCAAATCCTACCGCCCCTTCCCGGGCGAGCAGATCGCCGAGATCATCCAAGATCGAGAGGGCGTGGTCACGATCGACCGGGCTCACTCGTACGGAGCCATGCCGCCCCTATGGACCGACGTGAAGGCGCACGCCCCCGACGTCGAGATCTCCTCCACCATCGCCGGGCTCGGTGGCCGAGACATCCGACCGGAAGACGTGCTCAAGGCCATCGAGGTCGCGGAGAAGGGGAAGGGAACGGACGAGCCCGTCTGGATCAACGTGAACGCGTAGGGGGTCCCGGGTTGGGCGGGCGGAAGCCCCGGCTGCCCATTCCCGAGGAGGAGCTCCTGGCCCCGGGACACCGCGCCTGCGCCGGGTGCGGGTCCGCCCTCTGCGTCCGCCTGTGCCTGAAGGCGCTCGGTAAGAACACCATCGTCGTCACCTCCACCGGCTGCATTGAGGTGACCACGACGCCGTACCCCGAGACCGCGTGGAAGGTCCCATGGATCCACGTCGCCTTCGAGAACGCGGCCGCCGTCGCCTCCGGCGTCGAGCGCGCCCTCAAAGCCCTGGGTAAGGACGACGTGACCGTCGCCGTCTTCGCGGGCGACGGCGGCACCGTCGACATCGGCTTCCAGGCGCTGTCCGGCATGGTGGAGCGCGGCCATAACGTCGTGTACATATGTTATGATAACGAGGCGTACATGAACACGGGCGTGCAGCGGAGCGGCGCCACCCCGCCTTACGCGGCCACGACCACCACGCCCGCGGGCAAAGTCTGGCGCGGTGAGATGAGGCCCAAGAAAGACGTGCCGAGGATCATGGTCGACCACGGCGTACCCTACGTCGCCACCGCCTGCGTGTCCTTCCCGCAGGACCTTATCAAGAAGGTGAAGAAGGCCAAGAAGGTCGACGGGCCCGCCTACGTCCACGTGCTCTGCCCGTGCCCACCCGGCTGGGGTTACGATTCCTCCGAGACCATCGAGATCGGTGAGCTGGCCGTGGAGACCGGCATGTGGGTCCTGTACGAGGTTGAGGACGGCGAGTTCCGTCTGACTTACCGGCCCAAGGAGCGGAAGCCGGTCGAGGAGTATCTCAAGCGGCAGAAGCGCTTTCAGCACCTGACCGAGGACGAGATCGAAGAGATCCAAAGGATGGTGGACGAGCAGTGGGAAGAGCTCGAGAAACTCGCCGAGAAGTAAGGTCCTGGGTCGGCCTTCCCGAGTGCGTAGGGTGTGGCCTGTGCGCCGAGGCCTGCCCCAAGGACGCCGTCCGCATCGAGGCGGGACGCGCCGTCCGGTGCGTCCACTGCCACCCGGATCGGGCCGCCTGCGCTGAGGCATGCCCCCGGGGCGCCATCGTCCCCACCGGCGACGTCTTGCACGTCGACGCGGATCGGTGCACGGCCTGCGGTCGGTGTGCCGAGGCCTGTCCGGTCGGCGGCATTTTTCTTCGAGACGACCGCGCCGTCAAGTGCGACAACTGCCCGGACCGAGAGATGCCACCCTGCGTCGAGGCCTGCCCGGTCCCCGATGCGGCCACGATCGCCCGGGTGTCCGACCGCGTCCGATGGTCCCGGTACCGGGCCGCGCGCACCCTCGCCCGGCTGAGGGGGAGTCGGGGTGGCGGAAGAGGAGGCGGAAGAGGAGCTCGTCGAGAGCATCGCCGAGGCCACCGTCAAGGCGCTCAAGGTGGCTGAGACGAGGCTCCCGGACGACGTGAAGGAGTCGCTGGAGAGCGCCCGCGAGAGCGAGAGCAACGAGCGGGCCCGAATGATCCTCGACGCCATCCTCGAGAACGTCAGGATCGCGGAGGAGAAGGGCCTCCCGATGTGCCAGGACACGGGGCTGATCACGGTGATCGCCGAGGTCGGGCGCCGCTTCCCGATCCGGCTCGCCGAGACCATCCAAGAGGGAGTCAAGCGGGGCGTCCAGCGCGCCACGAAGGAGGTCCCGCTGCGGCCCAACGTAGTCCACCCCATCACCCGGGAGAACACCGGCGACAACACCGGTCGCCGGGCTCCCGTGATCCGGTTCGTCCCGACGAAGGGCGAGGAGCTCCGACTGCACTTCATGCCGAAGGGGTTCGGCTCGGAGAACTCCAGCGCGGTGACCCGGCTCCTGCCCACCGAGGGCCTCGACGGGATCTGGGACTTCGTCCTCGAGACCGTGAAGAAGGCCGGCGGAATGCCGTGCCCGCCCATCGTGCTCGGGGTAGGCGTCGGCGGCACCATCGAGGAGGCGGCGTTCCTCGCCAAGCTCGCGCTCTTTCGACCGCTCAACGTCCGCAACCCTGACCCCGCGCTCGCCGACCTGGAGGACCGGCTCCTCGAGGCCGTGAACGAGCTGGGGATAGGTCCCATGGGGCTCGGAGGTGACACGACCGCGCTGGCCGTGAACATCGAGATGGCGTACACTCACACGGCCGGCCTGCCCGTAGCGGTCAACATCCAGTGCTGGGCGAACCGGCGGGCCACGGCCATCATCTACCCGGACGGGTTCTACGAGATCGTCCAGGACGATTACCCGAGGGGCGAGGTCGAGTGAGCGAGGACGTGAGCAAGCACCGGCTGACCGTCCCCGTAAAGGACCCGGACGAGCTGCTGGGATTGAAGGCCGGAGACATCGTTTACTTGGACGGGACGCTGATCACCGCCCGAGATAAGGCCCACCAGCGCATGTTCGAGGAGGGGCGCGAGCCGCCCGTCGACCTGAAGGGCGCCGCGATCTTCCACGCCGGTCCCGTCGTCCGCGAGGTGGACGGCGACTACGAGCTCGTCGTCGTGGGCCCCACCACCAGCACTCGCATGGCCAAGTACCTCGAGGACGCGCTGGAGGCGGGCGTGCGGGTGATCGTGGGCAAGGGTGGGATGGGGGCTAAGGCTCCGGAGCTGATGGAGGGTCGGGCTGTTTACCTGACGGCCCCCGGTGGGTGCGCGGCGCTGTTGGCGGAGCGCGTTAAGCGGATTCGGGACGTCCACTGGCTCGACCTGGGCATCCCGGAGGCCATGTGGGTGCTGGAGGTCAGCGAGTTCGGCCCGCTCATCGTCACGGTCGACGCTCACGGGAACGAGCTCTCGGCGGGTGAGTGAGGTGTACGTAGGCCGGTTCCTGCTCTTCGGTCGGACGGAGGAGGGAGAGTCGGTCGCGGTGTACGGGGTCTGCAGCCGCAGCTTTCCCGATCGGAGGGCGAAGGTGTCGGGCGACACGGCTCACATCGTGCCCGAGGACCCCGAGGACGTGATCGAAAACCCGTACATCGCCTACACGTGCGCCCGGGTGGTGGATGATCACCTGGTCCTGACGAACGGGGCGCAGACGGTCCCTATCGCCGATAAGCTGGAGGACGGCGTGCCCCCGCGCGAGGCCCTGATCTCCGTTACCTTCGCGATGGACTACGAGCACGACGAGTACGGGACGCCGCGGATATCGCTGGTCACCGACGGAGAGAGCGCGTGGCTGGGCAAGGCGGCGAGGGATGAGGTGACCTTCGTCCGGGTTGAGCCGGGGGACGGCGAGGGGTACCTGCTATCCGTCTACGGCGAGTACTCCGACGTCCCTCGCGAACCGAACGTGGTGCTGTCCGGCGACGACCCGCTGTCGGTCGAGCCGGTCGCCTCCTTCGACCACTTCGTCTGCGCGGTCGTGGCCCGGCGCACCGAGGACGAGTGGCGGCTCGAGGCGCGGAATTAGCACGTCTTTACCAGCCGGGCCTTACCCGGCGGCATCGCCCGCATGATGTCGTCCACGGTCACGTAGCGCCGCAGGTTCTCCACCTCCTCCTTGAACGCCTCGAACAGGCGCTTGGCCACGCTCGACTTCTTCTCCTCTCCGGGGACCAGAACGCCGTAGGTTAAGCAGTGCTCCTTCACCGCGGACACGGGCCCACCCATCACCCGGTAGCCACCCTCGACCTCCTGGATACCGACGGCCACCTCCAGCTCCACGCGCCGGAACCAGTTCCGCTCCCCGCGGATGATCGCTCCACCGTGCGGGGCCTCGGCCGACTTGTCCACCTGCTCGGCCGGGACCCAGTACACGTCCGCGGCCTTCAAGCCCCACCTCCACGCCCGCGAGTACGAGGCCGCGAACACGGCCGCCTCCTCCAGCGTGCGCTCCGGCACCTCCTTCCCCTCCGTCTTAATCACGACGTGCGGCGCACCGTGCACGTGCGCGTGCACCAGGATGTCCCGGTCCTCAAGATAACGGCGGAGGATGAGCTCGTTCGTGTGCGCGTCCGAGCCGCCGATGACGACGAACCCGTCCGAGGAGATGAACCAGCGGAAGCGCTCGTACCACGCCTTTTTCCGCCGCTTCGTCAGCTGGACGGTCAGCTCCTCCAGCTTGACCTCGGGCGGCCCCTCCTCCAACAGCCGCTCCAGCTCGCGCTCCTTCTCCTCGAGCACCTCCCGCGCCCGCTCGGCCTTCCGCTCCAGCTCCTTCGCCCTGTCGAACATCTCGGAGGCGACGGAGTGCACGTCCTCGTCCAGCGGCACGGGGACGGTGACCTCGCCGTCCTCCCCCTCCAGCTTCAGGATCACGCGCCGGTTGTCGACATCCACGTCCACGATCCGCTCGACCTCCTCGATCCCGGACCCCTTCGCCTCCATGATCCTCCGCTTGATCTCCTCCAAAGAGTACCCCTTTTCCTCCGCCCGCCGCAGCTCTCGGAGGATTCCGTCAACCAGCTGATAGTTCATGTAAAGCGCGTTCGCGCGCTCCCGGAGCCGCCGGGCCTTCGCCTCCAGCTGCTTCACGCTCTCACGCTGCCGCTCAATCGTGCGCTCGAGCCGCTTCCTCTCCCGCTCCCACTCCTCCCTCGCCTTCTCCTCCTCCCGGGCCAGGAACTCGCGCACGTAGTACTCGTCCAGGGCCCGCTGGAACGTCTCCTTCTCCACCAGCTCGACGCCCTTTTCCCGGTAGCGCTCCAGCGGGATGGGGGTCGCGTCCGCGTACCCACCCTCCACCTTGTAAAGGGTCGGTCGGAGGTCCCCCTCCGAGATCTGCTCCAACAAATCGCGCAGGGTCTCGTACAGCTCCCGCAGGTCCTCCTCCTCGAGCTCGGACGCGTGCTTCTCCCGATCCTCGAAGAGACCGGCCCGCAGGAGCACCTCCTCAGCGTAGAGACCGCCCAGCCCCACCTCGACGGCTAGGGTTCGGACCACGTCCCGCTCGGACTCGAGGAGCAGCTTCATGAGCGCATCCTCGTCCAGCTCGTAGGGGTTGGGAGGGCTCTCGGGCGTCCTGTACTCCTCGCCCGGGACGACCGCGCGGTCCCGGAAGCGCCGGGTGGGGAAGGCCTGCTCGATCACGCCATCCTCGTTGACAACGGCTAGGGTGCCCTTCGGCAGGAGCTCGACGTACAACCGGTTGCCGGAGCGGAGGTCGAACCGGAGGATGCGGTCGAATCCGACCTGGGAGACGGACTCGATCCGGTCCCCGCTGAGGACCTTCCGCAGGGCCTGGGAGACGGTGGAGGGGCGCTCGGGGCTGGGCTTCGGGCGCCAGGTCAGGTGCACCCGACGGCCAGGCTCAACGGCCAGATAGTGCGAGCCGAGCCCGGGAACGTGGATCTTGATCTTGAGCTCGCCCTCGTCCACCTGGTAGACCTTGTCGATGAGGGCGCCCTCAAGGAAGGAGTCGAGCTCGCGGGCGGTGGCCCGGACGTCGAAGGAGGTCATCGCGTCCTTGGCCCAGGCCTGCACCCGGTGCGACCCCTCGCGCGCCCTGAGCTCTAAGGAGGGAGGGGGAGGGAGCTAGTCCCCCCGCTGCAGCTTGGCCTTCAGCGCCTCCTTCCGCTGGACGGTCTCCTCCTTCTCCTCCTCGCCGAGCGTCTCGCGCATTAGGTGCCGGATGGCCTTCTTCAGCGCGGTGATGAGGTCCCAGTCGTGCGCCTTGACCGAGATCACGTTCCGGGCGTCCTTCACGTGGATGCGGACCGAGTACTTGTGCCGGTTACCCTCCTCGTGGTACCGCTTGATGTGCACCTCCGCCGCCTCGATGCTCGGGCGCATCGAGGCGAGCTTCTGGATCGCCGTCGCGATCGACTTGCGCAGGACGACCAGGGTGAAGTCGTCCACGTCCTCGACGCCCTTGAGCGAGACGAACACGCCCCGCTTGCGCATCAGCTCCGGGATCTTCTGCAGGATGTCGCGGCGGGTCACGACGCCGATGGGCTCCTCGAGCTGATTGACGATCGGCATCCCGCGGATCCCGTGCTCGACGATCTTCTCGCACAGGTCGACGAGGGTCTCGTCCGGCTCCGCCCGGATGCACGGGGAGCTCATGATGTTCTTCACGGGGTGCCCGAAGGCGGGCACCTTCTCGCCCTTCCGGTCCGTCTTGCCCAGGCGCGTGATCGGCTTGATCACCTCCCGGATGATGTCCGTGGTGGTCACGATGCCGCGCAGCCTGCTCTCATCGTCGACCACGGGAAGCCGGCTCACGCCATGGTCGCGCATCAGCGCCCGAGCCTTTGCGATCGTCTCGTCCTCGTGGATCGTGATCGGTGGAGAGCTCATGACCTCGCGCGCGTCGATCTCGGCCAGCTTGTCCGACTCGCGCGCCACGTCGAGAATATCGTACTCGGTGACCAGACCCACGAACTCGCCGTCCTCGACCACGGGGAGCGCGCGGAGGCCCGAGTCCAGCATCTCCGTGATCGCCTCGACGATGAGCGTGTCCGGGGTGATCGTTTCCGGTTTGATTCTCACCGTTTCCGATTTAACCGAGGAGGGGTCCGCCACGACGTGCGCGTCGACCACGTCGTAGTACGAGACGATCCCCACCACCTCGCCGTCCCGAACGAGCGGGATCTCCTTCACGCCGTGCCGCTCCATCTTCGAGAAGATCTTCGAGACCGGCTCGTCCGGGTCCGCCGTGATGACCTCGTCGGCGGGCGTCATGATCTCCTCCACGGGCTGCTCGAAAACCTTCAACTCACGACCCCCTGCCGCGGGCTCCGGAGCCACCGGTCTCACCTCACGGCAAAAAAGAAATCGGTACCGGCGACGCGCCCGCCGGAAGTGGCCTGCGGGGAGGGCGAGAGCTTGAGCGGGGAACCCGAGTACAAGCTGGCGATGGCCCTGCTGCACGAGGGCCTCGGGGTCCTGGCGGGGTACCTGATGGCCACTCACGGTGGCGCGATCCTCGGAGTGCTGCTCCTCGCGCTGCCGTTCCTGCTGGGCCGAGTCCTGGAGATGAGGCTGGAGCCCGAGCGGATCGGTGGTGCTAAGGGCTGGCTGGCCTACGGCCTGGGCGCGTACCTCGCGGCCTGGCTCCTGGCGTGGACGTACTTCTACAACTACCCCACGTAGGGGGTGGTCGCCATCGATAGGGTCGCGATCGTTGACCGCGAGCGGTGCAAGGGAGGGTCGAAGTGCGACTACGTCTGCCAGCGGTACTGCCCGGGCGTTAAAACGGGCAAGGAGACCATCCAGATCGGCGAGGACTCGGGCAAGCCGGTGATCTCCGAGGAGCTCTGCAGCGGCTGCGGCATCTGCGCGCAGAAGTGTCCGTTCGACGCCATCAAGATCGTCCGACTCCCGGAGGAGCTGGAGGAGGAGTGCGTGCACCGGTACGAAGAGGGCGGCTTCCGGCTGTACCGGCTGCCCGTGCCCAAGCCGGGCAAGGTGACGGGGCTCGTCGGTCGGAACGCGATCGGCAAGACAACGTCCGCCAAGATCCTCACGGGCGAGCTCAAGCCCAACCTCGGCGATCCGGAGGCCGACCCCGACTGGGACGACGTCATTCAGGCGTTCTCCGGCACCGAGCTGCAGGAGCACTTCCGCCGGCTCGCGGACGGCGAGCTCCGCGCCGTCCTCAAGCCGCAGTACGTCGAGGCCCTCCCCAAGGTGGTAAAGGGGAGGGTCCGGGAGGTTCTCGAAGACGTGGACGAGCTCGGTGTCGCGGACGAGCTCGCGCAGCGGCTGGGGCTGGACGGGGCGTTGAACAAGGACGTCTCGGACCTGAGCGGCGGCGAGCTGCAGCGCGTGGCGATCATCGCGGCCCTGTCCCGGGAGGCGGACTTCGTCGTGCTGGATGAACCGTGCAGCTACCTGGACGTGCGGGAGCGGCTCACGCTGGCGAGGCTCCTGCGAGATATCGTGGAGGAGCGGGAGATCCCCATGCTCGTGATCGAGCACGACCTGGCGACGCTGGACTACATCGCGGACGTCGTCCACGTGCTCTACGGCAAGCGCGGTGCCTACGGTATCGTCTCCAAGCCGATGGGGGTCGGCAAGGGCATCAACGCGTACCTGAAGGGGTACCTGGAGGCGGAGAACGTCAAGTTCCGGGACGAGGAGGTGGTCCTGCCCGAGAAGCCGGCGGACGCGGAGGCGGGCGAGCGAGAGACGCTGGTGGAGTACGGGCGGCTGGTGAAGGAGTACGACGGGGAGTTCCGGCTGATCGTCGAGCCCGGAGAGATCCGTGAGGGTGAGATCGTGGGCGCGCTGGGCCCCAACGCGATCGGTAAGACCACCTTCGTCAAGCTGCTGGCCGGGGTGTTGGAGCCGACGGAGGGCGAGCTGGACGTGGACGTCAAGGTGTCGTACAAGCCTCAGTACCTGGAGGTGGACTCCGAGGAGCCCGTGCAGGTCGTTCTGAAGCGAGCGGCCGGGGACGAGTGGGGCTCGAGCTGGTACCGGTCCAACATCCTGGAACCGCTCGATCTGGAGTACCTGCTGGACCGACCGCTCAACGAGCTCAGCGGCGGCGAGCTGCAGCGGGTGGCCGTGGCGGCGGCGCTGTCCCGGGACGCGGACCTGTACCTGCTCGACGAGCCCAGCGCCTACCTGGACGTGGAGGAGCGGATCAACGTGGCCCGGGTGATCCGACGGGTGATCGAGGCTCGGAAGGCGGCAGCGATCGTGGTGGACCACGACCTGCTGCTCCTGGACTACATCAGCGACCGGATGATGGTCTTCGACGGTGAGCCGGGGCGGGAGGGTCGAGCGAACCCGCCGGAGGGTAAGCGTAAAGCCATGAACAGGTTCCTGTCCGAGCTGGACGTCACGTACCGACGCGATCCGGAGACGCGACGCCCCAGGGCCAACAAGCCGGGTAGTCACCGGGACCGCGAGCAGAAGAGGCGGGGCGAGTACTTCTACGAGTCCGGATGAAGAGGCTCGGCCAAGCCGAGGTCGGATGAGGAGAGAACCCGGGACTGACCCCTGAGATTATAGGCGTCGAACCCGTCGTCGGGCGGGGATGACGAAGTCCCGCAGAGCCGATCGATGAGGGGAGGGGCCCGACCGACCCGCTACGTCTGAAGGAACCTCGCCTCGCTGCGCTCCACGAACTCCCGGCACACTTCCTCCGGCTCCCCTTCCATCACGATCTTCCCGTCGTCCAGCAGGATGGCCCTCGTGGCCGTCTCCTCCACGAACCGGACGTCGTGGCTCACCAGGATCGTCGTGATCCCGCGCTCCTTGACGAACCGCTTCAGCGAGTTCGTCACGCTGCGCAGCGTGACCGGGTCCAGGTCCCCGAACGGCTCGTCGAGGAGCAGGATCTCGGGCTCGGTGGCCAGCTCCAGCGCGATGGCCACCCGGACCTTCTGGCCGCCAGACAGCTCGCCGAACTTCATGTCCAGAACCTCCATGGGCAGGTCGAAGGCCTTGAACACCGGCTTGGCGAACTTCTCGACCTCCTCCGCCGGCAGCTTCGGGAAGAGCTCGTCCAGCACCTCCGGGCTTAGGTCCAGCTCCTCCAGCCGCGCCTCCGCCTCCTCCCGCGGCAGGTCCGTCAGCGCGTAGAGCACGTCCAGCACCTTTTCACTGATCCCAAGCTCCTTGGCCCGCTCCCGCGCCCGCTCCAGCACGCTCGCGCTCTTAACGCCGAGCCGACCGGCGAGCAGGTCCCGGACCGTGGCGTGGTGCACGTACCCGAACTCCTGATGCACGATCCCGATCCGTCGCCGCGCCTTCATCCGGCCGTAACCGAGGTCCGTCATGCTCACCCAGTCGCCGTCGATCAGCACCTCGATGTCCCCGTCGTCGGGCAGCTCCACCCCCGCGATCATGCGCAGCAGCACCGTCTTACCGGCCCCGCTCGGACCGACCACCGCCAGCACCTCGCCCCGCCGCACCTCCAGGTTCACGTCCCGCATGTGCAGGGTCTCACCGCAGCGCAGCAGCTGGTACCGCTTCTCAAGGTCGGAGACTCGCAGGACGACCTCGTCCTCCGGCTCCGGCTTCGGCGCCGGCTCGGGCATCCCGCGCGTCAGCCGCTCCACGGCCTCTCTCGGCGAACCGCGCAGGACGTCCCTCCCATCCTCGATCAGCGTCGCCGAATCGCACAGGTACTCGATGACCTCCGTCAGGTGCGAGACGACGATCACGGTCAGCCCTTTCTCCTCGTTCGCCCGCTTGATCGCGTCCAGCAGCTGCTGCTTCGTGCCCGGGCAGGCCATGGCCGCGGGCTCGTCCAGGAGTAGAACCTCCGGATCCTTGGCCAGCTGCCTCGCGAGCAGGAGCCGCTGCTTCTCACCGCCCGAGAGCACCGGGGCGTAGTGGTCAGCCTTGTGCTCCAGCCCCACGATCCGCAGGTACTCCAGCGCCTCCTCGTACAGCTCCTCGTAGTCCGACGTATCCTCGGGCGGTAACTCCTCCACGCCCGATCGCTTCCAGTACAGCTTCCGCATCACGTTCTCCGCCGCGGTTTCAGGCCACAGACCGAACTCTCGCTGCGGGTGGATCGCGGTGACCTTCCTCACCTCGGTGAACCTGGACTTCGGCGCGTCCGGCGTCAGCTCGATCCCGCAGATCTCTACCCTGCCCT
>JAMOPO010000026.1 GCA_027064425.1 Methanobacteriota archaeon | reverse complement strand
AGTACGAGGGTGAGGAGTACCTGATCAACCTGATCGACACGCCGGGTCACGTGGACTTCTCGGGTGACGTGACGCGGGCGATGCGGGCCGTGGACGGTGCGATCGTGGTCGTCTGCGCGGTCGAGGGCGTGATGCCGCAGACGGAGACCGTGCTCCGGCAGGCGCTGCGGGAGCGCGTGAAGCCGGTCCTGTACATCAACAAGGTGGACCGGCTGATCACGGAGCTCAAGCTGAGCCCGGAGGAGATGCAGCAGCGGTTCATGGAGATCATCTCGGAGGTGAACAAGCTGATCGAGCAGATGGCGCCGAAGGAGTTCCGCGATGAGTGGAAGGTGAAGGTGGAGGACGGCTCGGTCGCGTTCGGCAGCGCGTACTACGGTTGGGGCATCAGCTACCCGTTCATGGAGAAGACGGGGATCACGTTCAAGGAGATCATCGAGGCGTGCCAGGAGGGGCCGGACGCGCAGAAGGAGCTGGCGAAGGAGGCCCCGGTGTACCAGGTCGTGCTGGACATGGTCGTGAAGCACCTGCCGGACCCGGTCACGGCGCAGAAGTACCGAATCGAGCAGATCTGGCCGGGTGATCCGGACAGTGAGGACGGTGAGATGCTGAAGAAGTGCGACCCGAACGGGAAGCTGGCGATGGTCGTGACGGACGTCCGCATCGACGAGCACGCGGGTGAGGTGGCGACGGGCCGCGTGTACTCCGGTACGATCAGGGAGGGGCAGGAGGTCTACCTGGCGAGCGCGCAGCGTGAGGACCGCGTCCAGCAGGTCGGCATCTACATGGGTCCGGACCGGATCCGGACGGACGAGGTGCCGGCGGGCAACATCGCGGCGGTGACTGGTCTGAAGGACGTGTGGGCGGGCGAGACGGTCACGGACCCGGACGACCCGATCGAGCCGTTCGAGGAGCTGAGGCACTTCGCGGAGCCGGTGGTGACGGTCGCTGTGGAGGCTAAGAACACGCAGGATCTGCCCAAGCTGATCGAGATCCTGCACCAGATCGCGAAGGAGGACCCGACGGTGGAGGTGAAGATCGACGAGGAGACGGGCCAGCACCTGGTCTCCGGAATGGGCGAGCTGCACCTGGAGATCATCGCGCACCGGATCAAGGAGCGCGGCGTCGACATCAAGGTGTCCGAGCCGATCGTGGTGTACCGGGAGGGCGTGTTCGGGACGTGCGACGAGGAGGTGGAGGGCAAGTCCCCGAACAAGCACAACAAGTTCTACGTGACCATCGAGCCCGTGGAGGAGGAGGTGGTCGAGGCCATCGAGGAGGGTAAGATCAACCCGGAAGAGATGAGCGAGGACGAGCTGGAGGAGGCCCTGATCGAGTACGGCATGGACCAGGACGACGCGAAGGCCGTGCAGGCGGTGAAGGGCACGAACTTCTTCCTGGACAAGACGGTCGGTGTCCAGTACCTGAACGAGGTGATGGAGCTCCTGATCGAGGGCTTCGAGGAGGCGATGGAGGAGGGCCCGCTGGCCAAGGAGCCGTGCCGCGGCGTGAAGGTGATCCTCGTGGACGCCGAGATCCACGAGGACCCGGTGCACCGCGGTCCGGCCCAGGTGATCCCGGCGATCAAGAAGGCGATCTACGGCGGCATGCTCCTGGCGGACACGCACCTGCTGGAGCCCATCCAGTACGTGTACGTCACCGTCCCGCAGGACTACATGGGCGCGGTCACGAAGGAGATCCAGAACCGGCGCGGTACGATCGAGGAGATCAACCAGGAGGGTGACACGGTCATCATCAAGGGCAAGGCGCCGGTGGCCGAGATGTTCGGCTTCGCGAACGACATCCGGTCGGCGACGGAGGGCCGCGCGATCTGGACCACGGAGCACGCCGGGTACGAGCGGGTCCCGGAGGAGCTGGAGGAGGACATCATCCGGGAGATCCGGGAGCGGAAGGGGCTGAAGCCGGAGCCGCCGGAGCCGGAGGACTACATCGAGGAGTACGGCGGCTAACCCTGGGACAGCTCCACCACCCGCTCAAGCACGCGCAGCGGCTCTCCCTCCCCGATCACCTCCAGCGCCCGCTCCACGCCCTCCTCGATCGAGTCGGCCTCACCACCCACGAAGATCGCCGCCCCCGCGTTGAACGCCGTCATCTGCACCTTCGGATGATCCTGGGGCAGCTCGCCGCCCAGGATCTCACGAGCCTCTTCGGCCGCCTCCTCCGGGCTCGAGCCCGCTACTTCCTCCGGCTCCGCACGGTCCAGCCCCACATCCTCCGGAGCGATCGTGTCGGGCCCCTCCACGTCGCCGCCCTCCACGTACACGACCTTGTTCTCACAGGTGACGCTGAGCTCGTCCACCCCATCCAGCCCGTAGACCACCACGGCCCGCTCGACGCCGAGCTCCGCGAGGGCGCCCGCCACCAGCTCCAGCAGGTTCTCCGAGTACACCCCCACCACCTGGCCCGTGATGACCTCCCGGGCCGGGTTGGTGAGCGGGCCGAGCACGTTGAACACCGTTCTCACGCCCAGCTCCTGGCGCACGGGCATGACGTTCTTCATCGCCGGGTGGTACCGCGGGGCGAACATGAAGCCGAAGTTCGCCTCCTCCACGCACCGCTCCACGATCTCGGGGCCCGCCTCGAGGTTCACACCCAGCGCCTCCAGCAGGTCCGCGCTCCCGCACTCGCTCGTGACGCTCCGGTTACCGTGCTTGGCCACCGGCACGCCGGCGGCCGCGGCCGTGAGGCCGGCCAGCGTGCTGGCGTTGAACGTGTCCAGCTCGTCGCCGCCGGTGCCCGCCGTGTCCACGAGGGTGTCCACGTCGGGCCGCACGCGGACGGCGTGCTCCATCATCCCCTCGACGAACCCGGCCAGCTCCTCGGGCGAGTAACCCTTGCAGCGCAGCGCGACGAGGATCCCGGCGATTTTAACCTCGGAGAGCTCCCCGCCCACGATCTCGCTCATCAGCTCCCGGGCCTCCTCGCGCGCGAGGTCCTCGCCGCGGATGAGCCGCTCCAGCACCTCGCTCACGGTCCGGGCCCCCGTGCTGCTTTTTACCCACCGGGACGCCGGGACCGGGGGGTGATGGAACCATGGTGAAGAGCTCGCACGTGCCTATAGTATCACCGAACGACCCGGCGGTCGTGTGCCCCAACTGCACGAAGGAGGAGTACAAGAAGGCCGTCAAGAAGCGGCGGAAGCTGGAGTTCGCCGGGCTGTGCGAGGAGTGCGGTAGCGCCGCTTTTTACGAGTACTGACCCCACGCCCCCGGCCGAATCGTTTCGAGGATCGTAACGTTCCCGGCGGTGGGACTCAGTCCGCGTAGATCCCCTTCGAGCCGAGGAGCTCGCGGAGGACCGTGGTCGCGTACCCGCCCCTCGGCAGCGAGAACTTGAACCTAACAACGTCCTCCCGGAGCACCTCGGCCCGCAGCCCGTACACGCGGAGAAGGGCGGGCTTCCGGTCGCCGCCCGCGGAGAGCTCCGGCATGGACTTAATCTTGAAGTCCTCCAGCTCAATCCCCTCCCGCTCCAGGATCTCCCGCTCGATCTCCCCCTGCTCACCCTCGCTGAGCTCCGTCCGGTAGCCGGGGAGCGGCACGGTGGGTAGGCCGTCCTGGGTGATGTCGCCCTCGACGGGTCGATCCAGCGGCAGGCCGCGGGCGATGCGCTCCGAGAGGATCAGGTTGTACAGGTAGGACTGGTACGCGTGGATGAACATCCTGCGGATCCACATCGGCAGCCGGCGGAAGGCGTTGATGTAGTCGTTCGGGTGCCGGGCCAGGTGCTCCAGGATCTGCCGCTCGTAGTCCAGGAAGCGGGGGAAGCGCCGCAGGGCCTCCTCGAACTCGCCCCAGTTCTCCTTGAGCCACCGGCGGGCCTCAATGGCCTCTTCGGACTCCCGCGGGTACTCCAGGGTTAGGAAGGTCTTCACGGCCCGCTCCCAGTCCTCCTTCACCACGTACTTGCCGACCACGTGGGTGACGGGCCGCCGGCTGCCGAACCGCTGCAGGCCGAAGTAGTTGGGGACGCCACCCAGCTCGCGCACGCGCTCGACCAGGGCGTCCACGCGGCGGGCGTCGGCCCCGCGCACGGTGATCACGAAGCGGTTGCCCCAAAGGTCGCCCGGGCGCAGCTTGCGTCGGGCTCCGCCGACGGGGATGATCCGGATGTCCCTGACCCGGACCCCGAGGAGGGACTCCGGCGGGACGCCGCGGGCGCTCACGCGCTGGGTGGTTACGGCCCGCTTGTCCTTCATCCCGGCGATGCCGAAGTCGCGGTGATGACGGTGGAGCGCCCGGGCGATGCGGCGGACGGCCTTGAGGGTGTCCCAATCGTACTTCTCGAGGTAGAAGACGGTGTGCGGCTTCCGGACCGTGAGCTGCGGGTGGACCCGGGGTCGCCTCAGCTCGACCCCGCAGTCGGGGCAGGTGCGGCCCCGGTGGTACTCCCGGCACTCGGGACACTCGCCGACCAGGGTGAGGGGGATGTAGGTGTTCCGGCTCGGCTTCTCCATGACCAGGAAGTCCTCGATGCGCTCGCGGCAGGTGCCTCCGACCCCGCGCCTGAGGAGGCGCTCTCGGATGCCCACGTAGCGCTCCACGTCCTCGATCGTGCGCAGGTCCGAGGCGCGGAGCTCCATGGTGCTAATCGTCACCTCCCTCCCGCAGGACTGTGCGGACGATCTTGATCGCGGCCGCGGCGGCGCCGACGCCGTTCCCGACGTTCACGACCGTCAGGCCGGGGGAGCAGGTCTGGAGCATGCTGAGCAGGGCGGCCTCCCCGGACCCGCCCACCCCGTAGCCGACGGGGGTCGGGAGGCCGATCACGGGAGCGTCCACCAGGGCGTTCACGAGGACGGGCAGGTGCCCGTCCATGCCGGCGGCGGCGATGACCGCGTGCGGGCGGAACTCGCGCAGCTCGCGCAGGGTGGAGAAGAGTCGGTGGGGGCCGGCGAGGCCCACGTCGACCCACTCTCGGACCTCGACGCCCAGGGCCTCGAGGATCCGGGTGGACTCGCGCAGGTACGGGAGGTCGGAGGTCCCGGCGGCCAGGGCGGCGACGCGACCGCCCCGGTAGGGCGGCTCGTAGTCCGGGACGCGGGCGATCAGGAGGCGGGCCCGCTCGTCGTACTCGGTCTCGACTCCGTCCGGCAGGTCCAGCTCCTCCCGGCGGTCCGGGTCGAGCCGGGAGACGATGGCGAGGCCGTCCGAGCGGAGGAGGCGCTTGAGGGCGTGCTCGATCTCCTCCACCGTCTTGCCCTCGGCCAGGATGACCTCAGGAAACCCCACTCTCCTCAACCTTCCGGCGTCCGGCCTCACGCTTCTCACGCTTACCTTCCACCCGCTCCACGCTCTCCTCGAACCGCTCGAGCGTCTTCTCGGCCGCCTCCTTGTGCTCCTCGTACTCCTCCTTCTTCTCCTCCATCAGGGACTGCAGGTCGTCGGCGATCTCGTTGTACACCTCCTTCGGGTCCGGGACGTTGATCCGGTACTTGCGCTTGAAGTGCTCGATGATGTTCTTGATGTCCCGGTAGCAGAGCTTGGGCGCGGACGGGTGCTCGACGGGCACGGCCTGCGGCCAGTCGACGTAGTACAGCTCCCCGTCCGGGGTGACGAGGATGTTGTGCTCGCTGAGGTCCCCGTGCACGTAGTGGCCCTCGAGGACCATCTCCTTGTAGTCCTCGAGGATCGTCTCCAGCGCGTCCTCCGGGTTCTTGACCTTGACCTTGGCCAGGAGCGGGGCCGGGATGCCGGGCGCGTTACCCTCGATCATGTCCATGGCGACGGCGTGCCGGTTGATGGACCGCGGGTCCGGGACGGGAAAGCCCTTGGAGCTGAAGATCTGGAGCACCTTCATCTCCACCTGCGCCTTGGCCCGGGGCACGTCGAGTCGGTGATCCTCCACCTGTAGCTCCTCGCCGCGGACCTTGACCGCGGCGTACGCGAGCGTCTTCTTGATCCGCCGGAACTCGGGCGCGTGGTACCGGTGGAGCTTGATCACGATGAACTCGTCGTCCGGATCCTTCGCGTTCAGGATCGTCGCCTCCTTGCCCTCGCCGATGACCGTGCCCAGCCGCTCGTACACGTCGTGCTTTTTCATGTCCCAGAGGGCGAGCGTGTCGTAGGCCTTCTCCTTCATCTTCGCCGCGTAAGTCTGGTACATGTCGATGTACCGGTACTCGATCACTCCCAGGTTGTCCAGCTTCTCGAGCCGGGCCGCCAGCTCCGCGTAGTCCATCGGCAGGCGCTCCAGGAGCTTGTCCTCGGGCACCCACTCGAACGCTCGGCTGAGTCCCTCCATCGCTCGGAGGATGGCGATGTCCCGCTTGTCGACCGTCTCACCGCCGACCTCGGTCAAGGCGTTCCCCGGCGTGAACCGCGCACCCCGAGGTAGTTAAACTTGAGGTCACGACACGCGCTCGATGACGGCGATGAAGAACCCGTCCGAGCGCAGGCTGGAAGGATCCACGCGGAAGGCGTTGCGGAGGTCGGGCCGCAGCTCCTCCCCCTCCCACTCGGTCAGGCCCGGCACCGTGTGCCGGCGGAGCCAGCGGGGCCGCTCGTCCACGATGCGGAACCGGTCATCGTCCCCGAGCGCCCGGTGGATCACGAGCTCGTTCTCCTCGGGAGAGAAGGTGCAGGTGGAGTAGACCAGCCGGCCCCCGGGCGGCAGCAGCTCCACGACGGCCCGCAGGAGGCGCTCCTGCTTCCGCGCGAACCGGAGCACCTTCGCCGGCGTCCAGGTCTCCCTCGCGTGCGAGTCGCGGTGGAACGTCCCCTCCCCCGTGCACGGCGGGTCGAGGAGGATGTAAGGAGCGCCCACGCGGAGCCTCGTCGCGTCCTCCCGGGCCACGATCACGTTGATCGCGCCCATCCGCTCCACGTTGTGCGCCAGGGAGCGCACCCGCTTGGGGTCCACGTCCACGGCCAGGATGACGCCCCGGCCCTCCATCAGCTGCGCCAGCTGGGTGGTCTTGCTCCCGGGGGCCGCGCACGCGTCGATCACCGGGCCCGGAGGCTCGGGCGACAGCAGCTCCGGCGGGATCATTGAGGCGAGATCCTGAACGTAAATCAACCCGGCCGCGTGCTCCAGGGAGGAGCCCATCGGGCCAGGGGCCTCGAGCACGCGGAAGGCGTAGGGGAGCGGCGTCTCCTCCAGTCGCACGCCCGCGCGCTCGAGGGACTCGACCACGGACTCGACGTCGGCCTTCAGGGTGTTCACGCGGACGTAGGTGGGCGGGCGCTCCTCCAGCAGGTAGCGGAGCACGTCCTCGGCCCGGTCCTCGAAGACCAGCTCGAGGCGCTCCCGGAAGGTCTCGAGGCGTCGCGGCTTCATCTTACCACAGCCGGAGCCGGGCGTACTTCCGCGGGAGGCGGACGCGCAGGACGCCGTCCTCGCCCACCCGACCGGCGCCCATGGCGACGCCTTTCACCGAGAGTTTATAGGCGCCCGGCTCGGCGCGGACCCGGGTGCCGCCCCGGATGGCCTCCGCGAGCTCCTCCCGCTCGAGTTCGAGGGTGGGCAGGTCCAGGAACGGGGCGGCGTAGAAGCTGGGCCGGTCCTCGGGATCGACCCTCACCCCGGCGCTCACGACGTTGACCCCGGCCCGCTCGAGCTCCTTGAGGGCCGCGGCAACCTCGCGGGAGACCGCCCGGAGCTCGCCGTCGATCCTCACGGTGGTGGGGGAGGGGCGCTTGCTGGACCCGGAGGACATCGAGGGCCTCATCCCCAGGCACATGCTGGATCGCGGTCGGGTGGTGCTGGAGTCCTACCGGGAGCCCGTTGAGCGCCTGCTGAGGGAGCGGAGGGTGCCGGAGGAAGGGTGGCCGGAGGACCTAATTTGGAGCTTTCTGTGGGAGCTCTCGCGCATGGACACGGACAAGGACCCGCGGGCCGCGCGGATCGGGGAGCGGGAGGCTCGGGTGGCGTCTCGGCTCTCGGAGGAGTCGGTCTTCGGGTTCTGTCACGGCGTGGGCAGGAGCGGCACGCTGGTGGACCCGCAGCCGAAGGCTCCGGGCGCCTCGATCATGTACCAGCTGACGAACCGGCTGCTGGAGGACTTCCTGCGCCGACTGGGTTACAACATCGAGGGCGCGTTCGTCGTCCCCGGCGCGACGGGGCTGTGCATCACCCTGTGCCTGTCGGCCCTGGCGGAGGGGGAGGAGGTGATCTACCCGTACGCGGCGCACAAGAGCCCGATCAAGGCGGTGCGGCTCGCGGGTCTGGGGATGCGGGTGGTGGACACGGAGATCGAGGGCGACGAGATCGTGGTGCGGCCGGAGGACGTGGAGGAGGCGCTGGAGCGGTCGGAATCGCCCGCGGCCGTGCTGAGCACGGCGACGTTCTTCCCGCCCCGACGCAGCGACCCGCTCCCGGAGATCGCGGAGCTGTGCGAGGAGTACGACGTGCCGCACATCGTGAACTCCGCCTACGGGATCCAGCACGAGTACTACCGCGACCTGATCAACCGGGCCATCAAGCGGGGCCGCGTGGACGCGATCGTGAGCTCCACGGACAAGAACCTGCTGACCCCGGTGGGCGGCGGGATCATCTACTCGCCGGACCGAGAGGTGCTCGAGGAGATCTCGCGGGCGTACCCGGGCCGGGCGAGCGCGGCGCCGGTCGCGCACGCGCTGATATCTCTCCTGTCCCTAGGCATGAAAGGATACCGGCGCCTGATGGAGAGGCAGAAGGAGTGCAAAGCGCTTTTGGATGAACTGCTGGAGGACCTCGAGGGCAGACGGGACGACGTGCGCGTTCTGGACGTGGAGAATCCCATCGCCTCCGCGGTCGCCGTGGAGGGTCACGACCCGGTGGACCTCGCCGCCCGGCTGTACGTGCGGAGGGTGACGGGGCCCCGAGGCGTCCGCGCCGACGATCCCTTCGGAACCAGCCGGCTGCGAGGGTACCACTCCGATTACGTGACCATCAACGCGGCGATCGGCGCCCGGGAGGAGGACATCCGGCTGGCGGTCGAGCGGATGGAAAAGGAGCTGGAGGGTGGTTGACGCGGTGCAGTTCAACCGCGTGCGCATCGAGGGACCGACGCGGGAGCTGGAGGTGCGGATCGGGAGCGTGAGGGTGGAGCGGAAGTTCGCGATGCTGCTCCGGGAGGGGGACCTGGTCCTGGAGGAGTGCGGTCGAGAGTTCGAGCCGCACGAGGAGGTGAAGGTGGTCTCCGACTACGAGGAGCCCGAGGAGAACGTGCCGACCGAGCGGGTGAAGGTGATCGAGGTGGAGAGGGTGGAGCTCCTGGGATGAAGGCGGAGCTGTACGCCCTGCTCACGGCCGTCGTCTGGGGCCTGGCACCCGTCGTGGAGAAGTACGGCCTGCGAGGGGTGGACCCGCTCACGGCCACGGTCGTGCGCAGCTGCGCGGCGATCGCGTTCATCCTCGCGGTCTACGCCCTCGTCGGGCACGCCAGGATCAGCGGCACCCGGTACCTGTGGTACATGGTGCTGGGGGGCATCCTAGGAGGCGGCGTGGGGATGTACCTGTACTACCTCGCGCTCAGCGCCGGCGAGGCCTCCCGGGTTGTACCGCTGTCCAGCACGTATCCACTCTTCGCCACCCTGTTCTCGATCCTCGCCCTCAGGGAAAAACCGAGCACGACCACGCTGATAGGGTGTGTACTCATTGTCGTGGGAGCGGTACTCGTGGGAAGAGAGTGAGCGCGGCGAGCGGTACGGACCGGCGCTCGCCGACCGGGTCGCTTACGGGCTCTCCCTGGTGCTCAATCCGCTCACGGTGGAGGGACTCGCCGTCCTTTGGCCCTGGACGCGCGGGGACGTCCTGGGATCGCTCCTAGGCCTAACCGTCGTCGGAACGGTCCTCGCGACCGCCCTCGCTTACATCAGGGCCAACGACACCGACGTGTTCCTTACGAGGAAAGAGGACCGGCTGCCCCTGATCGCCGTGGGGGGAGCGTGCAACGGGGCCGGGGCCCTCGCGGCCCGGCTCTTGGACGCCTCACCGCTCGCCTCCGCGATCCTCCTTACCTACGCGCTCGCGTGCCTGATCGTGTACCTGGTCACCAGGAGATGGAAGATCAGCATTCACGCCTCCTCCGCAGGCACGCTGATCGGGCTGCTGTGCTACGCCGGGGATTGGGGACTCTTGACCGCGTGGCTCCCCGTAGCCGGGGCCGTCTGCTGGGCGCGCCTCAGAATGAACGCGCACACCCTCGACCAGATCGTCCTGGGGACGGCGGGCGGGGCGGCGCTCACCTACTGCTCGCTAACGCTCCTCCTCAGCGCCCGATGACGAGCCGCAGAGTGGCGGAGCGCGTGAAGAGGGGCATACGGACCGAGGGCCTCAGGACAGCGCCCGCGCCACCCTGAGCAGCGTCTGGTAGTCCAGCTCCACCGGGTGCTTACCGGACACCTCGTCCAGCAGCTCCTCCTCGAGCTCTTCCTTCACCTCGTCCCACTCGTACTCCAAGCGGAACCGGGCCCTACCCACCTCAACCAGCTCCTCGGGATTCAGATCCCGCTCCTCCACCCACTCCGCGATCTTCCTGACCAGCGAGGGGTGGGGAACCCTGCCGAACCCCTCGATCTCGATCGTCGCGAGCACCTCGACCGGCACTCCCAGCGAGTTGGCGAGGGACCTCAGCCCCAGCCCGTGCGCCTGCACCATCCCCATGACCAGGTACCTGCCGTCGCCGCGCTCCAGGATCTCGGCGATCCGCTCCTCGAGCTCGGTCATTGTTACCCCCTCGTACACACCCGAGCCAGTCAAGTTAAGGGTTATCATCTTTCCCGGGTTTCGTATTATGAAAACACACGATCCCTGGCCTTCCGGACCACCTCGAGCTTCCGCCGGGCCACCCGCCTCGGCAGCTTGCGGAGGCCGCAGTCGGGGTCCACGAACTCGACCCGCTCCCCTAGCTCCTCCCGGGCCCGTTCCAGCACCCTCACCGCCTCGCTCACCTTCTCCACGCGCTCCGAGTCGGAGCGGACCACGCCCACGCCGATGGGCTTGGACCCGGAGGCTACGACCTCCAGGTTCTCGGGATGGCCCGCGAGCTCGTGGTCCAGGACGTCCGCCTTGATCTTCTCCTCCAGCTCCTCGTACACGTCGGTGACCTTGCCGCAGACGTGAAGCACCCGGGTCCCGCCGCGGAAGGCCCGCAGGACCCGGTTGATGTAGCGGGCCACCCTCCCCACCTCGACGGCGCCGGAGGACAGCACGGGCTCGTCCACCTGCAGGACCTCCGCCCCCTCTTCCCGGAGCCGGCGGGCCTCGGCCGCGAGGGCGCGGGAGAGGTCCTTCAGCAGGCTGGGGTGATCAGTGGACGGGTACAGATCCGTTTCCAAGCGTAGGGAGTGGGCGAGCGTGACCGGGCCCGTGAGGATGGCCTTCACCTCCGCTCGCTCGCCCGCCGTCTCCGCGGCCTCGCGGTAGTCCAGCACCAGTGGAGAGGAGCGGGGCGGCTCGACCCGCCCGATCACCGCGGGCTCGTCCTCCGCGGTGAGTCCGGGGATGTACGAGGCGAAAATCTCGATCATGTCTCCGCGGACCTGGCCGTCCGAGATCAGCTCTATCCCCGCCTCCAGCTGGTCCTTGACGGCCTCTCGTATGGCGGGGGCGTACGCGGACCTTCGCCTCAGCCGCTCGAGCAGGCGGTCCTTGAACCCCGGCTCGTGCTTGACCGGGTGGCTGCCGACGACCGTCACCGTCGGCGTCATGGGCTCACCTCCGGGTCCTGCTCGGCCGGGCAGACGGCGCAGAACGAGCCGGGCTGGTCCTCCCGGAGCCGCTTGATCGGGCAGTAATAAGTGCCATCCTCCTCGCGGACGCGGCCGACGCCCGGGAAGGTGGTGCCGGGTGGGTGGACGGGCTCCTCCTCGAGGAACACGGCGTGGGCCGCGAGCAGTCCCTCGTACAGCAGGAGCAGCGGGGAGTCGTAGTCCGGGTCCTCCGAGTACTCGCGCACCACGCGCAGGAACTCGTCGTACCCTTCAATGGGCTCGCTCGGGTAGTCCTCGGGCTCGAGCTCGCGCGCCCTGTTGAGCCGGTCAACGAGCGTCTGCTGCATGGTCTTGAGGATGTCCTCGCGGTACCGCTTGGGGTGGATGTAGCGGGCCTGGCGCCACAGCTCGCGGCGCAGGAGCCCGAGCACCGTGAAATCGGTCCGCTCGGCGAGCTCCCGCACGGTGGCCGCCAGCTCCCGGTAGGTCTCGATGCCCTCGAAGGCGGAGAGCACCTCGTCGAAGGAGTCGGGCGGGAGCTCAGGAAGCCTTCTCCTTCCGCTGGTGCTTGACTCTGAGGCCGAGAATGCACCCTCCCCCTCGGTTGCCGCCTAGCGGGTTGTCGGGCGTTCCAAGGCAGTTCATGCATCGGGCCATGGTCGCGGCGCCGCGGGCGAGTCCATCGTCGACGAAGACCACGTCCTCCTCCGGGTCCCAGTAGTCACCGAACTCCTCCTGGATTATCCGGCAGATGAGCTCGGGCTTCTTGCCCGTGATCCCGGCCCGCCCGGTGATGCCGATGGCCGTGTTCTCGTCGATCAGGTCGAGGTCGAGGGCGGTCTCGATGAGGCGCTTGGCCATGAGCGCGGCGGTCCAGTCCAGCACGCCGAACAGCAGCTCGTACCCGCCCTCCTCGTACGCCTCCCGCCCGATCTCGGTCAGCTCGGGCAGATCGCTGCCGTTCTCGCCGACGTCGCACCCGATCAGCTTGAGCCCGGCCTTCTTCGCGCGCTTCGGGTCCACGGGCACCGTGCCGAACCGCTTCGCGGAGCGCGGGACCTCCCGAATGTCGATGTACTCGTGCGCCTCCTCGGCCAGTTCTCGGGCCTTCTCGCCCACGTCCGGCTCCACGTCCTGCGGCAGGTCCAGCGCGCAGCCCGTCTCCTCGTCGATCTCCCCGCACCCGCGCGCGATCGCGTCCATGATCGCACCCGCCAGGCCGCAGAGGTTGCCGATGGTGTCCGCGTACGGGAGCTCGTCGTTCGTGATCCGACCCGCCAGCGTGGTCCCGTAGTCGATCGCCATGCACGGGTTCCGGAAGTCCACCTTGGTGGACTTGGCGCCCGCCTTGATCCCGGCCATCACCAGCTCGCCCTCCATCTCGTTCGCCACGATCTCCTTGCCCGCCGGCGGCTTGACGCCGGTGACCGCGCCGTCGAAGTACACCTTGTCGATCAGCGAGTACTCCCGGAACGGCTCCGGGATGCTCTCCTTGCTCATCGCCGCCGTCATCCGCTTCGGCGGGATCCCGGCCTTAAGGCACCCGTCCGCCAGCGCCTTGATCATCTCGCCCACCTCCTCGGGCGAGGCGAACCCCGCGGTGACGCCGGTGGACCGGACGACGAAGTGCACGTCCTCGATCCGAATGTTCGCGCTCCTGACCGCGGACTTGAGCGTGTCCGCCACCAGCTCGGCCACCGCCTCCCGGGTGAGCTTGACCCCCCACACCGTCTCCCCGAACACCTCCTCACCCGTCCTCGGCGGGCGCACGTCCCGCGTCATCCGAACCTCCTTGTGAATCAGGTACGTCACGCCCTCCTTCAGGTCCGTGGCCGTCAGGATGCACTTCGTCGTCGTGTTGCCCAGCTCCACCGACGCGACGATGTAGTAGTTCCGACTGACCGCCGCCGGGCCCGTGACCTTCTCGCTCTCGGCGATCTGCGGCCGGGGGCCGCGGCGGAAAAGGCGTGAGAGCAGCCCCATCGAGAGCCCCTCCGGGCCACTCACTCCCGCGGGTTATCCCTTTCGGACCCGAGCTCCTCCGCCACCACCTCCTCACACACCTCTCGAACCACCTCATCGATGACCCGGGCGAGCTCCCGGTTCGCGACCCCCAGCTCCTCGTTCTCCTCCCCGGGCCGCTCCAGCACCTCCTCGAGGTCCACGCCCAGCTCCCGGGCGATCAGCTCCCGGAGCCGGTTCCGGCAGAGCGCGTACAGGAACTCCGCGAGCCGCTCGGGATCTCGCGGCGGCTCCCCGATCACGTGCAGCCCCTTCTCGATGAACGCACCCGCCCTCGCCTCCCACTCCTCGAACAGGCGCGGGTCCACCTCGCCCGACCGCTGCGCCTCGTCCAGCCGCTCCTCCACCTCCTCCACGCCCGCCTCCGTCCCGCCCAGCGGCGGCGGGCAGTGGTCCACGAGCGTCGAGTACCCGCGGCGCTTCGCCTGCGTGCCCTCGGACGGGTTGCTCACGATGTACCAGTACACGACCGGCAGGTCGCCGATGCAGACCTCCGGCCAGCAGGTCTCGGACAGCCCCACCGACTTCCCCGGCAGCCACTCGTGCGTGCCGTGCGTGCCCGCGTGCAGGAGCACGTCCGCCCGGAACTCGTCCCGGATCCACCGGTAGAAGGCGTAGTAATGGTGCGTCGGCGGGCAGTGCGGGTCGTGCAGGATCCTGCAGACCTCGCCGCTACAATCCGTCCCGGCGCACCCCCGCTTCGGCTGCACGCCGAGGAACACGTTGCCCGTCCGGATCCCCGCGATTACAATGCAGTCGTCCACCACCATCGCGTCCCCGGGCGGCTCGCCCCACTCCTCCACCATCCGCTCCTGCAGCTCCTCCGGCAGCTCCTCGAACCACTCCAGGTACCGGTCCAGCGGGACCAGGTCCACCGCGCCACCCGAGGCCAGGATGTCCTCCACGGTCGTGCTCTTGAACTCGTTGAACGCCTTCCTCCGGAAGAACTCCCGCTCCAGCTCCCGACCATCCTCCGGCACCCAGTCCAGCCGGTACCCCTCCTCTCGCAGCCGCCGGAGCAGCCGGGCCAAGCTCTCGAACGTGTCCAGCCCCATCGCCGCGCCGATCCCGGCCTCGCCCCGGGAGCAGATCCCGTTGTTCAGGACGATCGCCACCCGGCGCTCCTCCGGCGGCTTCCGGCGCAGCCGGGCCCAGCGCAGCGCCCGCCGAGCCGCCAGCCGGCACCGCCCGGGCTCCGGCTCGTAGCCCCCGCCCTCGGCCCTGAACCCGACCGGGATCGGATCGACCCGGCCCTGAAGCTCGCCCATCGCGACCCCGTACGCCAGGTCGCCCGGGCTCAACCCCTGCTCCGACTCGCGCCACTCCTCCCGGGTTCGGTACCAGGAGATCACCGCGTTGATCACGGGAACGCCGAGCCGCCGGAGCGCCTCAAAGCCCCGCTCGTACCCCCGCTTGAAGGAGGGCTTCTTGACGACCAGCAGGGCGTCCACGACCGGCTCACCGTCCACCGTGAGGAGCTCGTCCAGCGGGCGCCCGCGGCCCGGCTTGGTGAACACGCCCAGGGCCCGGCCGCCCGCGCGCTCGACCTCCCGGATCAGCCGATCGGGGACGTCGGTGCAGCCCCAGACCCACATCTCCCGGCTGAGGTAGACCCCGATCGTCTCCCGGTCGGAGGGCTCGGGCGCCTCCTCCAGCAGGCCGCGGTCCGGGTGGTACAGACCGTCCCACGGTCGCTCCTCCGGGGGCTCGTACTCCAGGTCCAGGCCGAGCACCTCGCTCGCCAGGTAGCGGAGGGCGTGCTCCAGGTTCCGCTCTCCACCGTGCTCGACGTACTCGCGCACGCGATCGACGACTCGGTCGGGCACGGTGTTCAGGGTCTGGACCCCGGTGGAGCCGTCGAGGGGGACGGCCACCACCTCCGCGTCCTCGTCCGGGACGACGGGCTGGGTGACGCGGAGCAGGACGATCAGGTCGTAGCTCCCGGACCCGGGCGCGTCGTCCTGGGTCGCGACCTCGAGGTCGAAGGGGAGGCGCTCGGCGACGCGCCGGGCGGCTCTCACGATGGTGCTCGAGCACACGCAGAGGACCCGCACGCTGATCCCCTCAAGGCTTATCCGGTGTTACCTTAGTAACGTTTCGTGGTACGGTGTGCGGGCGGGGTCCGGTTTGAGTCTTAAGGAGCGCGTGCGGGAGGCGGTGACGGAGGAGGCCCGGGAGTTCGCGCGGTCGGTGCTCCGCCGACTGCTCGCGTGCGAGCGGGAGCTGGAGGTCACGGTGAGGGCGCTCGAGGGTGAGTTCGTCGAGCCGGGCCCCTCGGGCAACCCCACGCGAGGCGACGTGGACGTGCTCCCCACGGGCAAGAACTTCTACTCGGTGGACCCGAGGAAGGTGCCGACCCGGCGGGCCTGGCGGGTGGGGCGCCGGCTCGCGGAGAAGACGCTGGAGCGGTACCGGGAGGAGCGGGGCGAGTACCCGCGCGCGGTGGGGGTCGTGCTCTGGGCGTCGGACGTGATGCGGACGGGCGGTGAGGTGCTGGCGCAGGTCCTGTGGCTGCTGGGCGTGCGACCCCGGTGGGACGAGTCGGGCGTGGTCCGGGGGCTGGAGGTGGTCCCGGTCGAGGAGCTGGGTCGGCCGAGGGTGGACGTGGTGGTCCGGATCAGCGGGATGTTCCGGGACGCGTTCCCGAACCTGATCGAGCTGCTCGATGAGGCGTTCGAGCTGGTTCGGGACCGGGACGAGTCGGAGGAGGAGAACTTCGTGAAGCGGCACGGGGGCGGTCACCGCGTCTTCGGGGACCCGCCCGGGGCGTACGGGGCCGGCGTGAACTACGCCGTGCACGCGTCCGCGTGGGAGGGCCGGTCGGACCTGGCGCGGGTGTACGTGCGGTGGGGCGGGTACGCCTACGGTCGGGAGGCGTTCGGTGAGGAGGCCTTCGAGGAGTTCGAGCGGGCGCTGTCCAACGTGCGGGCGGTCTCGATCTCGCAGTCCTCGCACGAGTGGGACATCCTCAGCTGCTGCTGCCACTTCGCGTTCCACGGTGGGATGGTCGCGGCGGCGGAGGAGCTCTCGGGCGAGCGGGTGGAGTGCTATCATCACGATGTGACGGATCCGAACCGGGTGATCACGCGATCGCTGGAGGACGAGCTCCGGCGGTTGGTGGATCAGAAGCTGGCGAACGAGGAGTGGGTCGAGGCGATGCTGGAGCACGGGGCGAAGGGCGCGTCGGAGTGGCTGAAGCGGGTGAAGAACCTGCTGGGCTGGGACGCGACGACGGGTCGGGTGCCGGACGAGTGCTGGGAGAAGATTGAGGAGACGCTGCGGCGGTACGAGGGGCGCTTCTCGGACGAGAATCCGTACGTGGTCAGGTACGCGCGGGAGGTGCTGGAGGAGGCGAAAAAGAGGGGGCTGTGGGGGCGTTAGCGGGAGGGGGCTTAGCGGACGATGTTGGCCGGGTGGTCCTCGACCTGCGGCTCGATGCCGATGTCCTCGTTAGCCTCGGCGATCAGCGCGTCGATCATCGCCGCCGCTGCCCAGATCGCCGGCGCGTTCTCGATGGGTCCGAACAGCAGGAAGTCGGCGCCCAGGATCTGCTCGATGAAGTTCGAGCCCCAGTCCACCGCCTCCCACATCTCCTTGGCCCAGTCCTCCTTGCCCTCCTCGCGCAGCTTCTTCCGCAGCTCTCGCATCCAGTCCCACGCCGACGGGATGTTGTGCGGGGCCCCTCCGGCCGGGAGCCCCAGCTTGGCCTTGACGGCGATGACGGCCTTCACCGACTGACCGGCGCCCGAGCCGAAGGGCGTGGCGGCGGTGTCGATCAGTGGGTTCTCGATGCCGCACTCCTCGGCGATCTCCAGCATGCCCTTGTCGGAGACGCCCTCTTCACCCTCGGTGAGGATCTTCAGGCGACCCTCGATGGACTCGTCCATCGGGTTGAAGGCCAGGACGATGGCGGAGTTGCAGTCGGACTCCTTGATCACCTGGATCTCCTCGTCCTCGGCGGAGGCGTTGATCGAGTTGTACACGATCCGCTCGGCCAGGCCGACCTCCTGCGCGTGCTTGACGGCGGCGATCTTCACGTTCGCCTCCGTGGAGTCCACGATGATGGGCGCGTCGGTCACGTCGGCGACCCAGTCCAGGTACCGGATCATCGCCTCCTCCGACTCGGCCATGATGTGCGCCATCATCGGGTTGCCGGTCTCGTCGGCGAGCTCCTCCTCCATCTTGATGAGCTCCTCCGCCTTCTCCTCGTCGAACTCGCCCTTCTCCTCGTCCTTCACGATCTTGTGCCCGGCGTAGAACATGGTGCCCGCGAGCACCGTGGGGTACTCACCGGGCTGGCCGCCGACCTTCACCCCGCAGATGTCCACCACCTTCTGCTCCTTACCCGGGAAGTAGAACAACGGCCAACACCCCCAAGATTGTCACTTTACCGGAAGGCTACCCCCAGCAGGATGTACAGCATGCACAGGTACAGTCCGATCACGAGCCCGTACAGGATGCCAATGTCGCGACCGATCCGCTTGCCGAAGCGCTGGTAAACCTCACCCCACACGAAGTCCAGGCGCCGCTCGATCTCGTCCAGCCGCGAGTGGATCTCCTTGATGTCGTCCTCCGGGGCGATCATCTTGGGCACTTCCTCCTCGGCCAAGCCGCATCCCCCTTACGTTCCTACGAGGACGAGGGGCAGGAACAGGAACACCAGCCCCGACACCAGCCCGAACAGCAGGCCCATGGTCCGCCCGGACAGGTAGCCCGCCATGTAGCGCTGCATCGCTCCCACGCTCTTGACGCCCATCTTCACGTCGTTCACCCGGTACTCCACGGTGACCGTCTCCGCGGACACCGGCAGTCCCGCGACCTCCGCGAGCTCCTCCTCCTCTTCCTCCTCCAGCGAGACCGTCATCGGGCCCTCCTCGTAGGCTCCCGGGTCCTTCTCCACGCACTCCTCGATCGCCTTCACGATCTCGTCGATATCCTCCACGTCGATCAGGTCCACGAGCTCCACGATCTGGTCCCGGTACCGCTCGATCGCCTCCTCCGGCAGGTTCTCCAGGTACGGGATGGCGCCCTCCGCCCCGATGATCTCGCCCGAGTCCGGGTCGACGCCGTTCTCGTACATGGCCTTGAACGACTGCCCCGTGAGGTGCCCGGTCACCTCCGCGCCGCAGAGCACGCAGAACCGGATGTTCGGGTTGGCGATGACGTTGGCCACGACCTTCTCGATGCCGATGTTCTCCGTCTTGCACGGGCCGGCGATGGCCACCTTGTCCTCACCGGCCGCCTTCAGGATGTCCTCCTCGATGTGAGAGCCGAGCGTGACCACGTGCACGGGCGCCTCGGGGTCGCCGACGACGTAGTCACCCTCCACGATGGGCCAGCCCTCGGCCGGCTCCTTCTTCTCCGCCATGAGCGGCACCCCCCTAGATGCCCAGCATGCGGAACGCGTGCAGCTTGTACATCGCGGCCAGGGTGAACGCCACGAGCGCGATCAGCATCGCCCCGATCACGAAGCCGTGGGTGAAGTTGGTGAGGAAGCCGGCCGTGCCGTGCGCGCCCTCTCGACCCGGCAGCGTGCCCCACGTGGTCGTGGACGGGTCCATCGCGCGCATCATGTCGTTGACGTACTCCTCGAGCCTCTCCACCTCCTCGTACAGGGGCATCACGTCCAGCGTGACCACGTCCTCCCGCCACTCCGCGACCGCTCCGGTCACCGCGTCCATCGCGATCTGGGCGTCCTGGTCCACGATCACGATCGCCATGCGGGGGCTACCCCCTTACTCACCCCTCGGCACGATACCCGTCCAGACCACGTCCGCCGCGTCCCGCTTCGTCAGGTCCCAGAACTTCCAGAAGGAGATCAGCCACGCGATGCCTCCCGCGAGCAGCACGACCGGGTTCAGCGTGGCCAGCCCGGTGATGATGGAGCAGATCGACCCGCACTCCGCCCCCAGGGCCAGCGTCCGCTCCTGCGTCTCGCTGGGACCCAGGCACGCGTTGTACGGGTGCAGCAGCGCCAGCGCGCACGCGACCCACAGCACGGCGATGACGCCCGTCTGGATCACCCGGGTGTACACCGCGGGCCACGTGAAGTCACCGGCGACGGCCGCCATCAGGCAGATCAGGGCCAGCGTGCCGGCCGCCACGATCTCCGTGCTGCACTGCTCCATCACCGGGATCTTCATCTTGATCACGCGCCGGTCCAGGACGCCCAGCAGCGCGCCGATGGCGGCGCCGATCACCGTTCCGATCGCCGCCGCGACCACGCCGGGCACGCAGTTGGTCAGCCCCACGGCCAGGATCGCGGCGACCGAGCCGCCGCCGAGTCCCATGAACCCGATGGACGGGACGCCCGTTCCCAGGCCGTACCCGGCCACCCGTCGCACCGCGTCCGCGCCCCACATGATCACCGGGATCGCCGCCAGCGCCGGGATCACCGGGTGCACCCAGGCCAGGGCGACGCCCACGAGCCCCGAGCCGATGCCCGCCAGCGCGATCTGCCAGGGCGGGATCGCGACGGCGACCTCCACCTCCTCCTCTTCCTCCTCGCCTCCCGGTGCCACCGCCGCCAGGAGGAGTGTTCGGGCGAGCAAGGGGAGGCGCACCCCCTTAGACGCACGTGGATAGGTAGTAGGCCGCCAGCGCCGCCACGATTCCGAAGGCGAGCGAGCAGGCCGCGGCCTTGGGCACCTTCTTGAACTTCGGGTCGTGGTAACCCTCGATCGTTCCACCGATGTTGTACGAGGCCAGGACGGCGTTAGCGTAGAAGAAGCCCATGGCCAGGATGCCCGCGAGCGGCGCGCTCATGCCGAGGATCTTGTACAGCGCGTAGTACGTCATCGCGCCGCCCGTCCCGCCCAGCAGGCCGCCCAGGATCCCGCTCACGAAGCTCACCGTCGGGATCCCGTGACCCTCCGTGCCCGGCGTCACGTAGGGCTCCTGGTCCCACCCCGTGATCGGGTCCTTGTCCACCTTCGCCGAGCACGGCGGGCAGCCCACGCCGTACACGTAGATCAGGTTACCCACGAGCATCGTGATCGCGATCATCAGGGCCGCGCCGGCGGCGCCGTTCGCCAGGATCACCAGGAAGGGCTTGTCGCTCATGGCCGCGGCCGCGATGAGTCCCGTCAGTCCGGAGCCCGCGGCGAGCTGGGTCGTACCCGTACCCACGCCCGTCGCCGTCGCCATGGCCGCCGGCGCGCCGCCCACGGGCACGTAGTGCACGCCCACGTTCACGAGGAGGCTGCCGTAGACGATGAGGGCCAGCGTCGCGATCAGCTTGCTCACCGCCGTCCACTTGACCGCGGTCATCGCGAAGGCGATCGCGAGCATGACGAAGGCCGTGCCCAGGCCGCGGGCGTTCAGCTTGGCGGCCTCGCCCAAGCCCTGGTCCCCCTTACACCGCGTCGCAGATCTCGTCCAGCTCCACGTCCTCGTACGTGCCGTAGTTCTCCCGCGCCCGCTTCTCGATCCGGTTGCTCACGATCAGGCAGGCCAGCGTGACCAGGAGCATCGCGATCACCGCGCCCCACTGGCCGAACAGGCCCGCCCACGTGCTGAAGAACACGACCAGCCCGAAGCACAGTCCCGTGAGCGGGCAGCCGTACTTCGCGCAGAAGTACACGCTGTCCATGGAGTTCCGGACGCCCGTCTCCGCCTTCCGGGTGATGTTACCGTGCGCGGCCACCGGGACACCGCCGCCGAACGGGTAGTGCTGGTACAGTCGCTCCGCGCCGTAGTGCACGTCTCCCGTCGAGGATCCGATCGCGCCGACCGTCACGCCCCAGAGCGCGGCCAGGAGCGGCATCGGGAACGGGTGCTTAAGGGCGGACCACTGCAGGTACGCCAGGGCCACGATCGCGAAGACCGCGATCCCACCGAAGCCCGCGATCGGGCCCAGGTGGGACAGGACCACGTCCAGGTAGAGCGGGTGACCGAACTCCGCCGCGCTGGCGATTCGACCCAGGTGGGCGGTCGTCGCGAACACCATGTGGACGAGCGCGTTCACACCCACGCCGATCGCGGCCGCGGCCAGGAAGGGGAGGCCGAACTTCGTCATCATGACCCAGGTCACCGTGCCCGCCACCGCGCCGTACATCATGTAGGAGACCGGCTCGCCGGAGATCGCCTTGTTGAAGTACCGGTGGAAGTTCATCATCTGGGGCGCCAGCTGGACCTGCGAGTTCGGGTTGGACTGGGAGCCCACGTCGGACTCGGCGTCCTCGAACGCGCCCGCGATGGTCGCCAGCGCGCCCATCGCCGCGGCCAGGCCGATCTCCGTGAAGCTGACCAAGGGTGGACCCCCTAAACTCCAGTTGAGCAGAACACAACCGACATTACGTTACGCCTCCCGAAACGATCCCAGGTGCTCGCCTTAAAAATGTTGTGAAAGTGGGGAGGGCGTGAGGGGCGAGTCTACTCCGCCGGGATGATGATGTCCCGCTCGCCCGCCGGCTCGAACTCTCGCAGCGCGCCCTTGGCGAACTCCTTCCGCGGCTCCGTGAAGTCGAAGACCAGGTCCGGGTCCGCGAACGCCACCTTCACCAGCGGGTTGGCGCAGAACGCATCGCCGCGCGCCGCGTGCGCGGCCTGGACGATACCGGCGTACTCGCCCAGGTGACCCACGTTCATCGCGTAGTTCGGGTAGTTCGGACCTCGCAGCTCCAGCGGTAGACCCTCGTCGCTCCGCACGCTCAGCGAGTTGGCCGCACCGCACTGGTCCTGCAGGTCGTAGCCGTAGAAGCCCAGTCGACCGTGACCCTCCTTGTGCAGGATCTGCGACAGGTACCAGCCGTTCACTCCGGCCTGCGAGTGGCCGGTCGCGAACGCCACGCTGCAGCCGGCCGCGGCCGCGACCACGGCCGCTCGCTGCGAGCCGCCGAAGTGCGTCTCCATCGCGGCCGGGTACCGCTCGTACTGCTCGAGGCCGTACAGCGTCACCTCGGTGGCCACGTCCTTCACCACGTCCATGCTCGGGTCGGCCTCGGCCAGGCCGTACTTGTCCTCGACGTACTCGAGGCCGTAGTACACGTAGTCGTCCAGGATGTTGTCCGTGTACACGGCGGTCGCGTACTGCGTGAAGCCGACGCCGCCGGACATGTAGGATCCTAGCCAGATCTGGTCGTACAGCATCGCTCCGGCGGCGATGACCTCCAGCGCGACCTTGGCCGGGTCGTCCGGGTACTTCCGCATCGTCTGGACGCAGTCCGCCAGAATGCCGAACGGGACGCCTCCGGGCTCGTTCTCACCTCGGGCCCGCCGGGCGGGTAGCATCTCGCCCATGTTGATGACCTCGGCGTGCTTGCTCGCGTACGCGAAGTCGGAGACGGCCGCCTCTCCGGCCGCGATCTTGTACGCGCAGATGAAGGACATCGCGATCTGCATCGCGGCCCAGCGGTACATCGTGGCACCGTCACAGATGTGGCCGACGATCGTCGGCATCCGCAGCACGTGGTACACTCGGTCTCCGATGGCCTTGATCAGCTGCTCGGCCTGCTCCTCCGGGAACAGCTTCTCGATGTCGATCAGGAACTTGTCGTCGATCTCGTCGGCCAGCTCCAGGTCACCGGTGATGATCTTCGCGTAGCAGTCGGCGGTCAGGCCCGGGTGGATCTCCACCATGTGCTCCTGGACGACCGCACCGCCCGGCAGGGCGTGGTTCAGGGTCTCCATGTACTCGTTGATCGTCTCGGGCGTGACCTCCTTACCCAGTCGGCGCTCCAGCACGCGGTGGGCCGTGTCCAGTCCGACGATGACCGTCCGCCGGATGTCGTCCCACATCTGCTGCATCGCGGCGTTGTTCACGAAGTGCAGGTCGTCACCCTCCACGAACACGTCCGTACCGGACACCTGGTAGGACATCAGCTTCCGCTGGCCGAGCGGGACGCCGATGTCCGGGTTGTAGTGCGGGATGCCTCGCTCCTCGGCGATCTTGTCCGCGTACTCCTTGAACTCCTTCTTACGCTCGGACTGCTTCCAGCCACCGTAGTCGTAGAAGTGAGTCGTGACGTCCTCCGGGTCCTCCTCGAACTTCTCCTTCAGGGCCTTCATGAAGAGCTTCTCTTCCTTCTTGCGGGAGGCCATGACGGCCCCACCCCATCCGGGGGGTGGAGGTTTGGATTCTTAAGTGTTTCCAAATACCGGGCGAGGGTGAGAGTGTGAGGAGGTGGGACTACTTACCCTCCGCCTTGTCCGGCCGGTAGCCGGCCAGGGTCCGGAGCTCGTGGATCCGCTGGATGACCTGCAGGAGCTCCTCGTCCTCGCGGAACGGGACGCCGTCGATCCGGTAGATGGTCGTCCGCTCCTTCAGCTCGTCCTCGTCCGCGGGCTTGCCCATGGAGATGGGCTCGTCCAGCTCGACGCCCACCTGGTCCTTGACGTACTCGACCTCACCCGTCTCCTCGTTCAGCCGGTACCGGCGCAGGGCGTCGAACATCAGGCCGTTCTCGTCGAGTCGTAGGGAGTGACCGTGCACGGTCGCGCCGCGGACGCCGGTCCGGGCCGGGTCGAAGATCTCGGTCTCGAGCAGCTCCTTGGAGATCTTCTCCAGGTCCCGCTCGCGCACCTCGATGATCTGTCGTCCGGACAGGGTGCCCGTGTCCACGCCGCGGTAGCGCCACATGTACATGCGGGCGCGGATGTACGGGTGGATCGGCGCGAAGTAGACGGAGTCCGTGAACTGGATGTACCGGATCCGGTCACCCGCCTTGGCACCCTCGGTCGGCTCGACGAGCTCGCGGATCGGGCACTCCGGCTCCTCCATCTCCTCCAGCGGTGGGTGCACGCTCGGGTACTCCTCACCCGGCTCGCGGTGACCGAGCAGCCGGACGATGTCCTCGTCCGGGATCTCGCGCAGGCGCTTCAGCTCGTAGGTCGGGTCCATGTACTTGCGCCTGTTCTCGGCGATCTTGGTCTCGCCCGGGTAGAACTGGGCCTTCTCAGCCATCTCCTCGCGGACGTTTTCGGCCATTCGGGACCCCCTGAGGCGGGGGCCCGCCTAATTTTAAAGGGGTTTCGACAGTGGGGGCGGGGTTATGATCGCCGGTTGACGGTGAGAGTTAGTGTGCGGGTGCGTCGGGAGGGTAATCACGACCGGGCGCGGTGGAGGGCGCGTCGGACCTTGCCGACGATCTCCTCGATCTTGTCGGCCGGGACGGTCTCGCCGCGGATGACGCCGGTGACGATCTCGTCCACGATCCCCTTGGTCTCGGGCTCGGGCGGGTGGACCAGCCGGGTGCGGCAGCCGACCTTGGCGAAGTCCTCGAAGTCGACGGGCGTCTGGCAGACGATCACGGCCCGGACGTCGCAGTGCTTGAGGATCAGCCGGGCCTTCCAGACGATGTGCTGCTTGACGTTGCCCAGGTGGATGACGGCGACCTCGTGGCGGTTGATGTACTCGGCCTCCTCCGGCTCGATGCCCATCGTGGAGCCCGTCTGGACGGGGGCCTCGGCGGGCACGCCGGCGCCCGCGTTGAGGACGATGACGCTGGTGTGGATCCCGGCCTCCCGGAGCGCGTAGGTGATCTCGCACACCGGCTTGGTGATGTGCCGGGCGCCCGGGGACATGGCGACGGCGATGACCTCGTTGCGCTCCGCCTCGGCGATGGTGCCGCGCTGGGCGAGGCTGCCGCCCTTGCCCATCCCCATGGCCTCGCGGCAGGCGACCACGTAGGTCTCCCGGCCGACGCGCGTGGTAACGACCCCCTCACTCATCCTCTTCTTCCTCCTTCTTCTTCAGGACGGCCACCCGGTCCGCGAGCCGGGCGCGCGGCTCGACGAGGCCCAGGAGCCGGTCGTCGAGCTCCTCGACGCCCTTCTCCCCGAACTTGAGGTAGTCCGTCACCGTGGGCTTGTGCTTGGTGAAGCGTCCCACCTGCACCTGGAAGTCGCAGGGTAGGACCTCGCGGCAGACCTCCTCGATCTCCTCGACGATCTCGTCGAGGCGCTCCTCGTCCTCGATCTCGACGATGACCTGACCCGCCTGGATCTTCATGGGGATCTTCTCGCCCTTGACCTCGATGGGCTTCCGCTCCGGGTGCTTGACGGGCTTACCCCGGGCGGGGCCGAAGGGGACCACCTTGGGCAGGCCGGGTCCGTGGAGGACGATGCGGCCGATGCCCTCGACGCGGTCGACGAGCTCGTTGAGCAGCTTCTCCACGGTGTCGGCGCTGAGCAGGCGCTCGGGGAAGATCTGGACCTCGGGGTTGGCGTCCTCGGGCACCTTGCGCTCGAGCATGCGGGGGCGCTCGCGCTCGGCCACGGGGACCGTCCCCCGGGCTTCCGTTACGAGTTTCGTAACGATTTGCGCGGGCGTGGGAGGGGAGGGGTTCGAGGCTAGCGCTTGGCCTCCTCGGCCGCCGCCTCCATGATGTACCTCATGGGCTCGCGGAACTCGTCGATCTCGCCGAACACGTCGCCGATCAGCTTGCTGGTGACCTCCGGGCTGAACATCTGCGTTCCGGCGTCCAGGGCCATCGCCGCGGCCACTGGCGGGATCGCGAAGCCCTTCGAGTGCCGCGTCACGATGTGGTTACCGTTGAAGATACCCGGGCCACCGCCGCCGTAGATCGAGTGGCTGAAGAAGCTGAATCCGACGGCGGTACCCTGGGCTCGACCGAAGTCGACGCCCGGGAGCCCGGTCTCGTACTCGAGCAGGTCGTTGTAGTACAGGATGGTCGCGCTGACACCCTGCGCGGCCCGGGCCGCGCCCTGGTTGACCATGACCGCGGCGACGAGGCCGGCCGCGGCGTACGCGTTCCAGAGGTCCATGTCGTTGGCCTTGTACACCTTGAAACCGGAGTCCAGCTCCTCCTTGACCTCGATCACGCCGTCCTCGAGCGCGCGCTCCACGACCTCGCGGACGACGGTACCCACGGTGCCGTCCTTACCGTGCTTCTTCACGATCTCGTAGACCATGTTGTCCGCGTTCAGGCCCTGGTACGCGTAGCCCAGCAGGTGCAGCCGCTCGAACGGGCCCAGCGCGTCACCCATCTCGAACATGGCGGTCTGCTCCAGCGTCGCGGCCAGGCACACGGCCTGCATCGCGTTCTTCCGCGTGGCGGCCACGATGTGGTTCACCATGACGTTGCGCAGCGCGTAGCCCACACCCTCCTGCTTCATCGGGACGTCCAGCATGGACATGATGTTGCCGCCGTGGTAGTCGATCGTCTGCGGGTACCGGCCGAAGACGGCCGCCTTGACCATGTTCGCGTCCCACATGTCCACCTCGCACACGTCGATGATCGCGTACACGACGGCCATGCCGGCCTGCATGGTGCCGGAGTACGGGTCCGCCATGGCCTTCACGCGCTCGTCCGGCAGCTGGACCAGGAGTCGCTTGCCGTCGTACAGCGGCTCGACGTTCGTGTTGTCGTCCTCGTGAACGCGGATCATCTCCTCCACCTTGTCCGCGATCGCCTCGGCGTTGTCCACCACGTCGACGTCCAGCTCGCGGCCCGGAATCTTCATGCCCTTGCCGCCGACGGCGGCGTTCTGGAGCGCGTTCTCAATACCCTCCAGGTCGACCGCCACGGTGCGCTTGATGTCGTTCACGATGCTCTGAATGGCCTCGTTCCTCATCGGCGAGAGCGCCTCAATGGGCACGTCCTCGGCCACGCAGTTGCCCCGGTCGTCGTACAGGTCGACCGTGTCCTCGAACTTGCGAGCCATGGGGGCGGGCCCCCGGCGTCTGGCGTGCCGGCCGCGTTTAAAGGGTTTCCATATTTACCGACCGGGTTCCGGTGTTACCTTGTAGGAGGAGCTCGGGTCGAGCCGGCCCGGTGCTCATGAGCGTGGGCGGAGAACTCACCGGGCCCGGGGTGGTCAGGTGCCCGTCCTGGCGGACGTGGGCGGTCGTCCGGGCGTCGACTGCGGCGGGTTCTGCCGGTACTGTTACTTCAGGGGCGTTGACTGGGAGCGTAAGCGGGCGTTCGGCTGCAAGAACTGCCCGCCGGGCTCGGTGGGGTGCGAGTACTGTAGGGACAGCGTGTGGGAGGATCACGGTCCCTTCCGACCGCCGCAGGCGGTGCTCCAGGCCGTGCACATGTCGGTCTCCATGCAGGGGCCGCCGGAGGATGGAGTGGTCGAGGTGAGCGGTGGTGGGGACGTGAGCAACTACCCGTGGTTGTCCGAGCTGCTGGGCATGATCCGGGACGCGCTGGGGCTGCGGAGGTTCAAGCTCGGGTACACGAGCGGGAAGGGGTTCGAGGACCCGGAGGAGGTGGAGGAGCTGTGCCGGCTGGGCGTGGAGTCGGTCTCGTTTACGCTCTTCGCCGCGGACCCGGAGCTGCGGCGCGAGTGGATGGGTGATCGGTCCCCGGAGGCCTCGCTGCAGGCGCTGGAGGTGTTCGCGGACGAGTGCCGGGAGGTGATGGTGGCGGCCGTCCTGATCCCGGGGGTCAACGACGGGGACGTCCTGTGGGAGACGTGCGAGTGGTTGGAGGAGCTGGGGATCGACGCGCTCCTGCTGATGCGGCTGGGGACGCGGCGGGAGCACGGGATCATCCTGGGCAATGACCCGGTCCTGGACGTGGAGCCGCACGGGCTGGAGGAGTTCCGGCGGATCGTCTCGGAGGTGCACGAGGAGTTCTCGTTCCGGGTGACGGGCACGCCGGTCTGGGACCCGGAGACGGGGGCGCCGTTCGCGCTGCGGAGTCTGGGGGAGGAGCTGGGTGAGCTGCTGCCGGAGGTGGAGGTGCGGTGCTCGCTGATCACGGGCCGGGTGGCGGCGCCGATGCTGGAGGAGGTGTTCCGGCACGTGCGGGGCGGGGACCGGGTGGACGTGGTGGCGGTGGAGAAGGACATCGCGTGCCTGATCACCGAGGAGGATTTGAGGAGGCTGGACGTTCGATCCCTGGAGCGGACGGTGGTGCTTCCTGGACGGGCGCTGGTCCATGATTCCACGGCGGAGGAACTGTTAAAACGCGATGGTTTCGAAAGGGTCGTGCTGCGGGGGCCGGACAGGCTCACGCTGGATGGTGAGGCGAGTTGTGAAGTGACCCGGGAGGAGGTCATCGAGTTCGAGCTGAACGCGTTCGAGGAGCTGATCAAAACGGTCAACCTGCTGGGGGAATAGCGTTGGACCATGACGCGATAGCCACGCTGATGGAGATGAGGTCAGAGCTGCGAAAAGTGAAGACCCTCTACCAGCGGCTGGCGAGGATCATCCGGGAGGCGGAGATCACCAACGAGTACGAGTACATCATCTCGACGGCGGCGGCCCTCCTGGTCCACAGTGAGTACTCCAAGGCCAGGGACATCCTGGCGGGGTTGAAGAACCCGCGGGAGGGGGCCATGCTCACGGTCGCGGCCCTGCGGGAGGCGAGCCTGTTTCGGGAGGTGATCGGCGAGCACACGCTGGAGCCGGTCGAGTCCGCGGTCAACGACTCGGGGACGCTGGAGGGGGCGCTGAAGCGGCTGGACGAGCTCCTGGTGGGGGAGGGCGAGGTCCGCCGACAGCCGGGCCCGGACATGTCCTTCATCCGAGCCTCTGAGGGCTCGATCTCGAACAGCGTGCTCGGCAGGACGATCGGTTACACGATCAACTCCGCCCCGCGGGACTACGCCGAGTTCGTGGAGTCCTCGGTGCACGGGTTCGCCTACGCGCGGCTTCTACCCTCGCACCAGTGGCGGGTCAGGCTCTCGCTGGAGCCCTACGTGACCAACCCGCTGTCACCGCCCTCGCTGATGGAGACGCTGGAGCTGGTGGACGAGCTGCGCGACCCGGAGCTCGTCATGTCCGAGCTGGGCGTGTCGGAGAGCACGTTCCTCCGGTACTACAAGACCCTGGTCCGGTACCTCCTGGTGCACCCGGACCCGGAGGTCTGCGAGCCCACGGAGCTGGGCGAGCGGGCGCTGGACGACGAGGAGGTCCTGGCGGAGGTCGTCCTGAAGCGCGGGTTCTGGGCCATCCTCAGCAAGCACCCGCGCGGTGGCTCCGTGGCCGAGAAGCTGGCGAAGAGGAGCGTCGTGAACCGGAAGATGAAGTGGAAGGACGAGGTGGACATCAGCCTGCTCGTGGACGCCGCCTCCGACGCCGAGCGGGCGGAGCGAGAGCTGCCGATCGTGCTCGCCGTCCACGGGGAGAACATCTCCACCGTGCACCTGGCCGCCCGGACCGGCGTCTCCACCAGCGTCGCCGCGGAGGTCCTCTCCGAGTACTTCGATGATCAGGACTGGCAGGAAGAGCGGTTCGGACTATGAGCACTTGGCGGCTGATCGTCCGGGGCATCGTCCAGGGCGTCGGGTTCCGGCCCTTCGTGTACCGACTGTGCACCGAGATGGGGCTCGACGGGTACGTCAGGAACCTCGGCTCCGAGGTCGAGATCGTCGTCCGAGCGGACCGGGAGCGGGCCGAGGAGCTCGCCCGACGACTCCAGCGCGAGCACCCACCCCTGGCCCGCGTCCGAGAGGTCCGCATCGAGCCCTGTGAGGAGGAGATCGAGCCCGGCTCCGGGTTCCGCATCGAGGAGAGCGAGGAGCGCGAGGAGGTCGAGCTCCAGATCCCGCCGGACGCCCCCGTCTGCGAGGACTGCCTCCGCGAGATCTTCGACCCCGACAACCGGCGCTACCTGTACCCGTTCACCGGCTGCACCAACTGCGGTCCCAGGTTCACGATCATCGAGGGGATCCCGTACGACCGCGAGAACACCACCATGGCCGACTTCCCGCTGTGCAGAGAGTGCCGCCGCGAGTACGAGGACCCCGAGGACCGGCGGTACCACGCTCAGGTCGCCTGCTGCCCGAGGTGCGGGCCGCGCTACCGGCTGCTCGACGCCGAGGGCGAGGTCGTCGAGGACGACGAGCTGGCCGCGATCCGCGAGGCCTGCCGAGCCATCGAGGAGGGCGAGATCGTCGCGATCAAGGGGATCGGTGGCTTCCACCTGGCGTGCAAGACCACGGAGGACGAGCCGGTGCGCCGCCTCCGGGAGCGGCTGGGCCGTCCCCAGCAGCCCTTCGCCGTCATGTCCGGCTCCCTCGAGGACGTCCGCACCTTCGCCCGCGTGGACGAGGCGGCCGAGGAGCTGCTGAGAAGTCCCATCCGCCCCATCGTCGTGCTCCCGAAGCGCGAGCCGTTTCCACTCTCCGACCTCGTGGCACCGGGCCTCCACACGATCGGCGTCATGCTGCCCTACGCCGGCCTCCACCACATCATGTTCCGCAAGTTCCTCGACGAGCCCGCCATCGTCATGACCTCCGCCAACCCGCCCGGCGAGCCTATGGCCATCCGGAACGAGGACGCCCTCCGGCGGCTCCGCGACGTCGCCGACTACTTCCTCGTCCACGACCGCCGGATCGCGGCCCGCTGCGACGACTCCGTCGTCCGCGTGGTGGGAGGCAGGCCCCGCCCCCTACGCCGCTCCCGTGGGTACGTGCCCGAGCCCATCGAGCTCGACTGGGCTCCAGAGGACCTCACCATCGTCGCCGTGGGACCCGAGCTGGACGTGACCGCCTGCATCCTGCACCGCGGCAAGGCCTACCTCAGCCAGCACATCGGCAACACCGGCCACGCGCCGACCCTGGACTTCCTCCAGCGGGCCGTGGAGCACCTGATGCGACTCCTGCGCCTCGACTGGAAGGACGTGGACGCCGTCGCCTGCGACCTGCACCCCAACTTCCCCACCACCCAGCTCGCCCGGCGCTGGGCCGAGGAGCACGATCTGGAGCTGATCCGCGTCCAACACCACCACGCCCACGCCCTCGCCTGCGCCGCCGAGCACGGGCTCAACCCCGCCGAGGAGCCCGCCCTAGCCCTCGTGATGGACGGATACGGGTATGGCGAGGATGGAAACGCCTGGGGAGGCGAGCTGCTCCTGCTCGAGGGCGAGGACTACGAGCGCCTGGCTCACCTCGAGCCCGTCCCCATGCCCGGCGGCGACGCGGCCACGTACCACCCGCTGCGGATGACCGCCGCCCACCTGCACGCCGCCGACCGCGACCCGGAGGAGATCCGAGAGCTCCTGAGGCGACACCTCCGCGAGCACCCGGACGCGCTCAAGCACGGGGAGCGAGAGCTGGAGGTGCTCCTCGCGCAGCTCGAGCGACCCCAGCTGCACACCACCAGCGCCGGGCGCTTCCTCGACGCGGTCAGCGCCGCCCTGGGCGTCTGCTACAGGCGCACGTACGAGGGGGAGCCCGCCATGAAGCTCGAGGCCGTCGCGGCCCGCGTCCGGGAGGCGCCCGATCCACAAGTCGAGGTGAAGGGAGACCGGCTCGACGTCTCCGAGGTCGTCGCCCGCGCCGCGGAGACCGGGAACCGGGCCTACGCCCTCACCGCCCACCTGGCCCTCGCCCGCGGCTTCGCCCGGCTCATCGAGGAGCACCGCGACGACGAGCCCGTGCTCGCCTCCGGCGGCGTGATGAACAACGAGATCATCACGCTCGAGCTCCGCCGGCGCGTCCCGGGGCTCAAAGAGCACCACGAGGTGCCGGCCGGAGACGGCGGGCTCTCACTCGGACAGGTCGTCGCCGCCCTCCTCGTCCTCTCCTGACCGCGGGCGAGGAATCGGGGTCGGAACGGCGGCCACGGGGCGCCGCCCACCTTTCCTCCCGGATGACGCCACCAACTCCGCGTAGGCCGACTCGACGGCCCCCGCCAGCTCCATCACGTCCGCGAGCATCCGCCGCGCGAACGTCAGGGCCGCGTCGAGGTCCCTCCACTCCCGGATCGCCGAGTACACGCCCACGTCGTTCCAGATCACTGAGACCACCTTCTCAACCAGCTCCCGGAGCCTACGGGTGACCTTCCCGGCCCGCGTCAGCGCCAGCAGCTCGCCGTCTACACCCCACAGGATCTGCATGCACCGCTCCCAAATCTCCAGCACCCGCAGCCCCCTCACCGCGTCCTCCCTCCCCTCCGACGCCTCCTTCAGCAGCTCCGCCCGCAGCCGCCCGGGATCCGGGAACCCCTCCGCCCGCAGGATCCACGGCAGGTCCGGCCTCGGCAGCGGGCGCGCCACGTACTCCTCCACCCGCTCCACCACCTCCCTCGGGTCCGCCAGCCGGAACCGCACCCGGACGCCGCCGTGCTCGAAGTCCAGCCTCCCCGACCGGACCCGGTCCAGGAACTCCTCAAACGACCGCAGGAACTCCCGCCGCGCCAGCTCCCACGGGTGCACCAGGACCCACACCGTCACCCGACCCTCCCGGCACCAGCCCCCGTCCACCAACCCCGACACCGCCCGCTGAAGCCGCCTGCAGGCCTCGTCCACCGTCGACCCCTCCTCCCAAAGGTCCGACCACGCCACCGCGGGCAGCCGGTACAGCCGCACCCCGTCCACGTCCCACCGGCCCACGACCAGCCGCCGCGATAGCCCCGGAATCGACGACCACTCGCCCGGCTCCGGCCCCATCCCCGCCGGGTCGTTCCCGTCCACGAGGATCCGGACGCCCGCCATCGCGCACGCCCGCAGCGTGTTCACGTCCAGGACCCAGTACGGGACCGAGAGCACGGGGTCCGCGCGGCCCACTTTCTTTTCCAGAAAGTCGCGGTTCACCGCGAGCTCCCAGTACTGGATCGCGAGCGGCAGCCCGCCCATCGCGTGCGAGGCGGAGTGCAGGCCGACGACCGTGAGCACGCCCCGGTCCGCGAACCCTCGGATCACCTCGGTGATCCCGGGCGCCGTGCGCTCGCAGAGGTTGTAGTGGAAGATCGCGGCCCTGATCCCGCGCTCCTCGCACCACCGCAGGAAGTCCTCCAGCGCCTTCACGTGCTCCTTCGACCACGCGTCGCTGTCAACGTAGGGAACCACGTCCACGGTCACGTCGGCGGCGGCCGGGGCCGGGCAAAGAAGCACCAGGAGCGGGAGCGGGAGCAGGGGGAACCCCCCGGGTCAGATGGGTCCCGCACTCGTCACCAGTCTGCGGGAAACCGTATCGGGAGCGATCATCATCCCGACGGGTTACCGCGGGCGTCGCCCCGTGGTCCCCTCCTCATCGAGACCCTCGGCCGAGTTCAGCCCGCTCATCCGCCCCCGTGTCGGAGCCCCCGGCCCGCTTAATAAATTCCCGGATTGCACGGATCGTTCGTACAGCACGCGATGATAGTGCGCATGCAGTGCGCCCTGCGGAGGTACGATCTACGCATGGTCCTGGAAGGTTAGTACGTAGATCATGCGCATACAGTATTACCCCGGACCCGGGGCCGCGGCCGGCGGTTGTGCGGGGCCGGGCCTGGATGCACGGATGATACGTAGATAATGCATAGATAGTCGGTAGGCAGTGGTCAGCAAATGCACGGTTAAGGGGCCCAGGTTGCGTCGTGGGTATGAGCGATTACGCACGATCCAGCGACCTCAATGCATGGATTATGCATAGATGCTCTTGTCGAAGTCGCATCGGGCTTTTTAAATCGGGCCGGACGTTGTGTGGGGGGTGAGGGCAAGCGTTATGTGGGGCCGCGTGGGGGGACGGACCGGTCCGGGGGTTTAAAGCGTGCCCAGGTTCGACCCGGGTCGGATGTTCTTCCCGCCGGAGCCCGAGGAGAAGGTCCGGCTGACGAAGATCCTGCTGGAGTGCGCGCGGCGGGGCAAGCCGCCGAGCCTTGAGAGGACGTACCGGGTCCGCCGCGTGAACGGTCGGAAGAAGAAGTACGGGCCGTACTACGTGGCCCGTTGGAGGAGGGACTCCCGGTTCAATCGGGGTCGGACGATCTACCTCGGCCGGAACGAGTGGGCGATCGAGTTCGTGCGGTGGCTGCGTGGGCTCTCGGAGTCGGAGTTCCGGCGGTTGATCGGCCGGGTCGTGTCGGCCGTGCGGTCCGTCGTGCGCGAGGTGGTGGAGGAGGGGCTGAAGGAGTCGGCGTCGGGGCTCGCGTTCTCGATCGCGCTGCGCGTGGAGGATGCGCTGCTGTTCGGGGAGAAGTTCGAGGAGTCGCGGGAGGGGCTGGAGGACGTGCTGTCGGAGCTGCCGGGACGGTTGAGGAGGAAGCTGGGCCGTGTGCTCGGGCGCTGGCGCCCGTACCTGTCCTTGAGGCTGCGCGAGCGGTGGTACGGGAGGTAGGCGGGGCTGGGAGGGTCGGAGGTGCGCTCCCCGGGCTTTTCGTTTCGTTTACGTTAGACGCGCTCACCCCCGTGTCCTCGCTCATCGCGCCGGCGGCGCTCGCCATAGCTCAGTCCGATCATCGCGGGGCGGGTTAGAGGAGGCCGCCGAGGAGGCTGCCCAGCGAGATCCCCGCATCGGCTAGGATCGTCTTCAGCTGCAGGGCGGCGGTGAGCGGGCTGGTCGCCGTCTGCAGGACCTGGAGGATCTGCTCCACCACGGACACCGTGAGGCTTCCCTCGAGCACGTAGGCGGCGATCCGCTGGAACAGGCCGATGATGGCGCTTAGCGGGGCGACCTCGTGGAAGACGCCGAGCAGGTAGGCCAGCAGCCGGTACAGTAGGTCCAGCAGGCTGCTCGGGTCCACACCCTCGGGCAGGGCGCCGGAGTCGACCCGTACCTCCAGCCAGCTCACGACGCTGATCAGCTGGTTGATCACCGTGTCACCGACCGAGATCGAGATCGGGTCATCGAACACGTTGATCTCCAGCACCCCGTCGCTCGGGTCGATCACGAGGTACGGGTCGTCGCTGGGACCCAGCTCGATGGGCCCGTCCGCGTCGATGCTCACGTCCGAGTCGACCACGTTCACGTCGTTGTCCTCCACGCTCACCGAGCTGTCGGCGTCCACGTCCACGTCGTTGTCGCTGACGTTGACGCTGGTGATGTCCACGTCGGTGTCGGAGACGTCCTGGGACACGTTGATCTTCGTCCAGTCCACGTCGATCTCCGGCGGCTCGGAGCCGTCCGGCTCCGGCGTCACGTCCCCGCCCGAGTCTCCGCCCCCCGAGTCCCCGCCGGAGCCTCCACCGGACGATGAGGCCTCGGTCCCGGACTTTTGGAGCAGGTCCGAGCCCACGTCGGGACCGCCGGACGAGTCGCCGGCCGAGCCCGACCTCTTGAGCTGCTCGTCCAGCCAGTCGCCCGGGTCGCCTCCAGACCCGTGGTCGTCCCCGCCCGCCGACGACGCGTCGTGGAGGGCCCGGTCGTGGTCCTCGCCGTGATCCCGACCGTGGTCCCGGAACGGGTCCTCGGGCAGACCGGCCGAGGCGTCGTCGGGCTGGTCGGCCTTCGAGTCGTGGTCCGAGTCGAGGTCGAGCTGGGGCTCGCCGTGGTCGTGCCCGTGGTCGTGATCGTGCCCGTGATCGTTGTGGGAGCCGAGGTCTCGGAGGTCATGCTCTAGATCCTGTTCCGGGTGGTCCCGCTGCGGGTCCTGACCGTGGTCGCCGTGGTGGTCGTCGCCCGGTTGGTCGTCCTCCCGCTCGTGGTGGTCGTGGTGGTCATCGTGACGCTCGTCATCCTTGCCGCCCTTCTTGCCCAACGGAGGCACCCCCTTGCAACCGGAAAGTTAACCGGTTAAAGCTGCACCGGTCTCGGGCGGCCGCTCCGCACCGGTGGGGCTAGTCCTTGGGTTCCGTGCGCAGCTCGCGGATCTCCAGGTGGCCGGAGTCTCCCTCCCAGCGCTTGACGGCGCGCTCGATGACGAGGCGCTTGCGGAAGAGGGGGGCGTCGAGGACTAGGGTCTCGTACTCGCCGCCCTCGCCGGCGGGGTGGACGCGGTAGCGCTCGTGGAGGCGGCGGAGGTCGCGGATGGCGCTCTCGTCGAGGCGCCGGCCGAGCCAGGACTCGTCCATGCCGGCGGCGGAGACGGCGACGATGATGACCTCGAAGCCGAGCTCGAGGAGGAGCTCGAGCTCCTCGAAGGGATCCATGTTCCAGAGCGGGTGGACGTGCTCGATCCCGAGCTCCTCGCAGACTCGGTCGAAGCGCTCCTTCTGGTACCGGGAGGCGATCGCGCCGGAGACGAGGGCGTCCACGTCGAGCTTCTCGAGGACGCGGGTCATTTCCTCGATGTCGGCGTCGTCGTCCCGGCCGGAGCGCACCTTCACCGGCTCGAGGCCCATCGCCTCGGCGACGAGGGTGCCGAGGTCCGCGTTCGGCACGTGGAACGTCATGCTCTCGGGGTCGGAGGGGACGACGGTGAGGCCGTAGGCTAGCTCGTAGCCCTGCTCGGCGGCGAGGTGGGCGGCGAGGGTGGAGTCCTTGCCGCCGCTGAGGAGTGCGGCGGCGCGCATGGTGCTCCCCTAGGACTTGACGGCCTCGGCGATCCGGGCGGCGAGCGTCGGGTCCTCCTCGACGGCCGTGCCGGTGACGATCGCGTCCGCGCCCGCACGGACGAGCTCGCGGGCCGTGTCGGGGTCACGGATCCCGCCGCCGACGATGGTGAACAGTCCGATCTCGGAGACGCGCTCCACGATCTCGGGCGGGACGGGCTCGGGGGCGCCGCTCCCCGCCTCCAGGTACACGGCGCGCATGCCGAGGTGCTTGGCGGCGAGCGCGTGGGCGACGATCAGCTCGGGCCGGTCGAAGGGGAGCACCCGGGCGTCGCCCACGACGGAGACGCTCGTGCCCCACTCGCCCAGAACCAGGTAACCGGTCGGGATGCTCTCGAGCCCGAACTCCTCGACGAGGGGAGCGCCCTTGACCTGGGCCTCGATCAGGTAGTACGTGCTCCGGGAGTTAAGCAGGCTCATGAAAAGAACGGCGTCCGCGTTGGGGGCGAGCCCCTCGGGGCCGTTGGGGAAGAGTATCACCGGCCGGTCGGTCACGTCCTTGACCGCGCTCACGACGGCCTCGACCTGGCTGGAGTGGGCGGTGGAGCCGCCGACCAGGATCGCGTCCGTGCCGGCCTCGAGCACCGGTTCCAGGGCGTGCTCGACCTCCTCGGGCTCGACGTCCACCGGGTCGAGGAGGGTGAGGTGGCAGGGGGAGCGCTCGCGCAGCTCCTCGAAGACGCCCATGCGGACCACCTCTGTCGGCGTTAGCCTCCTCGCGGCTCCTTGGCCTTGGGTCGGAGCCCCTTGTACCCGCACTTCCGGCACTTGGTGGCGTCCGGCGGGTTCCTGGCGTTGCACCGCATGCAGATCAGCTTGTTGAACAGCCGGGCCTCCGCCTCCGGGAACCGCGCCATCTCGAACACCCCCGGCGGGGGCGCGGTCCCGGATCGACTTAACCCTGTCGCCGGGCGTCCTCCGGCAGGAAGCGCTCCTGAGCCCGCACGACCTCGGCGCTGTTTCGGGCCCTGCGGTACGCCTCCAGCCGCTCCCGGTTGAGCTCGAGAAAGGCGGGGCCCCACTTGAACCGCCCGAGCAGCTCCTCCGCCTCGCGCTCGAACCCCAGGATATACAGCGCGGCGGCCAGGGCCTCCACCGTGCTGAGCTTGCAGGGCCTCCCGTAGTTCACGGGGTTCGCGGCGACCAGGTAGGGTAGGATGCGAGGCTCGCACCGGGATCGCAGCGGCCCGAAGTACCGATCCACGCGCTTCCAGGAGCAGTCCACGGCGACCAGCCCGCGCTCCACCGCCGCCTCCCGATCCTCCCGGGAGAGCGCCTTCTTCACCGTCGGGTCGAGAACCACCGCCCCGGACGGCACGTCTCGAGGGCGCTTGACGAGGTCAACGAGGCCCATCCGGTGCGCCTTCAGCGCCGTGCAGGCCTTGGGATCGCAGTCGCCGGCGTGAAGGACGATCAGGCGCGGGGCTCGGCGATCACCACCGGTACCCTCAGCGCCGGACTCCGGTAGGGGCTCGCCTCCCTCACCTCGATCTCCACCCGGTAGTTCCGCTCCTCCAGCCATCGCTGCACGTCCTCCTCCTGCCCGGGGTAATGGTACGCGGAGACGACGACCCGGGGCGCGCGCTCCTCGAGGGTCCGCTCGGCGCCGCGCAGGGCGCGCTCCTCCGCGCCCTCCACGTCCAGCTTGATCAGGTCCGGGCGCGCGTCCAGATCGTCCAGCCGGACCGTCTCAGTGCGGATGGTCTCCCGGGACCGAACCATCTCGACGGAGTGCGCGACGGTGGAGGGGGCCACGTACATCTTCACCTCATCCTCGCGGTCGTAGGCGGCCGCCTCAATTACCTCGGCGTCGATCCCGTTCTCCTCCACGTTCCGTCGCAGCAGCTCCGCGTTCTTCGGGTGCGGCTCGAGGGCGATCACCCGCCTCGCTCCGAGGGCCGCGGCCAGCAGGGTGAAGGCGCCCACGTGCGCGCCCGCGTCGATGACCTCGCGCGCGTCCTCGAGGAGCTCGTGCGGGTAGAGCTCGCGGTACAGGACGTCGGCGACCGCGTCCGCGTCGCCCAGCGCCCAGGGGCGGAACCGGAGCTCGTACTCGCCCACGCGCACCCGCGCCGGCTGGCGGGGTACGCCGATCAGGGGGACCCCCTACTCGATGGTAACCTCGAGGTACCCGTCGATGATGGTGTGGAAGTCCAGCTTCTCCGTCCAGCCCGCCCGCTCGAACATGTTCATGAAGCAGACGCCGATGACGGGCGGGTTTCCGAGCTCCTCGACGAACTCGCGCGCGTCCTCGACCGTTACGTCGGAGATGGGCATCGCCAGGCCGCCGAGGAGGACGATCGCGTCCGCCTCCTCCAGCCGCTCGGTCTCGTCCGTGACCGTGAACCCGTGCTCCCGGAGCTCCATCCGGTGGAACTCGCGGCTGAGGTCGATGGAGTAGTACTGCTCGAGGTCCGTCTCGCGGAGTGTGAAAGCGAGGAGCTCGGCGAAGGGCGTGCACGTGCCGGCGCAGCCGGAGTAGACGAGCACCCCCTCGCCGTCGGTGACGTCGAGGACCGCCTCCCGGAAGCCGTTGAGGAACGCCTTCAGCCCCTTACCCTTTTCCGACACCGGGAACCACCCCTTCCAGGGCCTCGAGGATCTCCTCGCGGGACAGGGCCCCCTCGCGGAGTATCTCGATCTCACCGTCCGGCTTGAGTTCGATGACCGTTGACGGCTCCTTGATCGGGCACTCGCCCTCAACGAGGAGGTCTAGGTCGTCCCCGAGCTGCTCGATCACCCCGTTCGCGTCCACCGGGGCCGGCTCGCCCGAGACGTTCGCGGACGTGGTCACCACGGGCCTGCCGAAGCGGCGCACGACCCGGAGGAAGAAGGGGTGGTCCGGGATCCTCACCCCCAGCGTGTCCCGACCGGCCGTCACCTGCTCCGCCACGACCCCGGATCGGGCCGGGGCGACGATGGTCACGGGACCCGGGGTGAGCGTCTCCAGCGCCCTCTTGAGCCCCGGCACGGGCTTAAGCAGCTTCAGCGCGGCCTCGGGCGAGTGCACGGCCACGCTCACGGGCTTGTCCCGGGGCCGGCGCTTGACCTCGAACACCCGCTTCACGGCCTCGGGGCTGGTCGCGTCGCAGCTGAGCGAGTAGACCGTGTCGCAGGGGAGGGCGACGAGCTTTCCCGCGCGCAGGGCGCTCACGGCCTGATCCACGGCGCTCGCGTCCTCCTCCTCGACCACCGTGATCACCGGCCTTCCCCCCAAGGGGGAGGGCCGCATGGGCCTTCGCGCCGTTGCGATCTCGGCCGACGTGTCCGAGAACGACGTCCGCGTGCCCCGGTCCGTCCTGCGGAGCCTCGAGCGCGATCTGGAGGAGCTCGAGGCGAGGTACAAGGAGGGGCTCCTGTACGTCGCGCTGGGCCCGTCCTGCGGCGACGACCTGGCGGTGGTGTACGTGGCTGAGCGGGACGTGGTGGAGGAGCTGAACGCCGCGATCCTGGAGGTGCTCGAGAGGTACGGCGGCGAGGACGTTATGGGGATTTCGGAGGAGCCCGAGACGGCCGGGGAGGGGCCGTCGTACGCCGAGGCCGAGTGCCCCGAGTCCGAGTACCAGGACCTCGTCGTCGCCCTGTTCGACACCTACGCCGCGGAGAACCGGGTGGACGAGGTCGCGGAGGTGTGCCTGCGCGCGATCAAGAACCTGTGCTACGACGTGGGCGGCGGCCCCATCCGCGAGCCGACGGAGATCCCCGGCGTGGGCTACGTCGGTCCCGAGACGGACGACCCCGTCCTGCTCGCCACCACGGACCACCTCAGCCAGGTCGGGCCCACCGTCGGCGCCCTCATCGGCGCGGGCAAGGGCGCGGGCGCCCGGCCCGTGTACCGGGGCGCCCCCGCCGAGGTCCTGCCCGGCACCGTCATCTTCTCCGTGACCATGATCCTGAACGGCAACGTCGTCGACGCCGTGAAGGCCCTGGAGGCGGGGACGGGGACCGAGCGCTGGCCGCTGCGGGAGCTCCGCTAGCCACCGATCGCGTCCGCCATCGCCTCCGCCGCCGCGCCCACGTCCACGTCCACGCCCAGCTCCCGCATGGCCAGGCCCACGCACGTCACCGCGGTCACCATGTCGCGCACCCGGACCTCACCCATGTGACCGATCCGGAAGATCTTGCCCGCCAGATGGTCCTGACCGCCCGCCACCACCACGTCGTACTTGTCCCGCAGCAGGCCCCGGAACTCCCGGTCGTCCACACCGTCCGGGTACACGACCCCGGTCACCGTCGGCGAGGCGATCTCGTCATCCTCCACGAACAGCTCCAGCCCCAGCGCCCTGATGCCCTCACGCACCACCCGCTGCAGCTCCCGGCACCGCTCCCACCGGTTCTCCAGCCCCTCCTTCTTCAGCCGCCTCAGCGCCTCCAACAGCGCGTAGAACTCGTTCACCGCCGGCGTGTACGGCGTCTGCATCGGATCCTCCTTCAAGAACCTCAGGTACTTCGGCAGGTCCAGGTAGTAGCTGCCCGACTCCCGCTCCTCCATCCGCTCCAGCGCCCGGTCGTTCACCGCCACCAGCGCCAGCCCCGGCGGACAGCCCAGCACCTTCTGCGACCCCGTCACGCACACGTCCACGCCCCAGTCGTCCATGCGGAACTCCGCACCGCCCAGCGACGAGATCGCGTCCACCACGAAGATCACGTCGTACTCCCGGCAGACCCGCGCCACCTCCTCCACCGGATTCAGCACCGTCGTCGACGTCTCACAGTGTACCATCGTCACGACCTCCGCGTCCGAGTCCGCCAGAGCCTCCTCCACCCGCTCCGGGTCCGCCGCCTCACCCCACTCGAACTCCACCCGGATCACCTCCGCGCCCCGCCGCTCCGCGATGTCCGCGAACCGCTCCCCGAACTTCCCGTTCACCACCGCCACCACCTCCTCGCCCGGCTCCACCAGGCTGTACACCGCCGCCTCCATGCCCGCCGTGCCCGAGCCCGTGATGATCGCCACCTCACCCTCCGTCTGAAACACGTACCGCGACAGCTCCAAGCACTCCCGCAGGACCTCCTCGAACTCCTCACTCCTGTGATTCATCACCTGCTTGGCCGACCGCAGCAGCACGTCCTCGTGCACCATGACCGGGCCCGGCAGCAGCACCAGCTTCTCCATCCCGAACCCCCCGCACCGGCCCCACGCCGCGGGTTAAAACCTGCTCACACCGCCGGCGCCCACCTCCGGTTAACGGCCCGGCCCACCCCGGGCTCACTCCTCCGACGGCAGATTCCGCCGCAGCACCTCCCACCGGTCCTCCACCGACGCCGCCGGCAGCTCCACGCTATCCGGGTTCACGTACCCCGCCCGCAGGACCGCGTCCGCCAGCACGATCGCCACCACCGCCTCGACCACCGGCACCACCCGCGGGCAGATGCACGGGTCGTGCCGGCCCTCCACCGACAGCTCCACCTCCTCCCCCGAGGCCAGATCCACCGTCCGCTGCGGGACCGAGACCGACGGCGTCGGCTTCACGTGCACCCGCACCACCAGCCGACCACCGCACGAGATCCCACCCAGCACCCCACCGCACCGATCACCGTCCACCACCGGCCGCCCCTCCCGCCACACGATCGGATCGTTGTGCTCCGAGCCCCGCATGCCCGAGCACTCCACGCCCGACCCGACCTCCACCGCCTTCACCGCCGGAATGCTCATCAACGCCCCCGCCAGCTCCCCGTCCAACCGCCCGAACACCGGGTCACCCAACCCCGGCGGAACGTTCTCCGCCACCACCTCCACCGTCCCACCCACCGAATCCCCCTCCTCCCGCGCCCGCTCGATCTCCTCCACCATCTCCTCCGCCACCGACCCGTCCACGCACCTCACCGGGTTCGACTCCGCCCGCCGCCGGATCTCCGACGCGGAGAGCTCCCCCACCTCACCCACCTCCACCGAGCCCACCCGCACCACGTGACCCGCGATCTCGATCCCCAACGGATCCTCCAGCGGCGCCTCCCGCAGCAGCTTCCGCGCCACCGCCCCACCCATCACCACACCCACCGTCGTCCGACCCGACGCCCGACCACCGCCCCGCCAATCCACGTGCCCGTACTTCCACCGGTACGTCAGGTCCGCGTGCCCCGGCCGCGGCCGCGTCTTAACCGGCTCGTACCTGGACGAGTCCACGTCCTCGTTCCACACGACCATGCTGATCGGCGTCCCGAGCGTACGACCCTCGTACACGCCCGACAGGAACTCCACCCGATCCCGCTCCGACCGCGGCGTCGAGACCGAAGACTGACCCGGGCGCCGCCGATCCAGCTCCCGCTGCACATCCTCCTCCGAGAGCGGCAGCCCCGCCGGACACCCATCCACCACCGCACCGAGCGCCCGACCGTGCGACTCACCCCACGTCGTGACCCGGAACCACCGACCCAGCGTGTTCAACGAGCACCCCGCCCCGAACCCGCCCACCGCGCTTAAATACCCCAGGCGCCGGGCCCGCCGGCCTACCCCGACCGCACCCGCACCCCCACCGACGCCAGATCCTCCCAGAACCCCGGGTACGAGACCGACACCGCGTCCGCACCCTCGATCACCGTCTCACCCCGCGCGAACGCACCCACCACCGCCAACGCCATCGCCATCCGATGATCACCCCGCGAGCTCACCCGCGCCCCCACCGGCTCACCACCCCTCACCTCCAACCAGTCCCGCCCCTCCCGCACCTCCACCCCGAACCGCGGCAGCTCCTCCGCCAACGCCCGCAGCCGATCCACCTCCTTGAACCGCACGTGACCCACGTTCACGATCCGCGTCACACCCTCCGCGAAGCACCCCAACGCCGCCACCGTCGGCACCAGATCCGGCGCGTCCGACAGATCCACCTCCACCCCCTCCAACGACCCCGACGACCGCACCACCACACCATCACCACGCTCCCGCACCACCGCCCCCATCTCCTCCACAATCTCCACGATCCGCCGGTCCGGATGCGACGAGTCCAGATCCACCCCACGCACCCACACCTTCCCACCGATCGCCCCCAACGCCACGAAGTAGCCCGCCGAGCTCCAGTCATTCTCCACCCGAAACTCCCCCGGCGACTCCGGCCGACCCTCCACCACGAACGACGACCCCTCCCGCCCCACCGACACCCCGAACGCCTCCAACACCTCCACCGTCAAGTCCACGTACGGCCGCGACCGCAGCCCACCCACCACATCCACCCGCAGCTCCCCCAACCCCGCCCCCAAGAACAACAGCGCGCTCACGAACTGCGAGCTCACCCGCCCGTACACCGCCACCCGATCCCGAAACGGCCGCCCCGACACCACCACCGGCGGGAACTCCTCACCCTCCCGCACCCGACCCCACGCCTCCACCCCCAACGACCGCAGCGCCGCCAACAAGTCCCCCACCGGCCGCGACCGCAACGACTCATCACCCGTCAACACCACCCGACCCTCCACCAACCCCGCCACACCACACCCCAACCGCAACGTCGTCCCCGAGTTCCCACAATCCACCACATCACCCGGCACCCCAGGCTCACAACCGAACCCCGACACCCGCACCACCCACCGACCCTCACCCTCCACCCCCACACCCGCACCCAACGCCCGACACAGACCCACCGTCGCCCGCACATCATCCGCCTCCAACACGTTCCTCAGCACCGTCTCCCCCTCACACAACGCCGCCGCCAACAACGCCCGATGCGACCCACTCTTCGACGGCGGCGGCGAGACCTCACCCGACACCTCCCGAACCCCCTCCAACACCACCCGACCCACGCTCGACACCCCGATCGAACCCCCCGATGACAAGCCATTTAAGCCAAAGCCCACCAGCGCCCGCACGGGTGATCACCATGGCAGAAGAACCCATCGTCGTCGCCTTCTGCTGCTACGAGTGAGGCTACGGCGCCGCCGACCTCGCCGGCACCAGCCGCATGCAGTACCCCACCAGCGTCAGAATCGTCCGAGTACCCTGCACCGGCCGCATCGGCATCGAACACATCCTCACCGCCCTCGCCAGAGGCGCCTGGACCGTCTTCATCGCCGGGTGAAAGAAGGGAGAGTGCAACTACGAGGACGGCAACCTCAAGTGCGAACGCCGCGTCCAGGCCACCAAGAAGCTCCTCGAAGCCATGGGCCTAGAGCCCGAGCGCGTCGAGATGTACTTCATGAGCTCCGCCGACGCCGACAAGTTCGTCAAAGCCGCCAAAGAAATGCACAAACGGGCCGAAGAACTCGGCCCACCCTTCCAGGAGTAAACGCACCGGCGGGATGAGGCCCGGGGGGAACCCGAACGGGACCCCCGGGCGGATCCGCCGACCCACAAACGTTACGAGACCCATAACGATTCCCGCTGGTGCGGGGGCCGGGATTTGAACCCGGGACGGCCCTACGGCCACGGGATCCTCATTCCCGCCCCTTTGACCAGGCTCGGGCGCCCCCGCGCCTCCACCCACGCACCCACCGCACCGAGACTAAAAACCCTTCGCCAACCACGACCGGCCGCACACGCACCACACCGGCGCACCCGAACGTGCACCCGAGCGACAGGACGCCGAGGACCGCGGGACCCGTCGGGCGCGATCCCGGCCGGTAATCGTTCTAAACCCCGCAACGATTCGGCGAAGCCTTCAACTCGACCGGGGTACGGCGGCATCACGGGGAAACGGTGGGGAAGCGGCGCCAGTGACGAGGCTCGTTACGCGTGACCCGCCGGGGATGATCGACTTCACCCGGGCTGAGGTTCGGCCGGCGCGGAAGACACCGCGATGAAGAGCCGCGATGAAGAGCGTCGGCCCTTGAGGGTGACCGGTGGCCCCGCGGGATGATCGACTTCACCCGGGCGGAGCGTCCCGGGAATCGTTTCGAATGTCGTAACGATTCGAAGGCCGTTCCGAGGATTCAGCCCCGCCTCCCCCGGGCGCGCCCATCCTCCGGGAGTCTCTTCGGGAGTCTCGCAGCTGGTCCTCCCTCCGACCCTCACGCTCGCCGGCCCCGGGCGGGGATGGCCCGGCCCCCGCCGGGTCGTCGGCCGATTGGGAGCGGTGGGCTTAGGGCCTCGGGGCCATACGGCCCCTCGGCCCTTACACCCCCGCCCCATCAACCGGGTCTTTTACCCGAGGCCTCAACGGCCGCCTATTTTCGGGGACCGCTTCGGGCCTGGATGCTTTCAGCCCTTATCGGACACGGCGTA
>JAMOPO010000025.1 GCA_027064425.1 Methanobacteriota archaeon | reverse complement strand
CTCCTTCTCGATCACCTTGGCCACGATCCGCGCGTCCAACGGCTCGATGTAGACGCGGTCCGCCATGTTCGGATCCGTCATGATCGTCGCCGGGTTGCTGTTCACCAGAACGACCTCGACGCCCTCTTCCCGCAGCGCCTTGCACGCCTGAGAACCAGAGTAGTCGAACTCCGCCGCCTGACCGACGACGATCGGGCCCGACCCGATGATCAGGACCTTATCGGGGGTCTCGGGCAACAGAACCCGCTCCAGCACTAGCGGCGCACGTTAATAAAGGCATCGACGCGGGCGCGGACCCGCCGGGGGGATGCCGGTGCCTTTCCCGACCCGGAGGCACGTCGACGCCATCGCGCTGGGCTCGATGGCAAGCCTGGTCTTGATCTTCTTGGCCCTGGTCCCACTCCGCGTTCCCCTCTTCCCCTACGTCTACGCCTCCGGGGTGGCGAACCTCAAGGCGGTCGCCGAGAGCCTCAGGGCGCACGAGCTCCCGGAGTGGAACCCTTACTTAGGTGGCGGGTACCCGCTGTCCCCCACCCCGTACTACCTGCTCTACGGGCTCGGCCGATCGACGACCCTGCTGGCCGTCCTCGCCGTCTCCCTGTGCACGTACCTGGCCTTTCGCTCCCGCCTCCTGGCCGCGACCCTGGCGCTACCCTCGCTGGCCGCCGTCGCTTACACCCTACACCCCGCTCCCGCGCTCGTCGTCTGTTACCTGGCCGGGCTGGCGACGGGCTCGCCCGCCCGAAGGACCCTGGGATCCCTTGCCCTGCCGGAGTTGGCCCTGTGCGTGGAGCTCGCGCTACGATCTCCATCCCCGTGGCCGCTGATCGCCTCCCTCGCGTGCACCGCCGACGACCTCGCTTCGTACCTCGCCGAGTCGATAAACCGGATGGCGACATCCGCCATCCTGAGCCCGTTGACGATCGCGTACTGCCTGGGTATCTCAGTGTCCCTTGCGGTGACGGTAACCCTGGGCTACCTGCTGCACCGTGCGCTCGGGACCCGGTGGAAAGCACCTGCGCTGCTGGCCTGCGTCCTGGCCGCGGCTTCCCTCCTTCATCCCGGACTCGTCATGGGGTTGGCGTTCCCGTACGTTCTGGCCCTATCGGAGGCCCTCCGGTACGCCGACTCCGTGCTAGCCGGGCTGGAGCGGAGGCATCGACGGGTCCTGGCCTCCGCCGCGCTGATGTCGCTGACGTTCATCCCGCTCAACATGGCCGAGCTCTCGTATCTGGCGAAGCCCAGGATGACGATCGCCGGCTCCGTCACCGTCGGGTCGGGAAGCGCCGTCGCGGTGGTCTCGAGCGACCCGTGGTTCACGGAGGTTGTCCACCACGTGCTCCGCGGGCGACCGGTGGTGAATCCGCCGTTCCTGTCCACGACGCCCGCGACGGCCACGTTCGCCATCCTGATGACTCAGGTCGGGGACTCGCGGTACGTGGCTTTCACCCCGTCCTCGAGCGTGGAACCGAGGGTGCTGCAGCTAAAGCTGAAGATCCTGAGGATCGTGTCCCCCGGACACCTGGCTGCTCAGTCCTCCGACCAGCTCACCCTCGCGTACGAGTGGTCCCGTTTGAACGGCATCAAGCCCGTCTCGGAGCCCCTCGTACTAACCCCCAGGACGCTCTCCGGCCACGGGCTAGTGGCCCAGTCGTTCAGCCCCTGGTGGAAGCCTCACTCCCACCGCCGGCCGGGACCGGCCGGCCTGATGGTCCTCAACGGACGCGTGCGCTACGACAGGCCGACGGCCCCCTTCAGCCTGCTCCTTGCGCTGCTGAGCATCACTGCCGCCGCGGTGAGGCCGATGAAAAGGAGGGCGGAGCAAAGGTAGGCTCGGGACTGGTATCGTTCCCAGGCGACGTAGTGTAGGTGGGCGGGTTTGCCTCCGGTCCTGACGAGCATGTACGGGCCGACCGGGCACGCCTCACCCTCCCGCCCGTTCACCGCCCAAAACGGCGCCCACGCCCACGGGATGACGGCCAGGCGTGACCTTACCCCGTCCACGACCATCCTGTCGTTCGCCGCCAGGTGCACGGCGCCCTTCACCTTGCACCCGTCCCAGTGAACCAGTGACCGCATCAGGGGTCGCAGAGCCCGAGGCGCGATCGGTCTGTGGACGGGTCCCAGCACGATGGGCCGCTTACCGCACTTTCTCACGAGCCGGACGACGTCCTTCACGTCCGCGCGATCCAGGGCCGGCGACGAGTGCGCGACGACAACGATCCTAGCGCGCTTCACCAGCCGCCTCAGGCCCGGGTGTTGAAGAGCCCCGGGGTCAACGACAAGGACGTCCCCCGTCCAGTACCTGGTCACGTCGAGCTGCTGGTGGTGCTTGAGATCGTAGGGGCGGAGGCAGGGGATTACGGGGAAGTAGCCCGCGGGCGCGCACCGCACCACATTCAACCACAGGTAACTGTAGTCCGTGAACGAGCCCACGTAAAGGACCCGAACGCGATCGACGGGCAGGGCGTCCCTTAGGCTCACCCGTGACCGGACCTCTGGCACTCCCTTCACGTCGCATGGCCCGTGCAAGGCCGCAGGCTCCACCATCACCTCCACGCGGCCGGTGGGGAGTATGTCGAGGAGCTTCCGGGTTAACTCTAGGCTGAAGGGCTGGTTGTAACCCGGTCGATGAGAGTAGTCGCTGAACCCACCCGCCATCGTGCCCAGCGGGAAGTACGTGGCCGTGAGCACCCTCAACGCCGGTTCCGGAAGCCCCTGATGGAAGGCTCCCATCAGTGACATGCCCAGCCTCCCGTCCTTCCACGGGAACAAGGCGTCGGCCGTGCCGGCCACGAAGACCCGCTGCTCGTGCCCGTCATAGACCCCTGCGATCAGGCTGGGCAGGCTCACCCATGGAAGCGCCGCCGATCCAATGGCCGTGAGGCAGACCGGCGGGAGGCCGATCAGCGCCCACGTCGGAGGAAGCGACCGTTTGCGGCTCACCCTTGCCACCCCGATCGTGAGCGTCAACGAGGGGATGATTGGGAGCCGTTGCAGGTCGAGCTGCGTGAGCACCTTCGCCGACCCGATCATGAGCTTCTCCAGCCCGGGGGATACCATGCACCATCCGGCGAGCGTCGCCAGGCAGGCTCCCGTCCCCAGCGACAGCACCGCCGAGCGTGAGTCCAATAGGCTGATGAGCAGCGTCAGGACGGCAAGGCCGGACAGGAGCCCGAGGATCATCGTCGTCCCTTTGTCCAGGATCGTGTAGGTGAAGTGGCACGAGGCGGGCACGTTGCTGAAGCTCAGTTTGCCGAACTCGTACGCCAGATACAGGACCGGGGTCGCGGACAGGATCGGTGGGAAGAGCGTGCGGGACTCCAGGAGCGCGAACGCCGCCGCCGGGAGTAGGATATAGATGAAATTTGACAGGAGCGCGACGTAGAGCAGCGCGGCGGAGGTTGCGGTCCGAAGTCTGCGTCCAAGGTTTGAGTACCATACGATCACAGCGGTCGTGAACGCGCAGTACGCCAGCGTCGTGGCCACCCGCACGTAAGTGGCATTGTGCAGCAGGTAGATCGGATACAGAACCAAATAGACGATCAGCGCCCCTAGAGACCCGCGGGAGTCCGCTCCGGCCAGCCTGAGCGCGGCCCAGACCAACACGGGCAGCATCCTGTACACGTACTCGGAGATCGAGCACGCGAGGGCCGGGTCGACGCACCTAGAGAGCAGCGCGGGGAGTAAGAACGGGACCACAGGGTAGTTGACCAGCGGCGGCCGGCCCAGGTACGAGTGAGGATCCCAGTCGCCGCCGGCGAGTCCGTGACGGCTGATCAGGTACGTTTTCACAGCCTGAACGGCCAGGTCCATGTCCGCCGGGGAAGCGCCGGCGTTAACGCAGCAGTCCCAGATCATCGGGCCCAGCATCAGGGCGGTAAACCCAATGAGGACAATCGCAAGCTCGGTTTCCAAACATGCACTCCCCAGAACACGCGCTCTGGCAGGACGGCGATCACCATCCCCCTCCGGAGCGACACGTAAACCTCCCCGAACACCCGCCACTCCCTGATCTTCCCACCGAGCACCAGGACCGGACCGCCCGGGCACAACAGGACGAGCCACCTACCTCCCCTGTCCACTAGGAAGCCCCGAAAAATCAGGTCGGAATCCCCGGACTTCAGCCCGTACCCCGACACTCTGGTACCCTCCGACGCCCTCATCAGCTTGGCCCAGCTCCCGCTCGACCGGTACGTCAAGGGCCCCAACGCGAGACGATCGGGTCCCGCCTCCAACCACCCCCAGATCAGCCACTCCGACGCCTGTACGACCCTCCAGGGGACCCAGGTGTCCGTCACCGGTCCCATGACCACGGGCATCTCCAGCGTCCGGAAGCCGTCCCGAAGCCACGGGTACGTCACCTTTCCGTCGTGAATGACGTACCTGGGATTCACCGCCGACCATGCCACGGCGCACCACAGCCAGCCAATCAGGGCCGCCGCAACGAGCCTCAGGCCCCTCATGTTCCCTCCCCGAATGACCCAATAATGGGCGCGGAGGGACCGCGCCCGGGGGCGGTGCATGCCCGGTTACGTCCGGCCCGTCCTTTTCACACAACTTGTGGCCGTCCTGGTGGCCGTCCTAGCCGTCTCGAAGGGATACTTCCACACGTGGACGGCGGCGACGACGAACCCCACTCCCCCCTCGGTGAAGATAATGAGCGTTAAAAGGCTGCCGGCGGTGAGCGGTAGGGACCTTCAGCCCGGCCCCGTCCCCGTTTACGCCTGGTACCGCGACCCCACCGCCTATGAGAAGTTCAACCTCCCCTCCATGGGAGGATATGAGATCGTCCCCATCCCGCACCTCGCCGGCCGATACTGGGTGGTCGTCAGCGGGAATCGCGTCAACGTGTACATGGGCCCGATGCCGGCACCATTCACGATCGTCTGCTCCGGGAGGCCCAAGGTTAGGGTGAACTACTCCGGGGTAGAAGTCAGCGGCCCGTGCTCACTGGTACTACTTAAAAGTGTCATCTGGAGCGGCTCAGCAACGTACGTCCCTCCTTCCTTGATAGTCCACGGTAAGATGGTCCGCGGGTACGAAGGGAAGGTTCACCACCTGGCCATCATCTCAATGGCAAGGATCCCACTCCTGTCCCGGGCCTTCCTGATTCTCGGCCTTCCAACCCCGATGGAAATCACAGCCGTGGAGGCCCGGCACGGGCGGCTCGACGTGGATGGGGTCCGCGGGGTCATCCGATCACGCGGCGGGATGGTGATCCGCTGGTCACCGATCGTCCTGCCTAATTTCACCTTTCAGGACCTGGTGTGGAGGTACCCGAGGTGGCCCTACTCCCTTTAGCCGGCCTACCCCGGACGAGCTCGGAGCACGTGACGCCGACGACGCTGAGCGCCAGAAGCAGCACCGAGACCTCGTAGGCTCGGGACTGGTATCGTTCCCAGGCGACGTAGTGTAGGTGGGCGGGTTTGCCTCCGGTCCTGACGAGCATGTACGGGCCGACCGGGCACGCCTCACCCTCCCGCCCGTTCACCGCCCAAAACGGCGCCCACGCCCACGGGATGATGGACAGCTCGCTCCGGGGCCTCACAATCATTCGATCGTTGCCGACCGGCTGCACGACTCCGCGCTCGGCGTGGTTAACGGGGACGGCGGTGACCCTAGCGAGGTCCCGCAGAACCGGGGCCTTGATGGGACGGTCGATCCCGTCGATGACCTCGGCGCGCTTCCCGCACCGGTGAACGGCTCCCAGGATCGAGCCGAGCCCCCTGCTGTCGAAGGCCCCTCGCACCGCCAGGACCACCTTGGCGCGGTGAACCAGCCTGTCGAGGTGCGGGTAATTGACGGCCTCAGGGTCCAGGATCAGGATCTCTCCGGTCCAGTACCTGGTCACGTCGAGCTGCTGGTGGTGCTTGAGATCGTAGGGGCGGAGGCAGGGGATTACGGGGAAGTAGCCCGCGGGCGCGCACCGCACCACATTCAACCACAGGTAACTGTAGTCCGTGAACGAGCCCACGTAGAGCGCCCTAGCCCTGCGCACCGGGATGGCGTCCCGTACGGTGATGGCGGGCGCGTTCCTTATCGCCACCGTCCGCACGTCCGCCAGGCCGGACGTCGGGACGATGATTCCCGGCAGGTGCTCCACCCGACCGGCAGGAAGGATCCTCACCACCTTGTCGGCCAGCTGAGGGTCGAACGCCTGGTTGTAAAGCGGCCGACGAACGTAGTCCGAAAAGCGCAGCGTGGAGAGCAAGCTGCCTGGGAAGTAGACCGCCGAGAGCACGCGGAGCTCAGGCTCCGAGCTACCTTGATAGAAGGCCCCGGCCAGCGACGCCCCGACGGTCCGACCGTTCCAGGGAAAGATGGCGCTCGCGTCGTTGGGTGAGGTCACCACGCTCCTGACGTCCCGCGGACCATGCCCGAGCTGCAGGGCGTGCATGGGGGCCACATCCCATCGGCAGACCCCGAGGAGGACCGTGAGGGCCATCAGGAAGCAGGCCACTGATCCCACGCCGCCGCACACCGTGATCGTTCGCAGCAGGCGCTCGGCGACTCGGGCGCATAGGGCGATCAAAGAGAGCAGTGCCATCAGCGCGAGCCGGTGAGGGTCGAGCTGCGCCACCACCTTGACAACCTTCAGGACCCCGTAGGCCAGCGGGGGCGCCGCGAACACCGCGAACGGTCCCAGGGAGGCCGTCACCGTCAGCAGCGAGATCAGGGCACTTTTTCTCCAATCCTCGAGCAGGAAAGACAGCGCTACCACGGTGGCCACGAGCGCTGTCACGACCAGAATCAGCGTGGTGTCGACGGTGTCGTACGGGGAGAGCGTGAGCCGTGAGGAGGCGGGAGGGTTGTCGAACTCCAGCTTCCCCGCCCAGTAGGCCAGCACCATGGGCGGCACCGCGGCGCCGGCGGCGACGAGCAGCTTCGGACTTTCCATGATGGACACCACGACGAGCGGCACGAGCGAGTACACAAAGTTCGATTGTACCGATGCGAACCAGGCCAGTATGGATAAGGTTTCCCTCACCCTTCTGCTCAATTTCGAGTGCCAAACGGTGATCGCCACGACGGCGGAACAGAAGTACATGGTTGTGGCTATCCTCACGTAATGGGCGTCGTATACGGAGAACACCGGGTAGGAAATTAGGTACACAAGGGTGGCTACAGTGGCCCTGGAGGAGCACTTACCGAGGAAAAGAAGGAATAGCCAAACGATCACTGGAACCGATCTATAGATAATCTCGGTGACGGAGCAGGATAGCATCGGGTCTTTGGTGAGCCTGGTAAGGAGGGCGGGAAAGAGAAAGGGAAGAATGGGGTAGTTGACCAGTGGGGCTCTGCCTAAGTACGAGTACGGGTCCCAGTCGGCGCCCGACAGGCCGTACTTCGCTATGAGGTACGTCTTTAGGGCTTGGATGGGCAGGTCCATGGTCGTGGTGATCCTACCCACTTCCTCGCAGCAGTCGTAGACGACGAACGCTATAGAGACAAGTGCGGAAACGGCAGCGACAGCGGTAACCTTGGCCTCCACGTATAGGCCCCCTCCAGGATACGCTCCGGGAACGACATGACCAGGCTAGCCTTGCTCGCGGACACGTACGCGCCTCCTAAACACCTCCTAACGCTGGCGCGCTCGCAGCTTACCACCATCAGGTAGTCCCTCCCAACAACCACCACGCAGCGCTTCCCGACCAACACCGAGAGGGTTTCTGAAACGGCTACGTCCAAGTGGCGGGAGCTGATCCCGTAACACGAGACGCGCGCGTCGGGTGAAAGCCGCCGGAGCAGAGGTGTCAGCTTGGTGCTCGTGGATTTCGGCCACAGCGACGCGCTGCTGACGTCCGTGGTTAGAGGGCCTACGAACAGCCTGTCGGAGGACACGAAGAGCCCGACCGGGAGTATGGTGTTAACCGAGGGACCCGAGAGGACGGGAAGCGACAACACCCTGTAGGTATCGCTCGAGTTCAGCCACGGGTACGTGATGGTGGTACCTACCGGCCGAAACCTCGGGTGGCTCACCGCGAGAGCGTTGATCAACGCTAGGATGGCGACGGCTACCGCGCAGGCGGCTTTAGCTTCGTGAAGACCCACCACGCCAATCCCTCCAGCGCCGTTATCGCTCCCACAGCCACCGAGAACTGGAGTATTACCGAAGGAAGCGGGATTATGGGCCAGGCGTGGTACTTGTACAGTGCCACGAACATGTTCGACGCGACCGTGATCGCCGACCCGAGGAGCAGCGAGGCCCGGGGACCCAAGTCCATAACCGCGTTCAGCAGCCACATTGCGGTCAGCGAGCCCGAGTAGAGCACGTCGGCCCACTGGTCCATGCCCACGAACATAACCGCGAGCGCCGAGCCCACGGCGTAGGTTAGGACCGCCGCGTCCGCGACCCCGTACGTCAACAGCACGGGGGCACCCGTGAAATACGCGTACAGGTTGCCCGGAACCGGGACCGAGACACCGTAGACGATCACGAGGAACGGGGCCAGATACGCCAGGGAGTACATTTGAATCAGCGTGCGTCCCATCCTGCGTAGGACAAGGTACAGGGAGATGGCGAACGGGAGGCTCGTAACGACGGTGTTAATCGTCGCCACGGTCTTCGGGCTTAGCATGTGGGGGACTCCCAACGACCCTCTCCATGATCTCCCGGAGGTAGAGGCGCAGCGCGCGCTTCGTGTCACCCTCCTCCAGCGCTCTCTCAATGTCCTCCTCGCGGTCCAGCTCGAGGGACTTCTTCCGATGGGTCGCCAGGTTCTCTGCGACCTCAAGCAGCAGCTTCTCGCGGGTTATTTGGTACAGCGCGATCAGAATTACCTCCGCTGCGAGGCTGAACTCCGGCGGTGTCCAGGGGATCTGAGTGAATATGACCACGAAAGCCACCATCAGCACTAGCAACACCACGAGAGGTGCCAGGACCACGACGAGGGCGAATATCAGGACGGGGAGTACGAAGAACAGGAAGAAGACGTACGCGATGATCCGGATGGTGTCAATGGTGCGCTCACTCACCTAGATCACCCACTGGCCCTCGAGGTCCTCCCCCGCCTCCTTGCCGGGCGCTACCTTGACATCCTTCAGTGTGCATCCCGAGACCTCAGCGTCGTGCCCGATGACGCATCCCTCAAGCTCGGCGTCCTCGACGTGGCACTTCTCCGCGATGATCGTGTCCTTAATCTCGGCGTTCTCGATGCGCGCGTCCGCCAGGATGACTGAGTTCTTTATCACGGCCCCGTCGATCTCGACGCGTCCTCCGATGTACACGTAGGGGCCGACGGTCGAGTCCTTGATTTCGCTCATTGGGTCGGCGACAACGGGCTCGTTTACCTCCGCGCCGTCCGTCCGGACCCCCACCAAGGCCGCGCCGGAACACTCGTGCTCCATCAAGACCCAGTGCGCCTCGAGGTAGGTCTCCGGGAGTCCGACGTCGACCCAGTAACCCTCGAACTTGAACCCGTAGAGGAGGCCCTCCTCGGCCAGCTTCGGGAAGATCTCACGCTCGATGGAGACCGGTCGGCCCTCGGGGATGTAGTCGAGCACCTCCCTGTCCAGGACGTAGGCCCCTGCGTTGATCAGGTTGGAGGGAGCCTCCTCGGGGGCCGGCTTCTCGACAAAGTTCAGGATGCGGTTGTCCTCGTTCAGATCCACCACACCGAACCGGGAAACCTCGTCCTCGGGCACGGGATACAGCGCGATCGTGGCGATGCCATCGTGCTCGCGGTGGAACTCGAGCATCTCACGCACGTCGAGCGAGGAGATTATGTCACCGTTGAAGACTACGAACACGTCCGCGGTCGAGTCCCGGCAGGCGAACTTGATCGCGCCCGCCGTGTCCAGGGGCTTGGGTTCCACCTTCAAGTGAAGCTTGCGAGGTAGGGGGTTGGACTCGACGTACCTCTCCAGCTTGTCGGAGCTGAACCCGGCGGCGATGTGAACGTGCACGACGTCGTCAGGTAGGCTGCGAATCACCCACTCGAGCAAAGGTCGACCGAGGATCGGAACCAGCGGTTTGGGGGTGTCCCAGGTGAGCGGTCTCAACCGGGTCCCGAACCCGCCCGCCAGGACCACCGCGTCCGTGTTCAACGCTCCTCGCCCCGGTTAGAGGTGGTCCCACCAGTCCCTGGCCTGTGAAGTGTTGACGGGGCCGTACGCCGCGTCGATGGCCAGGTACAGGGCGGGCAGGACCACGACGGGCGCGTTCGGGTCGTCGGGTTCAACCTTAACTTTTACCACCTCATCCGGTCGGAAAATGTTGGCCTCGCCGTTCGAGCGCTCCTCGATGAGGTCCGCGCTGCCCTCGTTCAGGCAGACGTAAAGCCGGCGCGAGTGGTCCCCAAAGAACCTGCCGTGAAAGAGCTCGTCGGTCGTGGTGGCCAGGGCGTTGGCGTCCCCCACCTCGACGGCCTTAAGCGCGGCCTGCTCCGCGGCGACGTGGAGGTACCCGTCCCCAACGAAGAAGACCTTCTCACACTCGCGCATGGCCTCGACGAGGTCGTCCCGTGGATCCGCCTCGATCGACTTCTCCACCTCGTCCGGCGCCCTCGTGTTCAGGACATTCGAGCCCGTGACCTCGGACACATAGGCGCAGAAGGCGTACATGGCCGCAACGATGGTCTTGGTGTTCAGGAACCCGGACTCCCGCTCCACCGGGATGAGCAGGACCGAGTCCGCTTCTCGGGCGAGCGGAGAGTCCTTCTCGCACGTGACGGCCATGATGTCGGCGCCGTCGAACTCGCGCGCGATCCGATGTGAGTCCTTCCCGCCGGAGATGGAGAAGATGATTACAGCGTCCGCACCGTCAACCCAGGGAGCCAGCTTGCCCGGGTAGTGGGAGGAGGCTACGTCGGTCTCCCGGGTGAGCAGCATGGAGGCGTAGTAAGCTACGTGGTAACTGCTGCCCGAGCCGGTCGTGATGACGAAGTTCCGCTCACGGAGGTCCGGCAGGCCGCTCAGGTCGGCCTCCAGCACGTTCCTGAGGGCCTCCGGCGTCTCCCTGACGTCATCGACCATCCGTTCACTCAAGCAGGACACCCCAGGTCACTCGGTTGTTCATCCAATAGTTCCAGAGCGTGGCCGCTGCGATCCCGAACAGGGCCGAAACTATATAATAAATATGGAAAAGCGCAGTCAGCGCCCATAGGACTGTCGTGTTTATCACGAGCCCGCCTGCGCATACCACGTTAAAGGCCGCAAGCCGCTTTAGGAAATTGATTAGCCCCGGATCGCGCCGGTCTCTCCACGTCCACAGGTCATTCAGTATGAAGTTAGATATTATGGACACCTCCACCGCGATCACGTTGGACACCAGGTAGTACATCCCAACAATCTCGGTAAGGAACCAGAGGAGCCCCAAATTCACGAAGACGCCGCTCAGTCCCACCAGTGAGAACTTCAGGAACCTCTCCGGGTCATCCACGCCCGGCGTTTTCTCGAGGATCTTAAACACCAGCCTAATCAACGCTCCCTCACCCGGGGGAGTCCCGATGGGCCGGCTGTTCGGCACGTTCGGCGTCCGGGGCGTGGTCGGGGAGGACCTGACGGAGGACCTCGCGCGGCGGTTGGGCCTCGCCTTCGGCACGTACCTAGGGGGCGACGCCGAAGTCTTAATCGGTGGCGACACGCGGACGAGCACGGACACGCTCAAGGACGCGCTCGCCGCCGGACTCACGGCCGCGGGCTGCGACGTGACCGACGTCGGCGTCGCGCCCACCCCGGCCGTGCAGTACCTCGTCGAGGCCGAGGGGTTCGACGCGGGCGCCGTCGTCACGGCCTCGCACAATCCACCCGAATTCAACGGTATTAAACTGCTGGGCCCCGACGGGTGTGGGCTCTCGAAGGAGGCGGAGCGGGAGATCGAGCGGATCTACTTCGAGGAGGGTGGGAAACGGGCGGGCTGGCGGTCCGTCGGCGAGCGGACCCGCGCCCCCGAGCTCCTGAACGGCTTCGTGGACGCCGTCCTGGACTACGTCGGCGACTTCGACGGCGAGGGACTCCGCGTCGTCGTCGACGCCGCCAA
>JAMOPO010000024.1 GCA_027064425.1 Methanobacteriota archaeon | reverse complement strand
CCTCGTTCGTGCTGGAGCGGCGGGAGCGGTTCGAGCGGGCGTACCTGCGGGGCGAGCTGGAGTCGACTCCAATGCGGGCCTCAAGCCCGCTATCCAAGCAGCCCTGGGTGAACCCGGCGCGCGAATTCTACGGCCGGGGTCGCTACCAGGTGGTTCACCGGCGGAATCGCCGGTGCGTGCTGCGGTCAGGGGTGAGCCGGTTCGACGTCGTCCGGTACTACGCGCCGGGGAAGACGTTCGAGCACGGCGGCCTAGTGTGGATCGTGACGGGACGGCCGGTTGACCGGTACGTGCCGGCGCTGCCGGTGAAGGAGTACGACTCGAGGTTGGCATGGAAGGTTCGGAAGCGGTGGTGGACGGCGCCCGCAACCAGGGCGGTGCCCGAGGGCGGTGGGGACGCGGGCCTCGGCGCCGTGAGGGTCACCTGGGGAAGGACCCTGCTGATACCGCCGCCCGACCTCGAGCACCGTCCTCAGGTCATCGCGCGGGGACGCCTGCACTGTCGGATCAAGGCGTTCTACGTGCGCCTTCGGGACGATCGTCTGAGGAGTCCGAAGCACCGGGATGCGGCCGAGTACGCGGTGCACGCGCTCACCCACGCGATCCGGATCATTGAGGGGTACCCGACCAGCTACCTCGGACACTTCGTCGGGGAGCGCGAGATCGTACTTTACGAGTGGCCGGCCGCCGTCCTGCCGTACCTGGACTGGGAGCGGGCGGCCAGGGAGGCGCTGCGCACGAGTCTGAGCCCGGTGGATCTGCGCCTGCCCGCGTGCCCCTGGCCCCTGGAGGAACCTCACGTCAGACGATCACTCGTCAGACGGTACCTACGAAGGCTGGTCGGTCTGTTGGACTCGCTCAGTGATCGAGTGAGTGAGGACGGGTGAGCGGGCCGGGGGTCGCGGCGCGTGCTGCGGTTTGAGGTGATGGGGCTGCCGCTGATTCCCGCGCCGGAGTTCTGGGAGAGGATTGAGGGTGAAGTCGCGTCCCGCGGGCTTTCCGGGCGGTCCCTGAGGAACTTACTTTCGGTGTTGAGGGTCAGGGATGCGCGCGAGGTCCCTCAAGGCGTGGAGGGTCGGTGTCGGTACGTGAGGGATCCTGGGGAGTGGGTATGGGCGGGAGCGACCGTCGTCGGCGCGGCGCTGAGGGACCTGTTCGGGTGGGAGTGGCGCCGTGAGCTCGAGGATCCGAGGGAGGCGCTGGGCCTGGTCGTCGTGAGGCGGTTGACCCTCGAGGCGCTGCACGGGTTCCTCCGGGAACCCGGGCTTGAGTGGGCGCTGGAGGCGGCGGTCCTGGGCTCGAGGCTGCTGGCCCGGGACGCGGTCGAGGGGCGCCGCCTAGGCGTCCCGCAGCGGCCGTCGGGCTGGGTCGGGTACGTGCCGGGTGAGGCGGCGGACGCCCTCCGGTCCCTGGGCGTGGGGCTGTTCCGGCTCGAGGTGGGGGCCTGCGCGCTGGCGGTGCGGGTGGAGGGGCTGGAGATGGACGCTGAGGAGGTCCTGGACTCCCTGAGGCGTCGTCCCGGGACCTACCGCGCCTCCGTGCGGTTCCTGGAGGATGACCTGAAGATCGGCACGGACCGCCGCTACCTGGACTGGATGGTCAAGCTACACCTGAAGTCGTTCCGGGCGTCCGGTGATGGTGGGTTGAGCCGGGAGCTCGCGGAGGAAGTGAGGGAGGAGCTGGAGAGGGTCAAGGAGATCGCGGACCGACTCACGGGGGACGAGGGTAGCGTCCCGCTGGAAGACCTCACGCTGAGGCTCGTCCGGGAGGCCCTGGAGGAGGGAAGGCGGCTGGTAGTTCGAGGCGAGCGCGTGCCGGACGAGGAGCTCGATTCGGTCTTCGTGGAGTGGATGAAGGCCACGGAGCGTGCCGGGATCTCCCGCCGCTCGGAGGCTCGCTCGGGCCCCGGCTCCTGGGCCGAGCTGGCCGAGCGGTTGAGGGAGGAGCTGGAATCCGAAGGGTCCGTCGACCGTGACTCGGGGTGCGAGGGATCCTGATCGGGGGTTGGGGGTCGTGGGCTGGGACCCGTGCGAGCTGCTGCTGGCGTGGGCCGGCGTCCAGGACGTGTCCCTGGACGGTGACGTCGACCCGGAGGAGCTGCCTCAGGAGCTTGAGGGGGAGCTGCCCGGGGAGGAGCTGTGGCGCCTGAAGGAGCTCGCGAAGGAGTACCGGGAGACGCCGGAGTACTTCGAGACGCTGGCGGAGCTGGGCGTTGAGGAACCCCCGGTCTCCTACACCGCGGAGGTCGCCGTGATCTCGGCGTTGCGAGGGGTGGTACTGCTCCACGGGCGGTGCCCGTGGAAGAGCGCCACCGCGCTGCTCTTCTGCGACGTGGCCTACCGGACG
>JAMOPO010000023.1 GCA_027064425.1 Methanobacteriota archaeon | reverse complement strand
CGGCCTGGAGTGCCCCGTGATCGCCGCGCTCAGTGCCGCCGACGCGGCGGTGCTCGTGACCTCACCCGACCCCGCCGCCCTCCACGACTATCGCCGCGCCGAGGCCCTGACCCGCGAGTTCGGCCTGCCCGCCGTCCGGGTGCTGAACCGGGCCGGCTCCGACGAGCGTGAGGGGTTCGACGTGGTCATCCCGGAGGACGAGCGGGTGCTGCGGGCGGTGCTGGACCGGGATCCGCGGGAGCTTGTCTCCGCGCTCCGAGAGCACGTGCGGCGGATTGCAGCGCTGCTGCCTTGACCGTTTCCCGTTCTCACCCGGATTGTTAACTTCCAGGAAAGTAAAGTCCCGGTTCCCGCTGATTTCCATTTAAGCGTTACCACCATCTCCCACTGCAGGTTAGGTTACCATATAATCCGAGAGAGGGTCGATGGGTGAGCAAGAGCGCCTGTCCACCAAAGCTTTGAAGGAGAAGGAAGTTCGAGGGGAGTCAAGCACACGCGGTTCTACGTGTACGGCGGCTACAAGCAGTCCCCGCGCAAGAGAGAGTTCCGCAAGTGGGCGGAGTAGCTGGAGGAGGACCTCGGTATTCCCCGTTACAACCCGGAGCGGATCGCGGAGCTCGGCGGCGTACCCACTGGCCAGCGCAAGCTGATGCCCTACCAGGTTTCCGGCACGGACGTGTTCGTCGAGGGTGACGACCTGCACTTCGTGAACAATGCGGCCATCCAGCAGACGTGGTACGACATCCGCCGGACCATCATCATGGACCTCGACCCGATCCACCGCGTCCTCTAGAGGAAGTTCGGCAAGGAGGTCACCCCTGAGACCATTTGCGCCTACATGGAGGTGCTCAACCACACCGTCCAGGGTGGGGCTGTGACCCCGAGCGAGTGCCTGGCGGAGACTCACCCCGGTCTCACCTGGGACGCGCACGCCAAGATCATCACCGGAGATCTGGAGCTGGCGGACGACCTCGACGGGAGGTTCGTCATCCACCTGGAGGACCACTTCCAGGACGAGCAGGTTGAGCAGCTGTCCCGCACCTTGGGCGACAAGGTCTACCAGGTCGTCCGCGTGCCCACTATCGTCGTGATGGTCTGCGACGGCGGGGGCCGCGTGGCGGTGGGCCTCCGTCCAAACCGGCATGGCCCTCGGCACCGCTTACCGGCTGCCGCTCGGTAACATGGCGGCCGGCGTAGCCGACTTCGCCGAGCTGGGCTACGCCATCAAGCACGCCGGCTCGATTCGGATGGGCGAAATGCTGCCGGTCCGGCGAGCTCGGGGCGAGAACGAGCCCGGTGGGATGCCCTTCGGTCTCATGGCCGACTGCGTCCAGACGATGCGGAAGTACCCGGATGATCCCGCAAAGGTCGACCTAAAGGTGATCGGGGCCGCGGCCGCCCTGTTCGACCAGGTCTGGCTGGGCTCGTATCAGTCTGGTGGTGTGGGCTTCACGCAGTACGCGACCGAGGTGTACACGGACAACATCCTGGATGACTACGTGTACTACGGCCTCGATTACGTCGAGGACAAGTACGGGCTTGCGGACGCAGACCCCGACATGGAAGTTGTCAAGGACGTCGCGACGGAGGTCACCCTCTACGGCCTTGAGCAGTACGAGCGGTACCCGGCCGCCATGGAGACGCACTTCGGCGGCTCACAACGGGCCGCCGTCTGCGCTGCCGCGGCCGGATGCAGTGTCGCCTTCGCCACCGGACACGCCCAGGCGGGTCTCAGCGGCTGGTACCTATCGCAGCTCCTGCACAAGGAGGGTCACGGTCGGCTGGGCTTCTACGGCTACGACCTGCAGGACCGGTGCGGGCGGCCAACTCGCTGAGCGTGCGAAGCGATGAGGGGAATCCCGCTCGAGCTCCGCGGGCCCAGCTACCCGGACCGCGCACGCGGTCCGGGGCGGCGCGTACTGCTCCAACCCCGTTGCTAAGGTCGCCTTCGCCGATCCGGATTTAGTCTTTGACTTCACGGAGCCGCGGGAGGAGTTCGCCAAGGGCGCGCTGCGAGAGTTCGAGCCGGCGGGTGAGCGCGATGTCATCCTCCCGGCGCCGGAGTGAGCGGAGGCGATGGAGGAAGCGGCGTCACCGTCCCTACGAGCCCTTCGAGGACGTCAAGCACTACGACATCGCCGGGTGCAGCTAGGCCCCTTTTTTCACGATCCCTAGCTCTCCCGAACATCTTGGACCACCCCTACCGCCGCCGGCTCGGTTCCTACGGTCAGCAGGAACCGGTCGCCCGGTTCCGCCACGACCTCACGGTCCAGCCGGAGCCTAGCCCGGGCCACGTTGTGCCCCTCCGCGTAGGGTCGGAGCGTGTCCGTGCCCGCGTCCGTCTCGATC
>JAMOPO010000022.1 GCA_027064425.1 Methanobacteriota archaeon | reverse complement strand
TCGGGTCGCCGGACGGGACCGTGGGCGTCGCGATCTACCGCTACGGTAGGACCCTGCTGAAGGTACTCCGGCTGGCCGAGGGCGAGTACGTGCTCGTCCCGAACGACCCGAGGTACTACGACCGAGGAAGGTTCGAGGACTACGACACCGACCCCGTCCGGGCGGCGGCCGAGATCGCCGGGCTCGACCCGTACGGCGTCAACCGCCGGGACGTGCTCGTCTACTTGGTGGAACCCCACGACGGCCGCGCGACCGTCAGGGTGTGGGTAGCCTACGACGGCGGGGCGTTGCTCGGGAGGCGCGGGGCCGGACCCGACCCCGTGGAGTTCATGGGCCACCACGTACCGGTCGGGCGGATCCCGAGGCTCCCGGAGCTCCTGGAGCTCGGGACGGTGACGCTGGGACGACCGGTCCCCGAGCGCAGGGAGGTCGACGGGGAACCCTCGGGTTTACCGGCGTGGGCGTGGCCGGTGCCCCCGGGACGCCGGCGGATGAGGGTTTCCGAGTGACCCGCTGGGAAAATTTCATGAAGACTGGATTTCACCACCCATTTTATTGCGGGTTAATTGCAGGGGCGGGCGGTTTTCCGGGAGACCACCCTTTACACGGTGAAACCACCGAGGAGATTCCCCACCCCTGGCCCGCTGGAACCAGCACAGGTGATACAGGTAATACCCCATATTCAGACCCTCCGGAACGACCACCTCCTCCCGGTAGAAGACCGTCTTTCCACCGGATTAGTTAACTCAATAGAAAGTCAGGCGCGTTGGACCCGGGCACGCTCGAGACCGTCCTGAGGTGCGTGGAGGAGGCGGAGCGCAAGGTGGACCTCGGAACCTATCACCGGAGGGCGACCCGGGCCGCGGTCATGATCGCGGAGGAAGGGCTCCCGCTGACCCTCGGTTCCATGAGCGACCGGGACGACGCGGGCAGGACCGTCGCCGAGCGTGTAGCGTGGCCGGGCACGTGCTCCGTGAGGTCTTCGACGTCGACGGTGCGGACGACCCGGTGATGGAGCCCCTCCTCGAGCTGCGCGAGGCTTCCCGGCCGAACGGAGACTGGCTGAAAGGAAGACGGTCGAGTTCCCGACAGCGCCGCGTAGGGTAGTCGAGGGGATGTACCCGAAGGCCGCCCGCGGGTGACGTCGACGGTCCGCGGTGCGCCGTGATCCGGGCCCCGTCCGATAATGTCCAGGACCTCGGTCGTACCCGGGGATCGGGCCACCCACGGCGGGTAACTCCGAAGGTCATGAGCCGCGGTAGGACGGTGGTCCTGGGCAACCCGAAGCTGTCGGATCGTCGTTGGAAGGTCTTCCCGGTGGAGAGGGACGACGGTAGGGTGACGCTGAGAGCCGTCAAGCCCGAAGAGCCGAGAAATCCTACGAAATACCCGTCAAAGGGGAAGGTAGGGAGGCCGCCGGCTTCGTGCTCGACGGCCGGCTCTATCGCGTCGAGAAACGCCGAGGTTGGGACAGGTTCGAGGTGTTGGACCTCACCTCCCGAGGTCGAGGGTGCGGACGAGCGGAGGTTCTCAAGCCATTCGCCGGCATGAGGTTGTACGAGGCGAACCGGAAAAGGTTGCGCCCCGTGGAGAACGAGCTGAACGCGCTGAAACCGAGTGGAAGCCGGGCGAGGAAGCGGCTGGGCCACCTGCACCGGGAGCTCGGCGGGATCGACCGTGTCAAGCAGCCCTGGGGCGTCACCCCCGTACACCACCTGGAAGCATCGTAGCGGTCTTCCGTACTACCCCGGAGATTCGTCTACATGGAGATCAGAGCTGACGTACGTGGACCACGCCATGGGTGAGGGGATCCGCGACATCTTCCTCAACGCGGACCTCGACCCCGGATCGGGGAACGCCACCATCGACCTGGAGGCCTTGGAGATGAGGGACGGGAACCTCGTACCGCTACTGGTCAGGGTATCGAGCCGACGGAGGGTATGGACTCGGGGCTGAAGGGAATACTTCGGGGAGTTACGATCCGCCCTCCCCCCGGGTGGACGTTCAAGCCAGCTCCCGTGACGTAAGGGACACGGACCGACCGTGGTGGTGCTAACGTGGCTCGTGGTCCCTTCGATCTGCGACTTCGAAGGGTTCCGGGACGGTTCCTCACCTAGATCTCGAGGACCACGATATGTCCGTGCGTCCATCGAGGGTTGTTTCCCCATCGACTACATACCGGTGGTATCCGTCGTCGATGTCCGGCGGTACGACCGCGAGGTCATCCTGATGGCGACTCGGTCGGGGGTCTCCAAAACATGCCGAGTCGAGGGGCCGGTCCGTGCCGAAGGTCAGGCCCTGATCCGTAGGCTGACGCTCGTCGCGTCCGCGTATGCCCGTTGTACGGGAGACTCGGGACGAGCAGGACCCGGGTACGACCCCTCATGAACCGCCGGGTGAGTCCCGGAACCTTCCCCCGATTCAAAAAACGAGTAATTCGA
>JAMOPO010000021.1 GCA_027064425.1 Methanobacteriota archaeon | reverse complement strand
CTCTCGGTGAGCCTCGTACCCCTTGCCTACGTGTACGGGTTCATCCCACGGACTTACCCGCGCGGACCCTACCTCCCGGAGGTGATACTGGCTGTTGCTCACGGTGCGGTCGGTTGCGTTTTAGCCATGGTATCCCTGGCCGAGGCGAGAAGGACGCTGCGAGAGTTGCGTGGTGAAGTGGAAGGTGTCGGTTAGTACTCCTCCTCGCGGGCTGGCCCTATCGAGGGCCACCGACTCGCCCGTTGCGCACCGTGGAATTCACTCGGTGTCTCAGCCCACGGTTGTAGAAAGGGTACGGACACTTGGAGGTGGCAACCTCGCCGTCCGTGCTCGGGCTCCGTTCCAGCTGCCGCTGACGCCGCCCGTTCCCCTGACGACCTCCCCGAGCGAGCGTGGGCGCCGCCACCAGTCCTCGAGGGGCCGGTTGGGGCTCACCCTCCGGGGGCGGGCCGCCACAGCTCGGCCTGCGACGGCTGAGCGCCCGGGGCCGGCCCCTACGGGACCGGACCGCCCATCCGGTCGATTCCGGAGGGGACCGCGTCAGGACCGCTCCCCACGGTGCCGACGATCACGCGGCGATGTGAGGGCCCGGACCGCGCCCTTCCCTTCCGGTTAACTTGCGGCGATCCGGAGGCGAGGAGAGTCGTGCTGGGGCCCCAGGACATCGAGCGGCGGTGGGCCCAGTCTTGGTGAACTCGCTTCCGGCGGCCTCGGCGTACGTCACGCTGGGACTAGCCCTTGAGGTCGAGATGTCGCCCGGGCACGGTGGGACCGGGGCCTCGGACTCGCCCGCGGTGATGCGCTCGGCTGGGTCCGTATTGTCCCAACCATCGCTGCCGGCTCAGGGCCGAGGTGAGGGCTCCACGCTTCCGCCGATCACCACCCACCGGCTCGGCGGCACGTGCGCGATGGTCCTCCCCGGTCTTTCCTCAGCCTCGCCGGTAACTCTACGCCCTGCCGCACCGACGCCTTACGGCAGACGCTGCGCGCCCGCAGAGTCCGATAAACTCCGGGGCCGGGGTGGATGCACGCTGGATTCCCGAACCGCCCTCATTTCATCGCCCTCAGACCACGCCCGGGCGCCCCGCCCGTCGCCCCAGGACGGACTCCGCCTCCGACGATCCTCGAGACGGCTAAGTTATCCGAGTCCGGAACGGGTTCCAGCTAGGTTAGGACGTACGGGTATGGGCTTGACAGTGACCCTGTGACATCGCGGGACGGCGCGGGGTCGCCGCTCGGCGTCCCGAACCCATCTAAACGTTCCCGATCACGGAGGGGAAGACACGAGCCCGCTCGCCAAGGTACGATAAGGTGGCCGAGCGGCTGCGTGGGGGTCGCGTCCGGTTGGGCGCCGCCTACATGTTCTTCACGCTGCTTTTCCTGACGCTCTCCGTCTTGGAGACCGCTTGGCAGGGGTCATGGGTGCCAACATGCTTAGCCCTGCTGGCCGCTACCCTGCTGTCCTGTGCGGTGGCGCTGGCCGGGCGGGCGCTCGGGATGGGTGACAGGGAGGACGCGGTTTCGGACATGTTGGCATACATCGTTTTCTGGGCGACGACCGTCTGGCACAACTGCTGGCCGATAAGGCTGATGATGGTGGGGGTCACTATCTTGTGGGCTCTCGTGCTGCTCTACCGAAGAGCCGTACCAGCGCTGCGTTCAGACGATCAACTTATGATGATCTTCGGCGCACTCCTAACCGGGGGAGTGCTAGCCTCCTTGACCTCGCTTTTCCTCTTGTTAACGAGCTCATGGCGCGGTTAGCCCTGCCCGCAGCCTCTCAGCGCGGGTTCAGAGGCCTCGCGATCCCGCAAACGCCCGAGAAAGCTCATGGAGGGAAACTAGGTGGTAATGCAGGTTCGATCGCGGTGATGCGCTCGACGTTCCTGCATCGTCATGATCATCGCTGCCGACTTAGGATCGAGGTGCGAGCTCCACGCCCCGTCAACCACCACCCACCATCCACTGGCTCGCGCGCGATGGTCGTCTCTTCTCAACCTCGCTGGTAATCCCACGCTTTATCGCCCGATGCCCTGTGGACACTGCGCCCCGCGTGGAGCTCGATAGACACCGGCGACCGAGACTGTGGGAGTGCACACTGGACTCACGAGCCGCGTTCACTTCACCGTCTCCAAACCTCTCCCAGGTCGCCTACCCGTCGCTGGGCTACCTCCAGGGTCCCGGAGAGCGCATTCACGGCGGCGTGTCACGGCAAGATGTCAATTACGGTACTTTCGTCCTTGGGCCCTTGGTTGAGCGCTAAAAGGGGGTGAGTCGGCAATGGAGCGAGCAATCGCCCGTGTTTGTGGGGACCCGAGGGTCGCGGGGATCGTCTCGGAGTTCGAGGGTTCTCTGAAGCGCGAGCCCGATCGGCGGCGGTTCACGAGGTTCCTCCACGAGCACCCGGTGCTGCTCTCGGCCTCGCTCGTACTCCTCGCCCTACCCCCGG
>JAMOPO010000020.1 GCA_027064425.1 Methanobacteriota archaeon | reverse complement strand
GGGCCAGGACTGCCACTTCACCGACCCGATCACGAACCTGGCGGTGACCGCCCGAGGTTACGAGTGGATGATGCGGAGGGCCGTGGAGCTGGCCGAGGACGTGGACGCCCTGGGCCCCGTGGCGGTGCTTGAGGGGGGCTACTCCGTGGAGGACGGGCTCCCCTACACCAACATGGCCGTCATCTGCGGGCTGGCGGGGCTGCCAACGGACCTGAAGGAGCCAGCAGGCGTCCCGGACGAGAACCCGGAGGGTCCCGAGAGGGTCGAGGAGGTGGCACGGCAGCTCTCGGAGTATTGGGAGAGCCTCAGGCGGCGCGCCTGAGGAAACGGCTGAGCGCGAGCACCACCGGGAGCATCACCACAGCCACTGGGAGCCTGCGCACCCTCCGCTGCGGCCGACTCACCGCACTCACCGTCTGACCGGACCGCTGCCCGGTGACTTCGCCGCCCCTTTCGACCCGCTTCTTACCACCCTGCTGACCCGATTCCCCGGAGGATCGCTGCGGCTGCCGCTGGGCCCGGGACTCGGTCGAAGGCTGCGATCGTCCCGGCTTGGCCTGGGACGGTGTCGACGCCTGCGGTGGCTGGGTGGGCTGCCGCGCCTGGCTCTCCTGCGTCCGAGTGGTGCGCTCTCGCACCGACCGACTCCGCTCCCCCCGCAGCTCGTTGTACTTCGCGTTGACCAGGTAGGCCAGCTCCTGCGTCTTGGCTAGCAGCCGCTTCAGGTGCGCCTTCACTAGCTCTTCATCCTCCCACTGCTCCACGGCGGCACAGAGCGCGGCGTCGTTCCATGCGAGCTGGGCCACCTCGTCGAGGGCGCGCTCGAGTTCGCCGTCCATGCGCCCGCTCTCGATGATCGCCAGCAGCTTCTGGTCAATGCTCCGCAGGATGTCGATGTACGTGCTGTAAAGGAGCTTGATCTCCGGGTCCACCTGCAGCTCGTCCGCGGGCGTATAGCCCTCGTACTTCAAGATCTTGATGTAGTCGGGAGAGGGTAGCTCGACGGTCTTAAACGACTCGAGATTCTCGATCACCCGCCGCGGGTCGCCGAGCACGATCCGTGCGGTCACGCCGTTGACGGTCAGCGTGATCCCCTCGCTGACCCGCTCGATAAGGGTCTCAAACTCCCGCAGGGTTGCGCCGTCCATTTGCCACGGTTCCAGCAGGAGCCATAGAACCAGCTTGTCCCCGTCCTTGACGATCCCGTGCTGGATGAGCCCTCGGAGGCCCTCCCTAATTTCCGAGAGCGCCTTATCGGCCCTTCCGCCGAAGTCGCGTACGAACGACATAGCCGGCAGGTTGTAGACGACGGAGTTACCCGCTCGCCAGGCTCCGACAAACATGTGGCGACCGGCCGGGTTCACTTGGAGCAACCCGGGGTACTTCTCCCTGCAGAAGTCGGCGTCCACGTCGGGCCCCGTACCGCTGACAAGGATGTGAACGCCGCACTTCAGGCACGCGCGCAGGGTGTTCTCGTCAAGGACCCAGTACGGCACGTGCAGGACGCGATCCGCGGTGCCGAACCGGTTTTGCGTGTACTTCAGGCTGCGGTCGATCTCCCAGTACTGGATGGAGTAGGGCAGCCCACCCAGCGCGTGGGAGACCGTCTGCGGTCCAATGACCGTGATCGTCCCGTCGTCCACGAACCGCTTCAGCACGTCGCTGACCCCGGCCGCGCTCTGCTCGCTGACGGGGAAGTAGAAGGCCGCCAGCTTGACGTTGTGCTCCCGGCACCAGGTTAGGAACTCCGCGAGCTTGGCCACGTGTTCCTCTGACCAGGCATTACTGTCCGTATAGGGAACAACGTGGAGTACCACGTCCGCCGCCACCGGCGCCGGCGCGGTCACCATTAAAAGTACGAGGACGGGGAGCAATGGGCCCGCCCCCGGCGGGGACCGGCCGGTTCCTCGCTATAACTTTTCTACGCGTCTACGCTCCCCGATCACCTCCGCCTTAGGGCCAGCCGCTCCTGCAGGCCGTGGAGACGCACGGAACCCTCCGCGACGCGCTGGTCGAACTCCTTCTCCTCGTACGAGATCAGGCGCTCGTCGTACAGGGAGTGCGGCGACTCCCGCGAGACAACCTGCACCCGACCCTTGTGCAGCTTGACTCGAACCGTGCCCGTCACGCAGCGCTGGGTGGAATCGATGAACGCCTCCACGTGCTCTCGCAGCGGATCGAACCAGAGGCCCTGGTACACGAGCTCCGACCACAGGTCCTCCAGCTCGGACTTCAGCGAGAGTTCGCGGCGGGTCAGCGTCAGGGCCTCGAGCGCCCGGTGAGCCTCCAGGAGCGTCACGGCGGCGGGCGCCTCGTACACCTCTCGGGACTTGAGCCCGACCACCCGGTCCTCGATGATATCGATCCGGCCCACCCCGTGCTCACCGGCCACCTTGTTCAGGTACCGGACGATCTTCACCGGGTCGCTCCGACCGTCCGCGGAGACCGGGACGCCCTCCTCGAACTCGATCT
>JAMOPO010000019.1 GCA_027064425.1 Methanobacteriota archaeon | reverse complement strand
CATGAGCGAGGTTACCGGCACGACAGTCGAACCGTGGATCGCGGGATCAATGACCACCCTTCCAAACAGCTCCTCGCTCAGGTCCTCGCTGGCCAATACTACAATTGCCAGCCCCAGCAGCACGGGGAGCAGGAGCAGTCGTGCCAGCTCTACGGCCGCGTGGAACTTGCTGGCACCCACCGCTGAGACGGGGAGGGGTGGGACGTGAGGGAGGAAGGGCGCCGGCATGCGGGCGTTTTCCCCTTATTTTCACCCCTCCGGTGCTTAACTAATGAATGATTGCTAAGAGATTGAGGCCAGCGCTCACGCCGAATGACCCCGCGAGTCCCAGCCCGGAGGGCCTGTGCTTCTCTCCCACCTCATCATCGTATACGCTGTATTCTCTTTTGGGCCAATGGGAGCGAGCGCCGCTCGAGGGAGCGGATCGCAACCGATAGGCCAAGCGTTCAGGTCCAGGGGACTCGCCCCGGCAGTTCGCGCGGCCTACGATGGACACGTGGGATCGTGGCGACGTCGGGGGCATCCGGTCGCCACCTTCACCGCAAGTCCAGATCATCCGGGCCGGAGAGGGCCAGCGACGTTGAGTCCGGCCAGGTCCGCCACCCGCGCGGTGGTGGATCGTGCAGGCCGCCGCGAGCACCGCGGTCCGTAAGGCCCGCTAGGGACAACCTAGCGGTCCCGTCTCGTCGCGCAGCCCCGCGCGGCGTCTCGCGAACACAGCACCGCGAGCGGGATTACGAGGAGCGCGGTCGGCGGTCGTGACCGGGCCACCCCGCGGTGGTGTGGGTAGGCGTTGGATGATCACCCAGCGCGCGGAAGTGGGTGAGCGGGGCGCAGAGCACCCCATCCGCGACCTTGAGCACGCCGCTCCGGCTCATTCCCGAGGAGGCGTCACCCGCAGCACCCAGCATCCTCGGTCGTAGTTACCGGATGGAACGCTACGCACGCGGGGTCGTGGTGGGCTGTACCGCTGAAGGAGGTGTTCCGCGATCGGTCCAATGTACCCCCGGCAAGGCAAGCACCCGAGCCAGCCGACCCAAGTTGAGAGACTCTCCGCAGTGGAGGGTGCCCAGCGGTCAGCTCCGGGGGAGCCCGGTGGTGACCAGCCTAAGCAGGGCCCTCTTCATGGCCCGGGCGAGCCTCACCTCCGGGTGGTCGACCTCCAGCTTGGATAGCTCGTCCATCACGGCGTAAACTTCCCAGAAGCCGTGCTTCCAGACGACAGTCCCGAGAACCTCCCAGAACTCACCCTCGCTCGCGTTCCGCCAGACCAGGGCCAGGAGCGCGTGAACGGCGTCGATCAAATCCTCCACCTCGACACCGTCCGAGTCCCAAGACCGCTCCCAGGACCGCTCCAGGGAAGAGAGGACGTGCACTCGCCCCATCATGCGTTGAACGTATCGCCGTTCGAGCACGTACTCGGGACGCACGCCGAGGCGCTTCAGTAAGGGCACCAGCCTCTCAAGCGCGGGTGCCTCCTCGGGCTTGGGGTACCCGAACTCCCGTCGGTACTCGAGGTAGAAGCGGACGGCGGGGTCCTGCCTAGCGGCGGACGTGCGCAGGGGCACCGGGAAGAGGTACACGGCGAGCAGTAGTGGGATGCCCAAGATGGCGAATGATAGGAACGACAAGGTGAGGGAGAGCGCGCAAATCAAGGTGGGAAAAACTAGGGTGCCGGCGGAAAATGCCAGGAGCGATCCAGGAAAGGTTAGACGTAGGCTCGCCAACTCAAACCGCTTGGACGCCTTAACGAACCACTTCAAAACCCAGAACGCAATGATAATTGTATCGAACGCCACGATGTACATTGAAACCTCGACCATAGTTAAGTGAAAATACTGATGTACCTGGCGCATCCAGGATAATACAAGTACGAGAGTAGTTAGTACGGGGAAGTATATTGAGATATCTACCCAATTAAAATTCCCCAGAGCAGCGCCACGTATCGCGACTTGTCGGGATCCTTGGGGTCCGGCAGCTCCTCGTTATCCTGTTGGAGAATAGGTCTGAGGATCGTGGCCGTCACTACGCCTAAAACCGCCAGCACGAACTTGTTTGGGGTGGAGTGAATCGCCTCGAGTGCACACTCAAACACCCGGTCGATTACCACCAGCCCGCACCCGCCGAGCTGCCGCGGACGGCGGTTTCGTAGTTGAGCCGCCGCGCTCCCTCGTGTGGACGTACCGTATCACGTTTTCTCAGCCCTCGGCAGTCCACTCGCCATGCATTGCGAGGGGATCGGCCCGATCCCCCACATCACGTGGAGAGGCCGCTGATCCCGCGCTCCCCCGATGGGCCCGTCCGTCGTCTCGAGGCCTACATCTGCCCCTACCGCGCTGCCGGTGGGCAGTGGCTCCACCGCGCCTGTGGGTATCGGCGGTATCCTAGCTACCTGCCGCGGCGGTGCATGGGAGAATGTGGGGGGCCGCGAGCGTTGCGACGATAACATGGCCCCGGAGCCAGTTAAGAGCAGTGCTAACCCTTAACAACGCCTCCCCTCTTACCACGTAGCTCCCGCAGGACTCCCCGGATCGACTTTTGACGGCCGTACGGGGTCGGGAACAGCATGGCCGTTCAGGCGGCACCACCGCCGCCGGGGATTGCGCGAGCGACCTAGCCACGGCGAACGAGATCCCCGGGCACGCCACCACCAGGAGTCCA
>JAMOPO010000018.1 GCA_027064425.1 Methanobacteriota archaeon | reverse complement strand
GGGAGGCGCGGCTGGGCGTGGGCGTGGAGGCCACGTACAAGCTGGTGGACACGTGCGCGGCGGAGTTCGCGGCCGTGTCGCCGTACTTCTACTCCACGTATGAGGAGGAGTGCGAGGCGCTGAAGTATGACTGAGGGGAGCCCGATGCGCCGGCTTGACGTCACGCTCGCTTTCCTCGTCACCGCTGCGGCCCTCGCCCCATCGATCCCGGAGCTACGCGGCGAGCACGCGGTCGTCATGGATCTGGCCGTGCAGGCGCACAAGGTCTACCTTCTGGGCACGGCGGGGCTGGCCAGGGGGGATTGGGACCCGTATTCTTACACAGGCAGGCCTCCCTTCGTCGACTATCCGATAATCCCCTTCCTGCCCGCCGTAGCGGTGTTCAAACTTACTAGAAACCCATACCTGGCGTGCACGGTGGTGGACGGTCTGTATCGGGCCCTCCCATGCTGGGTCTGGGTTCTGCTGAGAAGGGCTGGGGCGGCCACCCGAAGGACGGACGCGGCAGCGCTCGTCTACGCCGGGTCCCTACCGGCGCAGATTGTGGAGGTCTTCTCGACCCGCGTCGTGACCACGTTTTCCCTGAGCCTGGCCGTCATTGCGATCATGCTCTCCAGATCCAGGCTGAGAAGGAGGTGGCCGGTGCTGCTATCGTGGTCGGCGGCGGCTTTCGGCAATCCCCTGTACGTGTTACCTGCATTCCTGCTGGAGGTTATCAACGGTCCCACGATCCTTCTGGCCGTGATCCCGGCGGTCCCGGTGATGCTACTTGGGTACTGGTACGTCAGGCTGGCATTCACCTACACGCCCGGAACGTGGTTTCTGTACTCGCACGCGGTTGGGGAGAAGCTAGTCCTGGCCGTAGGTGTGGCCATCCTAGACGCGATCTCCCTGGGTGTCTCGGCCAAGGCGGGCGGAGGCCGGCTCGCCGCCGCGACCGCCGTCGGCGGGCTGAGTCTGATTCCGGCTGGTCCCATCGGACCTGCAAGGTTCGTGGACGTGTGGAGGACTCCGGTGATGACGATCTCGGTCGGTGTCGCGGAATCTAGGCGCTGCGGGAGTGAGTTATTGCGGATGTCGCTAGCGTCGGCACTCGTTGCCCTAGTGATATTCCATGCCCTCGCAATATCCAACGCTTTCAAGCCCGAAAGGAGGCGGCAGAGCGGGCCGTACCGGGTGCTGGTTGACGACGGCACGGGCTTCGAGTCCGCCTCCCCTGTCTGGTCTGGGTGGCCAACATACCTGCTGAGCGGGGCGTTTTACCAGGGAGCCTCCGAGCCGCAGCTGCAGTCCCTCGGACCCGCGTTGACCATCCTGACGCTGACTCAGCCGTCCTCCGACTGGTACGCGGTGTCACTGGAATGGTGTCGCAGGAGCTATGAGGAGGTGCTGGAGCGCTCATTTCGATCCTACCTTAGAGCGCTGCCGCTGAGGAGGGTGGACGTGGTTATATCGACGAGACCGCTCGCCGTGGCGCCACCCGAAGTTAGTCAAACCGACAGGCGGCACCGGGTGGAGGCGCTCGTCAATCCGTCACTCACCCTTAGGGACGCTATAGCGGTTAGGAGGGTCCGGGTGTTATACGTGGGTTCGTTCAGCGCCTACGGCATCCTGTGGGCGATCCTAGCCGGAAAGTTGGGTAGACCCCCCATCATTCCAGCCTTTTATCCGCCGGCCGCGGAGTCGGGGCAGGAGATGCCCCCGTCGAACGTCCCGTGGACCGGCGAGGTGCTGATCGTAGACAGGCTCGGATGGGAGTGGTCCGTTAAAGTGGGGTTGGTAGCCAGGGCCAAGCGCGTAATTAGGGTCTCTTCCCCGCTCTTTCCATGGAAATCGGGGTGCGACGTCGGTGACGCGGCCGAAGCGGTTCTACCGTACGTCTCTGAGCGCGCCGTCGTTAGGAGGGGGGCGGTAACCTGGTGCGAGGATGTTATTCACGTGCGTGGCGTCGGATCCGAGTTCGTAGTGATACCGTGGGGATGGGCACCCTTCTGGTCGGCGAACGGGAGGGAGGGCCGGGTGTGCCCTGTCGGTCCGTTCATGCTGGTTCACGTGGGTAAAGGGACGGCGGTGCTCCGGTATATGGGCTGGGAGCGGTACCAGCTGTGGGCCTACCTGGCGAGCGGCGTGCTCCTGCTCGCTGTGCTGTGGGGCGCGGGTCGGAAATCTTTATAATGGGACCAGGGGTCCCGTGGGGCTGGGAGGGCGCCGCGGCAGCTCAGCCTGGTTAGAGCGCCGGCCTGTGGAGCCGGTGGTCCCGGGTTCAAATCCCGGCCGCGGCCCCAGCGACAATCGTTATGAAAATCGTAACAATTGGCCCGCGGGAGGCGGGAGGTCAGTCCAGGTCGAAGTCGAGGAAGTCGTCGAAGTCCAGGTCGAGCGCGTCGTCGGCCCCGGTCTCGTTCTCCCACGACTCCTCGCCCTCCCACGATTCGGAGTCGCCGTGGTGGAGGTGTTCCTCGCGGGCGCTCATCGCCCGACGCACCATCCGCTCGAGTCTCCGGAGCCGCTCGTCGTACGGGGACACGAGCACCTTCCCGGACCCGCGCGCCCTGAGCATGAGTTCCTCCCCGTGCTTGCGGCCCAGGAGCAGGTCCAGGGCGCTGCCCTGCCAGGTGGCCTCGAAGGTGACGTCGCCCGTCCACGCGATCAGGCACTCCGGG
>JAMOPO010000017.1 GCA_027064425.1 Methanobacteriota archaeon | reverse complement strand
CAATTGAATATGTAACTAGTCTCCACTCGTTGATTGAAGACCTATCTGAAGGCATTGAAGATGCTGTGGAAAATTGGGTGTCTGTAGGTGAGAAAATTAGGGTAGGAGACGCTACCTTCAGCCCGGAGGAATACGATCAGAAGTGGGCGAAGGCACAGAAGTCGAGCGATGCATTAAGTCGTGTAGCGGAGGAGGCTTTGGCAAGGGTGGGGGAGGGAAGGGAGGAGTCAAAGCACGGAGAGAAGTCCACTTCCGGTGATGATTCCCTGACAAATCTAGTCAGGAGCGTCGTGGAAAGTCTATTAGGCGACGATGATAGGAGGAAAAGACGCTAACATCTTGTGGTTGTTGCTACCCCTTCTTCCTGACGGGCGTCCCAACCCAGTGTAGTTTTTTACCTTCATTCTCGAGCCCTCGCTTCAGGACGCTACGTCCTTGGTGAGCTCACTCGAGGTGCTCGCGGTTCCGAAACAAGTACGACTGCGATTAGCCCAACTTCTCATTGACCATCGCTCCAACTACCTAAGCGCTTCAGAGGGGAGTGCGTAGGAGTCGGTCGGGTTGTTACCACATTGGGATCGTGGGTGCCGGCGCTGACGTTGCGGGAGCACCAAACGATCGCTGTGGCTGCAAGGTTGGGGAGCGAACCGACGCCAGCCGAATTAGTCACAGAATTACTCGAGGTGGCCATCCAAGGAACTGAAGAGGTCGATATGGGGGGAGACATCGAGGGAAATGGGTCACCGTGAGGCGAGGTCGATGAGGAGGTCGGCGAGCTCTTCCAGGTTCCGAACCTTCGCTTTCTCCCACTCGGACGTTGGGGACGGTCGGGTCAGGGCGCGGGTGAAGTCCGTGATCGCGACGGCCGGCTCGAGTTCTGGGTGTAGTTCGAGGAGCACGCGCACGTACTTCATGGCCTGGTCGCGGTGCTTTGGGAGGTCGCTGCCGGGGCGCTTGGCCTCGAGTATGACGGGGCGCTCGTCGACCAGGAGCAGGTCGGGCCGGTACCGGGTGCCGGGCAGGGCGACCTCGGCCACAACCGTGTATCCTTTATCTCTAAGCAGGTGGCAAAGCTCGGTGACCAGGGTGCGTTCCGTGGGGACGACGGCCACCGGACCGACCTTCGCGGTGGGTGGCTTGCGTTGGAGTCCTCGGAGGAGCTCCGTACTCAGCTTCTTCAACGGGACGTCCCCCTCTCCGAGCTGGCCTCGAGCCTGGACGTGAGCCTGAGGGAGGCCTTAGTGGGCGCGTTCGCCCTGTACCTGGAGCCCGACCTCGACGTTCATCGGCGCGCGCTGGAGGCGTCCGGCCCGGTCCGGTTGGTGCCGGCGTACGCTCGGTACGTGTCGGCGCTCGCGCTCGCGGTGGCGGATCAATTGGGGCTGTGCGACGGTCTGCCCGGGGAGGCGAGTGAGGCCCTGGAGCGGGATGCCTGGGTGGCGGAGGAGTCGTGGGTGTTCGGGTTCGGGGAGAGGGATGCGACCCTGGCCGACGTGGTGGGCACCGTCCGGACGAACGTGCACCACTGGGATAAGGACTTCACGAAATCCAAGCGGGACCTGGCCTGGCCGGCGGTCTCCCTCGTCGTGCCGTTCGGCACCGTGATGTGCGTTCACCTGAGGTACTGGCACGTTAAGATCCCTGGGGACGCGCTCGCGCACGTACGATCGCCGGAGCGTCTGACGGTGGAGGATTTGAAGGAACACTTGTCCAAGGCGGACGTGGTCGTAACGCCGCCCGGCGAGGGCGGTGTGTGGACGGAGTCGGGCGTCGAGACGCTGCACTCGGTGGACGTTTCCGTCGGGCCCAGGTCTCAGCAGCCCGCCCCCGTTCTATCCCGGGACGATCTCCGCACCGAGCGGCTGCTGGCCAGGCTCGTGGAGCGGTACACCGGTGTGTACTCGGTGGTCAGGGTCTGCCCGGAGAGGACGCTCGGGACCACTCCCAGGGCCGCCGCGGTGCTCCCCGGTCTACTGCTGCTGGCGGGCTCGATGGTGGGGGAGGAGCGCGCCTCGCACGAGTGGTGCGTTCGCCTGCCTTGGAACCGAGACCACGTCGCCGTGCGCGTCAACCCGCAGTACTTCCGCGCCCGCGGCCCGTTCGTCGCGGCGTTTCCCGTGGATCGGGGGATCAACGCTCAGGGTGGGTTCGCCGCGCACTGGCACTGGCTCTACTGCTTCTCCATCTTCCTCGGGTACCAGGAGAAGAAGGCCCCTCCCAAGGCGCCCTTCCACGGCTTCCCGCACCGGGTGCTCGAGCGGTACGAGGAGATCACGGGAGCCGACGTGTGGGACGCCGAGCGGTGGGAGGGTTCGAGCGATCATCGGCACGGACCGGCGGCCTCGCTCGCCACGGTGCCGGACCTGGAGCTCAAGCGTAAGGATGAGGAGTCCCTGCGCGAGGGGCTTGAGCGGCTCAGGGAGGCGCTGACGTCCCTTACGGGGCTCGCCGAGGAGGCCAGGGAGAACGACGCCTGGGGCACCTCCCCGGAGCCGCTCGACGCGGACGGCCTCGTCGACGCGGCCCTGGATCTGCTGGGTTGATGGCGCCGGGTCGCTCGGGCGCCCTGCGGTTCCCTCCCCTCCGTTGTCCCCTGGATTTGATGACCTCGTCCGGCCTTCTGGACCTTTCAACGGTCGGGCCGCGGGCACGGTCGGCTGGTCGCGCCCGCCCGGGTGGGGAGTCCTGACCGGCCCCTCGCCTCGCGCGGTCGGTCCGCAGGCTCGCTGTCCCGCTAACGGTGGCTGGGGATGGCCGGTCGGGCGGCGCTTGATTCGCGGGTTAAGCTGGGGAAAATTATTTATACGAGC
>JAMOPO010000016.1 GCA_027064425.1 Methanobacteriota archaeon | reverse complement strand
TCCACCACGGCGACTCCGAGGCGTGGGAGGACGAGACCGAGGCCGACGACGCGCTCGACCTGGACCTCGACGACTTCCTCGACTTCGACCTGGACTGACCTCCCGCCTCCCGCGGGCCGATCGTTACGATTTTCATAACGATTGCCGCTGGGGCCGCGGCCGGGATTTGAACCCGGGGCCACCGGCTCCACAGGCCGGCGCTCTAACCAGGCTGAGCTGCCGCGGCGCCCTCCCAACCCACGGAGCCCCGCGTCCTCATTATAAAGATTTCCGACCCGCGCCCCACAGCACAGCGAGCAGGAGCACGCCGCTCGCCAGGTAGGCCCACAGCTGGTACCGCTCCCAGCCCATATACCGGAGCACCGCCGTCCCTTTACCTACGCGAACCAGCATGAACGGACCGACAGGGCACACCCGTCCCTCCCTCCCGTTCACCGACCAGAAGGGTGCCCACCCCCACGGTATCACTACGAACTCGGATCCGACGCCACGCACGTGAATAACATCCTCGCACCAGGTTACCGCCCCCCTCCTAACGACGGCGCGCTCAGAGACGTACGGTAGAACCGCTTCGGCCGCGTCACCGACGTCACACCCCGATTTCCATGGAAAGAGCGGGGAAGAGACCCTAATTACGCGCTTGGCCCTGGTTACCAACCCCACTTTAACGGACCATTCCCATCCGAGCCTGTCTACGATCAGCACCTCGCCGGTCCACGGGACGTTCGACGGGGGCATCTCCTGCCCCGACTCCGCGGCCGGCGGATAAAAGGCTGGAATGATGGGTGGTCTGCCCAACTTTCCGGCTAGGATCGCCCACAGGATGCCATAGGCGCTGAACGAACCTACGTATAGCACCCGGACCCTCCTAACCGCTATAGCGTCCCTAAGGGTGAGTGACGGATTGACGAGCGCCTCCACCCGGTGCCGCCTGTCGGTTTGACTAACTTCGGGCGGCACCACGGCGAACGGTCTCGTCGATATAACCACGTCCACTCTCCTCAGCGGCAGCGCTCTAAGGTAGGATCGAAATGAGCGCTCCAGCACCTCCTCATAGCTCCTGCGACACCATTCCAGTGACACCGCGTACCAGTCGGAGCACGGCTGAGTCAGCGTCAGGGTGGTCAACGCGGGTCCGAGGGACTGCAGCTGCGGCTCGGAGGCTCCCTGGTAAAACGCCCCGCTCAGCAGGTATGTTGGCCACCCAGACCAGACAGGGGAGGCGGACTCGAAGCCCGTGCCGTCGTCAACCAGCACCCGGTACGGCCCGCTCTGCCGCCTCTTTTCGGGCTTGAAAGCGTTAGATATTGCGAGGGCATGGAATATCACTAGGGCAGCGAGTGTCGACGCCAGCGACATCCGCAATAGTTCACTCCCGCAGCGCCTAGATTCCGCGACACCGACCGAGATCGTCATCACCGGCGTCCTCCATACGTCCACGAGCCTTGCAATTCCGATGGGACCAACCGGAATCAGACTCAGCCCGCCGACGGCGGTCGCGGCGGCGAGCCGGCTTCCACCCGCCTTGGCTGAGACACCCAGGGAGATCGCGTCTAGGATGGCCACACCTACGGCCAGGGACAGCTTCTCCCCAACCGCGTGTGAGTACAGAAACCACGTTCCGGGCGCGTAGGTGAATGCCAGCCTGACGTACCAGTACCCAAGTAGCATCACCGGAACCGCCGGGATCATGGCCAGAAGGGTCGTGGGACTGTTGATAACCTCCAGCAGGAATGCAGGCAGCACGTACAGGGGATTTCCGAGAGCCGCCGCCGACCACGATAGCAGCACCGGCCACCTCCTCCTTAGCCTGGATCTGGAGAGCATGATCGCAATGACGGCCAAGCTCAGGGAAAACGTGGTCACGATGCGAGTCGAGAAGACCTCCACAATCTGCGCCGGTAGGGATCCGGCGTAGACGAGCGCTGCCGCGTCCGTCCTTCGGGTGGCCGCCCCAACCCTTCTCAGCAGAACCCAAACCCAGCATGGGAGGGCCCGATACAGACCGTCCACCACCGTGCACGCCAGGTATGGGTTTCCAGTAAGTTTGAACACCGCTACGGCAGGCAGGAAGGGGATTATCGGATAGTCGACGAAGGGAGGCCTGCCTGTGTAAGAGTACGGGTCCCAATCTCCCCTGGCTAGCCCCGCCGTGCCCAGAAGGTAGATCTTATGCGCCTGCACGGCCAGATCCATGACGACCGCGTGCTCGCCTCGTAGCTCCGGAATCGATGGGGCAAGGACCGCAGCGGTGACGAGGAAAGCGAGCATGACGTCAAGCCGGCGCATCGGGCTCCCCTCAGTCGTACTTCAGCGCCTCGCACTCCTCCTCGTACGTGGAGTAGAAGTACGGGGACACGGCCGCGAACTCCGCCGCGCACGTGTCTACCAGCTTGTACGTGGCCTCCACGCCCACGCCCAGCCGCGCCTCCCGTACCTCGTCCTCGCTCACCCCGAGCAGCTCCGCCAGCTGCTCGTCGGAGAAGCCCATCCGCTTGATTTCCCGAACGAACTCGCGCGTCCCCTCGTCCACCTCCTCGCCGCGGATCAGCGCCAGCAGCTCCTCCCTCCGCTCCCTGATCTCCCGCTCCATCTCCACGATCCGTTGGATCTTCTCGATGAACCACGGGTCGATGCCCGACAGCTTCGAGGCCTCCTCCACGTCCATGAGCCCCCGCTTCAGGGCCGCGTAAATGTAGAAGATGCGCCGGTCGTTCGGCCGCTCGACGTTCCTCCGGATCTCCTCCGGGCTCGCCTCCAGCTCCTCCGGGGAGGGACCCAGGCCCGGCTCCCCGATCTCCAGGGACCGGATCGCCTTC
>JAMOPO010000015.1 GCA_027064425.1 Methanobacteriota archaeon | reverse complement strand
GCCGCGGTTTCAGGCCACAGACCGAACTCTCGCTGCGGGTGGATCGCGGTGACCTTCCTCACCTCGGTGAACCTGGACTTCGGCGCGTCCGGCGTCAGCTCGATCCCGCAGATCTCTACCCTGCCCTCGTCGAACCGCTCCGCCCCTCGCAAGATCCGAATCAGGGTGCTCTTGCCCGCACCGCTCCGACCCAAGATCCCGTGGATCTCACCCTCCTCAACCTCCAAGTCCAGCCCGTCCAGCGCCACGACCTTGCCCCGGGTTTCCGTCTCGTAAACCTTCTTCAGTCCCTCCACTACCACGGCGGAGGACAAGCCGCTCGCCCCCTGAGCGCAGTGAGGAGCCCGCGCGGCGCCCCGGCGAGGTTCGACCTAGCCACCTAGTGCGCCACCCGGCTCGGAAGCCTAGGAACGCGAGGCGGGTGGCGAGCCCGCTCCTCAACACCACCCCAACGAGCTCGCGATGCCGTTACCAGCCCGTTCGGAGCCCCAGGGAGGCGGAGACCCAACGGCCACTCCCGCGTTTCGCGGGCTCCTTCAGCGGCGGGTTAGCTCGTCCTCCGATCCTGCGCACGAGCCGTCCACGCTCCCGCGTCGTTCCCGGCGGTGTACGGGCCCGAGAGCCTGGCGATGATCCGCGAGCGCCCCGCGCCGGGTGCGCGCTCGCACGTTAAAAAGGCGCTGCGACCCCAACGCGCGCCCCGGGCGCGAGAATGAGTGAGCCGGAGGTGGGGCGCGGCGCCGGAGCGACCGCCTCGACTGGAAAAAGAAGCCCACCGCACCGGACGTCAGTCCGGGGCTTGGGAAGCCGGCTGAATGGTGATGCGGATGGGAGGCACGTCCAGCTCCTCGCAGACTTCCCGCAGCTTCTCCTCGACCTCCTTCACCCGCTCGCCCTCCTTCCCGATCGCCTTGTGGTGGTCCTCGACGTACACCGTCGCCGCCAAGTACTCCGCTCCCTTGGGCCCGCGGGGGCCCCGAACGAACGCTTTCACCACACCGCAGTCGTCGAACTCCTCCCGAAGGATGCGGACGGCGTACTCCTTGATCCACTTGAGCCTGGTGGTGCGCTTGGGCTTGCTGTCCAGTTCCTTCGTCCAGTCACACTCCTCACACTCGAGGATCTCCATGTGCGGACGCACCGGGCCGCCGCACCGAGGGCACCTGAGGGCCATCGCGACGACTCCCCTACTCCTCCCTCAGCTGCTCCCAGAGTCGCTTGACCTTCTCCACCTCCTCATCGGACCTCTCGATCGTGGAGGGGCGCTTGGGCCTTGACTCGTCTGATTCCTCGCGCCCTGCCGACCTCCTTCCGAACCTCCGAGCCCGAGACTCCTCCTCGGACTCCCGCCGAGCGGCCTCCCGCTCGAACTTGACCATTCCGTAACCCACCAGGCCGGCCAGCGCCATGAGGCCCACCGCTGCGGCCATCGTGTAGTACCTGTACTCTCCGATCAGCCGGCCGAAGCCCGGCCCGGCAGACCGCTTCTGCTGTCCTACGTGCTTCTTCTTCGGCTCGGGCTTCTTCTTCCCTCCCTGCTGCCCCTGACCCTGCTGCGATCCCTGAGGAGCGGAGGCGCTCCCTCCTCCCGTCTCGGACGGTGCCGGGGCGGCCGTTTGGGTGGTCCCAGCGCCTCCACCACCGGCGGGTGCGGTCTGGACGGTCGGTGCCGCCTGAGTCGCTCCCCCACCGCCACCCGCCGCGGCGGTCGTCTGCGCGTACGCGGGAACCGCGGCGGAGAGCACGAGCATTACGCCGAGGACCAGGACCGGTCCCCTCACGCTGCGCTCCCCCCGCTGCCGAAGCCACGGTTCCACATTTTCCATTTTCCCGAGTCGGGGATTACCGGCGCCTCCTCCACGCCTGGAGAATCTCATCCCCGGTCACGAACGGGGCGTCGAGCTCCTCGGCCACGTCCCGGGCCCGATCCGGCGGCAGGGAACCCCCGCCGGACTCCAGCATCTCGCAGATGACGGCCACCTTAGGCTCCAACCCGACCATCTCGAGCAGCGCCGCCGTGAGCTCGGTGTGACCCTGCCGCTCGTCCAAGAGCCCGTCGAATGGTCGCAGCAGGTGCACATGGCCCGGCGACCGGAACTCACGGCCGAACTCGCGGACGGGATCCTCGTGCTCCCGCTCGAAGAACTCCGCGAGCTTCCGGATGGTCAGCGCTCGGTCCTCGTCCGTGACGCCGGTGAACGTGTCGCGGTGGTTGATCGTGATGGAAAACGTGGACCGCTCGTCGTACGGGATGTCGTCCGGCCAGGTCTCACGCAGGAGCGGGAACTCGTCCCTGGCCGCCCGGTACACGTCCACGAGGTGAGGGAGCCCGATCTCCTCGGCGTGCTCCGGGTGTAAGACCGCGCAGATGAGGCCTCCGGCCCGCTCGCGCAGCAACGCCACGTGCTCCGGCTCCACCTTGGGGGCCCAGAGCATCACGTCGGTCTCGCCCTCGCGATCCTCGAAGTCAAACACGAGCACGGGCTCGCCGCGCTTCAGCGCCCGCTTGATCTCTCGCAGCTTGTCTCCCGCCAGATCCGCCAAGACTTCGGGCCCCAGACCCTGATTTTGACGGGGTCTCCCGGGAGCACTCCCAGCGTCCTGCGGAGCTCGAGACCGGAAATCAGCTCGACCTGATCCCGGTGCTCGGTTAGGTCCGGGAACACCATCCACGCCCGGACACCGTTCACGGCGCACGGGTACAGCCACGCTCCGCCGAGATCACCTCGGGGCTCGATCCGGTAACCCTTCGACTCCGCCACCTCCAGCAGCGCTCGCCACTCCTCCCTCCCCACCCGCACGTTGAACGTGCCCGGGAACGGGTCCTCGCCGGTGATCTTGCGGATCTCCTCCCGGTAATAAGGCATGCTGACGTACTTCCGTCCCTCGCCGAGCCCGCGGACGTACTCACCGATCACCGTAAACACGTTCCCTCACCCGTTCCACCACCTCGTCGACGTCCCTGGAGACGTCATACTTTCGGTTGAAGAAGTCCACGAGGTTCTCCACATCCCGCCGTAGCAGCTCCATCGCCCCGGGTTCCTTAACGCCCTTCGCCTCGGAGAGGTCGATGATGTAGGGCACCTCGTCGTCGCTCACGAGCACGTTGAACGCGCTCAGATCCCCGTGGACCAGCTCCGCCTTGACCGCCAGCCGCTCCACCTGCCTCACCAGATCGTCCAGGACCGCCTCGGGATCCTCCAAGTCCGGGGCCCGGTACAGGGGCTCACCGGGGATGTACTCCATCACGATGACTCCGGGCCGGGCGTCGTAGGGTTCGGGGACCCGAACCCCGGCCTCATAAGCCCGCTTGAGTCGCGAGAACTCACGGAGGGCCGCGTCACCCCGCTCCACGCGGCGGACGACCTCACCGTCCTCCGTCCTGTAGGCCCGCTCCTCGCGCTTCTCCTCCCGGCCTGTGAACGCTCGGTAGACCTTCAGTGCGACCTTCCTTCCCCTCTTCTCCGCGAGCAGGACGTCCGCCTCCTTCCCCGTCATGATGGTGCCCAGGACCCGGTCCACGCCCGCGTACTCAGCCAGCGGGTCCGTCTCCGGGAGCTCCCCGCGCTCCCTCCTTCCACCCGCCTTCTCGACGACCTCCTCCACGACCCTCACCGTCTCCTCCGAGACGCGTCCCTTTTCCCGCTGAATTTTCAGCGCCTCCAGGAACCGCTCCAGCTCCTCCGGGTCGGGCTCGAGCTCCCGAACGGCCTCGATGAACGGCTCGGGATCGTCCCTCTCCACCGTTTCCAGCAAGGCCCTGCCGAGCCGTTCGCTAATCTCGCTCACGGTCCACCCCCTCCAGGCGTTTCACCGTCCTGAGCACGTGCTTCCGCGCCTCCTTTGGGCTCCTCGGCTCCCGAACCGGCTCGCCACCCTCGATGAACTTGCGCAGGAGTGGGCGCCGCTCCTCACCGCACCTCGGACACTCCCCTGGCTCTCGGTCGGCCGGCGTCACCTTATCCTCCAGGCACTTCGGGCACCTCCAGACCTGCTTCGCTCCCGAGAGCTTGCCCCGCTTCGCCCGCGGCTCTCCGTCCACCTCCACCACGTCCAGGGCGAAGTCCACGGCCGGCGCGTCCGAGATCGCCGTACCGACACCGAACGCATCCGCACCGGCCTCCGCGAGCTCTCGAATCTCCTCCTCGTCCAGCCCGCCGGAGACCATGATCTTGACGTCCTCGTAGCCGCGCACGTCCAGCTCCCAGCGGACCTCGCGCACGATCTCCACCATGTCCCCCCGCCGCGAAGAGGGCGTGTCCAGTCGCACGCCGAACAGCCGGTCGCCCAGCTCCTCCGCCGCCATGAGCGCCTCCTCGACCTCGTCGTAAAACGTGTCCACGAGCGCGATCCTGGGCACGTCCTCCGGCACGTGCTCGTCGAAGGCCCGCCAGGCCTCGCGCTGGTCGCCGAAGATCAGGATGAACGCGTGCGGCATGGTGCCGACGGGCTTCTCCCCGATCAGCTCCGCCCCCTTGATCCCGGAGACACCGTCGCAGCCACCGATGTACGCGGCCCGGTCCACCATCGGGGCGATCGCGGGGTGCTGCCGCCGGATCCCGAAGCTGTACACCGGCTTGCCCTTAGCCGCCAGCTTGCACCTCGCCGCCTTCGTCGCGATGCCGGTCGCCTTCGCCAGGCACCCGATCAGCGCCGTCTCCAGCTCGCAGAACTCGGTGTAGGAGCCCTCGATTCGCATCACCGGCTGGCCCGGGCGAAAGATCTCACCCTCGTCCATCGCGTAGACCGTCACGTCCCGGTCCTCGAGCAGCGACAGCGCCTCCTCGACGCCGCACAGAACGCCCCACTCCCAGCCCTCCGGGAGCGAGCGCGTGGAGACCTCGGCCACCACCTTGACGTCGTCCAGTCCCTCCTCCTCGAGCACCTTCCGGATCCTCCGGAAGTAGACGTCGGCGGTCTCCCCTCGCCTGATCTCCTCCTCGGTGGCGATGTGTAGTCGCACGCTCGAACCCCCACGCCCACCACCGCCGCGGTCACCCGACTATAGATGCTCCTCTGAGGCTCAGCGAACCATGAACAACCTCCGCTCCATCCAACGCACCAGCATGTCCCGCTCGTCCTCTCCCAGCTCCTCGAAGTCCCGGGTGTCCAGCCTGAAGGAACCGTCGAGGAGCTCCTCCATCGGCACCTCCGTGCCGGAATCTAGGTCGAGAACCTTCACCTTCGGGTCGATCGCGCTGAACCGATCCCGGAACTCCCGGTAAATCTCCCCCGCCTCGTCGGGGCGGTTCTGGATCACCTCTACGACCGTGCCCGCCCCCACCAGCACCGTGAACGGGTGCTCGTCCCCGGACTCCGCCCGCACCGCCCGACCGGCCACCGTGGCGAGGTCGTGGAGCACGCTCTCCAGCGCCTCCAGCCGGAGCGCGTCCAGCGGGTTCTCCTCCATCACCGGCTTCGGATCCAGCCGCACGCGCCTGAGCATGATCGGGATGACGATGGACCTCTGGGCGGCATAGTTGGACAGGTAGGTCCGGCAGACGATCACGCCCTCGATCCCGCGGACGTCCGCACCCACGAGTCCGCGCGTGATCTCCGCGACCGCGAACCCGCCACCCCGACCCGCGAACCGCTCCAGGTCCACCACGCTCTCCACCCGCTCCGCGTCCCCGAGGGCCTCGTGCACGCCGTCCGCGAAGCTCTTGGCCCGGTCGAGGACCAGCACCCGGTGGTTCCGCACGTCCCCGCCGCAGGAGCCTCCCCAGCCTCCACGCGTCCTTGGCCTTGATGCGCACTGGGAGCAGGTGGAAGACGGCCCGTGCACCCATCGGTCACTCCCCTCCCGCGGATCGGTCATCCCCGCCGCAGCTCCGACAGCGTCGGCCGGTTCTCCGCCACGAGGTACGCCTCCGGCAGGTCCATCAGGTCCGGGCCCATGAGCAGCCCCAACAGCTGCTCGAGGCTCTCGATTACCGGGGCGAACGTCAGGAACTTGGCCCCACCGCCCCGCCTGGGGCCTCGCACCACCACCCACTCCCGCACGCCCACCTCCTCCGCCCGGTTCACCAGCTCGTTCAGCAGCGACAGCTCCTTCCTCGCGCGTAGGTAACCCGCGTTCCGGTCCTCCGAGATCCGGTCCCGGAGCTCCTCCAGCCAATCCTCGAGCTCCTTGACCAGCACGTCGCGCACGTCGCCGAGGATCTCTCCCCGAAGCGCCGCCCTGACCTTCCTGACGTCCCTCCCCCAGTCCACCACCTGCCACAGGTACTCCTGACCCAGCGCCAGCCCCTCCAGCCGCTTCCCCAGCGTGGAGTCCCCCACGGGCACGTACGCCGGTACCTCGACGACGAGCGCGCCCGGAAGCATGTGCGCGTCGTCCAGGATCACGAGGGAGCCGTCCAGCACCTCCTTCCAATCCTCCAGCGTCATCAGCGGCTCCTTGCCTAGCGCCTCTCTGGCCCGCTCATGCGAGACGTACAGGAACGGGGCCGCCAGGAGCTTGTCGAACGACAGGCAGACGATCCGGGCCGGCTCCCGCAGCTGCCTGACCGCCTCGCACTCCGCGCACTCGTCCCAGGGCGCGAACCCGTGCACGTACGGGTTGTCCTCGTAGAGCGCCTCCCGAACCCGCTCCCGGAGCTCCTCATCCTCCAGGCTGCCCAGGAGCGGGCCCTCCTTCCGGTAGAAGTCCGGGTGACACTTCGGCTCATCGTTCGCCTTTGATGCGGCCTGGTACACCCTGAGCAGGTCCTTGTCACTCAGCTTGTCTCCCAGGAGCGCGTCCAGCCCGACCCGACACTCGTACTCGCTGACGTCCCGCCACCACTCCGCCTGCAGTCCCCAGTCGTCCCGGAACGTCTTAGCCTCCCGCCCCGCCAAGTCCGGGGACGGGTCGAGAACAGCGCGTGGGTGCTCGCCTCACCCTCCCCGTACACGCGTGCGATTCGGCGCAGCAGCCACGACTTACCCGAGCCGGGCCGGTCCCGGAGGATGGCCACTCGATCCTCCTCGAGCTGCCTCCGCAGGTTCCTCAGCATCTCCACCTGCGACGCGCGAAGGTTGTCACCCCAACGCTCCTCCACGGCGTCCAGCGCCTCGAAAACCGCCTCACTCAACCAGCGACCCCCGCCCGGGGCTCCCCCCGTGGTGCGCTCGCGTGGCGAAATACTTTGTTCCACAGAACGTTGCGACCCTGAGGCGCGGCCTCGGCGCCCGATCTCCCGACCCGAATCGTTATGACGCTCGTAACGATCGGCTGAGGGGGGCTCAGTGAGTCCGGTGGCGTCGCCGGCCGAGGAACCGGTACAGCAGGTACAGCCCGACGATCACCGCCACGGCGATCACCAGCAGGACCAGGACGGCGGCGACCAGTCCGAGCTTCAGGAGTCCTCCGAGCAGGCCGGACTTCTTGTGCACGACGACGTGGTGGCCGTGCGCCGGGTGGTGGTAGTGGTGCACGATCACCTTCTTCTTGTACACGCGCCAGGCCATGCGGTTCCCCGGGTGGACGGCGCACCGGTCGGCCTTAAGTGCTGGGGGCGCGGGCGTTGGACCTCTACGGCGTGTTGAAGGGGTTCATCGAGCTGTTCGTGGTGGTGGACCCGGTGGGGAACGTGCCGGTCCTCCTGTCCTTAACCTCCGACCTGAGGCCCGGGGAGCGGGTGCGGGTCGTGTACCGGGCGGTGGGCTTCGCGGGCGTGCTGATCCTGGGGTTCGCGATCTCGGGCAAGCTCGTGCTGGATTACCTGGGGGTCTCGGTCGAGGCGCTGATGATCGCGGGCGGGATCCTGCTGCTCCGGGCGGCTCTGGGGATGGTGGAGGGGGATCCGACTGGGTTCCGGATCGAGCCGGAGTCGCGGCTGGACGTGGCGTACGTGCCGCTGGGAACGCCGCTGTTGGCGGGGCCGGGCGCCATCGTCACGGTCATAGTCATGCTCCATCGGTACGGGCGGTTGGAGACGATCCTGGCCTGCGTGCTCGTGATGCTCGCCACGCTGGGGACGTTCCTGGCGGCGGAGCCGCTGGCTCGGATGCTGGGGAGGTCCGGCATCCGCGTGCTGACGCGGGTGATGGGGGTCGTGCTGGCGGGGATCGGGGTGCAGATGGTTTTGGACGGCGTGATGAGGGTGGTCCGGGGGTGAGTTCGCGTGCCGGCGAACCTGCCGCCGGAGTACCACAAGCTGGAGGAGAAGTACCGCCAGGCCCGCTCGCCGGAGGAGAAGCTGAAGATCACGGAGGAAATGCTCTCGGTCGTCCCGAAGCACAAGGGCACGGAGAACCTGCGGGCGCTGCTCAAGCGTCGGCTGGCGAAGCTGCGGGAGGAGGTGGAAAAGCGGCGGAAGCAGAAGTCGGGCGGCGGGCCGGACTACCACGTGAAGAAGGAGGGGGCCGCCCAGGTCGCGCTGGTGGGGCCGCCGAACGTGGGCAAGTCGACGCTGCTGCGGAAGCTGACGAACGCGGAGCCGGAGGTGGCACCGTACCCGTACTCGACGCGGAAGCCGGTCCCCGGGATGATGGAGTACAAGGACGTGCAGATCCAGCTGGTGGAGGTTCCGCCGGTACACGAGGGGTTCGTGCACGGGGAGGGCAGCCGGTTCGTGGGCGTGATCCGGAGCGCGGACGCGGTCTGCATCATGGTGGACCTGTCCGAGGATCCCGTGGACCAGCTGAAGACGGTGCTCGGCGAGCTGGACTCGGCGGCGATCAAGCTGAATCAGTCCCCGCCCGGCGTCAGCATCGAGGAGCGAGCGTCCGGTGGGATCGAGATCCGAGGCGAGGAGCGGCTGGAGTGTGACCCGGAGGACGTGAAGGAGTTCCTGCGCGAGTCGGGCATCCACAGCGCGGTCGTGGTGATCGAGGAGGAGGGGGTGACGTTGGAGGACGTGGCGGAGGCGCTGGACCGGAGGCTCGAGTACAAGCGTGGGATGGTGGTGGCGAACAAGGGTGACGAGCCCGGGACGCGGGAGTCCTACGAGGAGCTGCGCGAGTGGATCGAGGAGGAGCTGGAGTTCGAGCTGCCGGTCGTACCGATCTCGGCGAAGAAGGGGGCGAATCTGGACGAGTTCAAGGAGCGGCTGTACGATACGCTGAACATCATCCGGGTGTACACGAAGAAGCCGGGCGGGAAGCCGCAGAAGCCGCCGGTCGTCCTGCCGCGGGGTGCGACGGTGGAGGATCTGGCCAAGGAGATCCACTCGGAGCTAGCTAAGAACCTGAAGTACGCGCGGGTCTGGGGTAAGTCCGTGAAGAAGGACGGAATGATGGTGGGCCGCGATCACGTCCTGGAGGACGGGGACGTCGTCGAGCTGCACGCGGGCTAGGGTGCGAGGCCCATGGTGCGGGTCGCGGCGTGCGTGCTGGCGGCCGGCCGGGCCAGCCGATTCCGGGAGGGGCTGCGGGAGCGCGGCGAGGAGCCCGTCAACAAGCTGATCTACCCGGTCGCGGGCAAGCCGATGGTCGGCTGGGTGGTCAAGCGCGCCTCACGGGTTGCGGACGTGATCCTGGTGGGGCTGGGCTACGACGCGGGCCTCGTGTGGGAGGCGGTGACCGAGCACGCGAGGGCCCCGGTCAAGCCGGTGCTCAACGACCCGGCGGACGTGCCCATGGCCCGGACGGCGGCCAACCTCCTCCGGCGCTCCCGAGCGGACGTCTCGCTGGTGCTCGCGGGCGACCAGCCGACCGTGACCGCGGAGACGATGGAAGAGCTCGTCCGGGCGGCGAGAGAGTACGGGGCCGCGATCCTGGATCGGGGCGCCCCGGACGACGTGATCAGTGGGGACGAGCTGGAGGGGCACGGGCCGCCGCTGGCGCTGGACCGGGACGCGGTCGAGCGGTTCCTGGAGACCGTCGAGCGACTGGCGCCCGAGCGCGGTTCCAACTCGATGAACCTGAACCCGGTGCTCCGGGAGTCCGGGCTGGAGTTCAGGGTCGTGCCGCCCAGGGACAAGGGCGAGCTACTGAACGTTAACGAGCCGGGCGACGTGCGGGAGGCGGAGCGGGCGCTCAACTCCCAGGCCGGACCCTGACCACCGCGGGCTCACCCTCCTCCCCGTCCACTTCGATGTCGACGTCCAGGAACTTCTGAACCACCCAGGCGTTCGTGGTCAGGTGCGGGTCGACCCTCGTCACTCCGTACTCCGACTCGCCGTCCGCGAGGGCCAGGAAGGGTAGGATCTGATCACCCATGTTCTCGTCCAGCGCCATGCCCGTCTTCACGCGCTCGACCAGCTCCTCGGCGGCCTCCCGGCCCACCTGCTCGGCCGGCTTGCCCTTCTCGCCGAGCGCGTCGGCGCCGATCCGGTTGCCCTGATCGTCTTCGGCCCAGAGCACGATCCCGCTGCCCGGTCCCTTGTGCGGGTCCCGGTGCTTGGGGTACGTCTCCACCTCGATGTCCGGTTCGACGCCGAGCTCCCTCTCGATCACCTCCGCCGCCGCCCTAGCCTGACGCTCGGCAACGTGGGGCGGCAGTCGGACGCAGTGGGAGATGCCCCGGACCTCCTCGAGCTCTCCGAACTCGACGGCGTTGAGGGGCTTGAGCCTGTCGACCGGCTCGATCCGGGCCCGAACGATGCCCCCACCGCGCGGGTAGTGCCCGCGCCGCTCTACCTCGAGCTCGTACTCGCATCCGATCCGCTTGAGGTAGTGCGCGTGCACGTGGATCTCGTAGTCCACTGGTGGCGACCACTTGACGTCCGTGCCGCCCCGAACCTCGACCTCGACGGTGGAGTCGGCGGCGAGGGCGGCGAGCTTGACGGCCTGCAGGAGCAGGGTCACGCTGCCCGCCGTTCCGATATCGATCTCGTACTCGCCTCCTCGCACCCTGCCGGGCCTGAACACCAGCTCGGTGGATCCCACCTCCAGCCCCTCGCACTCGGCGTCGCACATCTCCGCCACAGCTTTAACCGCATGGTAGTGCTGATGGGACATGCCCGGGTTGGGCCGGTTGGCGCGGATGTTGAAGATCCTCACCGGCTTCCCCGTGAGGGCCGCCATCCCGACGGCGGTGCGGAGGATCTGTCCGCCTCCCTCCCCGTAGGACCCGTCGATCTCGATCATGGGCGATACCTCCGGCGATGACGAGGGTCCGGAACGGCTGACGGCGTGCCGGGTGACGACTGAACCCGGGACCGAGCCGTCACTCGGCCGGCCTCACCTTCACCTCCGCCTCCTCAACCTTGGGGGCTCGTATCACCAGCAGGCCGTCGCCGCACTCCGCCTTGACACCCTTCGGGTCGATCTTCGCGTCCAGGTCGATCCGCCGGGTGACCTCGCCCGTCACGCGCTCCCGGTACCTGGGCCTGCCCTCGCGCATCCGGGGCAGCTTGGCCCGGACCTCCACGTAGTCCTCCCCGGCGCGCACGCTCACGTCGTCCGGCTTGGCACCGGGCACCTCCACCACGATCACGAACTCGCCCGACCTCTCATACACGTCCACGGCCGGGGTGCTCGCCCAGCGCAGCGTCCGGACGAGCTGGCCGGTAGCGTCCTCCACCAGACCCTGCAGGTCCTCCGACCTGGCCGCCTCCGACAGCGTCCTAAGGCCCTCTCGCAGGACCTCCTCGAACAGCTCGCTCGCGAGCTTAATCCCCTCCTCGGCGCTCTTCGCTCCAGTCCTCACCGCCTCCTCCAACATCCTTTCGATCGCGCTCACCGTAGTACCCCCGGGCCAGCTCGTTGAGCCTCCGTTTTAACTTGTCGAGCCCCCGACCGTCCTTCGCCGAGACCTCGAACACCTTGTCGTCCTCCTCCAGCACCTCATCGAGCTCCTCGGGCCGCTCCCACAGGTCCTCCATGTCCGCCTTCGTGAGGACCACGTGGAAGGGAACGTCGAACTCCTCCCGCACCCGGCGCAGCAGGTCCAGCTGCTCCTCGACGTCGAACCCGCACGTCCCCGTCGGATCCAGGAGGAAAAAGACGGCGTCGGTGGCGTGCTTCAGCGCCACGATCGCCTGGCGCTCGATCGGGTTCCGCTCCTCGTCCGGCCGGTCCAGCAGGCCCGGCGTGTCCAGAATCTGCACCGGGTACGGGTCCTCCATGTAGCCCACCTGAATCCCCTTCGTCGTGAACGGGTAGGGCGCGATCTCCGGCTCCGAGCCGGTGAGTGCCGTCATCAGCGTGGTCTTGCCCACGTTGGGGTGCCCGGCGAACGTTACCGTGAACATCTCCGGGTCGATGGAGGGCAGGTCCACGAGCTTCGGCTGCACCTGCCGGAGGAACCTCAGCGCGTCGCCCGCCTTACGACGCACCGCCGAGGCCAGCCGTCCGTACGCCTGCCGGCGCAGCTCCGCGGCCTCGCCCGGGTCGTCCGTCTGCTTGAGCTTCCGGATGTACTCTTCCCGGATCAGCCGGGCCAGCTTGGCCACCGTGTGCACGTCGGCGAGGCTCTGCTTGAGCTTGTCCACGCCCGCGATAGCGTCCGCCAGCTCCCGGTAGAACGGGTGGATCTTGTCCAGGTTCGGCGTCTTTCGGACGATCTCCCAGAGTCGATCCTGAATCAGCTGAGAGGCGGTGTTGACCCGGGCGATCTCGATGGACCGGGCCCTCACCTCCGGCGGAGTCCTCGTGCCCCGGAACGACTTGCGCGTTCCCTCGGCCGCTCGCTCTGCCCTCCGGAACGCGGTGTCGATGAGCTCCTCCGGATCCGGCACCTCTGGCATCTTCCGAAACGGGTTCCCGGACACGGTGTCCCCTCCCGTAAACCTTTTTGGAACTCTACGGGCGCCGAGGGGCGAAAGTCCTCGGAGAGGGGGTGCTCGGTTTGGAGTACATCTACGCGTGCCTGCTACTGCACGCCGCCGGTCAAGAGATCAACGAGGAGAACCTGCGGAAGGTCCTGGAGGCCGCCGGCGTCGAAGTGGACGAGGCCCGGCTGAAGGCCACGGTCGCCGCGCTAGAGGAAGTCGACATCGACGAGGCCATCGAGGAGGCCGCCGTGCCGGCCGCAGCACCGGCCGCCGGTGCCGGCGCTGAGGAGGAAGAGGAGGAGACTGAGGAGGAGGCTGCTGAGGAGGAAGAGGAAGAAGAGGAGGAGGAGGAAGAAGAGGAGGAGGCCGAGGAGGAGGCAGCGGCCGGCCTCGGAGCCCTGTTCGGGTAAGCCTCAGAAGAACGCGTCCAGCGTCTTTTGCTCCTCCCGCTTCTCCTTCTTCTTTTCTTCCTCCTCGGCGGCTTCCTCCTCTTCTTCCTCTTCCTCCTCAGCAGCCTCCTCTTCGGCGGTTTCCTCCTCAGCTTCCTCAACAGCGGGCGTCTCGGCGGTCTCCTCCGCCCCTTCGGCCAGGGCTTCCTCGGCCTCTTCCATCATCGCCGCTACCCGCTCCTTCAGCTCCTCACGCTGCGCCTCCTTCAGCTTCTTCCTCACCTGCAGCGACCGGTTGTAGATCCGCTGCGCCACCCGCGGATCCTCACACAGGTATGAGATCTCTCGCTTCGTCAGCTGCAGGTACCCGGCGATCCCGCTCAGGATCTCCAGGCCACGCTCCGACTCCTCCTCCACGAACTTACGGAAGGCGACCTGCAGGACCGGGATGATGTCGTTCTTCGCCACCCGGGTTGACACGTGCATCCGCTCCGCGATCTTCTCGGCGATGGAGTTGAGGATCTCCCGCTCCTTCTTCGTCGCGCTCAACCTGCGCAGGATTCGGGGCGGCTGGAACCGCACGAACCCCGGCGGCTTCCCGCGCCTGGCACCGGCCACGCCAGACGTCATTAGGTCGGTCGCGTACACGTACTTGAACCGCCAGTTGCCCGTCTCGATCGCTCGGGTCGAGAAGATGTCGGCCTTCGAGAGATAGTCGTACGCCTGCTCGATCTCCCTCGGGTCGTCGTAGGCCCGGGGCACGTTCTGCGCGATCCAGAGGATAACATCCTCCGGGTCCTCGTCCAGGTTCCAGAGGGCCCGGCGCGCCTCCCGGGGCGACTTGTTGAAGATCTGGCCGAGCGCCTCGAAGATCGTGATCTCCTTGTCCCGCCAGCCGAGGTCCTGGACGTCGTCGACCGTGACCCGACCGGTGGACCGGGCGATCGCCTCGAGGTCGTTGATGGCCGCGCGGAGGTCGCCCCGGGCCCGCTGGGCGATCATCTCGAGGGCGCGCTCGTCGTACTCGACGCCCTCCGACTCGCAGATCCGGCGGAGGACGTTCACGATGTCCCGCTTCCGCAGCTGCCGGAACTCGATCATCCGGACCTCGTCGCGCAGCGACTTGGGCAGGCTCCACGGGTCGTTGGCGACCAGCACGAGCGGATTCTGCGCGCGCTTCACGGCCCGGATCAGCGCGGTCACGCCACCCCGGTCCTCGCGCGGGTCGATGCCGTCGACCTCGTCCACGAGAACTAGGACCCGATCCGACCCTTCCACCCGCTCGTGGCGGCCGCCGGCCCGCTGGATCAGTCGGGCGAGGGAGCGGCCGGCGGAGGCGCCGCCCACGACCTTCTCGATGACATCCCGGGTGCGCTTGTCAGAGGCGTTCAGCTCGACCACGTCCCAGCCGAACTCGTTCGCGAGGGCGTAGGCCGCGCTGGTCTTGCCCGTGCCTGGAGGACCGTGGAGGAGGACGGCGCGGGGCTCGGGAGGCTCACCGCGCGCCCACTGGTTGGCCCACGCGACCAGCTCCTTCTTCGCCTCCTCCTGGTTCGCCAGCTCCTTGAGGCGCTTGGGCCGGTACTTCTCGACCCATGGCACCAAGGCGGCTACCCGCCGGAGTACTTGCTACCCAGCGCGTGGATGCGGGCCAGGAGGGCCTCCAGCTGGATCCGCTCGTCCGAGCCTCGCACGAGCCGGTACTCGAAGTCACCCACGGCCTCCACCAGCTCTGGCACCGCCTCGTCCGGGATCTCATCCATCTCGAGCACCTCGCGATGCACCTGTCGGACCACGTCCTCGCCGGACATCCCGTACCGCGACAGGAGCTCGTGCAGCAGCTCCCTGGCCCGCTCGAACTCGCCGTTCCAGGCGTAGTGGATCATCTGCCGGACCTCCTCGGGCCGGGCCGTGGCCGCGATCTGGTACACGGTGTCCTCATCAACCTCCGCGCCCAGCGCGGCCGCGGCCTGCAGCACGTTGATGGCCCGGCGCATGTCACCCTCGGACACGTACACGATCGCGTCCAGGGCCTCGTCCGTGACCTCCACGCCCTCGTTCTCCGCGATCTCCCGCAGCCGCTCCTTGATCGCATCCTCCGGCAGCTTGGTGAACTTGAAGACCACGCAGCGGCTCTGGATCGGGTCGATGATCGCGGACGAGTAGTTGGCCGCCAGGATGAACCGGCACGCGTCCGAGTACATCTCCATGATCCGGCGCAGGGCCTGCTGCGAGTCCCTCGTGAGGTTGTCCGCCTCGTCCAGGAAGATGATCTTGAACTTCGCACCGCCCATCGGTCGCGTCCGGGCGAAGTTCTTGACCTTGGTGCGGATGACGTCGATGCCGCGCTCGTCCGAGTTGTGCAGCAGGATCGGGACCTCGCCCGCGAAGAACATCTCCGTCCCCGGCACGCTGACGTCGTACACGTACCCCTCGCGCTCCACGACCTCGATCTTCCGGATCCTGAGGCCGCGCAGGTCCGAGGTCAGCAGCCGCAGCAGCCGGTCGTACGCCGGTCGAGCCTCCGGGCTCACGTCCCGCCGCTCCGGGAGCAGCTCCAGCACGAGGCCGGCGTCGATCAGCCCGTCCACGGAGAGCGCCTCCACCTCCCACGCCAGGTCCCGGCTCACCTGGCGCGCCAGCTCGAGCACCGGATCGGCCGGGACCGCGCGCCGGAGCTCCGGCTCCTCGAACGAGCCGTCCCGGACGAAGCCCTCCACGCCGCACAGCCGGGCCATCCAGTTGAGCTCGATGTCCCCGACGATCCCGGCCAGGTTCTCGAGCTGCTCGGTCGTCATCAGGTCCAGCGGGGCCTGGAAGGTCAGGAGCACGTCGCCCTCCCGCAGCGCGGAGGCCGGCACGGCCTCGAGCCCGTCGCCCCGGAGCACCATGACGGAGTGATCGCCGGTGAGCTCGAGCACGTGCCCCGACTCCAGGTGAACGCGCAGGTAACCCGGGGCGCGGTGTCGGATCAGGTACTTCACCGGCGCCCAGGTGATGCGGCACCCGTCGACGACCGTGAGGACCTGAAGGCCCCGGACGCGAACCTTGACGTCGCCCTCCACGCTGATCAGCGCCTCGTCCAGGTCGCGGAAGGTGGCGAAGAACACCCTATCGCCCGCGCGAACGAGCAGCGGTGTGTCCGGCGACACGGACGCGTTCAGCTCGAGGAAGTTGTCCCGCCAGTGCTCCCCGTAGAGCTCGCGGGCCAGGCACAGCGCGGCCGTGGTCTTGCCCGTGCCGGGCGGTCCGGCGAAGAGCAGGTTGGGCATGTCGCCCCGCTTAACGTACTCCTGGAGCCGCTTGACCACGTGCTCCTGGTCCACGATGTCCTCGAGCCTCTTGGGCCGGTACTTCTCGACCCACGGGACCTCCAGCACCTCGACCTCGTCGTGCTCGGACAACGTCGTTCTCCCCTGAAAAAAGCGTGGGGGGAGGGGCTACCCGGTTAAGTATTTCATCGTCGGCAGCTCGCGGCGCATCTTCTCCATGTACTCCACGCTGTCCGACACGTCGGTGAAGACCTCTTCGACCCGCTCCACGTGCTTCTTGTCGACGACGTCGTCGCCCTCCTTCTCCGCGACGATCCGGGCCGGCTCGAGCAGCCGAGTCGCGTACCGCAGCGACTTCTCCTCGCCGAGGTCGGTCAGGTACTCGTGCGCCTCATCCGTCAGCTCGATGTCCTGCACCCGCGCCCGGATGCCGATGATCTCGCGGATCTCCTCACGCTTGAACGGCCGCGTCCGCGCGATCAGCAGCCGGTCCAGCAGGTCGCCCGGGATGCCGTGCGGCGCCTCCTCGTCCGTGCCTCGGACCTTCGCCATCGCCCGGTTGGTGGCCATCACCAGGATGGGCGCGATCTCCTCCTCTAGGGATCGGTTCAGGAACGCGAACGCCTCGATGTCCAGCATGTGAGCCTCGTCAATGAACAGGACGCCCGGGACCAGGTTGGCCTCGCCCTCGTCCACCATCTTCTGCACCTGCTCGTCCACCTTCTCCCGGATCTCGTCCGTGATCTCCTCCTCACGGAAGCCCAGCAGCCGGCCAGCCCTCACGTTGGCCATGTCCAGGTCGTGCAGCGTGACCACGCGCCGAATCTCCTTCTTCTTCTGAACCGGGCCCTCCGGCACCTCCACCGCCCGAACGCCTAGGATCTCCTCCTCTTCCTTCTCCAGCTCCTCCTCCGCCCGACCCAGCTTCGTGACCCGACCACTCTCCAGGTCGATCTGGATCACGTCACCCTCCCGCACACCCGCCTGCACCAGCTGCACGGCGATTTCCTCGGGCACCTTGAACTTCCTCCGGTCATCCTGCGTGCTGACCTCCAGGATCGCCCCGCTGGGCATCTCCATGTACGGCGAGAGCGGGTGCTTCGTACGCTCGATCTCCAGGCTCTCCACCTTACCCTCGATCACCTCTCGCGTCTCCGTGATCTCGACGCCGATCGCCCGCCGGATCGCCTGCTGCAGGAACTCCGTCTTGCTCAGGTTCGTGCCGTAAATCTCCGAGCCGGAGATCGAGACGAACGGGACGTCCTCACCCAGCTCCTTGGCCATACCGTACGCGATCGCGGTCTTGCCCGTTCCGGGCGGTCCAACCAGGAGCAGACCGTGCCCGGCCCGCCGGCCCTCCTTCACCATCTCTACGATAATGCCGGCGGCCTCCCGCGCCTCCTCCTGGCCAACCAGACCATCTCCGACCGGCTTGGCCTTCAGGTTCTCATCCAGGCCAAGTCCCGCGATGTGTGAATGCGCTCCGGACGCCACCTCCTCGTCGGTGGAAGTCTCGGTAATCTCCTTGATCTCGACCATAATCCGCAGCCCTCGGTGACTGTCATGCACTTATATTTAAAGTTTGCGGACCAGACTCCGCGGAAATAACTCGATGACCATCGATCCGCCCGAAGGCAAGCCATAACCCGGTTACCATGAGCCGGCGGCCGGGGTGAGCGGGTTGATCACCGTCATCATCTCCCAAGCGCCGTACGGGCGGGAGCGCGCCTACACCGCCCTGAGGTTCGCCCTCACGGCCCTCGTCGAGGGTGAGGACGTCAAGATCTTCCTGATCGAGGACGGTGTGTACCTGGCCAAGAGGGACCAGGACCCCGACGAGGTGCCCAACCATCTGGAGCTGCTGAAGCAGTGCATCGAGCAGGGTGCGGAGGTCAAGGCTTGCGGACCCTGCTCCAAGGCCCGGGGGCTCTCCGAGGACGACTTCATCGACGGCGTTGAGATCGCCACCATGCACGACCTGGTGAGCTGGGTCAAGGAGTCCGACAACGTTATTTTCTTCTGAGCTTTGGCCCGCCGAGGGAGGATCATGCGTCACGTCCTAACGTTCTTGACGCTCCTCACGCTTCCACTCCCCTCCACCGCCACGGTTCACGTGGCCGTCTGGACCGGGCCGGGCCTAGACACCGACCCCAACCCGGAAACCAACTGCTGGACCACCTCCGTTTGGGACGTGAAGTGGTGGAACAGCCACCTGCAGGAGCTCCCAGTTAAGGAGAAAGTGGTGCTGATTCCGGTCAAGAACGTGCACCGCTGGCGACACATCCTGTACACCGGCGTCGATCCCAAGACGGGCCGCCGCGTCGACGTCGTCTACGTGCCCGGCGGGTGGCGGCCCGAGGATCACTGGGGCTCAGACTGGGTCGACCTGCTGCGGTGGGCGCAGCTCCACCTGGGGCTGGGCTACGTGGGGATCTGCGCGGGTGCAACCACGTACATCCGCGCCTTCCCGTGCGTCAAGGCGGTTGACGGGCTCAAGGGGCACGCCGAGCCGCGCGTGCTGCTGCTCCCGCACCCGGCCAACCCGCTCGCCAGCGAGCCGGGGAGCACCTACGAAACGAGGATGTACTACGCGAACGGGCCCGGAATGGCCTTCAGGCGCGGCTGGTACACGGTCAAGTACTACATCGACAGGCGCTGGCACACCGTCCGCGCCTACTGCGACGTTCGCGGGGTGATCAAGTACCTCGAGAAGGTCAAGGGCTGGGCCTACGTCGTCGGCCGCTGGATTGTCGACGGCGTCGAGAAGGGCCGGTTCGCCATCATGAGCGTGCATCCGGAGATCATGGGCCGCCGGGACCGCGACCCCGACATGATCAAGCTGTTCGTGTACGCCATCCTCTGGGCCGCGAAACGGCTGCCAGCGGACTGGGTAATCCACCTGTCGCCGGAGAGCGTCGTCACGCAGCCGGGGGGCCGGGTCACCCTCACCGCCGAGCTCACGGACTGGCTGGGCGATCCGATCCCAGACTTCCCCGTCCAGGTCGAGGTCAGCGGCCCGGACGGGACGCAGACGCTCCAGCTGACGACGGACGATAGGGGCCGGGTCTCCCTGACCTTGACCGCGGGCGAGGCGGGGCTGTACGAGGTGCGCTTCAGGGCCCTCGACGCCACCGCCACCGCCCAGATCCTGGTCACCGCGGGCCTGTCGGTGCTCTCCGCGGCACTCTGGGCCGGGCTGCTACTCCTCCTCAGGGCTGGGCAGCGACCTCAACGCCACCTCCACTAGCCGGCGGGCCACGCGGTCCAGCACGGTAGGGGTGATCGGGTCGGGGTCCCGGATGTAGCGCCCCGTGGTCACCAGCAGGTGATCATCCGGCGCCCCCAGCTCCCGGAGCTCCTCGGCCACGGGCCCCGAGGCCTCCCTCAGCCTCACCACCTCCACCTCCTCGCCCCCGTACCCGAAGACCCCGCCGGTGCTGATCGTGGTCGCCCCCACCTCGCGGCCCGCGCGCGCCAGCCTGGCCGTGATGGGCGTGGTGCGGCCGCCCGCGATCGTGACCACCACAGCGTCCGGCTTCCACTCCTCCACCAGGCCCTCCGCGGTCTCCTCCCGCACGAACTCCGGAACGGCGACGACGTCCCTGTCCGGGTGAGCGCGGCCCAGCCGCGCGCAGAACTCGGCCTTGTTCTCGCCCACGCGGGCCCCGTGCCGTAGGTGAATCACGTCGTCCGGCTCCACCTCCTGGCCGTCCACACACACTATTGTTTTTGGACCTCCGCGATGTGTTTCCAAAAGCTTGAGGAAAACGCGGAACCCCAGCCGCCCCACCCCGCACAGCAGCACGGTTCCCCGGGGCCGCTTGCGTCGCTCCAGCTCCGCGATCTCGTCGCCGGCCACGCCGCCCGACCCCCGTGATAGCCGTTTCGATGACGGAGGAACCGACCCCGTGATAGTTTCCGATGGTTCAACGCGCTCGGGGCGTCGCGATGTCCGAGGCTCGGGCTATCTTCATCAAGTGCGGGAACCTTGGCACGACCATGCTAGTTGACATGCTCCTGGACGAGCGCGCCGACCGGGAGGACGTGGAGTTCCGCATTCTGAGCAGCTCGGTCAAGATGGACCCGGAGTACGTGGAGGACGTCGTTCAGACGGCGCTGGACCTGGCGGAGGACTTCGAGCCAGACTTCATCGTGTACGGCGGCCCTAACCCGGGCGCGCCCGGCCCCTCCAAGGCCCGGGAGCTGCTCTCGGAGTCGGATTACCCCGCCGTGATCATCGGCGACTCGCCGGGGTTGAAGGTGAAGGACGAGATGGAGGAGCAGGGGCTGGGGTACATCCTCGTCAAGCCGGACGCTATGATCGGCGCCCGCCGCGAGTTCCTGGACCCGGTCGAGATGGCCGTGTACAACGCCGACCTGGTGAAAACGCTCGCGGCCACGGGCGTCCTGAGGCTGGTCCAGCGGGCCCTAGACGAGCTCATCGAGCGGGCGAAGGAGGGCGAGGTCACCGAGGACGACCTGCCGCGGCTGGTCATCGATCGGAACACGCTGCTGGACGAGCTGAAGGACGAGTTCGAGAACCCGTACGCGCGCGCGAAGGCGATGGCCGCGCTGGAGATCGCCGAGGACGTGGCGGACGTGACCGTCGAGGGCTGCTTCGTGGAGCAGGAGAAGGACCGGTACGTGCCCATCGTCGCGTCCGCGCACGAGATGATGCGTCAGGCCGCCAAGCTTGCCGACGAGGCGCGCGAGATCGAGAAGTCCAACGACGCCGTCCTGCGGACTCCGCACGCCCCGGACGGGCGGGTGCTGTCCAAGCGGCGGCTCATGGAGGATCCGGAGTAACGCCCTCGGCCTCGACCACCCAATCCTTTCTTACCACTCGTTCGAGCTCGCCGTCCACGTACGCCTTGAACAGCCTCAGCGCGCGGCGGATGCCCTGTCGCTGCCGCTCCAGAATCCTCTCGTCCGGCTTCAGCAGGTTCGCGCGCACGTCGGTCCGGGCCACGACGGTCACCTCGCCGTCGTCGAGGCAGATCGCCCCGCGGCCGACCCCGGCGGTCGTGCCGATGCCCACGTCGGCGCCGGTCCTTTCCCGCACGGCCCGAGCCATGAGCTTGGCCACTTCCCGATCCTTCTCCTCCGAGTAGGCCTTCGCACCGGATTTCGTGGTGTAATCAGGCTCGGGCGGGTCGACCCCGAGCAGCTCGCGGAGCCCGGAGATCGTGGGGATGAAGCAGGCGGCCACGACCGAGACGCGTCCCTCCAACTCCGTGCCCAGGATCTCGGACCCCAGCTCCCCGGTGTAGCCGCTCGCGGAGGCGTGGATCTCCCGCCCGACGTATCCGTGAGTGAAGCACTCGGCTGTGGCCACGCGGAGCACGCGCGCGTACCACCCCTTTTAGCCTTTTCAGCCTTGACCCTGGTCGATACGCTAAAACGCGAGTTCCGGTCGGGACCCGGACGGGGTGGGCAGGATGGTCGAGTTCGAGAAGGTTGCCATTCTGGGCGCGGGCTGCTGGCGAACGCACGCGGCGACGGGCATCACGACGTTCAAGCGCGCGTGTGAGGTCGCGGACGAGACGGGCATCAAGGAGGCCGCGCTGACGCACTCGAGCATCACGTACGCGGTCGAGCTCAAGCACCTGGCCGGCGTGGACGAGGTCATCGTCTCGGACCCGGTGTTCGAGGAGGATGGGTTCACCGTCGTGGACATCGAGGAGGACTGCGGCGTCGACCTGGACGAGTTCATCGAGGCGCACCTGGAGGGCGATCCGGAGGACGTGATGCCGAAGATCCGGGACTACGTGAACGACATCGCCGACGACGTGCCTAAGCCGCCCGAGGGCGCGATCCACTTCCTGACGCCGGAGGAGATGGAGGACAAGCTGAAGATCGAGATCACGACGGACGACTCCGAGGCCGTGGAGGACGCGGACCTGATCATCTCGTGGCTGCCGAAGGGCGGCGTCCAGCCGAAGATCTTCAAGAGGATCGTTGACGACATCCCGGAGGAGTGCGTGGTCGCCAACACGTGCACGATCCCGACGCGGCAGTTCAAGGAGATGTTCGAGGACCTGGGCCGCGACGACCTGCAGGTGACGTCCTACCACCCGGCGACCGTGCCGGAGCACAAGGGTCAGGTGTTCGTGGCGGAGGGTTACGCGGACGAGGAGGTCGTGGACGCGGTCTACGAGCTGGGTAAGAAGGCTCGCGGGCTGGCGTTCAAGGTCCCGGGCTACCTGCTGGGCCCGGTGTGCGACATGGCGAGCGCGGTGACCGCCATCGTCTACGCCGCGCTGCTGACGTTCCGGGACGCGTGCACCGAGCAGCTGGGCGCGCCGGTGGACTTCACGCAGAACATGGCCGCCGAGGCGCTGAAGATGATGGCGAAGTACATGGAGGAGCAGGGCCTGGACAAGCTAGAGGAGGGTCTGGACCCGGCCGCGCTGACGAACACCGCCGACTCCATGAACTTCGGCCCGCTGGCGGAGTCCGACCTGCTGCCGAAGGCGCTGAAGGTCCTCGAGGAGTACTCCAAGAAGGCCGAGTAACCGCTTTTTATCCCCCCAACCCTACCTCCGCCCGGGGCGGCGCTTGCGAGGCGAGCGCGGTATCACGGACCTCACCGAAACCGTGGCCTCGCGACCGTTCTGGGACGTCGTCAAGGAGATCGGCTACCTTAAGGCCGAGGAGGTCCTCGAGGTCGTCCCCGAGGACGCCCGGGTGCTCGTTCTTGGCGGCTACCTCACCGGCGTCTTCGTGTCCGAGCTTCTGGTTGAGGAAGGCCACGACGTAACCGTGCTCGATCCCGAGCCCGTGGTCGAGGATCTGCTCCCGGACGAGGTCCGCTTCCGGGCCGCCCGCATCCCGCCTCCGGGCCGGTACGACGTGGTCCTCGACTTTACCGGGCTGGGCGGCGTGGATCCGCGCACGCTCCGGCGACTCGAGCCCGAGATCCTCGTCGTGGAGAACCCGGAGGGCACGCTCAACGACCCGCGCGTGGAGGAGCATAACGAGACCGAGGAGCGGCTGGAGGCCGGCGTCGAGTCCTACGAGCTCCGGCTCATGGACGCCCCGTTCGAGGTCAAGACCTCCGGCACGTTCTCCCTCTCCATCCGGGTCGTGCGGGAGGCGGCCAACCGGCTGGAGCGGCACTACGGCGTCCTGTACGCGATCCCCGGGATCGTCAACCTGGAGCGCTGGACCTTCGTTTACAAGCGCCCCGAGGAGGGTGTCGAGCGGGCCAAGGAGCGACCCGCGGTGACCGTCTCCCAGCTTCAGGGAGCCGTGGACCCGGACGAGGTGCTCGGGGAAGTCCTGGATGAGCTCATGTTCGAGGTCCGAGAGCGCAGTTAGCGTGGGCGAAGTCCTGGACCTCCTCGACGAGCTCGCCCCCTTCGACCGCGCCGTGGAGGGGGACGAGGTGGGCCTCGTTAACGGGTCTGAGTCCCAGGAGATCGAGCGTGTCCTGGTCTGCCTGGACCTCCTCCCCGACCTCGCCCGCAGGATCCCCGAGTCCACGCTCGTCGTGTCCCACCACCCCGTCCCGGAGCCGCTCCGGGACGCCCGCTTCCCGATCATCGTCTGCCACTCCAATTGGGACGCCGTCAGCGGGGCCACCGCCCTGGCCGAGTTCCTCGGCCTGAAGGACGTCGAGCGCCCCCACGACCTCGCCGCGGTGGGCTCGTTCGACGGCACCCTGCCCGAGCTGCTGGACCGGGTGGCGGAGCTCGAACCGCCGGAGCTGCGCGTGGTGAGGACCACGGTCGACGCGTCCCGGGTCCTCGTCGTCCCCGGCTTCGGCCTGTCAAAGCCCGACTTCGTGGAGCTGGCGGCGGAGGTCGGCGCCCGCGTGGTCGTGTCCGGGGACCTGACCCACCACGTGGCGCTCCGAGCCCGGCTTCTGGGCGTGAGCTGCGTGGACGCCACCCACGCCGCCACCGAGCTGCCCGGGCTCCGGGAGCTGCGACGCGAGCTGGACGAGCGGCTCCCGGTCGAGGTCGAGCTGGTCGACCCACGCTGCCCCTGGGGGACCGAGGTTGAGGTTCAAGCGGGCCCTGCGCGAGGTGCGGACTGACCGCCACCAGGCCGACGAGGAGGCGATAGTGCGGCTGCTCTCCGCGAAGGGTCCGCGCGTTCACGACCTGTTCCGTACCGCCTTCGAGGAGCGGCTACAGCACCGAGGCGAGCGGGTGATGCTGACGTCCACCGTTCACGTGACGAACGAGTGCAAGGTCCGCCCTAGATGCGCGTTCTGCGGGTTCGCGGCCGGCGCCTCGCCGGAGGGCTACGACCGACCCTTCACACGATCCTACGAGGAGGTGGCCGAGGCCGCCCAGGCGATCGAGGAGGCCGGCATCCCGCGCGTGAGCTGCTCGGGCGCGTACCGGGGTGACGGTGGTCGGCTCGCCGTCATGGCGGCGAGGGCGGTGAAAGAGAACACGGACCTCCTCGTCCTGATCAACTTCGGCCACGACCTGTCCCGTGAGACGGTCCGGGAGCTTCGGGAGCTGGGCGTGGAGACCGTCTGCTGCAATCTCGAGACGATCAACCGGGAGCTCTTCGAGCGCCTGAAGCCAGGCGACGACCTGGACGCTCGGATCCGGGTCTGCGAGCTCGTGTGCGAGCACGGGATCGGCCTCTCGAGTGGACTCCTCGTGGGCATCGGGGAGTCCCGCGAGGATCGGGCCCGGCACCTGCGGTTCCTGGCCCGGTTCGAGACGCTCATGGAGATCCCGATCATGGGGTTCAACCCGTACCGCGGGACCCCGATGGAGGATCACCCGAGGTGCCCGCTCCTGGAGCAGGCTCGGGTGATGGCGGTGGCCCGGCTGATGTACCCGGACCTGATGATCACCGCACCGACCCCGACGATCGGTCCCGAGGAGGTGCAGGTGGCCCTGATGGCGGGGGCGGACAACCTCGCGACGGTCATCCCGGACAACCATCCGCACGAGGTTAAGGGCGTGGGGAGCCCGCGCACGGGCAACCTCGACCGGGTAATCGAGCTCATCGAGGACGCCGGTCTCAAGCCCGTACTAAGCGTTGAGGAGGGTAGGGAGGCTTGCTTGACCTGCTTAGAGAGGCGTGCGAGTCTCTCGATGCAGCACTCGAGCTGAAGCGGATGGCCTACGAGGGCAAGATCGACGTGGACGAGCTCGTGACGGACCTATGCGAGCTCTCGGACCGCGAGCTGGAGGCGCTCGGGGACAACCTCCGTACCTTCCCGATCGGCTGCGACCTGATCGAGATCGCCGTGGGTCCGTGCGCCTCCGACTACAGCCCGGACACCATTCTGGCGAACGCCGAGCTGACCGACCGCATGGGCATGTGCCTGCACGTGTGCGCCTACGCCGTGGCCGACGCCGCCGAGCGCGAGGGTATGCGGCCGATCGAGCTCTTCCGCCGCCTCGTGAACAGCGTCCGAGTGCCCGTCGACGTGGACCACATCGGCGCGAACGGTCCGATGCGGTTCCCCAAGGACATCACCGCGTGCGAGGGCACGTGCTACCTTCAGGGACCGCCCTTCAAGGAGTGCCCCCGCGGCCGGATCCACCGCCGGCTGCTGGATAAGGAGCGCGAGCAGGAGGAAGAGCTGCGTGAGTGGCTCGAGGTCGCCTCCTCCGTGTGCGTCAACGTCACGGGGGAGGGCGGCCAGGACGCGGAGGGGCACGCCGCCCCGCTCGAGGAGATGCGGGAGGTGGTGGAGACGGCGCGGGAGGTCGGGGCCGGCACCGGCGCCATTCTGCACGTGGGCGACGGCGAGGACGACCTGGCGGACGGGCTCCGCGCGGCGATCGAGGAGCTGGAGGTCGACTACCTCGCCATCGAGGGAGGACCCTTCAACCGCGCCGACGACCGTCTGACGGCCTTCCGGAGGGCCGTTGTCGCCGCCAGGATCCTCGTCCCGGGCAAGGTGGTGATCACGAACGGGGCCTACGAGGACGAGCTCGTCGCGGGCCTGCAGGCGGGGCTGAACGGGGCCCTGTCCGGGTTCCCGAAGAATCATCACGGGTACATGGTCGGTTACGAGCCCGGCACCGCTCGCCGAGGTAACTTCGGCCTGCCCAAGGTCTTCGCGATCATGCGGCGCGTCTTCGGGCGCCGGTACGGTCAGACCAGCGTCCCGGCCGGCTGGGAGGAGCTTGACGGCATCGTTCGCGCCTCCCTGATGCTCGGTGAGGAGCTGCTCTACCCGAACGACGTTGCCGGCATCCCCATCGGCGACGCTCACTGGGTCGCCGCCCTGCGATCCGGCCGGGCCCGGGAGCTTGAGTCCGAGGTCAGGAGCGTGGAGGAGATCGCCCGGGAGGTGGAGGGAGAGACGGTGGCCCTCCTGGGCGGCCGGTTCCCGGCCTGGGGACTCGCCAAGGCGCTGGACGAGGCCGGAGTCTCGGAGATCCTCATCAGCGACCCGGACGCGTGGGTGGAGCGAGTCACGGTGAGGCTGCTCAACGAGGAGCTGGACGCGACCGTGCACGGGATGATGGGTGACGACAAGCGGGCCGTGGAGGAGGCGGACGAGGCCCTGGTGACCGCGGTGATGCCCGGGGTGGCGCGGGCGCTCGCGGAGAAGACGGGGGCCAAGCCGGTCTGTTGAGCCTCGGCGAGCTCTTGCTCCGCGCCGTCCGGGAGTCGAGCGAGGGCCGCCGGCGGGGTGACCGTGAGGAGGAGGTCCGAGCCATCCGCGAGCGGCTGCGGTCCGCCCGGATCGCCGTGGTCACCTCCAACCGGGAGAAGCTCGAGGCGGTTAACGAGGTCCTGAGCGCCTTCGGGCTCCCGGAGGCGGAGATGCACAAGGTGCCCACCGAGATGGCGGACGCGACCCCATGCCCCGCCCTCTTCAAGGCTCTGCTGGGCGTCCAAACCTCGGACGCCGACGTCGTGATCGCGCGGGGCCGCCTCGGCGCCCCGGGCTCCGGAGCGATGACCGTCTTCGTGGACGACCGGTGCCGGATCCTGACGGCCGCCCTCTCTCCTCCCCACGTGCTGCACGGGCTGCCCGTCCGCGAGGCGATGAAACGGGAGGTCCGGCGGGCGCTCGAGCGGCTGGGTATGAGGGAAGCGGAGTGAAGACTCACTTGTTGATACCAAGACCCGTTTCCGGAAACAAACAGCCCACTTGAACGTTTCGCCACCCACCGGCGCACGAGGGGCACCTCGTGTTCTCGATCCCCACCCCGGGCGACCCTGACGCCACCGAGCGTCTCCTGGGCTGGTTCTCCGACGAGTCCGAGGTCACCCGAGTCTACATGGGCCTCCCCAGCCTGGGCACCGGCCGGGCGACCGTCGTCCAAGTGGACGTGGACACGGTCGAGACCGTGGCCGAGACGTGCGACTCGCACGACGTCGACCTGGAGGTCGTGATGAACCCGCTCTGCACGGCCGAGGTAATCTCCAGCAGGGACGGGTTCTCGGAGTTCGAGCGCACGCTCTCCGAGCTCGACGACGTCGGCGTGGAGCGTCTCGTGCTGTCGGACCCGCTCCTGATCCAGCGCGCCGTCGAGCGCGGGTTCCGCGTGTCCGTTTCATGCATCTCGGAGGTGAACACACCCCAGCGGGCCCGGTACTACGACGAGCTGGGCGTGGACGAGATCACCCTGGACACGAACGTTAACCGGCGACTGGACGTGATTGAGGCCATCGCGAGCGAGGTCTCCGCCCGGCTTCGAGTCATCGTGAACGAGGGCTGCCTGCCGGACTGCCCCTACCGGCCGTACCACTTCTGCCTGTTCTCCCACGCGACCAGGGCCGGGGCGGGCGTCACCGAGGACTCGTACTACGTCCGGTGCGTCTCGGAGCGCGTGAACAACCCGGTGCTGCTCGTCCAGCAGCCCTTCGTGCGACCGGAGGACCTGGACGAGTACCGGAGGCTGGGCGTGGAGACGTTCAAGATCGCGGGCAGGGCGAACTCGATCCGATGGATCAAGCGCGCGGTGGAGGCGTACCTCCGGCGCGAGTACGACGGGAACCTGCTCGACATCCTGGACTGTCCGACGACGCTCCGGCACCTGATCTACCTGGACAACGGGGAGCTGGACGGGCTGCTGGAGCGCGCGGGTCGATGCGACCAGCGGTGCTCGGAGTGCGGGTTCTGCGAGGAGGTGGCCGAACGAGCCGTAAGGTTCCGGGGCGGACTGGCCGATGCCGCCCGGGCTGCGTCCGTCGAGTCTGGTTAAGGTGCGGAAGCAGGTCGAGTCCAACCTGTCGAGCCTGCTGGGGAAGCCCGTCGGGGTGCTCCAGCTGACGGTCTTCGCGATGCCCTGCGGGTGCGTCGGCGTCTCGCTGGAGACCAGGAACCTGGTCAAGGAGGACGTGGAAGTGTTCGGGCCTAAGATCAAGGAGCTGGTGAGGTCGGCCGCCAGGAGGATCCTGGAGGACAAGCCGAACGTGTACTACGCCCGGCTGGCACCGTCTGGGTACGACGTGGTGAGCGTGACCGGCCGGGTGGCGTGCGATGAGTGCCGAGAGGAGCTAGAGGACGCGGCGGACCTGCTCACGTTTTGAGGATCCGGCAGAATCAGCGTGAGGACCGGGCTGTGCCCGGCCCAAAGGACGGGGCGGTCACGGTCGGCCGGTATGACCGGCCGCCTCCGCCCCGCCGGCTGGATGTACCGGGCGGGTTCCGCCCGCCGTCATCGTTCTCCGGCGGGCCGCCGAATCCCGGGCCGGTGGACGGCCCGGCGCCCGCCTACTTAAGCGCTTTCGGGAAGAACTCCCGCTTGGCCTCCTTCAGGCTAATCCCTTTCACCTTGGCGTACGCCTTCCTCAACGTCTCGGCCCTGACCTCGTGGTGTCCCTCTTCCTTGGCGATCCTCAGCGCCTCCTTGACGACGTCCTCCAGGATGTCGGGGTAGTCGTCCTCCAGCCGCTTCAGGTATCGGAGCGCCAGTGGGCGGACCTTGTAGTCCTCCGGGATCAGCTTCAGCGACTCGAGCTGCTCCTCGGGCCTCTCCTCGCTCATACCTCGGCACCCTCCAGCGCGCGGGCGCAGGGACAGTTCCGCTCGTCGGGGACGTGGTCGATCGCGGTCTCGATCAGCTCCACCACCTTAGGCCGCACGCGCTCGACCAGCTCGAACACCTCGTCCACGGTCCTGCGCCGCTCGTCCACCCCGGCAGCGTAGTTGGTGCAGATGCAGACGGTCGCGTAGCACAGCTCGAGCTCCCGGGCGAGCACGACCTCCGGGAATCCCGTCATCCCCACTATATCGCCGCCGAGCTTGGCGAAGGCGCGGATCTCGGCGGGCGTCTCGAACCGGGGGCCCTCGGTCGCTACGTACACCGCTCCCTCCTTGACCTCGATCCCGAGCTCGTCGGCCGCCTCCTTGATCGCCCGCCGGAGCTCCGGGCAGTAGGGCTCGGTCACGTCCACGTGCACGACCTTATCGTCGTAGAAGGTCGTGGGGCGGTTCTTGGTGAAGTCCAAGAAGTCGACGGGGAGGACTAAATCGCCGGGCTCATACTCGTCCGCGTTGATCACGCCGACCGAGTTGGTGGCGAGGATTCGCTCGACGCCGACCTCCCTCATCGCCCAGATAATGGCCCGGTACTCGATGCGGTGCGGTGGCTGGGTGTGGCCGCGGCCGTGCCTGTTGATGAAGTAGATTCGGCGATCGCCCAGCCGGGTGATCTCGACCCGGACGCGGCCGTAAGGGGTGTTGACCGTGCGGGTGCCCTCGGGATGGCCGGGACGGAACCCGGTCCCTCCGATCACGCCCACCTTCATGATCGATCCCGCTCCACCACTGGTTCCACGGCCGCCTTGAGTATCTCGAACGTCTCGTCCTCGTCCCAGCGGGACGTATCCACGACGATGTCGTAGATCGAGAGGTCCGTGGGGTCGACGCCGTAGATCTCCCGGTACCGCTTGAGCTCGCTCCTCTCGCGCTCGCTGATCCGGCGCTTGGCCTCCTCCACCGGGATGTTCTCCCGGCGCGCGATGCGTTCCGCCCGGACGTCCAGCGGTGCCTTCAGCCAGATCTTGAGGTCGGCGAGGTCCGGTCCCTTAACGTGCTCGAGCTCGCCGGCGGCGACGAAGGCGGCGAGGCGCCCCTCGAGGACGACGCCGCCCTCCTCGGCGGCTTCGCGCTGCCTCCGGTCGACCTCCAGGTCGATCTCGTGGTTCTCCTCGGCGAGCTTGGAGAACTCCTCGAGCGTCATCCCGCGCTCTTCGGCCATCTCGCGGAAGATCTTGCCGGCGTAGACGTGCTTGAGGCCGAAGTGCTTGGAGAGGCGGCGGGCCATGGTGGTGGTGCCGGAGCCCGGCGGACCGCCGATGGTGATGACGACGCCGATCGGGAAACACCCCGGCTTACTCGGACTCCTCCTCTCCCGACTCTTCGGCCGGCTCGGGCGGTTCCTCACCGGGCAGTGGCGGCAGCCACGGCTGCTCGCGCTTCTGCTTCCAGAACTTGTACCGGACCTTGTCCTTGATCAACTTCCGCATGCACTCCGGGCAGAGCACGCCGCCGTAGGGCCTGTTGGGCCGCTTCTGCGTCTTCGGCGTCTTCCTGAAGTCGATGTTGCGGCCCCGGATCACGCCGTTCAGCCGCCGACCGCAGGCGCCGCACTTGGGCCAGTTCGGGATCTTCTTCTCGAAGTGGATCACCGTCCGGCCGCCCGGCGTCCGCTTGTACACGCGCCGACGGGATCGGGACCGATAGCGTGGCTCGGGCATGCGCTACTCACCCCCGCGCACCTTGGTCGCCAGCAGCTCGGCTAAAGGCTTGAGGGGGACGGAGACGGCGGTGGCGCACAGGATGTACCAGCCCACGGGCCCGATCTCGTTCCCCACGAGCGGGGCGTGGAAGGGCAGCTTGAGCGTCCAGTGGGCCAGTCGATACTCGAGCGTGTAGATGATCACGATAATCGGCGGGAACGTGATGAGCATGGCCTTAAGGTGCTTCATCATGACCTTGGACTGGATCTCGAACGTCTCCTGCGCGTGGTCCCGGATCTTCTCCTCCAGCTCGCGGACCCGCTCGAAGTCACCCAGGATCTTGGCCTTCTCGAGCTCCTTTTGGTACTCTTTAACCTTGTTGAAGGTGGACTGGATGCGCTCCAGCTCCTCCCTACCAATGATGAGCTCGTACACCATGTCGATGAAGAACACGACGATGGCGGCCGCGACGAGCATGCCCAGAGCGGGCCCGAAGCACCGGATGAAGGGGTCCACGAGTGGGTAGAAGTAGCGGGCGAGGTGCCCCCAGTCCACGGTGACCACTCCCTACAGCGATCGGACGGCCTCGACGAACTCCCGCACGGCCTTGTCGAGCTCCCCGTCGTGGTTCTCGATGATCTTCACCGTGGCGCCCGTCTTGGCGGCGTAGGCGAACGCGGCCATCCGGTTCACCTGCTGGTGCTCCTCGATCTCGTGCGCCCGATCGTAGTCGCGCTGCCGCTCGTCGGCGTCCTTCAACCGGCGCATCATGATCTCGTCCGGGTCGGCCTCGATGAGCACGATCATGTCCGGCTTGAGCTCCTCCAGCACCCACTCCGGCAGCCCCGGCAGGTACCCGGCCGGCGTCTTGATCGTGCAGTGCGTGTCGACGATGACACCCTCCAGCTCCTCCGCCATCTCAGCGATCCTCCGGGCCGCCAGCCGCTGGATCTCGCGCTGCTTCTCCGCGGGCAGCTTCCGGATCTCGTCCCGGTGCTCGACGAGGCCCTCCTCCTTGGCGATCTCCAGCATCACGTCCCCGTAGTTCACGTGCTCGAAGCCCTCCAGCTCCTCCACCGCCTTGGTCGTCACCGTCGTCGCGCCCACGCCCGGCACACCCGTCGCGATCACCACCTTACCCAAGCTCCAACCCCCCTACCGCAGCGCCCGCTCTAGGAACTTCCTCACCACCGGGTGGGCCTCCATCAGCCGCTCCTGCTTGATCTCCTCGTACATGTTGTAAAGTATTGAGACCGTCAGCAGGACGCCCGTGCCGCCGCCCAGCGCGCCCAACAGGTCCGCGCCCGCCGCCAGGAGGCCGACGAAGGCGCCGCCCAGCACCGTCACGGGGTAAATGTACCGCCGGAGCCGCCTCTCCAGCACCCTAACGTCCCGCCGGAAGCCCGGGATGTGCAGCCCGGCCCGGTGCAGCTGCCGCGCGACGTCCTTCGGGCCCATGCCCGTCAGCTCGACCCACAGGATGGCGAAGAACACGGAGGTGACGACCATCGCGATCGTGTAGCCCAGCGCCTGCAGCGGGTCGGAGAGCGTCTTGACTATGCTGTTGGGTGGTGAGAGGTAGTAAACCAGCCCGGAGATCGGCTGACCGCGCGGGTCCAGCTTGCCGAGGATGGGGACGCCCATCCGCTGGAAGGCGAGCGCCCAGAGCCGGACGTTCATGAACAGCGCCGTCGCCAGGATCACCGGGATGTTGGACGTGTAGAGCAGCCGGACCGGAAATCGACCCCGCGCGCCTCGGATGCCGGAGAAGGCGATGGGGATCTCGACCCTCATCCCCTCGACGTACAGCACGACGAGGAACGTGATTAGCGCTCCCAGCACGGGGGCCAGGAGCGTCCAGTCGGGCGTTCCCTGCAGCGCGGTCGTGAGGAAGGCCCACACGGCGCCCGCGGGCCGCCCCGGCTGCTCGGGACTGGGCAGCGGGTTGAACGCTCCGATGATGATCTGTGAGGCCACGCCCGCAACGATGAACAGGCCGACTCCGGAGCCGATGCCCCACTTGCTCACGACCTCATCCAGGTAGATCACCAGGATGCCGCCGAGCGCGAGCTGCAGGACGAGCAGAATCTCGAGCAGCAGGCTGGGCTCGGCCGGTGGCACGGCGCCGCTGAACACCATCATGGCACCCTCAAAGAAGCAGAGCAGGATGGCCAGGAACTTCTGCAGGGCCTGGAACGTGCGCCGATCCTCGGGGTCCGTGAGGTCGAGCTTGATGATGTCTCCTCCGACGAGGAGCTGCAGGAGAATGGACGCGGTCACGATCGGACCGATTCCGAGCGTGAGGATGGACCCGAAGCTGCCCGCCAGGACGGCGCGCAGGTTCGCGAAGTAGTCCACGGCCTGCGGGGACATGCCGTAGAGCGGGATCTCGCACAGGATGAAGTAGGCCAGGAGCGGGAGTCCGGTGTACTTGAACAGCTTCTCGTTGAACGGAACGTGCCGGTCCGGGGTCTTGACCTCCGGTAGCCGCTCCAGGATCGGCTTGAGCCGCTCCAGCCACTCCTCCGCCAACGCTCACCACCCTGACCCGGGTTTTAAGGTGGTGAGCGCGCGGAACGGTTTTGCTGAAAAAATGATGCGGCGGCCTGAAGAGGTCCCGGGCCTACGCCTCGGCGGCCTCAGCCTCCTCCTCACCGCTCGCTTCCTCGGCCTCGATCTCCACCGCTTCACCGCCGGCCTCTTCCAGCTTCTCCACGGCCCGGTCCGTGAACTGCGGTGCCTTCACGACCAGGGGCCGCTTGACCTGCCCTCCGCCGAGCACCTTGTCGAACGGGCCGCCGAACTTCTTCAACCGCTCGTCGGTGACGTCGATGACGATCTTGTCGTCCTCCTTCTCGGCGATGCCCTCCTCGAGCAGCTTGTCCGCCAGGGCGTCCAGGTCGCCGACGTTGATCGGGTTGGGCTCCTCGACGACCTTCTGCGGCCGGTTGAAGCCACGCTTGCCGAAGTGGTCGGGCATGTACTTGATCACGTGGAACCACTTGTGCTTGTGTGAGCCCGCCATTCCGCGGCCGCCGCGGTTACCGGCACCGCTCCGCTTCCGGTGGTGACCGCCACCGTGCGTGCGCGACCCGCGGTACTTCTTCGGCGACTTCTTCTTCCGGCGGACGACCAAGACCGGGACCCCCTCAGATCATCCTCATCAGCAGGTCGTTGATGTGCTCGCCGCGGTAGCCCAGTGCACCGCCCAGCACGAACGGCTTCTTGATCCCGCCGCGCTCGTAGCCGCCGCGCGGTGGGTGCAGGCGGAAGAACGGCTTCAGCTTCGGGATGTCGTCCAGCTCCGCCTCGAAGTTGCAGTACGCCTCCGCGAACTCGTCGATGCTGTCGTAGTCCGTGTGCTCGGCGATGTACTCGTCGGTCACGGGCTTGCCGCCCTCCAGCTCACCCCGCTTCCGGAGCAGCTCGGCCACGACCTCCGGCTTGACCTCGCCCCAGGTCACGTAGTCCTTGATCTTCTGCAGCATGCCCAGGTAGCTGGGCCGGTCGTCGATGAGCACGCACCAGTTCCGCCGCAGCAGCTTGAGCATCTTCATGGTGTCCTCGATGTCGTACCGGACGCCGACCCGGCCGCGCACCCGGACCACCGCGAGGCGCTTGGTGGCACGCTCGTACTCCCGGGCGTCCGGGCTGACCTTGACGCCCTCTCCCGTCTTCGCGCGCTTCTTCGCCGCCTCGCTCGCGGTCTCGTGCTTCAGGTCGAGCTTGCCGGTGGCGACCAAGGCCTACGCCCCCTCCTCGGCGCGGCCGCTCACGATGCCCAGCCGCTCCGCCTCCTCGGGCCGCATCCGCATGTAGATCAGGTTCCGCAGCGCGTCGAACGTGGCCTTCGCGAAGTTGATCGTCGTCCGCGTCTCACCCTTGCCCTTGCCGCCCGTGGTCTTCGTCCAGACGTCCTCAATGCCCGCCATCTCGAGCACCTTCTGCGCCGCCTCACCCGCCACCAGGCCCGTGCCCCGCGGGGCCGGCTTCAGCGTGATCCGGACGCTGCCGCACTTGCCCGTAACCTCGAACGGCACGGAGTGCGGTCGGCCGCAGCCGCACTCCCAGCTGCCGCAACCGCGCCGCACCTTGATGATGTTCAGCTTGGCCCGGTCGATCGCGGCCCGGATCGCCGGACCCACCTCCCGGGCCTTACCCTGACCCACGCCGACGTAGCCGTCGCGGTTGCCGACCACGACGGTCACGCGGAACCGGACTCGCCGACCGGACTTGTGCATCTTCTGGACCATGTTGACGTCCAGGACCTCCTCCTCCAGGTCCGGCAGCAGCCAGTCGACGATCTCCGGTTCCAGGATCCGCCAGCCCTGCGCGAGCACCTCATCGATGGACTTGATCTCGCCCTCCTTCACCATCCGACCCAGCTTCGTCTTCGGCTCCCACTCCTCCAGGCTCCTCGGCGCGCCCAACGCCTCGCACCCCCTCCGGATTCCGGGGTCACGACTCCGCGCCGACCTCCTCCTCGATTTTAGCCTTCACCTCCTCGAAGTGCTCGGGCAGCTCCTCGGGCTTCAGGCCGCGCTCCAGGTACTTCGAGAACCGCCGCTCGTACTCCTCCGGGTCCTCCTCCTTGATCTGCCGGGCCAGGTTGGCGATGTGCTCGCCCCGGATCCGGTCCTCCGGCGGCAGGATCTTCTTGCTGTGCGGGATCTCCATGCCCGCGTCGATGGCACCCTTCATGATCGCGAAGACCCGGGCGCCCCGGACGGGTCGGTGCAGGCCGATGTCGATGATCGCCTTCTCGATTCCCTTCTTCAGGGCCCGGAGCCCGCAGAGGTACCCGGTCAGGTAGGCGGCCGGCGTGTTGCCGCAGTGCCCCTTCCAGCCGAACTTGTTCCGGAGCTCGATGGAGTGCGCCGAGGCCAGCGTCACGTCGCCCTGCGGGGCGTAGTCGATCACCTGGGCGATGTTGTGGTTCAGCGTCTTCCGTGCCACCAGGCGCGGAGCGTCGGCCTTCAGCAGCTCCTTCCGCTTGTAGTAATTGGTCTTGCCCTCCCGGCGCCTACGGAACGGTACGCGGTAGCGGGGCCCGGTCGCCATGGGGAATCACCCTTGTTTCACTTCTTCCAGAGGTCGTTCTCCTCGATGTACTGCAGCAGGTGGGACGTGTCGCGGAAGTAACCGCCCTTGGCCATCATGTACAGCTTCCGGTACGTGCTGCGGTCGATCTTGCCGGAGTCTCGCAGCTCGCGCAGCTTGCGGCGGATCGGACGGATGCGCTGGATCCAGCGCCGCTTCTTCGGCATCCGGGCGCCCTTCGCTCCCTTCCGGCGACCGGGACCGCGCCTCCGGCCCTTCTTCCGCTGCTCGTGCCGCTTCCGCGCGCGGACGCGGGACTGTCCCTTGATCGGCTTCTTCCTGATCACACCCTCCTTGATCAGCCTGCGAATGTCCTCGCGCGTCTGCGCCTGAGCCACCTCGTCCAGTCGGTCCGGGTCGATCCAGATGCGGTGGACGCCGCACTTCAGGATCTCCGCCGCCATCCTCCGCTGGGGCCTGAGGTTCAACTCGCGACCCCCCGGCCGCGGGTCCCGGAGGACGCGGCCGCCCCGGGAGTGGAATTAGAAAGTTTCCCGGCCCGAAAGGGCGCCGCGAAGGATCATGCTCCGGAGCTTTTTTACCTCACGCTCGTCCAGCTTCCGCACCTCGAGCTTCTCCTCGTCCTCCGGGATGATGGCCGAGTGACCGTACGGGTCCTTCAGCACGATCGTGATCTCATCCTCCCCGGACAGCGCGGCCTCGATCCGCTCCAGGATCTTCTCCGCCCGCTCGCGGGCCTCCTCCCGGTCGGACCACTTGGCGGCCAGCTTGACGTGCCGCTTGACCCGGCGCAGGACGCCCTCCACGTTCGATACGAAGCCCTCGGCGGCGGGTCCCGGCCGGACCTCGACACCGATCTCCGGTATCTCCAGGAAGCCGGAGGGGGAGCGGATCACCCGAACCTTGACGTCGTCCGGCGAGTTCACTCGGTAGCGGTACTCCGCCGGGTCACGCTCGTCGAGGCACATCACGTCGGAGATCCGGTACCCGCAGGCCTCGCACTGGATGAACTGCTCCAGGACCTTACCGAAGTGCGGGATCTCGTCCACCCGGCCGTAGACCCGCAGTGCCTTCCGACCGCACGCCGGACACTCCTGGTCGGCGATCTCCATCTGGTATCGAAACTCCTCCTCGTCGCCGCCGTCACTCTCCTTGCCCTTCTTCAACCTCGGGCTCCTCCCCCGGCTCGACGGGCTCCACCTCGATTCCGGCCTCCTCCAGCGCCTCCAGCGCGCGCTCGAGGGACTCCTCGTTCGGCGCCGTGATCTGGTGATAGTGCACGTTGTTCGACGCTGAGTACAGGTGCTTGAAGTAGTCCCGACTCTCCTCCTGCCCGAGGATCTCGCGCCACTCGTCCACGGGATCCCGGTGGAACGTCACCTTAATCACGTCCTCTTTGCCCGGGATGGGGAAGCCGACGTCCATCATCCGGCAGTTGTGCTCCCGGAGAATCTTCGCCTCCTTGATCGACTCCTTGAGTGGGTGCACGGACTTGACGGTCAAGGTGACCTTGCGGACGACGGCCAGGACCTCCTGGACCGTTCGCTCAATCTCGTCGTTCTTGATCACCGGGATTCCGTGCTCCTCGGCCGCCTCCACGAGGAAGTCATGAATGACGCGAATTTGCTTGAAGTACTCCAGGTGCCGGCCGCCGCGACCCTTCTCCATGGCCCGCTTGACGAAGCGCTCCCGGTGCTCCTCCTCGTCCGCGCACAGGATGACCATGTGCACGTCCGCGAACGGGTAGTCGTCTGGGGACACGAGCCCGGGGACGATGTGCACGCCCTCGATGACGAGGTCGCTCGCGTCCTCCGCCGCCCGTTTGATCACCATGTCGATGGCGGGCTTAACCATGGACGCGTGATCGACGAACCCCGCGATCACGCGGTCCTCGAACTTCTCCGGGATCATATGATCGGGGATCCTGAGGGCCCGGTACGCGTTGTAGGAGGACATGTGGAGGGTCGGCGCGTACTCCTCGTCGATCGCCCCGCGGAGGACCTCTCGGAGATGATCCGTTTCGATGAGGTGGGTGATGTCCAGCCGGCGCGCGACCTCGCGGGCGATGGTGGACGTGCCCACGCCGGACGCGCCGCCTATCAGCACGATCGTGGGCTTGGCCAAGCTCATCCCCTCTTCTCGATGTCCACGTTATCGGCCGTGACCAGGACGACCGTGTCCCTGATAACACCTATGAACCCGCCCAGCCCGATCGCCGTGCGCTTGAGCTCCCGGACCACGTCCTCGTGGTCTCCACGCTCCATCAGCGGGGCCAGGTCCAGGATCAGGACGTTGCCGTCGTAGAGCTCCTCGAGCAGCTCCTCCAGCTCCGAGGCCTCGGTGATCCGGGAGACGACGATCTTGAGGCTCGGCTCCTGGTCCTCTATGTCCCCCGGCGGGATGGACTCGGACTCCCCGTCGCTCGTCCCGAGGACGGCGGAGAGAAAGCGCTTGAGGAGGCGGCGCAACTCACGTCCCCCGCTCCTCCAGTCCCAGGGCGTCCAGGACGTCCCGCGCCAGCTCCTCCGCCTCCCGCACCGGATCCCTCACCGGGACCCGCGATCCCAGCTCCCGCCAGACCTTCGCCCTCAACCTCCGCGCGTAGTCCTCGAGTGGCTCCCTGAGGTTCCTCGGGTTCAAGCTTACGGCTGCAATCTTGACGTTCGGTAGCAGGGCCTGAATGGCTCGAATCTCGTCCACCACTCCCCTCGGCCGTCGGAAGGGGTGGTTCGGTCGGTGGCACACGACAACGGCGTCCGGGTTGCATCCGAGCATGATCCCGAAGTAAAGCGGGCGCGGGTGCGGGTTCCGCCGCTCGGTCAAGGAGGACTGTCCCTCCACGATGACCACGTCCGGGTCCTTCTCCTCTGCCACGTAGTCCACGGCGTGTGCGACGGCGGAGGCCACGTCCATCACGGAGAGAGAGCCCGCGCGGAACCCCACGTCCGCCTCCAGCGCCGCGAACTCCCCCGTCCCGACCGTGGCCGCCGTGTAACCCAGCGACTCCAGGCCCTCGGCCAGCTTCAGCGTCGTCGTCCTCTTCCCGCACTCCTGCGAGGTCCCGCCCACGAAGACCGTGGGCACGTCCGTCTCAGGGGCGTCCTTCTTCGGCACGCACTCCGTGCACCGCTCCGGAGCGTCCCCCGCCACCTCGCGGACCACGTCCAGCCGGGGGCTCAGCTCGAGGACCTTGACACCCCGCTCCCGGGCCAACTTAACCAGCGCGGGGTACTCGTCCAGCGGGAGTGATCGGAACGAGGTCACCACGTTCAGCCCGCGCCGGATCGACTCCACCGCCAGCTCTAGCGCCCGGTGCTCCGCCCCCTTCGGGAGCATGATCGCCACGGAGCGGGCGCCCTCGACGGCCTCATCGAAGTCGTTCGTAACCTCCACCCCGGCGATCTTCATCCCGGCCTTCTCCGGGTCGTCATCGAGGATGCCCACGACCTCCACGGTGGGCAGCGAGGCGAACTTCTCGCCGCCTCCTCCCGCCCCCACGATCGCGAACGGGTTGAGCTCTCGCAGCTCCTCGATCGATCGGAGCACGGTCACCGTGACCTCCCCCAGCGTGTGGTCGTGGGCCGCCGCCGGCCCGAGATGATAGTATTACCGCCTCACCGTGGCGCCGACGCGACCACCCGCCGCTTTCGCCGAACCCGCTCCTCGATCTCTCGCAGCAGGCGCTCGACCCCGTCCCCCTTCAGCGCCGAGACCGGGATGGGTCTGTGCCCCGTCCGCCGGCGGATCTCCTCCAGCCGCTCCTCCAGCTCTTCCTCGTCCAGCAGGTCGATCTTGTTCGCGACGAGCAGCGTCTCAAGGTCGGCCGCGTGCTTGATCACGTGCAGGGCCCGGAGCGCCTCCGGTCCGATGGGGCGCGTGACGTCCACGACGAACAGGGCCAGGTCGTAGCTCCCGAGCCGCTCCACCACGTCCTCCGCCGTGACACCGCGCTTGCTCCGCCGCCCGCGCTCGTCCGCGAGCCCGACCGTGTCGAACACGTAGAGCGGGATGTCCCGGTCCGACCAGTGGTATCCGGAGACCGACTTCGTCGTGCCGGGCACCTCCGAGACCTCGGCGACGGCTCGGCCCATGAGCGCGTTCACGAGCGTCGACTTGCCCGCGTTCTCCGGGCCCACCACGGCGATCTTGAACCGGCCCTTCTCCAGCCGCGGGACCTCCTCAACCTTGGCCCTCTTCACCCTCCGCCGCCCCCCTGGCGAGCCTGGCTAACCCCGCGAAAAAGCCTATAACCGCGCCCAGGGCGGGCAGGAGCGCCTTTAACGCCCGCGATTGGACGTGCTTGGCGATGACCCAGCCGGCCACCACCCCGAACACGACGGAGGTGGACAGCTCGACGGCCCCGAGGTACTCCCGCTTCAACCGGACCACCCCGGGGTCTGCGACGTTGGACCTGAGGGCGATCTACCGGCTGAAGCGGGTGCTGAGAACCGGCTGGCTGGTGCGAGGAATCCCACGTGGGTCGGTCGAGAGCGTCGCGGAGCACTCCTTCGGGGCGGCGGTGCTGGCCTGGGAGGTGGCGAGGAGGCTCCGAGAGCGCGGGGTGAACGTGGACCCGCAGCGGGCCGCCCTCATCGCGCTCGTGCACGATCTGCCGGAGGCGGTGGCGCTCGACCTCGACGCTGAGGCCAGTCGGGTCTACGGGGAGGCCAAGCGGAAGGCGGAGGAGGCGGCCGCTCGGGAGGTTCTGGACGGGGAGCTCCTGGAGCTCTGGCGGGAGTTCGAGCGGCTGGAGACTGAGGAGGCCAAGGCTGCGAAGCTCGCGGACGTGCTGGACATGGCGCTGCAGGCCCTCGAGTACGCCAAGATCGGGTTCAAGGGGTACCGGGAGTTCGTTCAGTCGGCCCGGGAGACGGCGGAGGAGCTGGGTCCCGAGTACTTGGAGGTGTTCGAGGAGCTCCTGTCCCGGGGTGGTGGCGATGAAGATACTGGAGAAGGACCTGGATAAGGGGTACGTCGAGCTCCTTCCGGAGACCCTGGACGATCTCTGGCACCTGTACCATATCGTCCGGAAGGGCGACCTCGTCTTCGCGCTGGAGCGGCGCCGGGTGAAGGACGAGCGCGCCGAGACCATCCGCCGGGACAAGGGCGAGCGACGGCCCGTGTACCTGGGCGTTCGCGTCGAGGACACGGAGTTCGACAAGTACTCTAACCGGCTCCGGATCAAGGGGATCATCGAGCACGGGCCGGAGTCCGGGTCCTACCACACGATCAACGTTACCACGGGCAAGAAGATCAAGGTCGTCAAGGAGGAGTGGGACGACAAGGATTTGGAGCGCCTGGAGGAGGCGGAGATGTCCCGGCCGCCCGTGCTCCTGGTCGCCGTCGACGCGGGCGAGGGCACGCTGGGGATCGTCCGGGACTACGGGCTCGACGTGGTGGCCCGGGTCCGGCACAACGTGCCCGGGAAGCGGGGTGGGGACCGTCGCTCCGAGCTCCGCGAGTTCTTCCACCGGCTCGCGGACGAGGTGGAGCGGGTGATGGAGGAGGAGGACATCGAGCACCTGGTCGTCGGTGGTCCGGGCTTCGTGAAGGAGGAATTCGCTGAGTTCCTCCGAGAGGAGCGTGACCTCAACCCCGCGGTGGAGGACACGGGCTCGGCGGGCGAGTCGGGGCTCATCGAGATGATCCGGCGCGGCGCGGTGGAGCGGGTGGTTGAGGAGTCACGCGTGGCGGAGGAGGCCAAGCACGTGGAGGAGGTATTCAAGCGGATCGGCCGTGGGGACGACACGGTCGCCTACGGGCTGGAGGACTGCAAGCGGGCGGCGGAGTTCGGGGCCGTCGAGACGCTGCTGATCGCCGACGAGGTCTTCCGGAGAGCGATGGTGGAGGAGGACGAGGACATTCGAGAGCTGGTGGAGTACGTGGAGCGCACGGGCGGTGACGTGCTCATCGTGAGCACCGAGCACGAGTGGGGGGAGCGGTTGGAGGAGCTGGGAGGGGTCGCGGCGCTGCTTCGCTTCGGGCTGCCCGGATGACCGCCTACTCCTCCGAGATCTCCTTCACGCTGCCGCTGCTCTTGTCGAACACCTTCTCCGGGTCCACCTTGATCCCGTCGTCGCTGATCTCGAACGGATGCCGGTACATGCTGTGCGAGGTGCCTCGCATCTTCCATACGATCAGCGACCTCCAGAGCCGTCCGCCCACCTCGTCCAGGTCCAGCCGGATGATCCCGTCCACCGCGTGCTCGACGCCCGGGCCACCGAAGCCCCGCTCGTGCGCCGCGATCTGGTTCACCAGGATCGTCGTGCAGCCCAGGCCCGCCAGCATCCGCTTCAGCCGGAACATGATCCGCCGCGCCACGCTCGGCTTGTCGATGTACAGCGGCGTGACCGAGTCGATCGCCACGCGCTTCGCGTCCACGTCCTCCACGGCCTTCCGGATCACGCTCGTCAGCTCGCTAATGTCCGTCGGGTCCTTGACCACGTACTTCTCGTACTCGCTGGCCTTACCAATACCACCCGTGAACGCGTCGACGACCGCCAGCATCCCCTCCTCCTCGTACTCCTTGAAGTTCCAGCCGAACCCCTCCGCGTTCTTCCGCACCTGCACCGGGTGCTCCTCCAGGGTCACGAAGACGCCCGGCTCGCCCTCCTCCAGGCCGGACCAGATGAACTGCTGCGAGAAGATCGTCTTGCCCGTACCCGGACCGCCGGTCAGCAGCACCGCGTTCCGCTCCGGGATCCCGCCGTCCAACACGTCATCCATTCCCGGCACACCAGTCGAGACCTTCTCCACCGCCATGTTCAATCCCCCTCCGGACTACGCTTCATCTCGAATTAAACCATTACGACGAGGCGGGGGAACCCCATGGGAGGACTCTGTCCACGGTGTCGAGGTCGCGGCTGGTGCGGTCGAGACGAGTGCGTGTACCTGGCCACGCTGCGCGAGATCAGCCGCCGCCTCCGCCGTCACCGCGACCTAGACGGGTACACCCTCACCGCCCACGTCTCCTGGCGCGGGTACCCGCGAGTTCGGCTGACCCCGGGCGTCGGCGAACGGGACGTCCCGGACGAGGGCAGGGAGCTGGCGCGCCTGCCCTACGAGGAGGTCATCGAGCTCCGGGCTCTCACCTTCAGGAAGCGTAACGAGCGGAGGCACGTGCGGGAGACCCCGAGCCTATCCGACGAGGAGGTGGAGGCGGCCGTCTCCTCGCGCCCCGTCGAGAGCACGCTCCACGTGGAACGCCGGGTCGGCGAGCCCTCCCGCACGGCACCGTTCATCGGCCCGCTCGTCGAGGGACGGCTCGAGCTGGACGGGACCCCGCGCGTACCCCGACCGCTCGAGCGCGTCCACGAGGACGAGCTGAAGGCTGAGGAGGCGGTGATCGAGCTCTACGAGCGCGGTCTCGACGAGTCGCACATCGCCCGAGCCTTCTCCCTGGGCCTCCTCGGCCGGACCGCAAACCGCCGGCTCGTGCCCACCCGGTGGAGCGTCGCGGCCGTTGACGCGATCATCTCCGACCACCTGAAGCGCGCCGCTCGAGAGCTGCCCCCAGGCGACGAGTACCGGCTGCTCCGGGGCGAGCTCTTCGGCAACGAGATGTGGGTGATCCTCCGCCCGGAGCCCCTATCCTACGAGCTCATCGAGGTGTACGAGCCCGGCGCCCCGTGGTCGGACCGGGAGCGTGTCACGGTGCTTCGCGACTCCGAGGTGAGCCGGGAGGAGGAGCCCGAGGAGACGGGCGGGGCGTACTACGCCGCCCGCGTCGGCGCCCTGGAGGCGTGCCTGGACCTCGGTCGCCAGTTCGGGATCACGGTCGTCCGGGTCGTCCGCCGAGAGTACTCCGCCCCCCTCGGTGCCTGGGTGATCCGAGAGGCCGTCAGGAGGGCCGAGGAAGTGCTGCGCACCGACGACTTCGGGGAGCTGCTTGAGGCGCTGGAAAAACGCATGGACGACACCGCAAGGGCGGCACTGAAGGCACTTAGGCGCGACCGGCAGGGCACTCTCGACACGTTTTTATGAGCGCCCTCAACCGGCCCGTGGGGCCCGCGGTTGCTCCTCCTGCGCGACCACGCGGACGTGCTGCTCACGGTCCAGGAGGCGGGTAAGAGGGAGGAAGCGCGCGAGATCGCGGAGGAGGCGGAGACGACCACGGAGATCGTCCCACGGCGACTTCTCGAGCTCGAGCTGCAGGGACTGGCCGTCCGGGTCGGCTCCAACGAGTGGAAGCTCACGAAGGCGGGCCGACTCGCCGCCGAGGCCGCCGAGCGGGCCGCGGAGATCCTGGGCTGCGACCCGCACGAGTGGACGCACGAGCGCTGGGTGGGCTCGGACACAATCCTCGCGCTGAAGCACGCCTCGCTGTCCGCCGTGCCCGACGGTTGGGATGAGCTGCTCCGGGAGCGCGGCCTGGCCGAGGACGGTGAGCTCACGGAGGCGGGCGAGCTCATTCTCGAGGCCTACCTGAGGGCGACCCCGCGGCTCTACGTGACCCAGGACGTCTCGGGCGTGATCGCCCGGCTCCCACCCGGCCCGGGCACGCTCAAGGCCTTCATCAAGTACCGGGAGACGCTCGGGATCCCGGACAGCGTCCTGCACGCGCTCGAGGCGATGCGGCTGCTCGTGATCTCGCCGCCCATCGACGGCGCCAGGACCTACACGCTGACCGCCCTGGGTCGCGAGGTCAAGTACGCGCTGGAGAAGGCCGTGCCGGCCATGCACGTCGTCCTCTCGCCGGACATCATGGAGGACATCAAGGCCGTGGACGAGGGCGAGGAGCCGGAGGACATGAAGCGGCTCGAGCGGCTGGGCTACGTGTGGGAGGGCTCGCTGACCCGGGCGGGCGAGCACGTCCTCCGCGCCTACGAGATGCTCGGCGAGGACGTTCCGGGCGTACCGCCGGTCAGCATCCGGCCGGAAGAGCTCCGACTCCTAGAGATCATCGACCGGCTGCACCGACCGGGAGAGAACCCCAACGTCGCCCCCACGCTCGCCCGCATCAAGCGCGTCCTGGAGGAGGAGTACGGAGAGCGCGACCCCGACCCGTCCACGGAGCTCAAGGAGCTCGAGGCGCACGGGCTCGTCGAGAAGACCGTCTGCGACTACGGGAGGGAGAAGGGCAAGCCCATCTGGGTGCTGACCGAGGAAGGCGAGCAAGTGCTGCACCAGCTCGGTGACCCCGTCCGCGCCGTCGCCGTCAAGGCCGTCACGGTGTCGCTGGGCCATGAGGCGCCCTCGCCGGAGTGGCTGGAGGAGGCTCACCGGCAGGGGTTGGTCTCGAAGTCGGCGATTACCACGCGCGGGCTCCTGGTCGCCAAGGTGGCGAGGAGAGTGAAACGGGCCCCGTTCTTGACCGGTGATGAGGCGAAGATCGTGTACCGGATCCCGCCGGAGGCGGTGGCCCGGGAGGATCTGATCGAGGACCTCGAGAACCGGTACGGGCTCCTCGAGCACGAGGTGCTCGAGCACCTGGACCGCCTCGAGTCGAGGGGGATCGTGGACGAGCTCCTGACGGGCTACGTCTCGCTGACCCGCGCCGGCCGGCACCTCCGACGGGCGATCCATCGGGGCCAGACGATGGAGATCCTCAAGCTGAGGCATCCGATCACGCCGGTCTCGGCCCGGTTCCTGGAGGCCGTGTCGAAGCTGAGGGGGCGGGGGTTCGGGGCGAAGAAGCTCTCGAAGTTCCCGAAGTCGCTGCTGAAGGAGGCGGACGTGACGCTGGACCAGGCGAAGAAGGTGGTGACGCTGCTCCGGCGGACGAAGATGATGAGCGGGTGGAAGATCACTCGGGCGGGCGAGGAGCTCCTCGAGGCGCTACGAGTCCTGAGGGACGCGGGAAGCATCCGACGCCGCGCCGCCTCCTAACGCCATCCTCCCCGCCGGGGGAATCGTTACGAACCTCGTAACGATTCCGGGTGGTGCGGCCGCCGGGATTTGAACCCGGGCCACGGGCTCGGAAGGCCCGCGTCCTACCAGACTAGACTGCGGCCGCGCCTCCCATCGTGATCCGACCCACAGCCGCTATAAAAACGTTGTGGGGGCCGGCGGAGGTTAGTGCCGGCGGACCCGCGCCGGCGCCAGCAGGCCCGCTAGGACCGCTGCCGCGGCCACCGGCGCGGCGGCGGCCCCTGCCCGCGCCGTCCGCTCAGCGGCGCCCACGAGCTTCTGGCCCTCTGGCGACTTCAGGAAGTCCTCGACCAGGCTGGCGGCCTCACCGATCAACCGCTCCAGGTTGGTCGCCTCGAATTCCGCTCGGACGTCGGTGCTCCGACCGCCGTTGACCTCCAGGAAGGCCCGCAGCGCGTAGCCCGTCTCCTCGTTCACCTTCTTCTCCTCGGTTTCAGCCTTGGTTTCGGCAGCGGTCTTGGCCGTAGTAGCAGTCTTTTCGGTCGTAGCAGTCTCGGTCTCAGTCTTCTTGGCCTCTGTCCTCGTCGTCTTCGTCGTGGCCTTCCTCGTCGTGGCCTCGGCTGTCGCCTCGGCTGTCGTCGACGTGGCTGTCTCGGCTGTCTCCGTCCGCTTCGCCTCCTTCTGCTCCGTTTCCTTCCGCTCCGTTTCCTTCGTCCCCGGCCGGGTCTCAAGCTTCTCCGGCTCCGACGGGACGCTGCTGACCAGCTGCTCTCGGATCAGCACCTTGAACACCAGCGCCTGTAGGTAGCCGACGTCCACTCGCCGGTGCAGTCCGTACTCGTAGGTGGCCAGCACCCGCGCCAGGTCCTCAGCGACCTCTCGCGTCAGCTTGACGTTCACTCGGCCAACCTTCAGCTCCAGCCCCTCCGGCTTGACCATCTTCACCGGCAGGCTGAGTGGCAGCGGCTTCGTCTCCAGCGACAGCGCCAGCAGCGCGAACTTGCCCGGCTTCACTTTCTTGAACCGAACCTTGGCGTACCTCCGGCCCGGGATCGCGTTCGGGTCGATGATCACCTTGTCATCGGACTCAACGACCACCGCTGGCGTCAGGTCCACGATCAGCGCCGCGTGCCTCGGGTCCGACACGAACACGCCGTAGTACGCCTTACCCAGCGGCAGGTTCGCGCCCGCCGGCGCCTCTACGATCACCAGGTACTCCTTCGGGACCTCCTTTGGTCGGCTGGCGCTCAGCTGCAGCGACCATGGGTGGACCATCACTCCGGCCAGGGGAGACTCCTCCGCCACCGCCGCCCCGCTCAGCGTCGCCAGCAGGGCCAGCACGACGACCGGCAGCGCTCGCATGCGCCCCGGCACCCCCAGGCGGACCGAATCGGGTGGTCGGCTTTGAGTTTTTCTTTTCGACGTTTCCGGAACCCTACGAGCGTTTTCTTAGCCGGGCAATGAAAAAGCCCTGGCAGTCGTCGGAGTGCGGGTAGAAGCGCCGCGTCCCCTTCAGCTGACCCTCCCTGCCGAAGCCCGCCTTGACCTCCTCCAGCTCCACGTCGTGCCGGCGCATCACCCGTCGGACGACGCCCTCGTTCTCGTCCAGCGTGAGCGTGCAGGTGGAGTACACGATCACCCCGCCGGGCCGCGCCACCCGGACGCCCGCCTCCAGGAGCTCCGCCTGCAGCTTGGCGTACCGCCGGACCCTCTTCCGACTGAGGTTCCACCGCGTCTCCGGCCGCTTCTGCACCGAACCCATGCCGGAGCACGGTGGGTCGACGATGACCCGGTCCGCCTCGTCCTCGAGCTCCTCCGGCAGGTCGCGCGCGTCCGCGTGCTTCAGCTCGATCACGCCGTCCGGAACCCGCTGCCACTCGAGCTTCTCCTTCATCGCCTCCAGGCGCCAGTCCGACTTGTCCACGGCGAGGATCTCGCCCTCACCCTCCATGAGGCACAGGGCGTGGAGCGTCTTGCCGCCGGGGGCCGCGCACAGGTCGACCACGAACTCACCGGGCTGCGGGTTGAGCACGTGACCGACGAGGGCGGAGGCCTTGTCCTGGGTGAACACGAGGCCCTCCCGCCACGCTTCGGTGCGCACGATGGGTACCTGCTCCTCGACCACCCTGAGCAGGTCGGGCACGTGCGGATCGGGCTCGACCTTCACCCCCTCGTCGTTGAGGCGCTGGGCCACTTCCTCCAAGTCGGCGTGGAGCGTGTTCACCCGAACGTACTTGGTGGCCGGCCGGTTGCAGGCCTTGAGGAACTCCTCGACCTCGTCCTCCGGGAGCACGCGCCGGGCGTGCTCGATGAACTCGGGCGGGAAGTGGTACTCCAGGGACAGCTCGTCGTAGCCGCGCTCCTTGAGCCGGCTCAGGTCGTACTCCTCGAGGTCGAAGCAGATGGCGTGGACGAAGTCGGCGGCGCGCTCGTGGAGCATTTTTCGGGCCTTCCGGGTGGCCGCGTCGGTGACGAGGGCGGGGTTGGTGCCCTCGAAGAGGATCTCGTCGGCGGCCGCGACGAGGACGCCCTTGAGCTCGGGTCGTAGGTCCTCGAAGCTGGAGGACTCGATGATGTCGTCGATGACCTCCTCGCAGAGGCCGATCCGCTTGCCCAGCTCCATCAGTCGGCGGTGTATCATGCGCGCCTTGGAGCTGGGAACGGACATTGGGTCGTCGAACACTCGGTAGAATGACTCTTTCAGTGAGACTCCGGAGCGGTAGTGCTCCGTGAGCACGTCCGTGAGTAAGGAGACTACCTCTCGGACCTTCATGGGCATCCCTCGGCGGGCGAGCCTCGCTGAGGGTAAAATAAGGTTTAGGAGCCGGGCGGGGAAACGGCTATTAGCCGCCGGCGTCCCGGGGCGCTCGGCGGCGGCCGTGGGTGGGCTGGCGGCTCCCCCGCCCCGAGGAAGGGCCCGCCGGAGCACGGCAATGAGGGCGGGCCCGTCGGGGTGCGGCCGGAAGGCCGCTAAGGGGAGGAAGCTCCGCCCCCGGGCCCGGGCCGCCGCCCCGAGACGGGGCCGGCCGAGAGGCCGGGGTCCGGCCACAGAAACGACACGTCCGTCGGCGGATGGCGATGACGCGGCTGAGGCCCGCCGTCGGCGGGCCGAGAAGGGCCCCGGCGACGGGGCCCGAGCTAACCCGCAGAGGACGCCGACGGGATCGGTGAAACGGGCCGCCCGGCGGCGGGCGAGGCCGAATGAGCCCGATGATACGAGGGTGATGCCCCCGATGAACACCGGGCCGGAGGGGGATGGTGGGCCGCTGAGGTGAATGCCGCCAGCTAAGACTACAGAAGGCGGGCTATAGCCCACCCACGGCCGCCGCCGCGCCGAATCGTTTCGAGGTTCGTAACGAACGCGTCCGGGCGTGGGGAGGCTAGGTCGGGACCTCCGAGCCCTCCGCGCCCGTGGCCCCCTTGACCAGCGGCACCAGCTCGTCCGCGTCCAGCCCCACCTTGTACTTGGCACCCTGCCGCGACTCGCGCCGCGCCAGCTCCTTCCGCACGTCGGAGATCACCCTCATCCGGTACAGGTCCCACTCCGGCTCGATCACCTCCTCGTCCGGCGCCCGGTCCTTCGACAGCCGCTGGATGAGCACGGTCGGCGCCATCCGTTCCAGCGCGTCCGCGAGCAGCCGGATGTACTCCCGGTAGCTCAGCGGCTTGTACCGCCGCTTCTTGTACAGGCACTCCAGGTCCGTCCGCTCCAGGACGACCAGCGGGTACAGCTTCACCGCCTCAACGCCCAGCACCGAGAGCATCCGCACGGTCTCCAGCATCTCAGCCCGCGTCTCGCCCGGCAGGCCGAAGATGATGTGGTTGACCACCCGAATGCCCCGCTCCTTGGCCCGGATGATCGCGTCCACGACCTCGGCCAGGCCGTGACCCCGGCGCACCCGCATCAGCGTCCGGTGGTGGTACGACTGAACGCCGATCTCCAGCCAGACGTCGTAGCCCTCCTTCACGTAATCCTCCAGCAGGTCCAGGACCTCGTCCGGCAGGCAGTCGGGCCGCGTGCCGATGGACAGGCCGACCACGTCCTCCATCTCCAGCGCCCGGTTGTACAGCTCCTCCAGCACGTCCGGCGGCGCGTACGTGTTCGTCGCCGGGTAGAAGTAGACGAGGAACTTCTCCGCCCCGTACCGCTCCCGGAAGACCTCCATCTGCTTCTTAGCCTGCTCCTCGATCTTCTTCTTCGGGTCCACGTTGGGCGTGATGATCGTACGGCCCATCTTCGGGCAGAACAGGCACCCCACCTTCGAGATCCTACCGTCCTTGTTCGGGCAAACGAAGCCCCCGTCCACGGCCGCCTTCATCACCTTGCAGCCCTTCTCCCGCCGGTAGTAGGCGCCGAAGGAGGCGAACAGCTCACCCTGCTCGTACAGCTCCTTGACGATCTTCTCGTCGACCAGCCGCGGGAGTGCTCCGTCCTGGGCCGGCTCTACGTCCCGCTGCAGCGTCTCCAGAACCTCGAGGTCAGATTTAATGCCGACCACCCCCGGTGCCGACCGAGAGTTAACACCGGGATAAAAAGGCTAAGGGGGGCGCGACCCTGCCGCCGCGCTGGTACCGGCACGTGATGCGCGTCCTCTCCGAGGCGCACGTGGTCCTCGACGTCCGGGACATCCGGTACCCGGAGGAGACCCGGTGGGACCGGCTCGAGCGGCTCGAGGACGTGTTCGACTACACCCGGGTGGTCGTGCTCAACAAGGCGGACCTGGTCCCGCGGGTCCGGGCGGAGGAGATCAAGGAGCGCATCGAGGCGGAGGAGGGAGTGCCCACGGTTTACGTGAGTGCCCGAGAGCGTATGGGCATCCGCTACCTGCGGCGCGCGATCTTCGAGGTTGCGCCGGAGGACGTGGAGACCGTGCGCGTGGGCGTCGTGGGCGTGCAGAACGTCGGCAAGTCCATGCTCATCAACGCGCTCGTCCGGCGGTCGGCCACCGAGACGTCACGGGAGGCCGGCTACACGAGGGGCAAGATGTGGGTGCGCGGGAGCCGGAAGCTCCTCGTCATCGACTCGCCGGGAGTCGTGCCGACGGAGGAGGTCGGGGAGGAGGCCGGTGCCCTCGACCCGGACGTGCTTGAGGACCCGGTCACCCCGGCGACCCGCGTGATCGACCGGGTGCTGCGCGAGTACCCCGGCGCGATCGAGGAGCGCTTCGACGTCGAGGAGAGGGACGATCCGGAGGAGGTCCTCCGGGACATCGCCGACCGGCTCGGCCGGGACCTGGAGGGGGCGGCCAAGCTGGTGCTGCGGGAGTGGGTCGACGGCTCGTTGATCGAGGGCCACCGCACCACGCGGGCGGACCTGACGGAGCTTCGGGGCCTCGAGATCGGCGGGATGGCGCAGGAGCTGGTGGAGGAGGCGCTGGAGGAGGTCAGGGAGATCGTGACGGGTGACGCGCCGCCGAGCGCGGCCATGATCAGGAGCATCCTAACCCGGCTGGCGCACGGGAAGAACATCGACGGGGCCGGCCACGCCACCCTGGACCTCGGCGAGTACGGGGTCGGCCTGTCCATCGGCGACCGTTACTATGGTCGGATGATCCGGCGCTTGAGGAGGGAGCTGGGCGGCGAGGTGATCGCGGAGGAGCGGTTCCGGGTGGGGGTGAACAACAGGAAGGCGGTGGTGGTGGTCACCCGGAGTCGGTAGCGCGGGCCGGTCTCGTCACCCCCTTCGGTCCCCGGAAGGCCCTCGTCACCCTCCGGGGTCAGTGCGGGGAGATATCCGCATCCCCGGCCGAACTCGGCGCCTGAAACCGTCATCATCCGGCGGGATCCGCGCACCGCCCGAACAAAAGCCTAGCGGGGCCCGAGCTTGATCGCGCTCGTGCGATCCGTGGACCGCTACCGGGAGCTTCTCGGGGAAGTCGTGCGGGAGGGCGACACCGTCGTGGAGCTCGGCTGCCACAAGGGCGCGGCCACGCGGAGGATCCTAAGCCGCGGTCCGGAGCGAGTCGTGGCCGTGGACTACGGGGAGGAGGCGCGCGAGGCCATGGCCGAGCTGGAGCGGGAGCATGAGGAGCTGACGTTCGTCCCGGGCGACGCCCGGGAGTATGAGACGCTCGAGCGGGTGCTTGAGGCCCTCGGCGAGCCCTCGTGCGACGTGCTCGCGGTCGACCTCGGGGGCGGGATGTTCCCGGACACGGCCTTCAAGGTGTACTACGTCTGGTCCGTCACGCTCCGTCCACGGGACGCGGTGATCCGGAACGCGGGCCTGTGCGAGTTCCTCCTTCGGGCCGAGCTGCGGGAGGAGGTCAGGATCTCGGAGGAGGACGGTCGCGGGTACCTGGGCGAGCTCAGCCCTCCCGGCGTCCCGGGCCGAATCAAGCGCCGGTTCAAGGAGTTCCAGCGCTGGCGTGAGTAGCTACGTCCGGCGCGCCGCCCGGTACCGCTTCACCGGGCACTCGCTCATCTTCGAGCAGCTCAGGCAGTCCCGCGGGTGGCACGGGCACCCAGCCTCGCGGGCGTAACCGGCCATCAGGGCGGCGCCCTCGTGCCCGTCGTACCGCTCCCGCAGCCTCTCCCGACGCTCCCGGACCCTGGGCGGGACCTCGCCCTCGAGGTCCGGCAGCCCCGACCAGGAGGCGTTCTCCAGCCCGCACTCCCGCGCGATCTCCACGGCCCGCTGCATGAGCTTCCGCGGCGCGCCCGGGTGCCGCTCCAGGACGAAGTTCGGCCGGAAGGCCAGGAAGCAGACGGGAACGGACTCGTCCAGGTCCGCCAGGAACTCGCACATACTCCGGATCTCCTCCTCGTCGTGCGCCTCCGGGATCAGCAGGATCCGGACCTCCCAGATCAGGTCCAGGTGGGAGGGGATCAGCAGCTCCAGGTTCCGGAGAACGGGTTCCACGGGCGCGCCGGTGATCGCGCGGTGCAGCTCGTCCGAGTACGCCTTGAAGTCGAACGTGATCGAGTCCGCGAGCCGGATGATCCGCCGCATGCTCTTCCGCGTGGCGAACCCGTTCGTGTCGAAGTTGACCTTCCAGATGTCCGTCGTCTCGCGGAAGTGCTCGACGACTTTCTCAACGTAGGGGAGGTGAACGGTCGGCTCGCCCCCGGAGAAGAAGATTCGGTCGGCGCCGATCGCGCGACCCTGCGGCGTTTCGATCATGTTCACGGCCTCGACGGCCAGCTCCTTCGGGTCCTGGTACCCGAGCACGCGCCCCTCCGGGTTGTCCGGGAAGTGCGCGATGTCCCAGTTCTGGCAGTTCAGGCAGCGGTAGTTGCACCCGGCCATAAACACCGTGTAGCTCGCGGGCGGGGCCGGGTGCAGCTGTTTCGAGGCCACGACGGGCTCCGTAACCCGGCAGACCCCGCGCTCGCCTTCGAGCCGGTCTACTCCGCACTCCCAGGCGCAGAGTTTACAGTTCCGGAGATCCTTCAACCCCGAGCCCCCGGATGATGAGGCGACCGAACGCCGAGGATAAATGAGGAGCTCAGGCGGCACTGACCTTGCACTGGGAGGGCGAGAAGCGGCGCCGCCTCCGCCAGCTCGAGGAGGCGATCGAGCGGGGCGAGGTGGACGAGCCGGCGATCCCCGTCCTCGAGGCGATCAACTCGCTCCCGGACTACTGCACGACGAGCAGCTGCTCGGGCCGCATCATCGTGCTCCACGAGCCCGAGGTGGGGGACAAGCGCGGCTCCGAGTTCGTCGCGAAGTGGCACGAGCCGGTCGAGGTGGAGGAGGTGCGCGAGGCCGTCCGGCGCGCCCCGGACGAGGGTCTCACGTGGCTGAAGGCCCAGCCGCCGCTCTTCCACGTCCTGTGCCGCGACCTGGAGGCGGCCCGGCGCCTGCGCTCCGCCGCCTCCGAGGCCGGGTTCAAGGCCTCCTCCATCCGCTCGATCAAAGATTCAAAAGTGGTGGTGGAGATCCTCGGCTCCGAGCGCATGGAAGTGCCCGTCAAGATCGACGGGCGCGAGACGATCAGGAGGGAGGCCTGGCCTCACCTGGTCGAGATGTGCAACCGGCTGCTGGCCAGGGGCCACGCCCGACTAGAACGACTCGTTCGCGCCGTCGAGGGGCTGAAAGACGATGCTGGATGACGTGCTGGAGCTCGTCCCAGAGGGCTTCCAGGACCTCGCCGAGCCGATCCTTCAGGAGTGTTCTGAGACCATCGAGCGGCTGTCCGAGCGGCTGGAGGAGCACCTGGAGGACCCGGACCGGGTCCGCGAGAAGGACATCTCCGGGACGGACCCGAACGAGCCCGTCGCCATCTTCGGCTCCGCGTGCGTGATCTGCGGTGGCGACTGCTCCTCGATCCGGCTCACCTCTCGCATCGGCATCTGCGAGCGCTGCCTCCCCTACGAGACGGATCGGCTCCTGGACGCGCTCAAGACCGCCCGGAAGGAGCACGGGACCGTGGGCGAGGTTCTCCTGGTGCTCAAGCTCCTCCGCGACCGGGCCGAGCGGGGCGAGGTCGACCGCGAGCGCGTCGAGGAGTTCTTCCGCGAGCACGTTTGGCCCGAGCTCTTCACCGAGATCGCGAACCGCGCGTTCGAGGAGGCGACCGGGTTCCGGCTGTACTCCGCCCAAGCCGTGTGGACGCGGCGCCTGATCCGTGGCTGCAGCTTCTCGATCCTGGCCCCGACCGGCACGGGTAAGACCTCCTGGGCCTCGCTGATGAGCGCCCTCCTGGCCCACGCGGGCCGGCGCGTGTACTATATCGTGCCCACGACCACCCTCGTCCGCCAGGTCGAGGAGCGCATCCGCGATCTCGCCGAGCGGGCCGGCCTCGACGTCGAGGTCGTCAGCTACCACGCGGCCATGCCCGACGAGCGCCGGCGAAGGGCCCAGGAGCGCATCCGCGAGGGCGACTTCGACGTCCTGATCACCACCGCCCAGTTCCTGGTCCACCGCGTGGAGGAGCTCGAGCGGCTCGACTTCGACGTGATCTTCGTCGACGACGTGGACGCGATCATCCGCGGTACCGGCCGGAACGTCGACCGCGTCCTCCGGGTGGCGGGCCTGGAGCAGGACGAGATCGACGCCGCGTACCGTCTCGCGAACCTCCGGCGCCGGTACTACTCGCTGCGCGACTGGCTCGAGTCACTGGAGGAGCGCGGCGAAGAGGAGCGGGCCGAGCGCGTCCGGCGCGACCTGGAGGAGCTCGAGAAGGAGCTCGAGGAGCTGGAGGAGGAGGTTGAGGAGGCTAAAGGGCGGGATCTCGCTCAGATCGTCTTCATGAGCGCGACCGGAGCCGCCGCTCCATCCCGGAGGCTCGCGGTCGTTCGGGAGCTCTTCGACTTCGAGGTGGGCGCCGGCGGCGAGGGGCTCCGGAACATCCAGGACCTGGTCGTGCCGAAAGAGCCGTCCCCGGAGGCCGTGCGCGAGGTCGTCGAGCGCGTGGGTCCGGAGGGCGGCCTCGTCTTCGTACCGCAGCGTCTGCCCGGCGGTGAGCGGGCGCGCGAGGTGGCGGAGGAGATCGCCGAGCACCTGCGAGAGCACGGGATAGAGGCGCGGGCGGTCCACGCCGGCACGTCGGCCGAGGAGCGCGAGGAGGCCATCGACGCGTTCGCGGAGGGTGAGGTGGACGTCCTCGTCGCCGTCGCCAGCCCGTACGGCGTTATCGTGCGCGGGCTCGACTTACCCCAGGCGGCCCGGTACGCCGTCTTCTACGGGGTCCCGCGCCAGCGCATCCGGCTGACGCCCGAGGAGGAGGATCTGAAGGACGTGACCTACGTCGCCTCCGCCCTGTCCAACCTTGCGCGCCTAATCGACGACACCCAGCTGCGGAGCCGGCTCGAGGGCGTCGCCGGCCGGCTCTGGCGGATCGTCCGGCGCGGCGCCTGGTACCGGGAGCGGGTCGAGGAGGCCGTGGAGGACCTCTCCATCGAGGAGCTCCAGGACCTGGCCGACCGGAACGCGGACGAGATCGCCGACGAGCTGGACGTGGAGCCCTGGCTGGCCCGGAACGTCCGCACGCTGGCCGAGGGCGTGAGGGAGCTGCTGAACCTGCTCGGTGATCGGGAGCGGGTGGAGCGGCTCGCGCGCGAGGCGACCACGGTGGCCGTGCGAGAGGAGGATGGTGACTCGTTCCTCGAGGTGCCGGACCTGAGAACGTACGTACAGGCCAGCGGGCGCGTGAGCCGGCTCTTCGCCGGCGGCGTGACCTTCGGCCTGTCCTTCGTCCTCTGCGATCCGGACGACGACCGGGAGCTCCGGCTGCTCAACGGCCTGATCCGGCGAATGTCGTACACGTACGGGACCGAGTTCGAGTGGAAGTCCTACCCGGAGGAGCTCACGGCGGACGACATCGGCCTGAACCTGGAGGGCGTGTCCGAGGAGGAGCTGGACGAGCTGGTGGAGAAGGTGGACGACGACCGGGAGCGCGTGCGCAAGATCCTCCGGGGCGAGCTCGAGCCGGAGGAGGCCGGCAAGCTCGCCCGCTCGGCCCTGATGATCGTCGAATCGCCGAACAAGGCCCGGATGATCGCCTCCCTGTTCTCGCGCCGGCCCTCCCGGCGCCGGCTGGACGGTGGCGTGGCCTACGAGGCCGCGGCCGAGGGCCTGCACCTGACCGTTGTCGCCACGCAGGGCCACGTCGCGGACCTCGTGGAGGACGAGGGCGTCTTCGGTGTGGAGCAGGTGGGTGATCGGTGGGTGCCGGTGTACGACGTGCTGGGCCGGTGCCGGGAGTGCGGTGAGCAGGTCGTGGGCCGCGAGGAGTGCCCGAACTGCGGTGGCGAGGTTGAGCTGAAGACGCCACTCCTGGAATCCATCCGGGACCTCGCCGCCGAGGCCGACGTCATCCTGATCGGCACGGACCCGGACACCGAGGGAGAGAAGATCGGGTGGGACGTGTTCAACTACCTCGGCTGGGTCACCGCGGAGGTTCACCGGACCGAGTTCCACGAGGTCACCCGGCGCGGCATCTCCGAGGCGCTGGAGGAGGAGAACTGGAAGGACGTGGACGCCGGGCGCGTGTCCGCCCAGATCCTCCGCCGGGTCGCCGACCGGTGGATCGGCTTCGCACTGTCCCAGGACCTGTGGGAGGTGTTCAAGCTCCTCACCATCGACCTGGGCGAGCGTGACCGCGGCACGTTCATCGAGCTCCGTATCCGCCTGCCCGAGGGCGTGAAGATCATTGACTTCCGCCGCCGGTTCGAGGACGAGGACGTCCCGTCCCGGCCCGTCCGCGTGCGCCGAGAGGGCGATGAGTACGTCGTTCGGACGCGCATCTCCCGGGGTGGCCAGGTCACCTATGTCGCCACCCTCATGGACGAGAACCGGGAGCTCGGCGACGCCGAGTCGGTCCGGGAGGACGCCGTGGAGGTCCGGGCGGTGGTCAACGGCGAGGAGGTCGAGCCGGACGTCGAGCTGGAGGCCATGACCTGGCTCAGCGCCGGCCGCGTCCAGACGCCCGTGCTCGGCTGGGTCATCGACAGGGCCCGGGAGTACGAGGAAACCGAGTTCTACGCCTGCCGGGCCCAGCTGCCCGGCGATGGCGAGGAGGAGACGACCGCCCTCATCGAGGAGCTGCGCCTACCGCCCGAGCTGGCGGAGCGGCTAAGCGACGCCGCCATCGACGTGCTGCGGCGAGTGGCCCGGGAGGGCGCGGACGCGACCTTCTCCGAGAAGGAGCTTGGACGACTGGCCCAGACGGACCTGTTCGAACCCGTTGGAGACGCGTACCGACTCTCGGACCGCGCGCGGGAGCTGCTCAACGAGCGCGGCCTCATCGGCCTGCTGGCCGAGCTGCTGAAGGAGGTAGGGGGCTGAGTCACCCTCCCATCCCCTCCTCTATCGCCCTAATCAGCCGCCGTTCGAACCGCTCGTGTGCCCGGAAGTGCCCGTTCGGGTCCCGTACCAGGGTGTACCACCAGTACGCGGAGAAGACCCCGAGCGTTAGCAGCGTCAGCAGCAGGTACAGGCCGGTGCTCCGCCGCGGCACCGGTTCCAGCTCCTCCACCTCGAACGGGGGCTCGTACGGGCTCATTCCCAGGGCCCGGGCCACGCCCTCCACCAGGCTGCGTTCCACGACGGAGTGCTCGTGGAAGTCTCGATTCAGCGAGTGGTACACGTAAAGGACGGCCAGGAGCCCCAGCACCGGGACCAGCGAGAGGATCACCCAGAGGACCGGGTTCTTGGGCTCCCTCCTCAGCTCCTCCACCTTCAGCTCGAGCGCCGATACGTCCTCGTACCCGGCCTCTCGGAGCAGCCTTACCAGGGCCAGGAAGAACCGGTGCGAGCGCTCGAAGTGCTCGTTGCGGCGCCGGATCAGCAGGTAAAGGTAATACAGGTAGAGGGCCTCGCCCACCAGCAGCGTGCCCAGGACCGCGAGCGCGGCCGCTCCCAGCAGCGCAAAGTGTCCCGGGTGCGGCGCGTGGAGTCGCTCGGGCCCCGGTAGCAGCGCCATCCCGACCCACGACGCGTAGGTCAGCACCCAGGGCAGTAGGGCCCGCTTCACGGGGATCCTCAGGTCCGGCTCGTGGACGGCGCTGGACTCCTTCAGTCGGGCCAGGTAGTCCTCAAGCGTCACGCCTCCCCACGCCCCGCCGACCGCGCTGGTTCTTGGCGGAAACGATTATAGATCCTGGCAGTCCGAGGGCGCCCGGTCGGGAACCGGGCGGTCTCCCCGACCGCCGGGGATGCCCCGACCGGTCGGCAGCCCGGTAAAGCCCGGAGGCCGTCCCTGACGCTCCCTTCGCGGGTCGGGATGAGGGGGCGGGCAAGCCGCCGGGCACACGCTCACGCTGACCCCGATCACGCTGGTTGATGAGGAACCATTGTCCCCTCTGAGCGGTGATGAGTATGACGGGGGCCGAAACCGGCCCGCCCGGCGCCCCCGTAGGCCGATGAGGAGCACCGCGCCAGCGGAGTCCCGGGCGTAGTGATGAAGATACGACGGGGTTCCCGAGGCTGGGGGTGCCGGCGCTTGCCCCTGAAGGAGGTGTTCCGCACCGAAGTGGAAGGGGTTGAGGTGATCGTCCTCCAGGGCGACATCACCGAGCTGGAGGACGCGGACGCGATCGTGAACCCGGCCAACAGCCAGGGCGTGATGGGAGGCGGCGTGGCGGCCGCGATCAAGGAGAAGGGAGGGGAGGAGATCGAGCGCGAGGCGCGCGAGAAGGCGCCGATCCCCGTGGGTGAAGCCGTCGCCACGACCGCGGGCCGGCTGAGCGCGGAGTACGTCATCCACGCACCCACCATGGAGCGGCCGGCCCAGCGGATCGGCGTGGAGAACGTCGAGAAGGCCACCCGGGCGGCGCTGGAAAAGGCGGAGGAGCTGGGCGTGGAGTCCGTCGCGTTCCCGGGGATGGGAACCGGGGTCGGCGGCGTCCCCTACGAGGACGCCGCGGAGACCATGGTCGGCGTTATCCGGGAGCTGGCTCCGGAGCTCGAGCGGGTTCGCAGGGTCTTCCTGGTGGGGTACGAGGAGGAGCTGGCGGAGGCGTTCGCTGAGGCCCTGCGCTGAGCCCTCCCGCCGGACGAATCGTTACGATGTTCGAAACGACCCTCCTCCAACCGCGGTCCCCGGGTGAATGACCAAAGGCGTGGGCGGCCGGGCGACGCCGCGGGGGGTCACCTTGTCCGCCGTCCAGGCCACGAACCTGTGGAAGGAGTACGGGCGGGTCGTCGCCCTCCGCTCCGTGAACGTCGACATAGACCGGGGAGAGCTCGTGGCCATCCTCGGCCCCAACGGTGCCGGCAAGTCCACGTTCATCAAGATCGTGTGCGGCGTCACCAGGCCCACCAGGGGCGAGATCCGCGTCCTGGGGGGCGACCCGTCCGACCCGGACATCAAGCGCCGCGTCTCCATCGTGCCTCAGCAGGGAGGGCTGTACCTCGAGCAGACCGTTCGGGAGAACGTCCGGTTCTACGCCGAGCTGTACGGTGTCGAGCCGGACGAGGAGCCGTTCGAGCTCCTGGAGGTGCACGAGTACATGGACCGGCGCGTGGAGCACCTCTCCGGCGGCATGCGGAAGCGCGCCGCCGTCGCCCTGGCCCTCGCCCTCCGGCCCGAGATCCTGGTGCTCGACGAACCGACCAACGAGCTGGACCCGACGGCCCGGCAGGACGTGATAGAGGCCGTGCGCGAGTACAACGAGTCGGGGACGACGGTCCTCTACGTCTCCCACGACGTTCACGAGGTGGAGCAGCTGGAGCCGGACCGCGTCCTGATCTTCCTGGAGGGCCGCAAGGCCCTGGACGAGCCGTTCGACCGGCTGATGAGCGAGCACGGGTCCGTGCTGGACGCGTACCGGTCCGTCGCGGCGCAGGTGGCGGGGGAGTGAGGGCGTGAGCTGGCGCACGATCGCCGCCCGGGACTTCAAGGCCTGGGTGAAGGACCGGAGGCGGGTGACGGTCACCATCGTCACGCCCATCGTCATGATGATCGTGATGTACGGGGCCTTCCACGACGTGAAGCCAACCAGCGTCAACGTCGCGATCCTCCGGCACGACTCGGGCGCCGGGGACCCGATCGTTGACCAGCTGAGGTGCGATCATCGGATCCACCTGATCCACGTGAAGAGCGTTCGAGAGGGACGCGACCTGGTTCGGCGGGGCTCGGCCTCGGTCTTTCTGTACCTGCCGTCCGGGTTCCCGGACCGCAAGGCCACGGTCTATTACGATCCAACCGATCCGATGGGCTCCCGGTACGTCCTGAACAAGATCCAGCGGTCCTGGGCGAGGCACGTGGCGGGCACCGTCAAGTCCTCCGTGAGGCGGCTGGCCCCGGTGCTGAAAGCGGCGCCCGAGCGGCCCGTCCACGTGCCGCAGTTCAACCCGTTTCGCGTGCAAACGCCGGTGAAGGGAATGAAGTACTTCGACTACCTGGTCCCGGGACTGGCCGTCATGACCGCGGCGATGGGCTCCATCTTCGGGCTCGGGCGCCTCATGATGGAGGAGATCGAGCTGGGCGTGGCCTACGCCCTCTTCGCGGCCCCCATCCGGGCGCGGGACGTCGTCATCGGCCGGTTCGTGAACATGACCATCTGGGGATGCGTCAGGTGCGCGATCGTCGTGCTCGTCGCGCTGGCCCTGGGCGCGAAGATCCTCCACCCCGTCCTGCTGTTCCTGGTGGGGGCGCTATCCGCCGCCACGATGGTCGGGCTCGGCCTCCTCATGGCGTCGCTCGCCGGCCGCTCCGAGGTCGCGGAGATGGCCACGGGCGCGGTGACCATCCCGATGATGTTCCTCTCCGGCATTTTCATGCCGATCAGCGTCATGCCGGGCTGGGCCCGGGCGTTCGCCCTCATCAACCCGATGTACTACATGGGTGACGCGGCCCGGAAGGCCGCGCTGCTGGGCTACCTGGACCCCGTGGACCTGCTCATCCTGCTGGGCTTTACGCTGGGCTTCCTGGCCGCGGGCTCGGTCCTGTACGACCGTGTCCGGGAGTACCTCTAGGCGTAGAGGTCCCAGGGTCCCAACCGGCGGGTCGGCTCCGGCAGCTCCCACCGCTCTTCCTCCCTCATTCTCAGCAGCACCGGGGAATACTCCCTCAAGAGGCCCAGAGCCAGCTCCACCGGGGGCCGCGCCGAGTAGACCAGGTCGGGCCTCAGCACCCGCCTGACCCAGCCCGATTCCCCGACCGCGTCCACGTTCACCGAGGGTAGGCCCCGAGCCAGCGCCCTCCGGACGTGCTCGGTTCGCGTCTCGACCCCGACCGCGTCCACCCCGTGCTCTCGCAGGAACGAGAGGTACCGTAGGTTCCTCCCGTGGCCCACCTCCACGACCCGGCTCGCGCCCAACTCCCTGACGGCCCGCAGGAGGAGGCGCAGCTCGGCGTCATCGCCACGGCGGCCGCTCCGGGTCCTCCCTGGCAAGCTCCAGCAGACCGCCCTCTCGCCAGGCCCTCAGGGCGAACTCGGGTGGCTCGCGGAGGGGCACCTCGCCCGACCCTGTCCTCAGAACGAGCTCGTCCAGGTCGACGACGACCCTCTCACGGTCCTCAACGACCTCCGTGGGATCCCCGCGCGCCTCGATCGTCGGCAGACCCCGGTTCAGAGCGTTCCGGTAAAAGATCCGAGCGAAGGAGCGTGCGACGACGCACGCGACCCCGGCCTGCTGCAGCGCCATGACCGCCTGCTCCCGGGAGGAGCCGCACCCGAAGTTCCGGCCCGCGACGATGATGTCACCCTCCCGGACCTTCTCCGGGAACTCCGGGTCCGCCCCCGTCATCGCGTACCTGCCCAGCTCGTCGTAGGAGACCCGCCGGAGGTAGCGGCCCGGGATGATCTGGTCCGTGTCAACGTCGTCGCCGAACACCCAGGCGCGTCCCTCCCACCTCACGGCTCATCCCACCCGTTCCAGCACGCTGTCGGGGAGCTCCTCGCGCGGGTCCGCGAGCTCCCCCAGGGCGGCGGCCACGGCCGCGGTGAGCGGGCTGGCCAGGTAGATGTCGGCCTCGGTCGACCCCATTCGGCCCGGGAAGTTGCGGTTGGCGGTGGAGACGCACACGTCGTCGTCGCCCAGCACGCCCATGTGCTCGCCCAGACAGGGACCGCACCCGGGCGGGGCCACGGTCACATCGAGCTCGAGGAGGCGCTCCAGGGTCCCGTCCCGGGTCAGCTTGAGCAGAACGCGTCGGGAGGCCGGCACGACCACGACTCGGACGTCCGAGTCGGGGCCGCCGAGCGCGTCCAGCGCCTCCGTGAACGCCCTAACGTCCCGGTACCGACCGTTGGTGCACGAGCCGACGAACACCCGGGTGATCTCGGTGCCCTGCACGTCTCCGACCGGCCTCACGTCGTCCACGGCGTCCGGGACGGAGACGACCGGCTCGACCTCTGAGGCGTCGACCTCGACGACCTCGTCGGCGTCCCCGGGCCGCAGGTCCTCGGGACCGTCCTTGGGCGGTACGTAGGCGGACTTGGCCCCCGCCTCCGTGGCCAGGTTACACAGGCACATTCGGTCGCCCGTGGGCAGGCGCTCCGGCAGGCCGGTGTACTCGAGAACGGCGTAGTCCGCGTACCCGGCCCCCAGCTCGCCGACGATGGTTAGGGCCAGGTCCTTCGCCGTGACCCCCGCCTCGAGCTCCCCGGTCACGTGTACTCGGATGGTCCGGGGTACGCGGATCCAGAGCTCACCGTACAGCAGCGTGAAGGCCATGTCGGTGCCGCCGAAGCCGAACCCGAGGGCGGAAACGGCTCCAACGGTCGGGGTGTGCGAGTCCCCGCCGAAGACGACGCGGCCCGGTTGGGCGTACCCCTCCTCCACGAGGATTTGGTGGCAGATTCCCTCGTCCACGTGGACGCGCTCGATCCCGTGCCGCCGGGCGAACTCGAGGAGCTCGTTCTGCCGGTTGGCCGCCTCCACCGAGCTGGGTGGGACGGAGTGGTCGAAGATTAGGACGACCTTCTCCGGCCGCCTCACGCGCTCCGTCCCTAGCTCCCGGAGGGTCCGGAGGGCCGTGGCCCCGGACCCGTCGTGCAGCATGATCACGTCCGGCTCGATGGCCACGACGTCTCCGGCCTCGACGCGCTCGCCACATTTTTCAGACAGGATACGCTCGGCTACGCTGGCCAACCCGGGCCCCCCGGGGTGTCTCCCGGTTGGTCCTGGTCCGGTCGCTCTCGGGCGAAGACTGTCGGAAGCTGCTCAAGAGGAGCCTGTGCGAGGTGGTCCTGGGCGAGATCGAGCACCGGGCGTTCGCCTGCCCGGTGGGCGGTCCACCGTACTGTCACCCGCGGGACGTGGGCCGGTACCGGCCGCGCGGGTTCGTGCCGATGTGGGAGCTGGAGGCCGCGGGCAGGGTGCTGGAGTCCGGGCGTAGGTACCTCAAGGACGAGGACCTGTACGTGACCTGCCTCGTGTGTGACCTGTTGGGCCCGGTCGGGGGCCGCTCGCTACCTCTCAGGGTGGTGAAGTGGCGGGGGAGGCGGGCGGTGACGGTGCGGCTGGGCCGGACGGGCGATCCCCGTCGGGACGGGCTGGTGGAGCTGGCGCTCCGGAGGCTCGTCTCCAAGGGCCTTGCGAGCGTGGAGGGTGAGTGGTGGGGCGAGGAAGAGGCCTTCCGCGAGTTCTCTCGGAGGGCGAGCGACCTGGTCGAGTTCCTCATGAGCCACGATCTCCTCGCGATTCCACCGCGCGCTTCACGATCTTCCGGAGCTTCGAGTCGGTGATCCTCACCTTCCGGTCGCCGAGCGCCTTGATCTCGCGCAGGACCTCTTCGACTATCTCCTCCTCCGGCTCCACGCCCAGCTCCTTCAGCTTGGCGATCACCGCCTTGCGTCCGGTGTGCTTACCGAGCACGATCTTCCGCTCCATCCCCACCTCGCGCGGGTCCATGGGCTCGTACGTCCTGGGTTCCTCGAGCACGGCAGCCACGTGGATTCCGGACTCGTGCCGGAACGCGTTCTCACCCACGACCGCCTTGTTCGGGGGCACGTCGATCCCGGAGTACTCGGCGACCTTCCGGGACAGCTCCGCGAGCACCTCCGTGTTGAGGCCGAGGTCGAGCCCGTAGAGCTTCTCCAGCGCCATTACCACCTCTTCGAGCGCGGCGTTGCCCGCGCGCTCGCCGATCCCGTTCACGGTGGTTGAGATGGCCTGAGCGCCCGCCTCCACCGCGGCCAGGGAGTTCGCCACGGCCATCCCGAAGTCGTCGTGGCAGTGCACCCCGATGGGTAGGTCCACGACCCTGCGGATCTTCCTCACGAACCGGCGCATGGCCTCCGGGATCATGACCCCCACCGTGTCCGTGGCGTGCACGCGGTCCGCCCCGCACTCCTCCGCGGTCCGGTACACCTTTTCCAAGAATTCGAACTCCGTTCGTGTCCCGTCCTCGGCGGAGAACGCGACCCACAGCCCGTGGTCCTTCGCGTACTCCACGGTGTCCGCGATCCGCTCGAGCACCTCCTCGCGGCTCATCTTCAGCTTGTGCTTCAGGTGCAGGTCCGAGGTCGCGATGAAGGTGATGACCCCGTCCACCTCGCACTCCACCGCCGCGTCCACGTCCCCGCGCAGCGTTCTCGCCAGGCACAGGATATCCGCGTCCAGGTCCTCCCTGGCGATCCTCCGAACCGCCTCCCTCTCGCCCTCGGAGACCACCGGGAATCCGGCCTCGATCTGGTGCACGCCCAGCTCGTCCAGGAGGTGCGCGATCTCCAGCTTCTGCTCCGGGGTGAAGCTGACTCCAGGCGTCTGCTCGCCGTCCCTCAGCGTCGTGTCGTAGATGACCACCTCGTCCGGCAGGTCCAGGTCCTTCACCGCCTCGCGCACGTAGGGGCTCTGCACGGGTTCACCCCTCCAGATCGTACGCCTTCTCGAGCCGTTCGACCGTGATCACGCCCACGTCCACCTTACGCTTCAGGAGATTCACCAGGCGCTCGACCCGCTCCCTCTCGTCCACGACCTCGATCACGATGGGAAGGTTGGTCGAGTGCCTCAGGATCCGGGCCTCCGAGCGGCCCCGTCGCCCGCACCCGGCGAAGCAGCGGTGCACCGTAGCCCCACGCAGCCCGAGCTCCTTCACCTTCTTCAGCACCCAGTCCACGGCGGGCACGCCTTCGATCCGATCCCCTTCGAGCAGGTACATCTTCATCTTGACCGGCTCTTGGAGCTCCCTCGCCAACCCTACGCCCTCCCCACCATGACCCAGTGCGCCAGCGCCACACCGCCGAGGACGCCGAGGACCCCCGTGGCCACGTTAACGGTTAAGTAGGTAACAGCGAGGACCGGTGAGGTCGCCCACAACTCGACGAACTCGTACGCCACCGTGCTGAGCGTCGTCAAGCTACCGCAGAACCCCACGGTCAGCAGCGCCCGCGCCTCGGGCGAGAGCCGCATCCCCAGGCTCACCGCCCACATCGCGAACCCCAGGATGAACGACCCGAGCCCGTTGACCACCACCGTCCCCATCGGGATCCCTCGCACCTCCGGGACCGCGCCCGAGACCAGGTAGCGCGTCACCGCCCCCAGGGCGCCGCCCGCCGCCACCGCCGCGAGCTCCTTGAGCGAGGGCGGGATCGTCCCCGCCCCCTAAGCCACCTTCCCGACCAGCGGTACCAGCAGCGAGATCGCTCCGAGCAGGATGCAGATTTTGGAGAAGTCCAGCCGCCGGGCCACCCGGAGGAGCGCCTCCATGCAGACCAGGCTGACGATGAAGGAGGTGGTCAGCGCGCCCACCATCCACCCCGCGCCCACGGCCCGTACCGCCTCCATCCCCTCCTTCAGCTCGAGGAGGGTGGCCCCGAGCATCGCCGGACCCGCGAGGTAGAAGGAGAGCCAGACCGCGTCCTCCGACTCGAACCGCCGCCAGAGGAGCAGCGCCATGGTCGTTCCCGAGCGGCTGATGCCCGGTATGACGGCGAACCCCTGCCCGATCCCCACGATCAGGGCGTCCGCGAGCCCCACGTCCCACCGGTCTCGGAGCCCGGCCGGGGAGACCCTGAGGAGCAGTCCGGTGACGACCAGCGCGAGGCCGATGAGCATCTGGACGGCGTCGCCCGTGGCCGCCGAGATCGCGCGCTTGAGCACCTTGTACACGGGGAACCCCACCGCGCCCGTGGCGAGGGTCGCCACGATCAGGAAGGCCGCGAGCCGGCGCCACTCACCGCCCCGGAGCAGCCCGACGACCGTGCGGAGGTACGGTCCCGCGAAGCGGGCGAGCACGGCCAGCAGGGTCCCGGCGTGCAGCCACAGGGCGAGGTCGAGCGCGACCTTGGGGGGCACTCCTATAACTCGCATCAGGGCCATTGCGGCCTGGCCCTCGCTGCTGACCGGTAACCACTCGAGGGTGCCCTGTACCACCCCCGCCAGGATCGAGGTCCACAGCTCGGGCACGATCCGCCCCGTCCGCGGTCCCGACCGGGGTTCTAATGGGCATATTCGGCGTGGGTTTGGAAACCACGTCGGGGGTACCGGGTTGACCCGGGCCGTGGTGACGGTCATCGGGGTGGACCGGCCCGGTATCGTGGCGGGCGTGTCGCGCGTCCTAGCGGACCACAACGTGAACATTGAGGACATCTCGCAGACCGTGCTCCGGGACATCTTCGCGATGGTCATGCTCGTGGACCTCTCCGAGGCGGACGTGAGCCTGAAGGAGCTGCGCCGGGAGCTGGAGAGGGTCGGTAAGGAGCTCGGCGTGGAGGTCGTCGTGCAGCACGAGGACGTGTACCGGGCGATGCACCGGGTCTAGGCCGGGGGCTCCCGCGTTGGGTCGGTTGGACGTGGAGGAGGCGCTCGAGGCCGTGGAGATGGTCCGCCGGATGAACCTGGACGTGCGGGCGGTCACGCTGGGCGTCAGCCTCCTGGACTGCGCGAGCCCGGACCCGAGCGAGCTGTGCGAGCGCGTCAAGCGGAAGCTGCTCGACGTGGCCGGCGATCTGGTCGAAGTCGTCGAGGAGGTGGAGGAGGAGCTGGGGGTCCCGATCGTTCACAAGCGGATCGCGGTGACGCCCTGCTGCCTCATCGTCGCCCCGGCCGCCCGGGAGCTCGGGGAGGAGGCCGCGCTGCAGCTCGCGGACGCTCTGGACGAGGCCGCCGAGGAGGTCGGCGTGGACTTCATCGGCGGCTACACCGCGCTCGTCTACGACGGGTTCGCCGAGGGGGACGAGGTCGTACTGGACACGATCCCGGAGGCGATCGAGCGGACGGAGCGGCTGTGCGCCTCGGTCGTGGTGGCCGACGAGCGCTACGGGATCAACATGGAGGCGATCAAGCGCACGGCCGAGGCGGTGAAGGAGACGGCCGAGCGGACGGACGGGCACGGGTGCGCCCGGCTCGTGGCACTCACCAACGCGCCCGAGAACACCCCGTTCATGGCCGGCGCGTTCCACGGGGTCGGCCAGCCCGACGCGTGCGTGAACGTCGGGATCTCCGGGCCCGGCGTCGTTCGCGCCGTGATCGAGGAGCTGGGTGACGCCGACTTCCGCACCCTGCACGACGAGATCAAGCGCACCGCGTTCAAGATCACCCGGGTCGGTGAGCTCGTCGGGCGACGCGTCGCCGAGCGCCTCGGCGTCGAGTTCGGGGCCGTGGACCTCTCCCTCGCCCCCACGCCGGAGGAGGGGGACAGCGTGGCCGAGATCCTCGAAGGGATCGGGCTCGAGTCCTGCGGCTGCCCCGGCAGCACGGCCGCCCTGCACCTCCTGATGGACGCGGTCAAGAAGGGCGGCGCGGCCGCGACCTCCCGGCACGGCGGCTACAGCGAGGCCTTCATCCCCGTGAGCGAGGACGCCGGGATGGCTCGGGCGGCGAAGAGGGCGCTGACCCTGGAGAAGCTCGAGGCGATGACCGCCGTCTGCTCCGTCGGCATCGACATGGTCGTGATCCCGGGTGACACGCCCGTCGAGACGATCGCCGGCATCATCGCGGACGAGGCCGCCATCGGCGTGGCCACGGGCAAGCCCACGGCCGTGCGCATCATTCCCGCCCCGGGCAAGGAGCCGAGCGACGAGTTCGAGATGGGCGGCCTGCTGGGCAAGGCGCCCGTTATGGACGTCTCCGACTACCGACCCACCATGTTCGAGCGCCGGGGGCGCATCCCACCCAAGTTCCCCCGATGAAGAGCCTGCCCCGGCTGGACGCCGGGATGAAGAGGATTGGCCTTGCGGAGGGTCCTCCCCGACCGACCGCGGGGGTGGACGCGTCGCCCACCGTCGTCGTGATCCCCGGCGACGGCATCGGTCCCGAGGTGATCGACGCCGCCGTCCGCGTCCTCCGTGAGGTTCTCGGCGGCGAGCTGGAGCTCGAGGAGCGGAGGGCCGGCTACCGGCTCTGGAAGGAGAAGGGCGTGACCATCGAGGAGGACACCATCGAGGCGTGCCGCGAGGCGGATGCCGTGCTCTTCGGCGCCTGCACGACGCCCGAGGACCCCGAGGCGGAGAGCCCCATCGTCCGCCTGCGGCGGGAGCTGGACCTGTACGCGAACGTCCGACCCGCCCGGTCCTGGCCCGTCCCCCGGCCCACCGAGACCGAGTTTGACTTTGTGATCGTGCGCGAGAACACGGAGGGGCTCTACGTCGGCTGCGAGTGCGAGGTGCACGACGGGGTCACCATCGCCCTCCGGAAGATCTCCCGGAAGGGCGCCCGCAGGGTCGCGGAGGTCGCCTGCGACCTGGCCGAGGATCGGGACGGGAGGGTCACGATCGTCCACAAGGCGAACGTGCTGAAGCTCACCTGCGGGACGTTCAAGCGCGAGGCGGCCGAGGTGATCGAGTCCCGGGGCCTGGAGTGGGAGGAGGAGTACGTGGACGCGGCCGCCTACAAGCTCGTGCTCGAGCCCGACCGCTTCGACGTAATCCTAACCTCCAACCTCTTCGGGGACGTCCTCTCCGACCTGGCCGCCGGGCTGATGGGCAGTCTCGGCCTGGCGCCGAGCGCGAACCTGGGTGAGGAGCACGCGCTGTTCGAGCCGGTGCACGGGTCCGCGCCCGACATCGCCGGCAAGGGCATCGCCAACCCCATCGCCGCCATCCTCTCCGCCGCCATGATGCTCGAGTGGCTGGGATACGAGGAGGAGGCGAGGGCGGTCGAGCGCGCGGTGGAAGAGACGCTGCGAGAGGGCGTGCGGACGCCGGACATCGGTGGGAAGGCGAGCACGGAGGAGGTGACGGAGGAGATCGTCTCACGGCTGGGTGAGGGGTGACCGGAGGGCGACGGGCTCGTACTCCGGGTCGCCGGACAGCTCGACTCGGGCGGTCTCGGACAGGCCGCGCACGCGCTCCGCAAACTCCTCGAATTTGCGCTGCACCAGGAGGCGTCCGAGCTCCTCGGCCAGCCGGATCTTGTCCAGGAAGCAGCACCGCTCCGTCTCGGCCACGGCCGGGTCGTTGAACGTCAGCTCGACGCGGTCGTCGCCCCCGAGCAGCTCCGCCGCCCGCTCCGAGGTGATCGTGAGTCGGGCCGGGTCGTCCGAGAGCCGCAGGACGCGCTCGTCCGCGTCGTACCGGACGTCGTCCGAGCCGCGCTCGATGTCCCTCGCCTCCTCGAGGGCCAGGGAGAGCAGCCGCCGGCAGGTCTCCGAGCGGAAGACCTTGACGGTGGGGGAAGACACGTGCCCATCACCCCCAGGAACCTTCTGCGGCACGAGCTCATAGGACTGGAGTGCCGGGTGATCAAGTCGCTCGGGCCGCCGTACGAGGGTCTGGAGGGCGTGATCGTGGACGAGACGAAGAACACGCTCGTGCTCGAGACGGACTCCGGTGAAAAGGTTATAGTAAAAGATCAGGTGCTGCTCGAGCTCAAGCTGCCCTCCGGCGAGCGCGTGCGCGTTGACGGCGCCCTGCTCGTGGGTCGTCCGGAGGAAAGGCTAACTAAGCGGTTCAAGTACGCGGAGACCGTCCGTGGCCGCTTCGACCCGGAGGACTACCTGGACTGAGGGGGTGCAGGTCCTTGGCGAAGGCGAAGGACATCGGGCTCGGAGTCACGCCGCCCAAGCGGGAGTGTGACGACCCGAACTGCCCGTTCCACGGCAACCTGAGGGTCCGCGGGATGATCCTGGAGGGCGTGGTGGTCAGCGACCGGATGGACAAGACCGTGATCGTGGAGCGCGAGTACTACAAGTACGACCACAAGTACGAGCGCTGGGAGCGCCGGCGGTCCCGGATTCCCGCGCACAACCCGCCGTGCATCGACGCCCGCGAGGGTGACCGGGTCAAGATCGCGGAGTGCCGGCCCCTGAGCAAGACGAAGAGCTTCGTCGTCATCGAAGTCCTGGAGCGGGCGGGTGAGCGCTGATGCGCCCGATCAAGGCCAAGTCCCCGCGCGCCGCGCTGCCGGTGGGCGCCCGGCTCGTCTGCGCGGACAACACCGGAGCCCGGGAGCTGCAGATCATCGCGGTCAAGGGCTACAAGGGCGTCCGGCGCCGGCTGCCGAACGCCGGGATCGGTGACATGGTCGTCTGCTCGGTGAAGGAGGGTACGCCGGACATGAAGAAGGAGGTTGTGAACGCGGTGATCATCCGGCAGAAGAAGGAGTACCGCCGGCCCGACGGAACCCGGGTTAAGTTCGAGGACAACGCGGCCGTGATCACGACCCCGGACGGTGCCCCGCGAGGCTCCGAGATCCGAGGACCCGTGGCCAAGGAGGCGGCCGAGCGCTGGCCGCGCATCGGCAGCCTGGCGAGCATCATCGTATAGGGGGTCCCGACCGTGCGCTGGACCAAGTCCAGACAGCCGCGCAAGCAGCGCAAGGCCTTCTTCAACGCCCCCCTCCACAAGCGGCAGAAGCTGATGAGCGCGACCCTGCACCCGGAGCTCCGGAAGCGGTACAACCGGCGCAGCCTGCCCATCCGGAAGGGCGACATCGTCCGGATCATGCGCGGTGACTTCAAGGGGCACGAGGGCGAGGTCGTCAAGGTGGACCTGAAACGCATGCGTATCTACGTCGAGGGTGCCACGATCGAGCGCTCGGACGGTGAGGAGGTGTACTACCCGATCCACCCGTCCAACGTCATGATCCTCAAGCCCAAGCTCGACGACCCGATGCGCCGCAAGATCATCGAGCGCTCCGGTGGAACCCCCGAGGAGCTGGACGCTCGGGAGCTGGAGAAGGAGGGTAAGGAAGAAGAAGAGAAGGAGGAGCGCGAAGAGAAGGCCGAGGAGGAGTCCGAGTCCGAAGAGGAATCTGAGGGAGAGGAGTAGGGGGTGCTCTGAATGGGTCGCGCGCGGAGCGGTCCCAAGCGCCACATCAAGCGCCTGGCCGCGCCGTACTCCTGGCCGATCCCGCGGAAGGAAGGCGGTAAGTTCGCCCCGCGCCCGTACCCCGGCCCGCACACGATGGATACGAGCGTGCCAATGCTGATCTTGGTCCGAGACATCCTGGGCTACGCGGACTACGCCCGAGAGGCGCGGAAGATCATCACGCGCGGTGAGATCTACGTCGACGGCGTGCCGCGGAAGGAGCCGAAGTACCCGGTCGGCATCATGGACGTCGTGGAGATCCCGCGAACGGGCGAGTGCTACCGGGTGATCATGAACCGTCACCACCGGATCGACGTGGTGCCCATCGACGAGGAGGAGGCCCGGATCAAGGTCTGCCGGATCAAGAACAAGACGTACGTCAAGGGCGGCGACCTGCAGATCACCATGCACGACGGCAAGAACTGGCTCGTGGAGATCGAGGACCCGACGGACCCGAAGGAGGACGTGTACAGCGTCGGCGACAGCCTGGTCCTGCGGCTGCCGGAGCCGGACAGCGACGAGCGGTGGGAGGTGGAGGACCACATCCCGATGGAGGAGGGCGTATACGTCTACGTCATGATGGGCCGGCACGCGGGCGAGGTCGGCCGCATCGTCGAGATCAAGAAGATCCAGGGCCCGCAGGAGGACCTCGTGACCATCGAAAACGAGGAGGGCGACCAGTTCCAGACGACGAAGGACCGGCTCATCGTGATCGGCAAGGACGAGCCACTGGTCACCGTCCAGCCCGAGGAGGGGGCCTAGCCACCCTTGTCCGTCGTGGACGAGGAGACCCGTCGCAAGATCCTCGAGGACTGGGAGAGCAACCCGATGCGCCGGCCGCGGATCGGTAAGGTCACGGTCAACATCGGCGTCGGCGAGTCGGGCGAGCGGCTGGAGAAGGCCTACCAGCTCCTCCACGATCTCACCGGCCAGAAGCCCGTGTACACGGTCGCCAAGGAGACGAACCCGAGCTTCGGTATCCGCCGCGGCCAGCCCATCGGCGTCAAGGTGGACCTGCGCCGCGAGCGGGCCCGGGAGTTCCTGGACAAGGCCCTGGACGCTATCGGTCGCGAGCTGAAGGAGAGCCAGTTCGATGAGTTCGGCAACGTCTCGTTCGGCCTGGAAGAGCACATCGCCATCGAGGGCGTCGAGTACGACCCCGAAATCGGTATTTTCGGAATGGACATCGCCGTGGTACTGGAACGACCCGGGTTCCGCGTGATGCGTCGCCGCCGCTGCCGCCGGCCCATCCCGCGTCGACACCGCCTGACGAAGGAGGAGGGAATCGTCTTCATGGAGGAGGAGTTCGACGTGGAGGTCGTGCCGGGGTGACGAGCCATGGCCAAGCGGGAGTTTGGTAAGGGCGCTCGCAGGTGCCGGCGCTGTGGCGACACGCACGGAGTCATTCAGAAGTACGGGATCATGCTCTGTCGGCAGTGCTTCCGAGAGGTGGCGGAGAAGATGGGTTTCAAGAAGTACCACTAGGCCCGCACCCACCCGCGGTCCCTGGGGGGTGACGCCCTCATGACCCTGATGGACCCGCTGGCCGACGCGATGGCCACGATCAAGAACAACGAGATGGTCGGCAACAAGGAGTGCGTCATCGAGCCCGCCTCCAAGCTCATCGGCCGCGTGCTGAAGGTCATGCAGGAGCACGGATACATCGGCAGCTTCGAGTTCATCGACGACGGACGTTCCGGCAAGTTCCTGGTCCGGCTGGTGGGCAGGATCAACGACTGCGGCGTGATCAAGCCCCGGCACCCGGTGAAGAAGGACGAGTGGGAGTACTGGGAGCAGCGGTACCTGCCGGCCCGTGACTTCGGCATCCTGATCGTGACCACGCCCGAGGGCGTGATGTCTCACTACGAGGCGAAGGAGCGCGGCATCGGCGGCCGACTGCTGGCCTACGTGTACTAGGGGGAGCCGGCCATGTCCGAGGCCCGGCTCGAGCCGGCCGAGGACGCCATCCCCGGCGTTATCGTGATGGAGGAGCGGGTTAAGATCAAGGACGAGGTGGAGGTCGAGATCGAGCAGCGGCACGACCGGCGCTACGAGGTCACGGTCAAGGGTCCCAAGGGTGAGGTCACGAAGGAGTTCTACTACCCGGACGTTTACATGTGGCTCGAGGACGACGAGGTCGTCATCGCCGCCACGAAGCACAACCGGCGGACCAAGGCCATCCTCGGCATGATCAAGTCCTACATCAAGAACATGCAGAAGGGTGTCACCGAGGGCCACGAGTACAAGCTCAAGCTGGTGTACTCGCACTTCCCGCCGGAGGTCAAGGTGGACCAGGAGAAGGGCAAGGTGTACATCGAGAACTTCATGGGTGAGAACGTGCCGCGGGTCGCCGAGATCGTGGACCCGGAGAACACCGAGGTCATCGTCAAGGGTCAGGACATCATCGTTCGAGGCATCGACAAGGAGGCCGTGGGTCAGACCGCGGCCAACCTGGAGCAGGCGACCGAGATCAAGGATCGCGACCCGCGGGTGTTCCAGGACGGTATCTACATCGTCGAGAAGGACGGCAAGAAGATCGAGCCACGCGTCTAAGGGGTGGCGCCCTTGGTCCGCAACCCGAACCTGTCCAAGGAGGAGGAGCGCCTGCTCAAGCTCCGGGAGGAGCTTAAGCGCAAGAAGCCCAAGTTCCGGCGCCAGGAGTGGCACCGGTACAAGCGCCTGGGCGAGAAGTGGCGCCGGCCCAAGGGTCGGCACAGCAAGATGCGCCGCAAGCTGAAGGGCAAGCCCAAGATGCCCAACCCGGGCTACCGGTCACCGAAGAAGGTGCGCGGCCTGCACCCGTCCGGGTACGAGGAGGTGCTCGTTTACAACCCGAAGGACCTGGAGAAGATCGACCCGGAGCGCCAGGCGGCGCGGATCGCCTCCCGCGTCGGTAAGCGCAAGCGGCGCGAGATCCTCAAGAAGGCGGAGGAGCTGGGCATCGTGGTCCTGAACGCCTGAGCCGGACGCCCGGATCGGACGCCCTGTCCTTGTTCCTCCCAATCGTTACGAGATTCGTAACGTTTCCACCGGGGGCGATCAGAGCCGGACCTTCCCCTCCTCCGCCTCAATCACCACGCCCTCGCCCTCCTCGACTCGACCCACCACCTTCGCCTCCACCTCGCCCGAGACCGCGTCCACCACGTCCTCCGCCTCCTCCTCCGGAACCACGAGCGCCATTCCCATCCCCATGTTGAACGTCCGGTACATTTCGTCCAGCGGGACGTTGCCCAGCTCCCGGATGATCTCGAAGATCGGCTGGGGCTTCAGCGGGTCGTCGATGACGTAGCGCACGTCCTCCCGCAGCCGCTTCAGGTTCTCGAACCCGCCCCCGGTAATGTGCGCGATCCCGTGCACCTCGAACTCCTCCAGCACCCTCAGGACCGGGCGCACGTAGATTCGCGTCGGCTCGAGCAGCTCCTCCGCCACCGTTCGACCGTGCGGCAGCTCGTCGTCCGGATCGTACTCCCGGAGCAGGACCTTCCGAGCCAGGGTGAGCCCGTTGCTGTGGATCCCCGAGCTGCGGAGCCCGACGATCGCGTCACCCGGCTCGATCTCCTCACCCGTCACGGGCTCCCCGTCCAGGAGCCCTAGGCAGGCCACGACCAGGTCGAAGCCGCGACCCTCCCGCTCGCCCCGCACGATCTCGGGCAGGGTGGCGAGCTCGCCGCCCACGACCGGCGCACCGGCCTCCTTGGCCCCCTCGGCCAGCCCCTTAGCGATCTCCCGACACACGTCCGGGTCCGGGTCTTCCATGGCCAAGTAATCGAGGAAGGCGACGGGCCGTGCGCCCAGGCAGATCGCGTCGTTCGCGTTCATCGCGATCGCGTCGATGCCCACGGTGTCGTACCGGTCCACGAGCTGGGCGACGAGGACCTTCGAGCCGACCCCGTCCACGTTGAGCGTCATGAGCTGGTCGCGCACGCGCAGGACCGCGGCGTAGTGGCCGATCCCCTCGACCTCCTCGCACTCCTCGGGCTCGATCCGGTGCCGCTCGAGGACCTCCCGGATCGCCCTGACGGCGAGGGCCTCCTTGTCGATGTCCACGCCCGCGTCCTTGTACGTCATCTGCTCGCTCACGGGCACCACCCTCGGCCACGGTTGGGGTCACGTCAGCCGGAAGCACTCGAGGTTCTCAGGGGCCATGGAGAAAACCTTCCTGAACGTCCGCCTTAAGTGGTTCGACAGGTGCTTGCAGGCCTTGGGTTCGCCGTGGTTGGTGAAGATCTTCGGTGGCGGGGAGGGCTTGACCGTCCGGACGTACTTGGTCAGCTCGATCTTGTCGCCGTGGCCGCTGAACCCGCTCACGGTCTCGACGCGGAGCTTGATCCGGAGCGTCTCGGTTTTGCCCTCCGGGGTGGGGAGCGGGACCTCCTTGGCACCCTCCTGAATCTGCCGACCCAGCGTGCCCTCGGCCTGGTAGCCCACGAACACGAGCGTGTTCTTAGGGTCCTCGGAGAGCTCCTTGAGGTACTCGAGGATGGGTCCGCCCTCGAGCATGCCGGAGGTGGAGAGGATCACGGCCGGGTCATCGTCCTCGATGATCGCGCGCCGGTGGTCGGAGCCCTCGACGGGCTCGAACACCTCGGAGGTGAACGGGTCGTCGTCCTCGTGGAGGATCCGGTGCTGGAGGCGCTTGTTGAGGTACTCGGGGTAGGTGGAGTGGATGGCGGTCGCCTCGTAGATCATGCCGTCGAGGTACACGGGGCACTCGAGCTCGCCCTTGCGGTACATGTCTTCGAGGACGAGCATGACCTCCTGGGCGCGCCCGACGGCGAAGGAGGGGATGAGGACCTTTCCACCCTTCCGGATGGTCTCCTGGACGATCTTCCGGAAGCGGGCCTCCTCCTTGCGCCGGCTGCCGTGCCGGGAGTCGCCGTAGGTGGCCTCGATGACCATGCAGTCCACGCGCTTGAACTGATTGTCCGCGCCCTCGAGGAGGCGGGACGGGGTCGGGTTGATGTCTCCCGTGTACACGAAGTTGTAGCCCTTGTCCTGAAGGAACACGTGCACGGAGGCGGAGCCGAGGATGTGGCCGGCGTTGTAGAAGGTGATGCTGATGTCCGGGGTGATGTCGGTGGGCTCGCGGTAGTTGAGGGTGATCGTGCGCTTGATTACCTTCTTGACGTCCTTCTCGGTGTACGGGGGCTCCTGACCGCGCTTCTCCATGACCTTGATGTAGTCAATGAGGAGGAGGTACATCAGGTCGCGGGTGGGCGGCGTGCAGTACACGGGCACGCGGCTCTCGATGACCTCGTGCCGGTAGAAGTAGGGCAGGAAGCCGCAGTGGTCGAGGTGCGCGTGGGTGATGACGACGGCGTCCAGGTCGTCCATCCGGAACTCGGGCACGTTGAAGTGCGGGTACGCGTCCCGGCCGTTGGCGGCGACGTTCACGCCGCAGTCAAGGAGCACGCGGCTCTCCTCGGTGTGCAGGAAGAGAGCGGAGCGGCCGACCTCCTGAAACCCGCCGAGCGCGCTGACGCGGGCCCAGCGGGACTCGCTGCCGCGGCTGCGCGTGCGGCCGCAGAAGATGCGCTCGCTGACGTTCTTGAGGAACTCGCGGCGGGAGTCGTCGGAGAGGATGAGCCGGCGGGTCGTGTTGACGGTCTTGGAGGGGATGGGCGGTTTCCGGTATATCTTCGGGACCCAGCCGGTGTCCCGGGAGATCTTGTGCACGTTCTTGCCGCGCTTACCGATGACGAGGCCCGGCTTCTTGGCGAAGATGACGACCTCACCGGTCTCCAGGAAGAGCAGGTCCCGCTCGTCGACGCCGGCGTCCTCCGGGATGATGTCCAGGATGACCTTCTTCGCGTCCTTGGCGGGGGAGAGGGCGCTGGGGTTGGGTCGGATCTTGACGCGCTTGCGCAGGGCCTTGGCTAGCCGGGTGATGAGGTCGGAGTCGTCCTTGACGAAGGAGTGGGGCGAGTTGGTGTAGATGACGACCTCGGGACCCTCGAAGTCCACGTCGGTTACGACGATGTCTGAGGGGAGGACCTCCTCCACCTTCTCTTTGATCTCCTTCTTCACCTCGCTCAGCGATTTCCTGCCACCTCCTTCGCTCAACCTCGCCGCCCCTGCGTCACCGGTGTTGGCATCCGGGGATCGTCGGGGGTCGGAGAGCGCCCGCTTACGCCTACGGGAGGTACTCCTCCACGTCCTCCTCCGGCAGCTCCCGGTACCCCTCCTCCCGCGTGATCGTGACCACGGTCACCCCCTCACCCGTGCCCGTGTCCCGCTCCAGGGCGGAGTGAACGGCGCGAACGGCCACCTCGATCGCGTCGTCCAGGGACATGTCCTCCTCGTACTCGGCCTCCAGGACACCGTAGGCCGTGGGCGAGCCCGAGCCGGTGGCCGTGTAGTCCTCCTCGATGATCGAGCCGCTGGGGTCGAGGTTGTACAGGGAGGGCTCGTCCTGATTGAACCCGCCGATGATCAGCTGCACAAGGTACGGTCGGAAGGCCTTGAGGCTGGAGTGCAGGACGTGGGAGGTCACGTTCGCGATCGCCCGGGCGCTGATGCGCCGCCCGTGCCGCAGCTGGTACAGCCGCGCCTCCGCCTTCATCAGCTCCACGATCTTCTGCGCGTCCGCAACGGAGCCCGCCGTGGTGACGCCCACGTAGTCGTGCACCTTGAAAATCTTCTTGACCTCCTTGCCCGCGATCAGGTTGCCCATGACCGCCCGCCGATCCGCGGCGAGGACCACCGCGTCTTTCGCCTTGATACCAACCGTGGTCGTGCCCTTAGTCAGCTGATCCAACTCCTTCATGACATCCGTTATCTGCAACGCTCACACCCCTGATCTTCAGTAAGTTTTGGCCACGCGGATCGTGTGCTCGGCGGGCTCCCCGCACACGGGGCACCGGTCGAACTCGGGCCCCTTCTCCTCCGGGTAAGGAGTGCCGAGAACGTCGCCCTCGACCTCCTCCTCCAGCTTCCGACCGCACTCCTCCGACCCGCACCAACCGGTCTCCACGATGCCGTCGCCGACGAACTCGCGCACCTCCTCCAGCGACTCGGCCCGGTGCATGAACTTTTCGAACCTCTCCCAGGCCCGCTCCCGCAGGTTCTTCTTCATCTCGTCCAGCAGCTCCGGGACCACGTCCGGCAGCTCCGAGGCGGAGTACGTCTCTCGCTCCATCTCGTCCCGCCGGAAGACGACCGCCGTGTCCTCCTCCACCTCACGGGCGCCGATCTCCACGCGCAGCGGCACACCCTTCAGCTCCCAGTAATGGAACTTTCGTCCCGGGCTCATGTCCCGGTCGTCGAGCTTGACCCGCGCCACCTCAGATAGCTCCTCCTTCACCTCCCGAGCCCGCTGCAGGATCTCCTCTCGCATGCCCTTCTTCAGGATCGGCACGATCACGACCTGGTACGGGGCCACGTCCGGCGGCAGAACGAGCCCGTGCTCGTCCCCGTGGATCGCGATCACCGAGGCCACGACGCGGTCCGAGACTCCGTAGCAGGTCATGTGGGCGTACTCCTGGTCCCCCTCCTCCGTTTCAAAGGTTACGTCGAACGTCTTCGAGAAGTTCTGACCCAGCATGTGAATGGTTCCGATCTGCAGCGCCCGCCCGTCCGGCATCACCGTGTCGAACGCCACCGTGTACTCCGCGCCCGGGAACTTGTCCCACTCCGGCCGCACCGAGGCCACGTACGGGATGCCCAGGTCCTCGAAGAACGACGAGTAGATCTCGAAGGCCTCCCGCACCTGCTCCTCCGCCTCCTCCCGCGTTGCGTGCGCCGTGTGCGCCTCCTTGAACGTCGTGATCTCCCGCATCCGGATCAGCGGCCGCGTGTGCTTCGTCTCGTACCGGAACGTGTTCACGATCTGGAAGACCTTCAGCGGCAGGTCCGCGTGCGATCGTATCCACAGGGCGAACATCGGGTAGATCGCAGTCTCGCTCGTCGGTCGCAGCGCCAGCTTCTCGTCCATCTCCTTCAGGCCACCGTGCGTCACCCAGAACACCTCGTCCTCGAAGCCCGCGATGTGCTCCGCCTCCTTCTCCAGCTGCGTCTCCGGGATCAGCGTTGGGAACAGGACCTCCTTGTGCCCCGTCTCCCGCAGCCGCTTCCGCAGCTTCTCGATCACCCGCTGCCGGATCTCGAACCCGTAGGGCAGCCACACGTACAGGCCTTTAACCGGGTACCGCACGTCCATGACCTCCGCGTCCCTCAACACCTCCGCGTACCACTCCGAGAACTCCAAACGATCACCCCGCCGGGGCTGGTTACCGTGGAGATCTCGAAGAAGAGAATGCAGCTCCCGCGCGAGGTCCTCGTCGGGACCGACGTGCTGCCCGACGCCCCGAGCCTCCTGCGGAGCGTCGGCATCCCGGAGGGCACGGTCGCGATCTTCACGGGTCCCACCACGAAGAAGGTCGCGGGCCGGGACGTGGAGGAGTACCTTGAGGAGGCCGGGTACGAGACCACGACGGTGATCGTCCGGGGGTCCACCGAGGAGGACGTGAAAAAGGCTTTGGAAGAGCTCAAGGCCGCGGGAGCCGACGTCGCGGTCGCCGTGGGCGGCGGGAAGGTCATCGACGTGGCCAAGGTCGCCTCCTATCGCGAGCGTATCCCCTTCGTCAGCGTGCCCACCTCCGCCTCGCACGACGGCATCGCCTCACCCTTCGCCTCCATCCGCAGGGAGGACCGGCCCTACTCCGAGCCCGCCCACGCACCGCTCGCCGTGCTCGCTGATATAAACGTGATCCGGGAGGCCCCCGAGCGGCTCATCCGCGCCGGCGTGGGCGACGTCGTGTCCAACATCACCGCCGTCAAGGACTGGCGACTCGCCCACCGGCTCCGCAACGAGCCCTACAGCGAGTACGCCGCCAGCCTCTCCCTCATGGCCGCCAAGATCGTCATCAAGAACGCCAAGCCCATCGGCCAGCTCCTGCCCGAGGGCATCAAGAAGCTCGTTCAGGCCCTCATCAGCGGCGGCGTCGCCATGAGCATCGCCGGCTCCTCCCGCCCCTGCAGCGGCTCCGAGCATCTCTTCAGTCACGCCCTCGACGTCATCGCCGACCGCCCCGCCCTCCACGGCGAGCAGTGCGGCGTCGGCACCATTATCATGGAGTACCTCCACGGCGGCGACTGGCGTCGCATCCGAGACACCCTGAAGCGCGCCGGCGCTCCCACCACCGCGGAGGAGCTGGGGATCAGCGAGGAGGAGCTGATCGAGGCCCTCTGCACCGCCCACGAGATCCGGCCCGAACGCTACACCATCCTCGGCGACCGCGGCCTCACCCGCGAGGCCGCCGAGCGCGCCGCCCGCGAGACCGGCGTTATTTGAACACCTCCTCGACGACCACCTTCTCCACCCGATCGTCGTGCTCTCGCATCAGCTCCACGAACCGCCGCTTCGCCCCGAACCATCCCGTCTTCACCGCGTCCTCACCCTCCACCCGCAGCCGCAGCGTCCCGTCCTCGTCCTCCCACTCCAGCTCCACGTCGATCCCCGGCGCCAGCGTGTCCAGCAACCCCTCCGCCCGCTCCTCCACGCCCTCAAGCACCTCCAGCACCTCCACCTCGTACACCAGCGTCTTTCCCGCCAACGGATGGTTCATGTCCACCCGCACCCGGCCACCGTCCACGCTGACCACTCGGCCCCGGCGACCCTCCGGCGTCACCACCGTGCCACCCGGCCGCACATCCCCTCGCACCTCCGACCGCCGGTACGTCCGCACCAGCGACGCGTCCCGCTCACCGAACGCCTTCTCCGGAGGCACCTCCACCTCGAACTCATCGCCCGGCTTCCTGCCCTTCAGCTCCTCCTCCACCGGTTCCCAGACCATCCCTGCCCCCACCACGACCACGACCGGACCCGTCCGCACGTCCAGGTCGTGCTCCTCCGCCACCTCCTCCCGCGTCGTGTCGATCACCTCGTCGGTCTCCTTCACGCGGCCCGTGTAGTGGATTTTCACGAAGTCACCCTCCTCCACGGCCAAGCGGACTACCCCCTCAGCATCGCTTCCACGAGCATTTCGACGGCCTCCTCCTCCGACAGGCCCCGGGACATAAGCGCCTCGATCTCGCGGCGCTCGAGCGTTCCCAGCGCCGCCTCGTGCGTCAGGCGAGCGTCGGGATCCACCACCTTTAGCTTCGGCACGCTCTCCACCCGACCGTCGCCGCGGATGATCTCGGAGCACTCCACGTGGCCCTTAGCGCCCGGGGCCTCACCAGACAGCTCGCCCACGAACCGCACCCGAGCCCCGTCGATCGCCGCCGCGCGCGAGTCCAGCACCGCCCGCGAGTCCTCACCCACCAGCCGCACGCTCTCCTCGATGTCCACCTTGTCGTCCTCCCGCGCCATGATCCGGACCACACCCTCCAGCGAGCCTTCCCTACGCACCACGCCCCGAGACACCCACCACAGCTCGCCCACCCGACCCTTCGTCAGCCGGAACTCGCTCGAGAGCCGGGCTCCCTCGCCCACCTCCACATCGTACTCCGCCCGCAGCCGCACGCCACCCTCACCGTGGTAGTGAATGTCCTGCACCTCCAGCTCCGCGCCGTCCTTCACCACGAACTCCGCCTTCATCTCGTGCAGCACGTCCTCCGCCCGCGGGAACGAGCAGTGCGACAGCAGCCTGATCCGAGCCTCGGGCTCCACCACCACCCGGGTCTCGATCCGCTGCACGCCCTCCTCCCACGGGATCCCGACGCAGAAGTGCACCGGCTCGTCCAGCTCGAACCCCTCCTTCACCACCAGCTCCGCCCGCACGCCGTCGTCCAGCTCCTCCGCCTCCAGCTCCAGCCCCTCCCGATCCTGCACGTTCACCACCTTGTTCTCCAGGATCACCACCCGGGGAGCGTCGGGATCCGCGTGGTACTCCGCCGGACCGAACACCTCCTCCTCGCTCACTCCGCCTCGCACACCAGGTCTCCCCCGCACATCCGGCACTTGTACACGATCTCCTCCGGGTCGCCCTCCTCCACGATCTCCCCGTCCATCATCAGGTACGCCCGGTCACCCACACGCTCCGCCAGATCCCGGCTGTGCGTGATCAGCAGGACCGACGAGCCCTCCCTCCGCATCCACTCGATCAGCTTTGCCAGGTCCTCCGACGACGTCATGTCCAGCCCAGCGTCCGGCTCGTCCAGGATCACCAGGTCCGGTCGCATCACCATCACCGACGCCAGCTCCACCCGCTTCCGCTCGCCACCGCTCAGGCCCTCACCACACTCCCGCTCCCAGTACTCGTCCGGGTCCAGCCCCACCATCCGTAGGCACCGGCGCGCCCACTCCTCGTCGTCGCACCCCGCCATCAGGTACTCGCCCACCGTCAGCCCCTCGAACCGCGCCGGCTCCTGCCAGCACAGCGTCAGCCCGCGCCGCGCCCGCTCGTGCATCGGGAGGTCCGAGATGTCCTCGCCCTTGAACCGAATCTCCCCCTCCACCTCGTAGCCTTCACTCCCCATGATCGCCCGCGCCAGCGTGCTCTTACCCGACCCGTTCGGCCCGATCAGGTTCACGATCTCTCCCTCGTCCACCCGCAGCGACGCCCTCTTGACGATCTCCCTGCCGCCCGCGCGCACCCTCAGGTCTTTAACCTCCAGCAGGGCCATGCGCACGGGCCCCCAACGCCCGCGACCCGGGCCCGACGGAAGCCCGACGGGCCGCCGATGAGGGCCCGGCCCAGAGCCCGGGACAGCGTCCTAGCCGACCGATCAGGAGGGATGACGCGCGCGCCGACACCCGGGCACAGGGCCCACCCCCAAAATAACCTCCGCGCGAGGGGGTGAGACACCGCTGGCCCGCATCGAGGTGCACGAGATCCAGCCCCGCAAGCGCGACCTCGAGACCGTTGAGAGCGCCCCGTCCGCCCACGAGGCGCCCATCTGGGACGCCGTCTACCCGTACCACCGCCACGAGGAGGGCGTCCTCGACCGCATCACCCAGGCCATCCAGGACACCATGCACCGCACCGAGCCCGCCCAGGTCTGCGTCGCCCTCGAGGGCATGGACAGCGCCGTCCTGGCCGTCGCCGCCGCCCGCGCCTGCGAGGAGTACGGCGTCGAGCTCATCCTCTACACCATCGGCTTCTTCCCCGGCATGCCCCGCGCCCTCGTCCACGCCCGCGCCCACCTAGTCGCCCAGCACCTCGACCAGCACTACGAGACCCCCGTCAGCTTCTACCACCTCCAGGTTCCGCCACCCCCATACAACGCCAAGCGCGACCTCTGCCAGCAGTGCGGCAAGCTCCGCTTCGAGGCCGCCGCTCACGCCTTCCCCGGCTCCCTCATCCTCGGCGGCGCCAACTACGGCGAGGCCCCACACCGCGCCCAGATGCCACCCACCACCGAGCACCCCAACGCCCTCGAGTACCGCCCACTCCTTGACCTCAAGCTCGACAAGGGTCACGTCGTCGCCGCCCTGCGCGAGGCCGACCTCCACTTCCCACGCTTCGAGTGGTGGAAGAACGAGAGCGGCTGCGGCGTCCGCGACTACCTCCGCAAGTCCCCCGACCCCGACGGCGTCCTCACCACCGCCCAGCTCAACGATGAGCTCCACCGCGCCCTCACCGAGGAGGGCGTCCACTGCGGCCACCACTACGACACCGCCGTCGTCCTCTACGACGGCGAGACCGCCTACCCCGTCCTCGTCCCGCTACCCTGGGGCTGGGACCACGAGGCCCACCAGGCCGCCCAGCGCGCCCTCGAGTGGCTCAAAGAGGAGTGGGAGCTCGGCGACCCACTCCAGCTCGAGCCCGAGGACCCACCACTCCAGAGCCTCCTCAAGCGCGCCCGACAGCTCGGCACCATCACGCTCTGAGTCAGCACACCCGCCCTTCACCTCATCGAGCTCGGCACATCAGCCCCTCATCATCCATCCGCACCGGTCCCCTCCCACGACAAGACCCTTGCGGTCGGCACGCCTATCCCTCATCACACCTCAGAGACCGGGGTTCTCCTCATCCCGCGGCGCCCCACGCGCACCCACGACCGAAAAACCCAATCGTTACGACCACCGGAACGAACCGGCCGATGATGAGGTGGACCCACGGCGACCGCCGGGGATGATCGGAGTCGCGGGCCCCGAGGCCGCCCACGGAACGTTACAAGCCCCATAACGACCCGTTTCCGAGCGGTGGGGGCGCAGGCTTCGGGGCCGCCCCGAGCCGAGGGTGCCAACACGATGGAGGACATGACCCCCGGAAAACGCTCGCGACCCGGAGCGAGCCCGACCGACCCGAGCCGACGCTCACGCCGAGTGTCCCGCGGAGATCACGGTCGCGTCCGGTCGCACCGCGCCCCGCGCCCGGACCGCCACCGCTCAAGCTCGAGCTGAACGTCGGGCACCCAGCGCTTACCATCCCGAGACCGGCGGTAGAGGAGCTTTCTGAGCACCCGCTCGGTGAACCAGGCTTTCCAGGGGCCGAGCACGGTCCTCGCGAACCTGGGTGCTCGGTCGAGGAGGTCGCGGAGCTGGGGGAGTCCTGCGGGCTCGAGGTCGAAGGCGAGGGCGAGGGTGCGGGCGATTAGCCGGCGCGAGTCCCCCGACCCGCGAGCCTCCTCAACGATCCGCTCGAGCGCGGCTCGAAGGTGCCGCACCGCGAGTCGAGCAAGGTCAAGCACGGTTCTCCTCGACTGCTCGGCGAGCCACTCGACGAACTCGACGCTCGGGCCCGACTTGCCCAGGTAGATCAGCCTGGGGTGCCGGCGCCCCGGAGTCCGCTTAAAGTACGCGACGTAATAAGGCCCGTACGTCTTCCCGCCAACCCGCCGGTACGTCTCTCGCAGCTCGGGCTTGACCTGCCGCCGATACGCCTCCCGGAGCACGCGCAGGCACCGAATCCGCTCCACGGGATCCGAAGGCAATGGGGCGCCCTGCCAGGTCACTCGCGCCACCCCGGGTTCCGGGCGTGCCGTCATTTTGTAATCAGGCTGGAGGATAAAACGGTTGCGAGGGCGGGCCGACCCCACCGCAGCGTACAGGCCGGGACCGATGGGCGCGCTCGCCCCTCGGCCGGACCCGCCCGGGTTGTAGGCCGGGGCTGGAGTCGCGGGTCGTCGCTTGCTGAGGCCCGCTGGCCCACGGTTACAATGGTAAGGGTGGGAGAGGGGGCGAAGGGTCGGGGTGGCTCAGTCGGACCGGCCGGGGAGCGGGATGTCCTCTCGGGGCAGCTCGACGATGACGACGGTGGGCTCGCGCTGCATCTCGGCGTCGCGGAGGGTGCGGTGGAGCTCGTCGGTCTGGTCGTGCTCGAGACGGTGGACCTCGATGCCGTAGGCCTCGGCGAGGTCGGCGGGGTCGGTGGGCAGGTCCATCTTGGCGGGCTCGGGGTCGTCCAGGTCGGCGGTCTGTCGGGTGAAGCCGAGCTCTCGGTTGCGGAGGACGAGAACGGTGATGGGGAGGTCCTCTCGGACGGCGGTCTCGAGCTCGTGATGCGTGGCGAGGAAGCCGCCGTCGCCGGTGATGGCGAGGACGGGCTCGGGGGTACGGGTGGCGGCACCGAGGGCGGCGGGGAGGGCGAAACCCATGGGGCAGAAGGCGCCGGAGTGGATGAGCTCGTTGGGGGAGGAGAGGTGGGCGGCGAGGAGGGTGAGGGGCGTGTGCTGGCCGGAGTCGAGGGTGACGGGGCCGATCCAGGCGCGGAGGGCGGTCTTGACGACGCGGTAGGCGTGGGTGTCGGGTTCGTCGGGCTCGCGGCGCTCGGGCTCCCAGGGCTGCGTTTCGGGCGGGTCTTTGACGAGGGCCTGCAGGAGTGGCACGGGATCGCACTCGAGGTGTAGGTCGGCGGGACCGTTGAGGTGGAGGGTGACGGCGATGATCTCGGCGTCGGGTTCCTCGGGTAGGGTGCGCTCGGTGAGGCGGGCGCCGAGGGCGAGGATGACGTCCGCCTCCTGCAGGACGTGGTTGGCCCAGCCGCGGAGGCCGACGACGCCGTAGTTGCGAGGGTGGTACTCGGGGACGATGCCGCGGCCGCGCATGGTCTGGACGATGGGGGCGTTCAGGAGCTCGGCGAGGCGCTCGATGTGTTCGCCGGCGAGGGAGCGGTAGCAGCCGCGGCCGACGAGGATGGTGACCTTCTTGCCCTCGAGGCGGCGGCGGACCTCGTCGATTTCATCGTCGGTGGGCTGGGGTGGCTGGGCTTCGCGGAGGTGCGGTTCGAGCTCGTCGGGAGCCTGGGGCCGGGTTAGGACGGCGGGCCGGGAGCGGGCGAGGGACCGTGCGGCCTCTTTCGGGTCGTCGGTGACGGTGAGTCGGAGCCGGTTGGACTCGAGGCTGGGTAGGAGGGACTGGAAGCCCTGGTCGACGGGCGCTCCGGTGATGCAGAGGATGGGGACGTGGTCGGCGAGGGCGCAGGCGAGGCCGGGTAGGGCGTGGGCGAGGCCGGGGCCGCGGGTGGCGAGGAGTGCGGCGGGCTCGTTGGAGACCTCGGCGGCGCCGATGGCGGCGTAGGCGGCGGTGTCCTCGCGGTTGGTGCGGATGAGCTCGTCGCGCTCGGCGAGCTCGAGGTAGGGCTCGTGGATGTCGTCCCCGGGGACGGCGAAGACGGGCTTAAGGTGGTGCGCGAGCCGCATCACTCCACCTCCTTGGCGAGCTCTAGGTACTCCTGGATCATGTCGGGAAAGGAGGTGGCGGGCATGTAGCGGAGGCCGAGCTCGCGGGCCCAGCGCTCGATGCCCTCGTCCTGGGCGACGACGGCGGCGTCGAGCTCCTTGGCGAGGAGGAGAACGTCGAGGTCGGGGGCGCTGTCGAGGGTACCGTGGCGGACGGTGCGGCGGTACTTGCGGCGGAAGCGGCGGACGGTCTCGCCGATGATCTCGCGAATGATCTTCTCCTTGGGCACGTCGGCCTCCTCTCGGAGCATGATCTCGTAGGTCTCTAGGGCGGCGTTCCAGATGGCCTTCTCGGCGTGTTTACGGCCGCGGTCGAGGCGGCCGCGCATGTCCTTGACGTAGGCCATGAAGAGTCGGGCGGGGACCTTGACCTCGTATCGGTTGGGGGTTTTCTTGACGATCCAGGTGTCGAGGCGGGAGACGAGCTCGGCCGGGCAGTCGTTGCGCTCGAGGAAGCCCTTGAGCTCGCGGTAGACGGTGGGGTACGGGAGGTAGCAGCTGATGTGAAGCTCCATGCGGGCGCGGGCGATGAGGTCGAGGAGCTCGGAGACGGCGCGGCAGAGGTCGCCGTCGCCGAGGCGGTCGACGACGTCCTGGTGGGTGAAGGCGGTGGTGTCGAGGACGAAGCGCTGCTTGTACACGGGGGTTACCCCCGGCGGGAGCGGATGCGGAGTCCGTGGCGGGTTAGGACGGCCTCGAAGGTGACGGTGGTGTCCCCGATGGCGACGGTGACCTCCTTGCCCGCGTGGGTGTGCCGGACGCCGAGGAAGCGGTAATCAGGGTGCAACCAGGGCTCGGTCTCCTCGCCGGTGAACGCGTGGATGATGCGGGCGATCGCGTTGATGGGGTTGGGCCGGCCGGCGGGGTCGGGCGGGATGACGTCGACGTAGAGGAACTCGCGAGCGGTGTAGATGGCCACGCCGGTGAGCTCGACGTCCTCGACGATCTCGGTCGCGGTCTCGAGCTCGAGCACGTCCACGTCGCACTCCTCGAGGGCGCGCCGGATGGCCCGCTCGAGGTCGCGCTTGGTCCCGGTCGGCTCGAAGTCGATCAGGTCGTACGGGTCCTTGCGCACGATCCTCCGGCGCTCGGGCCGCTCGCCCGTGATCTCCTCCGCCTCGCGGGCCCCGTGCGGGGTGAGGGTGTACACGCAGGAGGCGGTCCAGGGGTCGAAGGTGATCGTGAGTATCGGCCGGCCGTCCAGGAACACGCGCTCGGCCCGGACGGGGCCACGGATGCGCTCGATCGTGACCTCGCGGTCCTCGATGCCGAGGTCCGAACCCGTGAGCTCTTCGAGGACCTCCCGCAGCTCCTTCAGCTCCCCCTCCGTTGGCTCCCGGACCGCCAGGGCCGGTCACCCCGGCCCGCGCCGGCCGGTCCCGGGATAAATAATCAAGCGCGGGGCTCCATCCGGAGCGCGCCCGTGGGGCAGGCCCGGGCGCAGCTACCGCACGCCCGGCACCGCTCCTCATCGATCTCCAGGTACTCCTCCCCGACGATGATGGCCCGGGTCGGGCAGGCGCGCATGCACTCACCGCACCCGTCGCACTCGCTCGAATCCAGCACGAAGCGGGCCTGCCGCGTTTCGACCTCGACGATCTCGCTCACGAGCCCCACCCTTCGGGTCGAGACCGGCCTTGATCACCGTTGCGAGTTCGACGAGCCTAACCTTATATGACCCGCCTCGGTACCCGGTCCGCCGGGGCTGCGGCGTGCGCGTCCGGGACGTGATGGTTGAGGACGTGATCTCCGTGGGCCCCGACGAGCCGCTGGAGCGGGTCCTGCGGGCGCTCTCGGAGGAGTCGATCCACGGGGTGCCGGTGGTGGACGACGGGCGGCTGGTCGGAATCGTGACGTCGGTGGACGTGGCCTGGGCGCTCGCCACGGGCGAGTGGCGGGAGCTGCGGGCGGGCGAGGTCGCCCGGGAGGCGGTGAAGGTGCGCCCGGACGACCCGCTCGAGCTGGCGCTCGACCGGATGGCGGCGGCCGGGCAGGACCGGGCGGTGGTCGTGGAGGAGGGGCGCGTGGTGGGCGTGCTGACCGTCCTGGACGCGGTCAGAGCGCTGCTGGGGGAGGAGTAGATGGACCGCCTCTTCGAGCCGCGCTCGGTCGCGGTCGTGGGCGCCTCCCGGGACCCGAGCAAGGTGGGTCACAGCGTGCTCCGGAACCTGCTCGCGGAGTTCGAGGGGGACGTGTACCCGGTCAACCCGCACGCGGACGAGATCCTGGGCGTGCGGTGCTACCCCTCGCTCTCGGAGGTGCCGGCCCCGGTCGACCTGGTCGTGATCGCCGTGCCCGCGCCGGTCGTGCCGGAGGTCGTGCGAGAGGCGGGCGAGGTCGGCGCGAGGTACTGCGTGGTCATCTCAGCGGGCTTCTCGGAGGCGGGGAACGAGGAGCTGGAGCGGGAGCTGGTGCAGGCGGCGCGGGAGGCGGGCGTGCGGATCGTGGGGCCGAACTGCCTGGGGATCATCAACGCGCGGGCCGGGCTGAACGCCTCGTTCGCGGCGGAGATGCCGCCGGAGGGTGACATCGCGTTCGTGTCGCAGAGCGGGGCGCTGGCGACCTCGGTCATCGACTGGTTCTCCTCGGGGGACGTGGGCACGGTCGGGGTGGGCTTCAGCAAGTTCGTGAGCCTGGGCAACGCGGCGGACCTAGACTTCCCGGACTTCCTGGAGTACCTGGCCGAGGACGACGAGACGAAGGTAGTCGTCCTCTACCTGGAGGGAGTGAAGGACGGGAGGGCGTTCGTGGAGGCGCTGTCCTCGTGCGCGGAGGAGAAGCCGGTGATCGTGCTGAAGGGTGGGCGGACGGAGGCGGGCGCGGAGGCGGTGAGCACGCACACGGGCTCGCTGGCGGGCTCGGGCGAGGTGTACCGGGGGGTGGTCGAGCAGTTCGGCGGGGTCTTCGTGGAGGGGTTCGAGGAGGCGTTCGACACGGCGAAGCTCCTGGCGAAGGCGGGTCCGCCGCGCTCGAACCGGGTGCTCATCGTCACGAACGCGGGGGGTGGCGGGATCCTCGCGGCGGACGCGCTGCACGAGGCGGGGTTCGAGCTCCCGGAGCCAGGGGGCGACCCGTCGGTCCTGCCGGAGGAGGCGGCGACGGGGAACCCGGTGGACGTGCTGGGGGACGCGGACGCGGACCGCTACCGGGTAGCGCTGGAGGAGTTCGCGGACCCGGACCGGTACGGGGCGGTGCTCGTGATCCTCACCCCGCAGAGCGTGACCGAGCCCGTGCAGACGGCGCGGGTCGTGGCGGAGTTCGCGGAGGAGTTCCCCGGACCGGTGCTCGGCGTGTGGATGGGCCGGCACTCGGTGGCTGTGGGTGTCAGGACGCTCGAGGAGGCCGGGGTACCGACGTTCCCCTCGCCGGAGCGGGCGGCGCGGGCGCTGCGGAACGCGGCGCTTTGGGCAAAAGTTATATAGATGGGTGTCGTTAGGCCGGCCTAACGTTGACCCGACGGCTCGGCGGGGCCGGGGCTTGCCCAAGACCCTCGCTGAGGTGGAGGAGGGCCGCGTGGTACGGATCGTGGATGTGGTGGCGGGTCGAGGCGCCGCGGCCATGCTGTACAACCTCGGGCTGCGGCCGGGTGCCCGGGTGGAGGTCGTCAAGTCGGGCCCCGGCCCGATCGTTGTCCGGGCGGAAGGTAGCACGTTCTCGATCGGCCGCGGCCTCGCGTCCAAGGTGATCGTGGAGGAGGAGTGAGGGGGCGGTGCATGAGAACCGTCGCGCTCGCGGGTCCGCCGAACGTGGGCAAGACCACGCTCATGTCCCGCCTCTGCCGCGCCTCCCTTGAAGTCGGGAACTGGCCCGGGGTCACCGTCGAGCGGAGGACCTGCACGTACGAGTTCCGAGGCCACCGCTACCGCGTGATCGACCTGCCCGGCACGTACAGCCTCGTCGCCACCTCGGAGGACCAGCGCATCACCCGCGACTTCCTCCTCGACCGCCTCGACGAGCGCGCGGACGTGATCGTGGTCGTGGCCGACGCGCTGAACCTCGTCCGCGGCGTCTCGCTGCTCCTCGAGATCGCCGAGCTCGGGCGCACCCGACTCGTCCTCGCGGTCAACATGATGGACGAGGCCGAGCGCATGGACCTGGACGTGGACGTCCGCACCCTCGAGCGCCGGCTCCGCGTGCCGGTCGTACCCCTCTCCGCCAAGCGCGGTACGGGGATCGACCGACTCAAACGGGCCATCTCCGACGTCGTGGAGGGACGGGTCGAGCCGAGGCCACCCCGGGTCGACTACCCGCGCCCCATTCGGGCCGCCGTTCGAGAGCTCCGCGAGCGGATCGAGCGGGAGCTGAGCGAGCCCCGCCACCGGGCCGAGTGGCTCGCGATCAAGCTCCTTGAAGGCGACGAGGACCTGCTGGAGCGACTGAGCCGGGACCTCGAGGACCTGCCCGAGCTCGTCGAGCGGATCCACCGCGACCTGATCGAGACGCTGGACCAGGACCCCCGGGCCGCGATCAAGCGGGCCCGGGACGAGCTCGCCTCGGAGATCGTGCGTGCAGCCATCTCCGGCCGCCCCGCGCTCGACCGGCAGGCCCGGCTCGACCGCGTACTCACCCACCCGCTCTGGGGCGGACTCCTAGCTGGCGCGACCATCACGGCCGTCTTCGCCGCCGCCTTCTACCTGGGCGACCTCCTGTCCGAGCCCCTGGAGGACGCGCTCGAGTCCCTGGCGGACCGCGTGAGCGCGGCGCTGCCCGAGCCCTGGGGCGGCCTCCTCGGCGACGGGATCCTCCGCGGCGTGGGCACCGTGCTGGCCATGTACCCGTACATCCTGGTCATGCTCCTGCTCCTCACCGCGCTCGAGGACTCCGGCTACACCGCCCGGGTCGCCGCCCTCCTCGCCGGCCTGCTCTCGCGGTTCGGTCTGCACGGCAAGTCCGTCTTCCCGGCGATGCTCTCCCTGGCGTGCAACGTGCCGGGGATCACGGGCTCCCGCATCATCGAGGACCCTCGGGCGCTGGTGGTCACCGTCCTCGCCCTCCCCGCCATCCCGTGCAGCGCCAGGCTCTCCGTGATCGCCTACCTGACCGCCCAGCTGCCCGATCCATGGCGGGTGCCCGCGGCCGCCTCCATCTACGCGATCGCCGTCCTCACCTTCCTCGGGACCGCCGCCCTGCTCAACCGCCTGCTCTACGGACCGGCCGAGCCCGGCCTGGGCACGGTGATCGAGCTCCCTCGGCTCCGGCGGCCCCACCCCGGGACCGTGCTTCGGGTGGCCTGGCTGCGCTCGAACGAGTTCCTCAAGAAGGCCGGGACGGTGATCCTCGCCGCCTCCATCGCGATCTGGGCCCTCACCCGGTACCCGGCGCCGCTCGGTCACGGGAGCGCGGCGGAGCTCGTCGGCAAGGCGCTGGAGCCGCTGATCGAACCGCTCCTCGGGCTGGACTGGGGCGGCGCGGTGGCGCTGCTCACCGGGGTGCTCGCGAAGGAGACCGTGATCTCCACGATCTCCACCCTCCACATGCGCCTTAGCCCGGACCAGGCGTACGTCCTGGCCCTGGTGAGCACGTTGTACCTGCCGTGCGCGTCCACCCTGGGCGCGATCTACACGGAGACGGAGTCGGCGCGACTCACGGCGCTCGCGCTCCTGACGAACCTGGCCGTGGCCACGGTGATGGGCGCGCTGGCCCACCGGCTACTCGCGCTCGCGGGCCCGTAATCTTTTTGTACAGGTGACGTGCTACCTGCTAGCACGGAGCATGGCGCGGGGAGCGCGGCGGTGCTCGGGTCGCTCAAGGAGGCGCTGAGGGTCCTGGAGCGTCACGCCCGGATACTCGAGCTCGTGTCGGACAACGAGCCGGTCGGGATCGAGCGCCTCTCCGAGCTCTCCGGGATGGAGTGGCACAAGGTTCGCTACTCCCTCCGCGCGCTCGAGCGGGAGGGCATCATCCGCCCCTCCCCGCGCGGGGCCGTGCTCACCGAGGAGGCTCCGGAGCGGCTGAGGCGCGTGCTCGAGGAGCTTCGCTCCCTCAAGGAGGATTTCGAGCTCCTCCTGGAGCGTTACGAACGCCTCGCCGAGCGCCTGGAAGGGCGTGAGGAGGGGGAAGGGTAGGCTTGGACGTCGAGGTGGGCCACATCGGTAAGAAGATCCGGATGGAGCGGATCATGGACCGTGAGACGGGCCGGACGCTGATCGTGCCGATGGACCACGGCGTGACGATGGGTCCGATCACGGGCCTGAAGGACCTGGAGGAGACGGTGGACGCGGTGGCCCGGGGCGGCGCCAACGCGGTCCTGATGCACAAGGGGATGGTGCGCGCGGGTCACCGCGGGTACGGGCGCGACGTGGGACTGATCGTGCACCTGTCGGCGAGCACGGACCTGGGCCCGGACCCGAACTACAAGGTGCAGGTGGCGGACGTCGAGGAGGCGATCCGGCTCGGCGCGGACGCGGTCAGCGTGCACGTGAACGTGGGCGCCGAGGAGGAGCCGGAGATGCTGAAAAAGCTGGGTGAGGTCGCGCGGAAGTGCGAGGAGTGGGGCATGCCGCTGGTCGCGATGATGTACCCGCGGGGCCCGCAGGTGGAGGACGAGTTCGACGTGGAGTACGTGAAGCACGCGGCCCGCGTGGGCGCGGAGCTGGGCGCGGACATCGTCAAGACGAACTACACGGGCGACCCGGACTCCTTCAAGGAGGTGGTGAAGGGCTGCCCGGTCCCGGTGGTCATCGCGGGCGGGCCGAAGGCCGAGACGCCGGAGGAGGTTCTCGAGATGGTCAAGGGCGCGATCGAGGCGGGCGCGGCGGGCGCGGCCATCGGCCGGAACATCTTCGCGCACAAGTCCCCGCGCATGCGCGAGGCGATGGCCCGGGCCATCGCGAAGATCATCCACGAGGAGGCCGACGTAGAGGAGGCCATGAGGGAGCTCGAGCGGGTGTAGACGCGCCATGAGCGACGAGAAGAAGGAGGTTTGGGTCTCGATCGCCTTTGAGGGCTCGTGGGAGGAGAAGAAGCCCTTCGTCACCGAGGCCATCGAGGCCGGCGCGGACGTGATCGTCTGCCTACCGGAGGAGGTGGAGAAGGTCAAGGAGCTGGGCAACGTCAAGGTCGCCGTCCCGCTCGCGGCCGAGGGCGGCTCGCCCGACCTGGCCCTCGACGAGCTGGAGAACGTCGACGCCGACCTCGTCATCGTCGGCATCCGAGGCGAGGGCGACGGCACGATCGACCTGCCCGACGACGTGAGCGAGTCCATCGACGGAGAGCTCATCCGTCGGGTTAAGGAGGCGGGCTACGAGGTCGCCGAGTACGTCGAGATCGAGGACAAGCCCTACGAGCGCTTCGCCGCCGACATCTCCAAGGAGCTCGAGCCCGACTACCTGATCGCCATCGGCCGCGACTGGAAGATCATCCCACTCGAGAACCTGATCGCCGAGCTCCAGGACGAGCCCACCAAGATCATCGCCGGCGCCCGGGACGCGGAGGAGGCCAAGATCGCCTTCGAGACCCTCGAGGTCGGCTCCGACGGCGTGCTGCTCGACGCCCAGCGCATCGAGCCGGGCGAGATCAAGAAGACGGCCGAGGTGGCCGAGGAGGTCACCGCCGAGAAGTTCGAGCTCGTCCCCGTCGAGATCAAGGAGATCGAGCCCATCGGCAAGGGAGACCGCGTCTGCGTCGACACCTGCACCCTCATGGAGGAAGGAGAGGGCATGCTCGTCGGCTCCACCGCCCGCGGCATGTTCCTGATCCACAGCGAGAGCCTCGACAACCCCTACGTCGAACCGCGGCCCTTCCGCGTCAACGCCGGGCCCGTCCACGCGTACATCCGCGTGCCCGGCGGCAAGACCAAGTACCTCTCCGAGCTCGAGCCCGGCGACGAGGTCCTCATCGTCGACAAGGACGGCAACACCCGCACCGCCGTCGTCGGCCGCCTCAAGATCGAGAAGCGACCGCTCCTCCTGATCAAGGCCGAGTACGAGGGCATCGAAATCCAAACCATCGTCCAGAACGCCGAGACCATCCACCTCGTCCGCGAGGACGGCGAGCCCGTCTCCGTCGTCGACCTCAAGCCCGGTGACAAGGTGCTCGCCTTCGTCGAGACCGAGGAGCGCAAGGGCCGCCACTTCGGCATGGAGGTCGAGGAGAGCATCATCGAGAAGTAGGCCCAGGTCCCACCCTCCCACGCCCCCCACGAATCGTTACGATTATCTTAACGAAGGAGCCACCCGCCCTCGACTCACCTCCAGACGTTTCGGGACTCGCCCCGCCCGCCGCCCCCAGGTCCAGCCCTCGCCCGGGAGCTGACTGGGCTCTCACGCCTAGCCCTGAGCTCGGACCGCCGCTGTACCCGCGCCCCGACAGGGCGACCCCGGGACCCGGCGCCGGTGTGACGAAGCCGCGTTCTCTTAGGGTGAACGAACACTGAGCGGCGGTCTGATTATAAGTCGGTAATACTGGCGCCCGCAGGGGTGCGAGGATAATGCCGCCAACGAGAGCCTTGATCGTACTCCTGCTGGCGGCCGCTACCGCCGCCGCGCCGACCCACGCTATCACCCCGGCGCAGATCGACGAGGCCCTGCAGGCGGCGAAGTCCTGGCTCAAGGAGCAGCAGTACACGGAGAAGGACGTGGGCAAAAAGATCCGGTACAAGAACCGGCAGGGCCAGTGGGCGGAGTACGAGGTCAAGCCCGAGGACGTCGGCGCGTTCCCGATGACGTACAAGCGGGACGTGACGTACTACTGCCTGCCGAACCTGCACACGTACGTGGTCATGGACACACTCCTGACGGCCTACGAGGCGGGCGTGCGGGACGACACGGTCCGAGAGATGATCCTGAAGGCGCTCCAGTTCATGTGGAACGTCAAGGGCAAGTACCAGCGGAAGGAGGACCCGAACGGCAAGTGGGCCTACTGGGTGCGGATCCGGCAGGGCAAGGAGGTCGCCAGCGCCGGCCTGACGGCGAAGTTCGCGCTCCCGTTCTTCCGGGCCCGTAAGGCGGGGATCATCCCGGACGACCTGTGGAGGGAGTACGAACCGTTCCTCAAGAAGGTGGTCGCCTGGCTCCGCGAGGGTCCGAACCTGCAAAAGGAGGACGAGGGCTACTTCTGGATCGACTACCCGGATCGGCCGGGCGGGGCGCACGGGATCACGGACGTGACCTCCTACTGCCTCCGAACGCTGCTGGCGGCGGGCGCGCCGCCGGACGACGGCCTGGTTCTTAAGGTGGTCGAGTGGTTCCTCAACCACCAGGACGAGAAGGGCAACTTCTACACCGACCCGCGGGACACGGGCTGCCCGTACCCGCTGTACACCACGGGCCACGCCCGGGCGATGATCGCCCTCTGCGACTGGCTCAAGGCCGTGCGCGAGGCCGGGAAGGAGCGGGAGCTGAAGGACCTCGTTGAGCGCGTGAAGAAGGCCCTCAAGCGGGCGATCGACTACCTGCTCTCCCTCCGGGACCCGAAGACCGGTATGTGGGGCCGCGGGCCGCTGACCGAGTACCCGCCGGACTACGGTAGCACCGCCTCCGCCCTCGTCGCGCTGCTGCGCTGCGCCGAGCTGGGCCTCATCGACCCGAACCACCCGGCCATCGTGCAGGCGCTGGACGTGCTGTACCGGCAGTACCAGGAGGCCAAGCGCCTCCGGCTGCCGTTCTACTGGTACTTCATCCGCAGCGTCTGGAGCCCCGAGCTGCGGTTCCGGAGCCAGACGCTGGCCACCTCCTACGCGCTGGCCGCGTTCGCCCTCGCCAAGAAGCTCGGAATCGGCAAGAAGGTCAGGAGGTGGAAGCTGCCCGTCCACCCGGTCGTCACACTACCGGCCCTGATCGCCCTCCTCCTCGCCCGGCGCCGGTAGGGGGGTAACGCCCCCGATGACCCGGCCCACCCTCCTCCTTCTGCTCCCGCTGCTTCTGCTCCCCACCCCCACCCACGCCGGCGAGATCGTGATCATCTCCCGCTACGCCGGCCAGTTCCTCGAACCACTGCATAAGGCCGGCCTCGAGTTCCTGGCCATTGACCCCCGCTCCTACGATGCGCTCATCGTCGGCGCCGAGCGGACGGACGTCCGAGAGGAGGTCTGCCAACGCATCCGCGAGGCCTCCGCGGTCGTTCTCTACCGCTCCTCCGGGCTGACGGCGCTCGAGCCCTACTCCGCCCCCGAGTACGTGGCCCTGGCCGAGGCCCTCGCCCGCGGCGTCCCGTTCTACGTGTACCAGAACCGGATCAACCTCCCGACCGGGTCCGCCCGCGCCCGCATGATCCCCCTCGCCGACCGCACCGTCGACGTGGGCGGCGCCGAGATTCCGCTGTACCTGTTCCTGGCCACGCTCTCCGAGCGGAACGTGATCCAGTTCTTCCGGTACGTAGCTACGGGCGAGCCGCCCAAGGCGTTCTATCTCGACGGCCTGCTGTCCCTGTACGACCCCGTCTCGGACACCGTCGTGGCCCCTGAGGAGCCCGCCAGCCCCGGGCTGATACGATCCTACCAGCGGAGGTACCCGCACGGCGAGGTCCTCTCCAGCTACCACGGCGTCACCGTGTACCCGCGCTGGTTCGTCGAGCTGATCCGGGCCGCGGTCCTCCCGAGGCTGTCCGAGCTCCTCGCCCGCTACCGCGAGCTCGCCCGAGCCCGAGGCACGTACCGGCCCGGCGCGCCGACGGTGTTCGTCGTCTTCGACTCCGTGAACCTGCTCGGCCGACACCTCGGCTACCTGGACTGGCTGCGCGCCCTCGCCCTCCGGCTCCGCGAGCGCGGTTACAACGTGATCGGCGTCGCCCTGCACTACGACGTCCTGTACATGCTTCCCGAGGACTTCCTCCGCGCGCTCGAGGCCGCCGTGCGCTCGGAGCGCACCGTCTGCGTTCTCTGGGCCGTGAACCACAGCATGATGCGGTATTACGGTCCCGACAGCCGGCTCGTTCGCCTCCTCGAGCGGCTGGACGTCCCCGTCGTCGCCCTCGACGCCAACCACATGGGCATGACCCGGCTCCAGTGGGAGTGCCTCTACATGTCTGAGCGCGCCGCGGACCATTACATGATTTTCAACGTGATCGTGCCCGAGAACCTCGGCTTCCTCGGCCCCTTCCTCGTCGGTACCTCCCGCGTCGTCCGGCTCTCGCCCGAGCTCGCCCGGCACGTGCCCGGCGGCGTCCTCCTAGCCAGCGGTGCCGCGGTCTCCGAGACGATCGATGCGGTCGTGCGCCTGGTCGACCACCTGCGCCGGCTCCGAGAGAAGCCGAACCACGAGAAGCGAGTCGCGCTGGTTTACGGCGTGGATACTTACGGCCGTGACTTCGTGGCCGTGGCGGATCAGTTGGACGTGCCCGCGAGCATCCTGCACGTCCTCGCCTGGCTCGAGGCTGAAGGGTACGCCGTCCGGACGCCGTGGGACGACCGGCTCCGGCGCGTTATCGAGCTCGATCGTCAGGCCTGGGAGCTCCTCCAGCGGGGTGACCTGCGAGGGGCGGTCGAGGCCTTCCGCGAAGCCCTGAACATACTCCTCGAGCTCTCGGACGGGTTCTGGCGTGAGTACCTGTCGAGAGCTTATCACCTGGGCCCCTACGTGAGGACGCCGCCCCTACGCACGGGCCTGAACCGGATCACCGAGCGAGTCGCCGGCCGATCGCACCGGGTCGAGCTGCTGCTCCTGGACAAGGTCACGCTCGACGAGTACCTGCGGTGGTACCGCTCCCTCCCCGAGCCCACCCGGCTGTACGTGGAGCGCGGCATCCTCGGCTACCTCCGCTACCTCGTCGAACGGGCCCGTCCCGAGGAGCTGCCGCCGGACCGACGCTACCTCGAGTTCCTCCGGATGAGACTCCGGTCCCTCCGCGACACCGTGCTCGCTGCCCTCGACCGACTGGACCTCCCGGAGGACGAGCGCCGGGAGCTCGCCCGCCGGCTCGCGCGGGTGCTGGAGGGCGTGGAGCGAGTGCTGGTGGAGGCCGCCCTCGGACGGTCGGTGGATAGGGAATCGGTGCTGCGGGAGCTGGACGAGCTGTGGAAGGAGTGGCGTGATCGGCTGGACGAGCTGGGCGGGCTGTTCGGGTGGGGCCCGCCCGAGGAGTCCCCGTTCCTGAGGATCACCGACGGCGTGCGCGCCTTCCCAATACCTGGAGTAAGATTCGGAAACGTATACATTCTGCCAGAACCGCCACTGTTTCGGATGAAGACCCGCGCCGAGCTCTGGGCGATGCTCCTGCCGCCCACGCAACCTGGCGTTCTGGTATTACCTGACCCGGAGGCTGGACGTGGACGCCGTCGTCCGGGTGGGCGGTCGCGGGAACCTAGAGTGGGCTCCGATGAAGCCCGTCCTGCCCGTGGGGTGGGAGTTCCCGATCATCCTACCGGCCGGCACGCCGATCGTCTGCCTGTACCACGTGGGAGATGTGGTGGGCTGCGCGACGGCGCGACGCCGGCTGGGCGCGATCGTCCTCGGTCACTTTCCCGCCCCGAGGAACCGGGTGGAGCTCGACCCGCGGGTCGCGAGGCTACTGGACCTGCTGGAGCGGTACCTGACGACCCGGGCCGACGCCCTGAGGGAGGCGATTCAGGGGCTCCTCCGGGAGACCGGGCTGTACGTCGCGGTGGCGCGCGACCTCCGGGACCTCGAGCGCGACTTCGATCGCTGCGCGGAGGCGCTCTACGAGCTCCTGCGCGAGACTGTGGAGGAGTCGGGGATGTGCGGGCTGCACGTGTACGGGCTGCCGTCGATCGATCCGGAGGACCCGCTCGGCTCGCTGGAGTGCATGGTCGAGCTCGCGTTGCGGCGGGCGCTGTGGTCCAGTCCGAGGGTGGACTGGGCGGCCGTGTGGGCCGGGCGGGCGGTCGACGAGGTCTCTCGGCTGGCCCTGCGGGTACTCCAGCGCTTCCTCCTCAGCGCTCGACTGGAGGTCGAGAACCTGCTTCGGGCGCTGCGAGGCGAGTACGTGCGCCCGGGGTTCTCCGGCTCCCCCTTCCGGTACCTGGACGTCGCCCCGACCGGCCGGAACGCGTGCGGATACGACGTGCGCCGGTTTCCGGACGAGCTGGCGGTCTCGGCCGCGGCCACGCTGGCCCTGGAGCTCCGCCGGACGTCAAAGCGGGTGGTCACGGTCATGGGCCCGACGGACCTGGCGACGGGAGGTCTGCAGTACGCGCTGGCGCTGGAGCTGCTCGGGTACATCCCGGTCAAGACCTCGTTCCGCAGCTACGTGCCGACCACCACGGGCCGGGCCTCCTACGGGACCAACCTCACCGGCGAGGTCATCGGCGTGCTGCCCTGGGAGCTACCGCTGATCCACGTTCGGCACATCAACGTCCCGGTGCAGGTCCTCCTGCTGCGCGGCCGGGTCACCGAGCTGCGCCCGGGACCGGAGGGCACCGTGGCCATCCTGGACGACGGGACGGCCCGGGTGGAGGTGATCCTCCCCGAGGGGGTCTCCGTCCCGCTCGGGAGCGAGGTCACGGTGCTCGGAGTTCCAGCCATCCGGGTGGAGAACGTGCGCCTGCTGTGCGCTGACCTGGTCGTTTACTACAGTGAGGAGGACGTGGTGGACGTGGCCGACCTCGTCGCGATGCCGACCGTGTGCGGCGGCACCAGCGCCTGCGTCGCCGGCGTCGTGGACCGCGTGGTGGACGACCGGACCGTCGTGCTCCGCTCCGAGCGCGACCCGAGGGCCCGAGTCACGGTTCGGTTCCGGTACCCCATCCGGCTGACTCCGGGTCGGCGCGCCGTGGTCGTCGGCGAGCTGGCCTTCGACGTCAAGGTCGCCAGGGTGCTGGCCGTGACCGTGCTCCGCGAGCCCCGGGTCAGGTGCGACGTGCTCCTCGTCGTCTCCGGGGCCACGTTCCAGGGGATCAGTCCATCCGCGCTATCGCTGATCAACCTGTGCCGAATGCTCGACGTGATCTCGGCGGAGCCGTGGATCGCCTACGCCCTGGGTGAGCGGTCGTACCTGCTGCCCACCGCCCGCCCGCACGGGACCGACCGGTCCACGGCGCTCCAGGACCTGCTTCGGACGCTCGAGGAGTGGATCAACCGAGCGCTCTCCCGCCTCCGCGAGCGCGGGCTGGTTCCGCAGCTCCTCCGAGCCCTGCTCACCCGGGTCCGGGAGCGGCTGCGGGCCGACCCGGTGGGCACGCTGCGGGAGCTGTGGGAGGGTCTCAAGCGGCTGAACGACTACGTGGTCGTGGGGCTGCGAGACCTCGTCGGCTGGAACCTGGCCGAGCTCCTCTGGTCCGTAGCACTGGGAACCGGCCTCTGGATCCCGCCCTCCCGCAACGCCCCGTTCCTGAACTGGGCCGTGTCGTACCTGGCCCTACGCGAGGCCCTGCGGGCCGGCCTCCCGCGCTGGCTCCTGGGCGAGCTCACGGGCGAGAACGCCCCGGTGCTCGCCGCGGTCGGTGCCTTCACCCAGTGCCCGGGGGACCTCACGGCCCCCATTCTCCCCATGCTTGAGGCGGGGCTGTACGACCGGGAGAGTCTCGAGTGGCTGGGGCTACGCGCGCTCGCCAGCCTGTCCTACGTCATCCTTCCGTACACCCGCTCCGAACTCACCGGGACCCGGCAACCCTTCCTCCACTGCCCGCTCGCGCTCGCTCTTGCCGTGATCACTTCGGACACAACCCTGCAGGTCTACGACTCCTACGACGATTACTCGAACTTGTTCTGCTGCGGCTGCACGGTGGGTCTAGAGGCCACGATCGCCGCGCTCCTCGACTACCTGCTCAAACCGGAGACCCTCCGACGGCTCACCCTGGACGTCTCGAGGCTCGACCTGGGCGCCTTCAAGCCCGGGTGGAACCTGGCCAAGAGCGCCGGCGGCCTCGCGCGCCTCGTCGGCTGGAGGAGGGCCCTCCTGCGCGCCACGACCGAGCTCCGGACACTCCACGCCCAGGTCGAGCGCGGCGTCACCGGGCCGCTAGTCGCCACCCGGACGTACCTCGTCGAGAGCCTGCTGCGGACCCTCCTCAACCGGCGATTCATCGAGGGACTCCGGCGGTTCGGGGTCTCGGGCGCGCTCTACCTGCTCCGATCCCTCAAGCGGTTCGCCACCCTCGGCTACGTGGCCGCGGGACGAGAGCCCTACCGGGCCGTCCTGCCGACCGTGTGGTCCGTCGTCAGGGAGCACGCGGGCTGGCTCCGAAGCGTACCCGCCGCCTTGGCCTCGGCCGCCTTCTTCCTGGTGAGGATCTCCCGGGACCTCGGCGTGACGTACCCGCGAGAGGTCCTCTCCTGGGTCCTAGCTACGTCCTGCTGCTGCCCGGAGCTCTGCGCCTTCCAGGTTCAAGCGGTGGCACGGCTCGCCGCCGAGCTCCTCGCGACCGTTCCGATGATCGGAGCCCCGACGCCTGTGAGCCTCGCAACCGCGACTCCAGCGACCATCACCGGGCCCGCCAGGGCACCGGGTCCCGCGCCCGCCCCAGCGACTCTCGGCCCGACCGTCGGCACCCATGCCGCACTCGAAGTTCCGGTCGCCGGCCCGGCAGTCACCCCGGCGGTTCTCACCCACGTCACCGCAAGCGCGACGACGGGCCCCGTGGCCACCCCGAGGGCCGCCCCGGAAGTCACCGAAGTCGCCACGGCTGCGCCGGCGACCCCCGCCGTCACCTCAACCCTCCTCCGTCCGGCCCGAGGACTCTCAGGGCCACCGAGCGGGCTGACTGCCATGATCTCCCGGCCCTGGACCCGCGAAGCACAGTCCCGAGGGGCGACCGGCGGCCTCTCACTGACCGGGGTTCCGGCTAGGGGCCCGGCCGCGGCAACCACGGGTGCCAAGGGGGCGGGTGTGGCTGCCCACCGCGGTGTCAGGGCCACCCGTGTTCTCGCGAGGGAGCACCCGTCGGGGGCGGCCCCCTACTTCCCGCGGTGGCTGCTGGTTCTGGTCCTGCTCGCGGCGGTCGGGACCGCGGCGCTCTTCACCCAGGGGCTGAGGCGCGCCGGGCCGGTCGGTGGGCGGCCCCGGTGGTAACAATACGCCCCGACCGAGTCCCGAGTCCGGGCTCGGGATCATGACGGTCGTCAACGTGGTCGTCTGCGGGCACTTCAACCACGGCAAGACGACGCTGATCAAGGCCCTCACGGGGGAGTGGCTGGACCGGCTGCCGCACGAGCGGGAGATGGGCGTAACCATCGAGCCGGCGCGGGCTTTCCTGGAGCTGGAGGGGACGACGGTCTCGCTGGTGGACGTGCCGGGGCACCGGGACTACATCCGTAACATGCTGGCCTCCGCCTGGAGCGCGGACTACGCGATCCTGGTGGTGGCGGCCGACGAGGGCCCGTGCCCGGGCACCATCGACCACGCGCTCATCGTCTCGTTTTACGGGGCCGAGATCGTCCCGGTCGTGAACAAGATCGACCTGGTGAGCGGTGAGCGTGCGCGGGAGGTGGCCGAGGAGGTTACGGAGCTGCTCGACCTACTGGGCGTGGAAGCCGTGTGTGAACCGATCCTCGTCTCGGCGAAGACGGGCGAGGGCGCGGAGGAGCTCCTGGACGCGCTGGCCGGGCTCGAGGAGCCGCCGCGGCCCGAGCCTGAGGGCCCGCCCCGGGCCCCCATCGAGTCGACTCGGCGGGTGGAGGACGAGCTCGTGGACGCGTTCTGCGTGCTGGACCGCGGTCGCCTCGGCGAAACCGTGCGAGTATATCCGGGCGGTGAGGAGGCCGAGGTAGTGGAGCTCGATCCGAGGCCCCGGCCGGGTGTGCCCTTCCGGGCCAGACTGAGAGTGGACGAGGACGTCTCGGTGACCCGGGGCATGCACCTGGGCGAGGACCTGACGACGACCGAGGAGCTGGAGGCGGAGGTCCTATCCATCGGGGCGAAGCTCCGACCGGGGAGTATGGTGAAGGCGCACGTGTTCTCGGCCGCCGTGAACGCGCGGTTCGTAGAGATCGAGACGGACGCGGGCACGGGCACGCTCCGACCCTACGCGGAAGGGCACAACGTGGCCCGGGTGAGGCTCCGGCTGGACCGGGAGGTCGTGGCGGAGCCGGGAGATAGGTTTCTGCTGACCGTGGGAACCGAACCGGCGGCGGTGGGCGTGATCCAGGAGGTCGAGGGGGATTAGACCGCGAAGAGGGGCCTAGCTGCAGCCGGCGATGTCGTAGTGTTTGACGTCCTCGAAGGGCTCGTAGGGGCGGTGGCGCCGCCTCTGCCGCCGCCTCCGCTCACTCCGGCGCCGGGAGGATGACATCGCGCTCACCCGCCGGCTTATCCGGTGGAAAACGGGGGAGGGTCAAGGCAGCAGCGCTGCAATCCGACGCACGCGCTCTCGAAGCGCGGAGACCAGCCCCCGAGGATCCCGGTCCAGCACCGCCCGCAGCACCCGCTCGTCCTCCGGGATGACCACGTCGAACCCGCCGCGGTCGTCGGAGTCGGCCCTGTTCAGCACCCTGACGGTGGGCAGGTCGAGCTTACGGGCCAGTGCCTGGGCGCGGCGGTAATCGTGAAGGGCGGCGGGTTCAGGCGTGGTTACGAGCACCGCCGCGTCGGCGGAAGTGAGCGCCGCGATCACGGGACACCCCAGGCCGGCCGGACAGTCGATCACGCAGTCCCCGTCCTCCGGGATCATCTGGTGGACGATGTTGGCGAGCTCCGGGGCCCAGGGCTCGACTTCGGGGTGCACGACGCGGAGGTTCAACTCAGGCTCCCGGGACTCGACGACGCGACCCAGCTCGGTCTCGCGGAGCTCGATCGCGTCCTCGGGGCAGGCGGTCGCGCACGCCCCGCACCCGTCGCAGGCGACCGGATCGTCGAGGGCCCTCCACGGGCAAACTTCCAGGCACCGCTCGCAGCCGACGCAGTCCTCGGTCCGGACCGCGTACCGGGCCCTCACCTCGGTGACGGTCCGCTCCCGCTCAAGGTCCAGGTAGGCGGGCGTGTCGGGCTCGGTGACGTCGGCGTCCACGAGGACGGCACCGAGCTCGTGCGCGAGCGCGATGGAGATCACCGTCTTCCCGACGCCACCCTTCCCGCCCAGGACGGCGACCCTCAACTCGGCCCCGCCCTCACAGCTCGTCGAGCGCGGCCCGGACGGCGTCTCGGAGCTCGTCGGACTCCAGCGGGTCGTCCACGCGGGGCGCCCTCAGCGTGGGAGCGTCGACCTCCCGCTCGATCCTCTCGGTCCAACGCTCGGAGACGTCGGCCATGTTGATCAGGACCACGTGCGGCAGGTCCGCGGCCCGCACGACCCGGAGGAGGCGGCGGAGGTCGCGGTACGCGGCCGGGGTGGGCTGGGTGACGACGAGCGCGGCGTCGGCCGCTCGGAGGGCGTCGTAGACCTCCTTACCGGCTCCGGCGGGCGTGTCGAGGAGTATCTCGTCTCCTTCAAGCCGGTCCAGCAGGTGGTTCACCAGGTGCCGGGAGCGGCGATCCCCTACGTTCAGTCGACCGGAGCGGAGCCGGGACCCGGTGTCTCGGACCCGGTACTCCCTGACCTCGCCGATTTCAATTTCCACGTAATCTAAAGCCCCGCGAGGACACACCCTCACGCACAGGCCACACCCGTGGCACAGGTCGGGGTCGAAGTCCCAGGACCGGCCGACGATCAGGGCGCCGGCGGGACAGGCCCGGGCGCACTCGCCGCAGAGCGTGCACGAGTCCGGGTCGACCTTGGGACCCAATAGGTGGACGCGGCGGCGCTCGACCTCCTCGCAGTCGAGGTACAGGTGCAGGTTTGGGGCGGTGACGTCCAGGTCCACCGCGTCCCAGCCCAGGATCCGGTGCGCGTGAGCGGCGACCGTGGTTTTACCCACGCCGCCCTTGCCGCCGGTCACGGCCAGCCTCAACGATCATCCCTCGGGCAGCTCGCCTCGGGCCGCCTTGCGTGCGGCCTCCTCCGGGTCCGTCCCGGGCTCGGCGATGTAGGCCTTGATGCCCTGCGCCTTCAGCCCCTGGAGGGCGTTGGGACCGTACCGGCCGGCGACCGTCGCGTCCACGTCAAGCTGGGTGAGCACGCCGACGATCTGCCGGCCGGCCCCACGGGGCAGACCGGCCGCCGGGTTCTCCTTGGCCTCCACGAGCTCGACCTCGTCGTCCTCGACCTCGTACACCCGGATCTCGGGGGCGCGGGCGAACCGGGCCGAGACGCCGTCGCCCTCGACCATCACCGCCACGCGCACTTACCGCGGACCCCCGCGACCGCGCCCGGGGCCACCGCGTCCCGGTCCACCGCGGCCCATCCCGCGACCGATGCCCGCGTAACCTCCCCAGGTGCCCGGGCCCGGGTTCACGCGGTGGATGAAGACCGCCGGAGCGCCGCAGTTGGGGCAGCTGGTCGGCTTAGGGGCGCCGTAGGGCACCTCGATGAGCTCACCGCACCGCGAGCACCGGAAGACCTTCACACCGCTGCGGGTGGCGGCGGGCACGTCGGGTTCCCCCTACTCCTCCCCGCTCAGCTCCTTGAGCTTCTTCTCTAGCTCCTCGAGCTTCTCCCGCAGCTCCTTGAGCTCGTCCTTCGAGACTTCACTCGATGACTTCAAGCTCTCGACGAAGCTCTCCATGGCCTTGGCGAGGTCCTCGCCGAAGGCCTTCCGCATGGCCTCGATCATCTCCTTCCTCGTCTCCTCGTCCGCCGAGGCCAGCGCCCACCACCAGCCGCCTCCCCAGCCGGGTCCTCCGCGCCAGCCACGTCCCCATCCACCACCGGGCCACGCCGGTACCGGCAGCCCGCTCTCGCTCAGGATCTGCCAGGCGTGCTTGATCTCTCCCGTCTCCGTGTCCTCGTAGAACGCGTGCGGACCCAGCCCGCATCGACAGGGTCCGATGTACCGGTACCGGGCCATTCCTCCTCACCCCCGCCGTTAGGACGACCTAACTCTATTAAGTGCTTTTCTCGAGGCGGCTCGAGAACCCGGCCCGAACCGCCTCCTCCCAGGCGCGCTCCGCCACCAGCCTCCGCTCACACTCCCCGGATTCGGGCAGAAGGAGCCTGAACGAGGGCCACTTGACCGCGAACGTCCGGTCGAGCTCGCGGGCGGCGCGCAGGGCCGCGAGGTTGACCCGCCAAACCTCCTCCAGCAACCCTTCCGTGATCGTCACCTCGGGATCCAGGTGCTGCAGCGGGCACCCCTCGCGCCGCCCGCGCCTGAGGTCTCCGGTCTCCCCCACCCGACGCACCCGGACTCCCAGCTCCTCGGCCAGCCGGAGCACGTCCCGCTCGTGCAGCCGGATGAGCGGTCTAACAACCCGCGTATCGTTCCCGAAGAACCGCTTCGGCACCTGGACGAACTCCGGCTCCTCGCCGGTCCTGCGGGCGAGGTCCAGGACCGCCCCGGCGATCGTGTCGAGCCCGCACTCGCCCGTGGCCAGCACCTCGGGCCCCAGCTCCTCGAGCACCGCCTCGAGCATCACGCGCTTGCAGATCTTGCACACCGACTTCCCCTTGGCCCCGGGGAGGCGCTCGAGCAGCCGGTCCGTGATGTCGATGACGTGCAGCCTGAGGCCGAGCCGGCGGGCCACTCGGCGCGCCTCCAGGCCGGGTGTGGGCCACGTCCAGCGGTGAGTCACGTGCACGGCGGAGACCCTGAGCCCGGCGAGCTGGAGGACGCGGGCCGCAACGGCGCTGTCCTGGCCGCCGGAGAGCATCAGGTGGACGCGCTCGCCCTCCAGCCGCTCTCTGAGCAGGTTCAGGAGCCGCCTTAGACTGGTCATTCCCCACTTTCGGGCCCACTCGCTGAACTCAACGTCTCCCTCAGGAGCCGCTCCAACCGCCTCGGTATCCATCCCCGGCATTCCTCCAGCAGTCCCCTTAGCTCCTCCTCTCCGGGTGGCTCGAGCCGCTCCCACATCTCCCGCTTGCTGAGGTAGCCCATGCGCACCATCGCGGCGAGCCGCGGCGCCTCGAAGCTGTACCCATGCTCCTCGTGGAAGCGCTTGAGGGCGAAGGGTAGCACGACGCAGTTTGACGTGTAGCCGGCCAGCTTCCTCGGGCTCAGTCCGAGCTCCTCCCGGACGAGCTCCCGTCTCTCCCGCTCCGGCAGCCCGCACATGGCGCGGATTACGGGCGGGTCCTTGGGGACGACCGGGTCGGTCCCGTGCGGGAGCTCGTGCCCGGTCACGAGGGCATCGACGCCGAGCTCCCGTGCGGCCCGCTCGCACCGGCGCTCGATCATCTTAGAGCAGGGGCCGCAGGGCGACTGATTCCTCGGTAGCCGCCGCTCGAAGAGCTCGAGGAAGGTGTCGACGTCCCCGACCACGCGCCACTCCACGTCGAGCCGGCGGCGGGCGAGGTGGAGGCGGCGCCAGGCCTCCGGGTGGATGGCGCCGGTGTCGACCGTGACCATCGTCACCTCGCGGCAGTGGCGGGCGGCTAGGACGAGCGCGGCCAGGCTGTCGAGACCGCCGGAGACGGCCACAGCGACCCGGTCGTGGGACTCCAGCTCCTCGATCACGCGCTCGCGCAGCTCCCCCGGGTCAGGCAGGTGGGGCAGCTGGCTCCGGCAGGCCCGGCAGACGCCCTCCTCGTCGAGCTCCACCCCCTCCACGTCGGCCGGGATCCCGCAGACTCGGCAGTGCTTCAAGCGGGAACCCCACTTCCCATTTTGTGAACCTGATGTCCCGCTCCGCTACTCTTATAAAGCCTGATGCGAGGGCGGCGGAGGGGGTCGCTAGGGCATGAAGAAGCCCGTACTGGCCGCGATCGCGGTCGCGATCGTGGCGGCGATCGGTGGCGGCGTCGCGTACTATTACTCGGCATCCCAGGTGAAAACGCAGCTGAAGATCGGCGGTTCAACGAGCCTGATGCCGTTCATGATGAAGGTGGCCAGCAAGCTCGGTGAGGAGCAGCGCATGACGTGGAAGCAGCTGGGTGACCAGGTGGGCGTGCGCGGTCTGCCGAACGAGCCGGTGCAGCTGATGGTCACGGACGGTGGATCGGGTGCGGGTATCAAGGGACTGATCGACGGCTCGTTCGACATTGCGATGGCGTCGCGGCCGATCAAGCCGGAGGAGGCGCAGCAGCTGAGCGACCCGGTGATGTGCCCGGTGGTGATGTCCGGCATCGTGCCGATCGTGAACGGTAAGACGCTGGGCCAGCTGGACAACATCGACCTGAAGACGCTCAAGGCCATCTACGAGGGTAAGATCCAGTACTGGGACCAAGTCAAGCCGGGTCTACCGCACAAGAAGATCATCGTGATCGGTCGAGCGAAGGGCTCGGGCACGCGGGCGACGTTCGACAAGTACCTGAACATCAAGGACTACCGGAAGGACGCGATCCTGTGCGGCTCCAACTCGGAGGTGCTAGAGAAGGTGGAGAAGACGCCGTACGCGATCGGCTACGTGGACTACGTGTACGTCGTGAAGGCCAAGAAGGAGAAGAAGGTGCCGAGCGTGGTCAAGCCGCTGAAGGTGAACGGCATCGAGGCGAACAAGCAGACGATCCAGTCGAAGAAGTACCCGCTGACGCGAGCCGAGTACCTGATCATCGACCGGGCTAGCGCGCCGAAGACGGTGATCGCGCTGATCAAGTGGGTCCGGAAGCCGGACGTGAACAAGAAGATCGCCGAGGCGCTGGGCTACGTGCCGGTGCCGCCGAACGCGCCGCTGTTCACGAAGAAGCCGTTCGTGGAGATCAAGCCCCTCGTGTAAGGTCCCCGGCCCGCCCCCTCGTGCATTATTTCTACAACCCCGGGTATCGTTAAACGACAGCTAACGTTGGGGGGAGGGGGTTGAAGGAGCTCGTTCGGGAGCAGGCGCAGACCACGCGGCGGATGATCACCTCGCTCACGGTCGCGGCGGCGCTGTCCATCGCCGCGGTGGTCGGGATCTACTTCTTCCTAACTCTCAACGGTGTCAAGGCCCTGCAGTTCAACTCGCTGGGCCAGATCCTGCTCGGCACGAGCTGGGACCCGGAGTCGACGCCACCCAAGCTCGGACTACTGCCGATGATCATCTCGACCCTGTACGTCACCGCGATCGCCGTGGCGATCGCCTTCCCCGTCTCGCTGCTCTGCGCCACGTACCTGGCGGAGTTCGCTCCAACGTTCCTGCGCAGGACGCTCCGACCCGCCATCGACATGCTGGCCGGCATCCCCTCGGTCGTTTACGGTCTGTTCGGCATCCTCACGCTGGTCCCGTTCGCGCGGTACTACCTAGGCGCTCCCTCGGGCTACTCGGTTCTGGTCGCCGGCATCATCGTCGCGATCATGATCCTGCCGTACATGACCAGCGTGATGATGGAGGCCATCCGCTCGGTCCCGCGGGAGTACGTGGAGGCCGCGCTGGGAATGGGCGCCACCCGGTGGCAGGTCGTGAGGACCGTGCTGTGGCCCGCCGCCCTGTCCGGAATCGCGGCCGGTGGCATGCTGGGCACACTGAGGGCCCTGGGCGAGACGGTCGCGGTGGCGCTGGTCGCGGGCGGCGCGCTGATGATCCCGCACTCCCCGCTGGACCCATGCCGGCCGCTGTCCGCACACATCCTCCTGCAGGCCACGGTGCTGCCCGTGGGTTCCCCGGGATACTACGCGCTGTACTTCGCGGGTCTGGTGCTGATGCTGATGGTGACGGCGGTCATCGTGATCACGTACTGGTACCGGGAGCGCGCCGGGAAGCCCAAGGTGCGTCGGAAGGTGAAGGCCGGCCGGGTGAACCCCGTCCTCGCGAGCAAGCTCATGACGGGGCTCATGATCGCGGCGGGCGTGATCGCGGCGGCCGCGTTGGTGGGCATCACCGGCTACATCTTCGTGAACGGGATCGGAGCGCTCAGCTGGGACGCCCTGTTCGGCCCGGTGAGCATCGGCGACCCGGTGCACAGCTCGCTGTACCCGGCCCTGCTGGGAACGCTGGCGCTGATGTTTTACTCCACGGTGTTCGCGGTGCTGGTCGGCGTGCCGACGGCGCTGTACCTGGCGCACTTCGCGGGTGAGAGCCGGTTCACGCGGGCGGTGAGGTTCGCGATCGACACGCTGGCGGGCGTGCCCTCGATCGTGTACGGTCTGTTCGGCGCGACGCTCTTCGTCGTGTACATGAAGATGGGTTACTCAGTGCTCGCCGGCGCGCTGACGCTGGCGACGATGAACCTGCCGGTGGTGGTCAGGACGGCGGAGGAGGCCTTCCGGTCCGTTCCAAGGGAGTACATCGAGGCGGCGCGCGGCGTTGGGGCGTCGTGGTACCACGTGGTGAAGGACGTGCTGCTGCCCATGGCCAAGCCGGGGATCACGGCGGGCATCACGCTCTCCATGTGCCGGGCGGCGGAGGAGGCGGCACCGATCATCCTCACCGCGGTCATGATCGGACTGGTCTCGAGCAACCCGTTCGTGCACGTGCTCCAGCCCACGGACGCGCTGGCGTTCAGGATATACCTAATAGCTAAGGAGTACCTCATGGTCCCCGAGGCCAAGCAGAAGGCCTTCGCGGCCGCACTGGTCCTGATCCTCGTGACCCTGAGCCTGAACTTCCTGGCGATCTACATGCGAGACAAGTTCGAGCGGAGGGTGGGGCGGCGGGTGTAGCACCATGGCCGCGTTCAAGGTGCGCGACCTGCACGTGTACTACGGGGACAAGGAGGCGCTGAAGGGCATCACGCTGGACATTCCGGAGAAGAAGATCACGACGATCATCGGCCCGTCCGGCTGCGGCAAGTCCACGTTCATCCGGTGCCTGAACCTGATGATCAAAGAGATCCCGTACGCCAGGACGGAGGGCGTCGTCGAGTTCGACGGTGACAACATCCTAGAGTACGAGAGTGAGGAGGAGATTATCGAGCACCGGCGCCGGGTGGCCACGGTGTTCCAGCACCCTAACCCGTTCCCGTGGATGTCCATCTACGACAACGTGGCCTACGGGCTGCGCCTCATGGGAATGGACGAGGACGAGATCGAGGACCGCGTGTACGAGGCCCTGGAGAAGGCGGCCCTGCTGGACGAGGTCGAGGACCGGCTGGACGACCCCGCCTCCGCGCTCTCCGGCGGCCAGCAGCAGCGGCTCTGCATCGCGCGGGCCCTCGCCGTGGACCCGGACGTGCTCCTCATGGACGAGCCAACGTCCGACCTGGACCCCATCGCCACCAGGAAGATCGAGGAGACGGTGCTCGAGCTGCGCGGCGAGGTGACCATCGTCTTCGTCACGCACATACTACCGCAGGCCTACCGGATCGGCGACTACACGGCGTTCTTCCTGAAAGGAGAATTAGTGGAGGCCAACGAGACCAAGGAGCTGTTCAACAACCCGCAGGACGAGCGAACCAGGGAGTACATCGAGGTGGAGTTCGGACCCTAGCACGTGGTGTGGATGATCGCCGCGACCCGCTTGCCCTCCTCCTTCAGCTCGTTGAACCGCTCGATGGCCTCCGGCGTCCGCAGATCCACCAGCTCGATCCCGCGCTCCTCACAGAGCTCCCTGGCCTCATCGGTCACCGTCAGCACGCCGTTCTGCCCCGTGCCCACCACGATCACGTCCGGCTCCTCGTCGCACAGCTCCAGCAGCCGCTCGATCTCGTCCGCGGAGAGGCGGTGACTCGTGCCGAACTTCTGGCGTGAGAGGTTCTTCTCACGCCGGTGCACGTTGCCCTCCGTGTCCACGTAGATATCGTGATCGTACCGCTCACTGCCGTACTTCACCCAACCAAAGCCCGTGTCCTCGAACTCGGCCATCTTTAACGCCCCCCTTACGGGACGCTAACCCCTGATTCATAACTCCCACTCCGACTCCCGGCGCCGTTTCAGCACCGCCCACGCACCCGCGGCCGCCGTTCCCACCAACGCCACCGCCGCCAGGTAGGGCAGCCACTCACCACCTGACGACAGTGCCTCCCGGCTGAAGACTCCAGCCGATCCCGGCCCCGCCTGACCCCGCTTCGCGGGTCCGGCACCCGCGGGCTTGCCCGCGCTCTTACCTCTCACCTCTTTCTTACCACCACTCGGTTCCCCCGGCTGCTTCTTGGTCGCTCCAGCACCTCCGGCGCCTCCGCCAGCACCGCCCGCTCCGCCCCCTCCACCACCGGCACCGGTCGCAGGCGCAGTCACCCCGCCGGCAGCTCCGGCCGCACCGGCTCCGGCCCCTGCGGCGCCGGTTGGCTGGGACGATGGGGCGACCTCACCACTCGGCGCGTACCGGGCGCCGGCGTGACCGGCGTAGCTGGGCGAGTGTCCGGCCGCCGGAGTCACGGTCGTCCCTCCCCGCGCTGTCGGCGTCGCCGGGGCACCCCCAGCTGGGACCCGGCCGACCCGACCTCCTCCCGTCCTCGCGGCGCCACCCACCGGCCTGACCACGGTGCCTCGCTCGGTCCTGTAGACCTCAACGACGGTGCCCGGTTTCACCTTCTTCGCCACGCTCGGCGGCACCTGTACCCGATAGACCTTGCCCGAGCGCCGGGAGGGCTTGACGTAGATGACGGCCCGCTGGGACTGAACGACCTTTTTGATAACCTTGCCCTCGACCTTTTGCCCAACCTTGAGCTCCTCCGCCTGCTTCTCCGTCTGGATCTCCGGCGGCTTCGGGACGGGGGCATATCCCGCGGCGAGCGGTGCCGTGGCCAGCGCTACCGCGGCTAGAATGATGGGTGCCACGTTCAAGGCGCACATCCCCGGGGGGAACTTGCGGGTGGGCCGGTCCCGGGAGAGGCTCCGTCAAAAAATGTTCTACTCGGTGCTCGCGGCGGTGTACGAGGCGTCCCCGATCTCGCTCCCGGAGCGACTGGTCGAGGAGGTGGTTCGGCGGCTGCGTGGGCGGCGCAGGGTTCTGGACGTGGGGTGCGCCACGGGGTACCTGACGCGGCGGCTGGCCCGGCACTGCTCAGAGGTCGTTGGGGTGGACGTCAACGCTCGGATGATCCGGGCGTCGCGGGCCCGGACGAGCCGGGAAAACGTCCGGTTCTTACGCGCCGACGCGCACGACCTGCCGCTCCCCGACGGGTATTTCGATGGGGTGGTGCTCTCGGAGGTCCTGCAGCACCTGAACCTGAGGGTCGCGGCGCGGGAAGTGACCCGGGTGACGGCTCGCGGGGCTCGGGCGGTCATCGTGCTGCCGAACCCGGCGAGCCGGGTGGCCCGAGCGGCGACCAGGCTGATCCACCTGCTGACGGGGAACAACGAGTGGGTGTCCTGCGAGCTGGTGGCCGCGGCTTTCGGCCGCGAGTGGAGGGTCTCCGAGTTCGAGGAGCATGGGGACCGCGTGATGTTGGTCCTCGACCGGGTCGGGGGTGAACCGGTTGGAGGTGAGGGTGGAGGATGAGGTGCTGGAGCGGGGCCTGTCCTTCGCGTACGTGGAGGTGGATGGGGTCGATCCCTCGGCGGACGCCGGCGACCTGGTGGAGCGGGTGACGGAGAGGCTGCGGGAGCGGTTCGACCTGGAGGGGCTGAAGGACGACCCGGTGGTGCGAGCCTACCGGGACTACCTGTGGTCCATTGGAATCGACCCGACGAAGACGCGGCCGGCCGGTGAGGCGCTGCTTAGGCGGGCCCTGCGGGGTCGGTTCCCGCGCATCAATGCGGTCGTGGACTCTTACAACCTGGCGTCCGCGGAGTACCGGGTACCGATCAGCTGCTTCGACCGGGACGCGCTGGTCGGGAGGCTGGTGATCCGGCCGGCGCGCGAGGGAGAGCGGATGGTGGACATTGCGGGCGAGGAGGTGGAGCTGTCGGAGGACATGGTGGTCCTGGCGGACGAGGAGGGCCCGGTGTCGGTCTCGCCGTACCGGGACTCGCGCCGGACGGCGGTGCGGGAGGACACGGAGCGGGTGCTGCTGGTGGCCCACGGGGCGCCGGGGGTGGAGCCCGAGTACCTGAAGGAGGCGCTGGAGCGGGCCGTTCAATATTTGAAAGAAGGCGCGCGTGCTAGGGCCTCCGGAGAGGTGGAGGTCCTGGCCCGGGGGTGACGAGGATGGCTCCGAAGTCGATGCTGAAGCACGTCCGTGACAACGTCGTTTGGGAGCTGCCGGAGGACTATCAGGGCTGCATGAGGGTGCCCGGCCGCATTTACGCGACCGAGAAGCTGATCGATGAGATGGAGAAGGGCGTGTTCGACCAGGTGGCGAACGTGGCCTGCCTGCCGGGCATCTACAAGCACTCGATCGCGCTGCCGGACGCTCACTACGGTTACGGCTTCCCGATCGGCGGCGTCGCGGCGTTCGACGTGGAGGATGGCGTGGTCAGCCCGGGCGGCGTGGGCTACGACATCAACTGCGGCGTGCGCGTCATGAAGACGGACCTGACGGAGGAGGACGTGCGGCCGAAGCTGAAGGAGCTGCTGGAAACGATCTTCAGGAACGTGCCGGCCGGCCTGGGCTCCCGGCACCGGAAGGTGAGGCTGACCACGCAGGAGCTGCGGCAGGTGATGTTGTACGGTGCCGAGTGGGCGGTGGAGGAGGGGTACGGTTACGAGGAGGACCTGGAGCGGATCGAGTCGCGGGGTAACATGTCGCACGCGTACGAGGAGATCGGCTGGGAGGAGTACGGGCCGCGGGACGACGTGGCGAGCAAGCGGGCGATCGAGCGCGGTCGGCCGCAGCTGGGCACGCTGGGTTCGGGCAACCACTTCCTGGAGATCCAGGTGGTGGATGAGATCTACAACAAGGAGGCCGCCGAGAAGATGGGCATCAAGGAGGAGGGCCAGGTCACGATCATGGTCCACACGGGCTCGCGAGGATTCGGTCACCAGGTCTGCTCGGACCACCTGCGGATCATGGAGAAGTCGATGCGCGACGTAGAGCGGCGGTTCGGCGTGAAAATCCCGGACCGGCAGCTGGCGTGCGCGGCCATGGGCACGGACGACGCGAAGCGGTACTTCAACGCGATGAACGCGGCGGCGAACTACGCGTTCGCGAACCGGCAGATGATCTCGCACTGGACGCGGGAGTCCTTCGTGGAGGTGTTCGGCGACGAGTACGGGGACGCGGAGGACATGGGCATCGAGGTGATCTACGACATCGCGCACAACATGGCCAAGATCGAGAGGCACCCGGTCGACGGTGAGGAGAAGTGGCTGGTCGTGCACCGGAAGGGAGCTACGCGGGCGTTCACGGAGGAGGCGCTGAAGCAGCACGGCGAGCCGGTACCGTTCAAGGGCCTGCCGCAGCCGGTGCTGATCCCGGGTGACATGGGCACGGGCTCGTACATCTTGGTCGGCACCGAGAAGGCCATGGAGGAGACGTGGGGCAGCACCTGCCACGGCGCGGGCCGGACGATGAGCCGGGCCGCGGCGAAGCGGAAGTTCTGGGGCGAGGACGTCGCCAAGGAGCTGGAGCGACAGGGCATCCTGGTCAAGGCGGCGAGCATGCCGGTGGTGGCCGAGGAGGCACCACCGGCGTACAAGGACGTGGACGAGGTCGTCAAGGCGGTCGCCGAGGCGGGCATCTCCGACCCGGTCGTCCGGCTGCGACCCATCGGCGTGGTCAAGGGTTAGCGCAGCAGCCGCCTGGGCACCTCCTCCAGCACCCAACGCGCCATCTTTCTCGGGATTCCAGCCCCGCGCACGATCACCTCTGCCTCCTCGGGGGAGAGCAGGTCCGAGGGCCTGTGCGCGTCCGTGTTCAGGACCAGGGGCGCGTCGACCTCCAGGGCGACCCGCGCCACCCACCCGTTGGCCAGGCAGTGCCCGTGCTTCGCGGAGAGCTCCAGCGCCACGCCGTTTTCCGCGGCGAGTCTGGCCGTTTCCAGATCGATGAGCCCCGGGTGCGCCAGCACGTCCACCGCGTCGCACTCCACCGCAGCCCGATTCGTCCCCTCTTTCACCGGCTCCGCCGGCGTCTCACCGTGCACCAGGACCAGCTCGGCCCCGTTATCCCGAGCCTCCTCCGCCAGCTCCGGGATCAGCTCCGGCGGAACGTGCGTCAGCTCCGCCCCGGGCACCGGCTCGGTCTCGTAGTACCCGCGCAGCCGGTCGCAGGCCTCCGCCAGCCGCGTCACCGCGTCCTCTAGGTTCGAGGGATCCACGTGCTCGGAGAACACCAGCACCTCGTGGTCCAGCTCCTCCGCCCGCCGGAGAAACTCCGCCGGCAGCAGCTCCCCATCCGTAAGGCAGGTATGAGCGTGCAGCTCGAACCGCCTCAACGCGATCCTCACCTACTCTCCGTACAGCACCTCCGCCACCTCTCGAATCTTGTCCAGCCCGCGGACCTCCTCGGCGAACATGGGGACCTGCACGATCTCCTTGTCACCGAAGTACTTCTCCACCAGCTCCAGCCGCTTCTCCTCCATCTCACGCCGCGTCCGGCAGAACTCGCACTCCTCGGCCCGCTTCGGCATCACCTTGTTCACGATAACCATGTCCACTGGGATCTCGTAGTGGTTCAGCGTCCGAAGGGCCCGCCGAGCCTCGTAAATGGCCATCTCCTCCGGGGTGACCACCAGCCGGAACGCCGTCTGCGAGGCGTCACTGAGGATCTCCCGCACCTCCTCGATCTCCTCCTTCATCTGCTCCAGGTTGTCCAGGATCTCATCCTCCTCTTCCTCCTCCTCGCCGCCCGCGAACGGGATCAGCGACTTGAGCATCTTGCTGACCTGTCGCAGCGTCTTCCGCACCTTGATCATCGTCTTGACCTGCCGCTCCAGCGCCTCCGGAATCGACAGGAACCGCAGCGTGTGACCCGTGGGCGCCGTGTCGAACACGATCACGTCGTACGAGTCGTCGCGCATGAACTCCATGAACTTCTGGAAGGCCGCAGCCTCGTCGATACCGGGTGAGCTCTTCAGCAACTCCTCCTGCTCCTTGAGCATGTCCTCGCCACCGAACACCTCCTTCAGGCTCTCGTCGTCCGTCATCTCGTAGACCCGTCTCAGCGTCTCCACGTACTCCTCCGCCGCCTTCTCCGGATCGATCTCGATCCCCTTAAGCCCCTCCACACCCTCGATGGGCGTCGGCTCCGAGCCAATGTCCTGGTCGAACGAGTCCGAGAGCGAGTGGGCCGGGTCCGTCGAGACCACGAGCACCTCCTTGTCCTCGTGCTCCGCCAGCCAGACCGCGGTCGCGGCCGCGCAGGTCGTCTTGCCCACCCCGCCCTTCCCTCCGAAGAACAGGTACCGAGGCTCGCGCGAGCCCCCGAGCTTGTCTTTGAGACCCAACCCGATCACCCCGGGGTGATCCGGTGACGAGGCTACTGATCCTGGCTGGACCACCCGCGTCGGGTAAAACGTGTTTCGCGCGCGGGCTGGCTCGAACCCTGCGCGGGGATGGCTGGGACGTCGCCCACGTGGAGGCCGACGCCATCCGAGGCTTCCTCTGGCAGGGTGAGTTCAAGCCCAGGCTCGAGAAGGTCGCCCGTCGGGCCTTCCTCCGGGTGGTGGAGACCCTGCTTGAGGAGGAGCTGGACCTCGTCATCGCCGACGACACCAACTACTACGCCAGCATGCGCCGAGAGCTGGCCAAGCTGGCCCTAGAGCGCGAGGCGCCCTGGGGCATCGTTTGGCTGGACGTGCCGCTGAGGGAGTGCCTGCGCAGGAACGCCGAGCGGGGTCGACCCGTCCCCGACGAGGTCGTGAAGCGCCTCCACGAGCGATTCGAGCCGCCGGACCCGGACCGGTGGTGGGAGCGCCGGGCGCTGCGGCTAGACGACGCCGAGGTCACGGAAGAAGTCCTCGAGTTCGTCAGGTCCGGGCTGGAGGTTCAGCGGCCGCGGAGGGAGGGGAGGGAGCGGCGCCCCACCCCGGAGTCCGTGGACGAGGTGGACCAGGCCACCAGGAAGGTGATGGGTGAGATTATGAGGAGGGCCGCCGAGGAGGGGACGGCGTCCCAGGAGTTGGGTGAGGTGCTGAGCCGCATCCGGCGCGAGATCGTGTCCGAGTGCGACGATCCGGAGGAGGCCGTCGAAAGGTTCCGAGAGCGGGCGGAGGAGGTTCTCAGAAAATGGTCGGGTGGAGACTGATCCGCTGGGACGTGCTGGAGCGCCGGGACTATCAGGTCAACGCGGCCCGGGAGATCCTGGAGCACGGTGAGAACACGCTCGTCGTGATGCCCACGGGACTGGGCAAGACGGCCGTCGGGGTCCTGGTGATCGCCGGGGTGCTGGAGGAGTCCGGCGGTCAGGCCCTGATGCTGGCCCCCACCGTCCCGCTCGTGGAGCAGCACGCCCGGTTCATCGAGCGAGTGATGAGGGGCGTGAGTGTGCTGGAGCTGACGGGCCGGGTGAAGCCGGACGAGCGTGAGACCCTGTGGAAGAAGGCGGACGTGGTGGTGGCCACGCCCCACGTCGTCCGGAACGACGTGATCGAGGGCCGGGTGGACCCGAGTCGGTTCACGGTCACGGTCTTCGACGAGGCCCACCGCGCCGTCGGCGGCTACCCCTACGTGTACGTGGCCCGGGAGCTGGACGGCCTGATCGTGGGCCTGACCGCCTCCCCCGGCTCCGACGTCGAGAGGGTTCAGGAGGTGGTGAGGAACCTCGGGATCGAGCGGATTATCGTCAAGACGGAGGACGACCCGGACGTCAAGCCGTACCTGGGTCGCGTGGACGTCGAGTGGGTGGACGTGGAGCTGCCCGACTGGTTCGAGGAGGCTCGCGAGGGACTGCAGCGGGCGTACAAGCGCCGGCTCGAGACGCTCAAGGATATGGGCTTCCTGGACCGAACCTCGCGGGTCTGGACGGGCAAGCTGCTCTCCCTCCGGGAGGAGCTGCGGGAGCTTAAGGCCAGGAGGCGGGAGCGCGCGGACTTCTACTCCCGCGCGCTCGGTGTGGTCGCGGAGGCGCTCAGGCTGGCTAAGGGGCGTGAAATCCTGGAGACGCAGGGCGTGGGTCCGTTCCTGCGGTACTTCGAGCGCCTGCGAGAGAAGCGCGGGGGCATGGCGCTCAAGCGCGTGCTCGGCGACCCGGACTTCCAGCGTGCCGTGAAGGTGGCCAAGCGCGCCGCGAACGAGGGCAAGCCGGACCATCCTAAACTGCCGCGCGTCCTCGAGCTCGTGGAGGAGGCGGAGACGGGCCTGGTCTTCACCCAGTACACCGACACGGCGAAGCTTCTCAGAAGGTTCCTGGAGAGCGAGGGCGTCTCCACCTCGCTGCTCCTCGGTAAGCAGCACATGAGCGAGCGGGAGCAGCTGGAGGCGATCAACCGGGTCAGGACGGGTGAGGCCCGGGTGCTGATATCCACGAGCGTCGGTGAGGAGGGGCTCGACCTGCCGGCCTGTGACCGGGTGGTCCTGTACGAGCCCGTGCCGTCCGAGATCCGGACCGTGCAGCGGATCGGCCGGACGGCGCGGGACGGGGCGTCCGGGACGGCCTACGTGCTCGTCTCCCGGGGCCGGTTCTCCACGCTCGACGAGATTTACTTCTACGTTTCCAGGGCCCGGGAGCGGAAGATGCTGCGGGTGGTTAGGAAGGTGCAGGAGAGGCTGCGCTCGCGCGGGGGCGAGGGTCGGCCGTCCCGCGGGGGACGCCGGGTGGTTCGGCGGAAGGGGCGCGGGAGGACCCGCGGGAGCGTATCGCTCAGGGAGTTCATCCGGTCGTCCGGCGGTCGGGGGGAGCGGGAGGAAGAGGAGGAGCGGGTCCCGCCCCACGTCCCGACGATACTGGTGGACTCCCGAGAAATGAACACGAAGGTGGTGGAACACCTTCGGCGGCGGCCGGTGAGGCTCGAGCGCGATAACCTGGAGGTGGCCGACTACGTCATCGGTGAGCGGGTTGGGGTGGAGCGGAAGTCGGAGCGGGACTTCGCGGAGTCGCTAAAGGACGGTCGGCTCATGGATCAGGCCCGAGAGCTGGCGCGGGAGTTCGAGCGACCGGTCCTGATCGTGGAGGGGAACCCGCGGCGGGAGGTGGAGCCGGAGTCCGTGGACGGGGCGCTCGCGGCGCTGGCCGTGGACTTCGGCCTGACCGTGCTGCAGTCGTCGGGCCCGGGTGAAACGGCCGAGCTGCTCTACCGCATGGCGCGGCGGGTGGCGAGGGATGAGCGTCCCGCGCAGCCGAGGCGGAGGAGGAGCGTGGATGACCTCAGGGTTGAGATGCTCTCGTGCATTCCGGGCGTGGGTCCGGAACTAGCGAGGAGGTTGCTGGAGAGGTTCGGTTCCGTGGGAGAAGTAGTCACGGCGGACGTCAGCGAGTTGAAGCGGGTGGAGGGGATAGGGGAGCGCCGGGCGAGGGAGATCAGAAAGTTCCTGTGGGGGCGTGAGGGGGGTGGGGGTTAGAGGAACTCGTCGGCGCGTGGCATGGTGCAGGTGATGGCCTTCTCGACGTCCTCGCGCTGCACCGTCTTCCGGTCGTCCTCGTCGGCGTACTCGGCCGCCATCTCACCCAGCTCCTCGGTGATCCGGCAGATCAGCTTGTTGTACAGGTCCACGGCGTCAGCGCTGGCTCGCTCGACGCCGGCTCGCTTGAGGATGCGCCGCACGGTGGCCCGACCGAAGAGCTCGCCGTCGTAGTCCTCGACGCCGTCCACCATCAGGACCTTGGTCAGCGCCTCCAGGTGCTCCTCCATGAGCGTCTTCTTCCCTGAGGCGTCCAGGATGGCCTTGGCGGCCTCAGCGGCGTACCGGGCCATGTTCGGGACGAACTCGTAGATCACGTCCTTGGCCTCCTGGCTCAGCCTCCGCTCGCCAATACCCTGCCGGAAGATCCGCTCGATGGCGGCCTTGGGCAGCTCAACCGCCATCGGGATTTCCCCCCGATCGGGTGTTCGTGGGCCAGGGTCCGGTACGTTCGGTAGATCAGGGTTCTTTAGGTTTTGGGTGCATCCCGTCGGTATTGGGGGTGATCAGATCTAACCGAATCAGCGTCCGGGCAACTTCGCGTGCCCGGTCAGAAGGAGCAAAACCAGGACGATGAAGCCCAGGACGAGCGTGATCGTGGCGGCCAGCGGTGCGATCCGGACCACGAGCGCCAGCAGCCGCCGCTTATCTTCCTCTCTCAACGCGGTTCACCCGCTTCAGGTGCTCCGTGCTGAACATGTACTGGGTCGTCGTGGGCAGCTCCCGCCGCACCTTCCGGACGTCCAGGTAGTTCAGCTCCACCCTCTCCTGGCCGAACTTCCACTCTTCCCCCAGGATCTCGCAGACGACGCGAACCTCGGCCTTCCCGCGGACGATGGCCGTGCCCGAGTAGCCCAGCTCGATGAGGATGGGCAGTTTCAGCCGGCCGTGGAGGTACTTGGGCAGGATCTCGGCGAGCCGGTCGAGCTCCTCCCGCTTGAAGTAGTGCTTCGTCCCGTCCCGGTTGACGACGTGGGGCCGCTCCTCCTCGAGGAGCTCGGCCAGGGTCTTTCGGCGGCGCGGGAGGTGACGGTTAATCCGGAGGATCTCCTGGAGCAGCTTGCGATCGAGGGAGTCGTTGTTGGAGGAGGGGGTGTCGCGCAACCCTCACTCACCTCTCAGGTCGACCAGGATGAGCACGCCCAAGACGTCACCCTTCCGGATCCTACCGTGCCGGACGGCGGCGAAGTAGACCCGGTCCACCTTCCGGCCCAGTTCCATCATCTTCGGGTGCTCCTCACCCACCGCGATCACGTGGCCGTAGGGGTTCCGAGCGTACGGCGACAGGAGGACCATCGTGTGCGGCGGGATCTCGACGGGCTCCACCTTGATAATCAGGTCCTCGCCCTCCTCGACCGTCACGTCCTCGGCGGCGATGAGGGGCTGGAACTTGCCCTCGAAGACGTCCGTCTTGAAGTCGTAGGGCTCCTTCTGCTCGCGGACGCGCTCGGCCACCTTCCGCTTGGCCACGGTCACGAAGACCAACGCGCTCCTCCCCTACTTCTCAAGCTCCGGCAGCTCGGCTCCGGCCTCTCGGAGCTCCCGCTCGATCTCTTCGGCCCGGCGCTCCTCGAGCATGCTCTTCACTCGCTTGAGCCGCACGAAGTTCTCGCGCTCCTGCTCGTCGAGCTTCATCTCGATGTACTTCTCCGTGTTCTCCAGCCGCGGGATCACGATGTGTTCCAGCGCGTTCACGCGCCGCTTGGTCCGCTCGATCTCCTCCGCCATCAGGCGCAGGGTTTCCTCAATCTCGGCCAGCTCCAGGACCGCGTCCAACGCCTCGCGGAACGCGCGCACGGCCTCGTCCAGGGCGCCGGACGTGTCCGCGAATCCGTAGGCGACCTGAGTTCCACCGTCCTCGCTCACGCGCTCGATGATGGGGACGACGACGCCCATGACGTTACGGGAGCCGATGTCGACCCGAACCTCCTCGGCGGAGGCCATCGACGCGCACTTCACGCCCGTCGTGCCGACCGTGGTCTTGGCCGCGGCGAGCTTCTCGTAGGCCTTCATGAGCTTCTCAATGGCCTTCTCTCGCACTTCGGAGGCCTTCTTCACCAGGTCGAAGAACTCCATGATCAGCGCGTCTCGCTTCTCCTTGAGCAGCTTGTGTCCCTTCTTGGCCAGCTCGATGCGGTCCTTGAGCTTGAGCAGCTCCATCCGCGTCGGGTTCACGTCCTCGAGGATGTCCTGCTGCGTCATCCCGGGGCGCCCCCGGAGGGCGCGGTGGTGAGGGGGAGGGGATTACTCCTCCGACTCCTCGGACTCTCCCTCCTCCCTCTTCTCCCGGTACTTCGGGTGGTACTTCTTGATGTACTCCTCACTGACTCGCTTCAGCTCACGCTCCGGCAGGATCGAGAGCAGCTCCCAGCCCAGGTCCAGCGTCTCCTCGATGTCCCGGTTCTCGTCGCGCCCCTGCTTCACGAACTTCTGCTCGAACTCGTCCGCGAACTTCAGGAACTTCCGGTCTCGCTCCGTCAGCGCCTCCTCTCCGACCACCGCCACCAGATCGCGCAGGTCTCGGCCCTCCGCGTAGGCGGCGTACAGCTGGTTCGCCAGGTCCGCGTGGTCCTCCCGCGTCTTACCGGGCCCGATGCCCTCGTCCATCAGCCGCGAGAGCGACGGCAGCACGTCGATCGGCGGGTAGATGCCGCGCCGGTGCAGGTCCCGGCTCAGCACGATCTGGCCCTCGGTGATGTAGCCCGTCAGGTCCGGGATCGGGTGCGTGATGTCGTCGTGCGGCATCGTCAGGATGGGCATCTGGGTGATCGAGCCCTTCCGGCCCCGGATGCAGCCGGCCCGCTCGTAGATGGTGGCCAGGTCCGTGTACATGTAACCCGGGTAGCCGCGTCGACCGGGCACCTCCTCGCGCGCCGCCGAGATCTCACGCAGGGCCTCGCAGTTCGAGGTGATGATGCCGTTCTCCACCACCAGGGTGTGGTCGGGGATCACGGTCACGTCGTACAGGTAGTCGTGCTCGTACTCCACGGTCTCCACCTCCACCACCTCGTCCAGCACGTAGTTACCCTCCGCCAGCCTCCGCAGCTCACGGACCTCCTCGACGTCGCCGACGATCTCCTCTAGCCTCTCCACGATCCTCAGCGCGAGGCGCCGGGTCGCGCGCCTCTCACCGCTCTCGATCTGCGAGATCGTGCTGGACGGCCCCAGGTCCGAGGCCCTGACGCCGTACTTCCTCCTAACCTCCCGGAGCAGCCTGCCGAACCTGCGCGACACCCGGTCGAACCTGGATGACCTCCGTCCGGGTGACATCGACGCCGCGGCCTTCGCCTTCCGCGGGTGCCTCAGCGGCAGCTCCTCGGCCAGCTCCGCGGCGTCGTGACCGGTCACGATAACGTCGTAGACGCCGTCCCTCTCGCGCAGCACGCTCGGCACTCCGAGCCTCTTCAGCAGGAGCTGTAGGTCCCCTGCTCGCTCCCTGTCGGCCGTGGTGATCACGATCTTGCCGTCCTTCAGGTGACCGTCGCCGTCCACGTAGCCTGCCAGGTAAGCGGCGACGAGCTCCCGGGGCATCTTCAGGACCGTCTTCGGGTCCGCGAGCCTCTCGAACACCCGGGCGAGTACGCGGCTGTTGACCCGGAGCATCGTCACGCCGTTCTGGTTCTCCGTCTCGAGGGCGTCGACGGCGAACTCCTCCGCCACGATCTCCTCGAACGCCGACAGCAGCTCCTCCTCCGTGTTCGAGAACATCACGAACCCTCGGTCGGTGTCCACGGTCCCGTCCGACGCCACCAATCCGGCGACGTACATCACCTCCTCTCCGGGCCTCGGCGACGCGAACCTGACCTTCTTCCTGCCTCCGGCGGTCACGTAGTCGATGTACTCCGTGGCCTCGTCAACGCTCTCGGTCACGGCCGTCGCCAGCCTGGCGAACTCGGACAGCTCGTAGTACCTCCGCCCCTTGGCCTCCCTGGCCCTGTACGGGATTTCCTTCTCCCGGCACGCTTCGGCCAGGCTCCCGTACCGCTCGGCCACGGCCTCCTCGAACTCCTCGGTCGGGTGCACGTAGAACTCGTCCTCCGCCTCCAGGAGCAGCTCCAGGTACGTTGGGACCCTCTCGCTGACCCGGAGCTCCCTCACGGAGTACAGCTCGTCGCCGGGCTTCAGCTCGGACGCCTCGACCATCCTGGGGCCGTCCTCCGTGTCCACCAGGAACTTGTGGTCCTCGGACACCACCAGCTCGGCGCCGCTCCTCGTCTTCACCCTGACGGCGCGGTTCGGGGCCTCGATCTTCTCCACGGCCACCACGTCGTTGGTGGTCAGATCGCCGTTCCACGACGCCAGGGTCTTGACGTCGGTCACCCCGACGGTAACCTCCGTTGACCCCTCCTTCAGACCGCCGTCGACGGCGGTTTCGACGGCCCTCTCGACGATCTCATCGATCTCGACGACGTCGCCGGACGCGGTGATCACCCTGGTGCCGGGCGCGAAGCAGTAGTTCGTCATGTCCGTCAGGATGACCAGCACGTGCATGTCCTGCTCGAAGGCCAGGTACTCGGCGATGGTCAGGGCGATTCGCGGCGTGATGATCCGCTCCATCGCCGGGTCGTCCGCGAGGTTCAGGATCAGTACGGCCCGGTCTAGGGCGCCGGTCTCCTCGAACTCTCGGCGGAAGAAGGCCGCCTCCTCGTGCGTGATTCCCATCGCGGCGAAGACGACCGCGAACTCTTCCTCCTCACCGGGCACCGTGGCCTGCCGGGCGATCTGGGCGGCGAGCTCGTTGTGCGGTAGACCGGAGCCGGAGAAGATCGGCAGCTTCTGACCGCGCACCAGGGTGTTCATGCCGTCGATCGCGGAGATGCCCGTCTGGATGAAGTCGCTCGGGTACTTGCGCGCGGCCGGGTTGATCGGGGAGCCGTGAATGTCCAGCTCGTCCTCCGGGACGATCTCGGGGCCGCCATCAATGGGCTCTCCACGACCGTTAAGGATGCGACCCAGCAGGTCCGTGGACACCGGGATCTTAAGCGTCTCACCGGTGAACCGGACCTTGGTCGAGGTGGCGTCGATTCCGGACGTGCCCTCGAAGACCTGCACGACGGCGGCGTTCTCTCGGGCCTCTAGGACCTGACCGCGTCGAACCTCGCCCGTGGGCAGCTCGACCTCCACCACCTCCCCGTACTTGGCTCCCTCGACACCCTCGACGACCATCAGCGGTCCGGAGATTTCAGAAATGGTGGTGTACTCCTTGCCGGCGTCCTCAGGCCGCTCGGACTCGGCCACGCGGCCGACCCCCTCGGGGGTTCGTCCGGTTGGAGTTCTTCCACGTGATCAAGGACGAGCGGGCCGTCATTGTAGAGTTTGACCACCCGGTGAAGTACGTTTCGAGTGCCTTCTACTCCCGCGGGGTCGGGCGCGCGAGGTGGATCGTGAACCTGCGAGTCGGTAAGGGATGGTCGCACGAGGACCCGAAGTCCTACGTGCGGGAGCGGCTGGAGGAGCTCGGGGTGGACCCGGAAGAAGCTGTCGCCTTCCTGACCGCGGCGGACGTCGGCCTGGCGGCGACGGTTCAAAAAGGTGACGTTTTCGCGCTGGCAACGGCCGGGTTCAGCAACGCCTACTGCTCCCGGACGAAGCCGGGCGAGTGCTCCCCGAGCACCGTGAACGTGATCGTCGTCGTGGGGCGGCCCCTCTCCCGCCGCTCGCTGGTCGAGGCGCTCGCGTGGGCGGTGGAGGCCAAGTGCCACGCGGTCCTCAGGCTGGCGCTGGGCAACGAGGGGCCCTGCCTCGGCACGACCACGGACTCCGTCCTCGTGGCGTGCCCTCCGGGCGAGCACCGGGACGTGTTCTGCGGCCCCGCCACGGAGCTCGGGGAGCGGTTGATGGACGCCGTGGAGGAGGCGGTGATCGTCGCGGCCGAGCGCGCGGGGTACCCGCCCAACCCGCCGGTCATCGAGCTGCTGGAGCGGGAGGGGATCACCCTGGACGACCTCGTCGAGGCGGGCCGCGAGCTCTTCGTGGGCGAGTGGTCGAAGGAGCACGAGAAGCGGGTGCGCGAGGAGCTCGAGCGCGCCCTGCGGAACCCCAACGTCGCCCTGGCCGTCTTCGCGGCCGTGGTGCTGGACCGGTTCCTGCGTCTGGGAGCGTACCCGGAGGAGTGCGAAGGGGTCGAGGAGGACCCGGGCTGGATCTACTTCGATGAGGTGCTCGGCCAGTTCGTGGCGATGGAGCTGGGCGGGTACGCAGGGCTCTTCAACTTCCGCCGGTACGACGAGCGGAAGCCCGGGATTTTGAGCGAGGTGGACGAGCGGTGGCTCACGCTCGACGACGTCCTGGCCGGACTGATCGGAGGGGCGATGGCGGCGGCCTTTAAGAGGGAGTGAGGGGGCACCGACCGTGCCGCTGGGCGCGATCCGCTTCCTGACGATCCTCCCGCTCGGACCCCACCCGGAGCCGGAGGAGATCGGCAGGAACGCGTGGCTGGGGCTGCCAACCGTCGGCCTGATCAGCGGCCTGATCGCGGGAGTGGTGGCCTGGCTACTCCGGAGCAGCCCGGCCGCGGGTCCCGTGACGGTCGGTGCGATCGTCCTGCTGGAGGGCGCGCAGCGCCTGGACGGACTGGTCGACCTGGGGGACGCGGTCCTAGCCTGGATGGCGGGCGGAGAGCCGGAGCGGGCGATGAAAGACGCGCGCGTCGGGGTGGGAGGGCTGGCCGCCGGCGCGCTGGCCCTGATCGCGCTGTCGGCGTGCCTCTCCTCGGTCCCGTTCTACGCTCTCGTCCCGATGGAGGTGTGGGCTCAGTACTCGGCGCTGCCGCTGGCCGCGGCGGGAGAGCCACCGGAGTACAGCGTCTCCGGCCGGGTTTTCACGGAGCACGTTGACGCCGGTCAGGTGCTGCTCGGTGGCGTCGTGTCCGTGCTCGTTTCCCTGCCTTACTCGCCGGAGGCGACGTTGATCTGCGCGCTGTGCGCGCTCGCCTCCGCCTGGGTCTCCCTGGACCTGGCGAACCGGGTTCTGGGAGGTGTGAACGGGGACGTGCTGGGTGCTTCGGTATGGCTGTCGAGGGTGTTGAGTGGGATCATCCTGAGCTTCCTGCCCTGGTGATGGCCGGGGGCCGGGCGCGGCGGATGGGAGGGGTTGAAAAACCCGCGGTAAAGGTCCTGGGTGAGCCCATGCTGGTCAGGGTCCTGCGCGCGGTCTCCGCGTGCCCGCTCGTGTCCCGGGTGTACGTGGTCACCACCCCGCGCCACGAGCTCACGCGGGAGCTGGCCGAGTCCTGGGGAGCCAAGATCTTGCTCACCGGGGGGGAGGGATACGTTCGCGACCTCCGTGAGGCGCTCTCCCGGTCGGGCGCGCCCGCCCTGACGGTGGGGGCCGACCTCCCCGCCCTGACGCCGGGGCTGGTCGAGCGGGTCATTCGACTGTGGGCGGCGGCTCCGGACCCATCGCTGTCGGTCTGGGTGCCGGTGCGGAGGGTTAAGAGGATGGGGTTCAGTCTATGGGGTCGGTACCAGACCGAGGTGGCCGGCGTGCGGGCGGTCCCCGCGGGGATCAACGTGGTGGGTGGAGTCGGTGAGACCGCGGAGAGGAGGGTGGTAATTGATGACCCCCGGCTCGCGTGCAACGTCAACACCGCGACAGACCTCAGGCGCGCCGAGGGGGTGCTCAATCTTTGGCGAAGTTGAAGAAGGGGGAGATGAAGGTCTCTGACCTCCTCCGGAAGCAGGTGATCACGAACAAGGGCAACGATCTGGGCGTGGTCGCCGAGGTGGAGCTGGCCTGGAGGGACAAGTGCATTCGGGCGCTGATCGTCGAGCCCTCAAAGGACTACGCGAAGAAAAAGGGAGGGCGTGGGTTCGTGGAGGTGCCCTGGAGCTCCGTGCTCGCCGTGGGTAAGTACATCCTGGTGGATGAGGACAAGATCCGGTTCCGGCAGGAGCGCGGGTGATCAGCCGCCTCCCTCGCAGACCCGATCGTCCGCCTCCTGGAACGCCTCCTCGAGCTCTCGCAGTTTTTGGAGGAACTCCTCCACGCTCTCCTCCCGCTCCTTCCGCTTCACCTCGTCAACCCGCTCGAGCTGATCCTCGCGGTAGTACAGGCCCGTCGAGTCGAGCTTGTACCAGCGCGTGCCGCCCTCCTCCTTCACGTCGACGATCTTACCGACGGTGCCGGTGCGGACGTACCGGGCGTAGTCGCCCACCTCGAGGGCCATCTCGCGAGGCCCCCAGAACCGTTATGTGACGCGTAACGATACCGGCTGGCGCCGGGGCCGGGATTTGAACCCGGGCGGCCCATACGGGCCACGGGATTAGCAGTCCCGCGCCTTGGACCGGGCTCGGCCGCCCCGGCTCCCTCCGGGACCTGCCCATCAACCGCGCGATTTTAAGGTTTACTCCGGCAGCCGGTCGATCGCCTCCGAGACGGGCTCGGCGACGCTGACCCGCTCGTACGGTGTGGGCACCGTGTCCGTGGCGATGATGTCCTTGAACCCTGCCGCCAGCAGTCGGGAGGCCGCGTTCCGGGTGAGCAGCGCGTGCGTGCAGGCCGCGTAGAGCTCCTCCGCACCCTGCTCCTTCAGCGCCTTGGCGGCCTCGATCATGGTGCCGCCCGTGTCGATCATGTCGTCCACAATGACCACCGTCTTGCCCTCGACGTCCAACTCCTTGGGGTAGATCCTCACCTCCTCGCCGCTGATCCGCTCCTTCTCGAGGTGGTCGTGCTCCGCGTCGCAGACGGAGGCGGTGCGCTCCGCCAGCTCCCGGGCGCCCTCGTCCGGGGCGATGACCGCGAGCTCCTCCCCGTCGAACCGCTCGCGCAGGTACTTCCCGATCTCTTCGGCCGCGGTCGCGTTTTCGGCTGGAACGTCGAAGAACTCGAGCGTGCTGGGCTCGTGGAGGTCGACGGTCACGAACGCGTCGGCGTTGGCGGAGATGGCGCGGGCCACGGCGCGGAAGGAGACGGGCTCGCCGGGCTCGAAGCGCTTGTCCTGCCGCGAGTAGGCCACGTAGGGCACGACGGCGATGACGCGGTCGGCCCCGTTCTCGCGGGCGGCGTCGAGGGCGATGAGGCACTTGAGGAAGTTCTCGTCCTGGGGCGGGACCATGGAGTGAACGACGATGACCGTCCCGTCCAGCTCCGGCGGGACCCGCACGATCTGCTCACCGTCGGGGAACCGGTCCTCCTCGATGGGTGCGAGCTCCGCGTCCAGAACGTCGGCCAGCCGCCGGGCGAGCCGGGCCCCCTCGGCCGTGGCGAGGACGATCATTCGGAGGCCCCCCGGAGCTCCTTCGGGCTGACGCGCTTCGGGGCCCAGGTCCCGTCGTGCAGGTCGTGCAGGCAGTTCACGGCGACTCCCTTCTTCTTGACCAGCTCGATCGCCTCGACGGCGGCCTTGGCGGCGGCGACGGTGGTGATGTACGGGACCTTAAACTTGACCGCGGCGCGCCGGATCGCGTAGCCGTCGCGGCGCGCGTCCTTGCCCTGAGTGGGCGTGTTGATCACGAGGTCGACCTCGCCCTCGCGGATCAGGTCGACGACGTTCGGGTGCCCCTCGGAGACCTTCTTCACGACCTCGCACTCGATCCCGTGGTCTCGCAGGAACCGGGCCGTTCCGCGGGTGGCGAGCAGGTCGAACCCGAGCTCCTCGAGCTTCCGGGCCACGGGCACGATCTCCGGCTTGTCCCGATCGGCGACGGAGATGACGACCGTCCCCTCCAGCGGCAGCTCGTGGCCGGCGGCCAGCTGGGCCTTCCAGTAGGCCGCGCCGAAGGTGCGGTCGATGCCCATCACCTCGCCCGTCGACTTCATCTCCGGGCCGAGAACTGGGTCCACGCCCGGCCACTTCTCGAAGGAGAAGACGGCCTCCTTCACGGCGACGATGTCGAGGTCGAAGGTCCGGGCATCGCCCGGGTATTCCAGCCCCATCTCCTCCATGATGTCCGGGATCTCGCGGCCGAGGATCGCCTTCGTGGCGATCTTGGCCAGGGGTGCCCCGGTGGCCTTGCTGATGAACGGGACCGTTCGGCTGGCCCGCGGGTTCGCCTCGATCACGTAGACGGTGTCGTCCTCCGGGTCGTACACGAACTGGATGTTGATCAGGCCGATCACGTTGGCCGCCTCGGCGATGTCGTGCGCGTACTCGAGGATCGTCTCCTGCACGTGCTCGGGCAGCGTCTGCGGCGGGACCACGCACGCCGAGTCGCCCGAGTGCACGCCCGCCTCCTCGATGTGCTCCATGATCTGCGGGATGAGGAGGTTGCCGGCCTCGTCGCGCGCACCGTCGATCTCGCACTCGATCCCGCCCTCAACGAACTTGTCGATGAGGATCGGGTGCTCGGGCGAGACGCGCGCGGCCTCCTCGATGTACCGCCGCAGCTCCTCCTCATCGTACACGATCTCCATGGCCCGGCCACCGATCACGTAGGACGGACGGACGAGAACCGGGTACCCGATCTGCTCCGCGATCTCCACCGCCTCCTCCGGCTCGCGGGCCGTCCCGCTCTCGGGCTGCGGGATGCCCAGGCGCTTAAGCAGCTTGGAGAACTTGTCCCGGTCCTCCAGCTTGTCCACGTCCTTCGGGTCGGTGCCGAGGATTCGGACGCCGCGCTCCGCCAGCGGCACGGTCAGGTTGACGGCCGTCTGACCGCCGAACTGGGTGAGCACGCCCAGCGGGCGCTCCTTCTCGACAACGTTGAGCACGTCCTCCAGGGTGAGGGGCTCGAAGTAGAGCTTGTCCGAGGTGTCGTAGTCCGTGGAGACCGTCTCAGGGTTGTTGTTGATGATGATAGCCTTGTAACCCTCCTCCTGGATGGCCCAGACCGCGTGCACGGTGCAGTAGTCGAACTCGATTCCCTGCCCGATTCGGTTGGGGCCGGCCCCGATCACCACGATTTTATCTTGGGATCCGCCCATCCGGCCGCACCCGCGTGGTCCGCTCAGTTCCGGTCGTTAAGAATCCTTCCCGGGGTGTAAGGAGTTGGAGGCGGCGAAGCGGGACGCGGCGCGGCGGGCGGTGGAGGCGCTGGAGTCCGAGGGCGTTGACCTGGTGGCGGTGGGTGCGGGGACGACGGTGGAGGCGTTCCTGAGGGAGCTGGCCGAGCGGCTGCCCGAGGTTCGAGTGTTCACCACGATCCCGGGGACGCTGTCCGTCTGCCGGGAGCTGGGGCTGGAGACCGTGGCGGTGCCCCCGGAGGAGATCCCGGTGGCCGTGGACGGCGCGGACGCGGTGGACGATGACTGGAACCTGATCAAGGGGGGCGGGGCCTGTCACGCGCTGGAGAAGGCGATCGACTACGCGGCGGACGAGTTTTGGGTGATCGTGGACGAGTCGAAGCTGGTGGAGGAGCTGTGGGAGGTGCCCGTACCGGTCGAGGTGCTCCGGGGCTGCTACGAGCTGACACTGCGGGAGCTGAGGCGGTTCGGTCAGGTCTCGCCACGGCGTTGCGAGGAGAAGTACGGGCCGGTCACGTCGGATCACGGTAACCCGATCGTCGACTTACGGGTGGAGGGGGACTGGGATCCCGCGGAGCTGGAGCGGGAGCTCGCGTCCGTTCCGGGCGTCGTGGAGTGCGGGGTATTCCCCGGGGACAAGGTAGATAGGGTGATCGTCGGGCGGGCGTGAGGGGGTCGGGAGCTTGCGAATTCCGCCCATTGTAGTCAACTTCAAGGCGTACTCGGAGGCGGTTGGGGACAACGCCGTTCGACTCGCGAAGATCGCCGCGGAGGTGGCGGAGGAGGTGGGGGTGAAGATCGGGATTTGCCCCGCGCACACGGACCTGTACCGCGTGGTAAAGGAGGTGGGCGACGGCGACGTGGTCGTGTTCGCGCAGGCCGTGGACGCCGCGGAGCCCGGGAGCCGCACGGGTCATGTGACGCCCGAGATGGTGGCCGCGGCCGGGGCGGACGGCACCCTGCTGAACCACTCCGAGCGCCGGATGCGGCTGGACGATCTAAAGGACGTGTGCCGGGCGTGCATGAACGAGGGGCTGCTGACCATCGTGTGCGCGAGCGACTCGATGGCCGCCCGGGCCGCGGGCGCGCTGCAGCCTCACGCGGTGGCCGTGGAGCCGCCGGAGCTCATCGGGACGGGCACGCCGGTGTCCAAGGCGGACCCCGAGGTGGTCGAGCGGAGCGTGGAGGCGGTGAAGGAGGTGTCCGAGGACACGGCAGTCCTGTGCGGGGCGGGAATCACCGACGGCTCGGACGTGCGCGCAGCGATCGAGCTGGGTAGTGATGGCGTTCTGGTGGCCTCCGGCGTCGTGCTGGCCGACGATCCCAAAGAGGCGCTCCTCGACCTGGCCTCCGGCCTAGAGTAACGAACCGCTCCCGGGGCCGGGACCTTGGGCCGGTTGGATCGGCTGCTCGAGATCATGCGGCACGAGGCGGAGGTCATCGAGCACGCGTGCGACAACCTGCCCGAGGAGGACGTTCGCAAGGCGCTGGACCTGCTGGTTGAGAAGATCGAAAACGACCGGGGCATATTCATCGTCGGGATGGGACGGACGGGCCTGATCGGTGAGTGCTTCGCGGTTCGACTGGTTCAGATGGGCGCTCGATGCTACATCGTCGGGCACAGCACGGAGCGGGCCATCAAGTCGGACGACCTCCTCGTAGCGCTCAGCGTCTCCGGTAACACGGAGTTCGTGAACTACGCGGCGGACGTGGCCCGGGAGGAGGGGGCGGAGGTCCTGGCCATCACGATGAACGCGGAGTCCAAGATCGCCGAGCGGGCGGACGTTCTGGTGGTCCTGCCCGAGCCCGAGGAGGTCATACTTCGCACGTTTTCGGAGCTGCTCATGTTGTCCTTCTTGGACGGTCTTGCCGCTCAGCTGGCGGAGGAGTTGGGAGTGGACGAGTCCGACATGTGGGAGCGCCACGCCAAGATCCAGTAGGGGGATGTCCCGTGTACGAGAACGTGCGCACGATGGACGACTTCGAGTTCGAGGAGCGGTGGGTCCTTCTCCGCGTGGACATCAACTCCACGATCGTGGACGGCAAGATCGAGGACGACGAGCGCATTCGGCGCCACCTGGTCACCATCCAAGAACTCGTCGAGGAGGGCGCCCGGGTCGCCATCCTCGCCCACCAGGGTCGACCGGGCGAGGACGATTTCACCACGCTGGAGCCGCACGCGGAGATCATGGCGGAGGAGCTGGACGACTTCGAGTACGTCCCGGACGTGTTCGGACCCACGGCGAAGGAGAAGATTCGATCCCTTGACCCGGGCCAGGTCCTGCTGCTCGAGAACGTCCGGTTCTACGCCGAGGAGCGCATCAACCGGGACCCCGAGTGGCACGCCCGCCGGCACCTGGTCAGGAACCTGGCCCCGCTGTTCGACGTCTTCGTTAACGATGCCTTCGCCGCCGCTCACCGATCCAACGCCTCCCTGGTGGGATTCACCCGTCGCCTGCCCTCGTGCGTGGGCAGGATCATGGAGCGGGAGCTCGAGGTTCTGGAGAACATGGTCAAGAACGAGATGGAGGACGGCGTGTTCGTCATCGGCGGGTCCAAGGTCGGCGATGCGATCAAGGTCGTCCGCCGGGCCCTGCAAATGGACAATGTGCGCCGCATCCTCCTGGGCGGCCTGGTCGGGAACCTCTTCCTTTGGGCCTCCGGCGTGGATCTAGGCAGACCGTCCCGCCGGATTCTGGAGGAGAAGGGCTACACCCGCTACCTGGACGAGGCGCGGGAGCTCCTCGAGGAGGATGACGGGAAGATCCTGATCCCGAAGGACGTGGCGCTGAACGTCGGGGGCGAGCGCCGCGAGGTGGACGTTGAGGAGCTGCCGGCCGACGCACCGGTCTATGACATCGGCTCCGAGACGGTGGACGAGTACCGGGAGGAGATCCGACGGGCCGGCATGATCATCGCGAACGGGCCGATGGGAGTCTACGAGGAGCGCGGGTTCGAGAAGGGAACGTACGAGGTCCTCGACGCCATCGCCTCCGCGGACGGGTTCTCCGTGATCGGTGGCGGCCACATCATCGCCGCCTCCAAGGCGTGCGGCGTGTACGACGACATCGACCACGTGAGCACCGGTGGCGGGGCCATGCTGCGCCTCCTAGCGGGCGAGCGACTCCCCGCCCTGGACGCGGTGGCGACGTGCCCGTTCACGGGGTGACCTGCCGTGGTTCGCGTCATCTACCACCAGCCCTTCAGTCACTTCCGGGTGAATCACGCGGCGCTGATCGCCGGAAACTTAGGCGCGGAGCTGCTCATCTACTCCAACCCCACCTCCAAGGCGGCCCTCGATGGAATCAACCAGGTCCTCGAACACCCGGAGGAGCGGGCCGGCGTCCCGGTGATGGTCACCGAGTCTCTCGAGGACGCGCTCAAGTTCGCCGAGGGCCAGCTCGCCCTGGTCGACCCGGAGGAGGATGGTGGGCTGAACAAATTAAACCCGTCCGACACGCTACTCCTCGCGCCCGTAGAGCGCCTGGACGAGCTGGACGTAGACCCGGACATCACCGTCGGAGTGGGCGCCGAGGTGGGAGAGCTCGCCGCGCTCGCGATCATCCTCCACGAGCTGGGGGCGGGCTCGAATGGTTAGGAAGTCCAAGGGCTTCCGAAGCCGAACGCGGAAGAAGCTGCGGAAGAAGCCGCGGGAGCGCGGCCTGTCCCCGCTGAGCCCGCTGATGTACGAGTACAAGAAAGGAGACAAGGTGCACATCGTGATCGACCCCAGCGTTCACAGCGGGATGCCGCACCCGCGGTTCCACGGCCGCACGGGCGAGATCGTCGGAAAGCAGGGGCGCGCCTACATCGTCAAGGTCCGGGACGGCGGCAAGGAGAAGAAGCTGATCGTCGCCCCCGAGCACCTACGCCCGCAGAAGCAGCCGGAGATGGAGGAGGGTGAAGGGGAGTAGCGGGGTTCTCCCTTGTCCTCCATCTCACTCCGCGTGCGCGGCCGGCGGCCCGTCAGCGTCCACGAGGCGCGGAAGGTGGTGGAGAAGGTGCTGAAAGAGCGGGAGCCGGAGCTCACCTACGACCAGCGGGAGGCGCTGAAGTACCTGGAGAAGTTCGGCAAGCTGGACGAGGAGGAGCTCGAAGAGGCGCGAGAGAAGCTGCGCTCCGTGGTAAGGGACCTCACCGCCAACGAGCGGACCATTGAGGTCCTGGTTAACCGGCTGCTGGACGTGCTGCCGCGGGACGAGGAGGAGGTGAAGACGGTCCTGGAGTCCGCGGGCAAAAGGATACTAAGACGGGCCGACGAGGCGGTGGTCAAGGAGATACTCGAGGTCGTTCAAGAGGTCGCTGAGAGGTTAGAAGAATCGGAAGAGGAGTGACCCAAAATGGTAGAGATACTGTACAAGCAGCCCAAGGGGAGGCCCTATGAGGAGTACGCGATAGTCCTCGACTTCCTCCCCTACCGACCCGACGCTCCCCCGCACCGCCGCAAGCCCCTGGCGCAGGCGGTGGGGAAGGACTTCTTCATCCTCCTCGAGCTCACGCCCAAGGATGACGTCTTCCTGGAGCTTCACGAGGAGGTCTACGTGGGCCGGGGTAAGCGGGACAAGATCCACCACGTGGATCGTCGCCTCAGCTACGACGACCTCACGCAGACGGCCAAGGAGGAGCTTCCCCACGCCATCGAGAAGATCATTGAGGACAACGAGGAGGACTTCGTCCGGTTCTTCAACGAGGCCCGCCCGATCACCCCGCGCCTGCACCAGCTGGAGCTGCTGCCCGGCATCGGGAAGAAAACGCTCGAGCGGATCCTGGAGGAGCGCGAGAAGGAGCCGTTCGAGAGCCTCGACGACATCAAGGAGCGGGTGAAGGGGCTGCGCCGGCACCCGAAGGACATGATCAAGGAGCGCGTGCTGGCGGAGCTGAAGGGTGAGACGCGGGACAAGTATCGAGTGTTCGTGCCGGAGGGACGCCGCGGCCGGCGCTAGCCCGCAACCTTATTATAGCACCACCCGGCGCGCACCGCACGGGGCAGGGCCCGCAGCTCAGCCTGGACAGAGCGCGGGGCTTCTAACCCCGTGGTCCCGGGTTCAAATCCCGGCGGGTCCGCCACGGCCAATTGTTACGAAACCCTTAACGATGGCCCGCGCGGGCGCCCTCACTCCAGGACCCGAAGCCTCACCTCCAGGACCGTACCCGGGTCCCGGAGCCGCTCGATGAGCTCTCTGTCCAGGTCGCGCGCCGCCTTGTCGCACCGGACGAGCACGGTGCGCTCGTCCACGTAATCGCTGCGTCGGAAAACCATGCTGCGTTCATCAGAGAGTTTAAGGCTGGGGTCACCCCTGCCCACGGCTCGGTCTCGGACGCCGCCCGCCTCCAGCGTGACCTCCACCCGGGCCCCTGCCCGCAGCGCACGCTTGAACTCCTCCGGTAAGTCGGCGCAGGCGCGGTCCGCCCTGACCCCTATGATGCAGTCCGCCGTGGGTCCGATCTCCGGGTCCTTAGTGATCTCGAACGTGCTCCGGTGCCGGCCCGTTACGTTCTCGTGACCGCGAGCCCGGATCCTGACCTCCAACGTGCCGGACCCCCTGGGGGTGGTGCCCGTGATCACGATCGACACGAAGACCACCGTGGAGGACCTGTCGGACTCGGACCTGGAGGGTAGGATCGTCTACGCCCCGTGCTCGGGCTGCTCGCCGGACGACGAGGTGCCTCAAGAGGTCGTGCGGGCCACGGTACACGAGAAGGGCCCGGACGAGAAGGGAGTCCCGCGGTACATAGCCAACGTGCTGGCCCGGTGCGAGAGCTGCGGTACCGTCAACCCGGCGCGGCTGGTGTTTTACGGGCTGAAGAAGGTGAAGGTGACGATCAGCCGGTACGAGGAGTCGGAGTGCAAGGAGATCAAGCTGGACCCGTGGGAGGAGCTGGAGGTCGGTGACGAGCTGGAAGTGGACGGTGAGCGCGTCGAGATCACGAACATTGCCACCTACAAGGAGGACAGCGTGAAGCGGGCCAGGGTGATGGACATCCAGTCGGTGTGGACGGTCTCGCTGGACATCCCGGCCCGCATCGGCGTCTCGATCAACCTGCCGTCCGGCTACACGATCTCGGAGAAGGTCGAGGTGGATCGGGAGGAGGAGTTCACCGTCGGCGAGATCTACGAGCTGGACGGGATGCTGTTCCGCGTGCACGCGATCAAGCCGGACGGGCGCCCGACGGTCCGGCGGGAGGGCGAGTCGGTCAAGGCCGAGGAGATTAAAAGGATTTATGGAAAGCCTGTGCGCCGGGGCACGCCAAAGAAATCCCTGGAATCAATTTAAGTGGTCGGACGCGGGCGCGGGGCTGAAGGGGGCACTCAGTTCGATTGTGGGAGTGGTGTGAACGTTGATTACACTGAAAATGGCTGTGAGAAATTTGGCCAGAAGGAAGGTGAGGTCGCTGATAACCATCCTGGGTGTGGCAATAGGGATCTCGGCCGTCGTGAGTATATCCTCGGTGGCCAAGGGGATGCAGCACGACATCAAAGTGGCACTGGGTGGTTCCGCTTCACTTATTGTTAAGTCCAAGACGGCCCCCGATCCGCTGTCCAGCCTGTTGGATCAGTCCGTGGAGGAGCGGGTTCGGAGGATTCCCGGCGTTAAGCACACGGTGTCCGTCTGGTTCAACAACCGGGTCGTGACGATCGGGGGACGCCGCCAGCCGATCATGATCGCGGCGGTCGAGCGCGGACAGTACGACTTCGTCGTCGGGTCCCGGGTGGAGCCGATCCGGGGCAAGCTTCCGGGTGACGGTGAGGCGGCGCTCGGCAGCCTCGCCTGGAACCAAATACGGCCCAGGCTCGGAGACACCGTGGACCTGGGCGGGGTCAAGCTGCGCCTCGCGGGCGAGTTCAGGACCTCCTCCCAGCTGGCCAACATGTGCATGATCACGACGCTGGACAGCGTGAAGGCGCTTCGGGGGCGAGCTGTCAGCTGCGTGTTCGTGCAGACCTCGGACCCGAGGCGGGTAAAGCGGGAGATCGAGCGGCGGATTCCGGGCGTGGAGGCCATCGAGACCAGCAAGGCCGTCCAGGGCATGATTAACAACCTGAGGACCGTGGAGATCGCGGGCCTGGCGCTCAGCTGCATCGCGGGGATCGTAGGCGGGCTCGGCGTGGCCAACACCATGCTCATGTCCGTCCTCGAGCGCCGGCGCGAGATCGGCGTCATGAAGGCCGTCGGCGCCACCCGGGCCCGCGTGATGAAGATATTCCTGGTCGAGTCGATGCTGATCTCGCTGATCGGCGGCGCGCTGGGCTGCGTGCTGGGCGTAGCGGGCACCTACGTAGTGGTGGACCTCCTCCAGCGACTGGAGGGCAAAGCCATCACCATGATCGTGACCCCGGATACCATCCTGCGAGGCTTCCTGGTGGCCATCGGCATCGGCGTGTTCTCCGGCCTGTACCCAGCGTGGAAGGCAGCGAAAGTGGACCCGGTGAAGGCCCTTCGCCACGAGTAGGGGGAGGGGTGAATGGCCGAGGTCGTCATCGAGCTGGAGGGCGTCCGGAAGGTGTACAACTCGGGCCCCACCCGGGTGGAGGCGCTGCGAGGCGTGGACCTCCGGGTCCGGCGCGGCGAGTTCCTGATGATCGTGGGCCCCTCAGGCTCCGGGAAGTCCACCCTACTCCACATCATGGGCGCGCTGGACACGCCCACTTCAGGCCGGGTCAAGGTGGCCGGAAGGGAGATCTCGAACCTCAGCGACCGGGAGCTGGCCCGGATCCGCAACCGGTACGTGGGCTTCGTTTTCCAGGAGTTCAACCTCATTGAGACGCTGACCGTCCTCGAGAACGTGATGTTCCCGATGGCCCTCGCGGACGGGGAGGACGAAGAGCGGGCCAAGCGCCTGCTGCTGAAGGTCGGGCTTTCCGAGGAGCACTTCGACAAGTTCCCCAACCAGCTGAGTGGAGGGGAGCGGCAGCGGGTAGCCATCGCCCGCGCCCTGGCCAACGACCCGGAGGTTATCCTGGCGGACGAGCCCACCGGTCAGTTGGACACGAAGAACTCGCATCGAATCATGGAGGTCTTCAAGAGCTTGAACGAGGACGGTCGGACCATAGTTATGGTCACGCACGACCTGTCACTCACCCGGTGGGCCGACCGCGTGGTCGTGCTCCGGGACGGTAAGATCGTGGAGGAGGGCAGCCCCGACGAGGTCACCCTCTGACCTTCGCCCGCTCAAACGTTACGAAATTCGTAACGATTCCGGGCTTGGTGCCCCGGCCGGGATTTGAACCCGGGTCGCGGGATATCCTCGGCCCGCGGGACGCGGGCCTCGAAAGTCCCGCATGATATCGGCGGGCCCGCGGTCACCCGCGGGCCCTTGACCGGGCTACACCGCCGGGGCTCCCACCCGTGCCCGCACCGTTGACCACCAGTTATTAAATCTTTCGGTAGGGGTGGGCCGGCCGTGTCGGTATGGGTGGACCTCAACGCGGCGGGATTCGTGATCATCCAGTCCGCCGTGACCGCGGAGCTCACGCGGACCGGGGCCATACACAGGGTGCGTCAGGTCCTCCTCGGGCGGTGCCCGGGCCCGGTCCGGGTGACCCTAGCGACCGGCCTTCTGTCCACCGTCCTCACCAACGATGCTGCGCTGATCGCGATCGGATCACTGGTAACTCACGGAGTCCGACGACCGCACCACGTCCTGCTCCCCGCCCTTGTCGCCGCGAACTCGCTAGGGGCCATCACGCCGCTGGGGAACCCGCAGAACGCGATCATCTACGCTCACTACCGGGTGGACGCGCGGGAGTTCGTGGCAACGCAGCTGCCGGTCGCTCTAGCCCTCATGGTTCCGGGCCTCGTGTACGCGCTCCTCCGGGCGGAGTCCCCCACCCCCACATCAGGACCCAACCCCAAGCTCCCGGAGCTTGCGGCCATGGTGATGGCGGCCGCCTGCCTGCTCATGCACGTGCCGCTGTACTGGCGGTTCCCACCCCTCCTGGCGGGCTACGCCGCGCTCCGCCCTCGGGCGGTCCGCGAGGTGGACTGGGTCATCGCGGTGCTGCTCACGGCCGCGATCTTGCTCCCGCACGGGCTCCGGGAACTGGGTTGGCATCCCCGAATTTCGGATCCCTTCTTAGGTGCTCTTCTCATGTCTCAGGTTATCAGCAACGTCCCGGCCACCGTGGTGCTGGCCCCGGGGACCAGCGACTGGCGAGACCTCCTGCACGGGGTCACGGTGGGTGGGTTCGGGACGCCGCTGGCCTCGATCGCGAACTTGATCGCCCTGCGTATGGCCGGGGGCGGAGTCCGAGCGTACGTGGTGGTCCAGTCCGCCTGCCTGGCCCTCGGAACGCTCGCGCACTACGCCGTAGCCTGACGAAGCGCGTCTCCCAGCCGGGACGGAACGATCTCCCGGCGCCCTAGAACCCGAGCGTGAGCGTCCTCCTCCACCACGACGTAATCGTAGCCCAGCCGGCGCAGCGCGGTCGCCTCCCGGAGCCCGTCCGTGACGGCCACGAAGGTGGCGTCAACGTCGAGGTCGTCCGGTGATACGGCGTGCGGGATCCCGGCGATGAGCACGGTCTCCGGATCAAGCTCCTCGATCCGTTCAGCCAGGAGGTCGCCGGTGACCGCGTACTCGTCGAGGGCTCCGGTGACCTCGAACTCCACCCCTTTCTCCCGGAAGATCTCCGCGATCGTCCTCGCGTCACGGCGGACCTTGGGGAGGCCGCTCCTCTCTGAGAGGTTGGCGAGCACGTGAGCGCCGAGCCGGCCGAGCTCCAGGACGGGGTCCGCGAACAGGTAGGCCGTCTCCTTCTTCGCGTTGAGCACGGCCAGCACGTCCTCCGAGTCCAGGAGAACTCGCGCCACGCGTTCCGGATCGTGCCCGGACCACGGTCTGAGGTACTTCCGGCTGGCCATCCCCCTCTCTCGCTCTAGCTCGGCGGCGGCGCGCATCAGGCGGCGCTGTCGCTCGACCTCCCGCTCCGGTATGACCCCCGCCTCCGCGGCGCGCTCGAGGGTGCGGATTACTCCCTCCGTGTTCGGGCCCATACCATTATGTACGTCCACGGTGACCACCGTCGCGTCCGGGTCGGCCTCCTCCACGGCCGCCTCCAGGTCCTCCCCGATGATGGAGGAGACGCAGGTGCCCACCACGCCCAGGAGCTCGGGTTCCAGCCGCTCCTCCGCGTACTCGAGCGCTCGGACGAGCTTCTCGTGCGCGCCGAAGACGAAGTCATCCTCCTCCATGCCCGTAACCAGGACTCGAACCCCGTCCTTCTCCAGCAGGCGCGCGGTGCGGAAGCAACACCCTTTTGGACCGTGGATGATAATGGCATCGGCGAGGAGATCGCGGAGGGTGTACATCGCGGCTGGGATCGGTCCGGGCCTGGGGTGCCAGGTGGTCAACCTGATTCCCCCGGGGGAGTGGAGGGAGTTGAGTAAAATCCGGCGACTGGTGCTGGACGTGATGAAGCCGCTCGAGCCGGACACGACGGAGCTGGCCCGCTCGCTCGCGGAGCTGGACGGCGTGGATGGCGTGAACGTCGTGCTGGTGGAGGTGGATCGGGACGTTGAGAACGTAAAGGTTACCGTGGAGGGTACGGACCTGGACTTCGAGAAAATCAAGGACGTGATCGAGGACATGGGTGGTGTCGTTCACAGCATCGATGAGGTGGTGGCCGGTTCCAGGATCGTGGAGGAGGTGAAGACTCCGCAGGATGATTAACGGTGGTGCGGCTTGAAACGCCGCGAGCTGATCAAGGAGGTGCTGCGGAGCGCCCTGCGCACGGGTCGATACATGGCCCTGGGCTCCATGGACGGCATCCTGGCCAGCATGGGTGCCGTGCTCAGCGTGGCTTCCCGCGGCGGCACGCTGCACGATGCCGTCGCCTCGGGACTGAGCGTGGCCGTCGCCCTGGCGCTGTCCAACGGGTTCGGCTCCTACTTGGGGGAGAAGATCGAGGAATTGCGAGAGATGCGGGAGCTGGAGCGGCGCATGGTCATGGAGCGGGGCGGCTTGGAGCACACTCGGGTGCACGACATGGCCAAGATCAGGATCTACACCAGCGTGGTCTCGCACGGTGGATCCAGCTTCGCGGCCTCGATGGTTCCCATCCTGACCGTGGTCGCGGTTGGGGACCCTCGGACCGGCCTCGTACCGTGCGTGATCGTCTCCGGACTGACCCTGTTTTTGCTAGGCCTGTACCTGGGTAAGCTCTGCGAGGACAGGGGTAAACGGCTGGTTTTCCGCGGGCTGGAGGCGGCCGGAATTGGCGGGTTCGTGGGCCTAATTACCAACCTCATTGGGGCGCACTGAGTCCGGCTAGCCGGGAGTACGCGGCGTGCAGTCGCTCGTGGCTCGGCCCCACACGGATGAAGTCATACGGCACCTCCTCCGGCCCCTCCGGGGGGCTCTCCGGCCCGATCCTCGGCTCCATGGACTCCAGGACCTTTGCCCAGGCTCGGGGGCTACGGGCCCGCCAGAGCACGCGCTCTAGCGCCGGGGCGACGTCCCTGTCCCCCCGCGAGAGGAGGGACTGGGCGTGGGCGAGCTCGGGTCGTTCCGTGGAGACCTCCACGTTTACCTCCCGCGAGAACGTTCGGTAGCGCCTTCGGATCTCGTCGATCGGGAGCATCGGAAGGTACTGAAGCGGCGTGAACGCCTTGGGGATCAGCGGGTTGACGCTGACGCTAACCTCCGCCCGCTCCGCGCACTCCCGGACAAGTTGGGCGGACTTGAGCGCGTCCTCCTCCACCGAGAACCCGGGAACCCCAACGATCAGGTATAGCCGCACGCGCATCCCCAGCCGTCCCGCGGTCTCCACGAGCTCCAGCAGGTGGTCCTCGTCGATTGGCTTGTTGAGGAACTCCCTGATCTCCTCGGAGCCCGACTCCGGGGCCAGTGTGAGCGTCCTGACCCCGGCCTCTCGAAGTCGCGGTAGCAGGTCGGGGTCGAGATCGTCCACGCGCAGCGACGGGAGAGACAGCTCGAGGCCCAGCTCGGAGCACAGCTCCACGACCTCCTCGAAGTCCGGGTGGGCGGTGGGCGTGGCCGAGATTAAGGCCGCGCGGTCGTACGGGGAGCGCTCGGCGTGACGTAGGATTCGGTCCAGGTGGTCCAGTGGCCTGCACCGCCAGTCCCCGGTGGTGTGGCCTCCTAAGCAGAAGCTGCAGGCGTGCGGGCAGCCCCGGCTGAGCTCGACCGGGTACGCGCGGAGCCCGCTCAGATCGGGCGATTCGGGGGCGAACACGATGAGGGGAGGGTCGGTGTCCTCGAGTGATCGGGGCGCGACCCGCTCCGTCTCCTCCGGGTGCTCGGGAACGTAGAACCCCGGCACGTCGGCCAGCTCCTCGAGCGCCTCGCGCCGGGACTCGGCCTCCAGAACCCGCCGGATGCCCTCGATGAACGTGGCCTCGGCCTCTCCCACGTAGAACGCGTCGACGTAAGGTTCCATCGGCAGGGGGTTCACGGTGCAGGGTCCTCCGGCGATGATCAGGGGGTGGTCGTCACCACGCTCCTCTCGGGACGGCGGCACTCCGCCCATGATCAACGCCTCAAGGATGTGCGGGTAATCGAGCTCGAACTGCAGGGAGACGCAGACCACGTCGAACCTCGATAGCTCGGTCCCGGTCTCCAGCGAGACCAGCCTGCGCTCGGGACCAAGGTCCTCATACGCGTCGGTCGGGAGGTACGAGCGCTCGACGGAGATCCCCGGCTCGTCGCGGAGCAGGCGGCAGACGATGTGGATCCCGAGGTTCGAGGCCATTCCACGGTACTCGTTGGGGTACAGGACGCAGACGCGGGCTTCGGCGTTGGGATCCGGAGAGAGCGTGGACAGCTCCCTGATCATCCGACCACAGCCCGCGCGGCGGGTGTCTTGAGCTCGATGATGGCGAACGGGGTGGGCTCGGGTGGTGAGAGCAGCAGCGTCTCCGCGCCGGCGTCCTCCAGCTTCAGCGTGATCTGGTGGCCGGCCAGGTACAGAACGCGCTCGCGCTGTAGCTCGATGAGGCCGTACCCGGGTACGTAAACGTACAGTCGGTTGTCGCGTAAGGCGACCGGCACGCGGACCTCGGTGCGCCCGTCGACGCTCACGACGAGTGCCTTGGCCGGGTTGGCGGTGGCCGAGAGGACCGCGGTGATCCTCACGGTGACGTCCTGCGCCTTGAGCTCCCGGTTCACGGTCAGGTTGCGGAAGGCCAGCCGGAGCTCCGAGTCCGTGGCCTTACCCTGCTTGAGCCCCAGCTGCCTCGCCAGGCCCTGCGGGATCACGACCAGGTTGTCTCGAGAGGCGCGCTTGACGGTGAACTCGGACCGCTGGTAGACGATCCGATCGCCGGGCTGCAGGTCGAGGACGTGGAGGACGCTGTCGCCGAGGAGCACGGTGTTGCCTCCGCCGTACCGAACGAGGTACGGGCCCTCGGTCTTGACCTCCTGCTGGCCCCAGATCACCTTGCGCGGGAGCGGGTTCACCTCGATCTTACTTCCGGTGACCTGGATGGAGGACAACATGGCGCCGACGAGCACGGCGACCACGGCGAGGGACATGATCACGGAGGCGTGCATGTGCAGGAAAGGGCGCAGCGCGCGCCTGCGCCGCCGGATCCCGAGGAGCTCCCGAACCAGGTCGGTCAGCGAGATGAGCGCCAGGGCCAGGCCTAGGGCCGTGAGTCCTAGGACCATGGGGATCGGGAGGTCCGTGTAGAAGAGGGCGGCGAGCCCTAGGGCGACCAGCGAGAGGCCCAGGTTGACCCGGTTCAGCGCCTTGCCGACGTTCCACCGGAGGACGATCCGCCCGTAGCGGTGCGCGCGGTCCAGGATCGTGCGAACGACCTGGAGGGCCATCCGGTGGAGGCGCTCCAGGGGCTGCATCTCGTGCTTGATCTCGCCGATGTCCACCTCCTTGATCCGGGCCCCGAGCGCGACGGCGTCGAGGATGATCCCGATGTCAACGCCGTAGTCGGGCTCGAACTCGACGCGCTCCAGTAGCTCCCGCTTCGCGCAGATCTGCCCGCTCAGGGGCTGCTCCAGCTCGGACACCTCCGGGAAGAAGAACCGGAGCAGGGGCTTGGCGGTGAGGAGGGTCACGCGGCCGGCCTTGCGCTTGAACTTGGTCTTGACCAGGTCCGCCTCGTCCCGGAGGACCGGCCTGATCATCTTCTCGATCATCTCCGGGCGGATGTTCTTGATGTCCGCGTCGACGAAGGCGATGACGTCGCCCGAGGAGCGCTCAAGCCCTGTTTTCATGGCCTCCCCCTTACCGCGGTTCTCCGGGTGGGAGACGACCTTAGCCCCGGCCTCGCGAGCGCGCTCGGCCGTGCGGTCCTCGCTGCCGTCATCGACGACGATCACCTCATCGACGAGCGGGACCCGCCTGGCGGCTTTGACGACCTTCCCCACGGTCTCCTCCTCGTTGTACGCGGGGATGACGACGCTCACCCTCTTCTTCCCGTCCCGACCGCGCTTCCGCCGGAGGGTTAGGAGCAATAATAGCAGGAGCGTGAGTCCTCCGTCGGTCATCCGGACCACCCGGGGAGGTGCGTCGACTTGCCCAAGGAGCTGGTGCTGAAGCGGATCGTGGGTGACATCGCGGCCTCCGAGCACCCGGGCGAGGTCATGAAGAAGTGGCGTAAAATCTTCCACGTGTCTCAGGTCGAGGTGGCGAGGAAGATGGGCGTCTCTCCCTCGGTCATCAGCGAGTACGAGACGGGCAAGACGAAGTCTCCCCGCGTGGACACGGTCCGGAAGTTCGTGGAGGCGCTGATTAAGATCGACGAGGAGCGGGGCGGCCGGGTGCTTTCCGCCCTAGAGAACGCGCTGCTGCCGGAGGAGGTGCTCTCCACGCTGGTCGGAATCGGTGAGTTCCCGTACCCTAGGAAGCTGGAGGAGGTCTACGAACGGATCGGAGCGGAGCCGGTGGTCCATCACGGGGACGTGGACGTCTTCGGGTACACGATCATCGACAGCGTGAAAACGATCCTGGAGGTGCCCGCGAGCTCGCTCGTCAGGGTGTACGGGGAGTGTCCCAACCGGCTGCTCGTGTTCACGCGCATCGACCGGGGGCGCTCGCCGATGGTGGCTATAAAGGCGGCGGGTATAAAGCCGAGCGCGGTCGTGCTACATGGTATCGACAAGGACGACGTGGATGAGCTGGGGATTAAGATCGCGGAGCGTGAAATGATCAACCTGGCCACCGTCCGCGGCCCGATTTCGGAGATCTCGAAAAAGCTTAAGGAGCTCACCGAAGCGCGCTGAGCGCCGCGGGGTGTCGCGCTTGATCCCTGACAAGCGGGTGGGAATCGTCGGGTACGGGGCCTACGTGCCCCGTTACCGGATCAAGGTGGAGGAGATCGCCTCGGTCTGGGGTGAGGACCCGGAGGCGATCAAGTCCAGCCTGATGGTCGAGGAGAAGAGCGTGCCGTCCGAGACCGAAGACTCCGCCACCATCGCCGTGGAGGCGGCCCGGAACGCTCTCTCCAGGGCCGGGATCGACCCCTCCGACATCGGCGCGGTCTTCGTGGGCTCCGAGTCTCCACCCTACGCCGTCAAGCCCACCGCCACGATCGTCGCGGCCGCTATCGGGGCCACGCCCGACCTCACCGCCGCCGACTACGAGTTCGCGTGCAAGGCCGGCACCACGGCGATCCAGACGTGCGCGGGCCTCGTGGTGGCGGGCATGATCGACTACGGGCTAGCCATCGGCGCGGACACGGCGCAGGGCGCGCCCGGGGACCCGCTGGAGTACACGGCCGCCGCGGGCGGAGCCGCCTTCGTCATCGGCCGCGACAACCTGGTGGCCGAGCTCGAGGGGACGTACTCCTACACGACCGACACGCCCGACTTCTGGCGCCGTGAGGGCCAGCCCTACCCGCGGCACGGTGGCCGGTTCACCGGCGCGCCCGCTTACTTCAAGCACATCATCAACGCGGCCCGAGGGCTGATGGAGGAGCTGGAGCTCTCCCCCGAGGACTTCGACTACGCCGTCTTCCACCAGCCTAACGGGAAGTTTCCGCGCCGGGTCGGCCGGAAGCTGGGGTTCGAGCCCGAGCAGATCGAGCCCTCGATCGTGGTCGACAAGATCGGCAACACCTACTCCGGCTCCTCCCTGCTCGGCCTCGTCAAGGTCCTGGATCAGGCCGAACCGGGCGACCGCATCCTGCTCGTCTCCTACGGCTCGGGTGCCGGCAGCGACGCGTTCAGCTTCGTCGTGACCGACCGCATCGAGGAGGTCCGAGAGGAGGCGCCCCTGTTGGAGGAGTACATCGAGGATCGCGTGTACGTGACCTACGGCGAGTACGCCAAGATGAGGCGGAAGCTCAAGTTCTGAGGGGGCTCAATTTGAAGCGGGACGTGGCGATCGTCGGCGTCGGAATGACCAAGTTCGGCGAGCTCTGGGACAAGTCCTTCGACGATCTTTTCGTGGAGGCCGGACTCGAGGCCCTCGAGGACGCGGGCATGAGCGGTGACGAGATCGAGGCGATGTTCGTGGGCAACATGAGCGCGGGCCGCTTCATCGACCAGGAGCACGTCGCGTCCCTCATCGCCGATCGCTCCGGAATGAACCCGATCCCGTGCACCCGGGTCGAGGCGGCCTGCGCCTCCGGCGGGCTGGCGGTTCGCCAGGCCATCATGGCCGTCGCGTCGGGAATGTACGACGTCGTCCTCGCCGGCGGCGTGGAGAAGATGACGGACGTCACCACGGAGGAGGCCACCGCCACGCTCGCCACGGCCGCGGACCAGGAGTGGGAGGCGTTCCACGGCGTCACCTTCCCCGCCCTGTACGCCATGATCGCCCGGAGGCACATGCACGAGTACGGCACCACCCGCGAGCACCTCGCCCTACCGCCCGTGAAGAACCACCGCAACGCCACCAAGAACCCGAAGGCGCAGTTCCAGTTCGAGATCACCGTCGAGCAGGTGATCGAGAGCCCGCTCGTCGCCGACCCGCTGCGCCTGCTCGACTGCTCCCCCGTCTCCGACGGCGCCGCCGCCGTGATCGTCTGCCCGCTCGAGATGGCCAAGGAGTTCACGGACACGCCCATCGTCGTCCGGGCCACCGCCCAGGCCTCCGACAGCCTCGCCCTCCACGACCGCGAGGACATCACCACGCTGAGGGCCACCGTCGAGGCCGCTCGGTCCGCGTACAAACAGGCCGGGATCGAGCCGGAGGACGTGGACGTAGCGGAGGTGCACGACTGCTTCTCCATCGCCGAGCTAATCGCCGTCGAGGACCTGGGCTTCGTGGAGAAGGGAGAGGCCGGCGAGGCGTACTACGAGGGCATGTTCGAGATTGACTCGGACTACGTGGCCGTGAACCCTAGCGGCGGTCTGAAGGCCAAGGGGCACCCCGTCGGCGCCTCGGGCGTCGCCCAGGTGGTCGAGATCGTGGAGCAGCTGCGAGGCGAGGCCGGGAAGCGTCAGGTCGACGGGGCCGAGATCGGGCTCACCCACAACGTGGGGGGCTCCGGAGGAACCGTCGTCGTGCACATCTTCGAGCGGGGGGACTAGCCCGTGAGCGGCGTACCACGCTTCTGGCGGAGCATCGACAACCGGTACCGGCTCGTGGGGACCCGATGCAAGAACTGCGGTGAGATCTACTTCCCGCCGCGCGTCGTCTGCCCGAAGTGCCGCCGGAAAGGTGAGATGGAGGAGGTCGAGCTCTCCGGCCGGGGCGAGATCTACACCTACTCCGTCGTCCGCGTGCCACCCGAGGGCTTCGAGGAGAAGGCGCCCTACGTGGTTGCCATCGTCAAGCTGGAGGAAGGGCCCCTGGTCACCGGGATGATCGTGGACTGCGACCCCGGAGAGATCGACATCGGGACGCCCGTTGAGGCGGTGTTCCGGCGCGTCAGCGAGGACGGTGAGGACGGCGTGATCTACTACTCGCTGGAGTTCCGGCCGGTACGCGACGAGGAGTAGCCCCGCTCCGTAACCAGCCGGTCCCCCACCACCTTCGTCCTGGAGCTCCCAACGATGATAATCGAGCGCATGTCCACCAGGTCCTCCAGCGAGCGCAGCTCACCCACCCTCGTCACCACCACCCGCTGCCGCTCCCGGTAGGCGTCCCGGACGATCCCCACCGGTCGCTCCGGCTCCACCGACTCCTCCAGCACGTCCAGGAACGCCCGGAACGCGTGCCTACGCTCCGAGCTGCTCGGGTTGTACACGACCAGCACGAAGTCCGACTCCAACGCCGCCCGGACCCGCTCCAGGATCTCTCCCAACGGGACCAGGTGGTCGCTGAGGCTCACGACCGCGAAGTCCAGCATGAGCGGGGCGCCCAACAGGGCCGCCGCCGCGCAGGCCGCCGTGACCCCCGGGATCACCTCCACCTCCACGCCCTCGCGCTCCGCCACCGAGAGCACCAGTCCCGCCATCCCGTAGACTCCCGGGTCCCCACCGCTAACCACCGCCACCTTCCGACCCTCCGACGCCAGCTTCACCGCCTCCACGGCCCGCTCGCGCTCCTCCCGCATCCCGTACTCCCGAACCTCCACGTCGCTCGGGAGCACCTCCCGCACGTAGCGCACGTAGGTTCGGTACCCGATCACCACGTCAACGCTCTTCAGCACCCTCCTCGCCCTCACCGTCATCAGCTCCGGATCGCCCGGACCCGTCCCCACGACGTACACCTTCCCCACGCTCCGACCCCCGCACCCGCACCTCGCCCTTCGAGACCGAGACGATGAGACCCGCCTCCTCCCGACTTTCCGCCTTCGCGCCGAGCACCCGCAGGTACCGGAGGACGCCCGGGTGCGGTGGATCCTCCACCCACACGCCGCCCCGCTCCAGCGCCCGGACTAGCTCCACCATCCGCTCCCGATGCTCACCAGGGTCGATGCCCAGCACGTCCAGCACATCCTCCACCGCGGGCCGCCCCTCCGCCTCCGCCACCGTAGACCCGCCCAGAGACCCACCGATCCAACCCGCGAGAGCCCTCGCCAGCTCCTCCCCGCCCCAGTGATGCCCCGAGAGGCAGATCACCTCCCCGTCAGGGTCCACCAACAGCACCACCGGATCCTCGCCCTTCTTCCGGAGGTCCAGCGCCCTCGCCGCGATCCCGGGGGAGGAGACGTAAACGAGGGCGTCCGCGTCCCGGTCGAACCCGAAAGAGTCCCGCAGCTCCACGTCCACGTCCAGCAGCTCGAAGAACTCCACGACTCGATCCGTGACACCCAGCCCGCGGAAGTCGTATACCACGGCCCGCTCCAGCCGACGCTTGGGCGAGAACCCCACCCTCATCTTCTCACGCTCCTCGCGTACTCCTTCGAGTACAGGTGTGAGCGCTCACCCTCCTCTCGAAGCACGTCGCCCACGATGATCAGCGCCGTCCGATCGATCCCCTCCTCCTTAACCTTCTCCACGATGTCCGCCAGCGTTCCCCTCACGATCTTTTCCTCCGGAGTGGACACCTTGTACACGACGGCCACCGGGGTGTCCTCGGAGTAGCCACCCTCGAGAAGCGACTCCACGATGTCCTCCAGGTACCGGACGCCCAGGAAGATGACCATCGTGCAGCCGTGCCGGGCGAGCTCGCGCAGAGACTCGCCCTTCGGCTTCCCCGTTCTGCCCGCCGGTCGGGTGAGAATGACCGTCTGGCTGACGCCGGGCTTGGTCAGCTCCTCGCCCAGGGCCGCCGCGGCGGCGTTCACCGAGCTCACGCCGGGAACGATCTCGTACTCCACCCCCGCCCGCTCCAGCTCCCGAACTTGCTCGTAAACGGAGCTGTAGATGAAGGGATCGCCGGAGACCAGCCGCACCACGGTCTTGCCCTCCCGGGCCGCCTCGACCATCAGCTCGACCAGCTCCTCGAGCGACCGGCCGTAGCTGTCCACGAGCTCCGCGTCGGGGGCCCACTCCTCCACGGCCTCCCGCGGGGTCAGCGAGCCGGGGTAGATCACCAGGTCCGCCCGGCGGAGAACGCGCAGCCCCTTGAGCGTCATCAGCTCGGGGTCGCCCGGCCCCGCGCCCACGAAGTACACCTTGCCCACGGTACCCGCCCCGCGGCCGGTGGTGCCCTCGACCGCGCCCCCGTTAGCGCCCCTAGTTGGTGCAGCCGACTCACTCGGTCACACCATCCGTCCGATAAGGGTTTCACAGATGATATCATGTTCCGGTTGGGCTGAGTGGGCGTCGGGGGACCGACCGATGAAGACGGGCACCTGGCGGGTTAAGACGGGCTTCGCGCGCATGCTGAAAGGCGGCGTCGTGATGGACGTGACCAACGTTGAGCAAGCGCAGATCGCGGAGGACGCCGGTGCGGTCGCGGTCATGGTGCTCGAGAAGGTACCCGCGGACATCCGGAAGGCCGGTGGAGTGGCTCGAATGTGCGACCCGGCGAAAATCGAGGAGATCATGGACCACGTCACGATCCCCGTGATGGCCAAGTGCCGGATCGGCCACGTGGCGGAGGCGCAGGTGTTGGAGGCCATCGGCGTGGACATGATCGACGAGTCCGAGGTGCTCACCCCGGCGGACGAGGAGCGACACATCAACAAGTGGGAGTTCGACGTCCCGTTCGTGTGCGGCGCGCGGAACCTGGGCGAGGCCCTGCGGCGGATCGCCGAGGGCGCCGCGATGATCCGGACGAAGGGTGAGGCGGGGACGGGCAACGTCGCCGAGGCCGTGCGGCACATGCGCATCATGCGGCAGGAGATCTCGGAGCTGACCAAGCTGGACAAGGAGGAGCTGTACCAGAAGGCGAAGGAGTACGGCGTGCCCTTCGACCTGGTCGCGGAGGTGGCCAGCCTAGGCCGGCTGCCCGTGGTGAACTTCGCGGCCGGCGGCATCGCGACGCCGGCGGACGCGGCGCTGATGATGCAGCTGGGCGCGGACGGCATCTTCGTGGGCTCGGGCATCTTCAAGTCGGACCGGCCGCAGGAGATGGCGGAGGCGATCGTGGAGGCGACGGCTTACTACGACGACCCGGAGGTCGTGGCGGAGGTCTCGAAGAACCTGGGCGACGAGGTCGCGATGCAGGGCATCGATATCTCCGAGATCCCGGAGGAGGAGCGGATGCAGACGCGGGGCGATTGAGCTCACGCGCCCCCGCCCTTCTTCCCGCGAATCGTTTTGAAGCCCGTAACAATCGGGAGGTACATCGGAGCCCTCACCCGCGGCCGGGCGCCGGTCGGGGGGAGGTGATTGCTCGGGCCCAAGCGCCCCGTGGTGGTGCGAGGCAGGACGGTGGAGCAGGTCTGGCGGCGCGCGGTCACGGAGGTGAAGGTAAAGGGCGAGCGGGCCGAGCGGGAACGCGGTCCCGTGCGCGAGGTCCGGGGGCTGGTAGCGCACCTCGAGCCGGAGGGCGAGGGCGCGTTCGAGGTGCCGGAAGATTACCCGCTGGACGAGGGGGCCATCCGAGAGTACGAGGATCAGCTGCTGGACCCGGAGCTGCGCGGGTTCGAGTACACCTACGGGAACCGGCTGCGAAGGCACTTCGGGGTGGATCAGGTCGAGGGACTCGCGGAGCGGCTAAAGGAGGCCCCGGAGACTCGGCGCGCGGTGGCCGTCACCTGGGACCCGGGCCGGGACCTGGAAGAGGAGGAGGTGCCGTGCCTCGTGTCCTTGCAGCTGCAGTCGGACGGCGATAACGGGCTGGAGATCCACGCCTTCTACCGATCCTGGGACGTCGGGAAGGCGCTGGTCGCGAACGTGATAGCGCTGAGGAGGTTGCAGGAGCGCGTGGCGGAGCGAGTGGGGTTGGAACCCACCACCCTCACGGTGTACGCCTCGAACGCGCACGTGTACGAGGAGGACTTGGAGGATCTGTGATCACTGACCCGGACCGGGTGGAAACTCCTGGGCGAGCGACTCCCACATTCCGACGGCGCGCTCCGAGGCGATGGACGCCGCGGAACCGGCCATGGTGGTGGCTGCGTGGCCGGCGTGGCTCGCCGCCTTGAGCATCAGCGTGACGGTCAGCGCCGTCATGAGAACCATGGCCGCGGACATCAGGAGGATGTCCAGCATCATCCCTCCCCGCTCCCCCATCCCGGGCACCGTGAGAACCACCCCCCGGTTCCGATCACGAGGAATTGGGTGCCGCACCCACACTCAGGGCAAATAAACTTTCCGAATTCGGAGATTACTTACCGGAACGTAATGTCTTTCCATTGAGATCCTCGGTGAGCATGGAGGTGACTTGGAGCAACCGACTTCCGTGGGGCCGGAGGCTCACGTCGAGGGGCACCGAACCGTGAGCGGGAAGAGGAAGAACCTGGTGGAGATGGTCGAGCTGCACGGGTGAGCCTGTAAGCTGCCTCAGGGAGATCTGGAGGAGCTCTTGGAGGGCGTGGACCTGCCGGAAGAGGGCGAGCGGGTCGAGGTGGGCGTCGGTGACGACGCGGCGGTCGTCCGGGTGAACGGTGGCTACATCGTCCAGTCGCTGGACTTCTTCACGCCAATCCACCCGGATCCGTACGTCCAGGGGCGCATCGCAGCCAATAACTCGCTGAACGACGTCTTCGCGATGGGCGCCACCGAGGTCCTCTCGGTCCTGGTGATCTCAGGGTTCCCGAAGGAGCTGCCGGAGGAGGACGCGCGGAGGATGCTTCAGGGATTCGCCGACCAGTGCCGCGAGGTGGATGCGCCGGTGGTCGGTGGGCACACGATCGTGAACCCGTGGCCGATCCTCGGGGGCAGCGTAACGGGGTTCGCGGAGCGGTACGTGACGACGGAGGGCGCACGGCCGGGCGACGTGCTGTACCTGACCAAGCCGCTGGGCACGCAGCCGGCGATGGCGCTGCTGCGGATGCCGGAGGACGCGCGGGAGTCGATGTTTGGGCACCTGGACGTCGAGCGGGTGGAGGAGATCGCGGTGGAGATCATGACGGAGCCGCTGTTGGACGCAGCGGAGGCGGCGCTGGAGGCCGGGGCGACGGCGATGACGGACGTTACCGGGTTCGGGCTCAGGGGACACGCGAAGGAGATCGCCGAGCGGAGCGGCGTGCGGGTGGTCATCGAGCGACTGCCGGTGATCCCCGGCATGCAGGAGGTTTCGAGCGCGCTGGGGTACGGTCTTGATCGAGGCGAGTCGGCGGAGACCGCCGGCGGGCTGCTGGTGGCGGTGCCGGAGGAGCGGGCCGGGGAGCTGGAGGAGGCGTTCGAGGAGCGGGGCGTGTGGTACCGGCGGGTGGGCAGGATCGAGCGCGGCGAGGGTGTGACGGTGGACGGTGAGCTTGAGGAGGTGGAGGACTACCCCCGATGACCCCGCCGGGGAACCCCGCCCTGGGGACCCGGCGGGGGATGGGCCCGCGCACGCGGCGGGCTAGCCGTGGTACACCTGCCGCTTCCCTCTCTTCTCCTCCCTCAGCACGCGCCGCACGTGCTCCTTCTCGATCGCGTCGGCGCCCTCCCTCATCGCCTCGAGCAGCGCCCGCTTGAGCACTCGCTCCTTGATCTCCCGGTGCGACATGCCCGCGGTCTTGGCCGCGATGTAGGCCGGGTCCACCTTAAGGGGCAGCGGCAGCTTCTTCGCGTAGTACCGGACCAGCTCCTCGCGCTCCTTCCGGTCCGGTGGCTGGAACTCCAGCTCGTACTCGAACCGGTTCTTCAGGGCCGGGTCGAGCAGGTCCGGGTGGTTCGTGGCCGCGATGAACAGGACGCCCTCCGCCTTTTCCTTCAGCCGGTCCAGGTTCGTCAGGAGCGAGTTGACGCTCTCCACCACGTCGCCCCGGAGCTCCTGGTAACGCCGGTCCAGGCCCAGCGCGTCGATCTCGTCCACGAAGAGGACGCACGGGGCGGTCTCCCGCGCCCGCTTGAACGCCCGCTTGATGCGCTCGCTGGCCTCGCCCACGTACTTGCCCAGCAGCTCGGCCGCGTTAAGCCGTAGGAGCGGGACCTTAGCCTCGCCCGCGACGGCCTTCGCCGTCCGGGTCTTGCCCGTGCCCGTTGGCCCGTAGAAGAGCACCGTCTTGGGAGCCCACTCCTCTAGCTCCTCCGGGTTCTTCAGGTACTGAACCAGCAGCCGGCAGGCGCGCTTGATCTCCTCGTGGCCCACGATATCGTCCAGGGTGATCTTGGGCACCTCCATCCGGTCCTCGTCGAACCGCATCCGGAGCACGAACTTGGTGTTGGCCGTGATCCGGCCCACGCCGGAGGGAACGACCCGCACGACCTTGAACGCGTAGCTGTGCACGACGCCCGTGTCGAAGAGAATCATCCCCTCCTTCACGACCTCCCCCAGCCACTGCTCCCGGGCGTACGCGTTGAACGCCTCGTATGAGTCGACGATGACCTCCTTACCCATGCCGGGCTCCCGGATGGGGTAGCCCAACGGTTTTAACTCCACGAGCTTCGCGTCCGGCACTGGGTTCTGAGGTCCCGGGACGCCGAGCCCCCCTGACCCCTCTTCCCCCAGCTCGTCCGGGTCGCGGCGGTAATAACGTTTCATCGGGGGAAGGCCCCCGTGTCGGAGTTCCGCGCGTTCATCTCAATCGACATCGAAGATGAGGACGTGATCGATCGAATCCTTGAGATCCAGGACCGGCTCAAGGCCTCCGGGGCCGACCTCAAGCTCGTCGAGCCTGAGAACGTGCACCTGACTCTCAAGTTCTTGGGCAACATCCCCGAGTCCCGAGTGCCCGAGGTTGTCGAGGCCATGGAGAAGGCCGCGGACGCCGTGGAACCCTTCACCATGCGGCTTAAGGGCCTCGGGGTCTTCCCCGACATCCGCCACATCCGCGTCGTGTGGGTGGGCGTCGACGAGGGCGCCGACGAGACCAAGACCATGGCCGCCGTGCTCGAGGATGAGCTCGGCCGGCGCGGGTTCCGCCGCGAGAACCGTGAGTTCGTGCCGCACGTAACCGTCGCCCGCGTCCGCAGCGGCCGCAACAAGGCGCAGCTGGTCGAGGTGATCCGGGAGCTCTCCAGCGTCGAGGTGGGCGACGTTGAGGTCACCTCCATCCGCCTCAAGAAGAGCATCCTCCGGCCCGAGGGTCCGGAGTACCACACCGTCGAGGAGGTGGAGCTTTGACGCTCGAGGACGTGCTCCGCGAGGCCCGCGAGCGCTACACCCCCGACGAGGACGAGCGCGAGCTGGTCGAGGGGTTCGCCGAACGGGTCCGAGACCTCGTCGCGGAGCGGCTCGAGGAGGAGTGTCCGGACGCCCGCGCCGAGCTCATCGGCTCCGTCGCCCGGGACACCTGGCTCCCCGGCGCCTCCGACGTCGACGTCTTCTGCGTGTTCCCGAAGGACCTCGACCTGGACGACATCGTGGAGACCACCTTGCGGATCGGTGAGGAGGTGATCCGAGAGCTCGGTGGCGAGCCGCGGCGCGAGTACGCTCACCACCCCTACATCAGCGGTGACGTCGAGCACGGCGGCCGGGAGTTCGAGGTGGACATCGTCCCCTGCTACGACACCGAGCCGGGTGAGGTCATCACGCCCGTCGACCGCACCCCGCACCATAACCGTTACGTGAAGGAGCACCTCGAGGAGCCCGCCGAGGCCCGCCTCCTCAAAGCCTTCACGCGCGGCATCGGCGCTTACGGCGCGGAGGTCCGGGTCAAAGGGTTCTCCGGCTACCTCTGCGAGCTGCTCGTCATTCACTACGGCTCCTTCGAGGACGTCCTCAGGGCCGCCGCCCGGGAGTGGCGGCCCGGGTACGTGATCGACCCCGCCGGCTTCGTCGGCGAGGAGTACTCCGACTACGACGAGGTGCGCGAGCAGTTCGAGGACCAGGACCCCGCACTGATCGTCCTAGATCCCGTTGACCCGGAGCGGAACGTGGCGGCCGCCCTCTCCAAGCGCCAGCTGACGAGGTTCATCCTCGCCGCCAAGGCGTTCCTTCAGGAGCCCTCGATGCGGTACTTTGACGGCGTAGAGCCACCCGAGGTCGACCGCGAGGAGCTCGAGCGCTGGCTCCGCGAGTATCCAGCCTACGTGGTCGGCATCGAGGTCACGCTGCCGGACGAGGTGGAGGACATCTACTGGCCGCAGCTCGAGAAGACCGCGCGGAGCCTGCGCAACGTCCTCGAGAACGAGGGCTTCGAGGTCCGACGCTGGTTCGTCGCCCGGGACTCTAAGGAGGAGAGAGGTTACATCCTGCTCGAGTTCGAGCACAAGCGACTCCCGGAGCTGGAGTGGCGGGAGGGGCCACCCGCCTGGGTCCGGGAGGACCGCGTCGTCGGGTTCTTCCGGGCCCACGATCGGTTCTGGGTCGAGGAGGACGGCTCACTGGCCACCGCCGCGGAGCGGAAGTTCGTCCGACCGGAGGACCTGCTCGGGCGGCTCGAGGGGGCGGACGAGCACACGCTAATCTCCCACGGGTTCGGGAAGGACCTCGCCCGGGCTTCCGCCGGCAAGGTCCGTATCCTGACGGGTGCGGAGCTCGCCGAGGCGCTAACCTCCGACCCGGAGCTCCGGCGGGCCGCCGGTGAGTTCGTCCACGGGGACCCGCTGTCAGAGCTCGTGTCGGAGCCGCTCTCGCGCGGCGGGCGGCGCTGACGGTACCGGCGGTACGTCTAGAGTACCGGCCATCGGGTGCCGGAAGTCGATTGCCGTTAGACTACGGGCGAATGCGCACACTTAAGAGATCTTAGCACTCGCGCGTTTCCGGACATCAGGCCGGGACCGCCGGGGGCCACGGGCTTGGCGACGGTGGCCGTGCTGGGGTTCGGCGACCAGGAGCTGTACGAGCGGATCGGAGCGCAGGAGAAGTTGGGTGGTGAGCCTCCCTTCGGCGGAGCCGCCATGGCGATCGAGTTCGCGGAGGCGGGACACGACGTGGTGCTGTCCGACCCGAACCTGGACGAGCAGGACCCGGAGCACGTCGACCGGGTCGTGGACGCGGGCGTCGAGCTGACGGACGACGACGCCCAAGCGGTCTCGAACGCGGACGTGGTGGTGTTGTTCACACCGTTCAACGCCACCCGCGGGATCGTGATGGAGATCGCCCCCGCCCTCTCGGACGGCGCCGTCCTGGCCCCGACGTGCACCTCGTCCGCCTTCGAGGTGCACGAGGCCCTGTTCGAGGCCGGACTGAGCGTCCCGGACGACGTCTCGGTGGTGCCCGCGCACCCCGCCGGTATCCCGGGCACGGACGGGCACAGGGCGTACCTGACGGCGTACAAGACGGGCAACGGGACCGAGCTGGCCACGAAAGAGGGCTACGAGACGCTGAAGACGGTGCTGGAGTCGACCGGGAAGAAGGTGTACGAGCTGCCCACGGTCGAGCTGGTGCACATCCTGGGCGACCTGTCGGTCGTGCTGGTGCGTCGGGTCGTGGAGGCCCTGAAGGAGTTCACCGCGGTCAAGGAGCTGGGCGCGCCGCAGGAGATGATCGACCGGCAGGCGATGACGGTCCTGAACACGCTGGCCGCGCTGGTGGAGGAGGGCGGCATCAGCGGCCTGCTCGCCACGCTGGACGAGGAGGTGATGGAGTACTCGTACTCGAACATGAAACCGTGGATCGGCGAGATCTCGGAGGAGGAGCTGCAGGATGGGGAGCCGGTAGAGAACTTCACGCCGCTGCCGGGCCGCGCGGTGCAGGAGGCGGTGACGAAGCTGGTCGGGGAGCGCGGCTGGAAGACGGTGAGGATGAGGGCGTGGGTGGAGCTGTACCGGAAGAAGGGATCCTAGCCCTCCTCCAGCCAGATCCCTGGCTTCAGCGGCCTCGCCGCCGCGCGCCGGTCCTCCGGCCCCGGCGCCTCCTCCGCGTCCTCGTGCACCACAACCTTTGCCGCGCCCGTGGACCGCTCGAGCAGCCTCGCACCCGCCTCCAGGAACTCCCTCAGCACCTCACGCAGCCGCTCCACGTCCACATCCTCCGGCAGGTCCGACTTCACCAGGTCCTGCACGACCTTCGCGACCTCGTCCCCCTTCCTCCTCAGCTCCTCGTCCTTCATCAGTTCCGACATGATGTCGCCGAACTCCTTGCCCTCTTGAACCAGCTTCAGCGCCTCCCACTGCCACTTCGGCGCCAGGTACACGTGCAGCGTGTACCCCGGCTCGGCGTCGATCACACGCTCCACGTCCTTCACGTCCTCCACGAGCTCGTCCAGCACCTCCCGCGCCACGCTCAGCTCCGGCTCCCGCGGGTACTTCTCCGGATCCGGCCACTCCTCCTCCAGCAGGAACGAGTCGTTGCCGAGCACCTCCCGCCACAGGTAATCCGTCGTGAACGGGATCACCGGGTGCAGCAGCTTGAGCCAGTCCTCCACGATCTCGCCCACGATCCGCGCGTGACCCTTCATCCGCTCGTAGTCTCGGACCAGCTTCAGGACGCCATAGAAGGCCTCGTTGTACGCCCGCCGCACCTGGAACCGCTCCAGCGCCTCCGTCGCCTTCTCGATCACCCGGCCGAACTCGCTCAGGAACCACCGGTCGACGGCGTCCTTCTCCTCGACTGACTCTCCCGCGTGATCCTTCACCAGCGTCTCGAACCGCTCCAGCCGCCGCTTCACGCCCTGGACGTACTCGTCCCGCCAGTCGAAGTCCTGCCACGGCTCGGCCGACGTCGCGAGGAACAGCCGCACCACGTCCGGCCCGTACTCGTCCAGCGCCTCCGAGAGCAGCACCACGTTACCCTTCGACGAGCTCATCTTCTCGCCCTCGAGCAGCCCCATGCCGAACACGACGATGCCCTTCGGCCACTTGTCCTCCGGGAACAGCGCCGCGTGGTGGAAGATGAAGAACGTCAGGTGATTCGTGACCAGGTCCTTCGCCGACAGCCGCCAGTCCACCGGGTACCAGTACTCGAACTCCCGCCGCATCCCCTCCAGCTCCTCGACGTCCAGCCCCGCCTTCTCCGCGATCTCCTCCGGGTCACCCTCGCCCAGGAACACGTAGTCGAAGACCTCGGGCGGGAGCTCGCCCTTACCCTTCAGCCGGTGCGCGATCGTGTAGAACGCCATGTAGATCGTCGAGTCGCTCAGCGGCTCCACGATCCACTCCTCGTCCCAAGGCAGCGGCGTGCCGAGGCCCACCCGACGCGCGCACGCCCAGTCGTCCAACCACTCGATCGTGTCCTCGAAGTTCGGCCGCACCTCCTCCGGCACGATGTCCATCCGCTCCAGCAGCTCCCGCGCCCGCTCCTTCCACGCCCGGTCCGAGTACCGCAGGAACCACTGGTCCTTCAGGATCTTGACCACGCACTCCGTGCCACACCGGCAGATCACCGGCTTCTCCGAGAAGTCGTACATCACGTCGCCGTCGCCCGAGTCCAGCAGCCGCGGCTTGATCTCCTCCCGCGCCTCCCGCACCGGCGTGCCCTCGAACTCGTCGACCACCATCACGCCCTTGTGCAGCTCCGCCCGGTACACCTCCTGCGTCGCCTTCTCCAGCTCCGGGTCCGTCTGCGACTCGATCCCGTGCTCCTCCAGCGCGTCGTAGGCCGGGAACTTCCCGTACCCCTCCACCTCGATCACCTGCACCGGCTCGAGCTCCTCGACGACCGACGGGTCCACCCCGTACTCCTCCAGCACCGACGGATCCTCCCTCAGATCCTCCAGCGCGGCCGCGTCCGCCGGCGCGTGAGCCGGGACCGAGTACACGATCCCCGTCCCGAACTTCGGGTCCACGAACTCCGCCGGCAGGACCGGGACCTCCTCGCCCGTGACCGGGTTCCTCACCCGCTCACCGACCAGCTCCTCGCCCGGGATCGTGTCCACCTTCTCGATCCCGTCCCGCTGGTGCCGCAGGTTCCGGTAGGCCTCCTTCGAGACCACCCACCGCTCCCCGTCCACCTTCACGACCAGGTACTCCTCGTCCGGCCTCACCCACACGTTCGTCACGCCGTACAGCGTCTCCGGCCGGAACGTCGCCGCCACGAGGACCAGGTCGTCGCCCACGACCGGGAACTTCACGAGCGTCAGCTCCTCAATCGTCGCGTCCTCACCCTCCAGCAGGTCGTGGTCACCCACCGGGTTCTCGCAGTTCGGACAGTATCGGACCGGATGCTCGCCCCGCGCCACCAGCCCCTCCTCACGCAGCCTCAGGTACTGCCACCGAATGAACGACTGGTACTCCGGGTCCACCGTCGTGAACTTCCGCCGCCAGTCGATCGCGTAGCCCATCCGCCGCATGTTCTCCTCGTACTCGCGCGCGAAGTACTCCACGATCGCCTCCGGCTCCGTGAACCGCTCCAGCTCCTCCTCCGGCACCCCGTAAAGGTCCCGGTACAGCCGGATCGTGTCCTCATCACCCTCCTTGATCCGCTCCGCGATCCCCACCACCGGCGTGCCCGTCACGTGGAACGCCATCGGGAACAGGACGTTGTACCCCTGCATCCGCTTGAACCGCGCGTAAATGTCCGGAACCAGGTACGTGCGCGCGTGTCCCACGTGCATCGAGCCGGACGGGTACGGATAGGGCACCGTGATGAACACGGCCTCGCGCTCCTCGTCCGGGTCCGCCTCGAACAGCCCCGCCTCCTCCCACTCCCTCAGCAGCCGCTCCTCACGGGACTCCGACAACCCAACACCCCCACCCCCCGCCCACCCCCACCGCTTAAAGCGCACACGGACCCCGCGGCGGCGTCCAGGTGTGAGACCGCAAGCTTCACCGTCCCACCGCCGGACGAATCGAGGCCGACGCGATCTCGGGCCGCAAAAAACGAGAAACGGTCGCCGACGCTCAAGAAACCGAATCCGTTTTAACTAATTTTTTCTGGTCGAATACTAAATCGGAAACTATTTCGTTCCGAGTCCCACCTCCAAGGAGGGCTGCCTTGGACAGGAGGGAAGAGCTGCTAATCGCCGCGGTCGCGGCCCTCGAGGAGGCCTCCTGGGAGGTGATGGGACGGGCCCGAGTCGCCTTCATTAGGCACTTCTCCAGGGTGCTGGCCAGGGAGCTCCGAGCACTAGGGCACAGGGACCCAGAGGAACAGCTTCACCTCCTCTTCGGGGACAACGTGAAGATAAGGAAGGGCGACGACGAGGTGAGGGTGATCATTCGGAACTGCCCCTTCTGCGTCGTCGAAGACCTGCTCAAGAGCAACGCGGAGGCGATCGCGGGGGACGGCGGGACCACCGACGCCGTCTGCGTCACGATCGGGCTCCTGGAAGAGCTCTACGACGGCACGGTGACCGAATGCCGGAAGTCGGAGGGCGTCTGCGAGATTACGGTGAGAAAGGAGGCCTAGGAGGCCTCCCCGACGCGACGGTCGGTGCAAGACGTGAGACTCCCGGACCGGGAGCGCGGCGCACGCCCCGGTCGCTCCCGGAGAAGCCCCGGCAGCGAGCCTCCGAGGGCGACGTCAACCCCGACCAGGTCCGGTAGCCCGACGCGGGTGTCCGGCCCCGACACCGAAGGCCGGACCCGAACCGCTCAACGGAGGTCTCCGACCCAGCGAACGTGATTTCGACCCGCGAGGTACCGACGCCAATGAGCCGGAATGATCGGACCCGAGCCCACCGGTCGGGGCCCCTTCTACGACTGCGAGCCGGCCTATCCCTCCCTCACGTCTACTCCTCGGGAAGAACGGCGGCGCGGACCCCGACGCGGGTTCAGGTTGATGATGGCGCGGCCGCGCGGCGGGCGCGTTCACCTCGGGTCAGGGCCGCCCCAGTATCCTCACCGTTCGGGGACCCAGGCACTCATCATCCCCGGGAGGCGTTTCGGGAGGCACGCTTTAATCCGTTCAGCGCCCTCCCCCCGGGATGATGACAGCTCGGCTGCCGAAATGTGACGAAACTGGGCGGCCCTGACCGACCCAGGAACGCTCCTTCCGGCCGGAGACCTCCGCCGGCCGGCGCGGGGCCGAGCGATCACCCTCTGGTCATCCAGCGCGAGGGTGCCCCTAGCGGACGCGTGGGCTGCCTCAGGGCCGTTGTAACCGCGCTCGAGTAGTCCGGAGCGGCACGGGCTCGGGCCGGTATCCACCGGGATAAGCATCACGGTCGTCGTCAGCAACGCCAGCAGGAGGGCCCGGCTCTTGACCCTCCCGAGCAGCGTCCAGGTCAGCACCACCACGAGCAGCGCCGAGAGCACCGAGTACACCCTCATCACGAGCCTTACGCCGTGAACGCCGTGCCCTCGGAAGGCGCGGAGACAGTCTTTGGGACCCTTGCCGGCGAGCACGGCGCCCGAAAAGACCTTGACGGCCTCCTCCATCTCCGACACCTCAACCCCGAGTCCGAATTGGAGGAGGATCGCCGAGATCAGGGCGTAGAAGCACGAGGTCGGACCGTCCTCACGCTCCAGGACGTCGGCCAGCCCCGGGAAGGCGACGAACGCGAGGAACATCACGGGAGTCGCCAGAGCCTCACCCTCCGGTACAGGATCAGCAGCCGCTCGCGCTCCAGCCTGAAGTGATGTCCCCGAAACCGGCGCCCCTTGAGCGCCCCGGGAAAGCTCCCCGGAAGAGCCTGGCCCCGGCCCTGCCGCCGACGCCTCGGCCACCGCCATCCCTGCTTCCTTCGGCTAGGAGCGTCTCGGGATGCTCGAGGACGGGGCCGAAGACGTCCGGTCCCCGGGTAGCGAGCAGCGCCAGCGTCAGGGGGTCGACCTCGTGACCTCCGACCCGCGTTCAGTCGACCGGGGAGGCTTGCCCCTAACTTACCACCCACAAACCCCACCACAAGGTCCAGAGCCCCATGATCAGCGGGATGGCCAGCGTTACCAGCCACGAGACCCGGACGGGCAGGGGGAAGTCTCGGGGATGGTCCCTGGTTTCTCGGTAAACCATGATTGCGATTACCGCATACATGGCCAACGCGAACACGAGGCTGCAAACTCCCCACATCTTGAAGGCGAAGATGCGGTCCTGCGTGGTTCCTCCCTTGAACGCGATGTCCAGATAGTCCCTGACGGCTTCGCCCGTCACCATCAGTTCAGGGAGGACCCCAGTGACGGCGGCGATAAGCGACGTTCCAGACACGCACCCCCAGACCTCCTCGACGACGCCGAGCCGGCACGGCATGAGGAGGATTAACCCCGCGGAGAAAAGGGGCCGCGAAGGAGGCCAGGAGGGGCGGGTAGACCGTCTGGCAGTACAGTCGGACCTTCCAGTAGGGGGCGGCGGAACCGTATCTCCAGACTCCCCACCACTCCGGGTAGAGCTCGTGGAGCTCTGAGAGCCTACGCTTTCTGAGCGCCCGAAGGAGCTTTATGAATACTTTCACCGCTACCTTCCCGCCCCCTCCCGCCCTCCCTTTGGCCAAGAGCACCTCGGGGTGCTCAAGAATCGGGCCTGTGAAGTCGCCCGGGTCCCCGGGGAGGGCGAGCAGAGCCAGCGTCAGAGGCTCCATCGGCCCGCGGTCCCCGCAGGACCCGTGGCCACGGGGGAGGTGGAACCGGTACGATCGTGAGGTAGAGTGTTTTTCATCTCCTAGAAGTGATCGCCGAGCGTGAACGCCGGGGCCGCGCCAGTGCGGCTCAGACGATAACCTTTCGTTCTGTCACTACCTCTTACCATCCGGTGGCTCTGTGTGAAATGATTATTAGCCTAGGCTGGGCGGTTCGGACGGGGCCATCGCGTGGTCAAAGCGGTCGTCGTGGTTGGGCACCAGCCGTACTCGCTCAGCGTGGCCAAGGCCGCGGAGCGCCTGAAGGGCGAGATTGACGTTCGCATGTTCTACGCGTGGGACCTGCGCGAGCGGTCGGAGGAGTTCGTGGAGGCGATGCGGGAGGCCGACTTCGCGGTCCTGAACGTGATGGACTCGGCCACGGCTGAGGCGGTGGACTTGGACGCGCTCGCGGAGGAGACGCCGTTCGTCGCGGTTCACTCCTGCTTCGAGGTCATGCGGGCCTCGTTCAAGAGCCTGGGGCTGGAAAGGAGCCGGCTCTTCCGGTTCTTCGCCCGGATGATGGAGCGTCGGAAGGACAACCTGTCCGGCGTGCGCATGGACGAGGCGCTGGAGCGCGGGGCCAAGTTCGCGGAGAAGATGGGCTGGTTCGGGGCGCTGAAGCGGCTGAAAATCGCGATGCGCGCGTTCCGTTACTGGGACTACGGAGGCGCGGAGAACGTGGAGAACCTGCTGCTGTACCTTGCGCGGGAGCTCGCGAACGCGGACGTCCGGAGGCCGGATCCGCCGCGCGAGATCCCGGGCCGGGCGCTCTACGACCCGGAGCGGGGGCTGGTGGACGAGGACTTCCTGGGGGAGCTGCGTGAGGAGTACGGGACGCTCGTCCCGGTCACGTTCTACAAGTTCTTTTACGCGAACGGGAACCTGGAGCACGTGGACGCGGTCATCGAGGCGCTCCGGGAGGAGGGGCTGGGCGCCGTCGGTGCGTACTGCTCGGTGGACGCGTACGGCACGCTGACCCGGTTCTTCGAGGACGAGCGACCGGACGCGGTGGTCGCCCTGACCTGCTTCCGGCTCGTGGGCGGGCCAATAGGTGGTCAAGTGGAGCGGGGGATCGAGCTGCTGCGACGGTGGGACGTGCCCTACTTCGTTGCTCCGCAGGTCTGGTACCTGGACCGGGAGGAGTGGGAGGAGAGCGAGTTCGGGATGGACCCGCTGAGCCTGCTGATCAACGTGTCCCTCCCGGAGCTGGACTCCGCCATTTTCCTGCCTCCGGTCGCGTGTCAGGCGGAGGTGGGCCGGTTCGAGGACGTACCGCTCCACGCGATGGAGCCGATCGAGGAGAACGTGGAGCGGGCGGCGGAGCTGGTGCGCCGGTGGCTGGAGCTACGCCAGCGCGGCCCGAAGAAGGTGGCCATCATCCTGTACAACTACCCGCCGGGCGAGGAGAACGTGGGCGAGGCCTCCTACCTGGACACGTTCTCGAGCCTCAGGAACGTGCTGAGGCTGCTGCGGGACGAGCTGGGGTTGAGGGTGGACCTGGACCGGGTCACGGACGACGCGCTGCGGCGACTGGGGAACCCGGACCTGCAGCATCGGCGCCCGGAGGACGTGCCGAGGGTAGACGAGGTCCCGCTCGAGCGGTACCGGGAGTGGTTTGAGGAGCTGCCTAAGGAGGCGCGGGAGCGCGTGCTCGAGGCCTGGGGAGAGCCGGAGGAGGACCCACGGGTCGTGGACGGCGCGCTCCCGATCTTCGGGCTGGACCTGGGCGACGTGTTCGTCGGCTTCCAGCCGACGCGGGGGTACCACGAGTCCGAGGAGTCGTACCACGATGACACGCCGCCCACGCACCACTACGTGTGCTTCTACGAGTGGCTGCGGCGCGAGTGGGGCGCGGACGTGATCCTGCACTTCGGCACGCACGGGACCCTGGAGTTCCTGCCGGGCAAGGAGAAGGGGCTCTCGGAGTCCTGCTTCCCGGACCTGCTTATCACGCCGCTCCCGCACGTGTACCTGTACAACGTGAACAACCCGTCCGAGGCCGCGATCGCCAAGCACCGGGCGTACGCGTACACGGTTTCCCACCTGCACCCGCCGCTGGCGGACCCCGAGCTGGAGGGGTACCGGGACCTCCTGCGCCTCTGCGAGGACGTGCGCGAGGGCCGGGCGGACGTGGAGGAGCTCCGCGAGGTCGTCGAGGCCGCCGGGATAGAGCTCGAGATCGAAGATGACGACGCGTTCGTGGGCGCGGTGGAGGCGATGGTCCGCCGGGCGCTGCGGGACCGGATCCCGTGCGGGCTGCACGTCGTGGGCGCGGACCCGGACCCCGAGCTGGTCGCCGAGACGGCCGTGAGCTACGCTGAGTCCCGGGACCTGCTCGCCACCGACCGGGACGAGGCCGTCGAGATCGTCCGAGAGTACGTCGAGGAGGGCCGCGACCGACTCTCGGAGGCGTCCTCGGACCCCGACGCCGTCCGGGAGCTCGTCGACGGGCTGGTCGAGTCCTACGAGCGCGAGACCGAATCCCTCGCGCGCGCCCTCCGCGGCCGCTACCTCGAGCCATCCCCCGGCGGCGAGATCGAGCGGAACCCCGAGGTCGTGCCCACCGGCCGGAACCTCACCTCCCTCAACCCGCGGCGGATCCCCACCCCCGAGGCCGAGGAGCGCGCCCGTAAGGCCGTGAAGGAGCTGCTCGAGCGCTACCGGGAGGAGCACGGCGAGTACCCGGAGACCGTGGGCCTCGTCCTCTGGGCCTTCGAGACGATGCAAACGGGCGGCGAGACCGTCGCGATGATCTTCGAGCTGCTCGGCGTCCGGCCCGTTCGCGACGACGCCGGCAACGTGATCGACGTTGAGCCCGTCCCCGCCGAGGAGCTGGGTCGGCCGCGGGTGGACGTCGTCGTCACCATGTGCGGGATCTTCCGGGACACGTTCCCCAACGTGGTCGAGCTGATCGACCGAGCCGTGCGGAAGGTCGCGGAGCTCGACGAGCCCGAGGACGTGAACCCCGTGAGGAAGCACGTCCGGGAGCTCCGCGAGCAGGGCCACGAGCACCCCGAGGCCCGCGTGTTCGGCCCGAGGCCCGACCTCTACGCGGCCGACAACATGCGCTCCAAGGTCGAGTCCTCGGACTGGGACGACGAGGCCGAGCTGATCGACGCCTACCTCAGCGACATGGGCTACGCGTACGGTGAGAAGATCCACGGCGAGGAGGCCCGCGAGCTCTTCGAGACCGTGGCCGGCCGGCAGGACGTGACCGCCCAGGTCCGCTCGCACCGCTCCTACGACATCATCGACCTCGACCACTACTACGAGTTCCTCGGCGGGCTGACCGCGGCCGCCGAGGACGCCGAGGCCTACGTTATCGACTCCTGCTCCGGTGAGGATCCCGAGGTCCAGGACCTGCAGACCGTCGTCCGCTCCGGCGCCGCCTCTCGACTCCTGAATGAAAAGTGGAAGCGAGAGATGCTGAAACACGGCTACGACGGGTGCCGAGAGATCGCCAAGCGCGTCGAGCACCTCGTCGGTCTCGCCGCCACGACTGACACCGTCGAGGACTGGGTTTGGGAGGGCGTCGCCCGCGAGTACTTGTTCGACGAGGAGACGAGAGAGCGCATGAAGGAGCTCAACCCGGCCGCGCTCCGGGAGATCGCCGACCGGCTAATCGAGGCCCACGAGCGCGGTTACTGGAGGACCGACGAGGAGACGATCGAGCGGGTCAAGGAGATCAGGAGGGAGCTGGAGTAGACGGATAAGGAGCGAGGGGCCAACCCTTCAGCCGGCTTTACCACCCCCTCCCGCCGCACTTCCGCCGGCTGTGATCAGGGCGGGAGCTCACTGAAGTCGGTCCTCGAAGGGCCGGAAAGAACGCTGCAACACCGGGCGGGCGGGAAGTTATCTCACCGGAAGCGTTTTTCTCTCCGGCTCACGGAACCGGCGGCCTGGGGCGACCGGGTGATCCGGCGCGTGGAGCTCCTCGCGGTGCTGGGCGTCCTGCTGGCAGTGAGTCCAGTCGCGGGTCGACCCCTGCTCCAGGGGAGCTCGATCGACGACTGGTGGTTCGGTTGGAAGTACGTGCGATCCGAGGTGTTCCAACGGTGGGTGGCTGCGTACTCGCCGGACGGCCCTTTAATTTATGTGGACTCGGAGGACGCGTCAACGTGCGACGTCACCTACCTCCCGGACAGGGACGTGTTCCTGGCCTTCGGGCGCCCCGAGGTGGAGGTTGGGCCCGGATGCGTGAGGGTAGTGGCAACCGCGAACGGGTTCCAGGTGTCAGCGTCGCTGAACGTGCGCGGGCCCGCGGTCGTGGACGCCTGGCCGGACCTGATCGCGGCGCTGCTCGACGGCATCGTCTGCGAGCTCCGGATCTCGCAGTCGGGCCAGATGCCTCCCTACGAGGCGGTCATCCTGAAGGGTGACCGCGAGATCGCCAGGAAATCGGTGGAGATGCAGGACATGCTGCGAGAGGCGGTGGAGTACGTCGTGTACCCCGACCGAGTCGTCTTCCGGGTCCTGGGCCGGCCGGTGCCGAAGACTCTCGCACCGACGCCTCCGCCGGACCGTGTCATCGTGTACACGATCACGTTCCTGCCGCGCGAAGGGCGCATCCTCGTTTCCAGGACCGTGAGCCGGGACCCACGCCTCCTGCACCGCCTGGCCCGGTTCGCGCTGGTGCGTAGCCTGCTCGTCCGGGTAGGCGTTCTGAGAATGCCCGCGGAGGTGCGGCCCCTATACGCTCGCTTTCGGCCACCTTGGCAGGATCCGGTTATGGAGGTGATTAACCGGGCGGTACAGGTCTGGCCCGGAGGCGAGGCGGAGCTGCGGAAGGTGTTGCGCGAGCACCCCAACATCCGATTCCCGGAGTCACGGTGGCGGCGAGGCGAGCAAGGCGGGCCAGCACTGCAACTCCTGCCCTTCCCGCCCGTAGGGCGACGAGGGATCCGGGGGCTTCGGCGACTCGCGGCGTTAGTCTTACTCGCGCTGCCGCTCGTCGCGGCGACTCCCGCCTCGGCGGCGACGGTGACTGGCGGCCTGTACGATGATTACCAGCTGCTGTGCAAGTGGCGCGAGCAGGCACTCCAGAAGCTCGCCGAAGGTGCGCACGTGACGGTGTATGTGGAACCTACGGGGAGGTCGTACACCTGCACGTACCGGCCCGAGGACGACTCGTTCACGGTCGGCCCGTCCCCTCAGCTGTCGCTGTCCCTGTGGAGCTTAGTCCGGAGTCTCCGGCTTCCGGACCCGGCCGTGATCCTCGTCGGAGACTACCTCAGCTGTTATTTCGTATACCACGCGGAGCGCACGTACCTGGTCGCGCCGGTCACGGACCTCGGTCCGATCGTGTACGTCCTCGAGGGCGACTCGGCTCGGGCGTACGTAGCCCCGGACCGGGTCGCCACTCTCGTCCCGCCGATTGCTTCCCCGATCGACGCGGCGTTTGAGCTCTCGGAACGGGGGTGCGTCCTCCGCTACTACTGCGCCATCCCGGGCGAGGACGGCATCCTGGAGCTCACCGTGCGGATCGACTTCAGCGCGGGGCGGCCCGAGTTCCGGGCTCGAGTGGTGAGCGACCCTCAGGTGGTCAAGGAGATCAAGAGGCGGGCCGAGGAGGTGGAGCGGCTGGGAGGGAGGGTCGGGGGAGTGGTTGTACACTCGCTGGAGGGTTCGCACCCGGTCCTCGTCGTCTTCGAGCTTCCCGAAGATCACCCGTTCAGGCGGTTCGTTGACGAGGGCGTTAGCATGGCCGCTAACCCCGTGGGCGCGCCGATACCGCGGCTGATTTCCTGGTGGCTCGAGTGGAGGCAGAGGTTCCCAGGTGTCGGGTTCGTACCGTGCCCGGGTGACCCGCTCTCGGAGCCGGCGTGCGCCGTCCTGAGGGCACCGTGGCTCGCGGTCGCGCCCGACACGCTGGCGGCGGTGTGCGCGCTGCCCATCGACCTCGCACTGGTGACGCTCGAGCTCTGGCTGCACGAAACGCTCAGGCCCCTCGCCGAGAGGTCACGCTCCCTGGGCCTGGTCGGCCCGCTCCTGACGGCCGTTGCTTACTACGCGCCCGTCGGGCTGCTTGAGGAATTCCTCGGAAGGATCCTCCTGCCACTCCTCGTCCGGCCGCTGCTGGAGCTAGCCCTGCCGGTGGTGGGCCTCCCGGCCCCCGCGACCGGCGTGGAGGATTGGGCGGAGGAGCTCTCGGAGCGCGCTCTCTACTGCGCCGTGGCTCCCGTGGTGGACACGATCGCGATGCACCGGGTCGCCGAGCTCACGGGCTCGCCGGAGGTTGCCGCGTTCGTCTACGTGCTCCTCGACACGCTCTGGCACGGCCGGGATCGGTGGCTCGATCCGGGCTACTGGCTCGCGTTTCCGACCACGATCGTCCTGCCCGCGACCGAGAAGTTCGGCTACGCACTGCTCCTCTGGACCCTGCCGCCCTGGCCGCTGGCCGCCCTGCTCTACGGCGTGATGAACTCAGGACGCCTTCCAGTACACGGGATGACGCACGCGCTCGTCGCCGTCCTCCTCTCCTGGGCGCTGCTGGGGGCGCCGTAGGAGGGTCTTACCGGCCGCATTTCATGGTCACTCAAGGCGGCCGGCGCTGGAACTCCGTAGGGAAGGCGGCAGGCGGTACCGTCCCCGATCCGGACCTAACTTCCCGCTCGCGCCGTCCCACCGGCCCGTTAACCGCCAGGGATCCACACTTTCCGTGCCAAACAGGACGCGGCCTCCACCCTGTTCGAGACGACGTGCGCGTACGCGACCGCCGAGATCAGCTCCGCGACGCCGCCCGCTAGCGGGCCCTCGACCACGGCGGCGGCCAGCGCGGCACACGCGCCCGCGGCGAACGCCAGCCGCGCGCACGTTCCCACCTCCGTTATGGCGATCGCGAACCTTTCCGGGTCCTTAAGGCACGCCGACGCGGCCCGAACGGCGGGAATCACGGACACCCAGGCGGCGATCACGGCGACCGGGAGCGCGTACGTCCTCGCGGCGAACGGGGCCAGGAGGCACCAGAGGCCCGTGGCCGCTCCCATCCCCGCGAGCCTCTGCGTCAGCATGAACCTCAGCAGCTCGTCATCCACGGTGGAGAGTAGGCGGCGCGCCAAGAGCCAGTACAGGCAGGCGAACAGCGCGAGCCACGGCAGCGCGGAGACCAGGCCGACGCCCACGTCGCGGAGCGCCGGGTAAATCCCCGGTCCCAGCGCGCGTCCAAGGCCCTTCACCGCGACCTTCGCCCCCATCACCAGGACGGAACTGGCCTGGGCGACCAGCTTGCGGTGAACGCCCACCAGCATCACCGCAGGTGCCAGCGGCACGGAGAGGGCCACCCACCTCGGGCGGCCCTCCCGGCTCAGGTCATGATCGTACTCGTCGGACTCCAGCAGCTCCCTCCACTCGGAGAGCAGCCTGCGGTAGACGGTCTCGGCCCGCTCGACGGGCAGCTCCAGCTCGAGCCACGGCCATCGGAGGAGCACGCGCCCGCCTCGACGCTCGGCGAGCGGCGGGCGTCCCGCGATCCGCAGCAGCTCCGTCAGGTACCTAACCAGCCGATCGGTCTCGCCGTCCCTGGCGGCGAGGAGCGCCTTGAGGCCCCAGTACAGCCGCTTGTCGCGGACCGGCAGCACGACCCGCTCGAGATCCTTTGTAACCAGGACGAGCCGCCCCTCCCGGATCGGATCGGAGGTCCTCGGCCCCCGCTTCGGGCGGACCTTCAGGTCGACGACGTCCTCGAGGCGCACGCGGCGGGTCGTACCGCGCTCGCGGACGATCACGCACCCTGAGGTGAGCTTCACCCAGGTGGAGGAGCCGGGGACGGGGCGGATGGGCTCGACCAACCGGGCTCCCCCGCCGCCGACGGTGCGCCGCTTCGACCCTCGGCTCATCGGAGCGTATCAGGCCGGTCCGGCCGGCCGCGGCCCCGCGCCCGGGCGCCTCGAGCGGTGCCGGCTTTATTTCCGTTTTGATGTAACCCGAGACGGGGACCGCGTCGGTCGGGGAAAGGACGCGTGGTTCGCGCGGTCAGCGTCCTCCCCGGCTTTTCCTCTCGAGTGAAGTTATCCTCGGAGCGCATCGTCGTGAGCGGGGCGGACGGGACGGTTCGGGTGCGCCCGGAGGACGTCGTCGAAGTGAAGGAACGGCACCGCTCGCTCCACCCTCGGATGGACGAGGCCGAGGAGGTGCGACTGGTCCTGGTCCTCCGGGACCCGCGGCACGTTGTACTCCCGGTCCGCAGCTGGAAGGTGTACCATGGTGTCAAGGCGATCCTGGCCGCCCGGGATGGGGACGAGGATCGGCTGCTCCGCACCTCGGGAAGATTCTGAGGAAGAGCCGGAGGTTCCCCCTCGTCGAGCGGCGTCGAGACGGCGTCTGGCTGCGCTGGCCGTGGCTGGAGGTGCGGGTCGGTCCACCCGCGCGAGCTCGGCGGGTGGTTCGGAAGCTCCTGAAGCACTGGCTGAGGGTGCTGACCGGGTACGGGCAAAACCTGGAGGCCATTGAGCCGAAGCACGTGGGACTGTGGGTCGTGCTGTCACCCCCTGACGCTGTTAGGCGGCGGGAAGGGGAAGAAGGGTACCGTTGGTGCCAAGGCCGGTGAGAAGGCGGGCAAGGCGCTCCTGACCAAGATCCTGAAGAAGCTGCTGCTCAAGGTGACCAGAACGCTCGTGAAGCTCGGCCTGAAGGTCACCGGCTGGACCCTGCCGCGCTCATCATCCTCGTCGCCTTCCTCCCCCTGACGGCCGTGGCGCTCGCGTTCTGGCGGATCGCGCACCGCGCTTACCGTTACAGGTCGGCCTCCCTGCCGCGCGGGCTGGTCCTCGTCCAGCTGCAGCTGTTCGCCGTACCCGCCGGGATCGATGCGCGGGCGCGCCGCTACCGATCCTGTTCGGCCATCTCCTCGCCGGCCCGCTCCTGATCGTCGGGGCCGTAATCCTCCTGATATCTCCGCTCCTGATCGTGCGGGCGCACCGCCGGAGGCCCCTCAAGTACCCCATCGCCGAGCAGACGATAGGGCTGCACTTCCTGATGCTCCCGGTGGCAATCGGGCTGGCAGGACTGATAGCGGCGCCGTTCGTGGCCCTCGTCTGGGGCGTCCCGTACGGTGAGGCGGTCGGCGTTCTCTCGCTGGCGGTCTGCTTCATCATGAGAGCCCTGATCACCCTGCGCGCGTCCAGGTTGACCCGGCGCTTGTGGCTGCCCGCGGACGCCATCCCGTCCTGACCTGTAGGCGTTGCGGTACGGCGGTCGGCGTCGCCTCACGCATCGGAAGCGGACGTTCCCTTCGCTACCAGCCCCACTCGGCTCCGGCGCCCCGGCGGTTTCGGCACCGGGTGTGCGCCAGCCAGAGAAACCTTTTCCTGTGCTAAAGATACGGCATGTTAATAAAGGGTAACGCATCGTTTTCCCATTTCCGAACGCCTCGCTCGCGGCCCGCCCCGCTCCCCGACGACCGCTCCACCGAGCCGACGGCCGATCCGGTGGGCCACCGCAGAATAGGGCGTCGAGCCGGGCTCTCGGGCCAACTCCTCCGCGCCACCTCACCAGCAGCGGCGCGCCTCCTCGATTTCGCGGGTACACTCACACCACTCTGACCCTTCCAGTGCACCACCCGCGTGGGGGCTCTCATCGTGACCACGTTCTGCTCCCAATATCAGGGTGCCCGGGATCTCTTTTCATTGCTCGAGGTACCCATAGTCACGCACGATCACCGGCCGGCCCGGCTCGACTCGCACGTGGATGCCACCTCGGGCACACCGGGGCTGGCATTCAACCGGGGACTGGTACGGACATCGCCGCTCCAAAATACCGGTAATCGTGCCGATCACCGCTCCCGCAGTGGCCGCTACCGTCACACCCGCTATCGGCGCGATCCGGTGCGGGCGAATCCGACTGAAGTCGATGGCCTTCCCGAAAGACCGGTGGCGCTTACCGCTCAACCCTGGACCCCTCAGCTCCCGGATCGTCTCGGCGAACCCTTCGAGGCGAGTATGAGCGGTCTTAGCTCCCGCCGTCCACCGTTCTGACCACCACCGCGTCGCCCGACACGGTCACGCCGGCGACTCCATCGGACTCTTTGAACCCCGTTCGGGGCGGCCTCCACACTCCAAGATCGTCCCTTGCAACTCCTCGGAAGGGCCGCACTCGCCCTGCGGGCTCCTCTCTTAAGAATGACGGTTCGCCGCGACCCGGAGCCGGGGCGCTCGTCCGAAGCACTAACAACCCGCTCGCACCAGGGCCGTGGCGGGGCTTCCAGCCCTTCCTTGATGCGGTCGGGGGATGACCCGGCTCGAGCTCTGGGACACTGGGGAGCGAGCCGGTGGGTGCCCGGACCCTGGCACCGCGGTGCTGACGTTGTCGCTGACGGCGATCCCGGCCTCGGGTGACGCCGTCCTCCTACCGGACCTCGTGGATCGCGCCGTTGCGCTGGAGAAGGAGGGGCCGAGGCGTGCCACCCTGGAGGTCACGAGTCAGCTTGCGGAAAGGCTCAACGGCGCCGAAGACCTTCCAACGGTCGTCGGCTGGACCCACATCCTCATCGCCCCCGACGAGAGCCGGCCCGTCTTCTGGCTGGGCTCCGACGAGCCGAGGGTTCGGGTGACGCCGACCGAGGTGGCGGTCGAGGACCCGACGCCCGCGGGCACCGTTCGCCGCTCGGTGCGGCTCGATCCCACCCGCACGTACTTTGGTCGTAGGGTTCTGGACACCGGGCCTCCGCTCCGTACCCGTCGAGCCGGTACACGCTGGCGAGGAGCTCCCGGTGTTCATCATTCACGGCGGAGGGGTCTTCGAACCCGCCACGCACCTCCCGCCGCCCTCTGCCCTCGAAACGACCATGGTGGGCATCATCCCGCTCACCCAGGCCATCGAGCTCATGGACCCCTACGACCTCCTCGTTCGCGTGGAGCTTGAGGGCGAGACCGTCGCATTTGACTTCGCGAGGCCCGGCGGGTCGGACGCGTACCGGGTCGTCTACGACCTGCGTACGGGTGGTGCGTGGCGCGCCCGCCTGCCGTCCAGGGGGTCAAAAAGCTCCTCGAGCTGACCTCAGAGGACTTCGTTCGGCCGTCCCAGGTGGGGTCCGCCGGAGGCGGGTCGGGGCTCTGGTTGACCCGACGTCACCGGAGCAGGATCCTCCTCGAGCTCGCGAGACCGTCTCTCGGGTTTATACGGGAGCGCAACCCGCGGCTGGCCGGCCTCGCGGAGCTGTTGAAATCCATCGACGGCGTCGAGCGACTCCTCAGCCGGAACCTCCTCCGGCTCTCCGCCCGGCCCATGGAATCCGGAACCTCATAGAGGCCGCCGGTTTGGCCGGCACGGAGCTCGCCCGACCGCTGCTGACGCTGCTGAACCCCGGCCTGCTTCCGGGGGCTTACCTCCTCGCGAGCGGGGTTGGGCTCGCGACCTCGCTGGCCTGCATCGAGCTCTTGGAGCGCCTCCCGCGGCTGGGTGAAGCGCCCGAGTCCCGGTGGGACCTGGCCAGCGTCCTCGAGTACGCGGCGCGTCCGGCGTACGTCGGGATCCTTCACTGCCTCGGGGGGGCATTTGCTGGGGCTCTTGGGACTCGGCGATCGGGCCTCGTCGCGCGTGCTCGACGCGGTCGAGGGCTCGGTCTGGGCTCCGCTGATCGAGGAGCCGGCGAAGCGGCTCATGAGCGATCTCTCCGGACTGCCGCTCCCGCTCGCGGGCTCCTGGTACGGGCTGCTGGAGGCCGCGATCGAGGGGGAGCTTTGGCCGCTGGAGTGGAGGGCGGTGGTCGACCGGGCGTCGAATCACGTCCTGTACGCGGTCGCCCCGCTACCGACCGGTGCGCTCCTGCACTCGCTAACCAACGTCACGTGCGATTTCGGTAACAAGTTTCCCGGGTACTGGGCGGGAGTGCTCGGACCAGCCCTCGCGACGCTCGGCGCGCTGGTGGAGAGCAGGTTGATGGGGCTCGGCTGACCCCCGCCGGACCCGTCCGGCGCGCCCCACCTCAGCCTGCCTTCGTGACCGGGCGGAGAGAGGCTACCGCAGGTTGCTCGTTGCCGTCACCGCGCGAGCCTCGGCCCCGGAGGCTGGGGCCCGCTCAGGGAGTGAGATTACAACGGTAGGAGCGCCCGGGCACCGCGGAGGAGGAGCGACCCGCCCGGAGCTAAGGGGCGAACCCGCCGGCCACCCGCCGGTACCTCAGCTCGGAGGGGAGGCCACCGAGTTCGGGGGCCAGCTCGAGCCTGAGCTCCTCTTGGGTGGGGTCCCTGACGCACTCGCGGTCGAGGCGGATGCAGAGGCAGCCGGGTTTCAACCTATCGCAGACGTCCTTGATCCTGCGGTCGGAGGTCACGAGGACGGCCCTCTTGACCGCGGCCACGAGGACGTTGGCCACGTGCACGTGCTCGTCGCCGGCGCGCCCCTCCACGAAGTCGTGCTTGAAGTCCCTGAACTCGGGTGGGCAGGTGCACCCCGCGCGCAGCAGCTCCCGGTACAGCCGCTCCAGCTGCTCGAGGAGGCCTGACCGGGACAGTAGCCTGGGCACCCTTACCTCCTTGTGACTCCTGAACAGGTGGCAGAGACCCCGTACGGTTGGGCTTACGGGCGAGGCGGGGCAGTCGTCGCACACGACCCGCTCGTCCGCGAGCTCCCTCACGATCTCGGCGTACTTCGCCTGGAGCTCCTCGTAGGAGTACAGGACGAACCTCTCACCCATCAGCCGCCTGAGCTCGAGGAGGAACGCGTACACGACGTTGTCGGTCGGCGCCTCGCAGAGATCGTCCGAGAAGGCCCCGACGAGGGCCGCGAACACGTCGGCGTCCAGGACGACGCCACGGAAGCTGCAGAGCCTCTCCCGAAGCCTCGCCGGCACGTCCGACTCATCGCCCCGCGACACCGACCGACACCCCGAGGAGCCTCCGCGCCAGCTCCACCTCGGGGTGATTTTCGCCGCAGCGGCGGGCCGCCCGGATCACGGCTCGGGCCAGCTCGAGGACCTCCTTCCTAACGTTCTCCGGCACCCCCTCCAGCGCGGACTCCGGGGCGCCCTCCCTGACCGCCAACAGCGCCGCGTGGAACGCGTTGACGGGGTCTTCTCGGGGCCGCAGCTCGCGCCTTTCGCGGTAGGACTCCAGCCTGCCGTCCGCGCTCAGGTACGGCAGCTCGTCCGGGTCCAGCTTCAGCGCCCTCAGCAGCGGCTCGAGCCTCCTCCGGCTCGGCGGATCGCAGGACTCGCGGTACCCCCAAAGCAGCCGGTACACCGCGTAGAACCGCGCCCTCGGGTCCGACACGCCCACGTTGAGGAGCTCCAGGACCGCCGTCACCAGCTCTCGCCAGCCCTCCGCGAGCACCTCTGAGAGGACCTCGGGTTGCCGGATGCTCAGGCTGTCCCCGCCCCGCTTGACGACGTCCAGCCCCGTGCACGGGGGAAGGGCGGCGGCGTACGGCACCACCCCCACCGACTCCCACCCGCGCCCCTCCAGGTCGCGCGCCGCGTCCAGAAGCCTTCGCACGGCGTCCCTCACCTCGGAGACGACGTCTTCCCAGTCAACCTCCTCGGGCGACTCGCGCTCGACCAGCGGGACCACCAGCACGTTCTCGCCGAACACCGGCCACGCCGACGCGGCCCTGAGCCCCCGGCCCACGATCTCCCCCACGACCTCCATCCATCGCTCCGCCACCCGGTCACTCCGGAGCACGAGGAAGGATCGGCCACCCCAGCTGAGCCCGCCGAGGATCGAGCTCCCGCCTCGTCCCTCCGTCCCCCACACCGGCGCGTTCAGCAGGGCCCCCGACCAGGCCCGGAACAGCGCGTCCGGGAGGTCCCGAGCCACCCCCCACCCACCGTCGGCCACCTCGACCTCCACCTCGACACCCTCCGCGACCTCGATCAGCTCCCGACAGGCCCTTAGGATCTCACTGGAAACCTTCTCCCACGCCCGGGGAACGGGCAGCTCCCCGTACTCCCACGCCCAGCCTTCAGCCCTCCCTGGTTCCCCGACCGCCGGGTCCCAGCGGGACAGCACGGAGTTCCGCAGGGAGAGCTCGGTCAGGACGGCGGCGGCCCAGACCCTGCACCACTCCAGACTCTCACCGACGTTGAGGGTCACGGTGACGGCCTCCAGGAGCGCGGCCAGCTGCCTGCTGTTGAACATCCAGGAGACGTCCCAAACGCCCCACCTCCGGAGCCACCCCGGTGGGTCCTCGCACGGCAGGAGCCGGCTTCTGCCCAGCTCACGGGCCAGCTCGCGGGCCCGCTCGACGCGATCAAGGTCCGGATCCGTGGCCGACCGGACCGAGCCGTCCTCCACGACGGCCGCCAGGTACGCTCCGGCGGGGCCTCCCCTGGCGGCCCGGAGCAGGAAACTCCGCCGGACCCTCTCCAGCCCCCACGATTCCCTACACCTCGGGCAGGTCACGCGGCCGGCCCGGAGGGTTCCCGGACCGGCCTCCTCCGGCTCGACGACCTCGAACTCCACCTCGTCACCGCCCTCCGGCACCTCCACCCTTAACGCACAGCTTCCCTTCACGATCCACCGGTGCTCCATGAGCGGTATCAGGAGCCCGCACTGCGGGCACCTCACCCGCTTGATCCACAGGTAAGCCCGCTCCCCACCGCCGTAGAGGTCACTGAGCCGCCTCCTCAGGACCCTTCCCACCTGCCGGAGGAAGCCGGCCAACTCCTCCAGCGCCTCCTCGCCCTCCTCCAACAGTCGCCCAAACACCTCCTCAAAGAACCGGGCGATCGCGGGATCGGGTGCAACGAGCCGGACCCGCCGCCCCGCCCGCGCCGCCTCGAGCGCGACCGACCCATCACCGAAGACCCGCACCTCTTCAGGTTCCTCGCCCAGCGCCCCGATCGAGGTCCTCCAGGGTTCCCCAATGACCGGCTGCAGCGCCGGAAGCAGAGCCTCCCGCTCCGCGTCCTCCGTGGAGAGGCTCAGCAGGACCACCGCCCGGGCCAGCGCGAGCGGCGACCTGAACCCTGGGAGCACCCCAACCGGTGACCCGAGCCCTCGCTCGCGCTCGCACTCATCCGAGACGAGAGTGATCGGGAACCACGAGTCGATTTTGTGACCCGTCAACGCGCGTCACCTCCGGGCACCGGCGATTCCGCACCCGCCAGTAAGTCTTTCCATGCCCGGAGCCCGAGCGCGACCGGACCAGCTCCGGGGCCGGCCACCCGAGCCCGTTTCCTCATCAAAGCAACCCGCTTCTAAAAACCGGAGACCGTTTCAGAATCGTCATATCAACCCCGCGACGGCGAGGGGCGCCCGAGCCGGATGAGGCAGTTCCCGAGCCCCGAGGAGGCCAGTCAACGGCGTAGAAAACCGGAAGAAATCCTTGCCGACACGTACAGACGGGCCGGGTTAGCGCCTGGAGCCGTTCCGCGGCGTCGGCCCGTCACGACCGCTTAACCACGGCCAGCAGCGGCACCAACTCCTCGTCCGTCTCCACGATCCCCAGGTCGACGGTGACGCCGGGCTTGGAGAGGGCCGCGTCTCGAACCTCTCGGAGCAGGTCACGGATGCGCTCCCCGCTTCCGGCCCATCCCACGTACTCCAGCTTCAGCCTCCCACCCTTCCCCTGTCGAGCCTTCACGTAGACGAGCCGCCGCCACCGCCGGGGCGGGCTGTACGGGAGTCCTCTTTTCCAGGGAAGCTCCCACGCGACGAACGGCGTGACCCCCCACAGTCGCTTGACCCGGCGGATCTCGCCGAACTCCTTCTCGAACCCGTCCAGGTACCTCCTAACGCTTCCGGCAGCGCTCAGCTCGCGTCGCTCGGTCTCCACGAGGCGCAGCTGCTCCGGGTCCAACTCGTGCAATCTCATGCACGCGAAGGGGCTGAGAACCTCCTCCACCTCCCGCTCGTCCGCCCCTCTGACCTCGGTGGTGCAGTCGACGATATCAACCACGTCCCAGTCCCGCCTCCCTTCGACCCTGTAGAGCCGACCGTCGAGCACAAAGCCCGCAGCCTCCTTGCTCCCCTCCCTGATCGGTATCCGGTAGCACTTTTTCCGCTCCTTCGGCTTAACCGCCCTCAGCACGACCCCATCGTTCCGCTCGTCCCTGTCCACGAGGAAGACCTTGAAGCGACCGTCCGGCAGCCTTGGGTTACCCACGGCCACCGTCCTGCCGCGGTCCCTAATCCTCTTTACCACGTATTCTCGGATGCGTCCGACGTCTCTCTTCCTTACCCCGACGAGGATCTCGTCACCATCCCTAGCCCGGTCCAGGGCTCGTTGCGTCAAGTTCATGCTCCCGACGAGGACTTCGTCGTCGCCGAGGTACACCTTTAGGTGCGTCCCGAGGCGCTCCTCTCCCCCCTCGCGACGGTCCTTTCTCCTACTGACGTCGAGGACGTGGAACCCCAGTCGCGCCCACTCAACCACGACCCGCTCAAGCTCCCGCTCAGGCAGGTGCTCCCGGGTCGCGTCGTAGTCGAAGATCAGGTAGGACCGCTCGGCGCGGAAGAGCTCCTCCCAGTCCTCGCTATCCACCGACCGCCGGAGGTCGCCGGCATAGTCCCGGAGCCACTCCCACAGCTCCTTCGGAGTGACGGTGACCCACGGACTCACGACCGTCAGCTCTCTCTCCGCACCGCGAAGCAGCCGCAGCAGCTCCCTGGCCACCGATACCTCAACGCTCATTTCCGGGCTCCCCGGCGCGCCGTGTCGACGGCTGGACGGTTTACCCATCCGAGGAGCCTCCGCCGCGGGACCTGGGTGCTGACCCGATGGAAGGTCCGAGCACCGGGTAGGGAGCGCTTCGACCCCGGGCGACCGGATAAGGGGGTCCTCTACGGGCCAAGCTCTCGGCGCCCCAGAGCGAAGGCCGCGCGGTCGGGCCGGGCAGGCTGGGCGCAGCGGACGGAGTGCCGGACCGTGGGCGAGCGCTCCCGGTTGCGATCGTCCCGGTCATTGCCCTGATCCTGCCGGCACCCGCCCACGGCGACTCCCGGGCGGGCCCGGGAGCGCTCCTGGGCGTGGGAGTGCGGAGCTGGCTGGTAATCAAGGACGTCCGTGAGAAGACGGTAACCACGGGACGCGGCGGCACAGAGGGGATCCTCGATTACGTGATCGCGGAGCACCGGGCGTACATCCGGGCTAAGGAGCCCGGGAGGTCGGTGACGCTGCACGTGCTCCTGCCGGAAGGTTCGGAGGTGCTCGAGTCCCGATTTTACCCTTCGATCACGGGCGCCAACGTGCCCAACGCGAGGTGGGAGCGGGTCAAGCCCGTGTGCCGCTCGGGAGTCACGTGGGAGCTCCCCGGACGAGGGGCGGGAGTGGGTCCAGTTGGACTCCGAGGTGATCCCTAGGCACGACCGTCGTGTACGCCCAGCCGTACCTGGCGACGCTGGACCACCGGTCCATGGGCCACCCGTCGGAGGGCGTCCTGAGGTTCAGGCTGGAGAACAATCGGGGGTTGACGGGATAGCTGGGTGAGGTGAGGCTGCCCGAAAACTACGGGCTCGAGAGGGTGCGTGGCGTTGAGTTTCGGGCGCCGAGACGGCCCGGTTTTTACACCCTGATCGTGGAGCACGAGGAGGGCGCTCGGAAGGGCGCAGACCCCGACGGTGCTCCGCATGGAGGGGCGGGGCCACCGCGGGGTGCCCGCCCCGGTGGCGCCGGCGATCCGGTGAGGCGAGGTTCCACCTGGCGCGCCCCGGCCTGACCTGAACACCCCACCTCCCGATCTCCACCGGCCGCAGTCGATCAGAACTCCTCGTACTCGTCGAGGAGCATCCGCCAGACTTCCTCATACTCCTCCGGGGTGGCGAGGTGGAACTCAATCGGGTGATGATCCGGCAGGTCGAGTTCTCGCTCCAGCTCGCGGATCAGGTCTACCCGATCCTCCAGGTCCCTTGGGACCTCTTCGGACACGATCAGCACGTCCAGGTCGCTCCCGGGCAGCGCCTCCCCCTTGACCGCACTCCCGAACACGAACACTCGGGTCTCCTCGCCGAGAAGGCGCCGGGCAACCTCCGCGACCCGCTCGCCCCACTCGCGCCACCGCGACACGAACTCCCGATAGTTCCGGCGGTTGATCCGGGCCCGGCGAATCAATAGATTCCGACGCATCCCCGGTGCCCGGGAGCCCACGATGAGGAGGCTGAGGAAGAGACTTTTGGAGCGCGCGGAGGGGTCGCTGGAGGCCTCGCGGTGGCTCCTGGAGCGGGGTGACACCGACCTGGCGCTGGTCATGGCGGAGCAGGCCGCGCAGCTCAGAATCAAGGCCGCCCAGATCCTGCTCACAGGAGAGCACGCGCGAGGGCACGATTTGCGGGAACTCCTCGGAGTTCTCCGGGACGTTACCGGGGACGAGCGCATCGACGAGTTCATCCGCGAGCACGCGAAGGCGCTCGACGTGCTGGCCGTGGCCTACACCGAGTGCCGATACGGTGCCTGGAAACCCTCTAAAGAAACCGCAGAGTGGGCCGTCGAGACCGTCAAGGAGCTCTTTGAGCTGCTCGAGCGGTTGGAGGAAGACCATGGACCGGGGTGACTCGACCCGCCCATGGGAACGGTGACCCTCCGGAACCACCCACCCCACCACGGGCTCTCTCGGTCGCTCGCGTGGCTCAGCCCCCGCGATCGTGACCCGGGCCTGCCGGTAGTCCCTCACCCCCCGCCCGCTTCCTCCCACGTATGGCCGACCTTGGAGAGTGTGTCGACGGCCTGCGATAACCGCTTCTCGGGACCGCGGGCTCGGCTTCCCAACGCGGCCCGCGGTACTGAAACTCACACCCCGGAGAACTCCGGTGCCCACGCGGTGACGGTGAGCTGGACGTCACTCCTCGACCGCAGCGCGGACTTCGTCCAGAACGCGACGGAGGTCCTCGAACACCTCCTCGGCCTTCTTCACGACCTCCTCCGCGTCTCCCTCGAAGGGAGGCTCGAACCGGGAGAAGTATCCCTCCAGGAGCGAAGCCAGCGCGTCGCGGTGCTCCCTGGCGATCCGCCGGACCTCAACCGCCAGGTCTCCTTCTTCCATGTCCAGCAGCTTCATCGCAAGCACGCCCAGGAGCTGCCTGAGATCGTGGGTCCTCGGCGGCTTGACGTCCAGCTCCCGGAGCGTGGCCTTGATCAGGAGCTCGAGGGCCTGGTGGGCCTCGGCGACCGCGAGCGATCCGAGACCCTCCCGCAGTGCGCGTTTGGCCTCCGAGAGCTTCCACTTAGCCATCCTCACCATTTCTTCGACGTCTACGCTCATCTCTTCACCTCCCGCGGGTAGCTCGACGGGGAGGTTCCGGGCGAGCGCCCTCACGGCCTTCAGACACTCATCGAGGTGCTCCGAGAGCTCCTCCAGGCTCGGCTCCTCACCCTCTCGGGCGACCTTCAGGCGCCGCTCCAGCCTCCTCAGAACCTCCTTGGCCCCTCGGGCGGCGCTCCCCGGCAGGTCCTTCGGATCCTTGGACGGTGACCCAGCCAGCGCGAGGCTCGCCGCCCTGAGGCAGAGTCTCATCCCCTCGCGGGCGGCGGCGAGGCCGGCAAGCGGCGGGAGTCCCTCGGCGGCCTCAAGCAGCGCGAGCCCGGACCTCCATAAGGCCCTGACCACGGACGCCGAGCGTCCCGGCGTCTCGGGCTCGCCGTGCTCGCGGAGGGTGCCATCCGGCCTCACCTCGACGTACGCGTCGGGCGGATCGCGCTCGAACGCCTCCCGGGTCACCACGTGGAGGTGCACGGGGGCGAACGGGTCCACGCCCGCCCGGTTCAGGATCTCGGCGGCCGCCTTCCCGGGGTCAACGCAGCCCTCGTCCTCGACGACCACGGCCACGTCCAGGTCAGAGGCCGCCGTTGTCTCGCCCTTAACCGCGCTGCCGAAGACGTAAACCCGGGCGTCCTCGCCCAGGACCTCGCGCGCGGCCCGCGCGATTTTCACCGCCACCTCCCTCCAGTCCCAGTCCCGAAGAAGCACGGTCTGCCGCCCCCAGTTGACCGTCGTCCCCGGATCATCGTCGGCTCTCAGCGCTCACCCGGGTGTCGCGCTCGCGACCGCGCCGGACCCGACCGACGCTAGGGGGATTGTAATCGAGGGCTCCGAGCGCCCAGCGGCGCGCGTTCGACCTGGACACTGCGGTCTTCCAGCCACCTGGGTGATGCGATCCCGACGCGAAGCTCCGTCGAAGTGCGGCCGTTCCATGTGGTAACGAGGCTCCAGGCACTCAGGGAAAAGCGCACGCCTCGGTGGTGCATCTGAAGCCTCCAAACTTCACATCCAAGTTTCGTTTCGAAATATCGTTGGCCCGGGGACGGGCCACTCAGCGCTGGTTGGCTATCCTCCCCAGGGTTAGGGCCGGTTCCAGAGGATTTGTAACCTCGAAGGTGAGCCGCCAGTCGCCCGCTTGAAGGCTTCCGAGGCGGGTCGGTGGGCATCGGAACGTTTTTACCTGCGCCCGGTTACAAGGGGGGCGAGTGCTGGCTCGGGGTGGCGGGCGTGTCCTGGTGGGGGGCTCCGCTGCCGGCGGATCCCGTGGAGCGGATTCGGTGCCTGCGCGTGCTGCGTGAAGCGTACCGCCGACAGGTCAAGCCCGAGCTGCGAGAGACGTATCGCAAGATCGGCGGGAAGACGTACGGACCGTACTTCGTGGCGTACTTCAAGCGGACTCCGGGGCGCCGGCGCCCGCGCTTGATCTACCTGGGCAAGTCGGGCCCGAGCGTGGAGTTCGTGGAGTGGCTCGCCGAGCAGTCGAGGAGGACCGTGCTCGACCTTGCTCGACTCGCGGTGCGGCACCTTCGAGCCGCGCTCGAGCGGATCGTGCGGGAGGCTCACAAGTCGGAGAATCCACGCCGGCTAATCGCCCGCACCCTCGCCCTCGCCTTCGACCTCGAGCCCGCGGGGCTACCCCAACTCCGCGACCTCCTCGACCGAGCGCCCAGGTTCGCGAGGACCGTGCTCGGACCCTGGAAAGCCTGGTTCACCGAGCGGGTACTCCGCAGGCTGCTGTCCCGTTAGCCCCCGAGGACAAGCACCGGGTTCCGAGCGCACGACTCGAGCTCGAGCGATGGAAGGCGAAGGACTTGACGGTCGCAAAGCGGGCCTCGTCACCCGGGAACGTGGCCGTATCCGTACACCGGCCGGGGGTTATTGATGCGGCGGGCGAGGAGGGCGATCACTGCCGCCACCGCCACGGGCAGCACCGGAACGCCGCGCCTCCGCGACTTCCGCTCCGATGAGGGCTCGGGCGCGCCCACGCCGCTCACCGCGTGCCCCTTCGACTCGCCCTTCGAGCCCTTCGAGGACCGCTCCGACCCTGGACTCGGACCGTGATAGTAATTCCAGACCACGCGCGTGACCGCGGTCCCCTGGCTTACGGTCGCGCCCCGCTCCGCCGCACCGTTCGACGCGCCCTCACCCCAGCCCTCACCTTCCGACGCCCGCTCCCCCACGTACCCGGACGGCCCTCCTTGGCTTCCGGACACCCCGCTGACCACGCCGGGCTCCTCTTCGCCGGTGCCCTCCTCACCCCTCACGCGCTCCAGGATCTCCATGCCAACGTACCCGCACTCCCAGCCGCGCCCCCTCATGAACTCGGGCGGCGGCGTCTCGTCGGTGCCATGCGCCCCCAAGGGCAGGTCGATCTTGCACACGACCGGGACCCCGGCGAGCGCGAGCTTCCGGACGACGTCCACAAGCTCCTCCACGGACGACACGCTGTACCCGTAAACTGTGATCTCGACGACCCTACCGCCCACGCACCAACGGTAGCTCCGGACCTCGTGCAGCCCCTCCCGGAGCCAGGCAAGCTCCCGCGGCAGGTCGTTCGGAGATCTCGGCAGCGGGAAGTACGCGATCGCCGCGCGCCAGTCGCACGTGATCCGGACCGGGGTCGCCCACGGCAGGATGGTGCCCGGCGACCGGGTGGGAAGGCTCGCGCCGGCCTGGATGGCCGCGTTGATGACTGGCACCATCTTCCAGACCAGGTACTCTCGGCTGATCTCCATGTAGTCCATGTAGTTGGCGATCGGGTTGGTCGGGTTGAAGGGGTCCAGGAACGAGCAATCCTTGACCACGAACTCGGTCCCGTCCTCCGTCGCGCCCAGCACGACCACCGCGTGGGGCACGTGGAGCCTGCGCTTCGGGTCCGGCGACCCCTTCGACCTCCAGACGATGACCCCTACGTTCCCGCCGGCCACGGCAAAGATGGCGTACGGGTACACGCCCGCGTCACGCTCCGACTCAGTCTTCAGCCCCGTGGCCCTCCAGAACTCGACCTCCGCGACCTCGAGCGCCTCCGGCGTGAGGACCTCCCCGAGGATGGGCTCCCAAATCCCCCGGGCTACCGCGACGTTGTACATTGTGAGCACGGCCACCTCGCCGCACCAGGTGTGGTCAGGCCGACCGTCCCCGTCCACGTCGCGGCCGAACTCGACCTGCCCGAAGTCCGGGTCCGGGACGATGACCTGTGCCGGCCCTTCCGCGAGGCCGATCCTCAGGGTGTGGACCTCGGCTGAGGAGGCTTCGGGCGCGAGCAGCAAAGGGAGCATCAAGAGAGCAGTGAGGAGCCGCAAACTCCGGCCCCCTGGGTCATGATGATAATCAGACGGAAATCACTGACGGTTCGGGGCCGCCAGGTCGCCTAACCCCTCGTCGCCCGCCGGAACGCCAGGGCCGACGTCGCGAAGACCGCGGCGGTGGCGGTCGTCCCCACGACCACGTCCGTCGCCACCGGCTTACCGTGCAGGTCCGCCGCCCGGAGCGCGTGCACGAACGTTACGGGAAGGTACCAGTGGAGGACCTTGAGCGCGACCTCCGGCACCAGGTTCTCCGGGATCACGACCGCCCCGAGGAGCGTGGCGGGGATCCCGATGGCGTTGAGCATGGCGCTCGCTGACTTCTCTTCCCGGCACGCAGCGCCACCAGGACGCCGACGGCCGTCGAGGCCACGGTTCCCAGCAGCACGAGGGCTCAGCCCTCGGACGAGGGTAGGTACCGAATTTCGAGGGCCACGCACGAGTAGGCGACGCCCAGCAGGGTGCCTAGCACCACGATGACGGCCGTGGCCAGGTACTTGCCGGCCAGGAACTCCCAGGTGAGACCGGGGTGGTCGCCAGTTGCCGAAGCGTACCCGTCCTCAGCTCGTCCAGCGTCAGCATCGCCGCCGACGCTGCGAACAGCAACTGCACGCTGATGAACGCGAGCGGGAAGAAGCCTTTCATCACCGCCCGCGTCGCCCCGTGCACGTCCACGCGGAAGGGCTTCGCGTACGCCTCGACGAACTCCACGTACGGAGCTGGAACCTCTCGGCGTATCTCGCTTCAACCCCTCCGGCGCGCCGATCACCGCTCCCTTCACCGCCTTGTACTCCCGCGGATCCGTGTGGTCGACGTACACCTTTACCCGCGGTCGCTCCCCTCCCGGACCGCGCGGTCGAACCCGCGGGGAACGTGATCACCGCGTCCAGGTCGCCCGCTTCAGCAGGCGGAGGACCCCCCGCTCGTCGGACAGCGTCCTAACGTGCAGCTCCTTCGAGCCCTTCAGACCCTCCACGAAGGCCTCCGCGATCTTCGAGCCGTACGTGACCACGCCCACGTCCGCGCGGAGCCGGTGACTCCCGCCGAACTGAACTTGAACACCGTGAGCGGGAGGATCGGAAACACGAACACCCAAAAGACCGCGGACCGATCGCGGAGTGTTCCCCCTGACGTCCTTGACCGCGACCGCCAGGACGCGCCGAGAGTTCAAGCCGGCTCGACCCCGGTCAGCCTGACGAACGCGTCCTCGAGCGAGGTCTCCTCCACCCGGACCCCCCGATCTGAGAGTCTGCCCTCTGCAGCGCCTCCACGACCCTCACAAGGTCACGGTCGGGATTCTCCACGTGGACTCCAGCTCGTCGCCCCCCTCCGCACCGCCGTAAACGGGAGCTCCTCCTCGCCCCGGATGGCTCCCTTCACCACGATCACGGGCTCGCCACTCACCTCCCGCCGAAGTTCCTCGGGCGTGCCGACTGCGACGATCTCCCCCCTCGTGGATCACGGCGATCCGATCGGCCAGGAGCTCCGCCCCCTCCATGTCATGAGTCGCGACCAGCAGGGCGCGACCATACTTCAGCCCCTCAAGGAGCTCCCAGAGCTCGCGCCGAGACTTGACGTCGGGGGCCCTCCGTGGGCTCGTCCAGGATCAGCAGGTTGGGGTTCGGCAGGGGGCGATCGCCAGGCTGAGTCTCCGCCGGTAGCCCCCCGCTCAGCCGGTCCTCCCGCCGGTCCGGAAGGCCAAACCGCTGGACGAGCTCACGGACGCGGTCCTTAGACGTCCCGTACATGGTCGCGAAGAAGCGGAGGTTCTCCAGGGCCGTGAGGTACCCGTAATGGAGGCGCTCCTGCGGCACGTAGCCCACGCGGCCGGCCAGCCTTCGGGAGGACCTCGCCGAAGACGCGGACTTCCCCCTCGGAGGGCTCGAGCTCCCCCGCGACGACGCGCGACAGGGTGGTTTTTCCCGACACGTTCGGGCTCAAGAGAACCAGGCACTCGCCTTCCTCGACCGTGAGATCCACGGCTCGCAGTACCGTCACGTCTCCGAAGCGGACGGTCACGTCCCTCAGCTCGGCGACGGATGGAGAGGCTCACACCCCCGCCGAAATCCTCCCGAGGCTCGTGGATTACCCCAGTCCAGCCACCCGGTACCTTCGCGTTCCAGAGGCGAACTACGGCCCTCTCGTCCACCGCGCCGGCGCGCCGTGCACGTCCGTCGTGTATTCCGATCCACGAAATCATATAACGTTCTAGTACCTTCCGAACCGTGATATTACTCAATGCGTATAGATAGTATGGTCTTCCGGTGGGGGACGGAGCCCTGCTCGGGGGTTGTGAAGCGTGCGAGGTCCCAGCCCCGCGGTGTTAGTCGCCCTACTGATCCTTCCTACTCCGGGTCTGGCGGCGTTGGAGATCGTGCACATGACGAGGTGCGATGAGCTGGGGATCCCCAGACAGCCCCTCATCCACGGTTGGTGCGCGCTTGAATACAGGTACTATAACTATGATGATAAGGCGATCGTGAGCACCTATACTACGGAGTGGTTGGAGAAGCGCAGGGGAACAGGAACGCTAGTTCCCGCCTTAAGATTAGCCATGAACAAGCATAAATCCGGTAACAGTGTGCTCGTGGACAGGTACAAGCTGACGCCCAAGTTGGACGGCAGCGGGATAGTATGTGACACGGGTGCTTCGTACGGTGTTTACTTCGGGATACCCGGACGCCTCAGCTACTTTGAGGAGATCAACAAGTACTGCCCTTACTACTCCAGCGACGTGGACCTCCACTGGCGCGGGGTGCTCGACGGTGTGGACCTCTGGGACGACGTTGACATCGACGCTAGCGTGTTCTACGGCTTCAACTTCGGACCGCCGGTGGCTCTCGACGACCGCACAGTGCTGGTGCCCTTCTACGACAGGAAGAACGGTAAGATTGTGATCAAGCGGGTGATCACGAGGCCCAGAGTACTGGTCGAGGACCTTGTGGGAGTGCCAGTCAAGTTCCCGGAAGATGCGCCGTCCGGGAGGGTGAAGTGCGCCAGCCGGGTGCTGACGGACCCATACCTGGCGGCGTACGACGTGTTCGGCGCCGGCGGGAGGACGTACCTCCTCGTGGTTTGGGTCACCGAGCGCGCCGCCGAGAATGCGCGTTACTACGACGTCAAGTACCGCATTTACGATATTACTGACCCTTATCATCCAGGGCTCGTCCGTGAGGGAACGCTCGCAACCGTCAAGGGAACGGGCATGTACGTGATGGTGAGAGGTCCGTACGTGCTCGTGAGGTACTGGAACCCGGTGGAACGCGATGGAAAAGTGGTGAGCAGCGAGCTGTACGACGTCATGAGGGGGCGCCTGGTGTCAGATGAGCCCATCGAAGCGCTGGCACCGCTCCTGGCGCCGGGGATACCTAGGTTCGACAAGGGCTCGGAGGACAGCGTGAAGTTCCTGGTTGCATGGGGGTCGAGAGGCGCCAGAGTGTGGCTCATCGACGCCGTTGAGGGTAAGGTGGTCGACGAGTACGAGTTCCGTGATCCGTACGGGAGGCGTCTGGAGGTGTTCGCCCCGTTCGTGCTGGTGGAAGGCGGGGAGGACGGCAAGCTGGAAGAGGTCGGACTGCTGGTCGTGAGGCCGGAGTTCAAGGTCGAGAAGGTGGAGGTTGGGCTGGACCGGCTGAAGGTGATGCTGGGCGTCGAGGGCTTCGCGAGCAGGGGCTCGCTGGCGGCGGTGACCGCGGAGCTCCGAGACGCGTCGGGTAGCACCGTAGCGGTGTCCGAGTATGTGAAGCTTGGGAGGGAGGGTGACCGGTGGACCGTCACTCTGGAGCTGGTCCCGCGAACGAGAATCGAGCCGGGCGAGTACAAGCTGGTTCTGAGGTACTCGGCACCGCTGGTGGCCTCGGTACCGGAGAGGTACCTGCACCGCACGTGCGAGCCCCGGATGTGGATCTCAGTCGATCGTCAGTACGAGCTCGAGGTTCGACTAACGAAGGCCGTTGGCGGCGGGCAGGGCAGCGAGCAGGGTGGTCAGGGAGGAGGTCAGCAGGCGGACCAGAACCAGGGCCAGCCGGGCCAGGGAGGCCATGAAGGCAAGGGCCAGCCGGGTCGTCATCAGGGTAAGCAGTCCTCAGAGGGAGGTCAGCAGGGTCAAGGTGACCAGGGTGGCGTGCGAAAGTTCCCAGTCCTCGTACCGCCGGTGATCCCGCCGAGGCGCTGGGTCCGCACCTGATCCCCTTCCGCCCTCCCCTCGCCTCCACCTTCGTTCCGGGATGCGGGCGCGTCGGCGGGGCTCCGGCCGGTCAGCGATGGTTTACGCTTTGGACCGTTTGGGGATGGGGACGACGGCTACGACTGGTACCGCTGCCACCACCCGTCTTCCCGGGTGGTCGCTCCGCGGGCGGCTCCAACCTCTTTTCCAGCACGAAAAACGGGCCAAGAGCCACGTATAACGGCCACGACTCGCTGCTCGGTGTCCTCATTCTTTATGAGGAAGGTCCCATCCAGCTCGCCCACGTCCACGTCCCATCCCAGCACAGTCGCGGGAAGCGTCCGGAGCTCCTCACCCAGGCGCACTTCGTATGAGTCCGGTCTCACCCACGCCACCTGGAGGTCTCCCGGCTCGGGCTCGGCCTTTACCAGGCGTAATCCCTCGCTCGTCAGCAGGATCGGGCCGGCCATGAACCAATAGTCGAACCTGTATTCAGCGCGCACCTCCCCTATCGGGTGGAACTCCGGCCTTCCGCCAGTCCACTTCAGGTACCCGAGCCTAAGGGTGTCCCCGTCAGCCTCCCAGGCGACGAATGCTAGCCAGTCGACACGCTTTCCTGATGGGAGCGTCGTCGTGACGACGTCGATGTATGGGAGGTCCTCACCGCTCGCGCTGACGCTCGCGACGACACCTCAGACCTCCCGTCGGAGTCGCGCTTCAGCAGGAAGATGTAGTCGCCTGCGGCGGGCCTGCTCCACCTGTTTTCCCGTAGGCAACGAACTCCCAGCCCTCTGGGACTCTCAGCGTTACGGTCTTCCAGCCTGAGGAGGTTCTGCGGACGAGCACGGCCCGGTCCGGAACGTCGAGGAACGTGACGACGTACCCGTCCTTGCACCTGCCGAGGTTCGGGTGACCGGAGTTGGTGTAGGGCGGGTGCGTCACCGTGAACTCCGCGAGCACCTCCCGTTCCCCGGAGTCCAGGTACAGCCTGACGAGCCGAGCCTGTACCGGCCTTCACGTCCACGAGCTCGGGGGACGCTCCGGCCTTCACTCTCATGGCCAGCACCGGCATGCGCCTGGTTGAGACCGCTATGGTCAGCTGGCCGTGTTCGGCGTCGTGCACGGCACCGATGGGCTCGAAGTAGCATCCCGGATCCTCCGGGTTGAGCTCGGACACGTTAATTTTTCCGTACACCGGTCCCACCGACACCCGCCGTTCCCATGCGTTGTACTTCAGCAACCAGAGCTCGATCTTCGGACCCTTGTGCTCGTCGAGGTACCTGTTTATCAGCACCGAAACGTACGCCCCGTCCCCTTTCCGCCCAGTCACCGGAACCAGCCCGGAGATCCAGCTGGACGGAAATAGCGTGAATTGGGGCGCTCCGTACCACCCTCACTCCGCGCCGGTCGCTGTGGATGTGGATTTACCGCACTGGAATGACGTCCGACCCGTGTCTTCCGGGGTTGGGGACACGGAGGACCGCGTGACCGGGACGGGCGGGCACGATGCTGGGCATCTCACGCCCAGGCTCGAAGATAATTCTCGGAAAAACAAGTGGGTGAAGGTTGAGGGTGGTAGGCTCCCGGGCATTCGGTTCACGACCGCCGAGGACGTCGCGGTGGGACCGCCGGGACGACCATCACTCCGCCGCTCTTCCCGCCCTCACCCCTCCTGCTCTCCCTTCCTCTCACTCTCCTCTCCCCGGTCCCCTCCCCAGCGCCGCCAAACAGGGGCGCCAGCCACTCCTCACTCCTTGAGGGCTTGAACGCGCAGACCTCCACTGTACATCCGCCCGCCCCGTTTTCGGAGACTCTGACACCGTACAACCTCGGGGTCACCGCCAGCTCCTGGAACCCTGGCACCTCCCACACCTGGGTCGTGCCGGACCCGAGGATCAAGAGTTCGGCCGAGGAGGGTCCGATGGCCGGCACCACGCGGTACACCATCCCGTCGACCCTCAGCCTGACCCCTGTCTGCAGGAAGGAGAGGATCTCTCCTAGGTTCACCCGCCGCAGCTCCTCCGGGACACCGCCCTGCGGGCTGGGCCTGCAGACCACCCAGTCCCCGATCTCCGGGTTCGCGATCTCGGCCACACGGGCGAGTATCAGCCGCTCCGACGGGTCCAGGACGACCGAGTTCTGGAAGTACTGGACGGGCCTCTCGCGGCCGAAGTTGTCCGGTGGGATGATGCAGTCCGGCTCCCAGCCGGACGCCGTCCTCCTGAGTTCGACCAGGCCCACGAGGCCCGAGCCCGTGATCAAGTAGCCGTCGCCGAAGGGCTCGATCCGAAGCGTGCCTGGAATCGACACGGTGCCCGGCGGCAGCGTGGAGAGGACTTCGAACGTTACCAACCGCTCCGCGCGACCGTCCGGGTGCAGGCGCGTCAGGGTCAGCGTGTAGCGGTGGACGCCCTTGTCCTCGAGGAACTCGTGTCCCTCGTAAAGCAGCGCCAGAACCGTCCCATCCGGGCACGGTCTGGCTGCGAGGTAGGGGCCATCGAACCTTCGGACGTCGGTCCCGCTGCGCCGGAGGCTGACCGCTAGGGCGCAGCCGGCCGGACCAGCCTCCTCCTCACCAACCACGGCCGCGATCAGCAGCTCGCCTCGGTCCGGTAGGTACGCGGCTCCCTCGACCGCCGTGGACCTAGGCGTGCCCAGACTGACGTCCCCGAGGTGCGTGACCCCTTGGGCCCTCACCTCGTACAGCGACCAGCGCTCCGGCGTGCGGACGACGAGCAGCGCCGCGTTGTCCTTGCCCTCGATGGGCACCAGGTGGACGAAGCCGCTTCCGGGGCAGTCGGGGAACTCCTCCTTCCACAGGACCTCGGGCTGAAGCGCCTGGGCGGCCACCGGGAGGGTAAGCAGGAGCACCGCGATCGGTAGGACCCGCACCGGGATCCCCGGACGTGACGGTCGAGCCATGCTTGAAATAGTCACGGACCTCGGCGCTCGCGGTAGTCGCCGGGGTCGAGCCCGTTATGCGTGGATGATTTCAGCGTGCCCCGATGGTGAATGACTCGGCTACGTGCCTCCTGTCCTCAGGCTGCAGAGAGGGCATCCAACACGTCTCACCTGACCAAGGCCAAAGGCTGCGTCCTCGCCTAAACCCCCAGTCGGAAGAGGAGTCGCCTCTCATTTGCGAGCTTACGACCCGTGCCGGTAGCTTCCCCGATTAAGAAGTGAGGCGGTGCCACATGGAACCGAAGCAGGACTCGGACAAGATGGCACGTAATCCTCGCCTCCAGGGAATGGAAGTGCAGCACCAGGCACATGTGGCTTGGGCAGAGGCGGTAAGCCCTCGTGGACGTGCCGTCACTGGTGAGCAGTACCCCGGACGCGATCTCTCACCAACCTTTACGTCGGCAGGTCGGGCGAATGGAGGCGTGCACGCGCTCAACGCCGAGGCGTTGCCGGGCTGACTCCTCCTCCAACGAGTCGGCCGTGAGCGTCAGGATGGCGCGCTTTGGCCCCTCCACAACGCGACGGTGCGTTACACGGCGTTCAGGACCGGAAGGTGAAACCAGGGGCGGGACCGCGACCAACGCCATCGAAGAAGAGGTAATCAGAATCCGGGTCGACTGCGACCCGACATGGAAGCGACCTGGGGCGCTTAGATTGGGTTAGGACCGAGCGAGGTGGCCTCACCGCTGCGCTGGCCGAACGGAAGCTCCAGCACCGCTCCTCGAAAACTTCCGGCGAACGTACTGGACCGGAGCTTCTTCCACGATCTCTCGAACTCGTCCACCAGATTGTCCGGAGGCACCATCATGGAACTCAGCTCTCGCATGCTCCCTCGGTCACCGTTGATGGAGTCCGGGTGGCACCGCTTGAAAAGTCCACAACTCGCTCGATGCCCTCCGTGAGTGCCATGTTCCGTAGTGACTTCAGCAGCGCCTCCCCATCAATCTTGTCGAGCGCGTCCATCCCGTGCTTGCCGACCGAGTACGCCATGGTGGATGGCATCTCTCTTCCACTTGCTCCTCGATCATCCCGGTGGGAGCACCGCAAATCCACCTGGAGGTAGTTGCAGATCGCCTGGACTGCCCTCACGGTGAGAACTATGGACATGTCCTTGATGAGCGGAGCGATCTCGGGGTCCAAGACGTAGACGCCGTACTTCATGTCCTCCGCCAAGTCGGTACACCGCTCGACTTGCTCCTCCGACGACAGCTCGATCCCTGACCCTTCGGCTCGCGCGTCTGCCACCAGTACCAGGTCTCGAGTTTCCGTGCCCGGGATCCCGGCAGGGTGAAAGGAGGAGGCACCAGCGTCCTCCCGATCCGTGCGAGGCTCGCGCTCTAGGTCGTGGTGCAGGGCGGTCGGTGGGCACGTGCACGTCGTGCGGAGAACGGCTCCCTCGCGGACGTCGTCGATTAACCTCCTGGCGATCTCTACCGTGCACCCGAACGGGGTGTACGTACACCTCACCATGCCCCGCACCTACACGCTGTCGCCCGTCTCGAGCCCCACACCGACTGACTCCAATCGCTCCTTCGACCCCTCCGAGAGGTCAAGCTTCGGACCGCACAGGACCGCATCGCGCCCGGCCTCCGCCGCCCGATACGCCAGGTGCGCGCCGCCCAGCGGTAGCTCGTAATCTACCCTCAGACGATTCTCGACCAGCTTCACGGCCTTGCTCTCGTCCCGCACCCGTACACCGTGACTTTCACCGCCCCCAGAGGCTCGCCGGTGGGGACGATCGCGACTCGACGAAACGGAAGGGTAGCTTTCGTCTCCGGAGGTTCAACGCACCGCTTCGGCGTCGGCTCATTCGGTCCGGGGTCGAACGAGTGGTGCGGGCCTCGGTGATGTGGCACCCACGCGACCGGTCCTCTCCTGCCGGCCAGTGGACTTGACAGTAAGTTAAATGAACCTGACGTTGCAGGCGGGCCGGGGGCCCGCGCGATGGCCTCCCGGGCGACCACGATCGCCGTCCTTTTGGCGACATTCACGGTCCTCGTCCCGGGCACCGCCGACCAAGTAGACGTGTTCTTTGAGGGGGTCCCGAGCGGCGACCACGCGGACCTCCTGTACCTGGTGCACGTGTCGGAATCGGACACGGTTCGGGTCCTCCTGCCGCTCAACTCGGAGGTGCTGGGCGTGTACTGGTTCTCCGAGAGCGAGCTGAGGTCGAGCTCTCACGGCGAGCTGAAGCTGCCGCCCAAATCCGAGTGGTCGAAGCACGCGGTGCACGGTTGGCGGACCACTCACCGCCGGATCGAGTGGCGGGAAACCGGCGTGTACGTCGACCGGGGCTGGTACGTCAGGGTTCCGGTCGAAGGGTTCCCGGAGGGCGTGCGGCGCGCGTTCGGCGACCTGCTGGACCGAGGGTACGTGGACGTCCCCGTTCTGGAGGCGCGGGTCGACCGTGGCCTCCTGGTCGTCGAGGTGCGGGCGCGCGCCGTCAACGGGCACCTGCTACTGGCGGGGGACGATGGTTACCACCTCGGAGTCTCGTTCGAGAACGAGTCTGAGGACGTCAGGGACAGCTACGTCCTATGGGTCGACGATGGCCGCGCCCTTCTGGACCGCGGAGCCTCGTTCGAGGGACTGGGCCTGTGCGCCCTGAGCCTCGAGGACCTCAGGCGCGGGCGACTGGAGCCCGTCACGGTGAGCCGGGGCGGACCCGAGGTCCCGCCCTCACACTCCAAGCGGCGAGCGCTGGTCCTACCGCCGGTCGTGCCCCCGGTCCGCCGGCGCCGGTGGGCGATCGTCGTGCTCTTCTCGGCGGTTCTAGCGCTGCCTGCGTCGGTGCACGCCGACTCCCTCCCCCTGCCACGCCCGGAGCCCCTGGACCACCAGCTCGTGGTGCTGAGGGACGGGGACCGAGCGGTACACGTGCTCCTCCGGCTGTGGCCCGGAGTGGAGGGGACCGTGTACGTGCCGCGCTTGAGCCTGGAGTTGGCGGCGATCGTGCCCGCGGACATAGTACTGACGCAGAGCTCAGTTGAGGACGTGGAGCGCTGGTGCGAGAGGTACCACCCGCCCAGCCCGCCGAGTGAGCGGGCCTCGCTCCGGCTGCCCGAGTGGGTCCACGTGGTCTCGATGCGCGGGCTCGAGTGCAGCACTCGGTCCGAGTACCTTCTGGAGTCGCAGCTCGGCCGGATCCTCAAGCCGCTCCTCGAGAACGCCCTGGCCCTCCATGTGAGGACCGATGACGACGCGTTCCTGTACCTCCGGCTGCGGTCCAGCGAGTATCTGCCGATCGGCCTCACCGCCAACCTCCTGCTCGAGGGCCTGCCACGGTACCTCTGCCTCGTCCGCGCGGGCGATCAGTGGTACGTCGGGCTCAACGACTCCCGGCTCCTGCGCAACCTGCACCCCGACCTGTACGTGCTGGTCATCCCGTGGTACGCGGCGGGCGGGGCCCTCCTGAAGACGAACCTCCTGCAGGTCGGCCGGCTGCGGGACCTCGCGCGGGGCCCGGAGACGATCGTGCTGCGGCTCGCGCGGGCGGACGCGGTGCTCCTCGACGTCGTCGCCACGGTCCCGGAGGTGCCGCTGCCCGCTGGGGCCCGGATCCTGCGGTGCGCGACCGTGCCCAGGGACGCGTACCGGGAGGCGTACACCGGCGTGCACGCGCCCGGAGCTCAACCCGCTCGCTGGACGGTGGTGCGCGAGGGTACCGCAGACGTTCCCGGACTAGGTAAGCTGAAGTATCAGGTGGTGCGCGTGGACCTGCCTAAGGATCGGCTGGCCGTCCTTCGGGTCATCGTTCCCATGAACGACCGCCGGCTGATCGTGCCCGTGCTTCCCGGGAGCCACTGCCTGGTCGGGGACCCCGCCTGGAGGGTTGGGGCGGCGGGCCTCGAGTGGTGGGTGTTCGACAAGGTCAAATCCGGGGTGCTGCTCGGAGGCGCCGTGGTTGAGTCTCGGCGGCCGTGGCTGAAAGAGCTCCTCGTTAAGGTCATCATCGCCGTGCCGGTGGCGCTGGCGCTCGTGACGCTGGAGGGGATGCTGGAGAAGCTGTTGGCGGGCGAGAACCCGCTGGACGCGCTCAGGGAAGTGACCGAGGTAGCCGTCGGCGCGCTGATGTTCACGCTGGCCTTGCTCCTGGACTACATCCTTTACACCACTCTCGGTGGCTGACCTGAAAGGAGGAGCGCGGGGCGGGGCTCGGAGCGCTCCGAGGTCGTCATCAGCTCAGTGATGCCGCCGCCGGGGCCACACTCGTCATCGCCCGCGTCGGCGTTAGAGCGGGAGGGTCGGTTCGCGCCGCCACTCATCATCCTCTGGTCTCAGTACCCCTCGGCGTCCCCATCAAGGCGGTTTCCCGGGAGCGGCCTCCGGCACCGTAACCCGGTGGTCATCGGGTAGGCCCTCCCCGCGGGACCACTCCGCATCGGCCTCCGGCCGGGAACTCTGACGGGTCGTTTTACTGCTTCGCGCGGCGGTCGGCAACACCGACCCTCCTCACACGATCGGCGTTCCTCGGCCTCCTCACCCCGCCCATCGAGTTCGGCCCGGCGGCCTCCTTAACGGTGTCCCGTCGCCGGTGGACGGCCTCGGCCCCGTGCCCCCGATCATCGGCGGGGCCTCCTCCCGGCACCAGTCCGTATCGGCCGCGTAAACGAATCCGTTTCCGGACTTCAAGAGAGCCATCCGGAAGACTACACTGAAGTGGCGGCGAGGCCCTTAGCCTTTAATTGAATAATCAAAGAAATTTAAACCCTCTAACGTGTAGTAAGGTTGGGGGCAGGGAGGACGGACGCGGCCGGCGCACCCTCTCCGGGGGGGGGCAGGTGGGACCCGTGTTTGAGGGTGAAAAAAGGTTGCGCGCGGACGTCTCAGAGGAGCTGGCTGAGCAGCCCGAGCACCGCAAGCTGGCCTTCGCACTGCTGAGCGCGCTGCGGATGGCGGCGCTGGAGCACCTAGGTGACTCGTGGGAACCCATCGTGATGGAAGTGGGCCGGCAGTTCCTGAAAATACTCGAGGAGACGGAGGGCAAGAAGATCGAGTGCCTGGAGGACGCGCTGAGCCTGATCAGGCAGTACGACCTCATCGGCGACTTCGAGGTCGAGGACGGGCGCGTTGAGCTGGAGGACGTGCTCGAGACGCTGGGCTGGCAGGAGCGCACGGACCGCGGTGAGGGCGCGTGCGTGGTGACCAAGGGAGTGATCCTGGAGGGGCTGCGGCGCGAGGGCTTGGACGTGGTGAAGCTGGAGGAGGAAGTGGACGGGACGACGGTGACCTTCCAGTGGGAGACGCGGTAAGGTCGGTCAGGGCGAAGCCGATCATCGGCCGGCGTCACCTAGGGGTGCTTTCCTCATCCCGGCGCGCTCCCGACGCCCCCTTCCACCTATTTATGCCCACTCGATCGGCGAGCGTCAACGGAAGTCTCGCAGCTGGCTGCAGTGCGCTTTCCACTTCGAATCCAATTACCCTCGTCGCGCGGGCGTGGCTAGGCACACTCGTGGGTCCCCGGCAGGCACCGACAAAACCGGCGGAGCCCGATGGCCGGATCCCGGGCTGGCCGGTCTCGACGCGTGGAGGCGAGCGTTAGGGTGGGTAAGGGATGGCGAGGATCCGGCTCGAGCTTGCGGTCAGCGGCCTGGAACGTCATCACCCGTTCAGGCGGCCGATTAGCACATCATCCCGGGCGTCCGGCGGCTTGGGGATTTAAAGTCTCGCCGCCGTCCTCGGTCTCGAGCGCCCTCCTCATCGGACTCAGCTCGGGCGAGGCTCCTCATCGGACCGGGCCGCGCAGACGGGTCTGACGGGGCACTCGTCGCACCTGGGCTCGGACCGGCAGTGTCGCCGACCCAGCTCGATGGTACCTAGGGCCAGGTCGCGCGGACTCCGAGCCGACTTTACCCATTCCCCTCTCACCTTCTCCACCGGGCGGCCCGTGGAACGCTCGACGACGCGGCGGACGTTCGCGTCGACGGGCAGGACTCGCTCCTCATAAACGACGGCGGCAACTAAATCGGCGGTGTAGGGACCCACCCCGGGAACCTCGAGGAGCTTCCTCCGGGACGGACGCGGGCACTCCGCCAGCAGCCGGGCGAGCCCCACCACGGTCCGGAGCCGCCGCTCGACGAGCCCGATGCGTGAGAGCAGCGACCTCAGCTCGCGCTCGGGGGCGGAGAGGAGGTCCCGGGGCTCCGGGTATCTGCGGAGGAGTTCGCGGAGGACGGGCTCGGCGAGCTCGCGGCGCGTGCGCTGATGCAGGACGCCGGCGAGCGCGACGGCGTAGACGTCCTCGCGGTCGCCCCAGGCCGGCTCGTACTCCCCGCGTCTTTCGAGGCGACGGAGCCACCCCTCGATCCTCTCGACGACCTCTCTCAACGGCCAGTCCCCTGCTAGTCGGGGATGATGAGGAGGGGGATCTCCGAGCGGTGAGGACACCCAGGGGCGCTGAACCCACCGCCCGATTCAACCTGAGGCGGAGGCTCCCGCGAAATGGAAACCGTAACTAGCGGCCTGCCCGGCGACCGCCTCGGCCCCGCGACTTCTGGTCATTCAGGTCCCCAAGGGGAACGGTCCTCATCGGCCCCCTGGCACGCGGACGCCGCAGGGGTATCACCCTTGCGGGCGTGAGAAGGCTTGGGCAACCGGCTGGACGAGCTCGCCCATCGGCTGCTCCGGGTCACCGCCTACACCGTGATGGTGGCGATCCTGGGTATTACGCTGATCGTCTTCGCCGTCGGCGTGTACGACATCGTGAGCACGTTCCTGGTTAGCCCTTACCAGGTGAGGTTCCGGGCCGCGTTCGGGCTGATCGTGGAGTGCGTGTTCGACGTGTTGCTGCTCCTGGAGGTGTATCAGAGCGTGCTAGAGACGCTTCGACATCACCGCGTACCTCTGCGCTACGTCGTCGATATCACGATAATCACGATGCTTCGGGAGACGTTCCTCAAGTACTACCGGGGCAGTATTCAGCCCGTCGAGCTCCTGTCGGTCACCGTCCTCCTCGCCGTTCTCGTCGTGACTCGGGTCATCGTGCTCAAGTACTCGCCCGACTACTTCGAGGCGAAGCTGGAGCGCGTACGGGCGGGCGAGTGAGCCGCGCGGGCTCGGCCGCCGCGCGTCAGGGGGTCGTAACGTTAATCACCGGGTCCGAGCCGCACGACCACGGCGGAGCGACCGGATGATGAATCGTGCCGGGTCACCGACACCAGATGATGGCTGGGGGGCTCGCTGACCCGCCCACCGTGTACCCCCTTCACCCAGGCGCACCCTCAACGTGTCCGCCTCCGGAAACCATCAGAGGACGAGCACGGGCAGCGCTGGCAGCCGCCGCGTGCCTGATTGCGCCCGTGCCGCTGCCGCGATGAAGCGTCATTTTGAGCCCACACGACTCCCCTGCCGCTCCTTCGAGTCCTCTCCGCACCCCCTCTGCGTCCGCCGTCGAGGGGGGAGCCCGGTGATCTCCGGGTGGAGGAGGCTCGTTCAGACCGTGAGCGCCGGGGCCGCCGTGTCCGGGATTGTCCTCAAGGTGCCCGTGATCGTGCCTGGGGTTTCAGGCGGCTGCGCCGGGGTGATCGGGACGGGGTTGACGCTGTACCTGCTGCCCACCGCGCTCGCCGGCCTGACGAGCCCGGGCTACCTGGCGTTCGTGGCGGCCGTCGCCTGGCTGCTTCCGGCCGTGCTCGTAGGGCGGGCCGTGTGCGGATGGATTTGCCCTCTAGGATTCCTTCAAGACCTCCTGGCGGGCCTGGGCCGCCGGCTGGGGGTAACCGTCAACCTTCCGCCAGTGGACCTCCGGCTCCGGTACGCCAAGTACGTCGTCCTGCTCCTGACGCTGGTCGGAGCCGCGGCCCTGATCAGGCCGTGGTACGCGGTGTGCCCCATGCACTACCTTGCCAGCCAGCTCGAGAATCCCCGGCTCGGGTACTACGCGACGCTGAGGCTGGGGCTGGTCTCGCTCCCGGTGCTGGCCTCGATGATCGTGCCCAGGTTCCTTTGCCGGTACGTTTGTCCCGTGGGGGTTCTGCTCAGGATCGCTCACGGGTGGACCGCGCTCGACCGCCTCGCCAGCGTGCGGGCGTTGAAGCCGGGGTGCCTGGGCTGTCCGAGGTGCGCCACCTGCCCGATGGGGCTCACACCCGCGGAGAACTTCCCCTCGGGATCCGACTGCATCCGGTGCGGCCGGTGCTTCGAGTGCCGGCGAGCCGGGAGGTAGGGATTAAAATCGGGGCGGGCGCCGGGGGCGTTGGGAGCGCCCGGTGAGGAGCTACTCCGGGACCGAGTCCTCGGATGAGGAGTCCACCCGGGACCGAGGGCTCAGTCCCACCCCAGACGTCCTCACCGGTCGGGGCACCGGGTCCTCATCACCGCCCGCTCGATCACCCGCCGCTACTCTTCTTGGAGGCGCTGGACGCAGGATCCGGGGTCCGTTTCCCCGGACAGCGGCGTGACCTCGGGCTCCAGTCGCACGTTCCACCCCTTGAGCTCGGCCAGCTGGTTGAACAGGTTCACGATGGGGCAGGGCACCACCCGCCGGATCGTGTCCAGCTCGCTCTCCGTCGCCACGTCGAGCAGCATGGCAGAGTAGCACACGCGACATTCCTTAACGCGCACCTCGTCCCCGTCGATCTCCACCTCGGCCAGCGGCTCGAGGAGCTCCCTCAGCGCCTCCCTCGGGTCGTCCGGGACGCGGTCCTTCAGCATCTCCGCCATGATCTCCCCCATGACGCGCCTGAGGGCGTTACCTCGCTCGCCGAAGAGGCGGACGCTGGCCACCGCCAGCGCGCACTCCATCATTCTCACGAAATCCCACGCTTCCATGCTCCTCGCCCCCGCGGGACTGGTGGGGCGAAAGGTGCCACCACCAGGGCCCCGCCTCCCCGCTCTCCGGGTGACTCGCGGCCCTGCTTGATCCCCCTGATATCGTTTTCCAGCTCGGAGAGCCTTTTTTCAACGCTCTTCACCCTTTCCTCCAGCCTCGACGTCCGCCCCACGAGCTCGTCCCGCAGTAGGCCCACCTCCAGCCGCAGGTCGGTCACCTCGGCTTCGACCGCCTCGACCCGCGCCCGAAGCTCCTCAACGCTCCCCGCGACGTCGCTCACGAGTTCCCTCAGCTCCCGCACCCCCTCAAGCTCGCGGCTCAGTCCCGAGAGGAAGTCGGCGAACGTCCGGACGACCGCCGAGTACAGCCGGTCCGCGACCTCCCTGAACCGCTCCACTGCCCGCTTGGCTCCCGCCGGGTCCCAGTTCTTCACCATGTTGTACAGCTCGGCTTCATCCACCGCGGTCTCAGCCACCTCCCTCAGCAGGGTGTCGAGGCCCTCGGTTCGGCCCGCCCGCAGCAGCGTCAGGAGCTCCGCGTCAACGCACTCCAGCGTCTGGACGGCCTCCCTCCACGTCCTGATCATGTGGATAGCGTTCTCGTCGCTGGAGCACTGGCGGAGGAGCTCCCACCACGGCTTGTAACCCTTGCTGAGCAGCACGTACCGGTAGTCGGGCGAGGGCAGGCTCACCACCGGTCCCTCGAACCTCCCCTCCTCCAAGTCCTTGACGACCTCCGCCGGATCGGCCAGCCGGAACACTACCGGGACGCCGTTGCAGTCGAAGTCCAGGGCTCCAGACGACACCAGCTCCAGCAGCCCCTCGATGCCCTCAAGCGTGCCGGAGTCGGCCAGCTCCCAGGGGTGCACGAGCACGGCCAGCGTGAGCCTCACGTCCCGATCCGTCGGGACCAGGCCGTTCTCGATGAGGCTCTCGACGGCTCGCCGGAGCACCTCCCCCACGGTGGTGCCCAGAGCGGCGCTCTGGGCGGCGAGTGAAGGGTAGCTGACGGCGGGCAGGTGGTAGATCACCTCTCCCACGACCGTGAACTTGCCCGGGATCATCAGCTGTCCGGGGAAGCTGACCTTGTCCCACACCCGATCGTGCTCCGGGGAGAGCGTGTTGGGACCGTTGCCGGAGACGATCACCCTGACACCGAACAGGGCGCACGCCTCGAGGGTGCGAGGCGAGAACACCCAGTACGGGACGCTGAGCACCCGGTCGTTCACGTTGATCCCAACGCTCTCCCGGAGGAACTCGGCGTTGTACTTCAGCTCCAGGTACTGAATGCTCACGGGCAAATCTCCCATCGAGTGGGAGGTGGAGTGGAGGCCCACGAGCGTGATCACGCCCTGCCCCGCGAACTCGCGGATCACCTGGGTGATTCCGGGAGCGGCCTCCTCGCAGGTGTTGTAGTGGAACACCGCGACCTTGACGCCGTGGTCCGCGCACCACTCCAGGAACGTCCTGAGCGCTCGCACGTGCTCCCCGGACCAGGCGTCGCTGTCCAGGCACGGGAAGACGTCCACGTGGACGGTGGCCGACGCCGGCGCGAGCGCCAGGATCAGGGGCAGCAGAAGGAGCGGCTGCACCCGTCGCCACCCCTGAAAGGAAGATGGTTCGGTACCGGGGTTACTCATCATTGGGTCCTCCCTCGGTTCCCACCACCCTCCACATCACGGGGATGACGACCGTCCCCGACGCTGAACGGGTGACGAGGCGCCCCCCTGAGGGCGGACCCGTTCAGTCCATTTTTATACTGCGCGACCGCCCGGGTGTCGGGGACCGAGGTTGATCGCCCACCGGGGCTCGCTCGAGGTTGAGGTCGACGGGGAGCCGGTGGGCAGCTGCGAGGCCTCGCTGAGGATCGTCGAGGAGAACGTGTTCCTGGTCCCCCGGGAGCCGATCGAGGTCGAGGAGGACCCGATCCTGGAGTCAGTCAGCACCTCCTTCAGCTCCGCGGAGCTGGAAAAGGGTTCCTTCACCCCGCCCCGCTCTCGGGTCGTGCTCACTCCACCGACCGCGGCATCACTGGTCGAGTACGGGATCGCCCTGAAGCGGTTCGAGGTGAACGGAAGCCTGGTGCTCACCACCCTCGGCGGACCCTCCACCTACCCGTTCGAGCGGCACATCCTCGTCCCCGAGGGTGAGATGACGCTCCGATTCAAGCCGAAGGCTCCGGAGGCGGCGAAGGGGAGCCTTCTGACCGCCGCCGACCGCGCCCTGGACCTCGCCGTCGAGCCGATCCTACGAGGCCGGGCCGTGCAGCTCTGCCGGGTGAGGGTGACCCTCAACGGGGACACGGGCTCCGGAACGCTGCGGGCCGTGCCCCGGGACGACAGCCTGCTCCTCCTGCTCCAGCCCCGGGAGGACGAGCTCAAGGACGCCCTGAGGGACATCACCGGGAAGGCCCAGCTGGGGATGGCGCTGACCGGGCCCGAGGTGTCGGCCGTCGTCTCCGGGACGGTCCTGGAGCACGGTAGGGGAGGCCTGACCCTCACCCTGGACGCTCGAGAGCACCTCGAGCTGCGCGCTGAAGGGGAAGGAGTCGAACTGCGCGCCGTGCCCGCCTCGGCCCCGGCCTCCATCGCCGGTCGAGAGCTGCTTCGCAGGGCGGCCATGGCCTTCATCCGCGGAGTGATCGAGGAGGAGTGATCGGCGCCGAGAGGGTCGTCATCGATCCCTCTCAGCGTCCACCACCCTCCTCATCTCCGAAACCGATTCAACGCCCCGGACGCGGGTCAACCGAGGGGGCCCGGGTCGCCCCGGCGGGCCCGAGGGCGGGGCGGCCCCCGCTCCGATGAGGGTCCCGCTGATAGGCCCGGGCACACCGCGGTCGGGGACCCCCTCCCCTCTTCATCCGAAAGGCTTCCGCGCCAGGTTGACTCCTCATCCCGCGGCGGGGTGAGAGGGCTGAGAGCGATCACCCACGTTCTGGTCACCTACTTGATCGTGAGCCACTTCCTGGGCCCTTACCCCGCGCTCCTGACCGCTGTGGGCGCTCTGCTCCCGGACCTCGACCACCCGAACTCGCTCATAACTCGGCTGCTTTTAGGGTCCTTGGAGGCCGTCACCCGCGCCCGGGTCAGAGAGTCGCTGTCCAGAACCTTCCGACACAGGGGCGCGCTTCACTGCCCATGGCCTTGGCTGCTCGGCGCCCTGACGACTTGGACGCACCACCGCACCCTGGCGCTCGTCCTGCTGGGTGGGCTCTTCCACACGCTCCAAGATATGCTCACCGCGCGCGGAGTGCCAATCTTCCCCGGTCCAAGGGGCTGGATCCGGCTGGCGCTGACTCCGATCCCAGCCCGGCACTGGGATTACGTCCTGATTCCACTCGCCCTGCTCGCTCTGACGGGGGACTACTGCCGGTCCGGGCTCCACTCCCCCGCCTTACCACCCTGGAGTCCTTGACATCCCAGCCCTCCGGGAGTACCCCACGCTTACCGCCAGCACCGACATCAGCAGGGCCGCAATGAGCGCGTAAAGGACCCAGCGTGGCGCTTGGGAGGCCGGGGTCGCCGGCGAGGACCTCACCATGACCCGAGCCGACCGAGCCCGAGCCTGAGCCGGCGCGGACGCACCGCCGCGAGACGCGGCGCCCGCCTGAACCGCCCTCACCGACGCCCCGGACTTCCCGCCCCCAGCGCGCTCGGAACCGGCCCCGACCGACTTGAGCGCCGCACCCACGGTCGAGATCGAGGCTCCCCCTCCGGTACCCCGGACGGCGGTTGCGAGGGACCGGACCGGCGCCCTCACCGACGCCTCCGCGACGGCGGCCACCGCTCTGGCCACCCGGACGGCGGTTCTGGCTCCGGTCATCGGGCTGACCGGCGCGCTGGCTGAGGGGGCCGCGGCGGTGCTGGCGATGGACCGCGTACCGCTCGTCGCCGGGGTGCCCGAGGTAGATGTTGAGACCGGTGCCGTGGTGGCACTCGGCGCCTGGGCGTTCAAGACCCGCCGCGGCGCCGGGCTGGGCGCGGGGAGGGCGGCGGGGCTGACCGCCGGTGTCGTCGCCGGAGCCGCGGTCGGTGCGAGGGACGATGCGGGCGTCGGGCCGACGGTGGTCGGGGCCGGCGCCGCTCCCGGGGCGGTGGTGACGTTGGCGGTCCGGCCTGGGATCGGCCGGCCCACGTAGTTGGTCGTGAAGACCGCGATGGCCGGACGCACCTGCGGGATGATGGACTCGTAGGCCGCGAGCGCCTGCAGGAACCGCTCCTGAATCGTTGGGTTACCGCACACGGCCGGGCAGCAGCACAGCTCGCCCTCAAGCAGCTCGGGCACGATGACCTCGCGGACCAGCTGCACGAACTCGGGGCTGCGCAGCAGCTCCCCGCTCACCAGCCCGTACCGGGCCCGATCGAACGCGATCACCAGGAGCTTGACCGAGACGGACAGCAGACTCTCCGGGGCGTAACGCGCCAGCCAGGACCTGTTCTCGACCAGAACCCGGGCGACGCGGCGGAAGATGCCGTTCCAGCCGAGCAGGCCCGGCGTCAGGGTGCTCCAGCCGGTGATCAGGAAGTCGAGTCGCTTGAGTAGGTCCACCGCACCTGAGTAGCCGTGAAACCGCTTGCCGCGCAGATACAGCGGGTTGAAGACCGTGCGCATGAGGTCGTACCAGGCGTAGGACTGGAACGGCATCAGCAGGGCGTACCGGTACGCGGCCGTCAGGTCGCCGCGCAGCGCCCGCAGCTCCGCCTCGGTCGACGGCTGCATCAGCAGGGTCAGGTTGCTCGCGATCATCGCCGCCATCAGGTTACCGGCCGCCAGGCTGGACGCCAGGTCGCGGAGCCACGGGGCCAGGCTCGGGTTGGCGCGGGCGATCAGCTCGGCGACGTGGGCCAGCCGGTACACCGTTCGAGAGTAGTCGCCGCCGGTGTAGGTCCCGAGGGCGGCGTGGCGCAGGTTGAGCACGAGCATGCCGATCTCCGGCTCCTGCTCGGGCGCCAGCCCGTTCACGGCCTCGACGGCCAGCCGCATCCCGCCTTCGAACGCGTAGATGCAGTCGTCGTAGAAGAACGTCGCCTTCTCGTCCGAGGAGACCATCGTGTGGAGCGTGTGGTCCGGGACCGCCAGGTTCAGCGCGAGCAGCAGCGGCACGCTGACGCCCCAGTACCGCGGCCCGTACAGGTAGCTCATCGCGGAGATCCAGGTCAGGGCCAGCTTAACCCGCTCCTCCAGCAGGAACGCGCCCGACTCGATCGTCTTCCCGATCACGTTCGTGTAGTCACCGGGCGCCTGACAGAACACGTCGATCGCCGCCAGGAGCGGGTAATCCGCCTCCGGGATCCTCCGGACCTGCTCCACCCAAGCCCGGAGCGGCGCGCTGACTTCACGCTCCCGGCACGCGAGTAGCGCCAGGTAGACCGCCGCCCAGTCCAGGAACGCGTAGTTCTCGCTCGGTGGCGCGAGATACGCCAGCTCCCTGGCCGTAGAGAGCACGGAGTCGAAGCTCAGCCCCTGCTGCGAGCACGCCTCCTGAACCTGAGCGTAGAGCGACTTCAACCCCTCCCACAGCAGCCTCGCCAACCTCTCCCTACCCATGGAGGAGGCCAGGTCCAGCGCCGCCTCGTAGACCCGCAGCACGGTCTCGTGCAGCGGGTTCTCCCACCGACCCTGCCGCAACCGGCCCACGATCTCCCGCAGTCGCTCCAGCACGAGCCCGGGGACGTTCGCCCCCTTCACCCGCGCTCCGACCAAGGAGGGAACACCGAGCTCCGCCGCCAGGTACGGCTCCGCCGCTAAAATGGCCGCCGCGCGGCCCAGGAACAGCTCCGCGAGGATGTTGTGGGCGAACACGTCCCGGAAGCAGGAGGTGCCGAGCACGATCACGTCCGTGATCCGCGTCAGCCGGCCCCGGAGCACGAGCGTCGCGGACACGATCGGCGGCTCCTCTTGGATCAGCGGTCGCCCGCGCACGAAGACCGTCTCGCCCGGCCTCACCCGCACGGGACCCGCGACGCAGCACCGGACGTCCGTCGTCCCGTCCGTAACCACCAGGAAGTTCCCGCTGACCTCTTTGACCGTTCCCTTCACCACGACGGGGCCCGAGGCCACGCTTCCCACGGCCGCGAGCTCGGTGGGCGTCAGGTACCCTCCCTCGTACGATCTCAGCACCTCGGCGTCCAGCAGCTCCACCCTCCGCTCGGGCGGAACCAGCGTGCCCAGGATCGTCACGTGGTCGCCCACGAACAGCGGGAACGGGAGGGAGTCGAGCGGGGCTCGCACCTCGATCTCGGTCCCGCCGCCGGGCGGTGCGACCACCAGGCGCACCGTGCCCGAACCCAAGAGATCCATGCGAACGAGCCTGCCCGTGATCAGGACCTGGCCGTATCGGCGCGTTCCCGCCACGGCGTTCGGGCGGAGCGGCGCGCACGGGTCGACGCCGACGACGACCCCCTCAGAGTTCCGGCGTGGGAGAACGCCCAGCAGCAGCATTTGCACCGCGATCGGCAGCGCCCGCGTGTTGATGTTATCCGTCGCCCAGTCGAACGCGACGACCTTCTTCGCGACCAGTCGGAGGGGGATCGCCACCGCGTACGCGGGGTTGATCGAGATCCAGTCCGGCCACTTGCGAGGGTCGAACATGCAGGAGTTCCTGCCCGTGGGCAGCGCGTCGATCTCCTTGAACGGGCTCGAGGCGTACCCTGGTGGAACGTAGCGGCCCTCGAGCGCGCGGAGGAAGTTCTCCCGCTCGAGCCGCGCGCTCTGGAAGAGCAGCTCCACGACCCGCGCCGCCTCCCGGTGCAGCTCGTCGGACTCCCTCGCCTCCGGCCGCTCGATCACCTCCCGACAGAGCTCCAGGGCGCGCGGGTAGTCCAGCGCGCCGAGCGTCTCGTTCACCAGGATTTTCGCGGCGAAGCTGGCCAGCGTCTCGACGGGATCCTCACCCAACGGCGGCATCCCGAACACGTGCAGCCCGACCGGAACCACCTCGTGCTCCTCCAGGTCGTGGAGCAGGAAGTAGAGCCGGGCGCAGTTGCCGTCAAAATCCCGCTCGAACTCCTCCAGCGAGCTGAGGTTCAGGAGCTCGTACGCCCGCGTCTTCTTGACGAGCTCCAGGATCCGCGCCCGGTACACGCTCAGGCCCGAGGACAGGTACTCTCGCAGGAGCTCGAGTAGCTCGCCCCACTCGTCCTCCAGCTCGCACCTGGCCAGCGACTCCGGCAGGTAGTTAACCAGGACGGCCCAGCCCCGCCGCTTCGCGACCAGCGCCTCGGAGGGGTCGGCCACGTAATACGGGTACACCTGTGGAACGTCCTGGATGCAGATCTGCGGGAAGTCCCACCAGGACATGAAGAGGGGTTTGTACGGGAGCCACTCGTACGTGCCGTGCTTGCCCGTGTTCACGATCACGTCCGCGCGGAAAACGCGGGTGAAGTAGTAGTAACAGGCGAGGTAATAGTGACAGGGCGGCAGGATCGTGGAGTGGTAAGCGACGCTGATGCCCACGTAGTACCCGCGCGCCGGCTGCGGCGCGACCAGCACGTTCCCGAACCGGATCCCGCGAATCACGAAGTACTTCTTCCCGTCAATTTCGACGAGGTAACGCGAGCGTTCGGGCGGACCCCACCCCGTGAACCACCCGTACAGCGCCTCCACCCGCGACCACTTCCGGTGCAGCTCCTCGCACCGGTGCAGCGCCTCATCCACCCGGTTCGGGTCGGTCAGGGCGGAGACGACGTCCTCCACCAGCGACCGGAGGTCGCCCAGGAACTCCCGACGCTCCCGGTCGGACAGCTGGAGGTACTGCAGGTGGCCCTCGACGTACGCCACCAGCGACCTCAACCCGTTCGTCAGCGCCCGGAGCTTCAGCGAATCCACCACCGGACCGTACCGCTTCACGAACCTCAGCAGCGCCTCCAGGTACCCGAAGATGCCTTTCTCCACGCACAGCCTGGCCTCCTCCGGCAGGGTACGGTACCAGCGCAGGTACTCGTCGAGCGGCAGGAGATGAACGTAGCGGACCTCCCACTCCCTCCGCACGAACCTGCCGTTCTCGTAGGCCAGCAGCTCCAGCACGAGCCTGCCGTCCTCGGCCCGCACGCGCCGCAGGATGTAGGCCCCGATGTTGGAGCCCTCCTCCACCATCAACCGGCCGAGCGCGTCGGCGAGGGGCCGCATGAGGCGGTAAGCCCGCGCGTAGAGCTCGAGCGCCCGCCTCCACCCACCCTTCTCCGCGAGTTCCTCCGCCTCCACCTCCAGCCGGTTGATCTCGAGGAGCGTGCCTCGAATCGCCCTGACCACCTCCTCGATCGAGCCGGACTTCAGCGCCCGGTACAGCTCGGAGTCCCGGGGAACCTCGTCCGCGAACCGCCGGAGGTACTCGGCGAGCTCCCGCGGGATTTCGACCCGGTACCCGCGCGCCAGCAGCCAGGCGAGGAAGTTGACGATCGAGGCCGAGACGTCGAGCGAGGAGGCGACACCCACTCCCTCCTTGCCCGGCTCGGCCGCCCAGTAGAGGATGACCACCCGCTTCTCCGCGTTCGGCTTCAGCCGGAGCTTGACCCACGCGGCCACCCGGCTCGCCAGCAGCTCGACCATGGGCGGGACGGGCACGTCCGCGCGCCAGACGCCGCCCAGCAGGGTTCTCGGACCGTCCGTCCGCCACTCGCGGACCGAGATCGGGATGCCCTCGATCAGGCCCAGGTTCTCCGGGATCACGATGTGGTACAGCGCGGACCAGTCCATGCCGCTGGGCATCCGCCAGTACGCTTGCCACTCCGTCATCGTGTGCCCGAGCCTGATCGCCTTAACCACGGGCACACCGAGCTCCTCAAGCAGCTTCACCTCCGGGGAGTCCGGGGAGCGCATGCGGAAGAAGCCGGCCAGGAAGATCACGGCCTGGACGTTGAGCCGCCTCACCGTCTCGCGCAGGGCCCGGAGGACGTCCTCCAGGTCCCCGTCCAGCAGGTCGTAGTGCAGCGCCAGCACCAGCGGCGCCAGCCCGCGCTTGACCAGCGCCCGGCAGAGCTCTCGCAGCGGGGCCGTCCACCCGCACTCCAGCGCGGTTGAGTCGCAGACGATCAGGACCGCCGGGCCGTCGCGCCGAGGCTCGTGCGAGAGTACCTCTCGGATCAGGTCGGGCAGCCGGGACTTAAGGAGCTCGACGAACCACCGCGGGTACGCCCGATCTCCCAGGTAGACGGGCGCGGATCCGTACCGGGAGAGCGCCTCCCGGAGCTCCTCCGGACCGGGATCCTCGGGCCGCACGATCTCGTCGCGCTCGTAGTCGTAGCCCTCGACCCAGCCGTCGAACGGGTGGAACGGGCCCGGTCGCCCGGTCAGCAGGTACTCGAATAGGCTCCGGAGGTTGCGTTCAGAGCGGGACTGGACGTACAGGGAGAGCGGTATCGTGACGCCCTCCCACTCCACCGTGACGTCCGCCAGGTTCCGGGCGTCCTGCGGCTTCGGGAGCACGTTGTTGTACACGAACACCCGCTTCCCGGCGGGCAGGTTCGCTAGGATCGTGCCGAGGATCGGGTTGCTCCTCGTGTGAACTAGTAGGATCGTGTCGGCGCGCAGGATCGCCTCCTTGACCGCGTCGGGTGAGACGAATCCGTGAGACACGGCGTCCTCCACGACGACCGTGACGGGCAGTCCGGAGGCAGCCTTGGCGGCCGGTAGCCCCAGGGACCAGTACCCGGTCACGACGACGAGGTGGTGGGGAGAGTCCTGCAGCGGGGACGCTTCCGTCTGGACCGGGAGGTGAACTAGGAGGAGCGCTAGAGGGAGGGCGAGGCGTCGGACGTCCTTCATCAAGAACCCCCTAGCGGGGGCGTTTAGGCGGGGAGGCGGCGCCTGAGTAACAGCAGTGCCACCGCCGCCATCACTACCGGTGCCACCGGCACCTTCCTGCCCTTCAGAACCTGCTTCTTAACGTCTGCCGGCAGCTTCTCCACCGCGGCCAGCGCCGCCACCGCGTGTGCGGTCGCGAACGCCACCTCGTTCACGCTGCGGTCCGCGAAGAACCTGGACATGTACAGGTAGTACCTGCTCTCCGGCGTCGGCACGTAGAATAGGTACTTCAGCCCCCGCTTCTTGGCGTCCCTGTACTGGCTGATCAGCGCGTCAACCACCCTCTTGATCAGGTCGATCGCTGTCGGACTACGGTGTCCCATTTCTACCGCCATGCACAGGCCCAGCAGCGCGGCGCAGGTGCTCGCGAAGTCCGGCGAGCCCAGGATGTACTCGTTGTACGGGAAGTACCCCGGCCTGCCCTCCAGCTGCATGCCCTCCAGCCAGCCCACGTACCGCCGCAGCGCAACGCTCAGGTGCTTCCGCGCGTAGTCACCGAGCAGCCCCGCCTCCCTCGCGTCCCGGATCGCCCACAGGGCGTAGAACGAGTACTTCACCGGGTAGTAATACGACTTCCAGTAGACTCCCTGCTCCACCGCCTGCTTCTCCAGGTAGCACGGGTTGCCGCAGCCCTCGACGAAGAACCTCACCAGCGCGTTCGTCGCGTACCGGACCAGGTCACCGACTTTGACCTTCACCTCACCGATCTGAACCTCCTCGTCCGGCTTCAGTAGCCCGAGCTTGATCGCGTGCACCAGCGCCAGCACGGCCGCCGCGGTGTCGTACGTCCGACTGTAGCTGACCCACTCACCCTCCTTCCGCTTCTGCCTCAGCCAGTAGGCCAGCTTGCCCTTCGCGTCAATCACGAGAACGTTCCGGTACTCGGCCCACGTCTTCCAGTGCACCTCCGGCGCCAGCACCGCGTGCCTCAGGATGTACAGCGCGTGGTCCTTGCACTGGTTCCACAGGTCGTCGTCCACGATCCCCAGCTCGCGGCCCAGCAGCAGCGGAATCACGTAGTAGTACAGCGCGCCGCCGATGCTGGTCGTGAGGTTGCCCTCCTTCTCCAGCTTCTCGCGGATCGCCGCCAGCGACCGCTGGTAGTAATACCCGCGCGGTTTGTTGACCGTGAGCACCCACTTCACGGCGCGCTTCACGGCCTCCTTGAAGGCTGGATCCTTGACGCCCTCCTTAACCGCGAGAACCAGCATCGGGACGGCGAACTTCGTCGACGAGTACGCCGGCTCGCCGCCGAACAGCACGCCCGGGTACTTGCTGGACGGCTTCACGTAGATCACGCGCTTGGACCTGTCCACCAGCGCCGCGATGTACTTACCCACCTGCACGGCCTCCAGGCCGTACTTGTCCCGAAACGCGCACTGGCTGGCCCTCACCGCGATGATCCGGTTGTCGCCCTTGAACGTGGCCGGCCACACGCCCACGTCGTACTGCTCGACTCGGAGCACCTCCTTAGCCGGACCCTGGTCCTTCAGCTGCCCGTTCTCCTCGGTGGCGAAGTGCACCGCGTACCTGGCACCCTGGTACGTGCCGCCCGGATCCTCGAACGTCCACGACTTGCCCACGTCCTGCTCCGTGAACTGGTTCTCCACCAGCCACTTGATGCAATCCTGCAGGCACTGGCTGACGTCCCGCTCCGACGCCGCGCTGGCCGGAACCCCGGTTGCCACCAGGACGGACGCTAGGACGAGAAGCAGCGCGGGGGCTCTCATCGAGGTGCTCTCACCCCCGACGCCGGCGCCCTGGGTTGCGACTTAAAGATTACGGGTTGAGCTGAGAGTAATACTCAATCAGCTTTGAAAAAAGGTTCGTGCTACGAGCGGCGACGACGCGCACGCGGGGGCGCGATCGGGAGGATCACCGGTGAGATCCGCTGGAACGGCCTGACACCCTGACCGGGGCGGCCGGGCCCGGTCGTCGGCGTGGAGCGGTGGCCGCTGGCGACGACCACGGTGCCGCCGGAGACTCGGATGGTAACCGACCCGCAGGTCATGTACAGCGGCACCCAGCTGGTGGCGCCCAGGTACGCGATCTCGTGGATCGCCCGCGAGAGGCGCTGATCGCGCCTGGCGGGCAGCGGCAGGTCCTCGACGTCGCTGACCGCCGGTAGGAAGAAGGCCGTGATGACGTACTGTCCCTGCGTGAGCTCGATCAGCCGGCCCAGGACCCGACGGAACGTCTGGGGCAGTAGGTTGGGTGGGGCGTTGAGCAGCTCCTTCAGCAGGCTGATGGCCTCCTCGACGATGCGCGTCTTGGGCAGCCTCTCGAGCACCTCGATGGCGCGCTTAGCGCAGGCGGGCAGCCTCGACGTATCGAGGACCCCGTTCTTCACCGCCTCCATGAGCTTGGCCAGCGCCTCGGCGAGCGGTATCGAGACCTCCGTGCTGAGGATCTCGCCCCCTTTCAGCAGGAAGTAGTCGGCCGACACGGGCTGCCCCTGCTTGAGCATCACGAGGAAGACCGAGCCCGGCGGCAGGACGTCCTTGAAGTCGGTGGTGTAGTACACCTCAAGCCGGCCGGTGGGCGGCTCCCCGGCCATCAGGTCGTACTGCAGGTGCGTCGGGACGATCGACGGGTGATCCTCGATGACGATCGGTCTCGCCTCGAGCGTCCCGCAGACCAGGACGTCCGTCAGGGTGACGACGCCGTAGAACTCGCCCTGGTACGTTCCGTACTTCAGCTGCAGCTGGTACGCTACATCGTCCGTCAGCAGCCCGTACATGATCCTGCCCGGGAGCAGGCCCAGCTCGTAGCACTCCCGGTACAGGTCTTTCAGCGGGCCGACCATTGGGACGAAGACACGAACGTAGAGCGGTCCGCTCACCTTCGGACCGGTCTCGGACTCCTTCTCGACCTCGAGGTATCCCTCGAACGCGATCGGCGAGTCCGGCAGCGTGACCGCCCGGACGCTCAGCTGGTTCATGCAGACGGCGCGGGTCTTCTCCCCCTTACGCCCCAGGGTCCAGCCCTCCGGCGACGTTACTTCGACGTACGGGATGACGTCGTGCAGGTGCAGGTACGTGCCGGTCGGCGCGGCCACCATCGCGAGCCCTGAGGCGTCGATGTGGACTGTCCCGCCGCTCCTCACCAGGACGCCGGCTTTGCCCTCCACGTGCACCGGGTACAGAACGTAGGCCTCGGTCTCCTGCCGGCCCGTTTTGCACTCGTCCATCTCCGGGATCACCGACGGAGGAACCGTCGGGTCAGCCGGGACGGGAGTGGCGAACACGTCGTACCCGTGTGCCGACTTCTCGAAGCCCCAGCCGAGGTAGGCGTAATCAACCCAGTAAGCCACGTCCTTCCACCTGAGGTTCGCCGCGTAGTGCACGACGAAGTACGGTTTCCCGTTGATCGTGCAGGTGAGGACGGTGACGGAGTCGATCTCGGCAGTGTCCACGCTGACGGTAACGCCCTCCTCTGACTTCGAGACCTCAGCCCGGGCCAGGTAGCCCACCTCGAAGTTCTTCGGGAACCCACCCTCCGACCTCAGCAGCGTGGCTTCATCCACGGTGCCGTCCCGACGCAGGACCACGCGCTGCCCGTACAGTGTCCAGAGCTTGTCGTGCTGCGGCAGCTTCACCTCGACGCCTTTACCGTACTTGTAACGGAGGTACCGCTCGAGCAGCCACGCGAAGTGAGGTATCCGCGAGTCGTTCCAGACCACCAGGACAACGTACCTGTCGCCCAGGTCGCAGACGGCGAAGTCCAACAGGGCGTACGGTGTCTGCGGTAGGTAGAACTCGTCGTCGCTGATTCGCCGGTAGTCGATGATCCGCAAACCGCGGCCGTCAAAGCCCAGGGTCACCCACCAGACGCCGGCCTCAGCCTGCCTCCACCGACCTATGAACGCGAGGCCGATCACGTTCGGGCGCGGGTTGAGTCGAATCAGCTTGACGCGGTACGCCACCACGCTCTGGAAGCCCAGGTCCTGGCCACCGACCTTCACGTTGATGTCTCGGCGGCTCCAGTCGACGGTGGCGACCAGGTACAGCAGGTCCCGGCCGTACTCGCCCGGCTTGCTCGGGTTCCGGCCGGTGAACATCACCAGGAACTGGTTGTCACCGAGCCTTACCACCTGAACCTGCCTGAAGTCCCTGTACGCGGCGAGTCCCGGGAATCTGCCGCCGTCGACCCTCGTCAGGATCGGCCCGGCCTCGACGATGGGCATCGTCATCCTGACCGTTCCCGACTCGGTGCGGACGGTGTAGGCCACGCTGCCCAGGCGCACGGCCATCAACCAGATCGCGTCTCCTGAGGTCCAGGCCACGAGGGCCGTCCGGGCACCCCGATCGTAGGCCAGTCCGAGGCAGGTGCGGTCAGCCGGCCCGGACTGAACGGGGATTCGGAGCACGTCCACCCGGTATCCTTGCGGGTTCAGGAACGTGAGGCCGAGGGTGCCCGGAGCGCCCCGCTCCCCCTTCTCGTACCACCCGATCAGTACTCCCCTGGCCGGAACCTTGGACACGGGCACGCCCACGTTCGCCTGGAACACCTCGTACCCGAAGTCCACGGGCTTGATGTCGTAGGCGACTGCGTTGCTACAGACCCTTACCTCGGAGTGCGTCCAGAACGAGTAGCGCGGCCAGTCGATGGGGTAGTCGATTTTCAGGCCCTTAAGGAACGGGCCCAGAGCACCCGCGGGCCCCGGCACCGCGACCGCGATCACCGCGGCGAGCAGGACGGCGAGCGCGACTCTCATTCTGGCATCCCCCGTCCGTCACCGAGGTCGTCTTAAGGGCCTTTAAGTTAAGCTCGCGGGACGGGCGATGACGAGCAGGCCCATCGCCGAGGTCGGGGTGACGAGCGTTCCGCCTATGCCGAGCCGTCGGAGCTCGATCCTGCGGACTCGCCTCCTCGCCGAGCGTACACGATCGGGTTCTTAACGCCGCAGCCGTCGGGGTTCTCGCAGAGGCCCCACTCGCGCATTTTGTCGCAGTTGGGCGGAAGGTACCTCGTTCCCGACCCCTCCTTTCCGGCGATGTGGCGCACCTGGTACCGGCAGCGCTCCTCGTCGAAGTCGGGTAGGTTCGAGAAGACCTCGACCACCTGGTCCTCGTCCCAGCCGACGTTGATCAGGAAGGCGGCCAGGGCGAACCGCGCCTCGTGCGGGAGGTTCTCGCCCTCTTGAGCCCGCTCCAGGAGGCTCCTCATGCAGGGTGGGAAGCCGCCGCGCTTGGCCCGCCGGCGGGCCCGCTCCATCCGCTCCTTGAGCCGGGGGAAGAGCTCCAGGCAGACCTCGCGCAGCTCCTCGTCCGAGGGGGCCCGCTCGATGTCCTCCAGGGTGAGGCGCCGGGCGTCCTCCCGGAAGGTGCGCGCGAGCGTGCGGAAGTGCATGACGAGGTACCCGCCGGGCTCGCGGAGCACGTCCAGGACGCTGTCGGGGACTCGAATCAGTCGGGAGCGACACTCCGGGCACGCGTCGCGGCGGCCGAACTGACGGCTCCTGCTCTGACCGAGCCCGTCGGACCCCATGAGGCGGGCGTACCCGCACCGGGGGCAGGCGAGGACCGTTCCGTCGACGCGACCCTTCAGCCGGACGCCCAGGGTGCTGGGTGAGCGCAGCTCGCGCAGTGCCTCCGCCGGGTCGTCGGTGACGTGGACCTTCAGCTTCTGGCCGCCCGGGGAGCGATGGAGCAGCGGGTAGGTGAAGTGCACGGCGTACAGCTGGAGCTCCCGGTGCAGGACCCTGACGTCCCAGCGGTAGAGCTCTCGGAGCGCGCGCTCCTCGAGGCACTCGTGCTCGTCACTCTCTCGTCGAGCCTCGTACAGAGCCGTCTCGGCGAGGGCGGACTCGCCCTCCGCGACCAGGTGCCGGGCCGGCCTGGGCCCGGAGGCGGCGATGGTGAGGAGGGCAGAGTAAGCCTTCAGCGCCTCGTCATCTCCCTCGATCTTACGGAGGTAGGCGCGCCGGGAGCGGACCTTCTTGGACCAGCTCTTCTCGCCGAAGGCGTACGCCCCGACCCGCTCCCGGACGTCGTCTAGGTACGACTCCACCTCCTCGGGCTTCACGGTCGGGGTGTCCACCTCGGGGGCCTGCGGGAACCATGGGCGCACGCGGTGACCACCCCATCCACCGACCGGTGCTGCTTTACGGGGTGCATGGGGACGAGGGCCGGTGGCTCGACCCGGTGGTCGGGCGGATGGTCCCGCCGGAGTTCCGGGTCAGGAAGGTCATGTCCCGGGGGCCGTACGTGAGCACCGTGGATCCGAGGTTCTACGAGTCGGAGGTGGGCGCGCGGTGGTTGGAGGTGGTCGAGTCGTTGCGCCCGTTCGACGCGTACGTGGAGCTGCACTGCTACCGGCCCGAAGCCTACGATCGGCTCACCCGGGAGAGCCGGGGGCGGGTACCGGGCCTCGTGGATTTCGGGCGGGGAGTGTTGCTGGGGTCGGTCCCCCGGGGGCACAAGCAGGTGCTCGGAGAGGACGTGCTCACGCTCACGATGGAGGTGCCCAGGTTCTGCGACTCCAGGACGGTCGAGGTGGCGCGTGAGATCCTGGAGCTGATCCCGGGAAGGACTCGGTCGGAGTTCGTGCGCGAGCTGGGGAACAGGTTCCCCGGACCGACCAAGGAGGCCCTGCGGAGGTTCCGGCGGTACTACCCGGAGCTGGAGCCGTTCTGATCGAGCCTTTTTTAGCGTGTGACGGCTCTGGGACTCACGAGAGGCGGGCCCCGAAAACCGGAGGGCGCGAGCCCGATGATGGGGAGTAGGGGCCTGCCGATGAGCCCCGCGGTCCCAGGCTGGGGCCGGGACGAATGACGACCGGAAGGCGATGAATGACCGGCCTGGCTAGCCGCGGGGCACACCTCACTCCCTGGCCGGCTTGACCACCAGGGACACGTCCTTTCCCTTGGTGACCAACCTCATTAGCTCGTCCGCGTGATCGGAATCCACCACGAGAACGACGCCGTCCGAGGACCGCTTCCAGACCTCCGCCTCGCAGATTTTGCGCCCGTCCGCGTAGACGATCACCGTGTCGCCCTCGCCCACGTGGGTTGACCCGCCCTTCGGGTTCACCGAAACGGCCACCTTGTCGGGCGGCAGCGTGTGCGACACGGGTGGTTTGGAGCCGGCGACTTTAACGCGGACCTCCTCGTCCTCACCCACCTCCACGATCGCACGGCCGATCCCACCCTCCCGCTCGAGGTCCCGTTTGATCACCCGCTCCACGTCGTCTTCGGGCGTCCCGCGCGGGAACTCGTACTCCCGGCCCGCGATCCGCTCCTTGACCTCTCGGGGCGCGGGCGGCTCGCCCGGGACATCCTCGATGTTGTCCGGGTCGGAAGGAAGCCGGTACGTCTTGGTCGTCGGCTTCACGCTGGTGATGCGCGCCTCGAGCAGCCTCCGTCCCAGCGCGTCCCCGTAGGTGCGCCCGGGGATCGAGAACAGGGCGGCGAGCGTCCAGGCCAGGACCTCGACGTTGATCTGTGTAAAGGCCAGCGCGGCCAGCTTCTGGGGACCCGATGCGAAGCCCGCGGTCAACAGGCCGATGAAGAGGGCGGTCGTCATCGTGATCCGCTCCTCCGCCACGTACCGGTAAACCACGGAGGCCACGAACGCGCCCGCGAACACGTAGAGCCCCCGGGACACCCCCAGCAGCGTCGCCCACGCCAGCTTCTCCGGCGACATCATCTCGCGCTCCTCCCGGCCTCGACGAGGCCTCGCACCGCGGACTCTGGATCTTCGGCCCTCATCAGGTACGTGCCGACCAGGACCGCGTCCGCGACCTCGGCCAGTCGGGCCACGTCCTCGGGCCCGGAGACGCCGGACTCCGCGACCAGGGGGGCGTCGACCCTCCCCCTGACCTCCGGGCCGAGCTCTAGCGTGCGGTTCAGGTCCACCTCCAGGGTGCGCAGGTCCCGGTTGTTCACGCCGACCAGGTCGGGCCGCGCGTCGTCCAGCAGCCTTAGGTGCTCCCGGCGGTCCAGCTCCAGGAGGACCTCGAGACCGTGCTCGTGGGCCAGGTCGATGAGCTCGGGGGCGCGGTCGCCCACCGCCTCCGCGATCAGCAGGATCGCGTCCGCCTCGTAGTGCGCGCTCTCCTCCACCTGCACGGGATCTATGATGAAGTCCTTCCTGAGGATCGGCAGGTCGACCGCCTCTCGGACGAGCGGGATGTACTCGGGCCTGCCGTCGAAGTACTCGGGCTCCGTCAGCACCGAGATGCCCGCGGCCCCGCCCCGCTCGTAGGCGCGGGCGCGCTCCCGGAGCCCCTCCTCGTCCTCGTGCCTGAGGCGACCCTGGGAGGGTGAGGAGGGTTTAATCTCGGCGATCACGGCGACACCGTCGCCCTCGACCGCCCGCCGGAGGGACCTACCTCCGGCCCTGGGCTTGAACTCGCGGTTCTTGAGCTCGTCCACGCGCTTCCTCACGGTGGAGAGGATCTCGTTGAGCACGCTCACGCCCGCCGCCCCCGCGATGAGGACATCGGCTTGGACCGACGTCGATGGGGAGCTGCGCCCCGACCGAGCGGTCCCGAGCGTTGATTAATTGGGACGATTAATTGGGACAGTGTCGGCCGTGCAGGGGGAGTGAGGAACCGGATGATAGCTGACCGGAACCGGGATGATCGGGAGTCCCGGGACCGACCCCTCTCACGCTCACCCTCAGCCCGATGATGAACACCCGGTTGGCTTAGCCGGGGGGCGATGGGGACCGTTACGCCAGCTGAGAGGGGGCTGTCCCGTGCAGATCGCCGTGATCGGGAGTGCCAGCGCGCCTCGTGATGTGCTCGAGCTGGCGGAGGACCTTGGGCGGGAGATCGCCCGGCGCGGTCACGTGCTGGTGTGTGGCGGTCGGGGTGGGGTGATGGAGGCGGCGTGCAGGGGCGCGAAGGAGGAAGGTGGCATCACCGTGGGCGTGCTCCCGGGCGAGGATCATGAGGAGGCGAACCCGTACGTGGACGTCAAGCTGCCGACCGGGCTGGGAGAGGCTCGAAACGCGCTCGTCGTCCGAGCGGGCGAGGCCGTGATCGCGGTCGCGGGCGGCTGGGGAACGCTCTCCGAGATCTCACTGGCGCGGAAGATGGGCAGGCCCGTGATCGGGCTGAAGCCCTCGGGAGGCTGGGCAAGGGAGCTGGCGGAGCGCGGTGAGATCGAGGGGGCGGAGTCGCCGAAGGAGGCCGTGGACCTGGCGGAGCGGCTGGCTCAGAGGTAGCCTTCGCTGACCAGCAGCTCGGCGTTGAGCACGGACGCGCCGGCCGCGCCGCGCACCGCGTTGTGACCCACGCAGACGTACTTCAGCCCGCCCAGGACCGGGTCCCGCCGGATTCGACCCACGACCACCGCCATGCCGCCGTCCGCCTCCCGGTCGAACCGTGGCTGCGGCCGGTCCTCCTCCTCGCGGACGATGACGGGCTGCTCGGGCGCCGTCGGCAGGTCCCTCTCCTGCGGGACGCCCCTGAACTCGGCGAGCACCTCGGCCGCCTCCTTCGGGTCGGCCTCCTCGGTCGTCGACACGAAGATGGCCTCCGTGTGCCCGTCGAGCACGGGCACCCGGTGGCAGGATGCCGAGACGGTAATGTCCGCCGGCTTCACGCGATCGCCGTCGAGCTCGCCCAGGATCTTCAGCGTCTCGGTCTCCATCTTCTCCTCCTCACCCTCGATGTACGGGATGATGTTATCCAGGATGGCCATCGATGGGACGCCCGCGTACCCCGCGCCGGAGACGGCCTGCATGGTCGAGACGATGACCTCCTCGACCCCGAACTCGTCCATGAGCGGCTTGAGCGTGAGCACCATTTGGATCGTGGAGCAGTTCGGGTTCGTCACGATGAATCCGTCCCAGCCCCGCTCGTCCCGCTGCACGTCGATCAGCTCCAGGTGGTCCGGGTTCACCTCCGGGATTACGAGCGGGACGTCCTCTTCCATCCGGTACGCGCTCGCGTTGCTCGCCACGGCGAAGCCGGCCTCGGCGAACTTGGGTTCCACCTCCTTGGCCACGTCCGACGGCAGGGCGGAGAAGACCAGGTCCACGTCCGCCTCACGCTCGACCTCCTTCGGATCCGTCTCCAGCACGGTCATCTCGGCGACGTCCTCCGGCAGCGGCTCGTTCAGGTACCACTTCGAGGCTTCCGCGTAGGGCTTGCCCGCGGACCGCGGCGAGGCGGTCAGCGCCTCCAGCTCGAACCAGGGGTGATCCACGAGCAGGCTCACGAACCGCTGACCCACGATCCCAGTCGCTCCCAGCACGCCCACGCGGACCTTCGGCATCCCGCCACCCCCAGGCCCCGGCCCGAGGAGCTGTTAAAAAGCCCTTGGGAACGAGCCCCGGGGCGATGACCGGCCGCGCCCTCTCCCGAGACCTCACGATGAGGAAAACTTCCGGGGGCGAGCCCCTCAAATCGGCTCCAGCTCCGGGTCCGGAACGGGCAGGACGGACTCCTCTACCACCGCGCCCCGGCGGTGCGCCAGCAGGAGCCGGTCGTCGTCCGCACCTTCCCCAACCTCCGTCCCGCCCACCACGTCGTCGAACGCTGGCAGCACCAGCCCGGGCAGCCGGCCCTCCAGCTCACCCCGAGTGAGCCGCTCGAGGTCGAGCTCAAGCTCCAAGAACACCTTCACCGTGGTCCCGGGGACGGCCTCCGAGACCGGGTGTTCGTGCCCGAACACGACCGCCCTCGCCTCCCTTAGCAGGTCGGGATCCGGCTCCGCGTGCCCGTGAGAGAAGTAAATCCCGTCGACCAGCGCTCCCCGCGTCCCGACCACGCGAACGCCGTCGAGCCCGCTCAGCAGGTCCTCCACGCGACCATCGTGGTTCCCCTTCACCACCACGACCTCGTCCACGACCTCCAGCGCCGCCTCCACGAACCTGGGCACGCCGCTGAACTCCAGGTCGCTGGCCCTGGGCACGTTGTGCTTCAGGTCACCCACGATCACGAGCACCTCGGGGTCCAGCGTCTCCAGCCGGTCCAGCAGCTTCTCGACCCGGTCCTCCGTCTTGTTAACGACCCGGATCCCGCGGCGCCGCAGCTCGATCTCCACCCCGATGTGCACGTCGGCCAGAGCGGCCACGTCACCGAACCCCACCACCTCCCCGTGAACGTCCACGCTCACCCGCCCCCCGAAGGGCGCGCTGCTCCAGCACGAGGACGCTCACCGCGCCGAGCAGCACCGGAATCAGGGTCGCGTACACGCGGTCCAGCAGCAGGGCGGCGACCACCCGAGACGGGTCAACTCCCAGCACCGCCATCGCCCCGGCCGTGATCCCCTCGATGATCCCGATCCCGGCGGGGGAGACGGACAGCACCGCCGACCCGCGGACAGCGACCGACATCAGCACCGGTACGAGCGGCGGGGCGGAGGGCCAGATGGCCCACGTCACGCAGCAGAGCCGCAGGACCCGCGCCGCCCAACCCACGGTGTAGTGGGCGAGGGCCGTCCAGGCCCGGTCGGACCGGAAGATCCGGACGGTCGCGTCCGCGAACTCGTCCGCGCTCTCCAACGGGTAACCCAGCCGGCGCAGGAGCCCCTCCGCGGCCTCGCACACCACCCCATAAAGCTCCCTGCACGCCCTCTCGGACCTCATCGCGGCCCACAGGACCGCGCCCGCGACCAGCCCAGCGACGTTCAGCACCGCCAGCTCGAGGGGGACGCGCGCGACCGACAGCGAGAGCGCGAGGGCGGCGAGCACGACGAGAATGTAGCCTAGGTTACCGAGGACGATGTCCGCCAAGACCGTGGGAACGGTGCTCCGGAGGGGCCACCCCAGCCGGGCCCCGTAGTAGACCCGGGCCACGTCGCCGAGCACTCTCCCCGCGGAGAGGACGTTGTTCACCATCAGCTTCACGGTGTACAGGGCGAGGAGCCACCGGCGGGCGGGGGCTTCTCCGAGCGGGATGAAGGTAGCCCTCCACCCGCACGCGCAAGCTAGGAACCAGAGGATCTCACACGCTCCCGCCGCCAGCATCCAGCCCGGGTCCGCGGTGGCCAGCTCGTGGAGGACGCGGCGCGCGTCCACCAGGTGAGCCAGGGTGACGTAGAGCGCGGCCGCCCCGAGGCCGGCGCCCAGGAGCGCCTTCAACAGGGTGGCGCGGTCCAACGGGTTCTCCCCGAGCCAATCGTTAATGAACTCGTAACGATTCCGGGTTTGGTGCCCCGGCCGGGATTTGAACCCGGGTCGCGGGATATCCTCGGCCCGCGGGACGCGGGCCTCGAAAGTCCCGCATGATATCGGCGGGCCCGCGGTCACCCGCGGGCCCTTGACCGGGCTACACCGCCGGGGCGGCCCGCCAGCATCCCCGCCAGAAGGAGCCCATATATAACGTTTACCGGAGCGCTCCGGGCGCAGTCGCGGCGGCCCGCCGGCCCTCCCTCGCTCGCCTCGATCAGCCTGACGGCGGCCGAGAGCTGGCTCGGATCGATCGCCGGCGGCTCCGGGCCCTCGAGCTCGCCCAGGATGGTCTCGACCGCGTCGACGACCCACGGGGGCCGAGAGCTAATCACCCCGTGCTGGAGTGCTCGGCGCAGCGCTCTCAGGATGGCGTCCACCAGGTGCGGCACGGTGCTGTTCAGCTCCACGAACCGGGAGTACCAGGGGCACACGTCCTTCACGTTCACGACCTCGACGCCCAAGAGGCGGAGATAGTAGTAAGGGTACCAGATCTTGCAAGGACCGTCCCAGTACCCAAGCACGCTTAGAAACCCGGGTTTGCTGGGATCATCGGCGACCAGGTAGCGCGGCGAGACGTTCACGTACACGACGTACCGAACGGGGGAGTCGCCCCGCAGCAGCTGCCGCTTGAGCTCGTAGTAAGAGGAGCCGTCCCGGCCCGCGATCCAGATGAGCGCGTTCAGGCCGTACCGCCGGCAGACCCAGAACCCGCGCGGAACCTCGCCAACGCGAGGGTACCTGCCGATCAGAACCATTTCTCCGGGCCTCGGGACGTAGAACACGTACTCCTGACCCCGACCGCTGTAGCTGACGTACAGGCGGTCGATGCGAATCCCGTGCTCGCGCGCCTTTTCGAGCAGTCTCGTGGCGAGCTCCCGCAGGAAGGCGACGTCGCTTCGGTACCCGTTAATGGTGTCCGAGGTTATGCAGACCGATAGGGCGTGGGAGCCGCTGACGGCGACCATCAACGCCGCGAGGGTGGTCACCGTTGCAGCCCGCGCTGGCGGTCGCGCTAGCATCGATGCTGACCCTCCTGGTCACCGCTCTGGCCGGGTGGGAGCTCCTCAGGGCCGTGGCGCTCGCCGTGGCCCTTCACATCGCCCTAACGGTTTTAGCCTCACTATTCACGCACTGCACGGCTCAGATACCTTGGTTGCAGGTGGGCGAGGCTGCGGCCAGGGGCGTGGAGATCGCCCTCGTCGTGCTGGCGAGCCTGACCCTGGTCGAGATGATGCGGCGGGACGATGCCCTCAGGTCGTTGCTCGCCGCCCTGGAGCCGGACTCGAAGCACCGCGATCGGTACCTGCTGGGTGCGTCCCTCGTCGGGTCCGGAGCGCTGGAGAGCGTCGCCAGCTTCGGCACGCCCACGACGCTGGTAGGACCGCTGCTGACCGAGGCGGGCGTCAGCAAGCCGCGCGCGGCCGCGTCGGCCCTGGTGGGGCACGCCCCGTTCGGGGCCTTCGCGGCCTTCGGCGTTCCGGTGCTCGTCGCGTCGGAGATTACCGGTCGGGACCCCGCCGACCTGGCCTCCGGCGTCCTGCTGTGCGAGCTGCCCGCCCTGGCCCTCCTACCGGTGATCGTGGCTCACTCCGTCGACGTCAGTCCCGGACGGCTCCTCCCGGTCACGGTGGGCGTGATGACTCTCGCCGCGGCCGCGGTGGGGTACGCCCTGCGGGCGCCGGTCCTGACGGGCCCCCTCCTGACCTTCGGGGCGGTGGCTGGGTTCCTATGGTACCTGAAGCTGCTGGAGGATGGGCTGTCCTTGGAGCTGCATCCCAGGGCCGCGCGGGCCGTGCTCGTGTACGGCGCCGCGGTCCTGACCTTGGGGGCCGTCAAGTCGCTGCACCTGAGCCACGTGCGCCCCTGGATGGTGCTGTGGGCGGCCGTGCTGGCCTACGCGGCCCCGGAGTGGTCCCGGGTACCGGGCCACGTGAGGACGGTGCTGTCGCGCTCCTGGCGGGAGCTGGTCGCCGTCGTCCTCTGCCTGGTCTTCGGCGCGCTGATCGCCGCCTCCCCGCTCCCTGAGCTCCTGCGCCGGTACGCCTCGATGCCGCTGGTGGCCTTTGCGGTGGGACTCGTGGGCGAGATGGTGATGGGCAGCACGACGGCGGTTATGGCCACGTTCTCCTCGGGCACCCCTCACCCCGAGGTCACGCTCGCGGGGGCCGTATGCGGGGCGGCCTCCTGCCCGTACAACGTGGCCGTGGCCGCCGCGGCGGTGCGGTCGCACGAGAAGAGAATCATGCGGAGGGGGCTCCTGGGAACCCTGTACCTGGCGGGGGTGACCGGACCGTGGGTGACGCTCCTGTGGTGGATAGGGGCGGGCTGATCCGGGAGCTGGAGCGCCGCGTGGGTCGGGAAGGTGCCAGGAGAGCCCGGCGGGACTCTCACGCTCGGCGCCGACCGAGGCCCTGCGGGATCACCGTGCACCCGGGGCATGGCTGCCCGCGCGGGTGCGTCTACTGCTACATCCCGGAGATGGGATTCAAGTTCGAGCGGGCGCGCCCGTACCCGTTGTCCGGCGAGGAGATGGCGCTGGCCCTGCTCTACAACCGCCGGTTCGAGCCCGGACCGGAGGGCACCTTCATCGCCGTGGGCAGCGTCACGGACCCGTTCCTGCCCGAGCTCAAGGAGAAGACGCTGGAGTACCTCCGGGCGTTCGACCGGTGGCTCGGCAACCCGACCCAGTTCTCGACGAAGTCGCGCGTCGAGGAGGACGTGGCGAACGACCTTTCCTCGCTGAGCCTGCCGGTCAACGGTCTGGTCACGGTGCTCACACCCGACGAGGACAAGGCCCGGCGACTGGAGCCCCAGGCTCCGACCCCGAGGGAGCGGTTGGAGAGCATTGAGCGGCTGGCGGAGGCGGGGGTCACGGTCGACCTGTTCCTGAGGCCTATCCTACCTGGACTGGTGAGCACCGAGGAGATCGAGGACCTGCTCCGGGAGGCCAAGGACGCGGGCGCTCGCGGGGTCGTGGTGGGAGGGTTCCGGATCAATCGATCCATCGTGGAGCGGCTGAGGCGGGCCGGGTTCGACGTCTCGGAAATTGTTAAGAGGGCTGACGAGATCCCGGACGGAAGGAGGCAGCGGTACATCCGGACGGGCGACCTCAAGGACCGGATCCTGAGCTTGGCCCGCGAGGTGGGCCTGACCCCCTTCGCCGCGGCGTGCTGCGCGTGCGCGAGCGCCGCCGGCGTGCCCTGCCCGAACGAGTGCTGGAAGGGCCGCTTCTGCACCGACTGTGGGAACCCGGCGTGCCCGACGTAGGGGGTGAGGAGGCGCTTGTTCGACCACCTGTTCCGGATGCTCTTCAAGATGGTTGACGAGTCGCTCAAGGAGCTCGAGAAAGAGATGGAGAAGAAGGTTCGAGAGGAGATGAAGAAGCTGGAGGAGAAGGGTCAGCGGGAGGTCCGCGAGTACCGGTTCCCGGGCGGTTACGTGCGAGTCGAGACTTACACGCTGCAGGTCCCCGGTGGGACCGGCTCGACCGGCTCGTCGTCGGGCAGCCTGAAGGACCGGATCGAGGAGCTCCCAGTTGAAGAGGAGAAGGAGGAGCGGCGGAAGGGTGGGGACCGAACCGAGGAGGTCATCGACGTGGGTGGCGTCCCCCTGAAGGTCGAGTCGCGCGATCGTGAGTGGCGAGAGGAGAACCGCTAGGGGTCCCGTCCCCGTGACCACCCGCGCGGAGCGCGAGCTGGAGCGGTACTGGGAGACCCTGGAGGAGGTCGCCTCCGGGCTCTACGAGGTGGCCAAGGAGGCTCGAAGCAGGCGTGAGGACCCCAAGCCGGAGCCGGAGGTGATGCTCGCCACCTCAATCGGCGAGCGGGTAGAGGGTCTGCTGCAGGTGGAGAACGTGGCCGATCGGTTGAAGGAGCTCGAGGAGAAGCTGGGAGACCGCGAGGAGGCCACGTTCAGGATCGTTCGAGAGATCGTGGAGGGAGAGCTCAAGGTCAAGGGCGACCTACCCCTGCATAAGCGGCTGGACTACGCGGTTCGAGTCGGCCTCGCCATCATGACCGAGGCCGTCGTGTCGGCGCCGCTCGAGGGCATTGCTGCGGTGGAGATCCGAGAGAGGGGAACCGGGCACCGGGTGGTGGATGAGTCCGAGCCCCCGCACGACGAGCCCAAGCTGGTCTGCGAGGAGTGTGGGAAGGAGCTCGACCCGGAGGACTGCTACCTGGCGGTTAAGTACGCGGGCCCGATCCGGGCGGCGGGTGGTACCGCCGCGGCCCTGTCCGCGCTGATTGCGGACTACGCTCGCCGGGTGGCGGGCCTGTCCGAGTTCAACCCGGAGGACTTCGAGCACGACCTCGTGGGCCGGTACGTGGAGGAGGTCCTGACGTACCTGGACAAGGTAGGTTCTTTCCAGTATAACCCCTCCGAGGAGGAGGTCGAGATCGTCGCGAGGCACGTCCCGATCGAGATCGATGGTGAGCCGACGGAAGAGGTCGAGGTCCAGGGTCACCGCGACATCCCGCACCTGCCCAACCGGCTCCGCGGTGGCGCGCTCCTGGTCATCTGCGAGGGCATCTGCCAGAAGGCCCCCAAGCTGCTCAAGCGCGTGGAGAAGTACGAGATGGACGGCTGGGAGTTCCTGGAGAAGCTCGTCGAGAAGGAGGAAGAGGAGGACGGCGAAGAAGAGGGTGAGGAGGAAAACGAGGCCGCCGTCAAGCCCGATGACAAGTACATGAGTGATCTCGTCGCCGGGCGCCCGCTGCTCTCGCACCCGTCCGCGAAGGGTGGCTTCCGGCTTCGGCTGGGTCGGGCGCGGAACACCGGCTTCGCCGCGGTCGGCGTCCACCCGTCGCTGATGTACGTGACCAAGGGCTTCATCGTGATCGGCACCCAGCTGAAGATCGAGCGGCCCGGTAAGGCCGCATGCGTGCTTCCGGTCACCGACATCGAGCCGCCGGTCGTGCGGCTGAAGGACGGGTCGGTCGTGCGGCTCGACGACCCGCGGGAGGCTAAGGAGCTGGCCGAGAAGGACGAGATCGACGAGATCCTGGACCTCGGCGAGATGCTCGTCGCGGTCGGCGAGTTCATCGAGAACAACCACCCGCTCGTGCCGCCCGCCTACTGCCCGGAGTGGTGGGTGGAGGAGGTCCCGGACGTCGTCAAGTACAACGTCCTGAAGGAGAACCTGCCGAAGCGACTGTTCGAGAAGCTGAAGGATGTGCCGCTGAGCGAGCTGCCCAAGGAGGCCAGCAGGCTGTCGGGCTCGGGCAAGGGCTTGGACGGGTACATCAACGGACCCGCCCGGGTCGCCCGGTCCGTAGTCAGCCTCGTGCGCAAGAAGGTGCAGCCGCTCATCTCCGACCCGAAGGACGTCTCAGTCGAGGACGCGATCCGGCTCTCCCGCGAGTTCCGGGTTCCGTTCCACCCGGAGTACACGTTCCTGTGGCACGACGTGGAGCCCGAGGACGTGGACGAGCTGAGGGAGGCGATCGAGGTCCGGGGTTCGGAGTGGGGCGAGCTGGAGATCCGGGCGCCGGAGGACGTGAAGGGGATCCTCGAGGATCTGCTCGTACCGCACCGCGTGGAGGATGGGGAGGTTGTCATCGAGGAGCCCTGGGCGTCAGCGCTGGCCGCGCAGCTGGGTTACGAGGTCGAGGAGGGCGAGTTCCGGGAGCCGGACGAGGACCTTGACGACCTGCTGGACTACCTGATCATCCGGGACGAGACGTGCCGGTACGTGTCCAAGCTGGCCGGGTTCCCGGTCCGAGAGAAGGCGCCGACGCGCATCGGTGCCCGGATGGGACGCCCGGAGAAGGCGCGCGAGCGGAAGATGAGCCCGCCGCCGCACGTGCTGTTCCCGATCGGCATCGCGGGTGGGAACCAGCGAGATATCATGAAGTTCTACCGCGGGGACTCGGAGGAGTCGGACGAGGTCGAGGTGTGCTACCGGATCTGCCCGGAGTGCGACCTGCTGGTTCCGTACCGCGTCTGCCCGCTGTGCGGCTCGGAGACGAAGCAGTTCTGCAACCGGTGTGACGCGCCGGAGGACGAGTGCGACTGCGACGAGTGCGACCCGGTCGTGCGGGCGAAGGTGGGGGAGGGCGACGACCCCTACTCCCGGCTGCCCGTCAAGAAGCTGCTGCGGGCGGCCGAGGAGGACGTGGGTGGCACGGCGGACATCCTGAAGGGCGTCAAGGGGATGACGAGCCGGCTGAAGATGCCGGAGCCGCTGCAGAAGGGGCTGCTGCGGGCCAAGCGTGACCTGCACGTGTTCAAGGACGGCACGCTGCGGTTCGACTGCAACGACTGCCCGCTCACGCACGTGCGGTTGAAGGAGATCGGGCTTACGCCGCTCAAGGCCCGGCTCCTCGGCTTCGAGCGGGACGTGAACGGCGACCCCGTGGTCTCGGAGGATCAGGTCGTCGAGCTGTACCCGCAGGACGTGGTCCTCCCGCGGAAGGCCGCCGAGTGGGCCGTAAAGGTCTGCCAGTTCATCGACGAGCTGCTGGAGAAGTACTACGGTCTCGAGCCCGTGTACGGCGTCGAGCGGCCGGAGGACCTCATCGGTCACCTGATCGTGACGCTCGCGCCGCACACGTCCTGCGGCGTCGTCGGCCGCATCGTCGGCATCGCCGACATCAACTGCTGGTACAACCACCCGGTCATCAACGCCGCCCGGCGCCGGAACTGCGACGGCGACGAGGACGCGTTCATGATCCTGCTGGACGTCCTGCTGAACTTCAGCCGCATCTACCTGCCGGACAAGCGCGGCGGTCTGATGGACGCGCCGCTCGTGCTCACCGTCGTGGTCAACCCACACGAGACAGACGACGAGGTCTGGAACATGGACGTCTGCAGCCACTACCCACTGAAGCTGTACCGGAAGGCCCTGGAGTTCGCCGACCCGGGCGAGGTGGAGGACCTCGTCGACCGGCTGGAAAACCACCTGGACTGCCCGCGCGGACTCGAGTTCACCCACGACACGGAGGCCATCGACCTCGGCCCGACCGTGACCCGATACTCCCGGCTCGAGAAGATGGAGCAGAAGCTCGAGGAGCAGCTCGAGCTGGCCCGCAAGATCCGAGCCGTCGAGGCCTCCGACGTCGCCAAGATCGTCCTGGACTCGCACTTCCTACCGGATATAAAGGGCAACCTGCGCAAGTTCGGCCGGCAGCAGTTCCGATGCTCCAAGTGCAACGCGAAGTTCCAGGTACCACCACTCAGCGGTAAGTGCCCGCGCTGCGGCGGTGACGTCCTCCTGACCATCTACCCGGCGACCGCCACGAAGTACCTGGAACCCGCCAAGCGGCTCGTGGAGGAGTTCGGTGAGTCCGACGAGGAGTGGAGAAGCATCGCCTCGGAGGTCGAACTGCTGGAGGAGGAGGCGAGGACGCTGTTCGGATCCACCGAGCAGGTTTCCCTCAAGAGATTCATCGGAGAGACCGAGAGCTGAGCCACATGCCCAGCCCGCCCAGCGCCGAGAGCGAGAACGTGACCAGGGCCCCCAGGAGGTCCGGCCGCTCGGGGCCCGGGCAGGAGCCGACGCCCCGGTGGCGCGGTCTGGACTTCTTCCTTCCCACCGCCACGCCCTTGCCCCCGCCCGCGACCCCGCTCGCGCGGCCGGTCGGAGCCTCCCGCTTCACCCTCTCCCTCACCTGCTTCTCCCCGGCAACCTCGGATCGCCGCAGGCGCCCACCGGGTGAGGGGCGCGGGACCTCCTCGCGCCGCTCGCTCGTCACCTTGACCTCGCTCCATGACCTACGCTCGAGCTCGGACGACTTCTTGACCTCCAGCGCATGGTTCTGCAGGGCGAGATCCTCCGGGCCCGGGCAGGATATGAAGACGAGCGCAACGAGCTCGATCAACGCGCCCTCCCTCCGGGGGATGATCCCCATGTGCGGGGTCTCGGGGTGCTACCTGCTGGATGGGGACAGTGCGGGCACTTACAACTACCTTATTCTGCACGCCAACCAGCACCGCGGGCAGGAGTCGGCCGGCATCTGCGTGTACGACGGGCTGCGGCTTACCGGGAAGAAGGGGATGGGCCTAGTCACCGAGGTCTTCGACCGGAGGGACCTCCGCAAGCTCTCCGGGCCGGTGGGGATCGGTCACGTCCGGTACTCCACGACCGGCGCCTCGGAGCTGATCAACGCGCAGCCCTTCAAGGTCGGTTACTCGGGTGGGGAGCTGGCCCTGGCGCACAACGGCGACATCGTGAACTCCGAGGAGCTGCGGAGGCGGCTGGTTTCCGAAGGTCACGCCTTCGTTTCCGAAACGGACTCCGAGGTGATCGCCCGGCTCCTGGCCATGGAGCTTACGGAGACGGACGACGTGTTCGAGGCCTTCGAGCGCGTGATGGAGGAGCTCGTCGGGGCCTACTCGCTGACCATCGTGACCAGCTCCGGCGACCTGATCGCGGTGAGGGACCCGTGGGGCTTCCGGCCGCTGTGCCTGGGCTGGGACGAGCGGGGTTACTTCGTGTCCTCCGAGACCGTGGGGCTGGACGTGCTCGGCGTGGAGGAGTGGCGGGAGCTGGACCGAGGCGAGGTGGTCTGGATCCGCGACGGCGAGGTCGAATCCAAGGTCGTTCGACGCGAGCGCCCCGCCGTGTGCATGTTCGAGTACGTCTACTTCGCCCGGCCGGACTCGATCATCGAGGGTCGGTGCGTGTACGCTTGCCGGAAGCGGATGGGGTACCGACTGGCCGAGGAGGCCCCGGTCGAGTGCGACGTCGTGGTCCCCGTCCCGGACTCCGGCCGCACGGCCGCCCTGGGGTACGCCGAGAAGCTGGGCGTGCCGATGGAGGAGGGGCTGATCAAGAACCGGTACGTCGGCCGGACGTTCATCATGCCCGAGCAGGAGGAGCGCGTCCGCAGCATTCGGATCAAGCTGAACCCCATCCGCGAGCTCGTCGAGGGTAAGTCCGTCGCCGTCATCGACGACAGCATCGTCCGCGGGAACACGTCCCGACAGATCGTCGAGATGCTAAGGGACGCCGGAGCGGAGAGCATCCACGTGCGGATCGCCTCGCCGCCGATCGTCTCACCGTGTTATTACGGCATCGACATGGCGACCAAGGAAGAGCTGATAGCCGCGGACAAGGACATCCCGGAGATCCGGGACGAGATCGCCGCGGACTCGCTCGCGTACCTGTCCCTCGAAGGCCTCGTCGACGCCATCGGCCTGAAGCGCAACCAGCTCTGCGTGGGTTGCCTCACCGGCGAGTACCCGACCCCGGTGCCCCCCGACGGAGGGGGTGAGGCTTGAGCGCCCGGGTGCTCAGACCCCGGTGGCACGATCGCCCCGGGCCGATGATCGCAGCGGTCTCAGTGGGGCTGTACGCCTCCGCCGTCACGCTGCTGCTGATTCTAGGAGTGTCAGTGGGCAGGCTCACCGCCACCGAGGCCGTCGCGGGCTTCTTACTCATCGTGCTCCCGGCTCTCCTCCCGACCGCTTACCTCCTGTCCCGCTTGGAGCGCGGTCCACTGCTGGTGGTTCACGGGAATAAACTGCTCATTATCAAAGGGAAGGAAATTGAGCGGGAGGTTCGGCTGGATGACATCGAGCGAGTGGGGATGACGATCAAGCGGAAGGTCGCACGCATCGCCCTGGAGCTTAAGGACGGGAGTCGAATCGAGCTGCCGTTTGGATCCAAGCGGGTGCTGAAAGAGCTCCAGCGGGTCCTACGGGCCAGGAAGGAGGAAAAGATTGGGGCCGAAGCGTACCGCCGCGCGGGTGCGGACCGGGTGGCGAAGGTCCTGAAAACGATGGTTGAGCGGTGGCGGGCTCCACTTCTCGTTGAGAAGGAGGGGGAGATTCGAGCAGTCTGGCCGGGACGGTCGCTCCGCGTAGGCGAGCCGGACGGCTGGGCCTCAGAGTGGCTGTCCTGGCTGCTGCTGGTGACCCCGCTCCCGGTCCTCGCGGCTCGAGGGGCGGTTAAAGAGGAGGACGACCCGGTCCGCGCCGTGCTCCTCGCAGAAGAGCGCGCCAAGGGCCAGCTGATCTACTGCTCCGCGGGAAGACTCCGCCTGCTCCCCGCGATACCCGCCGTGGCCGCCATCCTGGCCGCGGTCAAGACCGGTAAGTGGATGATTAGAGAGGTCGGCGCGTGGTCGCTCGTCTCCGCGCTCGGAGCCCTGGCGCCCTGGATGATCGCCTCAGTGTCGGTCGGAAGCGCCGCCAGGTACGCACGTGGGGTGGAGCCCGGTGCCTCGTTCTCGCTTCAGCTCCCGAGCGTGGTGACCGCGGGGGCGGCGGGCGCGATCGCGGCCCATGGGGCCGTCGGGTGGGCGCTGCTCGGCTCCCGCCTGGGATTGGTCGAGGCCTTAACGGCGCCCATTTTGGCATCGCTCGGGTGGATCATGCTCGCGCGGAGGGTGGGACCGATCTCCGCTCGACACTGGGCGCTAGCGCTCCGAGCCGTGGTTTCCGAGCTGCACGTGTTCGTCGCGTTCGCGCTCTCACCTTTGGTCCCGGTGGTCTTCCTGGTGGTGACGGCGGGGTGGCCGGAGCTGTGGTTCCACTCGCTGCCCGCCGCGGTGCTAGCGGCGGGACTGGAGACCGCCGTGGCGTGGGGATGGGTTAGAACCGCCGAAAGGCTGCGTGGACACGCCTGGGTGCCAGGTTAGGGCAAGAAGTAGTCGTTCACGGGCCCGAACTCCGCGGCGCCGCCCAGCTCCTCTTCGATCCGCAGGAGCCGGTTGTACTTGGCCGTGCGCTCGCTGCGCGCCGGCGCTCCGGTCTTGATCTGGCCGCAGTTGAGGGCCACGGCGAGGTCCGCGATGAACGGGTCCTCCGTGTCGCCGCTGCGGTGGCTGACCATCACGCCGTACCCGTGCTGCAGGGCGAGCTGGCCCGCCTCGAGCGCCTCCGTCAGCGTGCCAATCTGGTTCACCTTCAGCAGCAGGGCGTTGGCCGAACCCTTCCTGATCCCCTTCCGGAGCCGCTCCGGGTTCGTCACGAAGAGATCGTCGCCGACGATCTGGACTTTGTCGCCGAGCTCCTTGGTGATCTGGGCGAAGCCGCGGAAGTCTTCCTCCTGGAACGGGTCCTCGATCGACACGATCGGGTACTGATCGACGAGGTCCTTGTACAGGTCGAGGAGCTCGTCCCGGGTGTACTTCTCGCCGTAGGCGCGGTACACGCCCTCCTCCTCGTCGTAGAACTCGGTGGCGGCCGCGTCCAGGGCGAGCGCGATCTCGCGGCCCGGGGAGTACCCGGCCTCCTCGATCGCCTCCACGAGCATCTCGAACGGTTCGACCATGTCCTTCATCGGCGGCGCGTAGCCGCCCTCGTCGCCCACGTTCGTGGCGATGGCTCCGTACTCCTCCTCCAGCAGCTCGCCCAGCACGTGGTACGTCTCCGTGCCCGCGCGCAGGGCCTCCGAGAACCGGTCGAACCCGTGCGGCACGATCATGTGCTCCTGGAAGTCGAGGTCGTTGCCCGCGTGCTCGCCTCCGTTGATTACGTTCATGAACGGGACGGGCAGCCTGCAGGCGCCCGGTCCACCCAGGTACCGGTAAAGTGGGATCCCGAGCGAGCGCGCCGCCGCGCGGGCGACGGCCAGCGAGACGCCCAGGATGGCGTTAGCACCCAAGTGAGACTTGTTGTCGGTGCCGTCGAGCTCCAGCATGAGCCGGTCAATCTCCTCCTGCGCGGTCGCGTCCATCCCCTCCAGCTCCGGCGCGATGATCTCCTCTACGTTCCTCACCGCCCGCCGGACGCCCTTACCGCCGTACCGGTCGTCACCGTCCCGCAACTCGAGCGCCTCGTGCGTTCCCGTCGACGCTCCCGAGGGCACGATCGCGCGGCCCACGGTGCCGTCCTCCAACCGGACCTCGACCTCTACCGTAGGCTCGCCCCGGGAGTCCAGCACCTCCCGGGCCCGAACCGCCGCTATTTTGGTCACTCGAACGCCCCGGTCGACCCCCAGTGTCGGCGAATTATACCTTTACCGCTCAGGCACGCTCGGCACGGTGAAACCGCCCCGATCGCGGGGGAATCGCCGTGGACGAGCGGCTCAGGGAGCGGCTGCTCGAGGCCCTTGACCGGTTCAACCCGTGCGACGCCTGCCTGGGCAGGGCCTTCGGGTACCGGCTCACCGGGCTGGAGAACCGGGAGCGCGGCCGGGCGCTCAAGCTCACCCTGGGTATGCTCGCGCAGGCCGAGGACGACACCGACGCGCTCGAGCTCCTCGCCCGCTCCGGTCTCGAGGAGGCGACCGCCGTCCTCGACGACCCGCCCTCACCCGAGCCCTGCGGGATCTGCGAGGGCGTCCTCTCGCGCTGCGACGAGTTCGCGGAGGCGGCCGCGCTGGAGCTCGAGGAGCTGGACTTCGACGGGTTCATCATCGGCTCCCGGTGGCCGGACCGCGTCCTCGACCGGGAGCGGGAGCTCTGGGACGTGCTGGAGACCGAGGGGGAGCCCATCAAGCGGGAGTTCAACCGGGAGGTGGGCAAGCGCGTCGAGCGCATCCTCGGAGAACGGGCGGACCCGAGGGACCCCGACGCCGAGCTGATCTTCGACTTCCGCCCCTCCCTGGACGACCCCAAGCTGGAGCTGAACGTCAAGCCCGTGTACGTGCGGGGCCGGTACCTCAAGCTCCGCCGCGGGCTGCCGCAGACCAAGTGGCCCTGCCCGAAGTGCAAGGGCGCGGGCTGCTCGGAGTGCGACTACACGGGCAAGGTGTACCTGGAGTCGGTGGAGGAGCTGATCGGGATGGTGCTCAAGGACGCGTTCCTGGCGGAGTACCACAAGTTCCACGCGGCGGGTCGCGAGGACATCGACGTAAGGATGCTGGGCAACGGGCGCCCGTTCGTGATCGAGCTCCTCTACCCGAAGCGCCGGACCGCGGACCTACGGCGGCTGGAGGAGAGGATCGAGAAGGAGGTCGGCAACAAGGTCCGCGTCAGGGACCTGGAGCTCGGCGAGGCCGAGGACGTGCGGCGCGTTAAGGACCTCTCCGAGCGGTCGCTTAAGCGCTACCGGGCGTGGGTGGTCTTCGAGCGTGAGGTCTCGGAGGACCGCGTTCGGAAGGCGCTGAACGAGCTCACCGAGCGCGAGATCCACCAGCGCACTCCGAGGCGGGTGCTACACCGTCGGGCGGACAAGGTGAGGGTCAAGCGGGTGCATGAGGCGCGGCTGATCAGGCACGAGGGCGACGAGGCGGTGGTTGAGTTCCTGTGCGATCCCGGGCTGTACGTGAAAGAGTTAATATCCGGAGACGAGGGTCGGACGCGACCCAGCCTGGCGGAGCTGGTCGGCGTTCGCGCCGAGTGCGAGCGGTTGGACGTGATCGAGTTCCTGGAGGAGGGTGATCGAGGTTGATCGTGGACCAAAGGCTGTGCCTCGGGTGCGCCGTGTGCGCGGCCGTCTGCCCGAACGATGCCGTTACGATCTCCGGAGGGAAGCCCGAGTTCTCCTCCGACTGCAACGACTGCGGGCTCTGCGCCCGGGTCTGTCCGACCGGCGCCCTGCGCGAGGGGGAGGAGCGTTGACGGAGGAGCGTTACGACGTGGTCGTGGTGGGGGCGGGTCCGGCCGGGTCGATGGCGGCGTGGGCGGCCGCGCGGGAGGGCTGTGACGTTCTGGTCCTGGAGCGCCGGGCCGAGATCGGCGTGCCCAAGCAGTGCGCCGAAGGCATCAGCGCCCGAGGGCTCAAGCACGCGGGGATCAAGCCGCAGGACGAGTGGATCGCGAACGAGGTGTCCCGGGCGCTAATCTACGCGCCCAACGGCGAGCGGTTCGAGGTGCCCGGGGACGGGTACATCCTGGAGCGGAAGCTGTTCGACCGGTGGCTCGCCGCCCGCGCGGTCGACGAGGGGGCCGAGCTCCGGCTTCTGGCTCACGCCAGGCGAGCCCTCCTGGAGGAGGGACGGGTCGTGGGCGTCGAGTTCGAGGACGAGGAGGGCGTGCACGAGGTGCGGGCCGAGGTGGTGATCGCGGCGGACGGGATCGAGTCGCGGGTCGGGCGGAGCGCGGGGCTCGTCCCGCCGCTCGAGCCGGAGGACCTCTGCACCTGCGCCCAGTACGAGATGGTCGGTGTGGACGTGGAGGAGGACGCCACCCACTTCTTCGTCGACAACGAGACCTTCCCGGGCGGGTACTTCTGGGTCTTCCCGAAGGGCGACGGGCGGGCGAACGTGGGACTCGGAATCCGTGGCTCCGAGGCCGAGCCGGGACTCGCCCTGGAGCTGCTCGACCGGGCCATCCGAGAGCACGAGCTCCTCTCGGACGTCCTGGAGGGGGCCAAACCGGTCGAGCTGAACGTGGGTGGCGTGCCGGTGTGCGGGCCGCTGGGGAGGACGTACGACGACGGGATCCTCGTCGTGGGGGACGCGGCCCGGCAGGTGAACCCCATCACCGGTGGCGGGCTCCACACCTCCCTGGTGTGCGGTCGGATCGCGGGCGAGGTGGCGGCGGAGGCTGCGAGCGAGGAGGACCCGTCCGCGGAGCGGTTGAAGGAGTACCAGGAGCGCTGGGAGGAGGAGTTCGGCAGGATGTTCAAGCTGACGAGGAAGGCGTCCCGCGCGCTCTCCAACATGAGCAACGACGAGCTGAACGCGCTCGCGGAGGCGCTGGACCAGGAGGACATCCTGAAGCTGGTTCGCGGCGAGGGGGTGGCGAGGGTAGCCAAGAAGGTGGTCAAGAGGAAACCCTCGCTGATCAAGCACGTCCGGCACCTGATCGGGTAGGAAGGAATAAATTGGAGAAAAAGGCCGGCCGGAGGGGCGTGCGCGTCCCCCGACCCGGTCACAGCGGTACGCTGCGGGCGGTGTGACCCCGGAGGCGTCCCCTCCTGGGATGAGCACCGCACGTACCGGGCCGGGACACCGACCCCGCGAGGAGGCGCTGCGCGCCACCGATGACCGCTCTCTTCCCTCCGCCCCTCAACGCTCACTCACGCGGGCCGCCTACACGAGGACCGAGGCGATGGCGCCGACCGCCAGCGTCGCGGCGATGGCGAGGCTGATGACGTCGTGCGTCGTTCCCACGGGCTCGACACGCTTCCGGACCACCGCGTGGCCGCAATCCCTGCACCGGACCACGGTGTACTTCCCGTCCTCGCACTCAACCACGCGCGATGACCCGCACTTCTTGCACCTCATGGCTAGGAGCGCTCTCCCCCCGTGAGCGCCGGCGCGGGGAGGAACCCCTATATCAAATTTAACCGGGGCGGTCGCGGTGTCCTCAACGCCCCGGGTAGTCGTCGCCGGGACCTCCAGCGCCTGCGGGAAGACGCTCATCACGGCCGGGATCATCCGGGCGCTCACCGAGGAGGGGCTCGACGTTCAACCCTTCAAGGTCGGGCCCGACTACATCGACCCATCTTACCACTGGCTGGCGTCGGGCAGGCCCTGCGGGAACCTTGACACCTTCCTGTTCCGCGAGGAACACGTCCTCTGGCTCTTCAACCGGCGGTCCCGGGACGCCGACCTCGCGATCGTGGAGGGTGTCCGCGGGCTCTACGAGGGGATCGGGGCGGTCGGGATCCGCGGGAGCACTTACCACGTCTCCGAGGTCCTCAACGCGCCGATCGTGCTCGTCGTCGACACCCGCAGCCTGACAAAGAGCGCCGCCGCCGTGGTCCTGGGCTACCGGCGGCTCGAGAACGCCCGGATCGAGGGGGTCATTCTCAACAACGTCCGCTCCGAGCTCCACTACCGCAAGGCGAGGCGGGCGCTCCGCAAGTACGTCCCGGACGTGGAAGTCTTGGGGTACGTGCCCCGCACCGAGACGATGAAGGTTGAGTACCGGCACCTGGGCCTCACGCCGACCCCCGAGCGCAGGCGGGAGATGGAGCGTCGCCTCGAGGAGATCTCCCGGCTGATCGCCGACCAGTTGGACCTTGACCTCCTGCTCGACATCGCCGACCGAGCCGGGCCCGTCGAGGAGGGAGAGCGGCCCTGGGAGGTTAGCCCGCACCGCTGCCGGGTGGCCGTGGCGCTGGACGAGGCGTTCAACTTCTACTACCCCGAAAACCTGGAGGCGCTCGAAGAGAACGGGGCCAAGGTGCTCGAGTTCAGCCCGGTCAAGGACGAGGAGGTCCCACCCTCGGCCGACGCGCTGTACCTCGGTGGAGGCTACCCCGAGCTCTTCGCCCGAGAGCTGGAGGAGGCCGAGGCCTGCCGGGAATCGATCCGGGAGCTGGCCGAGTCCGGCGCCCCTGTCTACGCCGAGTGCGGCGGCATGATGTACCTGTGCAGGGAGCTGCGTTACGGGGGAGAGCGGTACCGGTGGGTCGGCGTCCTGGACGCCTCGGTGGAGATGACGTCGCGCGTTCAGGGGCTCAGCTACACCGTGGCGGAGGCCGTGCGAGACACCCCGGTCACCCGGCAAGGGGAGGTGTTCAAGGGTCACGAGTTCCACTACTCCCGCCTCCTGAGCTTAAAGGACGCCGTCTTCGCCTACAGGATCCTGCGTGGGCAGGGCATGAGCGGGCGCGAGGGGATCCAGCCGAGGGGGATGCCCAACGTCCTGGGCACCTACGTGCACGTTCACGCGGCGTCGCACCCGACCTTCGCCCGAAATCTGGCGGAGAGCGCCCACGAGCACCGGCAGGGTGGCCAGGCGGTAAGACATTAGGCGACCCGCGCGCCGCGGCGGTTCGGAGGCGTTAATGAGGAGGGGCTCCCGACGCCGACCCCGCGGATGACGAAACTCCCTTTCGCCGATCATCCCCTCGGCAATGGACGGACCGATCATCGCCGCGCTCACCGCTCACCCGTCTCGTCATCGGGGCCGGGTCCTTGCGCAGGAACCCGCGCGACGTGGAACCCTACGAGACCCTGGACGGATCGCTGGTGTACGAGCTCGTGAGGCCCGAGTTCTCGGAGATCAAGGGCATGAGCCTGGCGGTGGCGGTGATCCCACCGGGGGAGTCCACGCGACCTCATTACCACGAGTTCGATGAGGTCTACTGGATCCTTGAGGGTCGGGGCACGGTCTACCTGGACGACCGGGCGCTGGAGGTTGGTCCCGAGGACTGCGTGGAGATCCCGCGCGGCACCGTGCACTGGGTCCGGAACGAGGGCACCGAGCCGATGCGCATCCTGTGCGTGTGCTCGCCCCCGTACCGCCACGAGGGGACTACCCTCGTGTCAGGTAGAGGAAGGTCTCGTTAGAGCTCGCCGACTCGAGCTCCACCTCCTCCGACTCGAACCCCAGGTCCTCCGCCTCCTCCCGGAACCACTCGACCACGCCCTCCGCCTCGTCCGTGGGGGCGACCTTGATCAGCGCCCACTCGATCTTCAGGTTCACGTTCTCCAGGACGCGGAGCACCCCGTAAAGGTCCTCCTCCGGGTCGCCCGAGTACACGTCGGACAGCAGGCACGCGTTCTCACCGGGGAACGCCGCGCTCACCATGTCCGGGAGCGCGAACTCCTGGATGGTCACGCGCAGATGGTGCACGTTCTCCAGCTCCTTCACCCGCTCCTCCAGCCGGGCCGGGTCCACCGAGATCACGTGCTCGGCGACCTGCGCGGCGAACGAAGACCATCCGCCCGGGGCGGCCCCCAGGTCGATGACCACGTCCGGGAACTCCACCTCGTGCTCTGAAACGAACTCCAGCAGCTTGACCAGCGCCCGGTTCTTGTGCAGCCGCTCCGGGTCGACCTCGTGCCGGCCACCCACCTTCACCGTCCAGTCCGGCTCGTACTCCAGCGTGACCGGGGCCCCCAGGCACCGGGCCGAGAGCCGCAGGTGGTGCGCCCGCTTCGACTCGACGAGTTCCTCGACGAACCGGCCCGTCAGGTCCTTGACCTCGCTGGCCAGCTCGATCCGCCGCCGGCCGGGCAGCTGCTTGCCCTCCAGCGTCTTCACCACGACCCTGTAACCCTTCCTCAGCAGGCCGGCCAGGGCCAGCTCCGCCGGCGTGATCCTAGCCCGCCCGATCACCGGCAGGAACTTGTCGAGCTCCGCCCTGTAGGCTATCGAGTACAAATCCCCGTGATATAGCTCCACGGATTCAGCCACGCTCAACCCCCCGCTCGCCCTTCCCGGAAAAAATATCTCATTCCCAGCTCGGTCGACCCGCGCCCGGGGGTCCGGTTAAATGTCCCTCGAGGTCCTGGCCGACCAGCTGGACGTGGAGAACGATAACACCCGGCACTCGTACCGGTTCGCCCTGAGGAGGCTGGACGAGTTCCTCTCAGAGATCATCGACGAGGAGCCGCTCCGGTGGCTCGAGGAGGCCGACAACGAGGAGATCGTCGAGGTCGCCAGGCAGCTGCGCCGGCTGCTCGTTGACAAGGTCGAGAACATGGAGCTGGACCACGAGATGGGCCGGCTGTGCTGGTACGCCTTCACCAAGGCCCTGAAGGCCGTGGACCGCGACCCCATGATCGTGCTCACCGTGAAGGCGTACGGGTCGCCGGCCTCCCCCGAGATGACCGAGGAGGAGGCTAAGGAGATTTTAAGTAAAGTAGATTTGATCGAGGAGTGGGCAAAAGAAAACAAGGACGCATCCTGGTGGGCGCCCTTCCGGACCATCGTCGAGTCCGGCGTCAGCGTCATGGACCTCGTTCGCATGCGCTGGCGCGACGTCTGCCCCGGCGAGGACTGGCTGACCACCACGCCGGAGGAGCCGCGACTCCGCGTCGAGAAGTTCGAGGAGACCATCGAGTTCCCGGTGACCGAGCGCGGACTCGACGCCCTCAGGGCCCTCGCCGAGTGGGCCGAGGTGAACCCACTGGAGGAGCCGGACAAGCCGATCCTGATGGCGCCGCAGGACAACTACCGCTCCGAGGCCCAGCGGACCGACTCCTGGCGCGCGCGGCTCACGTACAGGTGGCGCGAGGCCCAGCGCGCCGTCATCGGCAAGCCCAAGTGGAGGATTCGCGAACTGACGCGAGCCACCCGGATCCTCCGCCTGCCCAAGCTGGCCTCCGGCTGACCGCTGGCTCCACCAACACTCAGCCGAACCGGAGGGACGAGAGCCGGGCACGGGCCCGGCCATCCTCCCGCTCACCCAGGTCACCGTCGCCCCGCAGCCGCACCCTGAATCGCGAACCGGACCCTAGTGAGGCGCTCCGGGTACTCGAGCTGACCGTGGTCGCGGCCGACGCTGAGGGCGAGGAGACCGCGAGGCTGCCCGCGAGCGAGCCCGGCACGGCCGGGATCACCGGTCCGAGCTGGCCCACCGTCGCATCGTCGCCCCCGCCGTACCGCGGGACCACGCTCGCTGAGATCTCCCTCGGCCCTGGGAGCCTGCGAGAAGGAGGTGACGTGCGGATCGCGGCGTCCGCGGGCGGTCGGCGGATCCAGCACGACGGGACGCGCCCGGAGCGCCGCGCGCACCGGTCAGCCCGCGTCAGGACGGGTGCTACAATGCCCCCGGCTGGGCGGGTTAGAGCCCACCTCGCACAGGATCCGCGCCAACCCGAAGCTAGCCGCTACCGCGCTACGGCTCGCAGCCTCAGGGCGTCGGTTATGCTCTCCGTGCTCGGGGAGCTCGGCCTGAAGAGCGCCGTGACGGTGGTCATCGTCGCCCCGACGATCATCGTCCTCGGCGACGGGGCGATCGGCGACCCCGCCTCGACGCCCCCCGAAAGCTCGGGTGGAGGCGGCGGGTGCTGGCTTTTCCCGCCCCTCCCAACGCCTCACGGCGCGATCGTTAAGGAACTCGTAACAATTCGCGGGATTGGTGGGGCCGCCCGGATTTGAACCGGGGTCTCCGGCCCCCAAAGCCGGAAGGATAGACCAGGCTACCCCACGGCCCCTCGCGTCCGTGCCTACCCCGCGGTCACTCACTTTTATCGTTTTCTGGCCCCAGCGGGCCCACGTTCACCTCCACCCGCGACGCCAGGTAGTGCGCCGCCTTCAGCGAGTCCGTGTACACCGCGTCGCACACCTCCTCGATCGGCGCGACCACCGGGCAGGTACCCCGTAGCACCCTGCCCTCGAACACCGCGTTCGCCGGGCAGCACACGTAGCAGTCGCACCCGCGGAACCGGAACGCCTCCCCGTCCACCCGGTGCGGGCACCCCGTGAACGCCAGCCCCTCCCGCTCCCTCCCGAACCGCGACTCCACCAGATCGAGCACGTCCTCCCGCTCCACCTCAACCCGCTCCGGATCGTCCACCCGCGGCTCCTCCGGCGTCACCCCCGGGATGTACGCCATCGCCAGCGCCCCAGACGCCGCCGCGGCCGCCCCCAGGTACTTCACGTTCGACAGCGACGGCCGCACCGGCAGCCTCAGCACCGGGATCCCGTCCACCGCCTCCCCCAGCCAGTACCCCAGCGCCGACCACTCGAAGTCGTTCCGCGGCTCGAACTCCACGACCACCTCGTACTCCGCCACCCGGTTCTCCTCCAGGTGCAGCCCGTACTCCGGGACCCGCCCCGTGACCGCCGCCGCCACCGTCGCCGGCGCCCCCTCCCGGTTCGCCCGCGCCCCGAACCACGTGTTCGCCACGAAGACCGCCGACGACTCCCCCCACGCCAGCACGTCACCCACCGACGGCTGGAACCCCTGCTGGTACGGCGCGCAGGTGTACACCGGCGCCGCGCCCAACGACTCCAGCGCCTCCAGGATCTCCCGCTGCCGCCGCTCGAACCCCTCGTCCACCTTCAAGTTACCCTCCAGGCAGATCCCGCACGGGTTCACGCTCGTCGGCACCTCCACCCGCAGCCCCTCCTCCGCCACCCGCCGCAGGAACCGCAGCCCCGCATCCCCGATCGTCTTGTACGACACCCCCGACACGTGCACCGACGCCGGCCTCACCAACCGCTCCGCGCCGAACGTCTCCCCCAGCTTCACCAGCACCTCCAACAGCCGCGCCTTCAGCTCCCCCTCCTCGCCGTCCAGGATCCGCTCCTCCTCCCTCGTCAGGTACAATGACCCGCGCCCCCGCGCCCCGATCGACCGCGGCCCCCACCGGCCGACAAAGTTAAATAGGCAAAGCGGGCCGCCCCCGACGGCCCCGATGCGAGGCCGCGGCAGCTCAGCCTGGGAGAGCGCCGGACTGAAGAGGCCCCGCGGGTCGTCCGCGGGGCCTCGGCCATCCGGTGGGCCCGGGTTCAAATCCCGGCCGCGGCACCAAAAAGCCGCAAATCGTTATGAGACTCAAAACGTTGTTTCCGGATCGCAGCCCGGAGGGGGCGGTCAGTCCGCATCGTTCTCCGCTTACGCCCGGCCGAACGCGGTCTCGAGAGGTGCTCGCGATGGAGTTGGAGCTCGTCCTCGCCAGGCTACTCGGAGTGCTGCTGGGCAGGGGAACGCTCCGTGAGGGCGACCGGTCGCGCGTGCGCCTCTCGGTGCCCAACGAGGGGGCGCAGAAGCTCCTCGAGGACCTGCGCCGGTTCGGCGTGAGCCCATCAGTGCGGCGGGGCAAGCGGTGGACGAGCGTGGAGTCACGGGACGCTCGCCTCCTGAGCGCGCTGGCCGTGGCCGGTGCGTCCCCGGACACGGGTCGGATCCCGGGCTGGGTGTTCGAGGATCCGAGCGCGGCGCGTGAGCTGCTGGCCGGGCTCTACAGCGTGCGCGGGGAGGTGCTCGGGTTCGACGGAGGTCGTCCTCGGCCGGTGCGGCTGGAGCTTCGGGCGCGGGCGGATCGGGAGGGTGGCCTGATCTTCCTGGCGCTTGACGTCCTCAAGCTGCTCGACTCGCTGGGCGTGAGCGCGGAGGTGGTGGGGCTGTCTCCGGTCTCCTCCGGGCGCTACCGGTACGCTCGGGTGGAGGTGCTGGTGCGCGGTCGGCGCGACCTGCTCCGGTTCCTCTCGCGGGTCCGGTTCCGCTACAATCCCCGGGAGGAGCGGGCCCGGTTGGTTCTGGAAGAGCTCGCTCGGCGGGAGGCGAGGCTGTCGGCGCGGTGGCCGGCTCGGTGGAACGGGGCGGCCAGTCTCGCCGGAGACCGGGGCGCCGGCGTGGTCGTGGGCACCAGGCTGGGGTTCGAGCTCGCGGGCCCGGAGGGTCAGCGCGTTCTCACCCCGGAGGGCGAGCGCCGGTTGGGTGACCTCGAGCCGGGGGATCGGGTCGTGCTGTACCCGGTGGAGGTTCCCCCAGCGGTGGATCGGCGGGGTGTGTTGCTGTCGGCCGTTGACGCCTCGGACGGTGCCCTCGAGTTCCTGCGGGATCTGGATCTGCTGCCGCTGCGGTGGGAGGATCCGGCGATCCCGGCGCTGGCGAGGATCGTGGGCTACGCGGTGGGCGACGGTCACTTGGAGCGGGACGTGGTCAAGTTCTACGGGGAGCCGGCGGGACTGCGTTGGCTGGAGCGAGACCTCGGGACGTTGGGCCTCTCGCCGGTGAGGTACGAGTACGAGGATAGGGATGCGGTGGAGGTAGCCGTGCACTCGGAGGGGTTCGCGGCGCTGCTGCGGGAGCTCGGGGTGCCGGAGGGCCGGAAGGCGGGTAAGACTGAGGTGGCCGAGTGGATTCGCCGCGGCCCTGATAGGGTCGCGTTGGAGTTCCTGGCCGGGTTCTTCGGTGCCGATGGATGGGTGTCGGTGACTGACAGGGGGGACGTGAGGGTGGGCATTGCCCAAGCATCACCGTTCGAGGACCCTCCTTGCATCCTGGAGGGAGTTAATGAGGTGCTGAACAAAGTAGTCGGCGCACGTGCGGTGGTCTCCAGAGGCGGGACTTACGAGACGTCATCAGGTGAGAATCGGCTCGTTTTCAGTATGGAGCTCCGTGGCGAGCGCGCGGAGCGGTTCCTGACCCGGGTTCCCTTCGAGTACTCGCTGCGGAAGCGGGCGCGCGGGCTGTGGGCGGGCGCGTTCCTGCGGCACCGGTCCCGGGGAGGAGGGGGCTCGTTCGAGCGGTTCGTGCGTGAGCGCTGCCTGCCGGGTGGTCGGGTGGTCGATCGGGTGGTATCGGTCAGCGCTTTAGCTCGCGGCAGACGCTGAGCTCGTGGCCGTGCCTGGAGACGGGCTCCACCTCCCGGAACAGCTCGAGGAGGTAGCCGCGGATCTCGCGGACGGCTCGGACCCAGCCGGTGAAGCCGTGGGCGATGATGGCGGTGCGGACGCGGGGCCGCTCCTCCTCCAGCTTCTTGAGGAGCTCGAGGGCGGAGGCGTAGGGTGGGTCGGCGGTGAGGAGGTCGATGGGCTCGAGCTCGCGGAGGTCGAGGTCGCGGAAGTCGGTCTCGATTACCTCGATGCCCTCGCTCTCGAGGCGCTCGCGCACGTCGGGGTGAATCTTGGCGTCGATGGCGTAGATCTCGTCGTAACCGGCGCGGGCGGCGGCGAGTGCGGCGGCTCCGGTGCCGGTGAAGAGGTCGACGGCGCGCTCTCCCTCGGTCTCCTGGACGAGCTCGGGGAGGACGGGGTTGGGGCCGACGATCTCGCGGGCGCCGAGGACGACGTAGGGGATGTCGAGCTCGCGGCAGGTTCGGCAGATGGGGTGGTTCTCGTCGAGGACGCCCTCCTTGAGGGCGCGCTCGAGGGGGAGGTAGCGGAACTCCTCGGTCTCGTCGCGGAGGCCGGCGTTGATCACGCTGACGTGGACGCGGGCGTGGTGGTCGTGGGCGGCGAGGTAGCCCTCGACGTAGCCCTCGAGGTACTGGCGGTTGCGGCCGCCCTTGCCCTCGACGTTGCGGCGCTGGTTGGTGAGGACGTGAATGTGGATGGTGTCGTTGGAGACGGTGGTCACGTGGATCCAGGCGTCGGGGTCGAAGACGGTGCGCTCGAGGGCTTTTTTGACGGCGCGGTGGGCGAGCCTCTCGGGTCGGATGGGGGGCACCCCCTTGCTGGAGGTGTACTCGTGCGAGGAGTTCTCGGTGTACAGGGTGGGCGGTAAGGGAGTGACGCCGGCACCGGACTGCAACTGCTACCTGCTGCGGTCGGGTGAGGAGGGGCTGCTGGTGGACGTGGGGGCGACGGGCGAGGTGGTTCGGGAGGTCGGTGACGTTGAGATCGTGGGGGTTGTGCTGACGCACTCGCACTACGATCACGCGGCGGCGGGACCGCGGGCGCTGGAGCGGGGATGGAGGGTGGGCATTCATCCGGCGGAGGCGGAGGTGCTGCGGGAGGGGGATGATCGGAGGTCGGCGGCGTACCTGTTCGGGGAGTCGATGCCGGCGTTCGATCCGTCGTTCACGTTCCGGGACGGGGACGTGATCGAGGTGGGGGAGGTGGAGGTGCGGGTGCTGCACACGCCGGGGCACTCGCCGGGGAGTTGCTGCTTTTTGGTGGAGGACGTGGCGTTCACGGGGGATACGGTGTTCGGGTTCGGGCCGGGTCGCTGGGATCTGCCGGGCGGGGATCGGGAGCGGCTGTGCGAGTCGTTGGAGCGGTTGCTGGCGGTGGGTGTGGAGTCGATCTTCCCGGGGCACGGGTTCGAGGTGGTGGGGGAGGCGGAGTCGGCGATCGAGTCGGCGCTGCGGGAGGCCGAAAAAGATATTTAGTCGGGTTGGAGTGCGCGTGCCTGGAGGCGCGGCCGCAGTCTAGTCTGGTAGGACGCGGGCCTGCCGAGCCCGTGGCCCGGGTTCAAATCCCGGCGGCCGCACCACCCGGAATCGTTACGAGGTTCGTAACGATATGGGTCGGCGGGTCGGCCGGGTGGTCCTCGTCATCCGTTCCGTCGGCCGGGATGACAGTCATCATACCTCTCCTTCCAGCTCGAGCATCCCCGCCTCCTTCCCCGCCTTGAGGAGGGCCCAGGCGTAGGAGAGGCAGGCGAAGGCCTCGACGGGCTGGTCGTGGGCGAGGTAGTACCGACCGTCGTGGTAGTACCGCTCGGCGAGGTCGAGGAGCTCCTCTCCCTCGAGGGTCACCGGCTCGGCGCGCTCGATGAGGTCGGGGAGGGTGCGGAGGTACTGGTCCAGCCGGTCGAGGAGGCGCCGGGCTATCTTATGACTGTCCCCTCGCCGTTCAACAGCCCGGACAAGTTCGTCACGATCGCCTCCCGACATCCTCCCTCCACCGCCCGTAGCGCGGCTTCGACCTTGGGGATCATGCCCCCCTTAATCACACCCTCGCGCTGGAGGTCGCGCGCCTCTTCAGGCGTCAGGCGATCGATCACGCTGTTGGGGTCGTCCACGTCCTCCAGCACGCCGGGGACGTCGGTGAGGAGCACGAGCCGGTCCGCCTCGGCCTCCGCGGCGATGGCGCCGGCGGCGGTGTCGGCGTTGATGTTGTAAATGGTGCCGCGCTCGTCCACGCCGAGCGGGGCGACCACGGGCACGCGACCGTCCTCGAGGAGCGAGCGGAGCAGGCGGACGTTCACGGCCTTCACGTCGCCCACGTAGCCCAGGTCGACCTCCTCTCCGTCCACGCGCTCGACCCGCTTCTCGGCGAGGAGGAGGCCACCGTCCACCCCGGAGAGGCCGACCGCGTCGATCCCGTGCGCGCGGAGCCCGGCGACGAGGCGCTTGTTGATGGAGCCGGCGAGCACCATGGTCACCACGCGTAGGGTCTCCTCGTCGGTGACCCGAAGTCCCCTCACGAACTTGGGCTCGAGCCCGAGCTCCTCCATGACCCGGGAGACCTCGGGCCCGCCGCCGTGCACGAGGATGGTCTCGTCCCGGAGGGCCTCGGCGAGGCGGTCGACCCGATCCAGGACCTCCCCGCCGACCTTGATCACCTCCACGGGAACCACCACCCAGGGGCGGTTGGTGTTGGAGAACCAACTGCTGGCTGTCCGGGCGCTGGTGCTGATCGAGACGCGGGGCGTGCCGATCCCGGAGGCGGTGGAGCGGGTCTGCGGGGACCGGCCGAGGGAGGTGCGCCGGTCGGTCCAGGCCTTCGTCTACGAGACTATAAAGCATCGGAACCTGCTGGACGAGCTGATCCGGGCGGGGTCGGAGGCGGAACCGGAGCGGATCCGCTCCCCGTACGTCAAGCAGATCGTCCGGGTCGGCACGCTGGAGATGAAGCTGTGGGGCAACCCCGCGCCCGCGGTGACGGACTGCATGGTGCGGATCGCGAAGCGGCTGGTGGGGGAGCGCGCGGGCGACTTTGTAAACGCCGTGCTCCGGGGCGTGGAGCGCGTCTCGGTCGAGGAGGTGCTCGAGGACCGGCCCTGGACGGAGCGGCTCGCGCTCCGGTACGGGCACCCGGAGTGGTTCGTGCTCTACGCGCTGGACCTGTTCGACGGGGACCGGGAGCGGGTGGAACGGCTGCTTCGGGCGAACAACCGGATCCCGCCGCAGTACCTGCGCATTAATCGGCTTCAGCTGGACCCGCTGACCGGGGAGGAGGTCCTGCGCCGGGAGTACGGGATCGTCGTGGAACCAACGTTCCTGGAGGAGGTCAAGGTCCTGGTCAAGGGGCGCGGGTACGGCTCGAAGGCCTGGCGGGAGGGGCTGTTCGACGTTCAGGACCTGGCCTCGGCGTGCGCGTCGGCGGCGCTCTCGCCCGAGCCGGGGGAGGTCGTGCTGGACGTGTGCGCGGCCCCGGGCAGCAAGACGACGCACATGGCGGAGCAGATGCTGGACGAGGGGACGATCATCTCGATCGACGTCTCCGAGCGCGGGCTGGAGGTCCTCCGGCGACGGTGCCGTCGGCTGGGCATCACCTGCGTGGAGACCGTCTGCCGGGACGCCCGTGGACTGTCCCCGGACGACCTGCCGGAGGTGCCGGACCGCATCCTCGTGGACCCGCCCTGCTCGACGACGGGCGTGTGGAACCGGAACCCGGACAGCCGGTGGAAGCCGAAGCCGTTGGAGAAGTTCGCCCGACGGGAGTGGAACATCCTGGAGCCGGCGCTGAGAATCGCGGAGGAGCACGGGTGCACGCTGGTCTACTCCACGTGTGCGGTGTCCTGGGAGGAGAACGAGGCGATCGTGAAGCGGGCGCTGGAGGAGTACAACGTCAAGCTGGTCGACGCGGGGGTACCCGGCTCCCCGGGCCTCAAGGAGTTCCGCGGGGAGCGGTTCTCCGGGTACGACAAGGTGCGCCGGTACTGGCCGTTCCGGCACGACACCGCGGGGTTCTTCGTGGCGAAGCTGCGGGGAGGTTAGTCCGGGTAGAAGAACAGGGCGGGCGTGCCGTACCCGGTGTCGGGATCGTACAGCCAGCCCAAGTCCACGAGCCGTCGGCCCGAGGCCCAGCCTGGCGGGTTACCGGGCTCGATCACGTCCACACGATCCACGATTAGCTCGTCCCCGCGTCGTTGGCATCGGACCGCGAGCGCCTTGCCCCCGCCCGCGACGTAGAAGTCCTCCTCAGGGTCGGGGTCGAGACCCCACACGACGAGAGCCCGATCGTAGCACGCGTCGGTGAGCTCTCGCACGCGCTCCGCCTGGCCTTCCTCCCACGTCACGTCGTGTCGGACGACGTCGAGTCGGTCGGGTCGTACGCCCCGCAGCCTGACCCCGACGAAGGGTAGCAGGACCCGGGATGCGAGGTCCCGGTCCTCGAACACGAGTGGAACGAACCCTCGGTACTCCGGGTCGTATCGGTAGGCGCGACCGTTGAACACGAACCCCTCGTGGTCTTCGCCCAGCTCGACCGTGAACCAGCGCTCGCCGTTCTCGCGGTAGATCACGACCCGCTCCGGCCGGTCGTCGCCCCAGTGCACCTCGAGAATCGCGGGGCCCTTCTCCCCTTCGTCGCGGAAATAACGCTGCTTGGCCTCGGACCAACGCGTTGAGAACTCCGTCAGCAGCTGCTCGTAGTTCGCGCTGCACGTGCCGCACTCGTCCTTCTTTATATTCACCGTGTGGACCTCGCGCATAGCCCTCAGGCGCTTGAGGCTGCTGACGGTGAGGTTCCAGCTGGCGCTGAGCGCCACCCGCTCGTTGGCGTAGATCTTGCAGTGGATCCCTAGCCCTCCCCCTCGACCCTCAGCCTCCCGGACTTCGAAGCCCAAGCGCGCCCACTCCCTCAGCGTCTCTGGCTCGTTCTCGTCGGCGGCCACGAGCAGGAAGAGCTCCAGGTCACGCTCCGGTAGGTCCGGGAGGCTCCGAACACCCTCCTCTACCAGCCTGTCCGGGTTGGAAACCCACGGGCTGGCGAGGTAGACGAACTCGCTGGCCTCGTCGATCAGTCGATCCAGGACCTTCTCGGAGTACTCGTAGAACTCGAGATTCTCCTCGTCCTCGCTGCCGCCGAGCACCTCGGAGACGAGCGTCCGGAGCCCCTCCTTCGCGACCTCGTAGAGGGACAGCTTGTCCGAGATTTGGCGTCGGATGCCTTCCTCGACGTCCTCGCCCGAGACCCCGACGGACCTGAGCATTTCCGTGATCCGCTCGGTCGCCTCCTCCACGATCCAACCGGTGGACTTGAACAGGTCGGTGAGTCCGATCTCTCGCCTCCTCGCCTCACGGATGATCTCTCTGACGACGCGCTCCGCCATCTGCCGGACGTAGCGCCGGGCTGCGAGGTCCGCCACGTACTCCTCGATCACCATCGAGATGACGGCGCCGAGGACGTGCTCAAGGATGATGTACTGAATCATTGCCGCCCCACCCCGGCGGGTCGACGGCTCCCGGGCGGAGGCGAAGGGAGAGTGTTTTAACGCCCGCTAGTCGGGCAGCGGCCGGGGGTTGCGGGTTGTCCGAGAAGCGCGAGCAGCTCATCTACCTGAACGGCAAGCTTGTGCCGCGGGAGGAGGCCAAGGTCTCCGTCTACGATCACGGGTTCCTGTACGGGGACGGTGTGTTCGAGGGGATCCGGGCGTACGACGGCCGGATCTTCAAGCTGGATGAGCACGTGGACCGGCTGTACGACTCGGCGAAGGCGATCATGCTGGACATTCCGATGAGCAAAGAGGAGATGAAGGAGGCGATCATCGAGACGGTGCGGGCGAACGAGCTCCGGGACGCGTACATCCGGGTGGTGGTTTCGCGGGGCGAGGGTGACCTGGGACTGGACCCGGAAAAGTGCGAGGAGCCGACGGTCGTGATCATCGCGGAGCCGATGGAACCGCTGTACGGGGACCTGTACGAGAAGGGGATCGAGGTGATCACGGCCTCGGTGCGGCGGATTCCGCCGGACGCGCTGGATCCGAAGATCAAGTCCTGCAACTACCTGAACAACATCCTGGCGAAGATCCAGGCGAACCTGGCGGGCGCGGACGAGGCGATCATGCTGGACCACGAGGGGTACGTGTGCGAGGGCACGGGTGACAACGTGTTCGTGGTGGAGGACGGCGTGGTCTACACGCCGCCGGAGGACACGATTCTGCGCGGGATTACGCGGGCGACGGTGATGGAGCTGTGCGAGGAGCTGGGGATTCCGGTGGAGGAGAAGAGGATCACGCTGGGGGAGCTGTACTCGGCGGACGAGGTGTTCCTGACGGGGACGGCGGCGGAGGTGGCACCGGTGAGGAAGGTGGACGGTCGGAAGATCGGTGAGGAGTGCCCGGGCCCGATCACGAGGAAGATCATGGAGGCGTTCCGGGAGCTGACGCGGAAGGAGGGCACGCCAGTGTACGAGGACGAGGAGTGACGGGGTGCCCCGTTGTCCCTCCTCCGACTCGTTAAGGGCAGTCTGACGGTCTTCGTCGGCTCCCTCGTCCTGCGCCTGGGTGGCTACGTTTACCGGCTGCTGGTGGGCCGCCTGCTCGGCCCCGACGGTTACGGGATCGTCTCGGCCACGATGGTCGTTCAGACGATCGTGATGTTCCTGGCCACGTTCGGCGTCCCGCCCGCGATCGCGAGATACGTGTCCCGGTACCAGGCCCTGGGAGACGGGGTCAAGGTCCGGCAGTTCATCGGCGTCCCCACCCTCGCCCTGGTCGCCATCTCTGCCCTGACCGCCACCATCCTCGCGCTTCTCGCCCCGTACCTGGCGAACTGGTACTTTCACAACCCGCGGCTGTACTGGCCGCTGGTGCTCACGGCCGTCGGCCTGCCGTTCGCGGCGTTCGCCTCGTGCGTCCGGGGCGCCTTCCAGGGCTTTCAGGACATGCGAGGGTACGTGATGACGCAGTTCGTGGAGCAGGGTACCCGGGTGGGCGGTGCCCCGGCGCTGATTCTCGCGGGGTACGGGCCCGCGGGCGCCGTGTTCGCTTCGGCCGCGCTCGCGTACATCACCTCCGGCGCCTACGGCGCGGTCGAGCTGAGGCGGAAGCACCTACCGAACGTCCCGGAGAAGGGGGAGCCGCTGCCGCCGACCCGCGTCGCCCGGGAGGCGCTGACCTTCGGCCTGCCCGTCGCCCTGACCGGGATCGCCGACATGATCCAGTCCAACGTGGACCTGCTCGCGATCGGTTACTTTCTGGGCACGCTGTGGGTTGGGTTCTACGACGCGGCGGGGCCCATCGCCCGGCTCCCCACGACCCTGTGCGCCGCCGTCGCAACGGCGCTCCTGCCCGCGGCCTCCGAGGCCGAGGCGCTCCGGGACGAGAGGACGCTGCGGCAGTACGCCCACGTCTCCGTCAAGACCATGTGGACGCTCCTCGTACCGGTGGCCGCGCTCACCGGGGCGCTGGCCGAGCCCCTGATCGTGCTCTTCTTCGGGGCGCCGTTCCGGCCGGGCGCGCAGGCGCTCTACGTCCTGCCCACGGCGATGGCGTTCATCGTGATCTTCCGCAGCTGCGCGAGCCTGCTGCAGGGGATCGGGAAGGAGCGACACCCGCTCTTCATCCTCTCGCTGTCCCTGGCCCTGAACGTGGGGCTGAACGTCCTGCTCGTCCCGCGCCTCGGCATCTTCGGGGCCTCCCTCGCCACCGCGATCTCCAACTGGCTAGCCATGATCTTGGCCGTGAGGGCGGTGCTGGTCAACGCGCCGGTGGAGCTCCGGTTCCGGTGGCTCATGGTCCCGGTGCTCGCGGGGGCCGTAGCCTGGGTGGTCGCGCGGTGGCTCGAGGAGACGGTCCCGTGGCTGGTGCTCAAGCTCCTGGCGGGCCTCACGGCGGGCTCGGCGGTCTACGCGCTGCTCGTGATCGCGCTGGGCGGCGTCAGTGACCTGGAGTGGAGGATCTTAGAGCGTGGGGCCGATCGCGTCGGTGCTGTCGGGTTGATTAGGGCCCTGAAGAGACTCCAGGTGGTGGGGAGGTAAGGGGGCCCTCGGGTGCGGCTGGCCGCCGCGCTGAGGGCGTTGGCCGCCGAGAAGATGTCGCGTGAGATGCCGCTGACCGAGGTCGCAGAGAGGCTGGGCGTGGACGTCTCCACGGTCTCCCATTACCTCCGCGGAGACTACCCGAGCGAGCGCGCCAGGGCTGCGGCGGAGCGGGTGCTCCGTAGGTCACCGCCGTTCGGGCTCTGGCCACTGTTGGAGGAGGAGCTGGGCCGGGAGGTGGCGTCGGAGGTGCTGAGGTGGCTGGTGAAGGACAAGGTCGAGGCCCGGGTCCGGGTGGACGACGCGCGGTGCGTCTCCTGCGGGCGGTGCGCGGAGGCCTGCCCCGCCCCCGACGACACCTGCCTGGGGTGTGGGGAGTGCGTTAGGGCCTGCTCGACCGGCGCGCGAAGCCTCGAGGTGTCCTACCGGGACGCGGTCTACGAGGTCTCGCGGGAGAGGTAGCTTTCCGCCAGCTCTATGGCCCGGTCCGCCGCCCGGGGCACGGCGCGGCGCACGGGCTCGGACATTCCGGGCTTTATCTCGGGGATCGGCAGCTCCTTCACCTGGCACCCCACGATCCGGAACTCGACCCCGACCCGCTCGTGCAGCTCGAGCAGGGCGGCCTCCACGCTCCACCCGTGCGCGTCGACCGGAATAATCCGGGCCTCGGGATCCAGATCCTCGGGACCGAACTCGAGGAGCGTCCCGGGCTCCTCGCCCACGTCCACGGCGTCCACGACGACGATGAACTCGACCCGAGAGTCCTCGTCGATCAGCGAGAACACGTTCTGCGGGGCGCCGGCCCCGGCGTCGATGACCTCGGCGTCCGGGTGCGACCAGCCTCGTCGCTCGATCTCCCGGACGACGGCCGGTCCGAACCCGTCATCGCCGAAGAGCTCGTTCCCGCACCCAACGATCAGGACCCGCTTCTTCAGGAAGCTCAGCATCGCTCACGACCCCGCCATCAGGTCCAGCGCCAGGAGCTTAAGCAGCACCTCCAGCGGCCGCCAGAGGGCCCCGGCGAGCCCCTCAACGCTCTCCTCCGGGACCGTGATCCCCGTCCGCCGCTCGATCGATCGAGCCAGAGATCGGAGCGCGTCGTAGAACCCCGCCCTGAGCTCGGAGGAAAGCCATCCCGCGACCAGCCCGTAGGCGTGGTCCTTGAAGACGCGCTCGCGGTCCTCGAGCGCGGTCCGGTCCACGCGGTCGGGGTACAGGGCCGCGAAAACCGCCTTGAGGGCCTCGTCCAGCCCCCTCACCGCCTCCTCCACCAGCACCTTGACGGCGTCCGCCAGGCAGGCCTCCCAGATCCTGTCCAGGGCGGCCCTGACGGCGGTGAACAGAAGGTTGAGGTACGGCGTGAGGGCCGCGACGACGTCCCTCCCCAGCCTGGACTCCAGCGCCCTCTGAATCGACCCGATGAGCCCGTTCACGACCCGGGGCCAGACCCAGGTGGAGAGGAACCTCACGACGCTGTCGGCCGCCTTACGGGGCCTCGGGAGCAGACCCTCGAACGTAAGCGTCGCCACGCTCTCGTCGGGGACGTAAGTGACGCTCACGGTCTCCCCGCCCTCGAACAGCGTGACTCCGGTCACTCGGAGCTGGGTCGTCCAGTCCGATCCCGAGAGCACGATCTCGGCCAGCGCGGGCCTGACGAGGACCTTTTTGCGGACGGGCAAGCAGAGGAGGACCTCGGTCGGGTGCCGGGCCGGGTCCAGCGGCGGTAGGAGCAGGGGAAGCGGGCCCGGGCGGCGCTCGACGCGCTGCGCCCTGGGCGTTTTAATCAGGATGAGATCCCGGGAGCCCGCGGGCCTGCCCACGAAGACGCCCTCCACCCAGTACCCCACGGCGCTCAGCCCGGGCTGGTGGGACTGGGACGGGCTTGCCGGGAGTTTCACGTCGACCGTGGCGGGGGTCAGCGGGGTGCCGTCGAACCGGGCTAGGACGTCGGTGGGGTGAACGTGCACCGACTGGGCCGAGACCGGGGTAGGTGGGAGTGATATGAGGAGGGGTGAGATCAGGAGGATCGCGCTGGAGCGCGTGGAGAGGCTGTTGAACCTCGCCAGGGAGGTGTACGAGGAGAACCCGGACCGCGCCCGCAGGTACGTGGAGCTGGCCAGGAGGATCGCGATGAAGGCCCGCGTGAGGCTGCCCAAGCACCTCCGAAGGAGCTTCTGCAAGCGCTGTTACACCCCGTTGATCCCCGGTGTCACCGCCCGGGTCCGGCTGCGGCAGAACCGGATGCCGCACGTGTCGGTCACGTGCCTCGAGTGTGGGTACATATACAGGTATCCGTATTTACGGGAGGTGAAAGAGCGACGGCGTCGCCGCGCGGAGCGGCGGGAGGGGGAGGGTCGTCGTGACCAAGTATCCTCCGGAGGTTAAGCGCCTCCCGGGCAAGGAGCGTCGCCGCCTGCGGGCCAAGGGAGTGATGCTGGACCCGGTGGTAAGGATCGGGAAGCGCGGGCTGACGTCGGGGGTCATCGAGGAGGTGGACCGGCAGCTGGAGGAGCGGGAGCTGATCAAGGTCCGCTTCGAGCGAAACATCCTGCGTAAGTACGACCGAAAGGAGCTGGCGGTGGAGCTCGCCAAGAAGGTGAACGCGGAGCTGATCGACGTTCGGGGCCGCACGGCCGTCCTCTTCCGACCGCGGCAGGGCTGGAAGCGGTACCTGGAGCGCTTCTCCCGGTAAACCAAATTAACGCGGCCGGGCGCGCCGACGCGGGGGTGTCGGGTCCGTGCCGGCGTACGACGCGTTCGCGGTCCCGGGACACGAGCTCGTGGAGCGGCTCGCGGAGAAGCTGAAGGAGTACGACGAGATCAAGCCACCGGAGTGGGCGAAGTACGTGAAGACAGGGCGGCACAAGGAGCGCCCGCCGGAGGATCCGGACTGGTGGTACATGCGGGCGGCGTCCGTGCTGCGCCGGATCTACATCGACGGCCCGGTGGGAGTCGAGCGACTGCGAACGTATTACGGCGGCCGGCAGGACCGCGGGGCGCGGCCGGAGCGGTTCCGGAAGGGCAGCGGTGCGATCATTCGGAAGATCCTGCAGCAGCTGGAGGAGGCGGGGCTGGTGGAGAAGACGGACGAGGGCCGGGTGATCACGCCGGAGGGCCGGTCGCTGGTGGACTCGACCGCGCACGAAATCGCTAAGGAGAAAGGTTACACGGACAAGTTCGAGTCCCCGCTCTAACCCTCTGCCCGGGCGGGTGCTTATCATGACGGACCCCGAACTGGAGCGGCTTCGGAGGAAGAGGATGCTCGAGCTTCAGCGTCGGGCTCAGGCCCAGCAGGCTCAGGAGGGTCGGTCCGAGGAGGAGCGGCGTAAGGAAGAGGAGCGGCGCGCTCTGGAGGAGGCGCAGCGTCGGGCGCTTCTGCGCAAGATCCTGACCCCGGAGGCACGAGAGAGGCTGGCCCGGGTCCGCCTGGCCCGGCCGCAGCTGGCCCAGACCGTGGAGAACTACCTGATCCAGATGGCGCAGTCCGGGCAGCTCAACGGTAAGGTAGACGAGGATCAGCTCAAGAAGATTCTGAAGCAGGTGTCCGAGGCGACGAGGAAGGACTTCCGGATCCGGATCGAGCGGAAGTAGGGGGAGCCCCCGATGGCCAAGGCCAAGCCGCTGGGCAAGAAGCTGAGGATGGGGCGGGCGATCAAGCAGAACCGGCGGGTCCCGCCCTGGGTGATCGCGAAGACGGGCGGCCGAGACATCGAGAACCCGAAGCAGCGGCACTGGCGGAGGAACAAGCTGAAGCCGTGAGGGGGCGACTGCGATGGCGGAGGGCGAGGGTGAGATCGTGGAGGAGCGCGTCTACACGGTCCCGCTGAGGGACGCCAAGAAGGCGCCCCTGAAGAAGCGGGCCCCTAAGGCGATCAAGGTGCTCCGACAGTTCATCGAGCGGCACATGAAGGCGGAGGAGGTGAAGATCGGGAACGACGTGAACGAGAAGATCTGGGAGCGCGGCATCAAGAAGCCGCCCTCCCGGGTGAGGGTCCGCGCGGTGAAGTACGAGGATGGAACCGTCGAGGTCAGGCTGGCGGAGTGACGATGACGGTCGTCAAAGCCTCGATCCGCGGGGACCCGAACGTAGGCGCCTGGATCGCTGTATCCGAGGAGTTTGCGGTGGTCGCCCCCCGGGTTCCGGATGACGTGGTCAAGGAGATCGAGGAGGCGCTGGACGTAGAGGTGGTGAAGACCACCGTCGCGGGGAGCAACCTGGTCGGCTCCCTGCTGGCCGTGAACTCCAACGGGGCCCTCTTCCCGCGGCAGGCCGACGACCGGGAGATCAGGGCCGTCGCCGAGCTGGGCGTGGAGGTGGACGTGCTTCCCTCGAAGATGAACGCGGTGGGCAACCTCATCCTGACGAACGACAAAGGCGCCCTGGTTCACCCTGACCTGGACGATCACGCGCTCGAGGTCGTCGAGTCCGTGCTCGGCTGCCGGGTGGAGCGGGCGGAGATCGGCGGGGTGAAGACGGTAGGGTCCGCCGGCGTGGCGAACTCGAAGGGGGCCCTGATCCACCCGGGCGCAACGGAGGAGGAGCTGGAGCTCGTGTCCAAGGTTCTCGGAGTGGAGGCCGAGGTGGGGACCGTTAACAAGGGTTCCCCGTACGTCGGGACCGGGCTGGTGGTAAACTCCAAGGGCGCCCTGGTCGGGGAGGAGACGACCGGCCCCGAGCTCGCCCGCATCGAGGACGCGCTTCACCTGGTGTAGTGGGGGTGTGCCCCGTGTCGGAGGAGGGTCCCGAGGTGAGGGTGTACGAGGTCCGCGGCACGTTCCGGATGGGTGACGAGCCCAAGCAGCCCTTCCGGAAGCAGGTGACGGCCACCTGCAAGGAGGAGGCGCTCGAGAAGGTGTACTCCGAGCTGGGCAGCGAGCACCGGGTGTCTCGGACGGAGATTCGGATCGAGGAGATCAAGGAGATCGAGCCGGAAGACGTCGAGGACCCCGTGCTCAGGAGGCTCCTCGGGGTGGAGGAGTGATGGCGGAGAAGGAAGGGAAGGAGAAGGACCGGGAGAAGCTTCAGCGCCTGCTGGCCGAGATCCAGCAGCTGCAAGGTCAAATGGAGGCGATCAACGCGCAGCTGGACCTGATCGAGTCCTCCATCGAGGAGCTGAATCGCGTGGAGGAGACGCTCAAGGGCGTGCGCGAGCTCAAGGGCGAGGAGGAGGTCCTGGTCCCCGTCGGCGCCCAGTCGTTCGTGAAGGCGACGATCGTGGACACGGACAAGGTCATCGTGGGCATCGGCGCGGGCGTGGCCGTCGAGCGCACGATCGACGAGGCGCTGGAGTCCATCGATAACCGGCGGCAGGAGCTGGAGAAGGCGCGCTCGGAGGCGCAAAAGCGGCTGCAGAAGCTCTCGCAGGAGCTGCAGGAGAAGCAGCGTGAGGCGCAGCAGCTGGCCGAGAAGCTCGGTCTGGCCCAGCCGCCGCAGCAGGCCCAGCAGGCTCCGCAGACCGCTCAGCAGCGGCAGACGGGAGGCTCCTCCGGCGGCTCTTAACCCCACGTCTTTGGGGGATTGAGCCGTGTTCGGAAAGATGAAGGAGCTGCTCAGCAGCGTCAAGGAGAGGGTCACCAGGCGCGTGGAGAAGCGGGCCGAGGAGGCGGGGGCCGAAAGCGAGCCGGGAAAAGTTAAGGAAACCGAAACGATTGAAGAGCGCGAAAAGCCCGAGGAGCGAGACGAGAGGGAGGAGATTCCGGAGGAGCTGGAGAAGCCCTCGCTGAAGGAGAAGCTGAAGCGGGTGATCAAGCGCGAGGTCATGATCACCCGGGAGGATGTTAAGGACGTTCTGGACGAGCTCGAGCTGGAGCTGATCAGCAACGACGTGGCGGTGGAGGTGGCGGAGAGTATCCGGGAGGAGCTCGAGCAGGAGCTGATCGGCAAGAAGGTGAAGGGCAAGTCCGAGATCCCTAAGGTCGTCGAGCGGAGCCTCAGGCGGGCGCTGCTCTCCGTGCTCGAGCCGGAGAAGGAGGTCGACCTGTTCGAGGTCGTGGAAAAGGCCCGAGAGGAGGGCCGGCCCGCCGTTCTCATGTTCGTCGGCGTGAACGGCAGCGGCAAGACGACGACCATCGCCAAGGTGGCCAAGCTGCTCAAGGACCGCGGCTACTCCGTGGTCATCGCCGCCGCGGACACGTTTCGAGCCGCCGCGATTGAGCAGCTGGAGGAGCACGCCGAGCGGCTCGGGGTCACGCTGATCAAGGGCGAGAAAGGCGACGATCCGGCGGCGGTCGCGTTCAACGCGGTCCAGCACGCGGAGTCGAAGGGCAAGGATGTCGTGCTGGTGGACACCGCCGGCCGGGCCTACACGGACGTGAACCTGATGGAAGAGCTCAAGAAGATGAAGCGCGTGCTCGAGCCCGACCTGGTTATTTTCGTGGGAGACGCGCTCGCGGGCAACGACGCCGTGGAGCAGGCTCGGACGTTCGACGAGTACGTCGGCATCGACTGCGCCATCCTGACCAAGGTGGACGCGGACGCGAAGGGAGGTGCGGTCCTGTCCATCACCAAGGTGACCGGGGCCCCCATCCTATACTTAGGCGTGGGGCAGGGCTACGACGACCTGAAGCGGTTCACCCCGGAGTGGTTCGTCGAGCGCGTCACCGGGGGTGAGTCGGCGTGATCGGGGGACTGGGCGACCGTCTCTCCTCGCTAGTGGACAAGATCAAGGGTGCCCCGGTCATCGACGAGAAGCTCGTGAAGGAGGTGGTGCGCGACGTTCAGCGGGCGCTGCTCGAGGCGGACGTGGACGTGCAGCTCGTGCTGGATCTCAGCAAGCGGATCGAGAAGCGGGCGCTGGAGGAGGAGCCGCCCGCCGGCGTGCCCAAGCGCGACTACCTGCTAAGGATCGTGTACGAGGAGCTGGTCGAGCTGCTGGGCGGTGAGGAGACGGAGGAGCTCGACGTGGACCCGTCCCGTGACGTCAACGTCATTATGCTGGTTGGTCTCTACGGAATGGGTAAAACCACCACGGCGGCCAAGCTGGCCCGGTACCTGCAGCGGAGGGGGTTCAAGGTCGGCCTCGTCTGCGCGGACCCTTACCGACCGGCGGCTGACGAGCAGCTGCGGCAGCTGGCCGAGGAGGTTGGGGCCCCCGTCCACACGGAGGACACGGACGACGCCGTTGAGATGGCCGTCAAGGGCGTCGAGGCGCTCAAGGACGAGTGTGACGTGATTATCATCGACACGGCGGGCCGGGATCGGCTGAGCGAGGACCTGATCGAGGAGCTCAAGGAGATGGCGGAGAAGGTGGAGCCGCACGAGGTGCTGCTGGTGCTGGACGCCACGGTGGGTCAGAAGGCGGGCGATCACGCGGAGGCGTTCCACGAGGCGGTCCCGCTGACGGGGGTGATCCTGACCAAGCTCGACACGGCGGCGAAGGGAGGCGGAGCGCTCTCGGCCGTGGCCAGGACGGGCGCTCCGATCAAGTTCATTGGAACCGGTGAGCGGCTGGACGACCTGGAGGAGTTCAACCCGAAGAGCTTCGTGGCGCGGCTGCTGGGCATCGGCGACATCGACGAGCTGCTGCGGCGCACGGAGGAGATGCTTGAGGAGGAGGAAGAGGGAGAGGAGGACGTCCTGGAGGGCGAGTTCACGCTGAAGGACCTGTACGAGCAGCTTGAGGCGCTGAGCAAGATGGGGCCCGTGGATAAGCTGCTACAGCTCGTGCCCGGAATGGGTGCGGGGCGCCGGGCGAAGGAGCTGTCCAAGATCACGGAGGAGCGGCTGAAGAAGTACAAGGTGATCATGGATTCGATGACCGAGGAGGAGCTGAAGAACCCGGAGATCCTGAACAAGTCCAGAATCAGGAGGATAGCGATCGGTTCGGGCACGTCCGAGAAGGACGTCATAGAACTCTTAAACCACTATAAGATGATGAAGGAGGTGCTCGAGGACATCCAGAGCGGCCGCATCCCGAGAATAGGTGGGGAGCTCGGTAGAGTTATAAGAAACGTGCTAAGGGGGTAGCGCGGGGATATGGTGAAGAAGGTATCAAAGCTCTTCGTGATTGGGCTGCAAGAGGCCCTTTACGAGACGCATGGCAAGATGGCACTGGCACTCAACCGGATCGCCGGCCGTGCGATGCTCAAGCACATTGAGGACGAGGAGCTGCTGGAGATCACAGGGGACACGGCGGAGTCACTGGCCCACGACATCGAGGACGTGCTCGAGAAGCTGGACTCGGTGGAGGCGGTCGAGGTTGAGGAGACCGAGGACGAGATCCGCGTGACGGTGGTCGAGTGCCCCTTCTCCGACGCGAAGCGGGCGCTGCTGAGGCGCGACAAGGTGCCGGTGGTCTGCCCGTTCGCCTCCTTCATCCTGAAGGCCACCGAGGAGACGTTCAACCAGGAGATGCGCATGAAGGAGATCAACGTGGACGAGGAGAAGTGCGAGTTCGTCATGGAGCGATTGGAGAAACCAAAGGAGTGACTGTACCCCGCCCGACGGGACCGGGGCGTCATCGTCGGGCGCGAGCCCAACTCCGCCCGGTCGGGCCAGCGGGGCTCATCGCCCGTGTGCCCCGACCGTTGAACGGTGGATCATCGGCGGCCCTCAGCCACCTCCCCACCGCCTGCCGCGCCGGGGCGGGCCCGCGCTCGGGCTCTAGTGAGCGTGCCGGGGTGGTATCGTGCCGGGACGGGGCAGCGCCTACGCCGCCGGCACCATCGTCAACGCCATCTCCGCCAAGAAGGGGTGCGCCTTCGCGCTTGATTTGAAGGTTACCGTCCGTGCTCAGGTGGCCGACGAGGACGAGGTCAGGACGGACGTTGACGACACGTCGCTCGTCGAGCACTGCGCCGACGTGGTGCGGGAGCGGACCGGTGAGGACGTGGGCTTCCGCATCGAGATCGACTCGGAGATCCCGGTGGCGGTGGGCCTGGCCAGCAGCAGCGCCGTATCGAACGCCGTGATCGAGGCGCTGCTCCGGGCGCTGGGGGAGGACCCGGAGCCCATCGAGGTCGTCCGGCTCGGGGTCGAGGCCAGCATCAGGGCGGGAGTGACGGCGACGGGAGCTTACGACGACGCCTGCGCCTCCTTTTTGGGCGGGATCGTGCTCACGCTGAACGACGAGCGCAGGATCGTCGACCTGCGCGAGCCCCCCTACGATCACGCGGTGATCCTCCTCCCCGGAGGAAGGGTGGAGACCAGGGAGGTGGACGTTGAGCGACTGGAGAGGGTGGCTCCGGTGGCGGAGGCAGCCTTCGAGCGAGCGCTCGCCGGCGACTACCGGTCGGCGATGCTGATCAACTCGGCCGCGTACTGTCCCCTGCTGGGGCACGACCTGGACCCCGTGGTGGACGCGCTGGAGGCCGGGGCGGCAGCGGCGGGGTTATCCGGCACCGGGCCGGCCTACGTGGCCCTGTGCGAGACCGGCTCGGACGCCCAGGCCGTAGAGGATGAGTGGGAAGAACTGGGGAGAACGCTTCGGGCGCGGGTCGTTGGTCTTGAGCGCGCTCGAGGGTCTTAGGCGGCAAATTGACGACATCGACGAGGATCTCCTGGACACCATCATCCGCAGGCTGAAGGTCGCTGAGAAGATCGGGAGGGTCAAGGCCAGGGAGGGTCTGCCACTGACCGACCGCGAGCGGGAGCGGGAGCTCCGGAGGAGGTGGAGGGAGAGGTTTAAAGCTGAGGGGTTGGATCCCGCGCTCGCGGACCTGATCCTGGACTCGCTCCTTGAGGCCAGCAAGAGGGTGCAGCGAGGGGTGATGGAGGATGGGTAAAGTCCGCCCCTCGTTCGTCAAGCGGCCGGCTCGGGAGATCGTGGAGAAGTACGAGGAGTACCTGACGACCGACTTCGAGCACAACAAGAAGGTCGTTGAGATCGTGGCGGAGCCTAAGACCAAGCGCCTCCGGAACCTGATCGCGGGCTACGTCACTCACCTGATGAAGCTCAAGGAGAAGCAGAAGGAGGAGGCCGAGGAGGAGTAACCGGGAGGACACGCCTTGACCGGCGTGGACATTGAGGGCGTCATTCCCGCCCTGATCACACCGTTCACGGACGACCTTAAAGGGATCGACGAGGAAGGCCTCCGCGAGAACGTTTCAAGGCTGATCGAGGCCGGCGTGCACGGGGTCGTCCCGGCCGGGACGACCGGTGAGTCCTCCACACTCAGCCACGCGGAGCACCGGCGCGTGATCGAGATCGTTGTGGACGAGGTGAACGGTAAGGTTCCCGTCATCGCCGGCGCCGGCTCGAACTCGACCCGGGAAGCGCTCGAGCTCTCCCGGTACGCTGAGGACGTGGGTGCCGACGCGATCCTGTCCGTGGTCCCGTACTACAACCGGCCGCCGCAGGAAGGGTTGTACCTTCACTTCTCCCGGATCGCCGAGGCGGTCGAGTGCCCGATCATTCTCTACAACGTGCCCTCGCGGACCGGGTGCTCACTGGACCCTGAGACGGCCGCCAAGCTCGCTGAGGAGTACTCACACATCATCGGGGTGAAGGAGGCGAGCGGCGACCTGGACCTGGTTCAGCGCTTCGTGGAGGAGACCCCCGACGACTTCATCGTGCTGTCCGGCGTGGACGAGCTGACCCTGCCCATCCTGGCCGTGGGCGGCTGTGGCGTGATCTCCGTGACGGCCAACGTAGCCCCCGAGCTGATGGTCGAGATGTACGAGGCCTGGAAGCGGGGTGACTTGGAGAAGGCGCGAGAGCTCCACTACAAGCTGCTCCCGCTGCACCGGGCCCTGTTCACCGAGACGAACCCGATCCCCGTCAAGGCGGCCGCGGAGATGGTCGGCATGGCGTCCAGCCCCCCGAGGCCGCCCCTAAAGGAGGCCCGGGAAGACACCAAGGAGCTCCTCAAGCGGGTGCTGAAGGACCTGGGCCTGCTGGAGGGGGAGTGATCCTGAACGCGAAGGAGATCCTGGACGAGTACCACATGGACGTTTACTCCCGGTTTCCGATCACGATCGTGGAGGGTAAGGGAGCCCGGGTGAAGGACGACGAGGGGCGCGAGTACATCGACCTCGTGGCCGGGATCGCGGTGAACGTGCTCGGGCACTGCCACCCGGCCGTGGTGGAGGCCATCACCGAGCAGGCCTCCCGGCTGATCCACTGCTCCAACCTGTACTACAACGAGCCCCAGGCCGAGGCCGCGAAGCTCCTCGCGGAGACGGCCCCCGGGGACCTCAACCGGGTCTTCTTCTGCAACTCCGGGACCGAGAGCATGGAGTGCGCGATCAAGCTCGCCCGGAAGTACACGGGCCGCACCAAGTTCATCGCGTTTGAGCACGGCTTCCACGGCCGCACCCTGGGATCGCTCTCCGCGACCTGGAAACCCGAGTTCCGTGAGCCGTTCGAGCCCCTGGTCCCAGGCTTCGAACACGTACCCTACGGCGACCTGGACGCCGTGGAGGAGGCCATCGACGAGGACACGGCCGGGGTTATTGTGGAGCCGGTGCAGGGCGAGGGTGGCGTCCGGGTTCCGCCGGAGGGCTTTCTGAAGGGGCTGCGCGAGCTCTGCGACGAGTACGGGGCGCTGCTGATCGTCGACGAGGTCCAGACGGGAATGGGGCGGACCGGGAGGTTCTTCGCGTTCGAGCACGAGGGCATCGTGCCGGACATCGTTTGCCTCGCCAAGGGATTGGGGGGAGGGGTTCCGGTCGGCGCGACGATCGCCCGGGAAGAGGTTGCGGAGGCCTTCGAGCCCGGGGACCATGGGTCGACGTTCGGCGGCAACCCACTGGCGTGCGCCGCCGTGGTGGCCACGGTGCGCACGGTGCTGGAGGAGGACCTGCCGAAGGCCGCGGAGCGGAAGGGAGAGCTGGCGATGGAGATCCTGTCGGAGATCGAGGATCACGTGGTGGAGGTCAGAGGCAAGGGTCTGATGATCGGTATCGAGGTCGGTGACGAGGACCGGGCCGAGGAGATCGCGCGAGAGATGCTGGACCGAGGCGTGCTAGTGAACGTGACCTCGGGAGACGTGATCCGGCTGGTGCCGCCGCTAGTTATCGAGGAAGAGGAGCTGGAGACGGCGCTCACGGAGCTCGCGGACGTGATCGCCGACTCGGCCGACTAGCTCGGACGCGCAGTCCGTTAGCAGCGGTTAGTCTGGGGATATCAGTCCAGGTAATCTCGCAACCACTTCACCTCATCCAGCTTCTCCTTCACTCGGTCCCGGAGTAACCCCTCCGGCTTCTCGTACTTCCGGTCGCACTCGTTGGTCCCCGTGGGCGTGTGAACGACGTCGACGGGAACGTCGTGCTCCTCCATGGGGATCTCGCCGGCCGGCAGCACCTGGATGTCGTGGACGGTCGTATGAACGGGCGTGTCCTCGTCCACCAGCCCTAGCTCGGCCAGGATACCCCACTCGAGGTCGAAGTACCCGCCACCCTTGCCCAGCCGGGCCCCGTCCGGTGCCACCGCCACGGAGCCCGCCACCACCAGGTCCGGCGCGGGCAGCTCGTCGGGCATCGCGAGGCGACCCTCCTGGAACGCCCCGCCGATGGTGGAAGCCCGGCGCGGGTTACGCGGGTTCTTCACCACCAGGAAGCCCCGGCGCAGGCGCGGCGTGGGCATAATCAGCGTCTTGCCGTCCCGAAGGGCTCGTTCCCGAACTGGGCGCTGCGGTGAGTCCGGGTTGACCTTGATCACGTCCGCGTCCTCGTAGTCGTCGGTCGAGGTCAGGTTCCTGGCCGCGAGCTGGGCGCCCTTGAAGTTCGGGATCCGGCCCTCGATGGGGAACGGCGGAGCCGCCTCACCGGACTCCTCCAGCTCCTGCCACACCTTCCGCCGGATCTTGGCCTTCTCGGCCTCCACCATGGTTTATACCACCCGAACCTCGTCGAGTTTCTTCGCGTTCCTCCGGACCGCTCGCTTTACCTCCCTCGTGACCTCTTCCATTCGCTTTCGAGCTTTCTCGGGCGGCAGCTCCGAGATCTCCTCCATCTTCTGTTCGATCCGGCGCGTGAGCTCCACGCTCACCAGCTCGGGGATCTTCTCCTCCATCACCTCGATCAACCGCTCCCCGCGGCGCGTGGGCCTCATCCCTCGACCCGATCGCTTCACGTACCCCCGGTCGAAGAGCTTCTTCACGATCTCCGCCCGGGTGGACTCCGTCCCGAGCCCCAGCTTCTTCATCTTCGCCACGAGCCGCGACTGCGAGTACCGCGGCGGCAGCGGCTCCTTCCGCTTCACGGCCCGGACTCGGGCCCGCAGGACCTGCCCCTCGCGCACGCTGGGCATCCTTCGCTCCTTCGGCTTCTCCCACGGGTAAACCGCGTACCAGCCCTCGAACTTGACCTCCTTGCCCTCCGCGACGAACCTGGTGCCCGTGTCAGGGTCCCGAGCGACGATCTTCCACTCCAGCACCTCGGCGTCCCTGGACAGCGTGGCCAGGTAGCGCCGGGTGACCAGGTCGTAGAGCTTCCAGGCTAGCGTCCCGAGCCGGTCCTTGACGCGCTTCCGCTCCCCGGTCGGGGTGATGGGCGGGTGAGCACCGTCGTACTCCTTACCGGACACGGGCTTGCCGCGCCGCCCGGCCCGGCGGAAGTCCGCCATCGCGCCCGGGTGAGCCCGCTCCAGCTTGCGCAGTAGGGCGTCGTGGTTGAAGGTGGGCGGGTACCTGTTCGTGGCCGTTCTGGGGTACGTGATCAGGCCCTCCTCGTAGAGCCGCTGGGCCGTGTCGAGGGCCTTCTTCGGCGAGATTTTCAGGATCTTGCCGGCGGCCCGCTGCAGGTCGGTCAGGTTGAACGGGGGCGGGGGTGGTACTCGCTTCCGCTCGCGCTCGACGCGGACGACCTCCAGCTCGCGGATCCGCCGCGCGAGCCGGCGGGCCTTCTCAGGGTCGCGGATCTTCTCCTCCGTCCTCAGCCGGCAGGCGGGAGTGTCCGCGACGAGCACCCAGTAGTGGCGACGCTTCTTCTTGGCCTCCTCGCGCTCTCGCTCCCGCTTGACCACCAGCTTGAGTGTCGGCGTTTGGACCCGGCCCACGGAGATGATCCCATCGCTGCCCTGGGAGAGCTTTCGGGTCAGCGGGATCCCGTAGAGCCAGTCGGCGATGGTGCGAGCAAGGGCGGAGTAGGCCATGCTCGGATTCACGCGCTCGCCTCGTAGGGCCTCCTCGAGGGCTCTCAGGATGTCCCGCTTGGTGTAAGCGGAGAACCGCATGCGTCGGGCCCGCTCGGGTTCATCGAGCTTCCCGCGCTTTCGCAGCCAGACGAGAACTTCCCACCCGATCAGCTCGCCCTCCGGGTCGTTGTCGGTCGCCACGATCACCCGGTCCGCCCGCCCGCCGGCGTACCGCGAGACGGCGTACTCGACCGCCCGCAGGAACTTCCTCTTCTCCTCGAGCGGTCGGACCTCGAACTCCTCCGGGTCCGGGAAGTAGTCGGGGTGGTTGAAGCCGGGGTCGTTCTTGGGCCACCACTCCAGCACGTGGCCGGAGAGGCTGGTGACGACGAACCGGCGGCCGCGGTAGTGAGCGTACCCCAGCAGTCGTCGGCCTCTCCACTTTCCGCCGAGAAAGCCGGTGATCGTGGCGGCCAGGCTCGGCTTCTCGGCCAGGATCACCATCGTCTCCTTAGACATGCCAGCAGCGTCCCCAGCGCGAGTACCTCGGTGGTTAGGGGCGCGTGGCCGCTACCGCTGTTCCCGCCGATCCACACCACCTCGAGCCGGCAGGAGACGTGGTCGCCCCCATCCGGGGACGCGAGCTCGATCTGCAGGTAATGGACGCCCGCCTTCAGCGGGAGCTCCACGGACTCCTGCAGCACCGAGTTGGGATCGAGGGTCAGGCTCCGCTGCAGGATCGTCCTCCCGTCGAGCACCACGGAGAGGTCGCAGCGGCCGGCTCGGCGCGGGGAGGCGACGGCCACGTTCAGGAGCGCGGGCCCGGAGACGTGTATCCGGACCTTGTCACGGACGTGGCGCTCGTGGGTGATGGGGTCCACCCACACGATCCTCGCGTAGTCCCCTGGGGACTCAGCCTCGGCGGGGCCGATGACGCAGTCCACGATCACCGGGTGGCTGTAAGGAAGCTTGGCGACGTCCTCCGGCGTCAGGACCTGGGCCTCGGCGGGGGCGGTGCAGAGCAGCAGGGCCGCTACCGCGGCACGCTTCAAGGCGTCAACCCCTGGTTCGAGCTCGGCCGTCCCAAAGGAGCTATTTAGGGTGAACCTCCGGACCGGGCCGGGGCCGGCCCGATGCGCCCGAGGCTATTAGTGAGCCCCGTTGACCGGGACGAGGCCATCGAGGCCGTGGAGGGAGGCGCTCACATTATCGATGTGAAAAACCCGAAGGAGGGCTCGCTCGGGGCCAACATGCCCTGGATCATCCGGGAGATCCTGGAGGTCGTGCCGGAGGACCGCGAGGTCAGCGCCACCGTAGGCGACGTGCCGTACAAGCCGGGAACGGTGGCTCAGGCCGTGCTCGGGGTCGCCTCCATCGGCGTGGACTACGCGAAGGTCGGGCTCTACGGGGTGAAGACGGAGGAAGAGGCCGTTGAAGTCATGCGGGCCTGCTCCCGGGCCGTGCGGGAGTTCGGGTACTCCACGCGGGTCGTGGCGGCGGGCTACGCGGACGCGCACCGGGTCGGCAGCCTGGACCCGATGAGCGTGCCGGAGGTGGCGGCGGAGTCCGAGTGCGACGTGGCGATGGTGGATACGGCGGTCAAGGACGGTAAGGGTCTGTTCGACTTCATGAGCGAGGAGGAGGTGGGCGAGTTCGTGGATCTGGCCCACGAGCACGGGCTGGAGGTGGCGCTGGCGGGCTCCCTCAAGCGGGAGGACATGCCCAAGGTCAAGGAGCTTGGGGCGGACATCGTGGGCGTTCGGGGCGCCGCGTGCGAGGGTAACGACCGGGACAGCGGGACGGTTCGCAGCCACCTGGTCCGGGAGCTCGTCGAGGCGCTGGCATGAAATCGACCACTTTATTTACTCCGCGGCGGTCGGGGGCTAGGGGTGTTCGGGGTTGGGCGAGCTCGCGGACGAGATCCGGGAGCACGCGGTCCCGGTCCTCACCAACGGGCTGGGCGCCGCGCTGACCGTGGTGCTCGCGCAGCTGATCGTCCCGATGCTGTCCTCCCTGGGATCAGCGCTGCCGGGAATAGGCGTCCCGGTGAACACCCTCGTGACCATCGGCGTGGTACTGCTGCTCTTCTACTTCCTGTACCAGGTGGTGAGGCACCTGAAGCCCATCGCGGAGGCCGCCTCTGATCTCGTCTCGGAGCTGGTGCTCGGGCAGCGCGAGGAGAGCGTTCGCACCGCGACGTACAACCTGATTCTTGGCATTATCGCCGTCCTGGCGGCGGTGATGCTGTCGCCACTGGTCGTCTCCCTGCCGGGCCTGGGCGCCCTGCTGAGCATCCTCGTGCTGGTGGTTGGGCTCGGTGCGGGAGGACTGTTCCTAGTCAAGGCCGCGAAGGATTACTACAGCGCCTTTAAGGAGAAGCTGGAGGAGCTCGCGGACAGGCTCGCCGAGTGGGCGGAAGAGTTAGAAAAGAGGGCGGAGAGGGCTCGTGAGGAGCGGGGCGAGTCCTGACCCCTCTCCCCCCAACAAACCTTTAACGTGGTCGGTGCGGGCCCCGCCAAAAAGTGCGGGGCCCCGCCGAGTTGGCGGGCCGCTACACTCGCAAGCTTAAGGAGGCGGAGCTGGCCCTAACCTTCGACGACGTTCTCATCGTCCCGAAGAGGTCCTCGGTGGAGCCCGCGGACGTGGACGTGTCCACCCGGGTTACCGTCAACTACCGGATCAACATTCCGATTCTCAGCGCCGCGATGGACACGGTCACGGAGGCGGAGATGGCCATCGCGCTGGCCCGGTGCGGTGGGCTCGGCGTTATCCACCGGAACATGAGCGTGGAGGAGCAGATCCAGGAGGTTCGGAAGGTTAAGGAGGCGCGTACGGTCGTTCAGCGTGACGTGATCACGATCACCCCGGATGAGAGCGTCAAGAAGGCCATCGAGCTCATGGACCGGCACGGGATCAGCGGCCTCCCGGTCGTCGATGAGGAGAATCGAGTGGTGGGGATTATCACCAGGCGGGACGTCGAGCTGCTCTCCGACGAGGAGATCGAGGAGCTGGACGTCAAGTCCGTGATGACCGAGGAGCCCATCGTCATCAAGGAAGGCCGCGACCTCGAGGAGCGCGCCATCGAGATCATGAAGCAGGAGAAGGTGGAGCGGTTGCCGGTCGTGGACGACGAGGGCCGGCTCATCGGTATCATCACGGCGAAGGACGTTTCCGAACTGCGCGACGAGACTGAGGCCGCCACGGACGACGAGGGCCGCTACCTCGTCGCGGCCGCGGTCGGTCCGAAGGACCCGGAGCGGGCGAAGGCCCTCGACGACGCCGGCGCGGACATCATCGTGATCGACTGCGCGCACGCCCACACGAAGACGGTCATGGACTTCATCAAAAACATCAAGGACGAGATCGAGGCCGACATCATCGCGGGTAACATCGCCACGGCCGAGGCCGCCGAGGACCTGATCGGCGTCGGCGCGGACTCGCTCAAGGTGGGGATCGGCCCCGGCTCCATCTGCACGACCCGGGTCGTGGCGGGGGTCGGGGTGCCGCAGATTACCGCGGTCGCGCAGGTGGCGGACGTGGCCGAGGAGCACGACATTCCCGTCATCGCGGACGGTGGGATCCGGTACTCGGGCGACATCGCGAAGGCCATCGCCGCCGGCGCGGACGCCGTCATGCTCGGCAACCTGCTCGCGGGCACCGACGAGGCGCCCGGCCGGCTCATCCGGCTCAAGGGCCGGCTGTACAAGCAGTACCGCGGGATGGGCAGCCTGGGCGCGATGATGAAGGGTGAGTCCGCGGACCGGTACTTCCAGCAGCGGGACCGGCGCGGCAAGCACGTGGCCCAGACCAAGTTCGTCCCGGAGGGTGTTGAGGGCGTCGTTCCCTACAGGGGCCCCGTCCGGGAGGTCATCTACCAGCTGGTTGGTGGGCTGAAGTCCAGCATGGGCTACGTGGGCGCGCGGAACATCGAGGAGATGAAGAAGAAGGCGGAGTTCGTCCGCATCACCCGGGCGGGCTACGAGGAGAGTCACCCGCACGACATCGCGATCACGGACGAGGCACCGAACTACCCGATGGACCGGCTGACGGAGCGGTAGACGTGGTGCCCTCGTAGTTCCTCAGGTTGATCAGCCGCTCGCCCCCTACCTTCCGCAGGTACGCGTACTGCAGCTCCCGGTAGTTCGCGAGCTCCCACAGCGACTCAAGCGGCGAGATCAGGAGCGGGGTGAACCAGCCCAGCGCGACCGCGGTCACCGCGAACGGCACGTTCCCGTAGTTGGCCAAGATGTAGTAATACGGCTCGCACCCGCAGCCGCCGTAAAGCAGCGGGAACCCATCCCGGACGGTCCCGTGCCAGAACATCACGGAGTGCTTGGGCAGGATCGGCCCCGGGATGCGCCCCTCGTGCACCCACGTCGCGCTCCTCAGCCGGTCGGCGAACACCAGCTCCCGCAGGGCCTCGCGCCAGTCCACCGGCGCCTTGTTCCCGCGGGGATCCAGCACCGCGAGGTTCCAGACCAGGACGCCCCGATCGACCCAGTGCCCGTACATCTCCGGGTACCCGGCGTTGTGCACGATCACCACCCCGGGGCAGCCCAGCCCGCTCGCTACGCGGACCGCCGTCAGCTCGTGCAGCCCGCCCGGCCGGATGTCCGGGTCGTGCAGCTTCACGTAGGACAGCCTGCCCAGCGGAATGCAGCGCGTGGTCGCGTAGAACTTGATGAATCCGATCAGCGCGTACCCGAACCACAGCAGGACGAGCGTGATCGCCAGCAGGGCTCCCCTCCCGGGTCCCAAGATCGTCACCGGGCTCCCCCCGGAGCGCCCCGCGGGAGATGTTTGAATAACCTCTCCCGGGCCCCGCCCGGGGAGCGTCCCGTGCCCACGGTCGAGGAGGTCCTGGAGTTCGTGGAGGAGCTCGCGCCGCCGGACCTCGCGGAGGACTGGGACAACCCAGGGGTTCAGGTGGCGCCCCCGGACGGTCTCTCTCGGGAGGTCGACCGGGTTGTGGTGGGCCTCGACGTGGCGCACGTCGTCGACGAGGCAAGGGAGGCGGAGCTCGCGATCACGCACCATCCGATGTTCCTGAAGCCGCCGAGGAGGATCACGGGCCGAACCTACACCGTGCTGCGCCGGGTGCTGGAGGCGGACGCCACGTTCTACGCCGCCCACACGAACTGGGACCGGGCGGAGGGGGGCGTCGCCGACTCCCTGGCCCGCCGGTTGAACCTGCGCGTCGTGGACACGGCCTGCGACGAGCTCGGCCGCGTGTGCGAGGTTCGGGGCCCGTCGGACGAGCTGCTCAACGCGCTCCGGAACTTCTCTCCCCTGACCACGGTCTACGGGGACTGGGAAGACGTCCGAACGGTCCTGGTGGTCCCCGGGTCGGCCCCGAGCGAGGTGGTGGACGAGGCGGATGACGTCGACGCCGTGATCTCGGGCGAGGTGAAGTACCACACCCGTGCGGAGCTTCTGGAGCTGGGCGTGACCGTGGTGGAGCTGGGTCACGAGTACAGCGAGATCCCGGGGATGCAGGAGCTGGCTCGTCGGGTTCGGAGCGAGTTCGAGGTGGAGGTGGAGTTCGTCCCGCCGCCGGACCTGACGGTCATCCGTTAATAACTAGTAAGCTGGTTCCGACGCGCCCGATGATGTGAATACAGCACGCCGAGAGTGGAGGGCCTCCGTGACGACCACGGGAGCGGCTGAGGGTGGTCGCGACTTGGGCAGGAAGATCGTGCTGATCGTGGGTGACGGGATGGCCGACCGGTTCGACCCGGACCGAGGCGAGACGCCGCTGCAGGCCGCGGACGTCCCGAACATGGATGAGCTCGCTCGGCGCGGGTCGACGGGCCTGATGGACCCGATCAGGGCCGGGGTTCGACCGGGCAGCGACACCGCCCACCTGGCCCTGCTGGGGTACGACCCGTTCGAGGTGTACCCCGGGCGTGGCCCTCTCGAGGCCCTGGGTGCTGGGGTGGAGGTCAGACCGGGAGACGTGGCGTTCCGGTGCAACTTCGCGACGGTGCGTGAGGAGAACGGTGAGCTGATCGTCGAGGACCGGAGGGCCGGGAGGATCAGCGAGGACGAGGGAACGCCCGAGCTGGCCGAGGCGGTCAACGAGGAGGTCGACCTGCCGGTCGAGTTCGAGTTTCGGGAGGCGGTGGGGCACCGGGCCGTGCTGGTCCTTCGCGGCGAGGACCTGTCCGCGGACGTGACCGACGCCGATCCCAAGCGGCCGGGCCGGCCGGTGAAGAAGGTGAAACCGACCTCGAGCGACCCCGCGGCCGAGAGGACGGCCGAGATCGTCAACGAGTTCGTCCGGCAGGCGCATGAGGTGCTGGAGGAGCACCCTATCAACGAGGAGCGGCGGGAGCGGGGTGAGCCGCCCGCGAACGCGATCCTGCCGCGGGGAGCCGGACAGCTGAGGGAGGTGGAGGAGTTCGAGGAGCGGTACGACGTCAGCGGCGCCGTGGTGGCGGGCGCCTCCTTGATCAAGGGGATCGGTCGGATGCTGGGCATGACGGTGCCGGAGGACGAGCGGATCACGGGACGGAGGGACACGGATCTCCGCAGGAAGGCGGAGCTGGCTCTTGAGTGCCTGGAGGACCATGACCTCGTGCTCGTTAACTTCAACGCGGTGGACGAGATGGGCCACGACGGTGACTTCGAGGGCAAGGTGGAGATGTTGGAGAGAATGGACCGGGACCTGGTGGGTCGGATACTGGACGAGGTGGACCCGGGCGAGACCGTCGTGTGCCTGACCGCGGACCACACGACCCCCGTGACCGTGGGTGACCACACGGCGGATCCCGTGCCGGTAGCGATCTGGACGGAGGACGCCCGGCGGGACGAGGTCGACCGATTCGACGAGATCTCCGTGGCTCGAGGGTGCCTGGGCAGGTTCTCCGGCATGCGTCTGCTGGATGTACTGCGGGATCTAGCCGACCTGATCGAGAAGTTCGGGGCGTGATCGAGTGGGGTCGCTGGGCCTCTCCGAGCAACTCATCGCCTACTTCATGGAGTTCGAGCGGGCGGTAGGGCTGCCGGGGATGCTGTTGATCACGGCGTTGGAGTGCAGCGTGCTGCCGGTACCGCCGGAACCGTTCGTGTTCCCGTACGCGCTGAAGATGGACCCGTGGACGCTAGCGGGCCTGGTCGCGCTCGCGTCCATCGCCGGCAGCCTCCTCGGCTACGCCATCGGTTACTACGGCGGCCGACCCATCGCCCTCAAGCTCGTCGGCGAAGCGGTGCTGATCAAGGCGGAGCGAAGGCTGACGGAGCACTGGCTCACCGCCTGGGCGGCCGTCTTCCTCGCGGGCCTTCTCCAGTTCATCCCGTTCAAGCCGTTCACGATTGGCGCGGGACTGGTTGAGATGGACCTGCGACTGTTCGTGAGCGCGGTCGTCACCGGCAGGTTCCTTCGGTTCCTCTTCCTGGGGTACGTGGCACAGTCCGAGACGGTCAAGTCAGCGATCGCTCACTACCTGGGTCCGAAGGTGCTGAAGATGCTCACGAGCGTGTGAGGGGTCGCGGCGGATGGTGGACGTGCTCATCATCCTGGGCAGCCCGAGCGACCGGGACGTGGCGGAGAAGGCGGTGAAGGTGCTGGAGGAGGCGGGCGTCAGCTACGAGGTTCGGGTGGCCTCGGCCCACCGGTCACCTGAGTACCTGGAGAAGATCATCGAGGACCACGACGAGGAGGTGAAGGTGTACATCGCGATAGCCGGGCTGGCGGCGCACCTGCCGGGCGTGATCGCGGCCAAGACGAACAAGCCCGTGATCGCCGTGCCCGTGGACGCGAAACTGTCGGGCATGGACGCGCTGCTGTCCTCGGTGCAGATGCCGCCCGGGGTACCGGTGGCCACCGTGGGCGTCGACCGGGGTGAGAACGCCGCGCTGCTGGCCCTACGGATCCTGGCGCTGGAAGATGAGAAGGTGAAAAAGTTCCTGGAGGAGTACTCTGAAAAGCTGCGAGAGGAGGTGAAGGAGGCCGACAGAGAGCTCCGATCTCAGCTCTCGAGCGCGTAGTCGACCAGGGCGTTGAAGGCCGCGACGGCCAAGGGCGTACCGCCGCGCACGGAGAGGTTCGTGACCAGCGGGATTCCCCAGTCCAGCCCCTCGAACTTCACCTCCACCGAGCCGAGGCCCACGGGGAAGAGCAGCGCCACGCTCACGGAGTCCCGGTACTCTCCCACCTTCTCAGCGGCCGTTGGCGCGTTACCCACGACCACGGCGACGTTCTCGTGCTCCTCCAGGATCCGACGCATGCCGTCCCCAGTGACCGTGTCGCCGCCGCTTTCGGCCCCCTCCTCGGAGGCCACTCGGGCCTCTAGTCCAAGCCGGTCCAGCGAGCGCCGGATCCCGGCCGCCACCATCCTCACGTCGACCGCCACCAGCTCCGCTCGCCGGATCCCTCGGACCACCTCCCTCTCGGAGGGCACCACCCGGAGCGTCTCGGCGATGAACGGGTCCCAGGTAGCGTGGGTGAGGCGGAGGGCGAGGAGGTCCTCGAGGTCCTTCGGCTCACCCAGCCGCTCGGTCCATCGGTCCAGGCTCCGCTCGGCGATCCGACGACCCCGCTCGGTGCGCTCCCCGAGGGTCACCGGAGCACGGCCCCTTCGTCCGCGCCTCGGACCAGCTCCCGGTAGCGCCTAAGGTACCCGGAGAGCTCCTCCTCGTCCTCCGGCGGCTCCCACTCCTCGAGCCGCGCCTTCAGCTCCTCTTCCTCCAGGTCGACCTCCAGCTTTCGCTTGCGAACGTCGATGCGGATGGTGTCGCCATCCTCCACGACCGCGATCGGCCCGCCACGGTAGGCTTCGGGCGACACGTGCCCGATGCACGGGCCCCTGGTCCCACCCGAGAACCGACCGTCCGTGACCAGCGCCACCGAGTCGTCCAGCCCCATCCCGCACAGGGCGGAGGTTGGGGTCAGCATCTCACGCATTCCCGGTCCACCGGCCGGACCCTCGTAGCGGATCACCACGACGTCACCGGGATCCACCTCACCGCCCAGGATCGCCTCGGTAGCCTCCTCCTCGGAGTCGAAGACGACGGCCGGGCCCTCGTGCTCGTACATGTCCTTGGACAGCGCGGCCGTCTTGATCACGGCACCCTTGGGCGCCAGGTTCCCGTAGAGGATTCGGAGCCCGCCCTCCTCCTCGACCGGGTCGCTCTTCGGCCGGACGACGTCCCGGTCCCTGATCTCGGCGCGCTCGACGCGCTCTCGCATCGGGCGGCCGGAGTAGTCCGGTCGGTCGAGGTGAAGGTCGTCCGACAGCTCCTTCATCACGGCGGGTACGCCGCCGGCCTCGTACAGGTCGCGCATGGTGTAGGGACCGCCCGGCCGCATCGCGCAGAGGTGCGGCGTGTCCCGGCTGAGCTCGTCGAAGTCGTCGAGGGATAGATCTACGCCCGCCTCGCGGGCGATCGCGAGCAGGTGGAGCACGGTGTTCGTGCTGCCACCCAGCGCCATGTCGACGCGGATCGCGTCCAGGAAGGCCTCGCGGGTGAGCACGTCTCGAGCCGTGACTCCCTCTTTAACCGCCTCCACGATTCGCATGCCCGTGAGCTTCGCGATCCGGAGCTTCTCGGCCTCCGTGGCCGGCGTCGCCGCGCAGTTGAACTCGGAGAGGCCTAGCACCTCGGTCATGCACGCCATCGTGTTGGCCGTGAACATGCCGGCGCAGGAGCCCGGTCCGGGGCAGGCCCTGCGCTCGAGCTCCTTGAGCTCCTCCTCGGTGATCTCCCCCTCCTTCAGCGCTCCGACGCCCTCGAACACGTCGATGAGATCCACCTTTTTCCCGTCCACCCGGCCGGGCTCCATCGGGCCACCCGTGACGACCGCGGCGGGCAGGTCCAGCCGGGCCGCGGCCATCAGCGCGCCCGGGACCATCTTGTCGCAGGACACGACCGCGACGAAGCCGTCGAACCGGTGCCCCTCCACCACGGTCTCGATGGAGTCGGCGACGAGCTCGCGGCTCGGCAGGGAGTACTTCATCCCGATGGTGTTCATCGCGATCCCGTCGCAGAGAGCGATCGTCTCGACCTCGAAGGGGACGCCACCGGCCGCGCGGATCCCTTCCTTCACCGCCTCCGCGACCTTGTCCAGGTGAACGTGGCCCGGGATGACCTCCGAGTAGGTGTTCACGACGGCGATGAACGGGCCGTCTCCCTCCAGCTCCTCGTCGGTGAGCCCGCACGCGCGGAGCAGCGCCCTGTGCGGCGCGCGCTCCACCCCGCGCCGGATCTCATCGCTCCGCAAGCCGGTCGTCCCCCGGAGGGCCGCCCACCGGTTCGAAAATAAGCGTTCAGGATCCGGCGGGAGGGGGGATGAGGAGGACCTTTGGGGCCGAGCCGGATGAGGTAAGGCCGGCTTTGCCGACCCCTACCGGCCCTCCCCTCCCAGCACGATCGTCTTCTCCTCGGTGAACTCGCGGACCGCCCACGGGACGCCCTCGCGACCCACCCCGCTGCCCTTCACGCCGCCGAACGGCATGTAGTCGGCCCGGTAGATGGTCAGCTCGTTGACGATGATCCCGCCCGCCTCGAGCTCCCTCGCGGCCCTGACCGCCCGGTCCAACCGGTTCGTGAACACGGCCGCGTGGAGCCCGTACTCGGTCGCGTTAGCCACCCGGAGCGCCTCGTCGAAGTCCCTCACCCGGATCACCGGGAGGACGGGGCCGAACGTCTCCTCCCGGGCGATCAGGGAGTCCTCGGGCACGTCCGAGAGCACCGTGGGCGGGAGCAGCCGGCGCTCCCTGGGCTCGCCGCCCGTGACCACCTCGGCGCCCCGGTTGACCGCGTCCTCGATGTGCTTCAGGACCTTCTCCAGCGCGTGATCGTTGATGAGCGGACCCACGTCCGTGTCCTCGTCCAGCGGGTCCCCCACCTTCAGGGACTCCGCTGCCTCCGCGGCCGCCTCCACGAACTCGTCGTACACTTCCTCCACGACGATGGCCCGCTCCACGGCGATGCAGACCTGGCCCGCGTGGTAGCACGCCCCCTGAACGACTGACTCGGCGACCTTCTCCACGTCCTCCACGGTCTCGTCAACGATGACCGGATCGTTCCCGCCCAGCTCCAGCGTCATCCGGGGGATCGGCGAGATCTCGCGCAGCCGCTCTCCCACCTCCCGGCTGCCCGTGAAGGAGAGCGCATCGAAGTCGGCCTTCACCAACCGCTCTCCCAGCTCCCGGCCCGGCCCGATCACGACCTGGAGCGCCCTCTCGTCGATCCCGGCGTCCAGCAGGAGCTCTGCGAGCTTGAGGGAGGACAGTGGCGTCTCGGTGGCGGGCTTGTGCACGATAGAGCATCGGGCGGCGAGCGCGGGTCCCAGCTTGTGCGCGGGGAGCATCAGCGGGAAGTTGTACGGGGTGATTGAGAGGACGACGCCCACGGGCTCCCGGACTGTGAGGATGGCCTCGGAGACGCGGCCGGGCTGAGCGTCGCCCGGGAGCGTCTCACCCCAAATCCGCTCGGCCTCTCCCGCGCACAGCCGGAGGACCTCCGCCGTCCTCCGCACCTCGAACCTGGCGTCCCTGATCGGCTTGCCACCCTCCAGCGCGATGATCCGGGCGAGCTCCTCCTCGTGCTTCTTAACCAGCCGCGCCGCCTCCTCGAGCGCCTCCCGGACTTCGTAGGTTCGGCGCTCCTTCCAGCTTTTCAGCCCCTCCTTGGCGTGCTTAACGAGCCCGTCCACGTCGATCTCACGCGGGACGAGGACGCGACCGACCTCCGAGTCGTCGTAGGGGCTGAGGACGAGGATCTCCTCCTCGCCCTCCACCCATTCCCCGCCGATCAGGCAGCCGAACTCGTACTCCGTCAAGCCCGCACCCCGAGGAGGGCCTGGGGCGAGGCTTCTTAGCGCGTGCGGCGATCGTTATGAGATGATTAACGATTCGGCGGGGGCGTGAGGGAGGCGCTTCCCGGTTACTCCCGGAGCTCCTCGACCTTCTCGATGATCTCGTCGACCAGGTCCTTGGCCTCTCCCGGGTCGATGATGCAGGCGCTCGCCGCCGCCACGTCGATGCCCGCGGCGGCGCCCAGCTCGTCCTTGCTGGGCACGTAAACGTACGGGATGCCCTTCTCGTCGCACAGCTCCGGCAGGTGGGCGACCACCTCCTCCGGGTCGACGTCCTCGGCGATCAGAACCAGCACGGCCTGCTCGCGCTCGACCGCCTTGGTGGTCTCGTTGGTACCCTTCCGGATCTCGCCGGTATCTCGGGCGATCTCGAGGGCCTCGTAGGCCTTCTCGGCGAGCTCCTCGGGCACCTCGAACTTCACGTACATGGGCTTGTCAGCCATAACTCGCACCCCCTCATCGGTTCATCCTCATCCTGGCGTCGTCTCCTCGCGGCGTGTTGACCGGAGATTCAATATAAATAAGGTTTCGCCTCCGGGTCGGGCCCGATGAGGAGGAGCTGACGGGCGGACCCCTCGCGTGAAGAGACTCCTCTCAGCCGAGGGTGGTGCCCTTTGGCCTACAAGCAGGTGATCGTCGTCCGGGGCGACCTGGACCTGAGTCGGGGCAAGCTGGCGGCTCAGGTGGCTCACGCGGCCGTGGGCGCGCTCCTGCGGGCCAGGGAGATGGGGGCCCCAGTGGACGAGTGGCTGGAGGAGGGGCAGAAGAAGGTCGTCGTGAGGTGTGAGGACGAGGAGGAGCTGCTGGAGCGGTACGAGCGGGCGAAGGAGCAGGGCCTGCCCGCGTTCCTGGTTAAGGACGCCGGGCTGACCGAGCTGGAGCCCGGCACGGTGACGTGCGTGGGGATCGGGCCGGAGCGGGAGAAAAAGATCGACCGCGTGACGGGCGATCTGCCGCTGCTGAGGTAGCCTCCGCTAGGACGCGGCTCTTCATCCGTCCGTGCCCAGGTTTCTCGTCATCGGCCGGGCCGGTTACGTCCCGTAGAACGGGTCCTCCTCGCGCTTAATCTCCGCGATCTCCTTCAGCACCTCCTTCTCGTCCTCGGTCAGCAGGTCCCAGAACTCCTCGAACATCTGCTTCGCGTGCTCCGAGGGCACGTCGGTGTACAGGATGTCACCCTCGTCGAAGTGCCGGCCCACGATCGGTCCCTCGATCGAGATGGCGACCTCGTCGCCCTTCTTGGCCTCCTCGAGCGGCTCACCGTGTGACTGTATCTGCTTGATCTCGCCCAGCTCCCGGCCGTCCTCGCGCATGAGTGGGTACCCGGGCTTGATGACGCCGCCGAGGACTTTGATGCCCACGATCGCCGGCTTGCTCTGGCGGAAGATGTAGCCGGGCAGGACCTTGATCTTGCCCGGCCGAACGAGCTCGTCGAGGCGCTTGCGGCGCTCCCGCTTGATCCGCTCCTCGATCATCTCCTCGTACTTCTCGACCAGCTCGTAGATCACGTCGTCCACGATGATGTCCACGTCGTACTCGTCCGCTAGCTCCTTGGCCTCCTCGGTGATGCCCACGTTGAACCCGACGATCACGCCCAGTCGCGGGTCCTTCTCGGCGACCGCGTGCGCCTCGATCACGTCCTCCTTCGTGATGTCGCCCACGTCGGCGCGCCGGATCGGCACCTCCTTCTCCTTGAACTCACCCACCACGGCCTCCAGCGTGCCCAGCGTGTCCGCCTTGATGATGATCCCGTCCTTGTCCGTCTCGATCGTGACCTCCTCGACCTCGCGCTGCACCTCCTCCACGACCTCCTCCACGTCCTCGTCCTCGCCGACGACCCGCAGCGGGGCGCCCGCGATCGCCCGGTCGAGCTCGGGGGCGCTGATCTTCACACCGGCCGCGGCGCTCACCTCGTCCACCTTCCGGAACTTGTCGCTTGGATCGCGCATCTCGTCCAGCGGCTTGGGCTTCAGCAGCGAGCGGACCCGGGTGACGATCGGCTCCTCCGGGTGACCGATGACGATCTTGTCGCCCGTCTTGATGATCCCGTCGTAGAGGATCGCGTCCACCGTGTGGCCTAGACCCGGCTCCTTCTTGACCTCCAGGATCGCGGCCTTGCCGGGTCCGCTCACCTCGATCTTGAGCTGCTCCTCCAGGAACCGCTGGGCGAGTCCGGTCACGACCATGAGGAGCTCGGGGATGCCCTCACCGGTGATCCCGCTCGTGGGCACGATGGCCACCGTGCGCGTGAAGTCGCGGACGCGGTCGAACCGCTCCGCCTGGAACCCGTGCTGGTGGAGCTGGCCGATGAGCTCGTAGATCTTCTCCTCCAGCCGCTTCTGGACCTCCGGGGACTGCTTCTGGAACGACTCCGTGAAGGGCGCATCCTCGTGCGACTTCCAGCCCGGGATCCGGTCCACCTTGTTCGCGGCGACCACGAACGGCGTCTTGTAGCGCCGGAGGATCCGGAGCGCCTCCTCGGTCTGCGGCATGACGCCCTCCATGACGTCGACGACTAGGATCGCGATGTCCGCGAGGGCGCCGCCGCGGCGGCGGAGGTTGGTGAAGGCCTCGTGGCCGGGCGTGTCGATGAACAGGAGGCCGGGGATCGTGATCTCCACGTCGAGTTGCTCGAGCAGGGGACCGCAAATCTCCTTTATCACGTCCAGCGGGATCTCCGACGCGCCGATGTGTTGAGTGATGCCACCAGCCTCCTTGGCGGCAACGGCCGTGCCCCTGATCTTGTCCAGGAGCGTCGTCTTACCGTGGTCCACGTGTCCCAGCACCGATATTATCGGTTGCCTGATTACCCGCTTGTCTTCACTCAATGCCGAACCGACCCCCAGCGGTCCTCCAATGGGCTGCAAGCCGAACTGCACTCGGAATTTAAACGTTGGGTGGGGGGCGGCCGGTTGAAGATCCTCGTCGCCACCGGAAACCGGGACAAGTTCCGGGAGATGCGAGACATCCTCGAGGATCACGGGATCGAGGCGGAGCGCGTGGACGTGGACTACCCGGAGCTGCAGTCGGACAGCCTGGAGGAGATCGCGGCGTACGGGGCCCGGTACTGCGCCGAGTCCCTGGGCAAGCCGGTGATCGTCGAGGACTCGGGCCTGTTCGTGGACGCCCTGAACGGGTTCCCGGGTCCGTACTCCGCCTACGTGTTCGACACGATCGGGAACGAGGGGATCCTGAAGCTGCTCGAGGGCGAGGAGGACCGGACGGCGCGGTTCATCTCGGTGGTCGGCTACTGCGAGCCGGGCGAGAAGCCCGTGACCTTCACGGGCGAGATCGAGGGCAGGATCGCGGAGGAACCCCGGGGCAAGGAGGGCTTCGGGTTCGATCCGATCTTCATCCCGGAGGGTCAAGAAAAAACGTTCGCCGAGCTAGGCGTTGAGGAAAAATGTAAAATGTCGCACAGGGCCCGGGCTCTCGAGAGGTTCGCCAGATGGTTCAAGCGCCACGCGGGGCGATAGGCCATGGCCCGCATGCACTCCCGGGACAAGGGCAAGTCAGGCTCAACCCGGCCACCGCGCGTGACCCCGCCCTCGTGGGTCGAGTACTCGCCGGAGGAGGTGGAGAGCCTGGTCGTCGACCTGGCCAAGCAGGGCTACGAGCCCTCGATGATCGGCATCAAGCTGCGCGACGAGTACGGGATCCCGGACGTGAAGCTGATTACGGGTAAGAAGATCACCGAGATCCTGGAGGAGCACGGGCTCGCGCCGGAGATCCCGGAGGACCTGCTGAACCTCATCCGGCGGGCCAAGCGGCTCCGCGAGCACCTGAAGCGGCACCCGAAGGACCTGCACTCGAAGCGGGGACTGCAGCTGATCGAGTCCAAGATCCACCGACTGGTGAAGTACTACAAGCGGAAGGGCAAGCTGCCCAAGGACTGGAAGTACGACCCGGAGGCCCTGCACGTCGAGTAGGCCGGCCCCCGGCCCGAATTGTTACGAGCCAGTTAACGATTCCAGGGGGTGAAAAGGGGAGATACCTTGAGCGAGAGCCGCTGGGACGAGCTGGAGAGACTCCTGGGCGAGGGGGCCGACCTGCTCACGGAGTTAAAGGGACACGCGCTTCGGGTTTACACGCACAACGACGCGGACGGTCTCTCCGCCGGTGCCATCCTGGCGTTCACCCTGCGCTGCCTCGAGATCCCGGCCGCGATCCGCGTGCTGGACAACGAGTCCGACGTGCTCAAGGAGGGGATCGACGGACCGACGGTGATCCTGGACATGGGGAGCGGCATCCTGCGGAAGCTCTCCGCGGACGACCCCGTGCTGGTCGTTGACCACCACGAGGTCTCGGAGGAGGTGCCCAGCAACGTCACCCTAGTCAACCCGCGCGAGTGCGGGTTCGACGGCGGGACTGAGGCCTCCGCGTCCACCGTCACCTACCTGCTGTGCAAGACCCTCGTCAAGCTGGAGCGGACGGAGCTGCCCAAGGCGGCCCTGGTGGGAGCCTACGGGGACAACCAGGCGGACCGGCGAGGGGTCCGCGGCCTGAACCGAATCCCGGAGCGAGACGGGGAGGAGGCCGAGATCGTGGAGCCTCGGGACCCAGCCTACTGGACGTTCGGCCGCGCCACCATGACCGTGGGGGAGATCGTGGAGACGCTCTCCGGGCCCGACGTGCGACGGGCGCTCGAGTCGAGGTTCGGGGAGCTGGACCGACCTCCGGTCGACATCCCGGGGGAGGAGGAGTCAGAGATCGTGGAGGAGCACTCCCGGCTGACGGACCTGAACGGACGGATGGGATACATTCACGTGTTCCGCGACGAGCGCCCACTCACGGCGTTGAAGGACCCGCTCGAGACGGCGACGCTGCTCAACTCCTGCGGTCGGTACGGGGAGGGCTGGATCGGTCTGCTCGTCGCGATGGGCTCTTGGGACCACCTCGACCGAGCCAAGCGCCTCCGGCGGAAGCACAAAGCCGTGATCCGTGAGGCCCTGTCCAAGCTCGAGCGGGGTCGAGGGGTGGAGGAGCGGGACGGTTACCTGCTGATCGACGGGTGTAGCCTGGACATCCCGCCCACCGTGATCGGGATCGTCTCTCAGATCGTGTGCGAGAACGAGGATCGGGTGGTGGTGGGCGTCTCGAGGCTGGATGACGAGACCGTCAAGGTCTCAGTCCGGTGTCCCGAGGGCAGCGACGCGGACGCGGGCGAGCTCGCGAGTGAGGCCGCGGAGAAGGTCGGCGGTGAGGGTGGGGGGCACGAGCGGGCGGCCGGGGCCGAGATCCCCGCGGACCGCCTGGACGAGTTCCTCGAGCACCTGGAGCGGCTCTTGTAGTTACTCCTTCTTCTCCTCGTACAGCCACCTCTCGTCGCACCGCTCGTACTCCACGATCGGCGGGTCCTCGCCGAACACGACCTTGATCTCCCGCTCCGCGGACTCCGGTGAGTCCGCCGCGTGCACCACGTTCCGACCGATGTCCATCGCGAAGTCCCCCCGGATCGTGCCCAGGTCCGCCTCCACTGGATCGGTGGCTCCGATGATGTTCCTGACCACCTTAACCGCCTCCCGCCCCTCGACGATCATCGCCACCACGGGGCCAGAGGTCACGTACTCCACGAGGTCCTCGAAGAACGGCTTGTCCCGGTGCTCCGCGTAGAGCTCCTCCGCCGTCTCCCGATCCAACTGCATCATCTGCATCGCCACGATCTTCAGGCCCTTCCGCTCCAGCCGCCGGATGATCTCGCCAACCAGCCCACGAACGACGCCGTCCGGCTTGATCATCACGAACTCCCGCTGCACGTCCGACAAGCTCGCCGCCCCTCCCGGCGCCCCGGGCGCCCGGCTTAATCTCCTTTGCGGATTATCCGGACCACCGGCACCCCGGGCGGAATCTCTCCCACATCCACCTCCAGCCGGCGCCGAACCGCCTCCCCAAGCTTGCCCACGAACTCGACCCCAACCACCCGACCGGACCTCACCCATCGCTCCAGCACCCGTGCGACGCGGTCCACGTCCACGCCCTCGCAGTACCCGCCCGGATCACCCCCGATCACCACCCCGAACTCCGACCATCGATCCGCGGCGACGCGGAGGGCGTACTCCACCGTCTCCTCGTTCACCGCGGGGTGAGCGTCCACGAGCTCACCGTCTCGGAGCTCCAGCCTACCGCGCGCGAAGCCCCGCTCCCGGGCCGCCGACACGTCCTCCCCGTCCGCCAGGCCGGAGAGCACGGCGGTGACCGCCGCCAGCCCAAAGCAGCGGTCGTGGAAGGCGATCCCGAACGGCTCCCACTCCAGGGAGAGACCGGGAGCCCGGGCGCGTCCGGGCCTTACCTCCACCCGGACCACTCCGGGCCCCCGCAGCCCGACTCTGACGCCCTTTCGGGCCTCGACGATCACCCTCGCTCCCCACTCCAGCGCCTCCTCGATCGTCCGGACCTTGGCCCGGACGGCCGACTCGCGTCCCTGAGCGATCTTGTAATCGTACGGCGCGCCGGTGAACACCGCCCAGTCCGCCGCGACGGTGACTCCCAGCGAGACCTCGCAGACGTAGGGTGGTCGGCACCCCTCCACCACCTCGAGCACCCGGGCGGGGGTCACCGAGGGCCGGCCCACCGGGGACTCATCGGTCGTCGATACGGCCGGATCGTGGCCGGCCTCCTCCAGTATCCGCGCGAGGTACGTCGCGGTGGTGGTCTTCCCGCGCACCCCGGTGACCTCGAAGAGCGGTCCCTCTTTGACCCCGGACGCCAGCGCCCCGGCCAGCGCGTGGTGAGTGACCCTCGGCCCCCGCACGGGCCCGAAGTCCACGCCGCAGTGAACCGGCACGGCGACGAGGTCGTAGCTCCCGAACGCGCGCCGGACCACCGGGTACTCCCGGGGTTCCTCGAGGGTGTCGTACACGTCGACGAGGACGACGTCCAGTCCCAGCTCGTGCAGGGCGTCGCTCAGTACCACCCCTCCGTGAGTGGCGTCGACGACGCAGGCTCTAGCCTCCGGAGGACCCACCGTTCCATCCTCCTGGCCAGCCTTGAGGCGGCTGAGGGCGTCGAGGAGGAGGCGATGACCGTGCAAACGGGCTCACCTCCGGGCACGATCGTGCCCGGCTTGGGCAGGTCTCGGGCTCCCACCAGCCGGCCGATCCGGACCGTCTCGGGCGCGTAGACGACTCTCTTACAGGACCAGCCCCGAATCCGGGCTCGACCGACGTCAACCTCTCCCTGACAGGCGGAAACGTGGGCGCGCAAAAGGTCGACCTCGGAGACCCGGGCCAGGCACTCCACGGCCGCGGTGGGGCGCGGGTTGACCTCCACGAGGTAGAAGGTGTTGTCCTCCAGGACGCCGTCCACGCCGTTCAGCCCGACCAGTCCCAGCTCCTCGGTCACGGCCCGGCAAACTCGCTCCACCTGCCGGCGCACGTGAGGCACGAGGTGGAGTGGGGAGGGGACGAGGTTGCCCCGGTAGGCGTAGCCCCCGTTGAGATCCACCAGCTGGTCGTTGACGGAGAGGAGGACGGCGTCGGAACCGTCGGCCAGAAACAGCGCGCTCAGGTGGCGACCGCGGAGGAACCGCTGGAAGATGACGCCGGGCCGGGGCTCGGCCTCCTCCTTCCTGACCCTGCGTACGCCCAGGCCGCCCGCTCCGCTTACGGGCTTTTCGACGATCGTGCGCCCGGGCACCTCCGATGGGTCCCGTGACGTCTCGGGCATCGGGACCGAGTCCGACAGTCGCCGGTAGAGCTCCCACTTGTCGCTGGCTTTCCTCACCACTCGGGGAGGGTTGCCCGCGTACTCGGCTCCGAGTCGCCTGGCCGCTCGGTGAGCGGGTTCGGCGGCGAACTCGGCCGTGGGGACGATCACCTCCGGTTCCAGCGCCTCCAGCTGCTCCTCGATCCAGCCGGGGGACGGCGGCCTGAACGGCGGTAGTACCCGGCCCGGGCCCTCCCGGACGTACGGGATCACCGGCCCGGGCTGATCCGCCGGATCGTAAAACTGCACCGAGCAGGCGTCGTCCTCTGACCAGAGCTCGCAGAACTGGCGGTTGATTACGCCGACGAAGGCGACCCTACAGACGCTGGAGGAGCTTGAGCGCCTCCTTGGCAACCTTCAGGTCCCGCACGGCCTCGTCCGGGTCCTCGGTCCTGGCGGCCCGGTCGAGCCACACCTTGACCACGTTCATGACGGCGTCCCTCAGGTCGCTCTCGCTGACCTCGCCGGGCTCAGCGGTGACCTCCGGCTGCCCCGCCTCCTCAGCGGCCTCCTCGGACTCGGCGGACGCCTCCTCTTCTTCCTCAGCCTCCTCCTCGCCCTCCTCCGACTCCTCGGCCTCCTCAGCCTCTTCCCCGCCTTCCTCCCCTTCCTCCTCGGCGGTCTCCTCTTCCTCTTCTTCGACCTCCTCTGGCTCCTCCTCTTCCTCCGCCCCGGCCTCAGCGCTCTCGGCCTCCCCCTCTCGCTTCTCGACCTCCCTCTTCTCGCCCTCCTCGACCATCGTCAGCTTGCCTTTGACTACCTCGAACTTGGCCCCGCAGACGGGGCACGTGACCTCCTTGGTCTTGGGGTGCTGAAAGAGCGGTGCCTTGCAGTCGGGGCAGTGAATGCCGAGCATCTTGTACCCGGCGAGGAGCTTCTCCGCCATCCTGTCCAGGTCGGACCGCTTGATGTTCATCCCCGGGCGCTCACCCCCTACGGGGCGAGCGCAGCGTACGGTGTTCGCATGATGAACATCGGGACCTTGTCGCCCACCTCTTCCTCGATGATCTCCTTGACCTTGTCCTCGTCCTCCGTGATAATGAACAGAACGGACTGCTCCTCGCCGGTGTAGCCGCCCCGGCCCGTCATCTCGGTCACTCCTTCACCCTCCTGGATCAGCCGGTTGATCACGTCCTCCGATTTCTCCACCGGTACTATGGCGATCACCAGGGCAGGCCCGAGGCTGACCTCAAGCCGTCCGACGATCCGTGCTATTTCGAAGTCGTTGTCAACTTTCATCTTCATTCTAGCCTGCTCTAAGTGATTCCTGACTCCCGACACCGTGATCCCGAGCTCCTCGGCGATCTCCCTGTACGACATCCCTTCGGAGCGCATAACGGAAACCGTGGCTTGCCGTTCTGTAAGGCCGTAAACGTCCATGAGCACCTCGATTACTTCCCGATTGATCTTGGATTTCACGCCGGAGAGCCCCCGGAGGCGTAACTTCCGAAAAATTTTTTCAAGGTTACCTCGGACGGGCGACCGGCGGCTCGGGGGGTGGCGACTTGTCGGACTACGAGGAGAAGTTCGAGCAGTGTTGTACGCTCCTTGAGGAGCGAATTGTCCAGGACGACCAGATCCCCAGGAACGTACGGCGGGCCGCCAAGCAGGCGATTAAGGCGCTGAAGGAGGAGGGGCAGTCGCCCGGCGTCAGGGCCAGCACGGCTATATCCACGTTGGAGGAGGTGGTGAACGACCAGAACACCCCCGAGTACGCCAGGACCGTGCTGCTGCAGGTGATCGCCACGCTGGAGCAGGTCAAGGACGAGGTCTGACGGACAACCGCGCCGCCTCCTCCAACGCCTCCGCGATCGATAGCGCCTCCCGCGGCTCCTCCCCCACGACCAGCCCCCCGTGGCGCTCCAGCACGGCCGCCATCGGCTTCTTAGCCACCCGACCCACCGCCTCGGCCAGCTCCTCGCTCCCGGGTGGGTGGTAATCGATCCATTCCACCTTGCCCGCCAGCCTCCGCAGATCCTCCGTCGGCTCTATTTCTTTGCCGGCGTGGGCCAGCTCGGTGACCCACCGCGAGTGGAAGTGGAGCACCACGCCCTCGCCCACGCGCTCGTAGACGGTCAGGTGGAGCGGGAGCTCCGAGGTGGGCTCGTGGACGCCGACCACCGTCTCCCCCGACTCCACGTCGATCACCGGGACGTGGCGCGGCCTCACGTCCGCCAGCCGGAACCCGGACGGGGACACCGCGACGCGCTCCCGGCGGCACACGCTGACGTTGCCCGCGCCCCCGGCCGTGAGGCCCAGCCGGTGGAGCTCGCGGCACAGCCTCGCCACCGTTCTCCTCATCCCGGCGAGCGAGCTCTGCGGGAGCTTCATGACTTACGCTCCACCTTCCTGAGCCGGATCGAGTCGACGTTGATTATCAGGTCGCCGTTCCGGTCAAAGACCCCGAGGGCCTCCGCCTCTATGTAGTACGGGGTGGAAGTGATCACGATGGTCTCGCCCTTCACGCGCACGCGCTCAACGTACCCGATGGCCTTGATTAGAACGTGGGCCTGCCGCCCGGGCTCCGGGCTCGTGTCGGCGTAGACCTGGAGCCGGCCCCCGGCGATGTCGTCGACGTGCGTCAGCTGGGTCAGCCGGGCGCAGACGTCCTGCGCGTTTGCGACGTTCACGCGGTACCGGAACCTCTGCTCCCGGACCTTCTCCTTGACCTCCTTCGCCTTGAGCCCGGCGTACTCCAGAAGGAGCTTCATCCCGGCGCTGAAGCTCGTCATGAACTGGGAGTACGCCAGCATGAGGTCGCGGCTCAGCGCGTCGTAGTCGCCCCTCGCCAGGTCGCTCGCCGCCCGCGTCACCAGCGAGATGTCGACGGGCGACTTGCCGGATAGTGATATCGCGAAGAGGAACCCCGAGGCCGTGGACGTCGCGAAGATGATCGCGGCCGTGAGGGCTCTCAGCGCGAGCGTGGTCAGCTTGGCCACGACCCTCACCCCGGGGGGTAGCCGGAGGTGGCTGAGCGCCTGGACCTGGTCCGGGAGGTGGCGAAGAAGCACCGGGTCCTGCTCGACCCGGAGGCGCTGGAGGCGCTGGAATCGTCCGAGGACCCACCGGAGGCGCTGGAGCGGGCCGATGAAATAGATTTGCCCGTGCTCACGGCGGAGCTGGTCACGGGCGAGCTGGACCCCGAGTTCCTCGAGGGTGTCAAGGGCGAGGTGTACGAGGTCCTGGAGCGGGGTCGAGAGCGGGAGAGAACCGAGGAGGGCGAGCGGGAGGACCGGGAGGAGGTCGAGGTCCGGGCGGAGCAGCGGTCGGAGACCCCGCCCGCGGCGGAGGTGGACGCGGAGGTCGAGATCGTCGAGGAGGTCAAGAGCGTGACCGCGGACGGCAGCGTGGAGGGCTTCGTTCAGCACTTCCGGGACCGGCTGGAGCGGCTCAGGCCGAAGATCCGCGGGATGTTCGACGAGGAGTGGGTGGACTCGCTGAAGGAGCTGGCGATGAGGGTCCGGAAGGAGGAGGGCGTGTACTGCTTCGCGGGGGTGGTGACGAACCTGGGTGGGTCCGAGCGGGCTCACGTGATAACGCTGGAGGACGAGACGGGCGAGATCCGGGTGATCGTGCCCAAGTCCAAGGCTCCGGAGGCGTTCGAGAAGGTGGAGCGTGACGTGGCCCCGGGAATGGTCGTCGGCGTGAAGGCGTTCGTCAAGATTCAGCGCGGGCTCGTGGCCTTCGTCGGGGATAAGTACGGGGAGATCGTGCTCCCGGGCGAGGGGGCGCGGAAGAACCGCGCGCCGAAGATCGAGGACGACATCCGGGTGGTCTTCATCGGAGACACGCACGTGGGCTCGAAGCGGTTCCGGGAGGACCTGTTCGAGCGGTTCATCCGCTGGCTGAACGACCCGAGCGACCCCGTCGCGGGCAGGGTGAAGTACGTTCTGGTCACCGGGGACGTGGTGGACGGTATCGGCATCTACCCCGGCCAGCGCGACGAGCTGGAGATTCCGGACATCGATCAACAGTACGAGCGGTTCGCGAGGTACCTGGAGGAGTTTCCGGACTGGGTGGAGGTTGTGATCATCCCGGGCAACCACGACGCGATCCGGCAGGCGCTGCCGCAGCCCAGCCTGCGCTCGTCGGATCCGGCGCAGCCGCTGACCGAGCTGGACGGCGTCCACCTGCCCTCGAACCCGGCCCTGGTGCGGTTGCACGGCGAGCTCGACGTCCTGATGTTCCACGGCCAGTCGCTGGACGACATCATCCTGAGCCGGCCGGACGCCGAGCACGACCCGAACGGGGTGCGTCGGGCGGCGGAGGCGTGCCTCCGGGCCCGGCACCTGGTGCCGATGTACGGGGAGTCCGTGCCCATCGCCCCGCTCCCGGAGGATTACCTGGTGGTGAACAAGCTCCCGCACGTGTTCGCCGTGGGACACACGCACATCAAGGCGCTGCACCACTGGCGGGGCTGCGACGTGATCTCCACCGCCACTTTCCAGGAGCAGACGGACTTCCAGCGGAAGGTCGGGATCGAGCCCACCGTGGGAAGGGTTATAGTGTACGACCCGAGCAAGGGAGGTCGGGACCCGAGCCGGCGGCTGACCGTGGTCAATCTAGAGGAGACCGAGCCCCGGGGATGATCGGCGTGGAGCATCCCAGCGTGGACAAGGCCGTGCTGGTTCCGTTCACCAAGGTCGCGGCGGGGATTCTCCGCTTCTCCGACATCGAGATCGTTGGCGTGTGTGACTACCGGGACGAGCGGGTGGGGAAGAAGACCACCGAGGTGGCGGGCGAGGACGTGGAAGAGCTCGAGATCCGGCCGCTCGAGGACCTCGAAGAGCTGCTGGAGGAGGCGGAGTGGCTGATCTGGACGAAGGAGGTGTTCGACGAGGACGAGCACTACCTCCGGTGGCGGGAGGTCATCGACCTCGCGGTGACGAAGGGCGTCAACGTGTACAACATGGGCCGCCTGCACATGGTCTCCCAGGACCCCAACTGGAGGCTCGAGGCGCACAAGCGCGGGGTCGAGTACTTCGACGCCAGCGACCCGGAGCTGTACCTGCAGTACCTGGAGTACGGGATGCGGGCCCGCGAGGAGGGCATCGATGCGGAGGTCGTCTCCATCGTCGGGACCGGGCGCCGGACGGGCAAGTTCACCACGCTCAACGTGATTCGCGAGACGATGGAGAAGGAGGGCGTCGACGTCCGGAGCGTCGGCACCGAGCCGAGCAGCCTGCTCACGGGCTGCGAGGCGATGGTGATCCCGCAGGTCCTGCCCATGGCGCACGCGGCCGGGACGGTGTACGGCGCGGTGAAGAAGCTGGACGAGGAGTACGAGCCGGACGTCATCCTGGTGGGCGCCCAGACGGGCGTCACCGCGGACCCGCTGGAGGTGGGGACCGGCCGGGGCGGGGCGCTGGCGGCGCTCACGATCCTCCTCGGCAGCGATCCGGACAAGATGGTCCTTGCCACCCGGCCGGAGCTTCGGGACAAGATCCAGGACGCGGCGGAGGTCGCCACGATGCTCACCGGGGCGCGGGTTCAGTTCATCAGCGTCAACGGTAAGGGCCACTCGGAGTCCGAGGTGCGCCGCTTCTGCCGGGAGATCGAGGCCGAGTTCGGTTACCCAGCGGCGGACCCGCTGCGGATGCGAGAGGAGTTCGAGGAGCTGGTTCTCGACCTACTCGTCCCCGATCAGGTCTGAGCCGCGCGCTCGCTCACCCGGAGGTACACCCGGGCGCACCGCCGCACGCTCTCCACGTCCACCCACTCGTCCGGACCGTGAATGTTCCCGCCCCGGGGTCCGAAGATCACGGAGTCGAGCCCGGCCTCGTGGACTAGGTACTCGATGTCACAGTGACCGAGCTTGAACCCCAGCTCCCCCTCGAGCCCCTCCTCGCGGGCCGCCTCCACCACCCACCGGACCACCCGGGAGTCCGGGTCCACCGCCGTCGCCCGCGAGGCGGACCTCACCTTAACCTCCACGTCGAACCCGGGCGCGGCCCTGCGGGCGGCCCGCTCCACGCGATCCCGTACCTCCTCCACGGAGTCCCCGGGGATGGCCCGGTAGTCCACCGTGAGCCGGCACTCGTCCGGGATCACGTTGCTGGGTCCGCCCGCCTCGATGCGCGTAACGCTTAACGACGACTCGACGCGACCCACCCCGCGGACCCGGCACCGGGACGGTGCCAGTCGGGAGAGCTCCTCCACCACCCTGGCCGCAGCCTCGATGGGGTTCCTCCCCTTCTCGGGCGTGGACGCGTGGGCGCTCTCACCCCGGATGACGACCTCGAGCGTGATCCTGCCCCGATCGCCCACGTGCACCTCCTCGTCCGTGGGCTCGCACACGATGCCGCCCAGCGCGTCCAGACCTCTGCGGCACGCGTGCAGTGTGCCGTTATCGTCCTCCCTCGGGGACTCCTCGCCCACGGTCGCCAGCAGGCAGAGCGGCAGCCCCTCGTAGTTCGCCTCGACCACCGCCGACACGGCCGCGGCCAGCCCGCCCTTGCAGTCCGCGGCCCCGCGCCCGTACAGTCGACCGCCGACGACGCGCGGCTCGTAGGGATCGGTGACCGTCCATCCGTCCCCGGCGGGAACGGTGTCCATGTGCGCGTTGAGCAGCACGCCTCCCCGCTCGCCGGCCAGGACGTTGCCCATCTCGTCCACCTCGTGAGGGACGCCGTGCTCGTCCAGGACCTCGACAACCAGGTCCCGAACGTCGTCCTCCCGCCCCGTCACGCTGGGCGTGGCCACGAGATCCCGGAGCAGCTCCGCCGGGTCCACCTCGAACCCGTCACGCAACTCGCCCGGCGTCCCCTCGCCGGGTCGCCGGACCCTATCGATAGTTGACCGTATCGCGTTCTCGAGGGGAGACTGGGTTCACGACTCGTGCACTCATGTTCACGGGCTGCCGTCCGGGGGGCGTGGAGATGGAGCGCATGGAGGAGCTGACGAGGTTCGAGGTGACGCGAATCCTGGGCGCGCGGGCCCTGCAGATCTCGATGGGGTCGCCGGTGATGGTGGAGGTTGAGGAGGGCGAGAGCCCGCTGGAAATCGCTAAAAAGGAGTTCGAGAGGGGGGTCATTCCAGTCGTAGTCATCAGGGAGCGCTGAGGGGTGCAAGGGGCATGCCGAGGCCGGTCATCGACCACGAGTCGTGCCTGGGCGTGTCCGAGTGCGGGGAGTGCATCGAGGCCTGCCCAATGGACGTGCTCGAGGAGGAAGACGATAAGCCGGTCGTCGCGAACGAGGACGAGTGCACGGGCTGCGGTCTGTGCGAGCAGGCCTGTCCCGAGGGCGCGATCGAGGTGGAGATGTAAAGGCCGTAACGGTACCGTGGTCTGGGGGTGAGAACCCTTGGCCGAGGACGACGACCTGCTGGTGCCGCTGAACGACTACCTGGCGGCCGGCGTGCACATCGGCACGCAGCAGAAGACGAAGGACATGGAGCCGTTCATCTACCGGACGCGGCCCGACGGGCTGCACGTGATCGACGTGAGGAAGACGGACGAGCGGATCCGGATCGCGGCCAACTTCCTCTCGATGTACAACACGGACGAGATCCTGGTCGTGTCCCGGCGGTACTACGGTCAGAAGCCGATCACCAAGTTCGCCGAGGCGACGGGCGCGATGGCCATCCCGGGCCGGTTCGTGCCGGGAACGCTGACGAACCCGGAGTACGACGGTTACGTGGAGCCGGAGATCATCGTGCTGACGGACCCACGAGCCGACTTCCAGGCGCTGGTGGAGGCGCAGAGCGTGGGCATCCCGATCGTGGCACTGTGCGACACGGACAACTTCACGGGTAACGTGGACCTGGCGATCCCGACGAACAACAAGGGACGGAAGGCGCTGGCGCTGGTCTACTGGCTGCTGGCGCGCGAGCTGCTGAAGAAGCTGGGGCGGCTGGAGGAGGACGAAGAGTTCGAGTACGACCCGGAGGACTTCGAGGGCCCGCCGCCGCGCTAGCCTCGCGCTAACTCCAACCACGCTGCCGGGGCCCCTCTCCCCATGACCTACGGTATTTCCAAGCACCTGGAGATCAGCGGTGAGTACAAGGACAAGCTGCTGAGGGGCGAGAAGAAGGCCACCATCCGCGTGGGCCACGTCAGGGGCGCGCGGCCGGGCAAGGTGGTCTTCCTGCACTGCGGTGGGTACGTGTACGGCAAGGTCCGGATCACGGACGTCCGGACGAAGAAGGTCAGCGAGTTGACCGATCGGGACGCCAAGCTGGACGGGTTCGAGAACCGGGAGGAGCTGATCAAGGCGCTGAAGGAGCACTACCCGGACCTTAAGGACGACGACATCGTGACGATCATCGAGTTCGAGTGGGTGGAGAAGTTCGACGAGCCCATCCTGTCGGAGCACCTGCCCTACGACGGTCACGACCCGCTCGAGATCGCCAAGAAGGCGCTGGAGGAGGACATCCCGCTCTCGCCGCGCGAGCGGGAGCTGCTGGAGCTGCTGATCGAGTGCGGCAGCATTCGGAAGGCCGCCAAGGCGCTGGGCGGGCTGGGGCACCGGGATAAGATCAGGAAAGCCGTACGCAAGGCCTACCGGTTGCTGAAGTCCCGCGGACTTCTTAGTGAGAATAAATCCGAATCCTAACGGCTGACCGAATTCAATAAAACTACGACCGAATTCTAGACGTCGCAGGGTCATCGAGTTGGCAGAAGAGGAGGTGAAGCGTGAGAAGGCGGGACTACGACGAGAGCTGACGATGCTCGGGTTCGTCTCGACCATATGCTGCACGGTGATCGGTGGTGGCATCAACGTCCTGACGTGCATGGTTCAGGCGAAGGCGCCGGGAGTCGGTCCCTACGTCCCGCTCGCGTTCCTGATCGGCGCGATCCCGAGCCTGATCGCTGGCTCGGTGGCGGGGGCCCTGAGCGCGGCGGTACCCCGGGCCGGAGGGCACTACACCTACGTGAGCCGGCTGTTCGACCCGTTCCTGGCCTTCTTCAGCTCCTGGAGCCGGTTCGTGGGCGAGATCGGCGCGTTCGTGGCGATCGCCATCGGTGACGTGGCCCTGCTCGCGGCCATGTGCAAGTTCTGGGGCGCGCCGGGCGCGGCCAAGTGGCTGAACTCGCACACGCTGGAGGTGGCCACGGCGATCATCATCTTCACGTGGCTCGTTAACGTCCTGGGTATCCGCATCTACGAGGTTGTGGTCGACACGATGTTCTTCATCCTCTTGACGGGCTTCGCGATCGTGGTTGCCGCGGGCTTCGCGGGCTCACCGGAGCTCACGCTGAAGGCCATCGGAGGCAGCTCGGCGGTCAAGTCGCTGGTCGCGCAGGCGGGCGGTCTACCGAAGAACACGGGATCGCTGAGCGCGATCTTCTCGGCCGCGGCCACGCTGGTGTTCGCGTACGTGGGCTTCGAGACGGGCACGCAGGCGGCTGGTGAGGTCAAGAACCCGGAGAAGACGGTGTTCAGAGGGATGCTGATCGCGCTGGGCATCATCACGGCGTACTACCTGCTGTACTCGGCCGCCGTGTACCACGCGGTGCCGTGGGAATACATCTACGCCAAGGCCGTGCTGGCGAAGAAGGCGGGCTCGAACTTCACGGTGCCCGAGGCCATCGCGCCGGTCCTGAAGACCCTGTCACCGAGCTGGGGGTCGGCGCTGGCCGGGTACGTGGCGTTCGTGGCCGCGATCGCCCTGCTGAGCGACCTGCCGCCGATGTTCCTGTCGACGAGCCGGATGACGTTCGCCTGGGCCTACGACGGCATGTTCCCGAAGTTCATCGCCAAGGTCCACCGGCGGTTCGGGACGCCGCACTGGGCGCTCACGATCCTGATGATCGCCTCCGTCGTGCTCGTCTGGACGGTCGGAGAGTTCCTGCAGGCCGTGGACATCACGACGGTGGCGCTGCTGTTCACGTACCTGTTCATCTGCATGACGGGCGTCGTCTGGAAGTTCGTGAGGCCGGAGATCTACGAGAAGGCGCCGCTCGGCGACAAGACCAAGCGCGCTATCCCGTGGCTGGGAGCCATCGGCACGGTGCTGAGCCTGCTGTTCCTGGGCGAGATCGCGATCAGCGACCCGCAGAGCTTCTACTGGTGGATCGTGCTGATGGTGCCGGGACCGTTCATCTTCTACTACGCGTACAGCCGGACGGTGAAGCGGCTCGGGCCGAAGAAGGCTCGGGAGCGCCTGATGACCATCCCACCGGAGTAAGGGGGTCCCCCTCCCCATCCGCTTCGTCATCGAGCGGCTCATCGACGTGCTCCTCGACATGGAGCGGAACAAGCACTCGCTGAAGGCCGCCCTCCGCAACGTCCTCCAGGACGTCACGGGCTCCAAGCGCCGGTTCATTCAGGCGCTAGCCCACGATCTCCTCCGCGTGCTGGGCAACGTGGACCTCGTGCTCAACGAGGTGCTGAAGGGGACGACGGTCGAGGAGCTCCACCCCGTCCTCCGCAACGCCCTCCGCGTCGGCACCTGGGAGATCCACTGGCGCGGCGAGCACCCAGGCCCCGTGACCAAGGTCGTGGTCGACATCGTCAAGGACCGGCTGGGACGCAAGGACGCGGACTTCGCCAACGCGATCCTCCGGCAGGTTGAGGACGTGGATCCGGACATGGTGATCCGGCGGATCACCGACCCGCTGGCCCGGCTGGCCGCCGAGCACAACTTCCCGAAGTGGTACGTGGAGCTCGTTCGACCCGCCTTCCGCAACCTCGCCGAGCTGCGCCGCTTCCTGGAGGCCTGCAACGGCACCCCCGAGCGCTACGTCCGCGTGAACACCCTCGTCGCGGACACCGACGAGGCCATCGAGCGGCTCGAGCGGCACGGCATCGAGGCGGAGGAGGACGAGGACCTGCCGGACGTCCTCCGCATCGTGTCCGCGGACACCCCGGTGATCCGGACCCCGGAGTTCGAGGAGGGCATGGTCTTCCCGCAGACGAAGGCGTCGGCGGCCGTGGCCCACGCGGCCGAGCCGGAGCCGGGGATGACCGTGGTCGACCTGTGCGCGGCCCCGGGCGGCAAGACCACGCACATGGCGCAGCTCATGGAGGGCGAGGGCGAGATCATCGCCATCGATATGCACCCGAAGCGGTTCAAGACGCTGCAGAAGCGCGTCAAGCAGTTCCACACTGACGACATCGTGGAGACCTACCGAATGGACGCCCGGGACGCGCCCGAGCAGTTCGGCGAGCACTTCGCGGACCTCGTCCTCGTGGACCCGCCGTGCACGGGCACCGGCTCCGTGTACTCCAAGCCCGAGAAGCGGTGGGACATCGACACGACCGGGCAGCCGACCAAGTGGTCCCACCTGCAGTGGGACCTGCTCAAGACCGCGATGAAGCTCGTCAAGCCCGGCGGTCGGATCGTCTACTCCACGTGCTCGATCACCCTGACCGAGAACGAGCGCCTGATCGAGCGGCTGCTCCGTAGGTACCCGGACGCGGAACTGCGCAAGCCGCCCCTAGACTGGGCCTCCCCGGGCATCCGGATGCCCGAGGCCCGGCGCACCTGGCCCCACCTGCATCAGACCGACGGCTTCTTCATCGCCCGGATCGAGGTGAGCTAGCCGGACGGGCCGGACTCGGGTCGGGACGTGATGATGAGGCCTGCCGCTCGTGACGGGAGCGCCGGATGATCGGGCACGTACCGCGGCGGCTGACAATCCCGCGAGCTCGAATCATCCGGCGCGTCTCGAACCGCCTCGCGCCCGCACCCCCTGCTTCCGCCGATGATGAGACGCCCCCACTGGGGACTTGATGACCGGAACGGCGGTGTCCGAGGCGGGATGACCGGACTGGGCGGGGCCCGACTCCCGATGGGGAGGCGTCCCTTAGGGGACCGTCACAGCTCCACCCGCAGCTCCATGGGCACGTACCCCGGCTCCCCACCCACCCGGTTCGCCAGGTAGGAGGACTCCGGGATCCCCGTGCAGTGGCACGGGAATACCCGCCGGACCCCGTGATCCAGCAGCGCCTCCACCACCCGATCCAGCTCCCTCCTCGGTCGGCCCATCAGGTGGAGGCCGCCCAGCACCATCCTGGGCTCGTACTCCTCCAGCAGCTCCTCCAGCCGGAAGTGGCAGCACCCGATCAGGGCCAAGTCGCCGACGATAAGCGACCGCTCAGGCATCGGCTCGCCCTCGTACTCCCCCTCGAACGTCCTCGTCGCCACGATCGCACCGTCGAGCAGGTCCACCTCGTCCCCGCCCGGTTTCACCACTCGCTCCGCCTCCACCGCCCCCAGGCCGCCCGTGTGATCCCAATGCTCGTGCGAGATCACGACGGCGTCGAACCCCCTCCCCAGGCCCGCCACCCGGAGGTTGTTCTCGAGCACGTCCTTCGACGGGCCCGTGTCGAAGAGTACCCGCAGGTCCTCCGAGGGCACCTCCACGACCACCGCCAGCCCGTGCCGGCCGAGGTACGGGTCCCGAACCATCCCGACCCGGTTGTCGACTAGGATGCGCACGACCGCCTCCAACGCGCGCACCCCGCCCGGCGGTCTCGGGCAGGGTTAGGATCCCCGGGCCAGGCCTGCGAACACGCCCCCGTCCGAGCGCACGTGCAGGTGCGTGTACGAGGCGACCGTGTTCCCCTTTACCAAGCCGTCCCGACCCTCCTCGACACCCTTCCCGCGCTTCAGCCGGTACGCGTAGTCGACCTCCTCCCGGACCTCGACCTCGGAGTAGTGGAACTCGTGGCCGCGAACGCTCCGACCCGGGCGGCCGAACGGGTGCGCTCGCGTGATCGTCCCCTCGACGTAGCCGAGAGCGACCAGCCTGTCCCGCATCCGGGCGACCGCGTCGAAGATCCCGACCATCTCATGCTCTTCTCCGTCCGCGTCCACCAGCTCGGAGCACAGGTACATGAGGCCGCCGCACTCCGCCAGGATCGGCCCGCCGTCCTCGTGAAAGGCCCGGAGGTCCTCCATGAGCCGCTCGTCGAGGTGCTCGGCGTACACCTCCGGGTACCCGCCGGGGATGTAGACCGCGTCCACGTCCGGGAGCCGGTCGCCCTCGGGATCCACGTGCACGACCTCGCCCGCGGAGGTCAGGTACTCCAGGTTCTCCCGGTAGTAGAACGTGAAGACGCGCCCGGAGACCACGGCGATCTTGGCCCCGGACTCCGGCGGCTCCGGTGGCGGGGTGGGCTCGACCGCGGGCTCGCCTACCTCCAGCTCGGCGATCGCGTCCAGGTCGAGGTGCTCGGCGGCGACCTCGCCCCAGTACTCCGCGACCCGCTCGGCGAACTCCCGTCGCTCGTCCGCGGGGATCAGGCCCAGGTGTCGGTCCGGGATCACCGCGTTCCTCAGCCGGGGTACCGCGCCGAGGACCCGGGCTTCGGGGCAGTAGCGCTCGAGGGCGCGGCGCAGCAGCCGCTCGTGGCGCTCGCTTCCCACCCGGTTGAGGATCACGCCGGCGAGCTCGACGCCGAGCTCCCGGGCCAGGTCGAGGAACCCTCGCACCTCGGCCGCCACGGTGGTGGAGTAGCTCCGGCAGTCCACGACGAGGACCACGGGCGCACCGACCAGGCGGGCCACGTGAGCGGTGCTCCCGGACGCGTCCCCCTCCCCGTGCCCGTCGAACATCCCCATGACGCCCTCGATCACGGCGCAGTCGAAGCCCTTCGTGGCGCGGAGGAAGGTGTCCACGACGCCCCCTTCGCCCATCATCCAGACGTCCAGGTTGTAGCTCTCCGCCCCGGCGGCCACCTCGAGGTAGGTGGGGTCGATGTAGTCGGGCCCGACCTTGAAGGGGCGGACGCGGTGGCCCTCCTCGCGGAGCGCGCGGAGCAGTCCGATCGTGAGGGAGGTCTTGCCGCACCCGCTCCGAACGCCGGCGATCACGAGGCCTCGCACGGGTGCTCCCCCTCACTCGCGCGGGTGGAACTCAACGGTCACGATGTCGGCGGAGGGGAGGACGCGGCGGACGCACCTCGTCACCCTGTTCCTCAGCCTCTCCAGCTCGCGGAGCCGCAGGCTCGGGTCCGCGGTGATCACCACGTCGATGTGGTAGGCGGGGCCCATCTTGCGCCCGCGGACGATGGCCGGTTCGGCGCCGTACTCGGACAGCTCGCGCTCCAGGGCGCGGTGGATCTCCCGGATCAGCTCGGGCGGTGGTGCGACGTCCATCAGCTCGTGCACGCACTCCCAGCCGACTTCAACCCCCATCTTCACGATCAGGCCGGCGACGAGGAGGGCGGCGGCGGGATCGGCCCATGGGTGGCCGAGGAGGGCGCCGAGAACGCCCGCGGCCGCGGCGAGCGAGGAGAGGGCGTCGCTGCGGTGGTGCTTGGCGTCCGCCTTCAGCGAGGAGCTCTGGGCGCGCTCGGCCAGGCGCATGGTGTACCGGTACATCCCCTCCTTCACCGCGGCGGAGGCGAGGGCGATGATCAGGGGGAGGGTGGAGGTCACCGGTTTGGGGCGCGGGAGGCTGGTGATCGACTCCCACCCGATGGATATCCCGGTACCGGCCACGATGGCGGAGACGAGCAGGCCGGCGAGCACCTCGGCCTTGTAGTGCCCGTACATGTGGCGCTCGTCGGGGGGCTTCCGCGCGAGCCGGGAGCCTAGGTAGACCAGCGCGGAGGCGACGACGTCGCTGGCGGAGTGGAGGCCGTCCGCCACCAGGGCCCAGCTGTTCGCTAGGAGTCCGACCGCGACCTTGGCGGCGGCCAGCCCGACGTTGCCGGCCACTCCCACCGCCGCTCCCGTCTCTATCCGGTCGAATCTCTCCTGCGCATCCAACCTGACGCGGTCCCCAGCAGGGCGGCCAGGGTCATGGCGCCGGACACCGCGGTCGGGAGGCCCCAGCCGTCCCAGCCGCACATCATGATCGCTCCGATCAGGGGCTGATTGACCGCGTACCCAACCCCGATGGCCAGCGAGATCGCCCGGACGCCGCGCCCGCCACCGCTGTATATGTTGGCCGCGTAGTACATCAGCCCCGTGGCCACGCCGGCGAGGAGCACGCTCGCGACCGAGTAGCCCATGAGACCGGACAGGCCCGCGAGGAGGGCCGCCAGCGCGGCGGACAGGTCCTCCCCGAGCGTGGGCCCCAGCAGCTGCGCCAGCCCGCCGGCGGCCGTCATCGCGGCGATGATGGGCCCGTAGTTGGGCTCCACCTTCGGGGCGATCAGGGTGACGGCGGAGTTGGGCAGGGTGGAGGCGAGGGTCAGGAGGAGCGCGGCGGGGAAGGAGCGCGGGTACTCGTGCTCCCTTGTGACGGCCTCCTGGGGCCGGATCCTGATGAACAGGAGCGGGAGTCCGAACACCGAGGAGACCGCGCTCAGGAGCAGGCAGGTCTCGAATGGGTTCGGGAGGTAGGAGGAGGCCGCGTAGCCCGCGATGAACCCGAGGTTGGAGACGAAGTTGTTGACCGAGACGACGCGCCGCCCCATCTGCACGGCGGCCGCCACGTTCGCCGTGAAGGAGAACGCGGAGCAGACGCCCTGGAGGGCGCGCGCGATTCCCAAGGTCGCGATGGAGGGGGCGAGGATGAACGGAGTCAGCGTCAGGCCGTAACCCAGGCATCCCAGCATGATGGGGAGGCCGGCGGGGAGACCCTCCAGGACGCGGGTGACGGGTAGGGAGACCGCGGCCATGGTCACGGAGAACACGGAGAGCACGATGCCCGCCGTGAGCTCGCTGCCGCCTCTCCCGTACACGTACGCGGGTACGTTGGGCAGGATCAGGGCCGCCGCGGCCGAGATTACGGCGGAGTTCACGTACAGTCCGAGCCTGGCGGCGGTCTCCCGCGAGTTGGACTCCCCCGGGGGGTGATCTCGCTTGGAGCCGGATCGGTTCGCGCGGCGGCTGGAGGAGGAGCTGTCCAGCCTGCTGGGTAAGAGGATCGTCGTTCCCGTGGTGGAGGCCTTCGCCAGGAGGTGCGGGTGCCGGGGCTACGCGGTGTACGTCAAGGGACTGACGCCGGAGGACGTCGAGGTCCTGGCCGACGTGCTCTCCGAGAGGCTCGAGAGACTGGGGGACGGGGAGCCGGCGGTGGAGCTGTCCCGGGACTCCGTGCGGGCACTACTGATCGGCGAGTGGTGCGAGCGGCACCGGCCCGGGGTGCATCCCTCGCTGAGCCCACTCGGCTAGGGGCGCACGTGGACGCCGTGCCCCGGGATGACTGTAGGGTAGGACAGGACCACCTCCAGGGACTTCTCCGCCCTCTCCCGGTCCCAGGCGATGGCGGGCGGCGTTCGCTCCACCGCGTTGTCGGGCGTCGGACACGCGTCGCCGGCCACGATCAGGTGGTCGCCGACGGCCACCGATACGTGCCCCGGCGTGTGGCCCGGCGTCTCCACGACCTCAACGCCCTCGGGCGGATCGAGCTCGTCGACGTCGTCCACGTCCACCGGGACGGAGCCCGCCTCCTCCGGGTGGGCGTAGAAGTCCGGGTCGAAGGCCTCCCGGATCTCCTCGGCGTTGCCCACGTGGTCGTGATGGCCGTGGGTGAACACCACCGCGTCGACGCCGTACGGCTCCAGCCGCCGGACCAGCTGTCTCGGCTTCTCGCAGCCCACGTCGACGAGCAGGTTCATCTCGTCCGTGATCAGGAGCACGACGGCGGAGTCGGCCCGCCGGACGCCGCCGCTCGCGGTCCGCTCCAGGTAGCCGGGCCGGACGACGACCACCTCGACGGGCACTTCTCGCTCACCCCTCGCCGTAGTCTCCGGAGTAAGTGCCGGCCCCCTTGGCCTTGATGAAGACTGCCTGGACCACGCGCTCGCCCCGGGCCAGCCGGTACGGTTCGCGGTGGTGGTTCACGGCGAGCACCCGGATGTGTCCCCGGAACCCGGGGTCCCCGACCGCGGTGTGCACGGCGACGCCGGACCGGATGAGCGTGGAGCGGGGGAAGAACAGGGCGACGGTGTCCTCCGGGATCTCGAGCTTCGGGGCCAGCTCGAGCACGTAAGGCTCGCCGGGGTCCAGACGGTACTCCCCGCCCTCAGGCTCGACCTCTCGGTACTCCGGCAGCCGCTTCTCGTCCCCGCGGAGCAGACCCGCCTCGCCACGCAGTCGGAACACGCGCCGGAGCTTCAGGTCGATTCCGGCGGGCTGGTACTGGTCCTCCTCGAGGCCCGGGAAGACCCGGCGGAGCAGCTCCTCGCCCAGGATCATCCGGACGAGTCCCTGGGCTTGACGGGGCGGAACACCTCGAAGAACCTCTTGGGATGCTTCAGCGACTTACCGTCCTTGGGCTTGATGATCACCCGGTTTCCGGTCAGGGTGGACGCGATCATGCCGCCGTCCTCGCGCCAGCCCTGGAAGATGACCACGTCGCCGCGGGAGAGGCCCGTGCTGATGCGGCTCGGGTCCTTGATCTGCAGCATCGTCCCCTCCTTGAGCTCCTCCGGGTCGCTGAGCGGCAGCCGCGAGTAGTCCCCGAACCGACTGGAACCACCGCCGAACGCCGTGGTGACGCGGCGCCGGATCCGATCCCGGTCCACGCGCTCCTTGACCCGGCGGCCCAGCTGCCCGCGCCGGGCGATCGCGAGCGCGGCCACGCCGTGATCCCGGAGGTCCCGGGACTCCACGTTCTCCAGCTTGCCCGAGGAGAGCCGGTAGAGCGCCTCCTTCGTCGTCTCCCGCTCGTCCACGAGGATCACCTCGGCGTCCTCCAGCACCCCGCGCACGGCCTCGACCGCGATCTCGTGACCCGGCCCGTTGCCCACGTACACCAGCGAGGGCTCCTCCCGGTCCGCCAGGAACATCCTAAGGGTCCGCCGAAGCTCCCGGACCTTGTCCTCCTCCGAGTGCCCGGTGAGCTTGACCGAGGTCACGTCGCACGGGCCGCGCCGCGGGATGTAGGCGAGCCCGAAGTTCACCTCTCCCGGGTCGATCGACAGGATCGGGCCCTCGACGCCGGACGACGAGAGCAGCCGGACCCGGGCCCGTCCGGAGGTCTCGCGCATGAGCTCGTCCACGAGGTCGTTGAGCCGGGGCGCCGGGACGACCGCCTTCAGGCTCCGCTCGTCCGACTCGATGACGTGACCCTCGTGCTTGTAGACCAGCGAGGCGGCCTTGCCGACGTTCCCGACCTCGATCAGCACGTTCTCCATCGGGTACAGCTCGAAGATCCCGGCCTCCTCGATGGCGGACGCCAGCGCCTCCGCGAGCTCCTCCGGCTTGGCCTCACCCTCGCTGAGGATGTTCACGACCAGCCCGTCGATCCCCAACTCGTCCGCGACCAGGTGCGCGGTCGTGATCTCGTCCGTCGTCGCCCGGTCCTTACCCCGCCGGAACACCCGCACGCCCTCCGTCGCGCGCGGCAGGACCTCCACCTCCACCGATCCAAACCGGCCCCGGGCCCGCCTCCCGACCGTCTTGACACCCTCGAACTCCCGGGACCTGACCTCCACCTCCACGCCCGCGTCCTCCAGCTCCGACCTCACCCGATCGAAGTGCACGTCACCGAGGCACGAGACGACCAGCGTTCCGTCGTCCCGGACCTCGTACTCCAGCCCCATGTTCCGACGGGAGAGGTCCCGCAGCACCTCCACCGCGCGCGAGGTATCGTCGACGTCGATCACGAAGCGGACGCACGGCCGGACGTCCTCCGGGTTGTCCACCCGGTAACCGCCGCTCTCCGTCAGCAGGTAGCCCGTCTCCGGCGCCCGGTCCAGAGCCGCCAGGACGATGTCGCCCGGCCCCGCCGACCCGACCCGCTCCCGCTCGGGCGAGAACACGGCCTTCACCCGGTACTCCTCCTCCCGCATCCTCAGCGTCATGCCCGGCTCCAGCGTGCCCGACCGGACCACACCCAGCGCGACCGTCCCCACACCCTTCATCCGCTGGACGTCCACCACCAGGAACTCCGTCTCGTCGTCCGGATCCCCGTACCCGCACGGCTCGATGTGCTCGACGATCGCGTCCAGCAGCTCCTCGATCCCCTCCCCCGTCTTCGCCGAGGTGGGAACCGCCGCCTCCGGCTCGAGCCCCCGCTCCCTGACCTCCTTCACCACCCGATCGAAGTCCGCCCCCTCCTTATCCATCTTGTTAACAGCCAGGACGACCGGGAGGCCCAGCTCCTTCGCCTCCTCGATGATCACCTCCGTCCGCGCCTGCACCCCCTCGTCCGCCGCCACGACCAGGACCAGCCCGTCCGCCAGCAGCAGCGCCTTGCCCACCTCCTCCCGGAAGTCCGAGTGACCCGGGGTGTCGATGAACCGGATCTCCACGCCCTTCCACTCCGCCGGGATGACCTTCATCACGACCGTGATCCCGCGGTCCAGCTCGAACTCCTCCGAGTCCGGGAACTCACCGGTAATACACTTCAGCAGGGACGACTTGCCGTGATCCACGTGACCCGCGATCGCCACGTTGATCCTCTTCACCCGGCGAGCCCCCAGCACCGCTCCAGGGTGTCGCCAGCTTGACCCGGGTTTACGTGGTCGGGGCCGGGCCCGCGGGGTGCTGGGTCGCGAGGCGCCTCACCGAGTCGGGTCACGAGGTCACCCTGATCACCGGGCGCGGGCCGAAGCTCGCGCGTGAGCGTTTCGGCGAGTGCCTCGTATATTACGGGCTAGGTCCCGGAGGATCCGCCCGCTACTCGATGGGCAACCTCGGCTTCTGGGGCCCAAAGCGGCTCGAGCGCCGCTTTCGGCGCGCACTCGCCGACCTGTCGGTGCCCGTCGAGCGGGCCCCGGACGACGTCCTCAACGATCTGGACCTCGAGCTCGAGCGCGCGGCGAGGGACCTGGGCCTCGAGGTCGAGCGGACGCCGAAGGCCATCGACTTCGAACGCTGCACGGGCTGCGGACGCTGCCTGAAGTGCCCCGAGGGAGCCAAGTGGAACCCGATGCGCGAGGTCCCAGACGGCGTCGAGGTGATCGAGGACCACTGCCTAGAACTCCGGGCCTCCTCCGGGCGCGTGACCGAGCTCGTCCTCGAGGAGCGCCGGCTCGAGGTCAGCGAGGACGACGCAGTCGTGCTCAGCGCCGGGTGCCCCGGGACCCCGGACCTCCTCCGCCGGAGCGGCGTCGAGATCGACGCGCCCCTGTTCGCCGACCTCTACGTCCACGTCATCGCCGATCTGGAGGCCCGGCCCGGGCTCCAGATGCCCGTGATCGTTCACGAGGACGAGTTCATGATTTCCCCGCACCGCACCTCGCGGCACCCCGACCGGTACGCCCTCATGGTCAAAATCCGCGACGAGCTCGCGGGCAGCGTCGCCGAGCGACGGAAGCCGGTGACCGCGGCGGACGCCACCCGCATCGCCGAGGGATGCGCCCTGGCCGGGGAGCTCCTCCGCGAGCTGGGCGCCCGCGTCGAGACCGTCACCCGGCCCGCCGGCGCCCACCCGGGCGGCGCGCTCGCCGAGCGCCTGGACCGCGAGTACGGGCTGGAGGGGTTCGAGAACCTGCACGTCGTGGACGTCAACGCCCTAGACGAGGCCCTCGGCCGCCCCACGATCGGCGCGATCCTGGCCCTCGCCGAGGACTTCGCCGACCGCTGGTCCGGCTAGTCCTCCTCGATCAGCTGCCACTCGGCGTACTCCGGGACGTCGAACCGTCTCCGCCTCAGCCGCACGCACCGCACGTCCGGCCGCGTCTTCACTGTCACGAACGCCCGCAGGATGTTCGAGACCGTCGCCTCCTGGAAGACCAGCCGCCGCCCGTCCCGGATCACCAGCTCCGTCCTCACGTGCCGGTGCCCCTCCGGCACCCCAACCCGCGCCCGCTCCACGTCGTAGTTGGTGAACACCTGCTCGTACAGCGGACGCAGCAGGCCGCTCACGTCCTCGCCCCCCACCCGCACCTCCTCCAGCGGCAGCTTCCGCTCGTACGCCCGCAGGAGCACGTCGAACGCCGTCAACACGTGCCGCCACGACCGCTCACACTCCCCCAGCTCGAACTCCAGCCGCGACGGCCGCTCCTCGCTCAGCCGGCGCATCACGTCCGCCAGGTAGTCCTCGTACGAGTCCCACCGGCTCACCTCACACCCCTCCACCCGACCGTAGCACACCGTCGGCACCCTCAACGCCACCCACCCACCACCAGCACCGTCACCGGTACCGTTCCCAGCGCGAGCACCGTGCTCGTAAAGACCAGCGTCGCCACCACGTGCGGCCGCAGCCCCAGCAGCTCCGCCAGCACCAGGTTCATCAGCGCCGGCGGCATCGCCGCCTCGAGCACGACCACCCGGCCCTCCGGCCCCGACGGCCCGACCAGCCACCCCAGCACCGGCGACAGCCCCAGCTTCACCCCCCACACCACCGGCAGCGCCCGACCCACCGCCACCTCCCACCGCAGCGACGCGCCCAGCGAGACCATGATCGCCGGCACCGCGGACGCCCCCAGCGTCTCCAGCGCGTGCCGCGCGACCCCCGGCAGCGGCAGGCGCAGCAGCGACCACACCATCCCCACCAGCGCCGCGTACGCCGGCGGGAACCGCAGGCTCATCCTCACCGGGTTCCCGCCCCGCGCCAGGAGCAGGTACGCCCCGATCACCGACAGGGTCGTCCCGAAGTCGTAGAACACAGCCGCCTCCAGCCCGCCCCGACCCAGCACGGACAGGCAGATCGGGTACCCCAGGAACCCCGTGTTCCCCAACCCCGACGCGAGCCCCACCGCCACCGCATCCCGACGATCCAGACCCACCCACCGAGCCAGCCAGTACCCCACCAGACAGCAGACCGCCGCCACGCCCACCGAAACCAGGACCAGCAGCGCGTAGCGGGCGACCTTGCCCGGCGGCAGCCGCGCGACCGTCGCGAACACCAGCGCCGGCATCGCCAGGTACACCACGTACGCGTTCAGGTGCGACGGCGCCTCCTCCTCCAGCGCCCCCACCCGACGCGCCGCGTACCCCAGCCCGACCAGCGCCAACAGCTCCAGGAACGCCCGCAGCCCCTCCATCCCGCTCCCCCTCGAAACAAATTTGAACATTTCAAATCTTGCTGAAGAGGGCCGAGCCATGACCGAGGAGCCCAAGGTCACCGCCGAGGTCCTGGACAAGGGCCACTGCGCGGTCGAGTTCGTGGGCGAGCGGAAGAAACTCACCAGCAGCAAGGTCGCGAAGGAGGACGAGGTCACCCCGGTGCACATGTTCCTGTCAGGCCTGCTCGCCTGCGTCCTGATGAACGCCGACGCCGCCCTCCGAGAGGAAGGCATCGACGCAGAGGTCACGGGAGAGGCCACCGGAGAGCGCGACTTCGACCGCGGCGCCATCACCGACATCCACGTCAAGATCCGCGTGAAGCTGCGCGACGACACCGACCCCGAGAAGGCCAAGAAGGTCGCCGAACGCGGCGCCGACCGGTGCATCATCAGCCGCACCCTCGGCCACGCCATCGTCCACAAGGAGGTCATCGTCGAGCGCGAGTAGCTCCTGGTTCTCACCACCGAGCACCACGCGGCCGACCTCCCTCCCCCCGACCGGAGTTTTGTAATTACGAGCGAGCGCCCCTCGAAGCCGAGCTCGGAGGCCGGGCCGTCCACTCGCAACCCTTTTATCCTCCCGCCTGATTACAAAAGGACGGCCGGCCTGAGGCTGGGGTGGCGGGCCGTGACCTGGACCGGGGTGCCCCTACCGACCGACCCCGTGGAACGCATTCGATGCCTTCGTGTGCTGCGCGAGGCGTACCGGAGGCGGGTTAAGCCCAAGCTGCAGGAGACTTATCGTAAGATCGGTGGGAAGACCTACGGGCCGTACTTCGTGGCGTACTTCAAGCGGACGCGGAGGTACCGGCACCCGCGCCTGATCTACCTGGGCAAGTCGAACCCGAGTGTCGAGTTCGTGGAGTGGTTGGCCGAGCAGTCGGAGGAGCGAGTGCTCGAGCTGGCGAGGTTGGCCGTGCGGCACCTCCGAACAAGCCTGAAGCTGATCGCTATGAGGGCGCGGCGGGTAAAGGATACGCGCAGGATGATAGCGCGTCTTCTGGCCGCCTTCCCGTCCCTCGCCCCCGCGGACACGCCCCGCGTTGGTGACCTGCTCAAGAAAGTCCCCAAGTTCGCGCGCGTCGTGCTCGGTCCGTGGGAGGCCTGGTTCGCCGAGCGAGTGCTCAAAAAGCTCCTGTATCGCAGGTCCCGGGACGGGAGGCATCGAGTGTCGGACGCTCAACCTAGCTCGGGCGGTGGAGTTCGGGCGTAGGGATGTGAGCCCGGCCCAGGCCCGGGCCACACCATCCACCGGTGTAAGGCCCTCACTCCTCCGCACTTCTTCAGGGTGGCGGCAACCGTTACGGTGCTCCGTGGCGCGAGTACCGCCCACTTCAGGGCATTATTTCGGGGGTGGGGAGCCAGCGATCAGGGATGCCTCGCCTCGCGCTCGGTGAGGATCCTCGGCGCGTGGCGGGGTCGTACACGAGCACTAGCAGGCGGTCAAGGCCCGGCGGATCACGGTCGAATAAGGCCGCCCACCCCGCCTCGACCACCATTACCAACTCGGCGAGAACCGGGCCTCGTGAACCGGTCCCTCACCTTCCTTGACCTCACCGCCAACTCCGTCGGAGTCGCATGACGCGCGCTGGAGGAGGACTCAGCTGAGGTTGCGAAGCGTGCCGAGACCCTCGCCCTCCCCGACTCAGGCGCCTGGCGCGAGCTCGCCGAGCTTAAGAGGAGATGCAGCGCCTTCGGGACGGGCCGGAGGAGCCCGACGACGACCGGGCGGAGTGCCTCAAGGAACGACTGAGCGCGCCGAGAAGCGCGTGGGGGAACCCGATGGGGCGACTCGAGGTTAAGGGTCTCCTTGGCAAGCTCCGGAAGCTTCCATGACTCATGACTGTAGATTTCGCACCACACCGAAGTCGCACTGCCACGGGACTGACGTTGCCGCACTTACGCGTATTTTACGGGTGGTGAAGGAGCGGAGCGGCGCAGTACCTAGAGCCGAAGGACCGCCGCCCCACCTTCCACTTAGCATCCCGGTTTAACACGCCTCCTATGGGGTCGGCAGCGTCAGGCGCTGTTCCGGCGACCCACTTGCGGCACTAGTGGCAGTGGTGGCATCCACACTGGGAACCTCGAAGCTTCCTTTGCACCCTTTTTCGGGAACAGGAACTCGACGTTCGGGTGCTCTTCCATGGCCTTCTGGAGTTCCTCCTCACCGGCGCCCTGGTTGTACATCCTGACTACCTTCTCGACGAACCGCACCAGCGGGTCGTCGTGCGGTAGTTGGAAGCCCACCAAGAGGGGCTTCACGCCGGAGCGCTCGCGCAGTAATCCACCGAAGAACTCCGCGATCCCTTCCTCAGGGGGCGTGGCCCACTTCCTCTTCAGCTCGCGCAGCCTGGAGATCAGCCTCGGGTCCGCACTCTCCCAGCGCTCAACGAGGATCCTGTCACGCCGGAGGTCGAACGTCGCGTTGATGACGAGCGCTCGGTCCTCAACCCCTTCCGGGATCCCGAATATCCTCATGACCACCCGGTCCGGGTACACCGCGTACTCCACATCCACCGGGTCGAACGATTTCAGAACCTCCTCGTCGACCATCCGGTCCCCAACCCTCAGGGTGAGGACGTACTCGACCGAGCAAGGGCCTCCGAGCACGGGAACATCAATGCGGAGGAAGCTGCACACATGGTCCCCCACCACGACGTCTAAGGACGCGCTCGCCAGTGGGCAGAATTGATCCACGCTCACAACCACCGCCGGGCTCTCCAAACGCTCCTCTACCACGACGGGTCTCCCGCCCGTCACCGGTGGAAGCACCACCTGAACGCGCCCCGGTTCAACCGACGTCCGCATCCTCGAGGGCACGAACATGTACACGAAAAGGTCCTTCTTTGGTACGTAAACCGCCCACCTCGCTGGCGACTCCGAGTATTGCGTGACGTCCACGATCACGCGCGGGTCATCCCTCCACTTGGGCAGGACTTGATTTCGGAAGTACCCCTGCAGGAGCTTCAAGTCCTCCGAGAGACTCCCCAGGATCAGCGGTTTCCCTGAAGCTGGGGCCAGCGCTAGGAACAGCCCTAGGATGAGGTAAGAGGAGCGCCGGCCCCCATGTACCTCACCACACCCCAGTCAGCGCGTTCTCCACCAGTGCTCCAAGTGCGGCGAGCGTCATGCCAAGCACTCCGGGCCAGTACTCGAGGATCTCGCCTCCGAGGTCGCTTATCACGTTCCAAAGCGAGTGCAGGAGCGCACCGAGTGGCAGCGGAAGGACCGAGTACGCGATGTGATCGATGACCCTCCAGACTACCCTCACAGGTTTCAGCTCGCCCGGCCAGATTTCACGCCATTCTACGGCCTCTAACAGCCCGTACCAGAGCCCCACAAGCCATCGTGGCAGTCCGGTGAGCGCACTCATCAACCGCTTCGTCGATTCCTCGAACAGCGGAGCCCAGACAATGCAGCCCGTGAGCTCTAGGACTTTACCGTTCATCGCGTAATCCCAGAGCCCCAAGGCACGCAGTAGGACCTCGACGGCGACCTTACAGCACACCCGATAAGCGGCTTCTACGCCGCAGAGGGTCCCCGCGTACACTAGGCGCTCCGCGTACTCAAGGAGGGTCGAAGGTTCCCACCTGAACTCGGGCGCCTCGCCTAGCCGCGGGAAGCGTTTCAGCAGCTCGATCCAGGGCAGGAAGGCCGCAAGTCCAAGACCGGCCGTGAGGAGGTATGACCCCAGGACGAGCTCCGGGTGCAGGAGGCACCGGATCGCCCTCGTGCTCGCGAGCCCCGCGCTCTCGAGGAGGTCCTGGAGCTCGTGAGCCCGGAGGGAGAGCTGGAGGAGATCCCACTTGATGAGCCTCTCCATCCTAATTTGTTGAAGGAGCTCGAGGAGTCCTGCGAGACGCGGGTTACACTCCCGGATGAACCTTAGGGAGGGGCGCGCGAGCTCCAGGAGGACCCTGCCCTCGGTGGCGTCGTAGACGATCAGTCGTAGCCCCGGCTCGCTCTCGAGCTCGCCGGATTTCAGCTTGTGGAGCTTGGCGAGGTCCTCGCGGGCGAGGTCGAGGAGCCTCCGGGCCTCCCCGGGCGGCAGGGGCTCGCGCCAGGCGCTCCCCGTTCTTAGGTCGCAGACGACGCGGTAGGCGCCCGAGCCGTCCGACCTCACGAGGTCGAAGGCGACGGTCTCACCCTCGATCTTCAGCCGGACGAGGAGGTCCCAGTCACCCATGAGTCCGACGGCCTGGTCGAGTGGGGTGACGTTCTCGGCGTAGTCCCCGAGGATGAAGGACGGGAGGTACGTGGTGGGCTCGTAAGCTCGGCCGCCGCGAATGATGAGGATGGGGAGTTCTTTGCCTCTATGCTGTGGTGTGACTGGGATCGTACGGAGGCCCTGCGGGGAGAGGACGAGGTAAGTGTGCTCGGGGTTGAGGGATAGCGAGCGCCGGACCGGTCCACGCTGGGTCGAGTACTCTACGCGGACCTCTTCGGGTGTAATCCTCACGCGAACCTCGCCGCAGAAGATGATGAGATCATGGTGGTCTGGGGTTGATATATACTCGTAGTCGACGGCCAGATTCTCGAGCGTGTTGAAGCGTTCGACGAGCCCTCTCGTGGCCACCGGGGTGGCGTGCCTCAGCCCCTCCTTCTCCAACGCGATGGCTTGGCCCACGAGGTCCGGTAGGAGGATGGTGGCACCCGAAGCGGGGGTCGCGACCGCCGCCAGGGTTAGTAGAACCAGCAGGGCTCGGGCCATCGTCTGCTCCCCCGAGCATCACCTTCCCACGCTCGCCTCACACAGGGAAAACCGAGCTGCGAGGGTGAGGACTGGGAAGGCCTCCGTCCCCTCGTCCCCGGCACCAACTCTCCGCGAAAAATGAAGATCGCATGGATTCGCCGGAGCGTAAACGCGCCGTTAACACTACGAGAGGAGCGCTACGGGACCCTGTACGTCGCAAAGCCCCACGAATACGGATCGATAATAATGATCCGTGGCACGTTGCCTCATTGAGGAACCGTTGAGAGCGCGCAACCTAAAGTTAGTTCAGTCTTAGGTACTGGGTCGAGAGAGCTCTCAACCTCGTAAGCAAAACGGATACTAGAAACGGTCCGCGAACCCGCAGATTGGAGGTAGGGTCAACTCCCTCCCCTCGCGCATGCCGAGGGCCACCCGGTAACGGCTATTCCCTCGCCATACGCGGTGCGATTTCACGTCACTTCCATCAATCCGCAAACGCAAGTGCGCCGGCGACGGGAGGAACCCGTGCGGGAGTAAGAAGAACCCGGTGGTGCGTCCGCCTGGCGCCCAGGCCGCTTTGGTACCGACGCTCAGGAAGCCTCTGCAAGCGGAAAGGGGGTCGCGCCAGGCTCGCCGGAGCCGGCAGTCAGTCGGTCCTTTCTCTCCGCCGGCCCCCCTCACGCCTTCCCGTGGGAGCGACGAGCGGTAGCAGGGGTAGCACCGGCAGAGCCCTGAGGATTTCGTACAGCAACTTCGAGGGAGGGATAGGTGGCACGTAATGTGACTGGTGGCTGCGCACGAACTCCTCCGTGACGAACTCACGCCGGTCGACGAGCTCGTTGGGGGATTCTAACTTCTCACCTTGCCTCGGCGCTCTAAACTCCAGGATTAGCGGCTTACTCGTCCGGACCTCGAGCACCGTGCAGTACCCGTAAAACAGCCCGTGCTCGTACTGCCATTTTGGATTGAACTCGCTCGGTACTTCACCCTTAGCTACGAGGCGTGGCACTCTCGTCCACCTCTCTCCACCACTCAAGTCCAGCCCGTACCAGTGCACCCAGAACGCGAGGTGCACGCCGTCCGGCAGGTCGTACACGACCTCATCGTACGGGTGCCGGCCCCGGAACAGGACCTTCCCGTCCAGCGTCAGCACGTTGAAGTCCATGCTCCAACCCAGCGCCACGAGCCAGTCACCCGGCGCCAGCGCGATCCGCACCCACTCGCCGCGTGCGGGCAGGCTCGCCTCCACTACGAACGTGTTGTCCACGGCCTTCGACGGCTTAAGCTGGAGCAGCCCGTCCGACTTTCGCAGAGAGTACCGGACCTCACGCCACGGCCCCTGCGGAACCGCCTGCCTGCAGAGTTCAGTCCACTTCCACTCCACCCCGCTCGGAATTAACACACGGTGGACGGTCGCTCCCCGCGGTAAGACCACCTCGTCCACCCCGTACGCGCCGAGGATCACCCGGTGGTGGTCACCTTCCCGCCACAGCGGTGCCACGAGCAGGAAACGGTCGCCCGTGAGGCTCGGGGATCCGAGACCGCCTCCTCCAGGCAGCTGAACGAAGAGCGCCGGCACTACCCACGGCGGGCAGTCCCTGGACGCCGAATTGACTGTCAACGCCTCGGTGGGCTGTGTCACGCTGGTAACCGTGACCAGCGACACGACTAGCAGCGCAGTCAGCAACACGGCGCCCCCCAGATCGCCGCTTAACTCAACATCTCCTTAACTTCCCTTCCCGACCCAACTCCGATGTGAAGACTCTCCTTGGGGAACGGGGGCGGTGCGGGTTTTCCTGAGTGTGGACGCGCCGTTAACGCTGCGGGGAGAGGTGTCGGCGTCTCTCGATGCCTGAGGCCCGCTGAGGACTCGGTGAGGGGCCGATGGAGTGCCCCGATACGCCGTGCTTACCGGGACCAGCGCGCTCGCCCGGCCTTCCACAGGTGGCACTTGCGATGACGCGGCGGGGCTGCGGGGCGAATCGTTTCGTGTCGCATAACGATCCCCGAGGACGGCCGCCGTGAACCGGCCCCACCCCGTGGGCAGGACTCAAGTTTCGTGCCGGTCAGGGGACTGTCTGGGGGTGGTCGGGGTGGACCTGCGGAAGCACGTGCTGCGGTACGCGGTGGATGACGTGAAGGTGGTGAAGCGGTTGCTGCCGAGGAGGTCGGAGGCGCGGGTGGGGCTGGCGGACTTCGATGATGCGGCGGTGGTGAGCGTGGAGGACGGGCTGGTGGTGAGCGCGGATGGTCCCTACGCGTTTCGGCTGGTGCGGAGGTCGGCGGTGGTGCACGCGGCGACGGACGTGCTGGTGGTGGGTGGGCGGCCGCGGTTCGTGGTGGACACGATCATCGCGCCGTCGGAGGAGGGGGCGTTGGAGGCGGCGGAGTGTATCGGGCGGCAGGCGCGGGAGCTGGGGTTGGAGGTGCTGGGTGGGAACACGATGGTGGAGGATGACGTGGAGGAGCCGAAGGTGTCGTTGACGATCATGGGGGAGCTGGTGGCGCCGGAGCCGATCACGGATGAGGGGGCGGAGCCGGGGGACGTGGTGGTGCTCGTGGGGGAGCCGATCCACGGTGGGTTCGAGGAGCGGATGGAGAAGGCCAGGAGGCTGTTTCGGGCGTTCCCGGAGGTGGCGCGGCGGGGGCTGGTGAAGGCGGCGAAGGACGTGACGAAGGGTGGTCTGGTGGCGATGGCGGCGCTGGTGTGCGCGAAGTCGGGGGTGGGGATGCGGCTGGACTCGGTCCCGTACTCGTCGATTACAAGGAACTGGGACAACGTGCTGGCGGTGGTGGAGGAGGACGACGTGGAGGAGGTGCTGCGGGTGTGCTCGGAGTGTGGGTGTCCGGTCTCGGTGGTCGGTCGGGTGGTGGAGGAGCCGGTGCTGGAGATCGCGGGTCGGGAGCTGGTGGGTGAAGATTTGATGGATGAGATTGCGGAGAGGTTGGAGGAGCTGAGTGCGGGAGAGTGAGCTGGGGGGTGGTCGGGTGCACGTCACGGTGTGGACGGTGCTGGCCATGGTGTGCATGGTGCTGGCCGCGATCTCGCTGGTGACGGGGCTGCTGCTGGAGCGTCGGATCGAGGCGACCACCTGGTTCACGGTGGCGGACCTGCTGGTGTGCGCGGCGGCGATCTACGTCGCGCTGAACGGGGGTCAGTTCTCGGAGCTGTTGCCGACGTGGGGGCTGGCGTTCGCGATCCTGGCGGCGCTGGGCCACATCACCTACACGTGGATCAGGAGCACGCTCTGGCTGCTGCTGGGGTGGCTTCGGGGGCACGGTGGTGGGCAGGAGGCCGATATCTCTCGGCCCAGCCGGGCGGGCGCGCTGCTGACGCGGGCGCTGGAGCGGGTGGGTGTGGAGGGGAAGGTGGATCGGGGTGACGTGGAGGCGGCTCGGCGGGTCGTGGAGGTGTGCAGGAGGTGGGGTTGGGAGTAGCCGGGGGGTGTTCCGCGTGTCGAGCCCCACGCTCGCGGGCTCTCTGTGCCTGTACGTGGGCGGGCGGCTGGCGCCGAGCCGGGAGCACTGGCGGGCTCTCGGGTCTCGGGTCATTGAGGTGGGCGCGGTGTTGTACGTGACGGGGATCGAGATGGAGGGGGAGCCGGTGGATCGAGAGGTCGCGCTGCCGGCGCTGCGCGGGTTGGAGTACGTGAGGGCGTACCGTCGGGAGGTGGAGTTCGACGTGCGCGGGCTGGCGAGGGCGGTGAAGAGGTCGACGGAGGATCCGGATGGGGCGTTCGCCTTGGCGCTGGAGAACCTGGGCCACCGGCTGCGCGGGTACGTGAACGCGCTGCTGGATCACGACGAGTGGGTCGTGCGGCGGTTCTCGCGGGACGTGTTGGAGGCGCTGCGGGACGCCCGGGGGCTCTCGCCGGCCGTGGCGGAGGCGCTGAAGGTGGTGGAGAGGTCGGGGGAGGATCGGTCGGAGTGGCACGTGTCCTCGGTGTTGGAGAGCCTGCTCCGGTGGTTACCCTTCCCGTGAGGCGCGCTCGGCGATGGAGATGATGTCGCTCATGACGGCGCTGGCGGTCTCCAGGGGGCCGGCGCCGCGGCCGGAGACGTAGATGGTCCCGGCCACGTCGGTCTCCAGCCTGACCACGTTCATGACGCCGCGGACGCGGGCGATGGGGTCGGACTTGGGGACCAGGCACGGCCTGACGACGAGGTTGCCGTCCCGGTCGGCGCGGCCGACGAGCTTGATCCGGTAGCCGCGCTCGTTGGCGATTCGGATGGCCTCGGGCGTGATGTCCTCGATCCCGGTCACGTCGACGTCGTCGATGGTGCACGGGACGTCGAGGATGGAGTTCGCGAGGATGACGATCTTGCAGGCGGTGTCCCAGCCCTCGATGTCCATGCTGGGGTCGGCCTCGGCGATCCCTCGGGACTGGGCGTCGGCGATGGCGTCGTCGAGGGAGATGCCCTCGCTCTCCATGCGCGTGAGCACGTAGTTGACCGTGCCGTTCAGGACGCCCTCGATGGAGAGGACGTCCACGCTCTTGAGCGTCTCGCGGACGAGGTTGAACACGGGCATCGCGCCGCCGGCCGTCGCCTCGTACCGGATCATGACCCCGTTCTCCTCGGCCGCCCGCATGATCTCCCCGTAGGCGACCGCGAGCGGGCCCTTGTTGGCCGTGACCACGTGCCGGCCCAGCTCGATCGCCTTCATGATGTGCGAGAGGCCGGGCTCCCCGGTCTCGATGTCCGTCGGCGTCAGCTCGACGAGGACGTCGAACTCGACGTCCTCCATGGCCTGGACGGCCTCGACCTCCTCCCCCACCTCGGCGACCGTCCCGTGCTCGGACTTAACCCGGAGCACCTCCTCGGGGTCCAGGTCCTCGCCCGTCCACACGCCCCGCGAGTCCGCGACCCCGACCAGCTCGACCCGGAGGCCCAGCTCCCGGGCGTACTGCTCGCGCTTCTTCTTGAGCAGTCGCATCAGCCCCTGCCCGACCGCGCCCAGCCCGACCACGAACAGCCGGACTACACGCACCGTACCACCTCCATCGGGAAGATGACCGTGAGATCCTTCTCCTCGGCGATCTCCTCGATGACCTTGACGGCCTCCCTGAGCGCCTCCTCGTCCTCGTAGATCACGGTGAAGCCGGCGGACGAGCGCTTCTCCGGGTCCGGCATCTCCAGGTCGACGTCCACGACCTGCACGCCCTCGACCGCGTTGACCCGGTCGATCGTGTCCTTGATGTCCGTGTCCACGATGTGCCCGATCAGGATGACCTCCATCTCGTGCCCGGGGCCGCGGCCGAACCGCAGGATCTTGACGTCCTCCAGCTCGCTGATCCGCCTGGAGTACTCCTCCGCCGCCTCCTCGTCCGCCTCGAACACGACGTGAACGCGCGCGCGGTCGCCGTCCCGCGAGTGTGAAATGCTAATAACGTTCCCACCGACCTCCGACAGCGGCTCCAGGATCTTCACCAGCTGCCCGGGCTTGTCGGGCAGGACCACGTCCAGCTCGAACCGCTTCACGCTCCACACCCCCTGGGGGGCGCCCCGTGCTCACCCTCCTCATCGCCTTTCTGCTTCTTCCCAGCCCGGCCGCGTCCGCGCAGGTCCTGCAGTACGACTGGACCATCACGGCGGTCACGCTGAGGACGGCTCAGGGCCCCGTCGACGTCCGGCTGCTCCACCCAGCGCACGTCCGGTTCGTGGTCGCGAACCCCGACTTCGGTCAGGTCGAGTTCGGCCGCGACGTGGACGGCGACGGCCGGCCCGACCACACCTGGTGCGGCGAGGTCGCGGCGCTCACCCTCTACAACATCGCCGTGGCCGAAGGGATCTGGAGGCCCACCGCGGGATCCGAGGTCACCCCGCTCGCGCTCGAGCGGCGTGAGGTCTGGTTCACCAGGGTCACCGGCATCCCGACCGAGGACGAGTACTACGATGGCCCCATGGCCTCCACCTCGCCACCATGGTTCCCCACCCTCGTCGCGCTGGCCGCAGCCCGGGACCGCCCAAACGGGCTCGGGGTCGTCCTCTACGCGCCGCTGGCCGCGGTGAGCAAGTGGTTCGTCGTCGTCCCACCCGCCATGCACGCGGTCCTGCTCGCGGGAGTCTCGGACGACGGGCGGTACTTCATCGTGAAGGACTGCTCCGCGCTCCAGACCCGGGACTACGACTGGCGGGAGGATTACTACCTCGTCCCGTCCTACTCGCTCGAGCTGAACATCGCGGAGGCCGTGGAGGCCGTCTCGAACCCGCTGCAGGAGTCCGGTGCCGAGGTCCCGGTGCTGCTGTTCCCGGTGCCGGAGAGCGGCGTCCCCGAGGACCTGCTGCCCTTCTTCGTCGGCGACCGGGTCGTCAGCCTGAGCGGCGGGCTGAGTGCACACTTCTACGTCTTCCTGGCCTCAACGATCTCCGACGTGCTCGAGATCGCGCGACGGCTCCTCCGGCGCGGGATCCCGGTGGAGTGCATCGTTCGGAAGCCCTTCGCGGAGCTGGCCTTTCGGGGCCAGATCGTCGAGATACCGCTGGTCAACGTGAGGGTGCTCCGCCTCCTCTCCGTGCCCATAAACTACGTTAAGCACGGCGGGCACGGCGGCGGGAACCCCGCGGGCACCGGTAGCGGTGGCGAGCGGGCCGGGCGGGAGAGCCCGGGAGAGGTGGGCGGTCAGGGTGATCGTCATGGGACTCAGGGAGGAGGTAAAAGGACGGAGACCGGTCAGGAGGGCGGGAGTGGCAATACCGGGTCGCCCGGGAGTGGTTCCGGGCATCGTAATCGGAAGAAGTTCCCGGTAATTCCCGCCCTCCCGTGGGGAGGGGCGAGATGTCGGAGACGCCCACGATCAAGCTGAAGGGCAAGGACCGTGTCGTGATCTGGCCCGTTTACTTCGACGCCGAGCGGTCGCGCTCGGAGGGTAGGAAGGTGCCGAAGAAGCTGGCCGTGAGGAACCCGCGGCTCAGCGAGATCAAGCGGGTCGCGGAGGAGCTGGGCCTGAACCCGGAGGTGCAGCGGGACAAGCAGTACCCCAAGAGCTGGTGGAAGGACCGCGGCCGGCTGATCGTCGATAAGGTGGAGTCCAAGCGGAAGACCCTGCTGATGATCGCCGAGAAGCTCAAGGAGCGGCGGGAGCGTTGAGAGCCCTCGCCGTTCGCGCCCCGGGACTGGACCGGGAGACGCGTCGCGCGTTCGCCCGGGCCGGGCTGGAGGCGGTGGTCGTCCACCCCGTCCGGCTGGTCCCGCTCCCCCGACCCCGGCTCACCGTCGAGCGGCTCCGAGGGTACGACGTCGTCGCGTTCACCAGCCCCAGGACGGTCGAGTTCCTGGCGGAGGACGAGCTGGAGAACCTCCGGAGGGCGGACCTCGATATCGCCGCGGTCGGCCCGCGGACGCGGCGGGCGCTCGAGGAGCACGGGCTGGCCGTGGACGTGCTGCCGGACCGGTTCACGACGGGGTCGCTGGCCGAGGCCCTGCGAGGCTACTCCAGGGTACTCGCGCTGCGGTCCCGGCGGCGCACGGATGAGCTCAGGACGAGGCTGGCGCGGGCGGGGGTCGAGGTGGACGAGGTCGAGGTCTACGACCTGAAGCCGCGCCGGGTGCGCGTGGACCCGTCCAGGTTCGACGTGGTCTGCTTCTTTAGTGCCGTAACCGCGCGGTGCTTCCTCGAGCGCGTGGGGACCGAGCTACCGGAGCCGGTGGTCAGCATCGGGCCGGTGACCTCGCGCGAGCTCGAGCGGGCGGGTCTGGAGGTGATCGAGGCGCCGGAGCCCTCGCTGCGCGGGGTGGTTGAGGCGGCGGTCAGGGTGGCTAGATCTCGGTCCCGAAGACCTCCTTGAGCACCTCCTCGTGGGTCATGTCGACGCCGATCAGGCAGCCCATGCTCTCCAGGGCCTCGATGATCTTCTCCCGGTCCTCCTCGCGCCGGACGACGATCTTGTGAGAGTGCACGTCCTTGGACATCTCGTGGAGGCGCTCCAGGGCCCTGCGGGTGCGCGTCTCCCGGTGCAGCTCGTGCCGGGACTCCACGTCCTCCTCGCTCTCGATCCAGAGCTCCTTCTTCAGGGGCTCCGGTAGTGAGGGGATGTGGTACCGGACGTCGACGACGATGCCGCCGTTGCGGACGATCCGGAGCATCTCCTCCCGCGTCTCCTCCAGCGAGTGCCGCACGGTGACGGTGAACGAGAGGGGCTCGATGAGCCGGTCCGCGATCGTCGTCCCGGCCGCCTCGTAGATGTTAACCACCTCGTCCGCGCCCGCTCTCTTGAGCGTCCGGACGCCCGTCCGGGACTTGGCCGCGGCGACGATCCACACGTCCGGGTTGAGGTCCCGGACCAGGACGCAGGCGAACACGTTCGTTTCGTCCGACCCGGTGACGAGCGCGACGGCCTGCGAGCGCTCCACGCCGGCCTTCTTCAGCGTCCTCTCCGACGTCACGTCGCCCTGCACGGCCAGGTAGCCCTTCCGGAAGGCCTCGTCGCACTTCTCCGGGTCCTTGTCGATGACCACCACGTCGAACCCGTGCTCCCGCAGGTTCTCCGCGATCTCGCGCCCCTCGTGCCCGAACCCGCAGACGATCACGTGGTCTCGCAGCCGCTCGATCCGGGCCATCGCGTCGCTCTCCTTAATCCGCAACAGCACGTCGCCCCGCATCAGGGCGCCGAAGACGCGGGAGATGATGTGGATAAGCGCGCCGAGGCCCACCGCCAGGAGCCCGATCGTGAAGACCTTCCCGGCCGGGGTCTGGGGCGGGCTCGCGCAGCCCACCCCGGTGAGGATCAGGACGGTCGTGTAGAAGGCGTCGACGGGCGGGCGATCCTCGAGCCACCAGAACCCCAGCGTGCCGAGGATCAGAAGGGAGGCGACGTACAGGACCGCGTACTTGACCGTGGGGACGTCCGCGGCCTCCTTCAGGAAGCTCCAGACGTACCGGAGGGCGCGGACCTTAGCCCTCAACCTTCCCGTTACCCACCACCTCGCTCCACCATTTCACCACCTCTCCGATCACGATGACGGCGGGCGGCTCCGCCCGGACCCGGCCCTCCTCGGCGTCGGACAGCCGGCAGACCCTGACCCGCTCCTCCTCCGTCGTCCCGCGCTCGATGATCGCCATCGGCGCGTCCCCGATCGCTCGCCGCACGTCCCGGGCGATCTCCCGGAGCCGCCGCGCGCCCATGAGGACGACGAGCGTGTCGGCCGCCCGGGCGAGCTCCTCGAAGTCGACCCGCGGCTCCTCCTTGCTCGGGTCCTCGTGCCCGGTCGCCACGACGAAGCTGGAGGCGTAGCGACGGTGGGTGAGGGGTAGACCGAGGGCTGAGGGCACGCCGGTGGCGGAGGTGACGCCGGGAACGACCTCGACCTCCAGGCCGTGCTCAAGGGCCACCTCGAGCTCCTCCGCCCCACGACCGAAGATCAGCGGGTCGCCGCTTTTCAGCCGGACCACGGTCTTCCCGCGCTTCCCCTCGCGCACGATCAGCTCGTTGATCTCCTCCTGCGTCCACCCGCGACCCCCGGGCCGCTTGCCCACGTCCACCACCTTGGCGTCCTCGGGCACGTACCGCTCCACCACGGCGTCGGGAACCAGCCGGTCCTTGAGCACCACGTCCGCCTCGGAGAGGGCTCGGGCGGCGCGGACGGTGAGCAGCTCGGGGTCGCCCGGGCCGGCCCCGACCAAAACGAGTTTACCGGGCAACGACGTGAGACCCCTAGGGCCGGGTTTGCACGAGCTGAGCCTCGCCCAGTCGATCCTGGACACGGTTTTAGAGATCGCGGAGGACCGCGGGGCGGAGCGAGTTCTCAAGGTCGAGATCCGGGTCGGCGAGTTCACCCTTGTGAACCCGGAGCAGCTCCGGTTCTGCCTGGAGGCGCTGGCGGAGGGGACCCCGGCCGAGGGGGCCGAGTTCGAGATCGAGCTGGAGCGCGGGCGGTTGCGGTGCCGGGAGTGCGGAGCGGAGTGGCGGACGGACGAAGAGGAATCTTTAAAGGATCTTCAGGATCCAGCGCTCCACGCCGCGTTCGGCTCGGACGAGCTTCCCTCGCTCCTCGACTTAAAGTGCCCGAAGTGCGGGTCCAAGTCGGTAGAGATCCGGGACGGTGACTCGTGCGAAGTCCGCTCGATCAGGCTGGAGCTTGGGTGATTCTCATGCATAAAGTGGAGGTCGACGTTTCCGAGGACCTGCTGAAGGTTAACGAGAACCTGGCGAAGGAGGTGAGGCAGCACCTGGAGGATCACGGGGTTAGGGCCGTCGAGCTCCTGGGCTCGATCGGCTCCGGGAAGACCTCAATCATCGAGTGGATCATCCGCGAGCACGGGGACGAGTACTCCTTCGCCGTGCTCGCCGGGGACGTCGTGAGCGAGTACGATGAGCGGCGGTTCAAGCGCCTCGGCGTGCCCGTGGTCGGGCTGAACACGGGACGCGAGTGTCACCTGGACGCGCACATGGTGCAGCACGGGCTGGAGCACCTGGAGGAGGAGGTCGATCTGGACGAGCTCGACGTGCTGTTCATCGAGAACGTGGGGAACCTGGTCTGCCCCGCGGACTTCCCGGTCGGGGCGCACGAGCGGGTCATCGTCGTCTCGGCCACGGAGGGTGAGGACGTGGTCGGCAAGCACCCGATGATCATCCGGGAGGGTGACGTGCTGGTCATCAACAAGGTCGACCTGGCCGAGCCGTGCGGAGTCTCGGTCGAGAAGATGGTCGAGGCGGCGCGGGAGATCAACCCGGACATCGAGATTTACCGGACGAGCGTGAAGACGGGGGAGGGCATGGACGAGCTGTCGAGGCGCCTACTCACCCTCTGACTCCTCCTCGGACTCGGACTCCTCCTCTTCCTCCTTCTTGATCAGGACCGCGTTCACCACCGGCTCCTGGCCGGGCCGGTTGGTCACCTTCGCCAGCCCGATCTCCGTCCGGATGATCGCCCCCTTGGTGATCACGCCGTGCCGCTCGTAGTACTGCGAGGCGGGGTTCTTGACCACCTCCAGGATCCGAACGTTCTTGACCTCGCCCGTTTCGGGGTCCGCGACGTTGGCGTGCGACGCGAACTTCAGGCCCTGCTTGATGTTCCCTCCCATACCGCGGCGCTCCTTGATCTTCATCTTGTCACCGACCAGCGTCTCGGTCGGTGGGTTGCCCATCTCGTACTTCCGCTTCTTCCTGTGCGGTCGGATCCTGCCTCCCGTCGGCTTCCTCAGCGACCTACCGTGCCACACACCCATCGCTCCACACCCCCGGGCCCGCGGGTGAGCTCGGGTAAAAAAGCTGCCGGGGGGACGGCGCGTGTCCGAGGTGCGCCGCGAGCACGGCGCGGGCGGCGAGATGATGGAGGAGCTGCTCGGGGAGCTCCTCCCGCTGATCTCCAGGTCCGGTGAGGGCTCGGTCACGCTGGAGGACCTGGACGACGGGGCCACGTTCCCGGCCAGCGAGGGCGAGATGGTGCTCACCACCGACGCGCACATCGTGGACCCGCCGTTCTTCCCCGGCGGGGACATCGGCCGACTCGCGGCGGCCGGCACGGCCAACGACCTGGCCGTGATGGGCGCGCGGCCCGTCGCATTCGCCTGCTCCATCGTCGTGAAGGAGGGGTTCCCGATCGAGGACCTGAAGCGCATCTACCGGTCGATCAACGAGGTGCTCGAGGAGGTGGACGCCCACCTGATCACGGGCGACACGAAGGTGGGCAACACGGGCGAGGTGGACGTCATCGTGACCATGACCGGCGTCGGCGAGGTGGTCCGACTCGTCCGCGACTCCGGGCTGCAGCCCGGCGACGCCATCCTGGTCACGGGCACGATCGGCGACCACGGTATGGCGATCCTCGCGGCCCAGCAGGGGCTGGAGACGGACCTGAAGTCCGACGTGGCCCCGGTCTGGGAGGCCGTCGAGGCGGCGCTCGAGGTGGGCGGCGTCACCGCGATGAAGGACCCGACCCGCGGCGGGCTGGCGGGCGCGCTGAACGAGATGGCGGAGAAGTCGGGGGTCAGGATCGTCATCGAGGAGGAGCGGCTGCCCATCCGGGAGGAGGTGAAGGTCCTCTCCGAGATGCTCGGGGTGGACCCGCTGCACGTGGCCAACGAGGGCAAGGCCGTGATCGGCGTGAAGGGCGAGGTCGCGGAGGACGTGCTCGAGGCCATCCGGTCGACGAGGGTGGGGAAGGACGCCGAGATCATCGGCCGGGTGGAGGAGGGCCCGCCCCGGGTCGAGATGGAGACCGAGGTCGGTGGCACCAGGATCGTTGAGAAGCCGGTGGGCGACCCCGTCCCGAGGGTGTGCTGAAGGGATGCGCGTGGACCTCTCCGCGAGGGCGAGAGAGGTCTGGAAGCGGCTCACAGGGGCCGAGCTGGACCTCGAGGAGGTGCTCCGGGACGCGGCCCCGGAGGGCGTGGAGGAGATCCGGGCGCTCGGCTACCGCCGCTCCGTGGGCGTCGTCCGGCGGGTGGACCAGCTCTGGGTGCTGGTTAAGGGCGACGAGGAGGCGGCCCGGAGGCTGGAGGACCGACTCGTCGACACCCTGGCCGAGCTCGCCGGGGGCGAGAAGAGGCTGCTGTGGGCCGGACGGGCCTTCCTGCGCGTCACGCCGGTCGGGGGCTTCGAGCGCCCCGAGGTCGTCAGGTCGCGCCTCGAGCGCCGGTGCCTGGCGTGGACCGCGGGCTCGGTGGCCCTGGCGCTGGCGGAGGCCGCCTGGTGGCCGCTGAGCCCGGCCGTTTACGCCGGGATCGCGGCCGTCTCCGTCCTAACGGGGTACCTGCTCCCGTGGAGGACCGGCTCCTTCGAGCTCATACGCGAGTGCCTGAAGGAGCCGGGTCGGCTCCCCGCCCTCACCGCGGTGACGGTGGCCGCGATGACCTTCGCGGGGCTGGGAGGAGCCTTCGTGGCGTCGAGGCTGGGCGCCGGCCTGCTCGGGGTGGTCCTGGTGGCGTGCGCGACGGGACTGGCCGCCGTCCGGTTCCTGGACCACGTGAACCTGGAATTAGTGAAGGCTCGGGAAAAGAAGGAGCGGGAGCCCTGAGCGGTCAGGCCCGACGGCGCTCTTCATCTGCTTTCAGCCGGAAAGGTGCTCATCACACCGCTGCCTTGACCACCCCGGGTCGCTTACAGCTCGTAGGACTCTCCGGGCTCCAGTATCACCACCTCCGTGTCCACGTCCAGCCGCTCAACCTCCCGCTTGAACTCCTCCGGGTCCTGCTCGATCGGCGGGAACGTGCCGTAGTGCATCGGGATCGCCACGTCCGGCTCGATCAGCTCCACGGCCTTCGCGGCCTCCTTCGGACCCATCGTGAACCGGCTGCCGATGGGCAGCAGCGCCACGTCCGGCTCGTAGAGCTCGCCGATCAGCTTCATGTCCATGGACAGGCCCGTGTCGCCCGCGTGGTACACGGTGCCCTCGTCACCCGAGACCACGTACCCCACCGGGGTGCCGCCGGCCACGATCTCGTCCTCCTCCACGATCTCGGAGGAGTGCCAGGCGGGCACCTGCGTGATCTTGAGCCCCTCCACCTCGATGGTGCCGCCAATGTTCATCTCCTCGACGTTCTCCACGCCCTGATTCTGAGCGTAGACCGCCACCTCGTAGATCCCGACCAGGGTCGCCCCAGTCCGCTTGCAGATGTCGATGGCGTCGCCGAGGTGGTCCGAGTGCCCGTGCGTGACCAGAACCAGGTCGGGCTCCACCTCCTCGGGCGACTTCGCCGCCTTCGGGTTCCCGCTCAGGAACGGGTCGATCAGCACGTTGACGCCGTCCAGCTCGATCTCGAAGGCGGCGTGGCCCAGCCAGGTCACCTTCATGTCGGCGGCCCCGGTGGTTGACCTCACGACCCGGGAATAAAAGTTCACCGAACCGGGAACCCGGTTAACGTTACGACCCTCGTAACGATTTCCGGTGGTCCGGCCGCCGGGATTTGAACCCGGGACCACGGGATCTACAGTCCCGCGCTCTAGCCAGACTGAGCTGCGGCCGGGCCTCCCGGGCGCCGCACCACGGCAGTTATATAAAAATGTATCGGAGGGGGGCGCCGGGGGGGATGATCGTGAAGAGCGGCAGGAGTGGTGGACCAGGGAGGAAGCCCAACCCCCTTCAGTGGGCGTGGGACCGCATCAGGAACCTACCGGGCTGGGTAAAGGAGGTTGGGTACGCCCGGGCCATCCCGGTCCTGCTGGCCATCGTCATCGGGCTCGGCCAGGCCGCCGGACACGTTGCCCTGGCGGTCTCGTCAGGGAAGCCCCACTACCGAGTCCGCAGCGGCGAGACCGTCTGGGGCGGGCAGCGGATCGCCAGCGTGTACTCCCTCCCGTGGTACAGCGTCTGGGCGCACCCGGGCTACGCCGGCCGGGCCATCAGTGAGTACGGGGCGCCGGCGGCCCTGTCGGCGGTGTTCCTGGGCATCGTCCCGTCGCCCGCGGAGCGGTGGGTGCACGGGGACTATCGCATCAGCGAGGGCTGGATCGTGGCCAAGTACACCGGGCCCGGGGTCGTGCTGATCAAGGACGGTCACCTGCACGTCAAGCGACCGGGTCTGGTGGTGTGGGGGCGAAAGGTCCCGAAGGTGGTGGCGGTCAAGGTCGGGCCGAACGAGGTGGAGGTCAACGGCAAGAGGATGACGCTCGACGAGGTCGCGCGCAGGTACGGCGAGGACAAGGTGAAGTACCTGAGGGAGGCCGACGTCGGTCAGCGCGCGGTGCTGGTCTCCGAGCTGAGGTTCTACGACGGTCGCCGACCGATGACGGAGCAGGAGGTCAAGAAGGTCTTCGGAGAGCGGGCCTACCGCCGCATGGTGGAGATGGCCGACTACTCCGCGGTCGTGGTGTGGATCGGCAAGTACCGCAAGAAGCTCATCGGCGAGGCTGAGACGACCATGGAGGGCGTCGGGTCGCACGACGACATGCGGCTCCGGAACGCCGTCAGGATGTGCCAGGGCTGGAACGGTGTGATCGTCCCGCCGCACTCGTGGACGCACGGTAAGCGCCGGTACTTCGACGTGTTCTCCGTGCCGGGGTACGAGAAGGGGGCGCACGGCTGCTGCCCGCCGGCGCGGGCGCTGAGGGACGCCTGTCTGGCGGCCGGGCTGCCGTGGCCCCGTGGGATCAGTGGAGGGGAGCACCCGATGGAGTACGGGTTCCACCCGACGGAGGACGTCGTCGTTTACAACAACAAGCCGTACCCGATACTGATCGAGATGGGGTTCAAGGGTAAGCCGGAGATCGGCGGCGTCATCTACTGCCGGATTTACGCCCTCCTCCCCGCCTAACCACCCGGGGGACCCTCGGTGAGGGACGCCCTCGGCCGGCGCGTCGACAGCGTTCGCGCCACGGTGACCCTTCGGTGTAACATGGACTGCGTCTACTGCCACCGGGAGGGGGAGGAACCCGCGGGTCGAGAGCTCTCGTGGCGGGAGTGGGTGCGCGTCCTCCGGGCCTGCGCCGACCTGGGGATCCGCCGGGTCAAGCTCACGGGCGGCGAGCCCACGCTGCGCGAGGACCTTCCCTGGATCATCGAGGGCGTCCGTGACCACTTCCGGGACGTGTCCCTGGTGACGAACGGGTCACTGCTGCGCTGTCGGGCGGAGGAGCTGCGGGAGGCCGGCTTGGACCGGGTCAACGTCAGCCTGGACACGCTCGATCCCCGCCTGTACCGCCGGATTACCCGATCCGGGTTCTCCCCGCGCGGCGTGGTGCGAGGGATCGAGGCGGCGGTCTCCGCTGGGTTGACCCCGGTGAAGGTCAACGTGGTGCTGTTTCGGGAGACGCTCGCCGGCCTCCGTGAGCTCGTGGAGGAGGTGGCCGGTGAGGACGTGCGGCTGCAGCTGATCGAGCCGATGGCGGCTCCGAGCGCGGGCGCCGAGCTGCGGCCCGCGACCGTGGAGGAGGCGCTGGAGGCCCTGTCGGACCTCGGGCCGAGGCTGACGAGGGTTAGGAGATTTCAAAACAGGAGGGTTTACGAGCTCGAGAACGGGGTGATGCTCGAGACCGTAAAGCCCGAGGATGGGGTGATGTGTAGGGCGTGCTCCAGGATCAGAATAACCCACAATGGGATGTTCAAGGGGTGCATCCTGGGATCACCCAGGGAGCTGCCCCTGGACAACTACCACCATCTTCTTAATACGCTCCGGAGGTACATACGGGAGAGAGACGATACGCTTGGGAAGAACCTTCGGTGGCAGGGGGTAGCAGTGGGACGTGTCGGAGGTCGACGCGACCTACAAGGAAGCGGTGGAAATCGTCCTAAGAACGATGGTTAAAGCGGAGAAGATCAAGCCGACGCAGTACGCCCGCCGGCTGGTGCTGAAGGAGGTCAAGCCCTCCCGCGAGGCCCGGTCCATCTCCGCGGGCATGCTGTACACGATCATGCAAAAGCGCGGCCTGTTGGACGAGATCGTTACTGACGTGTTGGAGCTGGCGGACGACGTGGCGGACCTGGATCGGTGGGTGCGCAACGCCTGCCGAATCGCGGCCAACGAGGTCGTGTTCGAGGGTAAGGACCCGGAGGAGGTCGCGGAGGTCCTGCACGATCTCGTCCGGGAGCTGGACAATCCGGGCGCCGCGGCCATCGTGAAGGCGTTCACCCTGGACCTCGAGGATTACGAGCTCCCGGAGCCGGAGGACGAGCTGGACGAGCTGAAGTGGAAGTACTACCACCCGCGGTGGCTCATCGAGCGCTGGTTCGAGATGCTCGGGGACGAGGAGGAGGTCCTGCAGCTGCTCGAGGCCAACAACACCGAGCCGCCCCTGTGCATCCGCGTGAACACCCTGAAGATCGAGCCGAAGGAGCTGGCGGAGCACCTTGAGAGGAAGTACGAGGTCACGGTCAAGCCCGGCCGGTTCCTGGAGGAGATCCTACGCATCCCGGAGGGCCTTCCGATCGCGGTGATGGACGAGTGGGACGAGGGCCTGTTCGTGGTCCAGGACGAGGCGGCCGCGCTGGCCTCAGCCGTCCTGAACCCGAAGCCGGGCGAGGTCGTGGTCGACCTGTGCGCGGCTCCCGGCGGCAAGACCACGCACATGGCGCAGCTCATGGGCTGCGAGGGCAAGATCATCGCCATCGACATCGACGAGACGAGGATGGACCGGCTGGTCGAGATCGCGGGCAAGCTGGGCGTTCTGGACTGCATCGAGACGCACCTGATGGACGGCCGGGAGGCGCCGGAGGAGCTCGGTGAGGGCTTCGCCGACGCCGTGCTCGTGGACCCGCCGTGCTCCGCCGACGGAACGATCCGGAAGAATCCGGAGCGGCGGTGGAGGATCACGAAGGATGAGGTGGAGCGGCTGCCCAAGTTCCAGCTGGAGCTGCTGGAGGCGGGAGCAAGGCTCGTCAAGCCCGGCGGCAGGATCGTCTACTCGACGTGCTCGATGTTCCCGGAGGAGAACGAGGAAGTGGTTCGAAAGTTCCTGGAGCGCAACCCGGACTTCGAGCTCATCGACGTGCAGGTCGGCGACCCGGGCTTCGACATGCCGGAGGCCTGCCGACTCTTCCCCCACCGGCACGACACGTGCGGGTTCTTCATCGCGATGATGGGCCGGAAGGGGTGGGGTGAGGCCCGTGCGGATAGCGAGGCCTAAGGGCACCCGGGACTTCGAGCCCGAGGAGATGCGAGCCCGGCGGTGGCTGGAGGAGTTCCTACGGGAGCGGTTCCAGTCGTACGGGTACGAGGAGGTCCTCACCCCCACCTTCGAGCACGCCCGACTCTTCGAGGAAAAGTCCGGCGAGGAGATCCTCGAGGAGATGTACGTGTTCGAGGACAAGAAGGGCCGCCGGCTGGCCCTCCGACCCGAGATGACGGCGCCCGTGGTCAGAATGTACAACGACTCGCTGAAGACCCGGCCGCACCCGCTCAAGCTGTGCTACTTCGTGAACTGCTTCCGGTACGAGCAGCCACAGCGCGGTCGATGGCGCGAGTTCTGGCAGGCTGGTGTCGAGGTCATCGGATCGTCCGAGCCCGAGGCGGACGTCGAGGTGATCGAGCTCACCCACGGGATCTTCGACGACCTGCTCCCGAGTGACGCCTTCGAGACCCGGGTCGGCCACCTCGGCATCCTTCGAGGGCTGCTGGAGGAGCACGGAATCGGCGAGGAGAAGCAGAACAAGGTCGCGCACCTGGTCGACAAGGGCGAGCTGGATGAGGTTCGGGAGGTCTTGCCCGAGGACGCGGCCGAGCGCGTGCTGCAGATCGTCACCGCGGAGTCCGTGGACGAGGTGGAGGAGGCCATCTCCGGAGCCGAGCCGGCCGAGGAGGCGCTCGAGAACCTCCTCACGATCTCCGACCAGCTGAAGGAGGCCGGCGTCGACCACGAGCTCGACTTCTCCGTCGCCCGGGGCCTCGATTACTACACGGGCATGGTCTTCGAGATCCACGTTCCGGAGCTGGGCGGCGGGTCCCAGTGCGCCGGTGGCGGCCGATACGACACGCTGGTCCGGGACCTGGGCGGGCCCGACGTGCCCGCCGTCGGCATGGCGATCGGATTCGACCGGCTGCTGATGGCGCTCAAGGTTTACGACCGGATCCCGGAGGACGCGTTCGAGGAGACCCGGGCCCTGCTCATCCCGCTGGTCAAGTCCGGCAAGGTCTGGGAGGTGGCCCGGGAGCTCCGGGAGCTGGGTTGGGTCGTGGACGTGGAGGTCTCGGGCAAGAACATCCGGAAGGCCCTCTCCATGGCGGACGCGAAGGGGTATGACTACGCGGTGATCATCGGGGAGCGAGAGCTTGAAGGCGGATACATCTCCGTGAAGAACCTGGAGACGGGCGATCAGGAGGAGGTTCCGCTGGACGAGATCGAGCGGGCGGCTGAGGTATGAGTGGCGTCGAGCTCCCCCTGGATGAGGAGGCCGCGAAGCGCCTGGCCTCCCGGCTCAACTACCGGTTCGAGATCAACGGCGAGCCGCTCGTCGTGGTGGTCACGCAGGACGTGGACTCGGGCAAGGTGCTCATGACCGCGTTCGCCAACGAGGAGGCCGTGTTCCGCACGCTGGTGACCGGGCTGGCGCACTACTGGAGTACTTCACGGGGAGAAATCTGGAAAAAGGGGGAGGAGTCGGGGCACGTCCAGAAGGTTCGGGAGGTCCGGGTGGACTGCGACGAGGACGCGCTGCTCTACCTGGTCGAGCAGGAGGGGGGAGCCTGTCACAGGGGCTACGAGACGTGCTTCTACCGGCGCGTCACCCGAGACGGCCGTCTGTCGACCGTCGAGGAGCGAGTCTTCGACCCTGATGAGGTCTACGGGCGATAAGAAGAGGCGAAAGGGATGGTGCTTACTCCATGGAGATCGAGGTGAAGACCAAGCACGTGGTACCCGACACGAGCGTCATCGTGGACGGCCGCATCTCCAGGCTGGTTGAGGAAGGGTACCTGGAGGGCAAGGTCATCGTCGTCCCCAAGGCGGTGGTCTCCGAGCTGGAGTACCAGGCCAACCGCGGGCGCGAGACGGGGTTCACGGGGCTCCGGGAGCTCCAGGAGCTGCAGAAGCTGGCCGACGAGGGCATCATCGAGGTCAAGTTCGCGGGCGAGCGGCCCGGGCTCGAGGAGATCCGGCTGGCCCGGAGCGGTGAGATCGACGCGATGATCCGGGAGGTGGCGAAGGAGTACGACGCGACGCTGATCACCAGCGACAAGGTGCAGGCCGAGGTGGCCAAGGCCGAGGGTATTGAGGTCGTCTACTTCGAACCGATCACGAAGACCGGTGAGACCGAGATCGAGCGGATGATGCCGGAGAACGCGATGTCCCTGCACCTCAAGGAGAACGTGCCCCCGATGGCCAAGGTCGGACGGCCCGGAGACTGGAAGCTCGTCGAGCTGCGGCCCGAGCCGTGCACGCGGGAGGAGCTCGAGCGCTGGGCGCAGGAGATCATCGAGAAGGCCCACTCCGACGAGGACAGCTTCGTGGAGATCGACCGGGGCGGCGCCACCGTCGTCCAGCTGCGCGACCTCCGAGTCTCCATCGCCCGGCCACCGTTCTCCGAGGGTTGGGAGATCACCGCGGTCCGGCCCGTGGTCAAGGTCACCCTGGACGACTATGACCTCTCGGACAAGCTGAAGAAGCGGCTGAAGGAGCAGGCGGAGGGTATCCTGGTCGCCGGACCGCCCGGCTCCGGTAAGTCCACGTTCTGCGCGGCGCTGGCCGAGTTCTACGCCAAGCAGGGCAAGATCGTGAAGACGATGGAGAGCCCGCGCGACCTGCAGGTGGGCGACGAGATCACTCAGTACGCCCCGCTGGACGGGGACATGGAGAAGACCGCGGACATCCTGCTACTCGTCCGCCCGGACTACACGATCTACGACGAGGTGCGCAAGACCAAGGACTTCGAGGTCTTCGCCGACATGCGGCTCGCCGGCGTGGGCATGATCGGCGTCGTGCACGCGACCCGGCCCATCGACGCGATCCAGCGCCTCATCGGCCGGGTCGAGCTGGGCCTCATCCCGCAGGTCGTCGACACGGTGATCTTCATCGAGGACGGCGAGATCAAGAAGGTGTACGACGTCTCCATGACGGTCAAGGTCCCGACGGGGATGACGGAGGAGGACCTCGCGCGACCGGTGGTCGAGGTGCGCGACTTCGAGACCGGCGAGCTGGAGTACGAGATCTACACGTACGGCGAGGAGGTCTTCGTCGTCCCGGTCAAGGAGGCCGAGGAGAAGGAAACCCCCTCCGAGCGCCTCGCGGCGGAGGTCATCGAGCGGGAGGTGCGCAAGTTCGTGGGCGGGCGCGTGCCGGTGGAGGTCGAGGTGAAGGGCTCCCAGGCCACCGTCTACGTACCCGAGAACGTCGTCCCCATGGTCATCGGGAAGCGGGGCCGCAACGTCGAGCAGATCGAGCGCCGCACCGGCCTGAAGATCGTGGTCAAGCCGCTCGAGGAGCGGGAGGGGGGAGGGCAGGAGTCCCCGGGACCTCAGGGACCTCAACAGTCGGAGGGAAGGGTGATCGAGGTGGAGTCGGGCGAGGAGTTCCCCCTAGAGGTCGTGGACGACGGTGAGTACATCCGGCTCCACGTCGGCGAGCGGTTCGCGGGCCGGCCGGTGAAGGTGTTCGTGGAGGACGAGTACGTGTTCACGGCCACCGTCGGGTCGAAGGGAGAGGTCCGGGTGAGCAAGGAGACCTCGGTGGGCGAGCGGCTCGAGCGCGCCCTGCACCAGGGGCGGGAGATCAGGGTCCAGACGGTACCGTAACCGTTTTAATCCAGCCGGCGGGGAGCGGGCACGGAGGCGCCGGGGCGGCCGAGCCCGGTCCAAGGCGCGGGATTGGAGATCCCGTGGCCCGTATGGGCCGCCCGGGTTCAAATCCCGGCCCCGGCGCCAGCCGGAATCGTTACGAAAATCATAACGATGCGGCGGGAGCCGTGATGGAGGTACACAAGTTCGGAGGCACCTCGGTGTCGTCCGAGGAAGGCCTCCAGACCCTGGAAGCCTCCGCCACCTCGGGCAACGTCGTGGTCGTCTCCGCCCTCGCCGGGGTCACCGACGCGCTCGAGCAGTTCATCCAAGACGCCTGCAGGGGCGCCGCGGACCCCGATCCCATCATCGAGGAGCACGAGCGCTTCATCGCCGAACACCTGGAGGAGGAGCACCGAGAGGTCCGCGAGTTCCTCCGCAAGATGGAGACGCTGCTCGAAGGCGTCGCCACGGTTCTCGAGCAGCTCGAGCGGCCCGAGGACCGGCTCAAGGACCTGGTCCTAGCCCTCGGCGAGCGCGCCTCCGCCCGGTTAATCGCCGCCTACCTCCGCGAGCGCGGGATCCGGGCCGTCGCGTACGATTCCTGGGAGATCGGCCTCGTCACCACCGACCGCCCGGGCAACGCCGACATCATCCGCTGGGAGGGCACCCGATCCAAGCTCATGAGCGACCTCCGCGCCGGCCGCGTCCCCATCGTGACCGGCTTCATAGGCCGGTCCGAGCGCGGTCACATCACGACCCTCGGCCGCGGCGGCTCGGACTACACCGCCACCGTGCTCGCCGGCATCCTCGGGGTCCGCGCCCTCATCTGGACCGACGTGGACGGCATCATGACCACGGACCCGGACCTCGCCGAGGCCCGCGTCGTCGAGCGGCTCTCCTACGAGGAGGCCATGATGGCCGGCGCCTCCGGGGCCGAGGTCATCCACCCCAAGGCCGTAGAGGCCGCGAAGAACCTCGGGGTCAAGGTCCTGATCGGCAACTCCCGCACGGCCAACGTGGGCACCGTGATCTCCGAGGAGACCGAGCCCGGCCCCAAGGTCGTCGCCTCGCGCGAGGACGTCGCCCTCATCCAGGTGACGGGCGCCCGAATGATGGACGAGCCCGGCGTGATCGGGACCGTGACCACCCGCCTGGGTGACCACGGGGTGAACATCCTGGCCCTCCTCACCACCGCCTCCGAGCCGTGCATCAACATCCTGATCGAGGAGCGGAGCGTGGACGAGGCCCGAGAGGCCCTACGCGAGCTCGACTACGACTGGGAGGTCCGGGAGGAGGTCGGCCTCGTGACGGTCGTCGGCGAGGGAATGTCGCCCAGGGATGTGTCCACGTTCCTATCATCCTGCGACGGGTTCGACCTGCTGGGCAGCGCCTACGGGGCCGTCGCCGTCAGCGTCGTGGTCCCGCGGGAGCACACCCGAGAGGCCGCCAGGACCCTGGCCGAGCACCTCCTCGACTGACCCATCACCAGCGCGCACCCACCGGGCCCACCCGACGGGCCGCCACGCACCCGCAGACGACCAGCGCGGTGAGCAGCAGCGCCAGCACCCACTCCCAGATCCTCCTCGACGACGCCGAGGCCGGCGACGCGGCCCTCGACATCACCCTCGCCGCCGTCGACGCGACCGCCCGCGCCGACTCGGCGGAGGCCCGAGCGGCCACCCTGGCCGCGACCGACGCGGCGGCCGAGGCCGCCCGGGACCCGGCTGAGCCCGCCCCCGACCGCCCAGAGCTCGGCCGGCCCGAGAGCGGGGAGCCACGAACGCCCACCACGGTCACCCTGCCCTTACCACCCAGACCCGAGCCCGTCCGGCCCGCGGGGCCGGCCGCTCCGCCTCCAACCACCCGCGCCATCACCCTGGTGGCGGCTTCGGCGGCGGACGGCACCGCGGAGCTCCGCGATGAGACCACCGCCCGGACTGCCTCAGCGACGCTCCTCACGGCCCTTAAGGCCCGTGAAACCACCCCAGACGCCGCCGAGCTCGGCGCCGCTCCGGGGGCCTGCGCCCCCCGCCCACCGCTCACGACCCGGCCGGAGGCGCCCGGGGCCCGGGCGCTGACCCCGCTGGCGTTGATCGCGGTCGCCCGACCGGCGCGAGCGACCGTGGAGCGGCCCGACGTCCGGGAGGTGGTGCCGGCCCCGAACCGCTGTAGAACCTCCCGTAGCAGGGCCCGGATCTGCTGCACGATGGTCGGGTTGTCCAGCCGCTGGTACCACTGCAGCACCCGACTCACCAGCCCGGACACCTCGGAGTACGAGTACCCCGCCTCCAACAGGGTCCGGACGCTGTACGCGATCAGGGCCGGGTTCGGACTCGTGTGGTGGCAGGTGGCCGGCCCGTGGCGGGCCATCACCTCGAGCAGCGCGCGGGCCACCTTCGCGAGCACGGTCCTATCCTTCGGCTGCCAGACGCCCACTCTCGCCAGCTCCACGAACCAGGCCAGCGAGGACACGACCGCGGCCCACCCGTACTCCGTCCTGGGCGGGTGTCTCGCGATCTCCTCCAGGAGCTTCCCCGCGACCCGAGTGTACAGCCCGTTGAGGTAGGGCCTCATCGACGGGACGGTAACGCCCCAGCCGGCCAGGTACTCGATTCGCCGCGCGATCCGGGACCAGCCGTAGTCGCCGTGCTCGAGCATCGCCCCCCACCAGGACGGGCTCAGGAGCTTCGTGTACACCTCCCCGGCCAGCTGCTCGAAGGCGGACAGGGTCCTGGCCGCGGTCGGGTCGATGGCGTTGGCGATGTACACCTCCGGGGCGCGCCCGGAGGCGAAGGTGGCGTACAGGGCCATCCCGCCCACCCAGTCGTAGAAGTCGTCGGTGTCGATCAGGCCCCAGGTGTTCACCACGCTGTGCAGCACCGCCTGGACCTTGGACATCAGGTAGCGGAACGCGGTGACCGCTGGGATCGCGTGGTAGACCTCGTCCGTGCTGGTTCGAAGGACCATCACGCGGACCCGCTCACCCTGCCGAACGATCACGATTCGCGCCCGCGCTCCGTAGACGTAGGCCATCCGCGCCTCACAGGCCACCCGGAACCTCTCCCAGAACCTCCGCTGGAACTCCCGCAGGGCCTCGCTCGCGCTCTCCAGCACTCCGACCGTGCCGGACACGTCCGTCCACGCGTGCTCCACGACGTCCGAGGCGCCCGCGCCCGTGAAGACCCCGGGCGGCTGCGCGAAGTACCCGCTGGAGGCGATCACGTCCGCCAGCTCCTCGGCCTCTTCGGCCGGGTGACCCTTCCTCCTGAGCTCCTCCACGACCACCGGCTTCAGCTCCAGGTAGTGCTTCCGGCGGTAGTTCCACGCCGGGGGCTCATCCACGTGCGAGACCAGGTAGAACGCGTCGGCGAGTAGCTTCAGAGGCGCCTCCATGTGCAGGGCGGCCCACACGACCACGTCGATCCGCGGCCGGCGCACCGGCACCCCGTCCACGTTCACCGTGAGATCCTTCAGCGGGATCAGCTCGACGCCGATCACCCGGCCCGTGTCCGGGTCCCAAACCGGACGGACGCCGAGCAGGTACAGGACCATCGCGATGTTCAGGCCGCCCGTGCAGAGCTCGTGCACGCCCCAGATCACCACACCGACGGCCTCCGGCCAGGAGCGATGCTCCCTGTAGTACCGCGCCAGGAACTCGTCCACGAGCCGCTTGGCCACCTCCCAGGCCGTCGGCGTCGGCAGCATGCTGGGGTCAATCGGGTACCCGTCGCGACCCGTGGGCAGCACGGCCGGGTTCCACATCGGCTCGCCCAGCAGGCCGGGCGGGACGAAGCGGCCGTCCAGGCCCCGCAGCAGGTTCTCGAGCTCCTCGCTCCCTGAGCGCAGGTAGTGGACGTAGATCCGGTAAAGCGTGGCCACGGCCTCCGCGAGCAGGTGCGCGTGACTGTCGTCCTCCCGGACCGCCCCGAACGTGGCACGGACCGCGCGCTCGGCGATCTCCACCAGCCTGGACGCGACCTTCCAAAACACCTTGGTCGCAGGGTTGCTAACGGCGGGCCTCCAGCCGTAGTAGTCCTGCAGGTCCTTCCAGCGGACGTACTCGTCGAGGGCCTGGACTAGGACGGGGTCTCGGATGACCTCGGAAAGGATCCGCCGGAGGCACTCCCGGAGTCGAGTCTTGAACGTCACGAACTCGTCGGGACGCTCCGCCCGGAACCGCTCCAGCTCGCCCGGGTCCGGGTACCCGATCAGCCCCGCGTAGTAAGCGAAGACGGCGTTGACCTTGATCATCGAGGAGGCTAGCGCGCTCGCCTCCTCCAGCGCGACCTCCGGGTCCGGATCCCGACCGTACACGTGGAGCCCGTACGCCACGTTGCTCAGCGCCAGCTCCAGCAGGAAGTCGTGCAGCTTGTCCACGAACTCGTCGAAGTGCTCAAGCGCCCACCGCCTCGGGTCCTGAGCCGTACCACCACCCTGCTCCGACAGGATCGCGTCGACCACGGTCCGCAGCAGTCCCAGGCGCTCCGCCTCCTCCACGATCCGCCTGCGGATCTCCCCCATCACCCTCGGGTCTCCACCGATCATCCGCAGCTGCAGGTAGTGCGTGATCTCGCGCCACAGCCTGCCGTACCTCTTGAAGTCGCGGAAGTAGCTCCAGGCTGGTGGGAGGTGCGTGAGGAGGACGGGGCCGGATCGGTACTTGGCGACCATGGCCTCGCCCGGGTTACTGACGATGTAAATGTAGAAGTGCGGGACGTCGGGTAGGAGCAGGTGCGACCAGTCCACGCCCAGCAGCCCCACCTGGTGTCCCGGCAACCACTCCAGCGTCCCGTGCGTGCCCACGTGCACCACCGCGTCCGCCCGGAACACGCGGCGCAGCCACTCGTACGCGGCGATGTACTGCCACTGCGGCGGCAGGTCCGGCGAGTGGTACACGAGCTCCGGGGAGCCCGACCACCCCCTGACGGGCTGCAGCATGATCACCACGTTGCCCAGCCTGAGCGCCGGGATGACGTAGTGCCGGCCCCACCGCATGATCCCCCTGTTGTCCGTCGGCGGCCCGAAGCAGCGCTCCACCGCCCTCATCCACCGCTCAAGCGACTCCCGCGCCCGCCGCACCCGCTCATCGTCACCCTGCAGCAGGGACAGGTAGTACCGGAACCGGGGGAGGACGTCCTCCCGATACCACCGCTCGAGCTCCTCCACGGGCACCAGCTGGTCCGGCCCGACCGTGCCGAGCACGTAGGAGCGCCCGTCCACGTCCACCCAGACCACTCGCCCGCCCTCTACGGTGACCCTCATCTCGCCCGACCTCCAGCGGATCACGCGCTCGGCGCGCCCACCCCGGTACAGCCGGACCATCTCCGCGAGCTCACCCTTCGCCCACGGCCCCACGTTCTTGAGCACCAGGTCCGCGGCCTCCATCAGGGCGTGAGCCAGCCGCTCCTCGAACTCCTCAGCCGCCCCGGGATCCCGGCGCCGCAGCTCCGCCAACGTGCGGAACAACGGGGTCGCCGGACCCAGGTCGTACCCCCGCTCGACCATGGCCGTTAGGACGTTGATCAGCGACCGGAAAACGTCCAGGTACGAGGCGCCGATCGCGTCCCGGCCCGGCGGGTAGCAGTAGAGGATGAACGCGACCCGCTTCCTCGACTCCGGCAGGTAACGGAGCCGCACGAACCCGGTGACTAACCGAGCGAGATCCTCGATCACGTCCCGCAGTGGCAGGAGCCGCATCTCCCCGGTCCGCTTCAGCGCGCACAGCTTGAACCAGAACGCGCCCTCCAGCTCGGGCCCGCCGACCACCTGGTAGCTCCACTCGAACACGGCCCCGGTGAGCCCAGTGTCGGGCGAGCCCCGCTCCATGTTCAGGTAGCGCCACGGCTCGCAGAGCCAGTCGGCCCAGAACGGATACACGACCTTGATCACGGGCGCGTCGAGCTCCATGAGCGCCCACGCGGCCGAGTCCGGGTAGTTCATCGTGAACGCCCACAGGGAGACCACCGCGGCCACCTCGTAGCCCAGGCGCCTGAGCTCCTGCAGGAGCCCGGTCCCCTGGTAGTCCACCGGGGAGACCACGTTCCCGTCGCAGAGCAGGGCGATGACGCCCACGTCCTTCAGGCCGGCCCGCTCCAGCTCGCTCCGAACGGCCTCCACGATCCGGACCACCAGGTCCGCTTCACCCTTGTACAGCGCGTCGACGTAGTCCAGCACGACCACCAGCCGGCGTGTCGGCAGATTCAATCCCTTGAGGAAGCCCAGGCAGCGCTCGCGCAACCCCCTGACCCAGGACGGCAGGATCGCCATCCTAACCTCGAACCACAGCCCCCCACCGCGGCCCGACTCCAGCCTGCGGAGCCACTCGTGGTACGCCCGCTCCAGCTCGGCGCCGGAAACCTCCGGGAACACCCATCCCCGACCGGGCACATAGGCGGCCACGAAGGAGACGCGGATGGAGGAGAGGCGAAGCCGCTCCGCGGGCACGTCCGGGTACGCGAGCCACAGCAGGTACTCCACCACCGGCACCAGCGAGTCCGAGAACCGGAACAGGAAGCCCAAGTTGGCGACCGCGGCCGTGTTGTCGCAGATTCTGCGGCACCCGGGGCCGAGGAGGATGAAGTCGTGCTGGTCACCCGTCACGCAGGCGACGAGCCGCTTCCGCCGCGCCAGCTCGCGGAAGAAGCTCGAGACGTCGGTCACCGGGTGGCCGAGCACCCGAGAGGAGAGCTCCTCCACGAACGGTCCCGGTAGCGGGCCCATGTTGTCGAGCACGACGATCTGCGACCGTTCGATGTCCCGTGCCAGCGCGTCGAAGTCCACCGGCGCGCTCTGGTCGCCCCAGCTCACCAGCACGTTGTGAACGTGCAGTTTGACCCGAATCCCGAGGTCGGAGTAGACGGTCTCCTCCACCAGCTTGACCTCCTCGGGCGACCCCTTAGCCGCGTTCCCGAAGATCGTGATTTCCACGGGTCCGACGGGAGCGGCGGAAACGGGGGACTGGACCACTAAAAGCGCCAAAAGCAAAGCTGAAACTACTTGTATCACAACTTAACCCCGGGTGACCGGCCGGAAACGCCGCTGAAATTAAGGTTTCGGGGGTGACCGCGCTGAGCCGCCCCGTCGCGATCCTGCTCGCGGCCCTGCTCGCCCAGCTTACCCCCGGCCTGGCTCTGGACTGGACGAAAACCGGCGCCTACCAGCGGCTGTCCGGGTCCTGCAGGGGGGCCATCGAGGCGGGAGCCGTCTGGTGGTTCGTGCCGGCGGACAAGGGCGGCTGGTACCTGCCCAGTGAGCACCTGTGGAAGCCGACGTTCAACTACGAGCTGAAGTCCATCTGCCTGGCGTGCCCGGCGCTGCACCTGGCGGATGAAATGGGCCTGCTACCGGACCGCGCGCCGGACGGAGTCCCGGCCGAGCCGCCCCAGCGGGAGTGGCGGGAGGCCCTGCGGGCGGCCGTCAGGTGGGCGGTTGAGAACCAGAACGAGGACGGCGGTTGGGGGGTCGGCTGGGCCTACCGCGGGATCGTGCACTCCGGCAGCCAAACGTCCGACACCGCCGCCGGGATCCGGCTGCTCCTCAGGATCGGTGGTGACTCTCCCGAGGTCCTCAACGCGGTCAAGCGGGCGGTGGTTTGGCTCCTGGACGAGCAGCTGGAGGACGGCGGATGGAGCAGGAAGAAGGAGGAGTCCAAGGAGGGCTCCGCGTGGCACACGGCGGCGGCCGTCTCCGCCCTGCTCGAGGTCCTGCAGCGCCGGAGCGAGCTGGGACTTCCCTCGGACCTCGTCGAGCGCGTCAAGAGGGCCGTCGAGCGCGGCGTCGAGTGGCTGCTGAGGAACCAGAACGAGGACGGTTCCTGGTACTCCGGCCTGATGTGCCAGGAGTACTCGGCCGACACCCAGGCCTACGTGCTCTCAACGCTGATCGACGTCTACCGGCTGGCCGATCGGCTCGGCCTGAACGTGAGCGAGGATCGGATACTGAAGGCCATCAAGCTGGGCCTGCAGTGGCTGTTCAACTCGGACAAGGCGGGCGTCACGTGGGTCCAGACGGAGCTCGGCAGGGGCCCGGCCTGGGCGTACTCAGCGGCCTACCTCGAGGCCCAGGGATCACCGGAGACCACCGTCACGGCCAACGTGCTCCGGTTGGCCGTCCTCAAGGCGATCTGGTTCAACGTGGGCGCGGACGTGCCGGTCAAGACCCCCGGAGGCGAGCGCAGGCTGGCGGACCTGATCACGGACCCGGAGTACAACGTGCACGCCACGATCGCGTGGCTAGTCTCCCAGCAGTGGCGCGAGGACGCCCTGAGGCTGGGACACCCGGAGTGGTACGGCGGGTGGCCCTGGCCGGCGAGGAACGTCACGAGCACCGCCGAGGGGGCCTCCTACGAGCCCGCCTCGATCTGGGCGACATCGTACGCCATGAGGGCGCTCGAGGCGTACCTGCGACCGGACCTGTACTACGGCACTAATCAGCCGAGCCGCGTAGAAACCGGAGCCGCCGAGGGAGCTGAGGCCGTGGAGTCCGGGTCCGAGAAGAAGGTGAGCGGGAAGGTTAGCAAGACGGCCCAGAGGACCGAGGTGAGCCACAAGAAGAGGACGGCACCGGCGGGAGGGGAGAAGAAACCGCGGAAGCCCAAGGTGATCCCCGTCGCACCGCTAGTGCCGCCGGCGCGCCGCCAGCGCGGCGATCAGTGACAGCAGCGCCACCGCACCGGCCACCGGAATCTTGCGCCGCTCCAGCTTGCTCACTCGCCCCTCCAGTCTCTCCACCTTGCCCTTCACGCCGCTCACCTCCTCCTTCACGCTCTTCACCTCGCTCTTGACGCCCTGGATCTCACTTTCCACGCCGCTGATCCGGCTCTCGACGTCCTTCACCTTCTTCTCGAGATCGCTCACCTTGCTCCGCACACCCTGGAGATCCTGCTTCACCTTGTCGACGTCCTGCTTGACGCTGTCCAGCTCCTTCTTGGTGCTCTTCAGGTCGCGCTGCACGTTCTTCAGACCCTGCTGCAGGTCCACGCGCGTCCGCTCCAGCTCCGAGACGAGCTGCTCCACCCAGGAAGCCATCTCCTCGACCGGCTCGCCGATCACCGCCAGGTCGACGACCACGTCGCCGATCTTGTGCCCACCGTACCCTGAGTCGCCCTTGTAGAACGTCACCGCCACCTCGGCGTTACCGTACTCCGTCGCCACCGCGGCCGCCGTCGGGCAGTAGAAGTACACGCCGTTCCCGTACCCCGTCAGGTCGTACTGGGCCAGCACCTGCAGCCGGCCGCTCTTGTACCTCAGCAGGACCCCGGCGATTCGCTCCTTACCGAACCCGCCGCTGTTGTCCGAGAACACCACCAGGTAATAGCGACCGCCGCTGGTGTCATTGTACACATGGACCACGCACGGGGCCGTCTGCGTGTAGATCCGCCGGTACACGGGCCGGTCGCACTTGAAGACCCACTGACCGCCCTCATTCTCGATGACGGCCGCGTAGATGTCCGGCGTCGTGTCCGAGGCGCTCATGCTGCCCCAGAGCGGGCCGGCCCGGTACACGATCACGTTGTCCGCGACCCACGGCAGCTCGTTCGTGTCGTTGATCAGCGTGAGGCTGCCCTGGACCTCGATCACGCTCGGCTGACTCCGCTCCAGCTCGGACAGGTCACCTGGCAGCTGGATCACGAACGCGCGGACCTTGCAGCCCCGCCACTCGCCGAAGAAGCCCCAGCTCGAGATGTTCGGCGTCGCGCTCGAGTAGTCGGTCAGCGCCACGATCAGGTACTCGCTACCGCCGTCGCGGTACACCGAGGCCACCGGCCGCGCGTGACCGAAGTAGTGGACGTTGTCCTTCACGTAGTCCTTGCACACGCCCTTAGCGACCGTCAGCGGGGTCGACCACAGGGCGGTCACGTTGCCCGACGTGTCGATCTTCAGCACCTGCAGGACGACGTCGCCCGCGCCGGAGTCGGGCGACCAGGACTCGTACAGGAGCGCTACGTACTCGTTACCGGACGCGTCCCGGCCCAGGTGGACCAGGTACGGGTAGGCGCCGTTGCTCGCGGTGACGTTCACCGGGTTGCAGGTCACCTGGCCGTTCGCCACGGTCACCTTGTACACCTTCAGCGTCCCGTAATCCTGGGTCTGAAGCTTGTCCGACGGCACCTCGGCGACCGCCAGCAGGAACTCGCCCCGACCGTAGCTGGCCAGCGCCGGCCCGAACATCACGCAGTTCTCATCGGGGTTGACGGTGGCCTCCCCCACCACCTGACCACCGGTATCCACGGCCTTCAGCCCGATCCTGCCGACCGTGGTTCCGCCCTCGGACCACTCCTCCCAGGCGACGAGGACCACGTCACCGTCCGTGGCCACGGCCGGGCCGCGGATCTGGTAGTAGTACCCGTCGCGGGAGGCGACGGACTGGTCGGTCCACTTCTTCTCCTGCTCGTTCCACTGCATGGCCTGGTCCAGCGTCACCTGCCACTGAACCTGCAGCGCCTGGCCCGACCCGAGGCACAGCAGCACCGCGGCGAGGAGGGGTACCGCCGCCCTCCACCAGCTCAACTCCGGTTAACCCCACCACAAAACCAGTTTAGCACGCTAAAAATAGGCCGCGGGTCGCCGGGCGGCGTTGAGTTATCCTCAACGGAACTAGAGCAGCTCGAGGCGCGGGGACTTGGACCCACCCTTCACGACGATCTTGACCGGTCGGCCCTCGCGGGGCCGGTGAACCATCTCCAGCATCATCTCGCAGATCTCGCGCAGGTCGTACCGGCGGATGCCGGGGGCCAGGTCGGACTTGACGTACAGGTGCAGGTGACGCTCGGTAACCTGCACGACCTCGCCCGGAATGTGCACGAAGGCGTAGTTGAGCTCGACGTAGTCGCCCTGCTCGACGCGCTCGAGGAAGTAGCGGTAGAGCTCGTCGGGGGACATCTCGAGCTCCTTCAAGGGCGACCCCGGGGGGAGCGCCTGGAGGGGAGGAAAAAGCGTTCCCTACCCGCGTTCCTACTCGGGGACGTCGTTGAGCGCGGCGTCCACGTAGAGCTTGCCCTTCACGTCGGGACCGTTGGAGTAGTCACCCTTGAACAGGTGGAACTCCCCGGACACTCCATCGACCGGGTCACGCTCCGTGCCCTGGTACTTGAAGGTCGGGAGGATGTCCTCGACGCGACCCTGCACGACGATAGTACCCGCCTCCATCTCCGCGCCCGGACGGACGCCGCAACTGCCCCGGACGATGATCTGACCACCCTGCATGTGAATGCCGATCATGATGCCGGCGTCGCCCTCGATGACGATCTCGCCGTCTGACATCCACTCGCCGATCTCGTCGCCGGCGTCGCCCTTGACGACGATCCGGCCACCGCTCATACCGCGCCACTCGCCCCGGTAGGTCGCGCCGACGTAGTTGCCCGCATCACCCTTGACGATGATCTCGCCGCCCTTCATCTCGCGCCCGACCCAGTCGTCGGCGTCACCTTTGACCACGAGCCTGCCGCCCTCCATCTGGGCGCCGGCGTGGCGGCCGACGTCGCCCTCGACGATGATCTCTCCGCCGCTCATCTCGTGGCCGATGAGCTTCACGTGGTCGACGTCACCGTCGATGACGATGCGGGTCTCGTCGGCCGAGTCGCCGGGCCGGCCCTCTAGGTCGAAGAAGTCGCCCAGCTCGCGCTCTCGGTTGCCCTCGTACACGGTGAGTTCGAGGATCTCCTCGGGGTCCCTGCCGGCGAACTCGTCCGGCGTGATCACCTCCGCCTCCAGCGGTACGTCGGGCCGCTCCTTCGGCGTCAGGATGACCTCCCTCACGGGGTCGCTCCCCCGCTAGAAGCGGTCTCGGGCGTCGATCACGATCCGCTCCTCTCGCGGGAGGTACACGTCCTGCACCTGGTAGTTGCCCAGGTTCACGGAGTAGTAGCGCCGGAACTTGGTCTCCAGGTCCTTCTTCACCTCCTCCAGGATGTCCTCGGGCACCTTCACGTCCACCCAGTAGGTCCGACCGGTAACCTCGTTGACCACCACGCCGTCCTGCACGACGATCTCGCCGTCCTTCACGACCAGCCAAGCCTGCTCCAGGGCTCGCTCGACCTCAGCGTAGTCCCGGGACGGGTCCACCTCGTCCGGCTTGATGTCGTAGATCGCGATGTGCGCGTAGGCGCCCTCGCCCAGGTGCCCGATCCGATCGGACAGTCCCAGCATCTTGGCGGGCGCGGCCCGGGTGGTGATGGCCACCTCCGTCCAGGTGTACTCTCGGTCGATGGTGCCCAGAACCGCGCGCTGGCCGACCCAGTCGTGCACTCTCTCCAGCCACTCCTCCCGGTACGGCTCGCTCATCAGCCAGGCGATGACCCGCGGGTACCGGTGGAACGGGCCGGCGTTGGGGTGGTCCGTCGAGATGACCACCTGCCACGGGTTCTCGGTCAGCAGGGCGATCTCGAGGCCGATGGCCCACTGGACGGAGTGCACGGGGTTCTTCGGGCTGTAAATGAACGGGACGACGCCGGAGCCGGTCTCGACCTCGACGTCGCAGTTCGCCCACTTGAAGCCGGTCAGCTCGTGCAGCTCCCACTCCAGCGGGCCGTCCGCGGTCATGGTCGTGGTCTCGTCGAGGGTCACGGCGCCCAGGTCGATCGTGACCTCCTCGTGCTTGTTCAGGTACTTCGCGATGTCCTCCGCCCGGGACTCGAAGGTCGCCCAGGAGTCACCACCGTACGCGTGGAACTGCACGTGAGTGCTGTGCACGATCTGCTCCCGCTCGCCCAGCTGCGGGTCGGGATCGACGCCCGCGTCACGGACCGCGTCCCACGTGCCCAGGGTGATCTCGTAGTTGCCGGGCTCGCCCAGCAGGTTCGGGTGGATGTGGATGGAGTGCGGTAGGCCCAGCAGCTCGTTGATCTTGACGTAGTTCTGGTAGATCTCCGCCGGCGTCAGGCCGAAGTACGGGACCTCGTCGTCCAGGCTGTGGACGTTCTTACCCCAGCCCCACGCCTCCGTGCCGCCGGGGTTGACCATCTTGATCACGAAGCCCTTCGTCGCCCGCAGCAGCCAGGCCGCGAACGCGGCCGCCTTCTCCAGCTCTCCCTCCCGGATGTACTCGTACAGGATCCAGTTGTTACCCATCAGAGTGTAGGCGCTCTGGTCCAGGATGGGCGTGTCCCGGATCTCCTCGTGCGTGTGCCGCGTCATTAGGGGCGGGGTCGCGGCCTCCATCACGGTCGTGTAGCCCATCTGCGCGTACATGTAGCCCGTCAGCGTCGTGGACGGGACGGAGAAGCCGGAGCCGGACCGGGGACCGAGCTTCTTGAGCGCCACCTGCAGCCGGCGGCTGTCCTCCGGGCGGAAGATGCGGCCGACGTTCACCTTGGGCCCGGCCACGTGCGCGTGAATGTCGACCCCACCGGCCATGGTCAGGCGTCCTTCCGCGTCGATGACCTTCGCCTTCGACTCGTCCACCTCGGACGGGTCCACGATCTTGCCATCCTTCACGCCCAGGTCCATCACCTCGCCCTCAATACCGTTGAGCGGGTCGTACACGCACGCGTTCTTGATCAGGAGCTCTTTGGCCAAGGGCATCCCCCCGCGTCAGCACACGATCTTGCGGCGTGAGGGGGCAACGTTGGCCTCGCGACCGCACTCGGGGCACCGGGCGGTCATCCCGTCGGGTTCCGGCTCGGGGATCAGGGAGCGGCAGTACGGGCACGCCCAAATCCGGCGCGAGGTCTCTCGGCAGACGCCAACCTCGCCGAAGGAGGGGCGGAACAGGGGGTCGTCATCGTCCACCTTGTCTCGCTCCTTCACGACGTATCTCGCGATGCGCTCGGAGGCGCGGAGGAACAGCGACAGGGCGGACTCGTTGACGCAGGACGGGGACCCGCAGTACGGGCAGCGGGGCTCGGGATCGCGCCCCAACGGAGGACCCCCTGAGGGGAGGAGGGGGTGAGGGCCCCGGGCCGCGGGGGGCTTACCCCCGCTTAACCCCGCGGGGCTCCCCGGGTGCGGGGTTCGCCCCGCGGGGCGGCCCGGGGACCCCGAGTGCCGGGGTTTGGCGTTACATCTCCTCGACCTTCTCGATGACCATCTCGAGGAACTCGACGTCGTTGAGCAGGCCCTCGGGCGGGTCGACGACCTTGCGCATGCGGATGGGTACCGCATCCATGCGGTAGGCGGTGCCCTCCCACTCGATGCCGGCGATCGCCGTGGGCACGTACACGTCCGCGAGCTCGGCCGTCGGCGTCCAGTGCGGGTCCACGCACACCAGCGGGATCTCGGCCATCCGCTCCACCGCCTTCTGCGGGAAGTGCGCGCCCGGGTCGCTGGCGACCACCATCATCGCGTCCGCCTCGCCGCGGGTCAGCAGGTCCACGGTGCTGGTCTCGCCCGGGTTGTACCGCGGGTACCCGCGGGTGAAGTCCACGGCGTACGGGTAGCCCGTGGTCCACGCGAGCACCTCGTTGAACCCTGTCACGTTGTAGTGCCCGCGCATCATGATTAGGACCCACTTGGTGTGCTCGTTTAGGTCCCGGACCAGGCAGATCGCGTTGTCGATGTTCCGGTGCCTACCGCGGGACATCGTCAGGCCCATGGCCCAGAACAGCGTGCCGAAGCTCGCCTCCTTGAGCAGGTCCGCGACCTCGTAGATCTTCTCTACCGGGACGCCGGCGACCTCCTCCCGCTCGATCTCGACCCCGTGCACCGCCGCGCGGAGCGCGCTGATCAGCTCGTAGTCCTCGTGCGGCCGCACCTGGATGTACACGTCCGCTAGCCGGGCGGTCGCGGTCTTCCGCGGGTCCACGACGATGATCGTGCGGTCCTGGCGACCCTTCGGCCGGAAGTACCCGCGCGCGAACGTGGTGTACCGGCTCATGTGCCGCGGGTGAGCGTGCATCGGGTTGCTGCCCCAGTAGATGATCGTGTCCGCCCTGTTCTTCACCTCGCCCAGCGTGCAGCTGGGCACGCCCACGTCCTGGAGCGCCAGCACCGACGGGCCGTGTCACACCGAGGCGGTGTTGTCGATGACGCCACCGACGAGCTCCGCTAGCTCGATACCCTTCTCGTGCGCCTCAACCAGCGTGGCGGACCAGCCGTACAGGATCGGCAGCTTGGCCTCGACGAGGATCCGAGCGGTCTCCTCGGCGGCGTCCTCGTAGTCGACCTTCTTCCACTCACCGTTCTCCCGGATCATCGGCTCCGTCGGCCGGTCCTCCTCCTGCGCGCTGAGGAACTTCGCCGCACCGATCCTGCACGCGTGCCGCACCTCGACGATCTTACCGTCCTCCACGACCACCTCTAGGTCGTCGCACAGCGTCCCTCAGAACGGGCACACCACGTCCTTGACTACCTCCCTGTCCCCCACTCGTTCTCACCCCCTTCCCGCTGTAGAGGGCGAGCTCGAGCGCCAGAGGGTGAGCGTGAGGGCTACTCTTCCTTCAGGTACTCCTTGCGCATCAGCTCGGACATGTCCTCGACAGGCTCCTCATCCGTGGGTTCCACCTCGACCTTGACGCCCTTGAACCCCGGCATTCCGGTGCTGGCGGTGTCCGGGTCCACCACCCGGTTCGCCCACGGGCCCATCGGGATGAACACGACCCCGCGGGGCGGGACGTCGGTCTCGGCCGCGCGAGCCCTCACGACGACCTCTCCGTGCTCGGACCTGACCCTGACGGGGTCGCCATCCCGGATGCCGAGCTCCTCCATGTCGGCCGGGTTGAAGTAGCAGACCGCGACGGCCTCGGGGTAAATCTCCTCGTCCTTGCCCGTCTCGATAGCCTCCCCCTGCCAGATGGTTCGGCCGGTGATGAGAGTGAACTCGGCCAACCCGGGCACCCCCGTCAGGGCCGGACCTCGATGGCGTCGACGGGACAGGCGAGCTCGCAGGTGAGGCAGGCCTCGCACAGGTCCTCGTTTACGACCTTCACCACCCCGTTCACCACCTTGATGACGACGTCGTCCTCCTCCGGCCCCTTCCCTCCCCACGCGTTCGGCGAGTTCCTGGCGTTGACGGGGCAGGCGACGACGCAGTTACCGCACCCGTGGCATCGGTCCTCGTGGACCTTGATCTCGACCAATCCCGCCGCTCCCTACGGAGCCCCGCGGGATGCTCGATAAAAAGGCGAGGGCGGCCGGGGGCCGTTGATGCGCAGTGGACACTCAGTCGCCGCCTGAGCGTCGCTCCACCCACTCGAAGGGGTTCACGCGGCGCCTCAGCGGCAGAATCAGCGCGCGCTCCTCCTCGCCCGGCGGGAGCACGGCCAGGGCGTCGGTCTCACGGAAGAGGGCGTAATGGCTGGAGCGGTCCCTCGGGAGCCCGCGTGCCCGACCATCCTCCAGCTTGACCCGGGCGATCACGCCCAGGGCCCTCTTACCCCTGACCTCCTCGCACGGCAGCTCAAGGCCGAGAACCTCCGGATCCGCGCCCGCCAGGGCGAGCAGGCACGGGGTCACCCACACGCGGAAGGTCGTGTAGGCCGACGTGGGCCAGCCCGGAAGGGTGAACGCCACGGCGTCCTCGCGGAGCGCCACGCCGAACGGACGGCCGGGCCGGGCCCGGATCCCGTGAATGAAGTCCTCGAACACGTCCTCGAGGATCTCCTTGACGTAGTCCCGCTCGCCCACGGAGGACCCGCCGGTGACGATCAGCACGTCGGACTCGGCCGCGGCGTCGACGATCGCGCGCTCGATCTCCCCCGGGTCGTCCTCCACGAGCCTCCGGTCCAGGAGCTTGGTGAAGCCCAGCCTGGCCAGCTCCGCCTCGAGTACGGGCCCGATCGACTCAACCACCTGGGTCTCAGACTCGAGCTCCGAGGGCCGCTCCACGAGCTCGCTCCCGGTGATGATCACCGAGACGCGCAGCGGGCGACGGACCCGGACCTCCTCAACCCCGTGCTCCAGCATGACGCCCACGTCCACGGGCTCCACCACGTGGCCGGCCGGGTACAGGATCTCACCCTCCTCGACGTAGCAGCCCCGCCGATCCAGGTTGTCGCCCGGTTCCACCCCCTCCTTGATGACGATCTCGTCCCCGTCACGCTCCACGAACTCCACCGGCACGACCGCGTCGGCGCCCTCGGGAACGCGGGCGCCGGTGTCCACGTACGCCGCCTCCCCGGGCCCGACCTTGACCCCGCTCTCCTCGCCGATCCGGGACTCCCCCACCACCTTCAGCCGGGCCCCGGGCTCCGCGTCCTCGGCCCGGACGGCGTACCCGTCCATGGCGGACCGAGTGAACGGCGGGGAGGGACGCTCGGCCCGGACGTCCTCTGCCAGGACGCGCCCGGCGACCTCGGGCCCCACTTCCAGCTCCTCGACTTCCGGCGGCTCGACGCGCTCGCGGAGGAACTCGAGGAACTTCGCCGGGTGGGTGAGGTCGTCGGTGTAGACGAACCCGCGGTACTTACGCCCCTTCCCCAAGGCCTGCGCCCCGCTTGAGCCGTTCGATCGCCTCGTCAACGGTGTCGACGTCGACCGCCCTGCCGCCCAGCAACACCGTATAAGAGTCACCGACGCACTCCGCCTCCCACGGGTCGTGCGTCACGTAGAGCGTGGGCACGCCCGCCCGGTCAAGGACCTCTCGAAACCGCCTCACCAGGTCCCGCTTCGCGGCGGGATCGACGTCGCTGAGCGGCTCGTCCAGAAGCAGCACCCGGGGGTCGGAGAAGAGCGCTCGGGCCAGCGCCACGCGGCTCTGATAGCCACCGCTGAGCTCGTCCGGGCGCCGGTCGAGGTGTTCCTCGAGTCCCAGCAGCTTGACGAGCTCGTCCAGTCGATCCGGGTCCCCCCGACCGTTCCTTAAAGAGTAGGTGATGTTACCCCGCACCGTGAGGTGCGGGAACAGTGTCGGGCGCTGCGGGACGTAGCCGACCCGACGGTCCTCGGGTGGCCGGTCGGTGACGTCCTCCCCGTCGATGACGATCCGGCCCCGGTCGGGCCGCAGTATCCCGGCCACGACCCTCAGCAGCGTGGACTTGCCGCTGCCGTTAGGACCGAAGATCACGCGCACCTCGCCCGGTTCAACGCTCAGGCTCACGCCGCGCAGGACGGGTCTGTCGCCGTAGGAGAAGTGCACGTTCTCAACCTTGAGCACGTCGGAGTCCCCCGGCCCCGGTCAGCGAGCGTGTCAGCGCCACCATGACCAGCGAGAGTACCATGCAGAAGACGCTGGCCGCGACGGCCGCCTCCAGGTCGCCCGCCTCGACCCGGGTGAACACGTAGGAGGCCAGCACCTGGGTCCTTCCGGGCAGGTTTCCACCGAACATGATCACGGCGGCGAACTCGCTGAGCGACCGTGAGAACCCGAGGAGGAACCCGCCCAGTAAGGCCTCCCGGAGCGCCGGGATGACGACCCTGGCGTAGGCCTGCGCCGGGGAGTCCCCCAGGGTCCTGGCGACCTCTACGAGATCTCTCCCCACCTCCTCAAGGCCCGCCTGCACCGCTCGGGCGGCCAGCGGGTACGACACGAAGAGCATCGCGAGCGTGACGGCGACGAGCGTGAACGCGAGTCCGTTCTCGCCCAGCCACCAGAAGTACCGTCGACCGAACGCGAGCAGCAGCGCGAGTCCCGCAACGGTGTGCGGCAGCGCGATGGGCAAGTCGTTGAGGAAGTCGGCGACCCGGTAAATCACCGAGTCCCGCTTAAACAGGTGGTAGTAACCGAAGCCCACCGCGATCACCACGCCCATTACCGCGGCCGCGACGGCGCACAGGATGGTGTTGAACGTGGCGGACCAAAAGTACGGGTCACCGAGCGCCTGCGCGAGCCCCTGCGGGGTCAAGTTCAGCGCCAGGACCACCAGCGGGAACACGATGAACAGGAAGAACAAGGGTGGGAACAGGGCGCCGAGGAGCTCGTACCTGCCGATCAAGCCGGTTCCCACCCGTACTTTTCGAACTCGTCGATGTGCTGCAGGCAGTAGCTCAGGAAGTCCTCGGCCAGCCGCTCGTTGCCTCCCCTGATCACCGCCGCTCCCCAGACGATCGGGCCCGTCAGCGAGTGCGGGAGCGTCTGCACGATCGGCAGCCCGAATCCGACGGCCACGCTCCGATAGACGAATCCGGCGTCCACCTGGTCCTTCTTCACCATCGTGGCCACCTGATTGACGGTACCCGGCCGAGCCTTCAGGTTCCCGTTCTTGACGATCGTGTCCCAGATCCCGAGCCGCTGCAGCGCGCGCTGAGCGTACTCGCCGACTGGCGCCTTCGGGTCGGCGACGGCGACCGTCACGCCCGGCCTTGTGAGGTCCCTGACGTCCTCGATGCGCTTCCGTCGGCCCGTCTCGGAGACGACCAGCACAAGGTAATCCCTCAGGAACTTCCTCGTCCTCGCGGCCTTGCCGGCCTTCCGCAGCTTGACGATGTACCTCCAGTCCGCGGAGAAGAACAGGTCGCACCTCTGCCCCTGCATTATCTGTGCCGTGAGACCGCCGGACGGGCCGAAGTTGAGCGCGACCTTGACTCCCCTCTCCTTCTCGTACCGCCTGGCCAGCTCGGTCAGCGGCTTCTTCAGGCTCGCGGCCGCGAAAACGGTCAGCTGCTGGGATGAGGTGTAATAGTGCCCGACCGCCGCGCCGACGATCAGGGCCGCTATGAGGCCCACGGCGAGGCCGGCCCGGGCGTCCAACCCCGGATCCCCTGAACACCATGATCGTGCGATTCGTATCGCCGTACCGCTCGCCCCCTGCGACCCGATTAAAAGCCCGGGAATCCCGCCGAGGGTGTTGAAGTGAACTCCACGGGGGCCGGGCCATGAAGCCGAAGGTGGTGGACCTGTTCTGCGGGGCCGGCGGGTTCTCGCTGGGCTTCCGCGAGGCCGGCTTCAAGATCCTGGGCGGCGTGGACAACCACCCGGCTCCCGCGGCCACGTACCGGAACAACTTCGGGGTGAAGGTGCTGGAGGAGGACATCAAGCGGGTGGACGCGGAGGACATCCTGAGCGAGCTGGGAGACCCGGACGTGGTGATCGGGGGGCCGCCGTGCGAGCCGTTCACGGCCGCCAACGCGGAGCGCAGGCCCAACCCGCTGGACCGGCTCTACGACGACCCCACGGGCCGCCTGGTCCTGCACTTCATCCGGCTGGTGGGGGACCTGCAGCCCGAGGTGTTCGTGATGGAGAACGTGCCGGCGATTCTCGAGGGGCCGCTGGAGAAGGCGCTGCGGAAGGAGTTCAGGCGGGTCGGGTACGACGAGGTGTACTTCAACGTCCTTCAGGCCGTCGACTACGGGGTCCCATCCTACCGACGGCGCGTCTTCATCTCCAACGTGAAGATCGAGCCGGAGCCCACGGTGGACCGGCCCAAGACCGTCTGGGACGCGATCGGTGACCTCCCGGAGCCCGACGGTTCGGACATCCCGAACCACGAGCGCCGGCCGCTCTCACGTCGGAAGCTGCGTAGGATCAGGAGGCTGCGGTGGGGTCAGGCGCTGAACGTCATCAAGGGGGCGAAGGGTGAGTTCAAGAACTGGCTGCGGTTGCACCCGTGGAAGCCCGCGCCCACCGTGATGGGCGGCTCGAGGTTCATCCACCCGTTCGAGGACCGACTGCTGACCGTGCGCGAGCAGGCCCGGCTGATGAGCTACCCGGACGATCACGTGTTCGAGGGTGGGTACGAGGCCCAGTACGACCAGGTGGGCGAGTCCGTCCCACCCGCGCTGTCGAGGGTCATCGCGGAGGAGGTGAAGGAGCGACTCTAGTCGGCCTCCTCCCAGCCCGCCCGCACGGCCTGGAAGGCGAGCGTCCCCAGCCTTCCCTCCTCTTTCACCAGCGCCTCCCTCAACACGTCGAGCGGGCACAGGTTCTCCACCCGGCACAGGGCCCCCAGCAGTATGAGCCCGTGCATGGCCGGAACCCTGCGTTCCCTGACGATGCGGCGGCAGTCCAGCCCGATCCACCCGTCCGGGGGCTTAAAGCCCGCGAAGGAGGGGTGGGAGGCGTCGTAAACCGCGCGGGGAGCGTTGACGGCGGCCCCGTAACGGCTGACGGTCAGCGCGGCGTCCACCTGGGAGCACCGGTCCGTGGTGGCGACGACCACGTCCGCGTCACCCCACCGGTACGCCGTTAACCACTTGCGACCAACCCCACCGGTCGATTGGGGCATCATTAGAGTCTCAACCCGCTTGCCTGAGAGCTCCAGGGCCCGGGTTAGGACGCGGGCCAGCCGGGTGAACCCGTCCCCGCGACCGCCGACCACGGCGATCACCTTGGTCACAGCGCTCACCCCCGGAGTCTGCCCAGCGCGGCGGTGACGGTCCGTCCGAAGCGCCGCTTCCTCTCGACCAGCTCGTAGCCGCGGGCCAGCAGCACGCCCTCGCAGACGGACCCGGGAAGTCCCAGGAGATCCTCCGCCCTCGAGCGGCTGGGGGTGGCGGACAGCTCCCGATCGCGGACGAAGACCGGCTTGAGACCCCGCTCGCGGGCCAGCCTCACGAGCTCTCGACCCGAAGGCTGCTCGGCCTTCCGCCGCAGCGTGATCACCTCACGGAGCCTCCCGCCCGACCGGTCCAGCCCCCACTCGATGGCCGCCTCTAGGTCGCCCGGGTCGACCCGCCTCCTCATCCCGAGCCCGAGGGCGTAAGTGTCAGGCATTTAGCGCCCACCTCCGCACTCCCGTGCAGGTGATCCCGATGAGGAGATGCACCTCCGCTGACGGCCCGTATGACGAGGAGGACGTGCCGAGGGTGGTTGAGGATCTCGAGGTGTCAGGCCGCGTCCTGGTGCAGGCCCCCGACGGTCTGAAGGGGATCGCCCGGGAGGTCGCCGACATCCTCGAGGGAAAAGGGTGCGAGGTCGTCCTGGACGCGGGTCGGGTGTTCGGAGCCTGCGACGTCACGCCGGGCATGGCCGCCGGGGCGGATTACCTCCTCCACCTAGGTCACTACCCGATCCCAGAGGTGGAGGAGGAGCTCCGCAGGCTCGGCGTTCGGCCTATCTTCTTACCCACCCGTGGGAGGAAGGCGGTCGAGGAGTGGATGGTCGAGGAGGCGGCGGAGATCCTGAGGTCTGCCGGGGTGGAGGAGGTCGACCTCTGCGCCACGGCACAGCACGTGCACGAGCTGGACCGGGTGGCGAGGCTGCTCGAGCGGGAAGGGATCCGCGCCCACGTCGGTCGCGGGGACCCGGGGCGTGTCCCGGAGCCCGGGCTGGTCCTGGGCTGCAACTTCTCCTGCCTGGAGAACCGGCCCGTGGTGATCGTGTGCAGCGGCCGGTTCCACCCGCTGGGAGCGAGGCTGAGAACGGGTCAGCCCGTGGTGCAGATCGATCCGACTCGGGGCGTCATCGACCCCGAGTCGCTGGAGGAGTCCGTGAGACGCGTCCTCGCCGTCCGGCTCTCCAAGATCCGGGAGTTCGACCCTGAGGAGGACGTCGAGGTGGTGGGAAGCACCTGCATCGGTCAGCGCCGGGAGGACGTTCTCAAGGCGCTGGGCGGGGCCCGGTGGGAGGTTCGATACCTTACCGAGGACGTCCTGCGGTCGCTCCGGTGCGATCAGTGCATCTACTGTGGGTGTCCGAGGGTCCCCGTCGACGAGGCGGCCCGGTTCAAGCGGTGGGTGGTGCTCAACCCGGCGGAGGTGGCGGCGGCGCTTCAGGGGGCTCAGGGGTACCGGCTGGACGAGATCCCGGCGGACAGGGGGGTGCTTCGGGCCCTGCGGGGGCTGCGTAATGGATCCGCTGCTGACGACGTACCTGGCGGTGGCTCTTGATCTCTTGGTCGGGGATCCGCCCGACCCCTTTCACCCCGTCGCCTGGGCCGGTCGTGTGATGGAGATCGTCGCCGGGCGGCTGTTGCGAGGTGAGTCCAGGCTCGGCCTGGTCCTCGGCGGTGGGGTGACGCTGGCGGCCGGGATCGCGGTGCTGACGGGCGTCTGCGCGCTGCTGCACCTGATCCCGGCGGTCGGGGACGCGCTGGTGCTCTGGGTCTGTCTCTCAGCGAGGGGCCTCGTGGAGCACGTTGTTCAGGTCGGCGAGCGGCTCCGTCGAGGGGATCTCGAGGGGGCGCGGGAGCGAGTCCGGCTCCTGGTGAGCCGGGACGTTAGCCGGCTGGATGAGGGTAGGGTGGCGTCGGCCGCGGTGGAGAGCTGCTATGAGAACCTCCTGGACTCGCTGGTCGGACCGCTCTGGTGGTTCCACGTGGCCGGGTGGTGGGCGGTTCCGGTCTACCGAGCCGTTAACATCGCGGACGCGATGTTCGGCTATCGGGAGGGCAAGCTTGAGGCGTTCGGTAAGGTGCCGGCGAGGATGGACGACGCGATGAACCTGGCCGCGCTGCCGTGCTGTGCCCTGGTGCTGACGGTGGCGCTGCCCTGGTGGGTGGCGTCCGCGTCGATCTCCGGGGTGCGGGCGGCGGTGAGGGAGGTGGAGAGCCCGTGCTCCTGGCTGCCGATGTACGTGGGCGCGTGCGCGCTGCGGGTGAGGTTGGAGAAGCCGGGCGAGTACGTGCTCCGGGGAGGGAGCTCGTTACCGGGGTGGGAGGAGGTCATGGACGCGGCGGGCGCGGTGTGGGTGGTCGCGATCCTGGCGCCGGTGATCACTCACCTGGCCTCGAGCCTGGTCTCAGCCGGTCTTCAAGCCTTTTGAGGACCTGAACCACGATGCGCCCGCGCTCCGTGAGCCGGTAGAACGTCTTCCCGCCCTCGGACCGCTTCTCGAGGAGGCCGGCCTCGAGGAGCTGGTTCAGGTGGTACACCGTGGAAGGCTCGCTCTCCCCCAGCGCCTCGGCGATCTTACACAGGCACTCCTCACCGTGCTCGAGCAGCCTCAGAGCCGTGAGTCGGCGCTCGTCCGACACGGCCTTCAGCAGCTCTGCGAGCTCTTCGGCTCGCTCCCACGGCGCCTCCACCTCCGGGTCAACGTCCCGCTCCTCCGGCTCCACCACGGTCTCGAGCTCCCCGTTCCGGTAGGAGAGGAGCCCAATTCCCATCTCCTCCGCGGCCAACCTCACCTCGTCCACCTCTCGGGAGGGGACGGCCAGCGAGACCCTCGGGACCCGGCCCAGGAGGAGCGCCGCTCTCCCGAGCTTCCGCTCCAACGTTTCCGGGACGGCGGCCAGGTAGGCGTGCTTCTCCGCGCGGTCGTAGAGGTCCACCGGAACCCCGCTCACGACTGGGAACTCGAGCGGGTCCTCGGCTCGATCCCGCAGCGCCTGGATGATGTCGACCTCCCTGACCCTCATGACTCCTCCTCCGCGCTCTTCTCCCGATCCCACTCCCCTTCAACCAGCACCGCGTCCTCAATGGCAATGATGCGGGAGTACGGGATCCTGATCAGCTTCTCCCTGCCTCCGAGCCACTTGACCCTGCGCAACACGCCGGGGCGCTTGGAGTGGCCCACCAGGATCGCGCTGACCTGGCCCGACTCCTCGTCGATCTCCACGTCCACGACGTCCCCAATGTTCCGGGCGGAGGAGTCGATCACGGGCTTGCCGATGAGGTCGCGGAGCACGCGCAATCCGGGCTACCCCCACACGCAGTAGAGCACGGCCGATTCCGTTCCGAGATGGAAGGCCCTGTGGAGGTAAGGGTTCCTGAGCGTTCCGAGGAGGGCCTCGTGCACCAGGTCGAGCGAGAAGTGGAGTAGGGCGGCCGTCAAAGCCATGGTGACGGGAAGGACCAGCGACAGGATGATCGCGTGGAAGATCAGCTCGAGGGACTCGTGAACGAACCAGACGAACAGTGGCGAATGGCGGACCCGGAGGTAAGCGCCGAGGAGTAGGTAGTGGTTCCGGAGCGGGCCCCAGACGAGCCGGGTGTGCAGCTCGTCGCTGAACGACAACAGGAGGGCCGCGCCCAGCCAGTCCGGGATCGTGACCGCCAACGGTTCACCTCCTCCGCCGCAGGCTCTCCTGAAGTGCGATCGTTTCTATGAGGGTTGCCAAATCCCGGCCCGGGACGACGTCCAGGTGGAAGACCTTGCCTCCCCGCTCCTTCACCCACTCGATTACTTTCCGCTCCTCCTCCGGCGTCGAGGACACGGCGTCGTCCGGCTTCATCGACGGATCGTGGTGCGGGTGATGCGGCCCGGGAATCATCTTGATCACGACGCCGATCCCCTTTCGGCTGCGCAGCGCCCGGACACCGTACAGCTCCGCCACGTCCACGTCGATCTTGTCCTGAATCGGCCGGAGCTTGACCTCACCGCCGCACTCGCACCCTTTCTTCATCCGGACCGCGGAGAAGGAGTAAACCCGCCCGCACTCCGGGCAGTACAGCTCCGCCAGCGCCAGACGGATCTCGACCTTGCCTGCCAGGTTCTTGGGCGGCCTCCCGATCGGGTACTCATGGTGCTCGTCGTACTCCACGATCACCGCGTCGTCGGAGACCAGCCGGTGGCCGCGCCGTATCAGCTCGAGGGACGTTTCGCTCTTCCCGACGCCCCGAGGCCCCACCAGTAAGACGCCCACCCCGAAGACGTCGACCAGGGTGCCGTGCACGACGACCCGCTCCACGTTACCCCCTCCGCTGAGCGATGAACCTGCACGCGTCGTGTCCTTCGGCCACGCACTCGACCTCCCTCACCTCCCACCGGTCTCCGGTCGCCGCCCTTAGCACACCCGCCATGAAGCCGGCCTGGAAGTAGCAGAGCTTCTCGTCCACGGAGTAGCCGGCCGCGGTGGCGGACTCTTTCATTACGATCTCGACACTGTCATCGTCCTTAGCCTCAGCCTTCTCGATTACTCCTAACTTGGTATCCATGAACTTCTCCTTGATGTACTCGAGCGCTTCTTCCAGCCCTTCCACACCCTCACCTTCAGCCTTGTAGACGCCGATATCGAAGCCGGCCCGATAAAACGTTGATCCGGCGCCACGGCCCAGCGTTAGCACCATTGATGCGAGCATGTACCGAACGGCGGACAGTTTGATCTCGTCTCCCAGCGTGGCTCGGGCCTCATCAAGGTTCTTCAGCGACTCCTCCACTCTACCGAAAATTTCCTCCCTAACCAGCCTCATCGATCTGCCCCCCATAGCACCCGCTCCAGCAGCTTTAACCCTATTGGCCCGCTCTTTTCAGGATGAAACTGGACCCCGTACACCAGCTTGCCAACGTCCCCGATCATGCTGGGAAACTCCTCCCCGTACTCGGTCACCGCGAGAACCACCCGGTCGTCCTCCGGGGCGACCCGGTAGGAGTGGGCGAAGTAGAACATGGAACCGTCGAACTCTGAGAACTCCTCCGCGCGGAACCTGACCTCGTTCCACCCCATGTGAGGCCGCTTGACGCCCTCCGGCAGCTCCACGCACGTGCCCCGGAAGACACCTAGCCCCTCGACGGACGGGTCCTCCTCGCTGGACTCCATGAGCAGCTGCATCCCGAGGCAGATGCCCAGCACGGGGATGGAGCCGACCACGTCCAGGAGCTCGTCCTTGAGGCCGGTCTCTTCCAGCTCCCTGGCGGCCGCGCCGAAGTGCCCGACCCCGGGCAGGATCACGGCGTCAACTTCCCTTATATCCCGGGGATCCCGGGTCAGCTCGGGGTCGCCCCCCACCTCCTGGACGGCCCGGCAGACGCTGTTGAGGTTCCCAACCCCGTACTCCACGACCGCCACCCTCAACGTCGACCCCCCGGGGGGGCTCGGGAATGGAGTACAAGGGCGAGGCTCGGAGGTTCCTGGAGGAGCACGGCGTGGAGGTGGGGGACAGGGTCAGGATAGTGCGTGACGACGGGGTGGAAATCGAGGGTATCATCATGCCGAGATCCGAGCTGGGCGACGACCGCCACCTGGTCATCAAGATGGACAACGGGTACAACGTGGGCGTGCGAGTGGACCGCATCGAGCGGCTGGAGCCGGTCGGGGAGCGGCGAGAGCCGGAGTTCCGCCCGCTGGAGGGGGAGATTCCGGAGGACCCGTCCCTGCCCAACGTGGCCGTGATGTCGACGGGCGGTACGATCGCGTGCCGCGTGGACTACGAGACGGGAGCCGTGAAGCCGGCGTTCACGGCGGAGGAGCTGGTGAGCGCGGTGCCGGAGCTGCCGGACGTGGTTAACATCGCGGACGTGCGGGCCGTCATGGACCTGCTGAGCGAGAACATGGAGCCGAAGCACTGGGTCAAGATCGCGGAGGAGGTGGCGGACGCGCTCTCGGACCCGGACGTGGACGGGGTCGTGGTCGCGCACGGTACGGACACGATGGCGTTCACCGCGGCGGCGCTGTCGTTCCTCCTGGACGGGCTGCCCGGGCCGGTGGTTCTGGTGGGGGCGCAGCGGAGCTCGGACCGGCCCTCCTCGGACGCGGCGTCGAACCTGATCGCCGCGTGCAAGTTCGCGGGCGAGGGCAAGGTGGGCGAGGTCACCGTCTGCATGCACGGGTGGACGGCGGACGAGGTCTGTCTGGTGCACCGCGGCGTCCGGGTGCGCAAGATGCACACCTCGCGCCGGGACGCGTTCCGCTCGATCGAGTCGCTGCCGATCGCTAAGGTGGACGTGCGGGACCTCCGCAACCCGAGCGTCGAGTACCTGCGTGAGGATTACCGGGAGCCGGAGGACGGTGAACCGGAGCTGTCGGGAGGGTTCGAGGAGCGGGTCGCGCTGGTGAAGTTCGCCCCGGGCATGGATCCCGAGGTCCTGGACTTCTACGTGGACAAGGGATACCGAGGGATCGTGCTGGAGGGTACGGGGCTGGGTCACGTGTCGGAGCGGTGGCTGGACTCCATCGAGCGGGCGGTGGACGAGGGCGTAGCGGTGGTGATGACCTCGCAGTGCCTGTACGGCCGCGTCAACATGAACGTGTACCGGACGGGGCGGCTGCTCCGGGCGGCGGGCGTGATTCCGGGTGAGGACATGCTGCCGGAGGTGGCCTACGTTAAGCTGATGTACGTGCTCAACGAGACGGACGACCTGGAGGAAGTGGAGCGGATGATGCGGACCAACCTGGTTGGGGAGATTGAGCGGGGGCGGACGATCGGCGGGTTCGAGCCGGCGGACGGGCCGCACCACCGGCTTTAGAACACCTCGATCTCACCGCGCACGAACTCCTCGGTGAGCTCGGTGATGCCCTCGAGCATCTCGTCCGCGATCTTCTCCGCTCGATCCACGTCCTCGCGCCCTACGTCGCCGACCAGCTGGATGTCTACGGCCTTCGGGTCGTTGATCGGGTGCCCGATCTGGCTCAGCAGGCGCACGTACACCTCGTCCGCGGAGGTCTCCTCGTAGATCCGCTTGGCCATCCGGCGCGCCAGCACGTTGTACAGCTTCCCGACATGGTTGACCGGGTTCTTCCCGGCCGCCGCCTCCATGCTCATGGGCCGGCACGGGGTGATCAGCCCGTTCACCCGGTTGCCCCGGCCCACGGACCCGTCGTCTCCCTGCTCGGCGGACGTGCCGGTGACCGTCAGGTACACCGACTCCCGCTCGTAGTCGTCCGCCGTGTTGATGTGCACCGCGACGTCCGCGTCCGGGGCGATCTCGGCGACGAGGTCCTTCACCCTGTCCTGCAGCTCCTCAACCACGGAGATGTAGTGGTCGAGGTCGTCGATCAGCCGCGAAATCATCGCCGCGGCGATGGTGAGCTCGATCCTGTCCCCCTCGCGGAGGCCCATCACCTTCACGTCCTCGCCGACCTCGGGCAGGTCCTTCTTGAGCCGGTCCGAGTTGATGAACCGCTCCGTCTCGTAGACCAGCTTCTCCGTCGTCGTGAGCGGGGCAAAGCCCACGCCGAACGAGGTGTCGTTCGCCAGGGGGACCTCCTCACCGCGCTCGAACACGTCCCTTAGGTCCGCTGACCCGTGCCCGATCTTGGGCTCCAGGACGACGTGTCGGTCCACGTCGAGGTACCTCAGCGTCTCGTCCAGGTACTCGCGGGCGGCCTCCAGGGCGATCGTCCCGACCGGGACCTCCTCGTCACCCACGTAAGCGGTCGCCCGGCCGGTGATCAGGATGTAAATGGGCCGGATGACCTCGCCGCCGCCGAACTCGGGCTTGGCCTCGCCCGCGACCAGCTGCACCTCGTCCGTGTTGTGATGGAGGATCCGGTCGAACCGCTTCAGGTACTCCCGGCAGAGCGCCCGAGACACGCTCTCCGCGATTCCGTCAGCGAGGCTGTCTGGATGACCCACGCCCTTGCGCTCGACTATCTCCACGTCCCCGCCCGTGAACGGACTCTCCCGCAGCGTGCTCACCACGATGTTCTTCGTCATCCGCACTCGGCCCCCGCGGCGCTCCCCGTGCCGGCACCTCCAGAACCTCCTTTCCTCGGTAGTAGAGGCGCACCCGGCCCGATTCTGATAATACTATTACGGGACACGCCAGCTCCCGGGACACGTGCAGGGCCGTGGTGTGCCGCGCGCCGAGTCCGGGACGCACGCTGTCGGAGTTAACGTCGAAAATGGCACCGACGGCCTCGACGCTGCCGTCCGAGTTGATCACGATCGCACCGTCCAGCCGGGAGAGGGCCTTGAGCACGCGACCCCCCTCCTCCGTCATCACGTTCACGCCTTCCACACGGATGGGTAGCGTCGTTCGGTACATCCCCTCCGCCTCATCCGAGACCACGCAGAGCGTACCGACCCGCTCCCCCTCAACACCCTCGAGCGCAAGCTCGGAGAGGAGCGAGAGCAGCCGGCTAACGACGTTGTACGATTCCAGCCCGGCGAGGCGCTCCTCCTCGGGCCGGACGGGCCGGTAGGTCACGGTTCCGGCCTCCTTTGAGGCCAGCAGAATGAAGTCCCCCGCCTTCACCCCCGTCTTGGCGCAGGCCTCGACGGGGCCGACGGAGTCCAGGAGATCGGCCGGAACCTTGACCGTCGGAACGTCCACGTCCGCGTCGAAATCCGCGACCACCGCCTTAACCTCGAGGCAGGAGACCATCCGCCTGACCGCTCCCTCGATCGACGACACCGGAATCGACCCCCTACGGGGTGTTTGGTCGGGTTGCGGGCCGCCGTGATCAACGAGAGCAAGGGCGTGGTCCTGGCCCACCGGGCCGAAGTCGCGGACACCTTCCTCCGCCGGCTCCGCGGGCTGATGTTCAAGAAGCGCCTCGAGTACGGAGAGGGTCTGGTCCTCCGCCCGCCGAGGCGCGGACGGCGAACCTGCGCGATCCACACGTTCTTCATGAGGTTCCCAATCGACGTCCTCTTCCTGGACGACGGCGAGGTGGTCGACGCGGTCGAAGAACTCCGCCCATGGCGCGTGTACGTGCCGCGGGAAGAGGCGGAGGAGGTTGTAGAGCTGCCCGCGGGGACGGTTTCACGGAGCGGAACGGAAGTCGGAGACGAGGTTCGCGTCGTCTCCGGGGACCTGGAGGCGGAGCTGGCGGTTAAAATTTTGAGCCGCAAGCAGGTCACGAGGAGGCTGGCTGAGGTCGTCATGAAGGCCATTGCTAAGTCCGGTCTCAGCGGTGAGGTGTATTACAACAAAGAGACCGGGTGCATCCACGTCTCGGGCGAGGACAAGTACATCGTCGTGGACACCATCAAGGACGTGTTCGGCGACGCCATCGAGGTCATTGAGGGCCGGTCCAAGATGCTCTCGGACGACCACTCCCTGGTCGTGGTCGTTAAGGACGCGGAGAAGGTCGCCGAGATCGTGCGCGAGTGGGCCCCTGAGGAGGAGGCGGGCCTAGTCTACCGCCAGGAACCGAAAGCCGTTCGATGGGGTAAGGGCCGTGGAGAAGCGCCTGATGAAGGAGGTGGAGAGGCTAAGGAGGGAGGCGGGTGCGAAGAGCCGGACCGAACCGAAGGTGGTTGACGTCCGGTGGGAAGACGGCACGCTGGTCATCATCGGCGGCGACCGCTCGGACATGTCCTTCTTCATCGGCCCGGGAGGCTACGTCGCCGGTCGCCTGAAGGAGGAACTGGACCTGGACCGCGTGGTGGTTCAAGCCTGGACGGATCTTAAGACCCGACTCACCCGGTTGAAGATGGCGAGAAAGGCCATCGAGCGCGCGCTCGAGCGCGCCCCGGAGCTGGAGCGGGTGCTCCAAGGTATAGAGATAGAGACCGAGCGGCTGCGAGGGGAGCGACCCTGGGACTTCTGGGAGGAGTGGGACGGCCTCGAGCCGTGTGGACACCGGATCACGGTGGCCGCCTCCGGGGGCTACGACAGCACCGCCTCCGCGATCATCCTCCACAAGCTGGGCTACGAGGTCGAGCTCGTGACCGTGGATCCCGGCCCGATGATCCTCCCGAGGAAGATGAAGGAGAACGTGCGGGCGCTCGCCGAGTACCTGGGCACCGAACCGGAGTTCATTGAGGCGGACTTCTCGGACATCATCGAGAAGTCCCTGGAGGAAGGTCGGATACACCCCTGCGGGCGCTGCAACGACCGGATTCGGGAGCTCGTCACGGAGCACGCGGAGACCGACGTCGTGGCGTTCGGGGATGGGCTGCCGACCGGGCACCACTGCGTGCAGCGGGACGGGAACAAGCTAAGGCTGCACGTACCGGCCGCGCTGGCCAAGACGAAGTTCGAGCTGAGGAGGCTGGTCGAGGAGGCCCTGGACGAGTTCCACGACTACAAGTACTCCTGCCCGCTGCTGCACCAGGTGCACGAGCGGCACCCGCACCTCCGCCGGGCCTCGATTCAGCGCGTTCTCCGCGAGCTGCGGCACGGGTTCCTCGAGGTGGGTGAAGCCCTTCAGTCCATCATGGACATCCTGGGTGGGAAGGGTTGAGGCGATTCTCCAAGGTGGCCGTGGGAGGCACGTTCGACCGGCTGCACCCGGGCCACCGCCGGATCATCTCCGTCGCCGTGGAACTGGGCGAGCGGGTCGTGATCGGCGTCACCACGGACGAGTTCGTGAAGAGAGTCGGCAAGCGGGGCGTCGAGCCCCACGAGCGCCGGGTGGAGCGCGTCCGAGAGCTCGTCCGGGAGCTGGGCGCGGAGGATCGGGTTGAGATCGTGCCGCTGGACGACCGGTACGGGATCACCCTCGACGACCCCGAGCTCGAGGCGCTCGTGGTGAGCCCGGAGACCGAGCCCACCGCCGTCGAGATCAACGAGAAGCGCCGCGAGCGCGGCCTCGACCCGCTCGCGATTATCGTCGTTCCCTTCGTCCTGGACCGGAACGGCGAGCGGATCTCCTCGACCAAGCTGCGCGAGTCGGGGGACGGGCATGCGGGTTCGGGTGGGGAGTAAGAACCCGGTGAAGGTGCGCGGGGCCCAGCGCGCGTTCCTGAGGTTCTTCCCGGACCGGGAGGTCGAGGTGGACGGGGTGGAGGTGGAGTCGGGCGTTCCGCCCCAGCCCGTGGGTTGGGAGGAGGTCGTCCGCGGGGCCCGCAACCGCGCCAGGGGGGCGTGGGAGGAGGGGTGCTACGCGGTGGGGCTGGAGGCGGGGCTCGTTGAGGTGGGCGACGCCTACGTGGACCTGCACGTGGCCGTCCTGTTGGACCCTGAGGGGCGCGAGGCGGTCGGCACCAGTCCCGGCTTCCAGCTGCCGAAGGAGGTGCAGGAGCGGGCACTCGAGGGGGAGGAGGTGGGCGAGGTATTCTCCGAGCTCGCAGGGGTCGAGGGGGTGGGACGGCGAGCAGGGGCGGTTGGGGTGCTGTCATCCGGGGTAGTGTTGCGGGAGGACCTCTGCGAGCTCGCGACCTCGATGGCGCTGATCAGCCTCAAAGCCATTAAAGGGGGGCGCTGACCGGGGGTATTACCAAGTATTACGGACACCGGGGGTAAGCGGGGGACGGGCCGTGTCGGGAGGGAACGGATCGCGATCGAACGAGGAGAACCTGGTGCGAACCTCCGTGACGGTTCCTGAGGGGCTGCTGGAGAAGGTCAACGAGCTGATCGCGTCAGGGTACTTCGCGAGCCGCTCGGAGATCTTCCGGCAGGCTCTGCGTGAGTACCTGCAGCGGATTGAGTGGACGGATCGGCTGGAGGACGAGTACTTCGGCGTGCTGTCTTACGTTTATCGACATGAGCGGGCGGAGCCGGAGCTGGTCAAGGTGCAGCACGAGTTCGCGGACGTGATCATCACCACGCTCCACGTGCACGTTTCGGAGGAGAAATGCCTCGAGGTCCTGCTCATGAAGGGTCCCGGGGAGAAGATCGCGGAGATTACGAAGCGGATCCGCGGGATCAAGGGCGTGGAGCAGGCCAGGCTGACGGTCGTGTCGACGGAGGAGGGGGAGTAGCTTGACGACCGTCTCGGTTCCGGACGAGCTCAAGGATCGTCGGGAGTTGATGAAGACGCTCATCCTCGCCTACATTGGCCTGAAGCAGCCCCGGGTGCACCTGGGGGACATCGGGGAGGAGCTGGGCGTCTCCCTGCAGGCCGTTCACAACTACGTGAAGGAGCTCATTGAGGAGGGGTACGTGGAGAAGAAGGGCCGGGCGGAGTACGTCCTGACGGACAAGGGAGCGGAGCGGGCGCTGGAGTCGGTCAACAACATCCGCAGGTTCTCGACCCGGGTGGCGGAGGAGCTGGGCAAGCAAATGACGTGGGCGGCCATCGCCGCCGAGGACATCGAGAAGGGCGACACGGTGTATCTCTACCTGGAGGACGGCATTCTGTACGCGTCCAAGAGCAAGAAGACGTCGGCTAAGGCCGTGGCGAAGGCGGACGCGAAGGAGGGTCAGGACGTACCCGTCACGAATATCGAGGGCGAGATCCCCGGGCTCGAGCGCGGGGAGGTGGTGTTCGTATGCATCCCGAGCGTCCGGGAGGGCGGGACGAGGAAGATCGACATGGAGAAGTTAAAGGAGCTGCTCGAGGAGGAGGACTACGACCTGATCGGCGCGGTGGGCACGGCCGCTCGGGCCGCACTGAACATGATGGAGGTGGAACCGGACCTGAAGTTCGGCGTGATCAGCGGCGCCATCATGGCTGCGATGAAGGGGCTTCGGGCCCTCGTGCTGGTCACCTCGCCGATGCTGAGGAGGGCGAAGGAGAAGGCGGAGCGGAGGGGAGTGAAGTACCGGATCGAGTACGTGTGATCCTGGAGCGTGACTCCCGGTACTCCGACGGTACCATCCTCGGCTCGATGTGTACGGAGCCTCATCCGGTCGCCCTTCGCACCTTCCGGGAGGCGCTGCACGTCAACCTGGGCGATCCGTACCTGTTTCCGAACTCAGCCGAGGCCGAGCGTGAGTGCGTGCGGTGGATGGCGGAGGTCCTGCTCGACCACCCCGCCCCGGAGGAGGCCGTGGGTGCCATCGTCTCGGGCGGTACCGAGGCCAACATCCTGGCCGCCTACGCCGCCCGCGAGGTGACCGGCGGTCGGGAGATCATCGTGCCCGAAACCCGGCACTTCTCCTTTGAGAAGGCGGCGCGCATGCTTAAGATGCGGTTGGTCGAAGCGCCCGTGGACGAGGAGTACCGCGTCGACGTGGACGCCGTCCAGGACCTTATCACCCGGGATACCGCCCTGATCGTCGGGATTGTGGGGACCACCGAGACCGGCTCCGTGGACGACGTGGAGGCCCTGTCTGACATCGCGGAGGACCACGAAGTCCCGCTCCACGTGGACGCGGCGTTCGGCGGGTTCGTGGCACCGTTCCTGCGCAAGCACCGCGACCTCCCACGCTTCGGTTTCGACCTGGAGGGAGTCACGTCGGTCACCGTGGACCCGCACAAGATGGGCCTGGTCCCACCGCCCGCGGGCGGCATCATCTTCCGGGACGAGGAGCTCCCGCGCGAGATCGAGGTCTACGCTCCGTACCTCTCGGGCGGCGGGTCGCGGCAGTTCACGATCGTGGGAACTCGGCCCGGCGCCCCGGTTCTGGCGCTGTACGCCAACATCCTGACCCTCGGCGAGGAGGGGTACGAGCGCATCGCCCTCGCCTGCTACGAGGAAACGCTGAAGGTCGTGGACGCGGCCAAAGAGCTCGGGCTCGAGCTGGCCGTGGACCCGCCGCACCTGAACCTGGTCAACGTGCTGCTGGACGATGAGAGCACGGCGGAGAGACTGCTCGAGGAGGCAGAGCGGCACGGGTGGAAGGTGTCCGTGTCCGCCAACCCGCTCGGGGTCAGGATCGTGATGATGCCGCACCTGACGGCCGATCGAGTCATCGAGTTCCTCCGGCTGATGGCCCGGGTGGTGGAGGGGTGCCCGGCCAACGGGAGCTGAGACGGGTCCTCCGCGAGAACCTGCCGGACCGGTTCACGCTCGTAGGTCTGGGCAACCCCGCCTCGGGCGACGACGCGTTCGGATACTACGTGGCCCGGCGGCTGTCCCCGCTCCGAGCTCCCGGGTTCCGCGCCGTACCGGCCGGGATCTGGCTGGAGCGGCTCCCCCCGCCCGACGGCCCGGTGGTGCTGGTCGACGCCGTGGTGGGCGACTTCGAGCCCGGGACGCTCACCGTCATCCGCGATCCGGACCCGGAGCGCGACCTGGGAAGCCACGGCGTCGGGCTAGCGAGGCTGGACGTCCGGGTGCTGATCGGGTTCTCCCCCGTCAGGCTGGGGCCGGGGGAGAGGATGTCCCGGGAGGCCCTCGAGGCGGGCAGGACGGTGATCAGGGTGGTGAGAGATGTCGTCCTCGAGCGAGCTGAGGGACCTCCTGATGCTGGCCTACGTGGAGGCGCGGCCCTACCTTGAGAACGCCAAGCGGGTCCGCAGGATCGTCGAGGAGGTCTACGAGCGCTGCGACGACGTGGACTGCGCGCTGAAGTTCCTCAAGAAGCGCGAGGAGGACTCCGAGAGCGAGACGGAACGGACCGACGTCCGCATCCTCCGACAGAAGCTCGAAGGGCTGGCGTCGGGTTGAGGGTCGTGCTCAAGACCGGCACGGGCGTCGTGAAGCACATCGAGTCCGTCAAGGAGGCCGTGCGAGAGTTCAGCGGGGAGCTGCTGATCGTTCCCGGCGGCTGGAAGTTCTCGGACGCCGTTCGGGAGGCTCAGCGGGAGCTCGGGTTCTCCGACGAGGCGGCGCACTGGGCCGCCATCATGGCGATGGACCAGCTCGGCCTGATCCTCTCCGAGCTCCTGGACCTTCCCACCACCGAGGACCTGAGGGTGGAGGGGAAGGCGGTGCTGCTCCCGTACAGGGTGCTCCGCGAGAGGGACCCGCTGCCGCACTCCTGGGACGTGACGTCCGACGCCATCGCCGCCTGGGTCGCGGCGCAGATCGGTGCCGACCGGGTGGTCTACGCCAAGGATGTCCCCGGCATCCTGGACGAGCGGGGTCGCGTGATCGAGGAGGTGCCGGCCGGGGAGCTGGTCGATCGGTGGACCGCCATCGACCCGTGGGCGCCGAGGATAGCCTTAAAGAGCGGACTCGAGCTCCGGGTCGTCGACGCCTCGAGCCCGGCGGACCTGCTTCGCGCGCTGGAGGGGGCGGAGTTCCGTGGAACCCGCGTCCCGCCCGTGGGACGCCGAGTGCGTCGTGATCGACGTGGGGGTGGGGACGACGGACGTCGTCGCGTACACGGGTGACCCCGAGTACTCGGCCCGGCTCGTCCTGCCCTCCCGCGTCTCGGTGCTCGCCCGACGGCTGCGCCGCTACCGGGAGTCCCCGCCCGAGGCGCTCGGGCTCGTGGGCCAGCCGATGGGCGGCGGGCCCATCACCAAGGAGATCCGCCGGCTGATGAGGGCCGGTACGACGGTCTACGCGGAGCTCCCCGCCGCACTCACCCTGAGCAACGACGTGGAGGAGCTCCGGCGAATGGACGGGCTGGAGCTGGTCGAGGACCGGAGCGAGATCCCGAACGAGGCCGAGGTGATCGAGACGTACGACTTCCGGGCGCGCAGGCTGTTCGAGTTCCTCGAGGCGGAGGGTGTGGGACTGGACGGGCTGGAGTGGGTCGCGGCGTGCGTCCAGGATCACGGTTACCACCCGAGCTACGACTCGAACCGTAAGCACCGGTTCGAGCGGCTCTTCCGCGAGTACCTGGGCGAGAGTGGGTGCCGACCCGAGGACATGATGTTCGACGAGAAGCCTCCGAGGAGCTTCCCACGCCTGCGGGCCGCGTACGAGGAGCTGAAGCGCGTCGACGCCGAGCCCGTCGTGATGGACTCGAAGCTCCCGGTGGCGGTGCTCGGTCGGGTCGAGTCGGAGGCGGAGCGGCTGCTGGTGATCGACTACGGGACGGGGCACGTTACGGCCTTCCTGTTCGAGGACGAGCGCGTGGTAGGCGTGTACGAGCACCACACCGAGCTGCTGGACCGCTCCCGGTTCGAGGAGCAGATCCGGGCGTTCGTCGAGGGCCGGCTGGAGAGTGAGGAGGTGTACCGAGACGGCGGTCACGGGTGCCACAACGTCTCACCGGTGGACTGGGACGAGGTGGAGGACGTGATCGGGCTCGGACCCCGGAAGTCCGAGTTCGGGCTGGGCCGCGAACCCCGCGAGGTACCCGATCGAATGATCCCGGCCTACGGACCCGCGATCTACCTTACCAGGGGCTCCTGACCGTTGACGGTGTACGTGGACGTGACCGACGAGCTGGACCCGCGCTGGCTGTTCATGGGAGAGCCGGACCGGATCTACGTGTTCCGAACCGGCCACGCCCCCATGCACCTCCACTTCGAGCTGAAGCGGCTGATCGGGTTCAAGACGAGCGTCAACGGCAACGCGATCACCGGGACGGTGACCCCGGAGGGGTGCCTCTCCTCCACCTGCATCACCCCGTGGGTGGCTCAGCTGGTCAAGGCGAAGCCCGGGGACGACGTCCTGGTTGTGGGTGGGCCGGAGGAGACCATCGACAAGGTGTTCGAGCTGTTCCCCGACGTGGAGAAGGAGGAGCCGGGCGATACCGAGCCCATCCCGGAGGAGCGCGGCACCCGGAAGATCGTGATGCCAGAGCGCCGCTGCAAGGCGGCCCGGAAGTACGACAAGGAGCTCCGCGAGATCCTGGAGATGGCCGGCTACGAGATCGTCGAGCCGTCGGTCGACGAGTACGTCTGCGGGTTCGAGGCCGTCCAACGGACCCTGCTGCGCGGTGAGGCCAGCCTGGGCATCGCCGCCTCGTTCGACATGACCAGCGGCGAGTACCTGGGCCTCATCCCCGTGGACGTGCACGGGGTAATCGGAACGCCGCGGCTCAACCCGAACCTGCGCGTCAAACCCAAGGATGCGCCGGAGCTGATCAAGGAGCTGCTCCGAATGAGCCCGGAGCGGCGCCGGGAGGTGTACGGCCAGAAGCTCCTCAAGGAGCCGAAGTGGGACCGCAAGATCCCCAACGCCTAGGGGGTCCCGGCGTGCCCTACGTCCCGCTGGTGGTCGACGTGGACCGGGCCGTGATCGTGGGCGCGGGGAACGTGGCCCGGCGCAAGGCTCGGACGCTGGTCGACCTCGGGGTGGATGTAACCGTCGTCTCGCCAGACCGGCCGGACTGGGTGGACGATCTGGGCGCGGACCACCTCCGGCGTCGGGTCGAGTCCCCGGACGACCTGCCCGAGGCGGATCTGTACGTGGCAGCCACCGACGACCCGGACCTCAACGCACGGCTGGAGAGCGAGCTGCCCTTGGTCAACAGGGTCGACGTCGACGAGCCCCGGGTGAGGTTCCCCTCGGTGCTAAGGCGGGGGGACGCCCTACTCGCGATCTCCACCGGTAAGCCCCGGGTCACCCGGGCCCTGAGAATGCTCGCGGCGGAGCTCCTGGGCGAGCCCCTCAGGCGGGCTGCGGAGCTGCCGGAGGAGGCGCGAGAGTGGTCCCTGGAGAGGGTGCTATCTGAGCTCACCGGGCTGCCGCGGGGCGACTGACCATGGACCTGGAAGGCCTCGCCTTGCACCTGCTCGAGTCCGGTGCTGACGAGGAGGAGGTCGAGGAGTGGCTGAAGCGCCTGGTCAGGATCTGGAAGTCGGACTGGTCCGACGAGAAAGTGGAAGAGTTCGTGTCCGCCGTCCTGGACGAGGTGCGGCACGTTCGCCGGGCGCACGAGCTCGAGGGCGAGCTCGGCCGGCTCTTCAAACCCCCGTCCTCCGGCGTCACAATGGGCGAGATGGGCGTGGGCTCTCGGGGTGAGGGCGACTTCTTCGTCCACGAGCTGCTGACGAAGCTGGCCGCCCGGGCCTCCAAGGGTGCCCTGGTGTCCCCCGAGGAGCGGGACGACGCCGGGGCGACCGAGATCCGAGAGGGAGAGCAGGTGATCGTGAGCGCCGTGGACGGGATGCACTCCCGGTTGAGCGAGTTCCCGTTCCTTGCCGGGTTCCACGCGACCAGGGCGGCCATGCGGGACGTGCTGGTCAACGGCGCGCGAGCGGTCGGAGTCCTGGTTGACCTGCACCTGGCCGACGACGGCGACGTGGGCCGGCTCTTCGACTTCACCGCCGGGGTCGCGGCCGTCTGCGCGGCCACGGGCGTTCCGATCCTGGCCGGAAGCACGCTCCGCGTCGGCGGCGACATGGTGCACGGTCGGAGGCTCGTCGCGGGCGTGGCGTGCGTGGGAGCGGCCAAGCCGGAGGAGCTGACCCCACGTCGGAGGGCCGAGCCCGGGGATCTAATCGTGCTCACGGAGGGGGCGGGCGGCGGCACAATCTCCACGACGGCGATTTACCACGGGTACTACGACGTCGTTAAGGAGACCCTGAACGTGGACTTCGTCCGCGCGGTGGAGGCACTCCGAGAGGCCGATTTGCTGCCCGAGGTTCACGCCATGACCGACATCACCAATGGCGGGATCCGCGGTGACGCGACGGAGATCTCCGAGACCGCCGGCGTGCGGCTGGTCTTCGACGAGGGACGGGTCCGGAGCCTCGTGAACGACCGGGTCATGAAAATGCTCGACGAGCTGGGGATCGACTACCTGGGCCTCTCGCTGGACATGCTGATGGTCATCGCTCCGGAAGAGGTTGCGGAGCGCTGCGTCGAGGTCCTGCGCGATGCCGGGATCGAGGCGGACGTCGTGGGGCGCGTTGAGGAGGGCGAGGGAGTGTACCTGGAGCGCGACGGACGCGAGGAGCGGGTGGACGTCAAGTTCCGGGAGGCCGCCTACACCAAGGTGAAGCGGGTCATCGGCGAGGAGCGCCCGGAGGATTTCGAGGAGATGAAGGAGAAGGTCCGCCGGGCGTGGGAAGAGGCGGAGCGGAAGCTGGACGCGGTGCTGGAGCTGCTCAGGGAGCGGTCTGCTCCCTGACCCACTTTAGGAACTCCTCATGGCCGCCCAGCACTGGCACGACGAGCACCGCCGGTACGTCGTAGGAGTGCAGCTCCACGATCCTCTCCACCACCTCGCCGGCCTTCTCCGCGGTGGTCTTGACGAGCAGCGCCACCTCCTCGTCCTCCTCAATCTCACCCTCCCACTCGTAAACGGACTCGATCGGCCAAACGTTAACGCAGGCCGCGAGCCCTTCCTCCACCAGCTTCCTGGCGATTCGCTTCGCCTCCTCCTTGTCGCCCGCGGTCGAGTACACGAGCACGTACATCGAGCGTCCCCCCTACGGTCTCAGCACCAGGACTCTGAGCTCCTCAAAAAACAGGCGCTTCCTGGCCACGACCTCGACCTCGAACTCGTCCAGCGGTTTCAAGTACTCCTCCGGGGTCAGAGAGGAGACTACGATCCTCGCTTCCTCCCACTCCACCTCCCGATCCGCCAGTCCCCGGAGGAAGCGCTCGATCACGGCCGGGTCCTCGGTGGCCCTCGAGAGCGGATCGTCCCGGGGAAGCTCGCGTCCGGGCAGGTACGGCGGGTTGAACAGCACGACGTCGAAGCGCTCGCCCGCGACGGGCTCGAACAGGTCCCCCTCCAGCGTGAGCACCTCCAGCTCGTTCAGCAGGGCGTTCCATCGGGCGCAGAGCACGGCCGCGGGGTTGACGTCGACGGCCACCACCTCGCAGCCGCGGTCGGCGGCGAGGAGTGCCTGGATACCGCAACCGGTGCCGACGTCGAGGACGCGGTCGCCACGCGCGACCCCCTGGTGCTCGGCCAGGAGGAAGGAGTCGTCGGAGGGCGGGTACACGTGCTCGAACACGAGGAGTCTCAGACCTCGGTAGTTCAGGACGTCACGGACGCGAACGCCCAACCCCGCCTCCCTCACCTGCGCCCGATCGGGAACACGTAGAGCGGGACCGCGTCCTTTTCCTTAACCCCGAGTATCCTCTTCACCTGATCGTCGTGGAAGGCGCCGATGGCCACGGTGCCCAGACCCATCGCCGTGCAGGCCAGGTAGATGTTCTGACCGACGTGGCCGGCCTCCAGCGCCATGTACCGGAAGGATCGGTCGCCGTACCGGGGCCGCAGGACGCGCTCGTAGCCGACGATGACGATGTTCACGGCCGCCTGCCCAACCCACTCCTGGTCCAGGCACGCCCGCTGCAGCTGCAGGTGGAAGTCGCCGCGCTTGACCAAGCCCAGCGTGTTGGACTTGGGATCGTACACGTAGATGCCCGGCTCGAGGCCCTTCACGTTCTTGACCACGACGAAGATCCTGAGCGGATACAGCGCGCCGGCGCTGGGGGCCGTCCGGAAGCCTCGCGGGTCCGTGATACCCTGGGCCGCCCACAGCACGGTCGAGAGCTCGCGGAGTGTGATGGGCTCCTGCTTGTACTTCCGAATGGAGCGGCGCTTCTCGAGTGCCTCGGTGAGCGGCATCTCCAGTCTCATCGGCTTGGGGAGCTCGATCTTGGCCTTGACCGGCACCTCGGGCTCCCCCGGACTCGAGAGCATGTACCACCCGACCCCGAGCGCGGCGGCCGCGAGGGCTAGGGCGGCGAGCGTTATCATCCATGCCGTCCTCAAGATCCCGCAACCTCCCGGAGGACGCTCATCACCTCCTTGGCCAGCCGGATCGAGTCCTCCTCCGTTTTCATAATCGTGTCCGTGCGCACCACCTCCACGTCTCCGGGCGGCTCGACGTCGTCCCGCTCGTCCATGATCAGCACGTCGGGATCTATGCCCCACCCCCGGTAGTACTCGACCAGCCCTCGCACGTTGGGCTCGAACCCCACCGCCCGCATCAGCTTCCCGGCGGGGCCGCTGACGGGCTCGTTACCGATGAAGGGCGAGACGAGCACGACGGGCTTCTCCCGGACGGCGTGCCGGATGTCCGAGACGGAGAGGATGGGGCCGATGCTGGTCACGGGGTTGCTGGGCCCGATGAGCACGACGTCCGCCCGCAGCAGGTCGTCCACGGCCTTTGGGGGTGCCGACGCCTCTTCCGCCCCCTCGTACCTGACGTCCTTGACGGCCGGCTGGCCCCTCTTCTCCACCCAGAACTCGTGGAAGTGCATCTCGCCCTCGTCCGTCACGATGATCGTAACGACGCGGTCGTCGGTCATGGGGTAAACCTTCCACTTGATCCCGAGGCGGCGACGGAGCTCATCGACGGCCTCCGAGAGGCTCATCCCCTTACGCTCCATGAGGTACGTGCGGTACTGCTTGAACGCTCGGTCCACGTCCCCGATCCTGAGCAACTCGTCCACATCCAGCTCCTCTTCCAGGAACTCGTGCCCCCGGAAGGTGTCGCCGCGAACCCCGTACCAGGTCTCATCGTTGATGATCCCGGCCAGGGTGTACAGCACCGTGTCCACGTCCGGCGAGACGTAAAGGCCCAGCACCTCGCGGTCCTCGCCGGTGTTTACGATCACGAAGAAGTTCGCGTCCAGCTCCCGAAGCCCGCGCAGCAGCTTGGGTGTTCCCGTGCCTCCCGAGAGGACCCCCACCCGGGGCTCGGACATACCCCTCGCACCCCGCTACCACGGGGCGGGAGCTGCTAGGACTTCCGCCACCTCCTCGGGCGTTCGGCAGGTGACCACGGTGAAGCCCAGCGCCGCGAGCCGGCCGACGAGCTCCTCCCGGGAGACGCCGTCCAAGGTTTTCCCATCCGGTCCGAACATAGCGTCGGGCAGGATCAGCAGCGGGCAGTCGCTTCGAGGCTCCACCCTCTTCACCTCGCGGAGCACGTCCTTAGCGGTCAGCAGGCTGGAGGCGCCGATCACGCCCCCGAACACCCGGTTCTCAACTACCACGAGCTCCACGTTCTCCAGGTCCCGAACCGCCGGCTCGAAGATGGGGGCCGCCAGCTCTCCCACCACCAGGTAGGTCTCGAAGTCCGGCTCGGGCAGCCTCGGAGGCTCGCAGGCCGGCTCGCCCAAGAGCGCTCGGATCGTGGGCGCGGGCACCACCTCCAGGTCCAGCTCCCGGTCCAGCTCCCTGGCGGTCTCCCACATCCATCGAAGCTCCTCCTCCGTCGGGAACCGGAAGCCCCGGGCGAGCCGGGTGCCGCCCACGGGGAACACCCGAACCTGCTTGGCCCCCACCTCCTCCAGCCTGCGGCAGGTCTCTGGGAACTCCCGGAGGTTATATCCCGGGGTCAGCACCAGGTCCGCGATCAGGTCGATGCCCACCTCCTCGAACCTGGGCAGGAGCTCGATCACCCGACCCGCCTCCGGGTTCCGCATCAGCCGGGCCCGCGTCTCAGGGTTCGTCGTGTGCAGGGACAGCTGGAGCTCGTCCAGGCCGGCGGCCGCGAGCGACTCGATCCGCTCCTCGTCCAGCCCGACGTTCCCGGCCGTGTCCACGATCCGGAGCCGGAGATCGGGATACCGATCCCGCGCGGCCTCGATCCGGCGCTCCAGCTCCGGGTCGTTGAGCGTGTCGTGCCGGGTCGTCCCGACCTTGCCCCCGCGCTCCTTGCGCACCTCAGGGGGATTCTGGGGGATGTAGCAGAAGACGCACGCGTTGCCGCAGGGGCCGGCGCGCTCGGACGGTGGGATGACGGCGAGGTTCTCCGGCTCCTTGATCATGTCCAGGTCCAGCTCGTCGATCTCGTGCGCCACTCCGCGCTCGTCGATCTCGTACGGGATGACGAACCTCCCCCGAGGGGTGAAGGCCTTGCGCATCGAGTGCGAGCCGGTGGTAGACGTCGAGGAAGAGGTTGAGGCGGAGGCCCTGGTCTCAAACCAGCGCCTGTCGTTCCTGGGCGGGGTTGACCCGGAGACGGGCCGGGTGGTGGACCCGACGCACGAGCTGCACGGGGAGCGGGTGACCGGGAGAGTTCTCGTGCTGCCCGGGGGCCGCGGGTCGACGGTGGGGTCGTACGTGATCATGGAGCTGGCGGAGCGCGGTAAGGCGCCGGCGGCGATCGTCGTCCTGGAGGCCGAGCCGATACTCATAGTGGGGTGCGTGCTGGGACGGGTGCCCCTGCTGCACCGGCCCGACCGGAACCCGATCGAGGAGCTGAGCACCGGGGACACCGTGCGAGTGCTTCCCGGCGGCGTGCTGGAGGTGTAGAGGGCTCGGGGAACGCCAGCCATCGTCATCAGCTCACGTCGGGCCCACCTCCTCATCGCCCGCGGTCGCAACGTTGAAAAGCGTCCCCGGATTTAGCTTGCGGGGGTGAAGCCCTTGGCCGAGGAGGGCGAGTCTGAGCTGAAGGAGGTCGTGATCGGAGCGCCCGCGATGGCGGACACCGACCGCGTCGAGCACTTCGTGAACGAGGTTCGCGACGCGTCCCAGTTCTTCGGCCGAGACGCCCGGCTGTTCTTCGGGCTCAACGTGAACAGGTTCTGGGGGATGGTGTGCGGCGCGATCTTCGCCTGCGTGCTGCTGATTCCGCTGCTCCTCCTGGCCTTCTAACCCGTTTTTTGTCCGGGTGGGCGGGGTTGGGCCTCCGCCTCGGCTGGGCCATTACCGGGGCGGCTCACCTCCTGGTTGAGACGTTCAAGGTCATGCGTGAGCTCTCCGAGGAGCACCGCGTCAGCGCGTTCCTCAGCGAGGCCGGCGAGGAAGTCGTCCGAATGTTCGGACTCTGGCGCGACCTCAAGGAGATCTGCCCGGGCGGGCACTACCGGGAGGTCTTCACTCAGCGGGAGGAGGGAGCCAGCTGCCCGATCGTCGGCCGGTTCGCGATGGGCAAGTACGACGCCCTGATCGTGTCGCCCACGACCTCGAACACCGTGGCCAAGATCGTCCACGGGATCGCGGACACCCTGGTCACGAACGCCGTCGCCCAGGCCGGCAAGGGTGGGGTGCCGGTCCTGATCGTCCCCTGCGACTACGGCGAGCCCGGGGAGACGATCGAGACCGTCACCCCGTACATGGTCGACCGGGGCCGGTGCACCGGGTGCGGCCGGTGCGTCGACGCGTGCCCCAACGACGCGATCGAGCTCGTGGACGGGCGCGCCTTCATCCGGCTGATTAAGTGCGAAGGCTGCGGTACGTGCGAGGAGACCTGCCCGGAGGACGCCATCAAGGGAGGAACGACCTACGAGATGAGGATCCGGGAGGTGGACGCGCGGAACCTCGACCGGCTCAAGCGGATGGAGGGCGTCCGCGTCCTGCGCCACCCCAACGAGATCCCGAGGGCCCTCGGGGACCTCCGATGAGGGTCCTCCTCCTGACGGGCAGAAGGGCGGCGAGGCTGGTCCGGGAGGCCGCGTCCGAGTTTGACTGGGCCGAGGTAAAGGTCCTCCCCATCGACGTGGCCGCCCTCATGACTACCAGCTTCGTGATTCGGCATCTCCGGGGTGAGGACCTCTCCGAGTACGACTACGTCCTCCTGCCCGGGCTGTTCCGAGGAGACGTCCGACGGCTCGACGAAGAGCTCGGCGCGGACTTCCGACTGAGCTCCAGGGACGCGCGAGACCTACCGCTGGTTCTGAGGAAGATGGAGGAGGGGTTCGAGCCCTCCAAGGACACGCCCGCGTGCGAGCTGCTCAAGGAGGAGCTGGTGGAGGAGCTGGGTAAGAAGCTGCGGGAACTGGAGCGAGAGATCCCGGAGGAGAGGTGGATTGAGGTTGGGCCGATCGGCGTCGCCCGCGGGTGCCGGCCCCGGGTGCTCTCCGAGATCTTCGCCGATAACTTGGGCCCGTCCGAGGCGGCCCGGGAGGCGGAGAGGCGGGTCCGGCACGGGGCGGAGATCGTGGACCTGGGCTTTCATGAGTCCTCCCCGAGCCACGTGGAAGAGGTCGTGAGGGAGACGCTGGACCGGGTTGGGAGCGAGGCGGCCGTCAGCGTGGACACCGGTGACGCGCGCCTGATCGAGGCCGGGTTGGAGGCCGGTGCTCAGCTGGTGCTCAGCGCGAGTCCCAACCTGAGGGAACCGATCAGCCTGGCCGCAGACTACGAGGTTCCGGTCGTCCTAGTCCCCGAGTCGCGCCGGATCGGGGCCGCGGTACGAGAGCTGGGGGAGTTGGTGGAGGAGTGCGAGCGGCTGGATGTGGACTACATCCTGGACCCGCTGCTCGACCCTCCCGGCGGCGTGATCGACTCCATCCGGCGGGCGTGGAAGGTCGCGCGGAGGTTCCCGGACGCCCCGCTCTTCTTCGGGGCGGGGAACGTGATCGAGCTGATCGATGCGGACTCGGTCGGGGCGTCCGCCCTGTGCGCGCAGCTGGCCGTGGAGCTGGAAGCTTCGATCATTTTCACGCCCGAGGCCAGCGGGAAAACGGCCATGAGCACGCTGGAGCTGGCCGTGGCGAGCCGCATGTGTTACTACGCGCACCGGGCGGGCGGGTACCCGAAGGACCTCGGCGTCGACCTCCTCGTGTTCAAGGACAAGCGCACCGACGCCACCCGGCCCCGGCCGGGGGTGTCGGCGAGTAGGTTCGCGAAGACGCCCGATCGGGACCCGCGGGGCAACGTGGTCATCGAGGTTGACCACGAGCGCGGGGTGATCGTCGCGGAGCACGTCCAGGGCGGGAAGCGGGAAGGCCTCAGGCTCGAGTCCGAGGACGGGCTGGAGCTCGGGCTGGCGATGGTCTCGCTGGGGCTCGTCTCGCGGCTCGAGCACGCCGTGTACCTGGGGTACGAGCTGGCGAAGGCGGAGGAGCGGTTGAAGTCCGGTGGCCGGTACGTGCAGGACGAGAGCCCCGAGCGGTACGACGCCCTGATCGAGGACCTGAACAGGCTCAGGGAGGCCGAGCGTTGCGAGTAGCGTCGACGCCCTACTACGCCCGGATCCTGGAGCGGATCGGCATCGAGGCGGAGCGGGTGGAGCCGAGACCCGAGGCCCTGAACAGCGTCGAGGCGGACCTGGTCGTGGTTCCGTGGGAGATGATCGACCGCGTCTCGCCCCGCGAGGCTCGGCACGTGATCCCCGCCTCGGCGGCCTCCTTCTCGGAGGTCATCAAGACGGGCCTGCGCGCCTGGGTGCTGGTCGGCGGCGACGAGCGTCACCTCCAGAGGTTCCTTCGTGAGGTGCTCGACGCGTGGAGGGAGGTGGCGCCGCTCCGGGGCTCGGTGCGCGCCGAGGATCGACTGGTGCGCGAGCTGTGCTGGGACCTCGGAGTGCGGGTCGGGGAAGGAAGGGTCCTGAGACCCGACTATAGGGGTGGGAAGCTGCCCACCCACGGGTTCAGTGACCCGCTGGAGGCGGTAACCGCTAGGGCGAGGGCGCTGCGGGACGCGCTGGCGTCACGGTGACTCGAGCTCGGCCTCCTCTAGCAGGAACTCCCAGAACACCTCGGTGGCCGTGGGGTGAAGCGGGTTCTCGGCCTTGATGGCGTAGAACAGCCGGCGGGGCCGGTCGGCCAGGCGGACCACCTTCACCAACCCCGAGGACTCGGCGCGCTTGGCCGCGTGCTCCGAGACGATGCTGATCCCCGTCCCCTGCCCGACCGCCGTCACCACGGCCTCGGTGCTCCCCATCTCCTCTACCACGTTGAAGTCGTCGAAGGACAGGTCGTGCTTGCGCAGGTACTTCAGCACCTCCTCGCGCGTGCCGGAGCCCTTCTCGCGGTTCACGTAGTCCTCTCCGACGACCTCCTCGATCTCCACCACGTTCCTGTCCGCTAACTTGTGGTCGGGCGGTACGATGAGAACTAGCTCCTCGGAGGCGATGGGCACGACCTCGAGGCTCTTCTTGCGGACGAAGGCGTCCGTTCCCACGATCGCGACGTCGGCTTTACCCTCCATCACGTGCTCCGTGGCCTCGCGCGAGTCGCACACCCGGATGACGACGTCGACCTTCGGGTACTTGGACCGGAACTCCCGGATGTTGCCGGGAATCAGGTACCCGCCCGGGACGGTGCTCGTGGAGACCCGAACCTTGCCGGAGGGCTCCCGGGACATGGCGGAGATCTCGTCCCGGGCCCGCTCGATCGCCTCGACGGCACTCTCGATCGCCTCGAGCGCCACCTCACCCTCCTCGGTGAGCTCCACGCCCTCGGGGGTCCGGGTGAACAGCCTCGCGTTGAAGAACCGCTCAAGGGTCTCGATCTGGTTGCTGACCGTGCCCTGAGTGATACCGAGCGCTTCGGCGGCCTTGGAGAAGCTCTTGCGCTTCACGACCTCCAGGAAGGTCTTGAAGTAGCTGAACCGGGGATCGGACATCCAATCACCCACCAGTCTCCTCCATACCGGGTATCGGCACCCCCTTTATCGCCGATTAAAAGGTTGGCGGGAGGTGGCGGCGGCTAGCCCCGAAGGATCTCGCGGAGCTGCTCCGCCCGGATCACCCGCTCGCAGTACTTGCAGCGGTACTCCAGCGGGTCCTCGGACTCCCGGATGAAGACCGGCTCCACCGGCTCCCGCTCGTCGTTGGTGATGCAGTTCGGGTTCGGGCACTTGACGACGCCCTCGACACGCTCCGGCGGCTTGACCTTGAACTTCTCCGCGACGGAGTAGTCCCGGATGATGTTCACCGTCGCGTTGGGCGCGATCAGCGCCACCCGGTTCGCCTCTTCCTCCTCGAGGAACTTGCCCTCGATCTTGAGGATGTCCTTGCGCCCCATCTTGGAACTCTCGACGTTGATGGCCATGAGCACCGTCGTCTCCTCCAGGTCCACGTCCAGGATGTCCAAAATCAGCGGGGCCGTGCCCGGGGGCAGGTGGTCCAGCACCGTCCCGTTCTCGATCCTCCTCACCTTCAGGGCCAACCGCCGGACCCCCTCACTCCGCGTCCCCGAGCAGCAGGTCAAGCAGCGCCATCCGGACGATCACGCCGTTACGGACCTGATCGAAGTACCGGGCCTGGGGCAGCTCGTCCACCTCCGGCTCCACCTCGTCCACGCGCGGCAGTGGGTGCATGATGATCAGGTCGTCGCGCGCGTGCTCCTCGATCAGCTCCCGGGTGATCCGGTAGCTACCCTTGACCCGCTCGTACTCCTCCGGGTCCGGAAACATCTCCTTCTGGATCCGGATCACGTACAGCACGTCCAGCTCGCCGAGGATCGGCTCCACGTCCCGGTGCTCCTCCACGTCGGCCGCGCCGACCTCGACGAGCTCGTCCACGATGTACCTCGGCATCCGGAGCTCCTCGGGAGAGATCAGGTGGATCTCGGCGCCGAACATCGCGAGCGCGTAGGCGAGGGAGTGAACGGTGCGACCGTACTTCAGGTCACCCATCAGTCCCACCTTCAGCCCCTCGATCTTGCCCTTCTCCTTCTTGATCGTGTACAGGTCCAGGAACGTCTGAGTCGGGTGCTGGTTCGCGCCGTCCCCCGCGTTGATGACGGGGACGCTGGAGTACTCCGCCGCGAGCCGGGCCGCGCCCTCCTTGGGGTGGCGCAGCACGATCACGTCGCAGTACTTCTCGACCGTCCGGATCGTGTCCGCCAGGTTCTCCCCCTTGGCCGTGGACGCCGCCTCCTTGCCAACGAGCGAGATCACGTCGCCGCCCAGGCGCAGCATCGCGGTCTCGAAGGAGAGCCGGGTGCGGGTGCTCGGGGAGAAGAAGAGGGTCGCGAGCACCTTGCCGGAGAGCCGGTCGTCACCTTTCTCGTAGATCTTCTCCATCCGCTCCGAGTGCTCGAGGATGGTCTCGATTTCCTCCCGGGTGAAGTCGCGGACGGAGATCACGTGGCGATTCTTGAGCATGAGCACCCTCCGGAGGACTCGAGGTGAGAGTTAAAAACGTGCGCGGGGGTGTACCCCCGGCAGGAGGGCGGGAGGTCATCGGTGGTGATCGTCACCTCCTACCTCCCGACGCCGCCGTCGGGCCTGTGCCGGGGGCCCGGAGCCCCGGATCATCGGAACCCGGCCCTCACCGGTCACAGGCCGAGGTGCCCGGCCAAACGCTGCGGAGGAGGTTATTAAATCCTGCCGACCAATCGTTACGAATCTCGTAACGATTCCAGGGGAAGAAGTGGACGGGGCGTGAGGGGGCTTAGATCAGCAGGCCGGCGGCCGCCATCGACGTCAGCGTGTTCAGCGCCAGCAGCTTCGCCAGCCACTCGGCGAAGCCGCGGAAGGCGTTCATGACGTTCTCCAGCACGCCCACGGTGAGCTTCTCGATCGTCTCCTTCACCGTGTCCACCGACACGCCGAGCATGTCGGCGATGTCCTCGGCGTAGTCCTCGGTCACGTCCTCGACGACGCTCTCGACCTGGTCGCGCACCGCGTTGGCGGCGCTTTCGATCACCGCCAGCTCAGCCTCCACCATCGGGTCGAACAGGATCGACTGCCGCGCCGCCTTCCGCTCCTCCAGCACCTTCACGTCCGTCGTGGCCGGGTACTGCGACAGGTACGCTCCCACCAGGGCCGTCAGAGCCTGCTCGACCGGCTGCTTGAGCGCGCTCTTGACCTCGCTCTCCACCCTGCTCAGGACGCACCGCTCGATGAGGCCCTTGATCACCGGCACCAGGATCTTGTCGACCACGATGTCGGCCAGCTTGTCCGGCAGCTGCTCCTTCAGCGGCTCCAGCAGCTCGCGGATCTTGGCGTCCTCTACGGCCCTCACCTCCTCCAGGTACGGGTTGACGATCGCGTTGACGATGTCGTCGGCGCTCGGCAGCACCTTGGTCGCCAGCATGGTCGCGGCGTCCAGCTTCGTGGGCGCGTACACGACCTTGACCTTGTCACCGTCCTTGTGCGCGTGCACCGTGGCCGACTTCAGGAACACCTTGTTCGCCTCGGCGACGTTCAGCACCCGGTACCAGTCCATCTGCAGGACGGCGGGCTTCAGCGTGATCTCTGACTCGATCGGCAGGCACAGCATGACCTCCTCCTCGTGCTCTTCCGGCTTCACCGCCGGGGCGACGAACGGCAGTCCCTTGCTCTCGTCGTACTGGCCCAGGATCTCCGCCACGGTCGCCTGGAACGCGCCGAAGCCCGGGGCCGTCTTCTGCACCGGCTTCTGGCCCTCCTCGTACTTCACCACGTACTTGGTCTTCTTGAACTCCAGGTAGCCGACGAAGTACTTCCCAGGCACCTCGTAGCCCAGGGCCGCGGCCACGTACTCCTCGTTCCTGATGTTGTCCACCTGGACCTCCTTCACCTTCCGCGCCTGCACGCTCAGCGCCACCTCGCGACCGTCAACGGTGATCTTGAGCGTCTTCAGGATGTCCTGGACCGCCTGCTTGCCTTTGTCGGTGAACTTGACGTAGGTCGGCTGATACGGCTGACCGGACAGGTTAACGACGACCGTCTCCGGCACCTGGAAGTACTGGCCCGCCGACGCCGCCCCTGAGATCGCCAGGAGGAGTCCCAGCAGGGCGGGGACGAGGGCTCGCATGGTCGACCGTCTCCCCCTGCGTCGGGCGCAATCCCGGTTAAAGTACTACCCCTCTTCGCGACAGGTGTGCACGGGGGTGGTGCAAGGGCACCCGGAACGTTACGAGGTTCGTAACAATTCCGGGGTTGGTGGGGCCGCCCGGATTTGAACCGGGGTCCCGCGGCCTCCGGGCGGCCGCTCGGCCGCTCCCCAGCCGCGGAGGATAGACCAGGCTACCCCACGGCCCCGGGCTCCGAGGCGGGCCCGGGGGCCGGGATTAATAACCTTAACGGGGCGAGCCGAGGCGTGGGGGCGTGTACGGCAGGGATTCCTTCAGCAGGTCCACGTGCGACAGGAACATCCGTCGGCAGCAGTACCGGTGGATCCCCAGCTCGTCCAGGGCCTCCTTGGGACTCTTGCCCTCCTCCTCGACCATCTCGACGTACTTCTCCCACAGGTGCGCGATCGGCCGCCCGCAGGTGAAGCACCGGATCGGGATGATCATGGGCCGGGCCCCTTAGCGGTAGCTCTTCTGCCTCCTGGCTCGGGCGCCGCGACCTCCGAACTTCTTGGGCTCCTTGCGTCGCGGGTCTCCCTTCAGCATGTGCCGGTCGTAGGCCAGGTAGGCGTCCCGAAGGTCCGGGTCACCGGTCCACTCCACGAGCCCGCGGGCGATCGCGATCCGGGCCGCCTCGGCCTGGCTCATCCACCCGCCTCCCTGAACCTTGACGTCAATGTCCACCTGGCTGACGACGTCCTCGCCGGCGATCATCAGGGGCTCCATGATCTTCATCCGGGCCATCTCGGGCTCGATGATGTTAACCGGGCGCTTGTTGACGCGGACCCGGCCCTTACCCTCCCGGATCACCGCCCGGGCGATCGCGGTCTTTCTCTTGCCGGTGGTCTGGACGATCCGGGCCATTACTCGAACGCCCCCTCCGGTGGCCGGTAACCCAGCTCTCGGGAGAGCTCTTCGAGCGTGACGTACCAGACGCGGCCCAGCCTGCTCATGTCGGCCTCAGGCACCCGCTCAGGCTCCACGCCGGCCTCCTCCACCCACTTGGGCGTCCCGATGTAGGCCCTCAGGCGCCGGAAGGCGTTGCGACCCCGGGACGTCTTCCAGGGCAGCATGCCTCGCACGACTCGCCGGAAGATCAGGTCGGGCCGGCGCGGGTAGAACGGACCCTTCTTCGGGTCGCCTCGCTGGATCTTCTGCAGCCACTCCTCCTTGATCCGCTGCTTGTCGCCCGTGATGATGGCCTTCTCGGTGTTGATCACCGCGATCCGCTCGCCCTTGAGCAGCCGCTTGGCCACGACGCTGGCGAGCCGGCCGAGAATGGCGTTCTCAGCGTCGATGATCGTCCACTCGTTCGGGTCGACCGGTTTGGCGTGCGCGTACTCCACGGTCCGCACCCCCTACTCGATGATCCGCACGTAGGAGCCGCGCGGGTTCTCCTCCATCAGCTCCCGAATGGTCAGGCACTCCCCACCCGCGGCCTCGATCTTCTTCCTCGCCGTCCGGCTGAACCGCCACGCCGCGACCCGGAGCGGCTGGGTCAGGACGCCATCCCCGAGGACCTTGCCGGGCACCAGCACGGTCTCGTTCTCCTGGATCACCCCGCGCCGGGCCAGCCCGTCGAGCTTGCCCACGTTAACCTCGGCCCGCTGCCGCCGCGGCCGGGAGAGCCGCTCGGCCACGTCCCGCCAGATCGGGGCGTTGTACTTCCGGGACGCCTTCTTCAGGTCGCGGATGAGCTTCCTCAGCTCGATGTTCGTGGGTCCGGTGGGCGCCCAGGTCATGGTCTACTCCCCCACCTCCTCCTCCAGGTTCTCGCGCAGCGACTTGAGCTTGTGCTCAAGCGCGTCGAAGGCCCGCATGAGCACCTCCTCCAGGGGCATGGAGCCGTCCGTCTCCACGTTGAACACGAACGCGTCGTCCCGGAGCTTGAGCTTGATCGCGCCGTCCGTCGCACGCTCGTACTCCTTGTACATCCGGCACTCGGGGAGCCGGTCCTCGTCGATGTGCACGATCTCGCCGTCCTTCACCTTGATGATGCCCTGCGGGCACTCGTACGTGATTTTCTTCTCCTTGAGCTTCTCCTCGTCGATCTCCAGCTCGGGCAGGCCCTTGTAACCGACCGCGCTGACCGGCTTCCACTTGGCGTGCTCCAGGCCCAGGCCGGGGACCGCGATGGCCTCGAGGCGCAGGCGCTGCTCCTCGCCCACCTCGGTGATCAGCATGTCGGGGAAGGCGGGCTCCACGTCCGGGTGGTCGAACTCGAGGTCCTTGGCGTAGACCTTCTTGGGCCCCTCCACCTCGAGCTCCGCCCTCACCTGACACTTCTCGCAGCCCTTGCCACCGCAGTCGCAGAGGTCCGGCAGCTCGAACTGGTCGATGTCGTCGACCTTGAGGGGGATGAGGCCGAGCCGGTGGGCGAGCATCTCGTCGTACATCGGCGTGTCGTTCTCGTAGATGATGACCTCCTCGATCCGCAGCGTGGGAACGAGGGTGTAGAGGGCGCGGCGGATGGTGTTGACGAACTCCGGGCTGGTGTCCTCGATGATGAAGGTGGCGCGCTCGACGTCCCGCTTCTCGTAGTCGTAGAGGCTGACGCGCAAGGGCGCTCAGACCCTGCGTCCTCTCTTGCCGCCCGGTCGCCGAGTGCCGTCGTGCGGGATCGGGGTCACGTCCTCGATCCGGCCGATCTTCAGTCCGGCCCGCGCGAGGGCTCGAATCGCCGCCTGAGCGCCCGGACCCGGTGTCTTGGGGCCGTGACCGCCCGGCGCTCGGACCTTAACGTGGACGGCGGTGATGCCCTTCTCCTTGGCCTCCTCGGCGGCCCTGCGGGCCGCCTTCATCGCGGCGTAGGGCGAGCTCTCCTCCCGGTCCGCGTCCACCACCATGCCGCCGGAGCAGCGGGCGAAGGTCTCGGCACCGGTCAGGTCGGTGATGGTGATGATCGTGTTGTTGAACGAGGCGTAAATGTGCGCGATGCCCCAGCGCTCCTTCTTCTTTTTCTTCTTCTCGCCGCCACCCTCCTCCGCCATCGCGATCACCCCTCCCGGCGGTTAATCTACTCGGACTCGGCCGACTCGGCGGTCTCCTCGGGGGCTTCGCCCTCGATCTGGGCGCGGAGCGGGTGGTCCTTGTCTCGGAGCGGTGAGTACGGCGAGTACTGAACCTTGTCCTCCTCCTCGCGGGTCACGAGGTAGCTCGGCACGGTCACGATCCGGTCGCCGATGGCGATGTGCCGGTGCACGATGAGCTGCCGGGCCTGCAGCGGGGTCTTGGCGAGACCCTTCCGGTAGACGATCGTCTGCAACCGGCGCTCGAGGACGTCCTCAACGCTGAGCTTCAGGATGTCGTCCAGGGTCGCCTCCTCGGGCGGCTTGTCCAGGATTCCGAGCTCGTACAGCTTGCGGAACAGGGCCTCGCGCTCCCGCTGGGCCTGCGGACCGCTGGCCGCCATCAGCCTCTTGGCCCGGTCACGCCAGCGCTTGAGCTGGGTCTGGTGCTTCCACAGCTCCTTCTTCCGCCGCAGCCCGTACTTCCGCATGAGCTTCTTCTCGTACTCCAGGCGCTCCTTCTCCCACGGGTGGCGGGGCGTCTCGTACTTCTTGCGCGGCTTCTTGGGATCACCCATGGACGAGGCCCCCGGCGCGGGTTAGCGCTGCTTCTTCTTCACACCAACGGTCTTTCCACGTCGGAAGGACGACCGGGTCCGCTGACCGCGGACGGGCAGCCCGAGCTCGTGCCGGATTCCGCGGTAGGCGCGGATCTTCTTCAGGCGGTCGATATCCTGCTTGACGGTCATCTCCAGCTCGGCTCCGACCAGGTGCTTGTCCTCGCCCGTCTCGTAGTCCTTCTGCCGGTTGTACATCCAGGACGGGATGTTGGACTCACCCTTGGACAGCTTCTCGATCTCCTCCTCGATGCGCTGAATCTCCTCGTCGGACAGCTCTCCGAGCCGCTTCTCCGTGTCGATTCCGAGCTCTCGGCAGATCGCGTACGCCATCCTGATGCCGATGCCCTTGATGCCCGTGAGCGCGTACGGGACCTTCTTGTGCCCGTCCAGGTCGACGTCCGCGATCCGGACGATGGGCTTGATGTCCTCCTCCGCCAAGGTCATGCCCCCCGGCCGCCGGACTCGATGCTCTTAAAAAAGTCGCGGAGGTCGGGTAAACCCCGTCCTCCTCATCGGCGGCTCGGCCGACCCCTAACTCCTCATCTCCTCCGCCTCCTCCCGGTACCAGTCCAGGAACGCGAGCATGCGCCGGAGACGAATTCGGGCCAGCTTCCGGGCCGTCTCCGTGTGCATGAGGTCGGGGAGCTTTAACAGCTTTTCATAAAAATGTTGGACGCCGTCGCGTATCCGGGTCCTCCGCTCACCGACCACGCAGAAGCACCGGGCGATGCCCACCGCGCCCAGCGCGTCGAGGTTGTCCGCGTCCTGCAGGATCTTCGCCTCGAGGGTCTCCGGCTCCGGCCCCGTCGAGTACCGGTGGGCCTCGATGGCGTGCACGACGTCGTCGAGCTTACTCTCCGGGAAGCCCACGGACGGGAGGACCTTCGCGGCTATCCGAGCGCTGATGCGGGCGTGATCGCGGCCCGTCCGCTCCTCCTCGGGCCTTCCTACATCGTGCAGCCAGGCGGCGGCGCGGAGGATCTCCACGTCGGCTCCTTCCCGATCCCCGATGAACTCGCAGAGGGAGACGACGCGTCGGACGTGGTCGTAACCGTGGGAGGGGGGAACCCGGGAGCCCCGAAGCCGCCGCCGGACGAACTTAATCAGCTCCCTCTCCCAGGGGAACCGAGGCTCGCTCACAGCTCCAGGACCACCGCCCCGCCCGGGCCCGGGTTCACGATCCTGGTGTCACCCAGCTCGTCTTCGCCCGCCGCCTCGTGGATGTGGGCGCAGATGTGGAACTTGGGCTGGTACTCCTCCACGATCTTTCGAATCGCCTCGCTGCCCACGTGCTCGCCGGACTCGACCTTGTCCACCTTCGTGTCCTTGGGCGGGGCGTGGGTCAGCAGGATGATCGGCTCGCTGGCCCGCCTCATCAGGTCCTGGAGCCGGGACTCTAGCACGTCCTCCTTGAACTCCAACGGCGTGTCGAACGGCGTCGGGTTGGACCCACCCATCCCCACCACGTCGTAGTCCCCGAGCCGCTTCCGCTTGAGGTGGACGGACACTCCGCGAGTGTCCAGCGTGCGGACCACCTCGTGCGTGTCGCAGTTTCCGGGCACGGCCATAATCTCTTGACCGTGCTCCTCGAGGACGTCGATGATCTCCTCGGCCGCGTTCACGGGATCATCAAGGTTGAAGTCGGAGACGTCCCCGGCCACGAAGATGACGTCCGCGTCCTCGTCCGCGGCCTTCTCGGCCACCTCCTCGGCCTTCTCCACGTCCCCGTGGAAGTCCGCGGTCGCGATCCCGATCACGCGATCACCACCCCGAACGGCCGTCCGGGGCCGCTCATGACTTATTGCTTTTGTCAGGTATCCCGCGCCGCTCGAGGAGCTTCTTCCAGGACTCGGGCAGCTCGCGGATCGAGCGCAACGCCCGCTTAACGGCCTCACGATCGCCGAACACCTCTACCTTCGTCCACCTCCCCGCGTACGTGACGATGGCGCCGGTCTCCTCGCAGACGTCCTGAAGCCGCTCCACCTCGACCGGCTCCGGGAGCTCCACCCGAGCGTACCCGTCCCCGGCCCGGGGCACGGGCCGGTGGCGCATCGGGGAGAACTCGGACCTGGCCGCGTCCTCCAGGAACCGGGAGGCCAGCTCGTCGGCGTTCTCAACCCACTCGGACAGCTTCTCCATCAAATCCTCGTGCTCCTCGCAGAGCTCGGCCAGGGACCGCTGAGCACGATCCAGGTACTTGTGCGCCTTGGCCAGGGTCTTGGCGCTGGTGTGCGGGTCGAACTCGTAATGGTGGAGGATCATCCGCGCGATCTTCAGGTTCTCGGTCACCTCGCGCGGGACGTCGACACCGCGGGACCTCAGCTCGTTGACCACCTCGTTGAGCGCGACCCACTGCGCCTTCAGGAGTTTAGAATCCTCTCGACCCTCTCCCTCGAATCCCGTGATAGTCTGGCCCCCATGTCCTTTTTCAGGAGCCTTTCCACGTCCTCGACGGACTCAACCTCCTCCTCGAAGATCACGTAGTAACTGGCGGTGCCCTCCACGTTGAACAGCAGCACGTGCGGGTCCCTGTCGAGGTCAACACCGGCCAGGGACGCCTTCAGCCGGGCGAAGTTCTTCAGGTTGTCATCCAGCTCCGAGTACCGAGAACGGCCCAGGTACTTGGCCACGAACAACGCCCGGCGCTCCCCGGGCCGGCGGGTGACCGGGGTTTTAAGTCGGGATCGGTTCGGCGACGGCCGTTGTCATCATCCTCGCCGAGGGTCAGATTCCAGGCCCTTTCCACATCACGCCCCGCGGGGTCGATGGGATGTTCCGGCTCCTGTCACTGCTCGCGGCGGCGGTGTTGGGGACGGTTTACGGCCCCATCTCGGTCCTACTGGCGCTGCTCGGGGAGGTAGCCGCCACCTCGCTGCTCGGGAACCCGCCCAAGGTGGTCATGGTCACGGTCGTCGCGCCGCTCGTCGAGGAGCTCTCCAAGGGACTGAGCTTCCTCGCGGTGCCCCGGGTCGCCTCGAGCCTGCTGAGACTGTCGCTCGCTCCAGTGGCTCGCTACGCCGGCCCATTGAGCCTGAACCGGGCGGTCGAGTTCCTGGTCGACGCGGTCAGAGGGTGCGGTGGAAGCTTGTCCGGCGCCATCACCCTGGCCGCGACGACCGCGCTCGGGTTCGCGACCATCGAGAACTTCTTTTACGCCCTGGGAAGCCTCAAGCTGGGTCCTCTGGCCCCGATCGTGGTCGGGGTAACCCGGACCTTCGTGTCGCTCCCGGTTCACGTGCTGGCGACGGTCACGTTCGCCTTCCTGTACGGGTTCGGACGGAAGGTGGGAGTGAGGTGGGCCGGGGCTCTCGCGGGCTACGCCTCGGCGGCGATGGTTCACGCGGCGTTCAACTTCTTGGTGCTGTACCTTCGGTGCAAGGTCGCGCACGGCGTGTGACGTCGGCACTTAAAGGACTCGTCATCGGTGCCTCGGTCCGCCCATCACTCCTCATCCGCGCCGGGGACGGTGGGCTTGCGAGTGTTCATAGGTATTACGGGAGCGAGCGGTCAGATCTACGCTCGGAGGTTGATCGAGGTCCTGCTGGACGAGGGCGTCGAGGTGGAGGTGAGCGTGACTAAGGCGGCGGAGAAGGTCATGGAGCGGGAGGGGGTGCAGCTGCCGAGCGGCGTCAAGCGCTACGACCCGGACGACGTCACCGCCCCGCCCGCGAGCGGGACTTACAAGGTGGACGGGTACGTCGTGTGCCCGTGCACGCTGGGAACGCTGGCGAGCATCTCGGCCGGTATCGCCTCGGACCTGGTGAAGCGGGCCGCGATCGTGGCGCTGAAGGAGGGGCGCCGGCTGGTCCTGGTGGTCCGGGAGACCCCGTGGCCGGCCTCCGGGTTCCGCGCGGCGCTGGAGCTGGCCCGGGAGGGTGCGACGGTTCTCCCCGCCTGCCCGGCGTTCTACCACGAGCCGCGGAGCGTGATGGACCTGGTCGACTACGTGGTGCAGAAGGTGCTCGACGCGCTCGGACTGGACGTGGACCTCGTCCGGTACTCCGACTGATCATTCGGGCGGGATGAACTTCCGGTACGGGTCCTCCTTCAGGAGCTTGCGCAGCTCCTCGACGGTCAGTCCCTTCATTTTGTCCCCGAAGAAGTCGCAGCGGCCGAGCGTGACCTTGCCCTTGCGCTCGAGCTCCGGGCTGCTCACGGTGACGTTGATCTCCGCCTTCTCCCCGCCCGGCGTGCGGACCTTGATGTTGACGTAGTGTTCCGGGATGTCCAGGGGCTTCCCGCCGCGCTCGGTGATGATCACCTCGTCCACGTCCAGGATCTCGATGCCCGCCTCCTTGAGACGCTCGATGACCTCCTCCGGGTCGGTGGTGCCGAGCACGGCGATGTCGATGTCGCTCTCCCGCTTGATGTTCCCCCGCCAGACGCTGCCGATGAGACGCGGGTCGAGGTCCTCCAGCACCTCCATGACCTTGAGCGCCTCCTCACGGAGCCGCTTTAGTCGCTTGAGCTTGCGCTCGCCCTCCAGCTCGTCACCGATCCGGTCGAGCTCGATCGCGACCTCCCGGTTGGATGGGAGGATGTCGACTCCCAACCGCTGAGCGGCCATCTTCTTCGCGTCAATGTACTCGTCCACCACGCCCTCGTAGAGGAGCCGGGCGGCCTCTCGGGCGACCCTCTTCCGCACCCACTCCAGCTCCTGCCGGTTCAGACGCTTCTCCACCAACGTGATGGGCCTGCCCCTTCAGCGCCCCTTGGTCCTTGAGGCGGCGCTAACTAGCTCCCGGACGCGGTCCACGTCGACCGGGTTCTCGGTCACTCCATTCCGCTTAAAGTAAGTTCCGACGATGAAGCCGGAGGCACCGCGCCTCAGGAACTCCCCCACGTTGTCCGGCGTGACCCCGCTCCCGACCAGCACTCGGTCCACGACCCGGGCCACCCGCTCCACCTCCTCCGGTTCCGGGGCGGACCCCGTGGCTCCTCCCGTTACGATGACCGCGTCCGCCAGCCCGCGCTCGACGGCGTCCCGGGCGACGTCCTCGATGGGCCGGTCGTCCAGGGAGCGACCGTGCTTGACCTTGACGTCAGCGTACACCTCCACGTCCAGGCCCAGGTTCCTCAGCTCCCGCTGCACCTCGTGCGCCACCGGCTGCAGCACGCCCTGGTCCGTCGCCACCGCCTCGACGTAGGCGTTGACCCGGATGAAGGAGGCGCCGGTCGCCGCGCAGACGCTGAGTGCCGCCAGCGCGTCGTTGCGGAGCACGTTGACGCCCACCGGCACGCTCACGCTCTCGATCACCTCCGCGACCACCCGGGTCATGCAGGCTACGGTGACCTTCGGCACGTCGTCGGGGTAGTACGGGGCGTCCCCGTAGTTCTCCACGAGCACGGCGTCAACGCCGCCCTCCTCCAGCCTGGAGGCGTCCCGGACGGCCCGCTCGACGACCTCCTCGATGTCGTGCGCTCGGGGGGATCCGGGCAGCGGCGGGAGGTGTACCACGCCGATGATCATCGCTCGCTGCCTCCCGAGGCCTCGATGAACGCGTCGACGAGCGCGGTCACCACCGAGGGTACCACGTGCTCGGTGGCGAAGGTCACGCCCGGGCAGAGGTCGAGCACGTAGTCACAGGCCCGGAGGACGCCGCGCGGGAGCCCCTTTCGGGCCCCGGCGAGGACGACCACCTCGTCCCGCTCGGCGAGTTCCTCTCCCAGCTCCTCGCGGACGTCGGTGTACGGGTCGCCCTTGGGGTCCGTGCCGATGAGCAGCGAGTCCCGCTTCAGGCGGACGAACTGGTAAAGGTCGTAGAGCAGGAGCTCGGTGCGCCGGAACTCCCGGCCGTAGGACTCGCGCTGCACCTCCATGCGGGACCGCACGCCGTCCCGCAGCCCGCGCAGGAAGTGGAAGAGCTCGATCGCGTTGACGGGCTCGAGTGGGGTGACGACGTAGGCCTTGAGCTCGAACCCCTGGACGGCCCGACCGATGCGCTCACCCATCGAGTACGCGGCCTTGGGGTCGCCCAGGTAGGGGATCTGGGCGAGGACGGTCTTGCCGAGGAGGGGGTCCGCCTCGGGCTTCCACGGGGGGAGCTTTTTCCACTCTTCGTCTCCGGGTAAAATGGAAACGTAGGCGTTTTCGGATATGATCTCCACCCAGACGAGCTTGTCGGGGTCGTCCAGGTCCACGCCGGCCCCGGTGGCCTCGCGGACGGCGTCTCCGGCGCGCTCGTTGACGTCCAGGCTGGTGAAGTCGTGGTCGCCGCGCCGGATGGTTCTCACCGCGAAGGTCTCGTCCTCGGAGATGCGACCCTCGGCGAGCTCGGCGGCCACCTCGGCGATCTCGTCCGGGTCGGCCCGGCACTCGCGCTCGACCGGGATGGCGCGCTCGACCTCCGGGATCCGCTCCAGGTCCTCCTTCGAGGTGTCTCCCCGGACCAGGACGAGGCCTAGGTAGCCGCGGGGGCGGGGCTCCGTCTCGACGTCGCCTATCTCCTCCTCGATCCGGCTGGCGGTGACGTCCTCCAGCTCCCGCTGGGTCTTGACTATGAAGAGCATCCGGCCCGCGCCCGGAGGGTGGGTGCCGGGCGGGGCTTAGTAGCTGGAGAGCTCTGGGTCGGCGCGGTCCCCGACGGCCTCGTGCGGGGCCAGTCCCGAGGGCTCCTCCAGCACCTCGGTCTTGCGGATCTCGACCTGACGGATCGGGTAGATCTTCCAGGCGGCCTCCTTGATCTGCTCCGGGATGCTCTTCTCCTCGCTGAGGTCCAGGCACCGCTTGATGAACTCGTCGAAGTTGCACTCCTTAGCGTTCTCCTCGATCACGCGGAACATCTCCTTGCGGATGGCGCGCTGCTGCGAGGTCTTCGCGCGCCTCGTCGTGAACGCCAGGCCGGCCACGCGGACGCGGTACCCGTCCTTGGTCACCACGTCGATCACGCCGTCGATCCGGCTCGTGCCACGCCGGACCAGGCTCCGCACGTAGTCTCGCATGAGCCGGTGCCCTTCGAACTTGGAGTAGGCGGTCGTGCCCTCCACGTCGTAGATCCTGAAGAACACCTTGATGTGGTGCTTGGTGATGTCGTCCAGCACGTCGCCGAGGGTGGTCTCCAGGACCCGATTGATGACCTTCTTCGGGTCGTCCGCGGGCGTCTCGCCCACCTCGACCCGGTCGAACATCTGCGGCGCGAGGATCGTGTACCACTTCTTCTGCTTCCACTTGTCCCGGACCATGCCGGCACCCCCCGGCCGGCCGGGCGCCACCGTTCAAAAAAGGCTCGGGAGCTAGTCGGGCCACGTCACCGTCTTCGGCACCTCGGGTAGGCCGCCGAACCGCTCCTCGATCCGCTTCACGATCGGCTCCGGCCAGTTCTCGATCTCGAACCCCTTCTGCGCCAGGAGGCCGACCATCCACCGTGTGAGCCCGAGTCCGGCGCACCCCGTGAACAGGGTCCGGTCTGAGCGCTCCTTGATCCCGAACCCGTCCACGAAGTGCTCCCCGTGCACGTTGAACGAGCCGACCGACACCCAGGCATCCTCCGAGTCCCGGTCACCCTTGAACGGGAGGTACACCTCGAACTCGTACGTCGGCACGTCCGGCAGCTCGATGTCCCGATCCTCCAGGAGCCGTCCCTCCAGGTAGAACGGGTCGTCCGAGACCACCACCCTCCACTCCAGCTCCAGCTCGTCGGCCGCCCGCTTCGTCGCCTCCAGCAGCTCCTCCCGGATCTCCTCGGCGTCCTCCGGCTCCGCGATCCACACGTGCTCGATCCGCTGGAACTCGTTCACACGCTCCAGACCCTTCGCGGCCCCACCCTCCCACCGGTACGTCCAGCCGCTGCAGTCGTAGAGCTTGATCGGCAGCTCGTCGGCGTCCAGCACCTCGCCGCGGAGCAGCTCGTAAAAGGCCTCGCACTGGGCGGGCGCGAGCACGAAGCCCGGGTCACGGAGCTTCTCCTTCAGCGAGCTCAGCGTCTCCTCGTTCAGCTCGTTCCACACGTAGAGCTCGCGCTTGAAGTCGTCGAACAGCTCGGGATCGCGCTTGGGCGGGCAAACGTAGTACATGCCGTCCGGCAGGCCGTGCAGATAGCGCATCCGGAACATGACCTCCAGCGGGACCAGCTTGGGGAACAGCGCCGGCTCGAAGCCCAGCTTGCGCGTCACGTTCTCCAGGAAGAAGTCCCGAAGCGCCTCCAGCAGCGCGGCCATCGGCGGCGAGTAGATCCACTGGCCACGGCCCGGGAACTCCTTGACCCAACCCCGGCGCTTAGCCTCCTCGGTCACGTCCCCCTCGAACAGGATCTCCCGCGGCCCGCTCTCGTCCACCACCGTGCCCGGCTCCAGCTTCGTCACCCGCTCCGGCAGCTCCTCTCCAACCTCGACCGCCCACCTCACCAGCCGGATCACCCGGTCCACCACGTGCCGCCTCAGCAGATCCTCCTCCAGCTCCCGGAACTCGAGCTCGACCGTGCTCCCGTCCACCCGGACCTCGTCCGCCACCGGGATGTACCCGAGATCGTCCGGCACCTCCTCGTCGAACTCCATCCGGACCAGGTAGCGCTCGATGCGCAGATCCCGGACGCCGACCCGGTGCTTACGACCCAGCGTCTCCGCCAGCCGCTTCCGGACCCGCATGGCCGCCTCGTGCGGGCGGAGGTACCGGGTCCCCCGAATCACCATCCTGACCGCGTCCCTCGACACCTCCCACTCCCGGATCTCACCACCCTCCTTCCCCTCCGGGACGCCCCGCTGCAGCAGATCGTCGTTGGCCTCCCGCACGAACTCCTCCACGGTCTCCTCGATGTCCTCCGGCTCGACCTCGCGCGAGAGGGCGAACTCCACGTCCGCCTCCAGTTCCAGTCTCATCGCGGTCCCCCTCAGGGGTGGTGCGAGATGCTGATCCGGCCCAGGCCGGCCGTGTTCATCTTACCCACCCCGTACGCCGCCGCGAAGGATAAAACCTCGCCCGCGGCGTCCGGAGGATCGGGCGGCAGCTCGTACACGAACGTTCCGACCACCGCCCTGAACTCCTGACGACCGATCCGGGAGGACCGGCGGCGGAGCGTCTTCAACCGGTAGCTCATGGCCACCGTCTCGGCCTCCTCCGCCCACCGGATCAGCTCGCGGGCCTCCTCCCTGGTCAGCCCCTGCTTGCCGAACCTGCGGCGGAGCATGGTGAACCGCCGGGCCGCGTTCCTGACGATCATGTGGAACCTCGGGACGCGGGCCCGCCCGTCGTACACCAGGTACGTGGGCGTGAGCGTGGACACGACGACGAAGTCGCCCTCGAGCTCGAGCGGCTCGAGCCGCCCCGGCCGCACGTACCGGTAGCGCTCCCCGTCGTACACGACCTTGCCGGAGCCCGCCTCCTCCACCCTAACCAGCCGGAACCTCGCGGCTCCGACCCGCAGCTCGGACTCTGCGAGCGGGAAGATGAACTCCACGTCCGCCTCGGCCGCGTCCTCGAACAGGTGCAGGTGGAAGGAGAGCTCGTCGCCCTCGTGCACGAACTCGCTCCGGGCTAGGGGCGGGGTCAGGGTCACCCCGGACGGGAACGTGGCCCCGCCCGGCCCACCGTAGATGTACCGGTCGATCGCTTCCGGGTTCCCCTCCCGGAGCCGCTTGAGGATCATTCCTCGGACGGAGAAGCCCTTGAACTCAGGGACGGGGCCCGGGTCGACGCACTCGAGGGTGAACTTGAGGCACTTGTAGCGAAGGGCCATTCACCCCTTGCCCCATGGCACCGGGGCCTCGTCCACCCGGTACCGCTGCCGCACGGTGGCTTTCTTCGGGATCTCCTCGGGCGGTATCGAGAGGCCGTGCTTATGCATCAGGATGCCCGTCCAGGCGATCATCGCCCCGTTGTCGCCGGCCAGGTCCGACGGGACCGTGTGGGCCTCGGCGCCCCGCTCCTCGGCCATCTCATGGATCATCTCGGAGAGGCGCTGGTTAGCGGCCACGCCGCCCGTGAGCAGGATCTCGTCGCTGCCGAGCTGAGCGGCGGCCCGCTCGGTCACCTCAGTGAGCATTGAGAACGCCGTCTCCTGGATCCCGGCGCAGACATCCTCGAGCCGCTCGCCCTCCTCGTAAGCGCGCAGCGCCGCGGTGAGGAGGCCGGAGAACGACACGTCGGTCCCGCGCACGGCGTACGGGAGCTCGATCGGCTCGCCCTTCCTCGCGAGCCGCTCGACCTCGGGACCGCCGGGGTGCGGTAGGCCGACCTCGCGGGCGAAGGTGTCGATCATGTTGCCGACCGGCAGGTCCAGGGTCTCGCCGAACACCCGGTAGCGACCGGACTTGAGGGCGATGACCTGCGTGTTCCCGCCGGAGACGTACAGGGTGACGGGGTTCTCAAACTCGAGTCCTTCCTTCCGGGCGGTGAGCTTGCCGATCTCGACGTGAGCGACGCAATGGTTCACGGGGGCCAGCGGGACCTCCAGGGCCAGGGCGAGGGTACGGGCCGCGGTGGCGCCGACCCGGAGGCAGGGCCCCAGGCCGGGACCCTGGGAGTAGGCCACCAGGTCGATCTCTTCCGGCTCCACCCCGGCCTTATCCAGGGCCCTTTGGAGCAGGTCCGGGAGCTCGCGTGAGTGGTGCTCCGCCGCCTCGCGCGGGAGGATACCGGATCCTGGAGGGGGCGTGTACTGCGCCTTCTCGTTCGCCAGGACCTCGCCTTCCTCGGTTACCACGCCCACTCCGAGTTTTTCAGCCGTAGACTCTATACCTACGCAAATCAATCCCATGGTCGGAGTCGTCCCCGGCGGGGAGTAGGCCATGGCCGGCTTTAAGGTGTCCCTGTTCCGACGCGACTGCATGCGGATCTTCCGGGAGCTGGGTTATCACGTTGAGCCGCTGGGGGAGGAGTACCGGCTCGACTTCGTCGCGTGCGACGGGGACGCATCGCTCGCGGTCCTCTGCGTCGGCGGGCCCGGGGACCTGGCCCGGATCTCACCGCTGGGTGAGTGGGAGGAGGGGCTGGCGGAGGTCGTCAAGGATGCCGAGATCCTGGGGCTGCCCGCCCTGATCGTTCTGCCCCGCGAGCCCGGCACCGAGCTGCTCTCGGTCACGGCGTTCTGCGAGCACTACGGTGTCGACGTGACCGTGTCCGAGTGGAGCGCGCTGCCCCTGGAGCTCGTGGAGGATCCCATGGAGGTGAGATGGCAGTCCGCCACCGAGCTGTTCTTCGAGGTCGAGCTGGGGAGCGTGCCCGAGTGGCCGGAGGTGGGGCCGGCGGAGAGGCTGCTGGTTGGTGATCGGAGGGTGACTGTGGAGGACGTGGTCAGGGTCGTGAAGCGTGAGGTCAGCCTGGACTGGAGGGACCTCGTGATGCGCCTGAGGTGGCAGGGGTACTCCGGCGAGGGGTTGGCCGAGGTCCTGTACGCCGTGACCGCGAGCGAGGAGGTGGAGGTGACGGACGATGGGGAGTTCCTCCACGTTCCCGAGCGACTCTCCGAGGTCCTCGGAGCCCTGCTGGTCTGGCTGCAGAACCGGGAGAAGGTGCCGGAGGACGAGGTTTACGAGTTCCTGTTCGCGCAGTTCGGGGTGCCCTACGACGTGACCTACATCGCCCTCAAGAAGCTGGAGGAAGAGGGCGAGATCGAGGTCCGGCGCGGCGTGGTCGTAGCGCGGAGCTAGATGTAGCGGACGCGGCTCTTCACGTCCTCCAGCTGCTTCAGCACCTGGTCAGTGGTTTCCCCGCGCTCCTCCCGGTACCCGCGAACGAACGCCTCCCAGGCCTCCTCCATGACGTCCGGATGGGTGCTCTCCAAGCATCGCTCGAACACGCGCAGGTCGATCGCGTGGTCCTCCAGGTCGGTGGAGTCGTCGCTGAGGCCCAAGTCGATGACGTACAGGCGCCCGTCGACGACCAGGACGTTGGAGGTGGTCAGGTCGTAGTGCACGAACCCGTGCTCGTGCATCCGGCCTACCAACCGTCCCAGCTCCTCGAACAGGGAAGCCCGGAACCTCTCCTCGGTCACCTCGCGCAGGGTCTCGCCCGGCAAGTACTCCATCACAATCAGGCCGAGGTCGACGTCAACCTCGTACAGGGTCGGCGTGGGGACGCCCCACTCAGGCAGCCGGGATAAGGAGCGAGCCTCACGGCGCGTGCGGGCGCGTCGGAGCCGATCGTCCAGCCGCGGGTGACGGTAGGGCTTGGAGAGGCGGATCTTGTAGACGGCGGGGAGGCCGAGCCACTCGTGCTTGATAAGGAGGGACTCCGCTCCCAGCGCGAGCACCTCGCCCCGGTCAAGCAGGGGGCGTAGCTCGTCCGGGACGCGGTCCCGGGGAACCTTCAACGACCTCGCCCTGAGCCGACCGTGCTACTCCTCCTTCTTTTTGGACTCCGGCTGCTCCTTGAACTCCGTGTACCCGCACTTGCCGCACGCGTACCGGTTGCCGTGGTCGGCCATGAAGACTCCCGGACCGCACCGTGGGCAGAACGGGTTCTTTCGCTCCACCTTACCGTCCTTGACCTCGTACAGCCGAGCCTTGCGCGGGATGCCCATACGGGCTCAACCCCCTACCCCTCCTCTTCCTCCTTCTCCTCGGACTCCTCCGACTCCTCCTCGATCTCCTCTAGGGTCCTTTTATGCCTCTCGATGAGGTAGTCCGGCTCGATGTCCTTGAGATCCTCGTAGCTCCGGTAAACCTTCGCGTAGCCGCGGGTCTCTCGCTTACCGAACTCCGACTCCATCTTGTGGATCAGCACGACCTCCTTGTCCACGTCCAGCATCGCCGCGAGCTTCTTCAGCACCTCGGAGCGCCTCGGCGTGCCCCCGTCCTCGTGCCGGACTACGAACTTGATCTCCTTCCGGAACAGGAGTGGGTTATCCCGCTCCTCGACAATCTCGATCTCCACGCCTCGGACCCCCTAAACCTCCTGAGAGTGCTGAGCGCTCGCTCCTGGATGCGCGGGGTGACTCGAACGGTGACCATACCCTCGCCCGGCAGCCCGTAGCATACTATCGAGTTTTCGGGAGAGAGGGCCATCGCCGGGAGCGCCAGCAGGTCCTCCTCTCCCCTGATCTGGACGAGGACGGGGTCGCCGTTGATGGCGTGGTCGAGAGCCCGCTCGACGGTCTTCCAGGCCTGCGGCGTGATGGTGCCGGGAGGGTTGTGGGCCTCGAGGGTGATGGGGAACTTGTCGGCGTGCCCGGCGGGAACGGTCCTCATGACCTTTCCGTCGACGATTGCGACGTCGGGGCGCGCGCTGGCCCGCGTGAACGAGCGGGTGGTGACGTCGCCCACGGTGACCAGCAGCTCGGCCCGCTCCCTTATCCTCCGGTACGTGAACTCGGAGGGGGAGGGGTAGACGGGGCCCCAGGGCTTCCGGAGCTCGGGTCGAAGTCTCCGGGGCAGGGTTAGGGGCTTCACCGGCGGTCACTCCTCCACGCGCAGGGCGTACTTGCCGGGGATCTTAGCGTCAAGCTTCTTCGCGGTCTTCGAGTCGGTGTCGAGGACGATGGCGAGGCCCTTCCAGTTCTCGGTGAACTCGTCGCTGTGGCACGCGGGGCAGATCTCGGTGTCCTCGTCGACCAGGTAGCCGCACCGCAGGCAGGCCTTGAGCTTGCCGTCGCTCAAGGGTCCTCACTCCCACCACTCGGGCTTGCCGAGTCCGGGCTTCTTCACGGTCAGGGCGATCTTGGACTCGCGCGGGCGCTCCTCGTTCAGGCTGACTCCGATGATCATGACCTTGATGATGTCGCCCTTCTTGAGCTCGCGCCCGGTCTCCTCGCCCACCAGTGCCTCCCGGGCCCCGTCGTAGTACATGTACTCGTCCAGGATCTGGGACACGTGGAGGAGGCCGTCCAGGGGTCCGAGCCGGACGAAGGCGCCGTACTCCTTGACCCGCGTGACCTCGCCGACCGTCACCTCGCGCTCCTCGGGGCGGAAGACGAGGGCGCGGAAGCGGACGCGGTGGTACGCGGCGCCGTCACCGGGGAACACGCCCTCGTGCTCGATGTCCAGGATCTCGTCCACGAGCACCACGAAGCCGACGGGCTCGCCGGAGTCGTCCTCCTTGAACAGCTTGCCCTCGACGTCGTTCTCCAGGGCCTTGAGCACGGCCTCCTCGACGTCGGAGGTGAAGTGGGAGGGCGGGATCCGGACCGTGGTCTCGAGCTCGACGAACTCGTACAAGGTGCGAGTCACCCGTGCTTCTCCTCGTACATTTCCATCGCGTGAACGATGGCCTCCTTCGCCGCGTCGGCGCCCTCCCAGCCCTGCACCTCGGTCTCCTTACCCTCCAGCGTCTTGTACTCCGAGAACATGTGGGCGATCTCGTCCAGCAGGTGCTTGGGCACGTCGTCGATGTCCTTCACGTCCTTGAAGCGCGGGTCCTCGGTGGGCACGGCGAGGATCTTGTCGTCCTGCTCGCCCTTGTCGATCATCTTCATCAGGCCGATGGGGCGGGCCTCAATCACGCAGCCCGGGAAGGTCGGGTCCTGCATGATCACGAGGATGTCGAGCGGGTCGCCGTCATCGTATAGTGTTCGCGGGATGAAACCGTAGTCGAGCGGGTAGTGAAACGGTGAGTACAGGACCCGGTCGAGCTTGAAGTAGCCCTCCTCCTCGACGTACTCGTACTTGTTCCGCGACCCGCGCGGGATCTCGATCACCGCGTACACGACGTCCGGCGGGTTGGGGCCGGGCTCCAGGTCCTTCCACAGGTTGATCATTCAGCCCTCCCCCAGCCGCTTCGAGAGTATCTTCCGCCAGGGGAGCCCGGAGGCGATGTCGGTGCGGATGGCGTCCTCCAGCTCGAGGATCTCGCGGGCGGCGTTCAGCACGTCGTCCCACTTCTCCTCCGGTACCACCACGGCCCCGCTCTCATCTCCAATTATAACGTCACCGGGGTTGACCTCGATCCCGGAGATGTAAACCCGGACGTTGATCTCCCCGGAGCTGCGGTGCGTGCCGGCCCGGGGGACCACGCCGCGGCCGAAGACGGTGTATCCCAGCTCTCGTATGTCGTCCAGGTCCCGTACCATGCCGTCAACGACGGTGCCCGCGAGCCCCTTGCGCTTGGCCGAGAGGGAGGAGAGTCCGCCCCAGTAGGCCCGGTAACGGTCCCGAGTCTCGATGACCAGGACGTCGCCCTCCTCCGCCTCGTCGATGGCCTCGACGACGATCCCCCAGTCGGGCCCCTTTACGCGGACGGTGACCGCGCGACCGCAGATGGGCACGGGACCGGCGAGGTGTCGAATGCCCGGGAGCGCGTAGCGCTTGCCCAGCGCGTCGCTGATGGCGGGGGTGGGGGGCACCTCGTTCAACGAGTCATCCCCGCTCTATCACCAGGTGCGTGCGCTGCCTGAGGGTTATCACGGGCACCCCGAGCTCCAGCACCCGCTTCTTCAGCTCCTTGTCCCGCGTGGCCACGTAGATCCGCTCGTCCCGGCGCTGGCGGGCCAGGTTGAGGATAGCCTCGTCCCCGTCCCTCCCCTCCACCTCGACGATCTCCGCCTCCACGTTCGGCTGCTCGAGCAGCTGCAGGGCCACGTTGGCGGCGATCCGGTCCCGCCCGCCGGCGCACCGGCGGATCCGCTTGACCTCTTCCACGACCTGCTCGGGGACTAGGAGGACGTACGTGCCGAGGAGCCGATCGAGCTCTGAGAGGATGTCCACGCCTTCCTGGTGCGGGATCATGAGGAAGTTGGCGTCGACGATGACCCGCGGCCGCACGCCCCCTCACCCTTTGATCACGCCGTGGCCGATGAGCCTCCAGCGCTGGATCCGCCGGCTGATCGCGACCCGGTCACCCTCCTCGGCGCAGACCGGCTGCTTGAGCTTGATCTCGATCTCGTCGTCCCGTGCGCTCGTGACCACGCCCACCGTCGTGGCGGTGCCCACCGTGAGCATCAGGACCTCGTTCGTGCGGATCGGCTCGACCTTTTTCTGCTCCTTCGTGCCCACCACCCGCTCCAGCAGATCCACCTCCAGAAGCAGCTCGTCCCGGACCGGGGGCAGCGTGTCCGGCTCGCCGGCGACCTGGCCCGACAGCCGGTCAGCCTTGGTCATCGACGGGTCCAGCTTGGTCCCGACGCCCACCAGACCGCCCGGCCGGGCCCGCTCCACCGGGGTCACGTTCGCGTGCAGGCTGACCACCTCGGTGTAGATCGGCTCCCACTCCTCGCGCCCGTACCGCTCCACGCGCATGCCCGGGCGGATCTCGATCTCGTCGCCCACCTCCACCTCTCCCTGCACGATGGCGCCGCCAATGACCCCGCCCTGCAGGTCCTTGGGCCTCGTGCCCGGCTTGTTCACGTCGAAGGACCGGGCGATGTACATCCGGAACGGCGACTTGGTGTCGTGCTCGGGTGGCTCGAAGTACTTGTGCATGGCCTCGACGAGGACGTCCAGGTTCGCCCCGTGCTGGGCAGAGATCGGGATGATCGGCGTCTCGTCCGGGTCCAGGTGGGTCTCCTCCTCCAGGAACTCCACGATCTGCTCGTAGTGCTCCCGGGCCTCCTCGGGCGTCACGAGGTCGATCTTGTTCTGGACGACGATGACGTCCCGCGTGCCGATGATCTCCAGCGCCATCAAGTGCTCACGGGTCTGCGGCTGCGGGCACGGCTCGTTCGCCGCGATGACCAGGATCGCCGCGTCCATGATCGCGGCACCGGAGAGCATCGTCGCCATCAGCGTCTCGTGACCCGGCGAGTCGACGAACGAGACCCGCCGGAGCCACTCCGTCTCGGCGCCGCACTCGGGGCACTTCTCCTCCACGGAGTACGTCCCGCACTCCGGGCACCGAGTGAGCACGGTGTCCGCGTAGCCCAGCCGGATGGAGATACCCCGCCGCGTCTCCTCGCTGTGCGTGTCCGTCCAGACGCCGGACAGCGCCTGGGTCAGCGTTGTCTTGCCGTGGTCCACGTGCCCGACCATTCCGATGTTCATCTCCGCCTGCTGGAACCGCTCATCCTCGACGTGGCGAAGGTCGATCGGCACGGGGTTCACCCGCGCTTACTCCTCCTCGCCACCCTCACCCAGCAGCTCCTCGACGGGCTTCTCCCCGTACTCGACGATGACCGTGTTCACCTGCACGATGTCCTCGCTGATCGTGTTGCCGCGCACGGTCTTGCGCCGGCGCTCACCCTTGCGGCGCGGGCGGAACCCGGGCGGTCCGTCCAGCAGCACCCGGTGCCGTCCCGCTCCCTGAATGTCCGGCCTCATTGGAAACCCATCCTTATCCGTGCCTCCCGTGATCTTGAGCTTGTACCCCGGCAGGCCCACGATCTCGCCGTTGATGACGTCCCCGATCTGTTTCCCGATCAGCTTCTCCGCGTCCTCGCCCTCCACCGTGACCTGGTAGGAGCGCCCCTTCTCCGGGTCCGCGATCACTACCTTGAACTCGGCCATCCGCCCACACCCCCGACCGCGCGGCCTCGTCCGCACTTTAAGTCTTGTACCGGAGCCCCGACGAAACTTCATAACCCGCGGAGGGGGTGCCGCCTGGGGGTGAGCGAGCATGGTAGAGTGCGACTACGACCCGACTGAGGACGCAACGCCGGCAGAGGTCGTGGAGATCCTGGGACGGACGGGAATGACCGGTGAGGTGACCCAGGTCAAGGTCCGAATCCTGGAGGGACCCGACAAGGGCCGGATCATCACCAGGAACGTGAAGGGTCCAGTGCGTGAGGGCGACATCCTGCTGCTCCGGGAGACCGAGCGCGAGGCGCGGCCCATCGAGTAACGGGGGCCGAGCACGGTGCCGGAGATTCGCCGCTGCGACTTCTGCGGTCGCATCATCGAGCCCGGTACCGGCAAGATGTTCGTGAAGAACGACGGCACCGTCCTGTGGTTCTGCTCCAGCAAGTGCGAGAAGAACATGCTGAAGCTGGGTCGGGACCCGAAGAAGGTGCGGTGGACCGAGAAGCACCGGGAGTTTAAGGCGGAGCAGAAGGGCGGCTCCTAGCCCCACCAGTGCTTCTCCAGCAGCCCGGAGGACCGCAGGAGGCCCTCCAGGTCCTCAACGTCTTTTAAGAACTCCACCACGTCCTCCGCGCTGACCTCGCTCACGATTTCCGCAAGCTCGAGACCCGCCTCGAACGTGTCTCCCAGCTCCCTCTCCCAGCGCTCCTGGTACTCCTTCAACCGCTCCGCGGACGGGTCCTCCTCGCTCGCCGCCTCCGCCGCCACCTCGCCCGCGATCCGACCGCAGATTAGAGCGGCGTTCAGCCCGCCGCCCGTTGCCGGATTCACCTGCCGGGCCGCGTCCCCCACGACGAGGATCCCGTCATCGTACGTCCTCTCCAGCGGCCCGCACACCGGCACGCCACCCACGTTCAACTCGACGGGCCCGCCACTGACGAACTCGGAAAGCGGGCCGCGGAGCAGCTCATTCAGTAGCTCCCTCGCGGACTTTCCCCGGCATCCCACGCCCACGTTGGCCCGGTCGCTACCTTTAGGGAATACCCAGGCGTAGCCGCCCGGGATTCGGTCCGGGTCGAAGAAGATCGTGAAGGCGTCCTCGATCTCGACGCTCCCCACGACCTCGTACTGGGCGCAGGTGCAGAGGTCCTCCGGCTCGAGCGGCGGGACGAGCCCCGCGCTCCGCCCGACCCGCGACTCGATCCCGTCCGCCGCGATCACCACCTCGGCCCGGACGCTCCCGGACGTCGTCTCGACGCCCACGACGCGGCCCTCTTCCCTGATGACCCCCCTGGCCTCGACCAGCAGCCTCAGCTCGGCACCCTCCTCAACCGCCCGGATCGCGAGCCACCGGTCGAACAGTTTGCGCTCGAGGACGAAGCCTCGGATGCCTCCCACCTCGAAGGTTTCGATGCCGTCGGGCGTGGGTAGGGCGAGGACGCCGCGCCGGATCTCCTGGGCGATCCAGGGCCCGTCGGCCGGGACCTCGGCCTCCCGGAGCGCCCGGGCGCTGATGCCTTCGGCGCACTGCTTGGGCACGCCGATCTCGGCCCGGCGCTCCAGGATCAGAACGTCACAGCCCTCCCGCGCGGCCGCCCACGCCGCCATCGACCCGGCCGGACCCGCCCCCACCACGACCACGTCGTATTCCACGCGGCGCCACCGCCGCGGGGCGCGTCAGGTGGGACCGGGAGCTCGTCATCGACCCCTCCTCTCGGCTATTGGGCCTCTCATCACTCGGTCTTGAGGTCGCGAATGCCCTCGTTGGTGATCCTGAAAGGCGCCTCCCGCTGGGGCAGGTAGGGGGAGTCGATCACGCGGGCGATGCGGACCTCACCCTTGGCCCGCCTCAGCATGATCCTGTGCGTGGCCTGGTGCGCGACGATCGTGCCGCCCACGGGCTCGTACTTCTTGCCCTTACCCTTCGTGGCGGCCTCCACGTCGACGTGGACCTGGTTCGTGAAGACGACCGCCACGTCGTGATCGGTCGCGATCTTCCAGAGGTCCTTCACGTGGTTGGAGAGCAGGGACTGCCGCTCCTTCACGTCCTTCAGCCTCGGGAACTCGGCCCGGAAGTGGGCGGTCAGGGAGTCGACGACCACGAGGCCCACGTCCTCGCGCTCGCAGATCTCGTACGCCTGCTTGGCCGCCTGAAGCTGCTCCTCCACGGACTTGACCCGGGTGACGAAGATGTTCCGGAGCGCCTGACCCGGGTCCAGCCCGGCCGCCCGGGCCATCTGCTTGATCCGCTGCGGGGAGATCGTGCTCTCCGTGTCGATGAACACGGCCTTGGCTCCCAGTCCACCCTCGGACTCGGGCAGCTGCACGTTGACGCACAGCTGGAAGACGATCTGGGTCTTGCCGGAGCCGAACGGGCCGGCGAACTCGGTCAGCTCCCCGCAGCCGACGCCTCCTCCCAGGATCTCGTCGAGCGCGGAGGAGCCGGTCGTGATCCTATCCCGCTCGTGCTCCACCTGGTCCAGGGTCTCGAACTCCACCTCCTCCGCCTCGGCCACGGTGTCTCGCAGCTCGTCCTGCAGGCTCTCGATCTCCTTCTCGGACATACCCGTCACCTCCGCGAGGTACTCCGGGTCTGCGTAGACGAAGTCCTCCACGGTGAGGATGTCCTCTTTCTCCAGCCTCCGAATCACGTCCTCCGGCAGCAGGTCAATCTCGTCCAGCCTCACTTCCCTCTTCACGCGCCTCCCCCTCGAGCTCTCGGAGTAGCATGGACACCTCCCGCTTCAAATCTTCATCGTCAAGTAGCTGCCCTCGCAGTGCCACCGCGTCGTAGTCCTCCACGATCCCCTCGCCGCGCACCCTCACGACCACGGAGATGCTCTCCCCGAGCAGCCGCTCCTCAAGCTCCTCCTCCTCGGCGTCGAAGAACTCGCGCCGGCTGTCGCAGCCCGCGATGTCCACCGCCAGGTCGCCGAAGAAGGCTACCCGGGCCGTGCCCGTCCCGTCGTCCACGACCAGGTTGAGCACCGGCCGACGCTCGGGCTCGGTGGGACCGTGCTCCGGACACTCACCGTCTCGGACCGCCCGACCGCACCGCGGGCAGGCCTCGTAGTACCGTCGACGGGCGTACACGGCGACGACGACGCCGGAGATCTCCGCCACGTCACCCTCCTCCAGGTCCCGGATCCGGCGCTTGATGGCGGGGCGGATGGGAACCTCCGCGGGCTCCACGCGCCCGTGCGTGCGGAGCACGTTGATCACCGGGTTGCCACCGCGGGTCGAGACCCAGCCCTCCACGACGGCCCCCTGACCGTACTCCAGCTCCAGCGCGCTCTCCGCCGCGTCGCCCCACGCGTTCACTCGCACCGACCCCTCCTCGTCCGAGAGCCAGAAGTGCACGCGCTCCCCGGTGTCGGTGGGCTCGCTGACGACGACGCCTCGGACGCGCACGTACTCCCCGTGCTTGAGCTCGGACGTGGTCCGCTCGATCAGCTCGTCCGGGTCCTCGTGCTCATCGACCACGCGCAGGCTCGTCTCCTCGTCTATCACGATCTGGGGGCTGCTCCGGAAGGCGGTCGTGCGGAGGTTCTCTCCACGGACGACGTCCCCTTCACTGAGCTCTCGCAGCTTCTCCACCTCCTCATCGAAGGCCACGAGCGCGGCCGAGCGGGTCTCGTCGGCGATCACCGCCGTCGCCATCCGCCCGCCGCTCCGGGTCTCGACGACCTCCGGGGCTCGCACGACCACGAACTCCGCGTCGAAGGATTTGAGCCCGTCCGAGATGGCTCTCTCCAGGGAGACGAGCTCGCCTTCACCGGTCTCGGCCTCCATGAGGTCCACTCCCAGCTCGGAGGCGAGGGCGAGCACGGCCCCTTCCTTGGAGATGCCCCACCTTTCCTGCAGCTCACGGACCTTCTCGAGCAGCTCCTCACGCGACCGTCCCGTGCTTCTCGCCAGCCTTTCAATCAGCTCATCCACGTCGGACATGCCGAGCCCCCCGAGCTTTTTCAACGCCCGCCCGGGCGCCGGGCCGAGGGGGGTGGAACCGTGAGCAAGGGCAAGACGATGGCGGAGAAGATCCTCTCGCGGGCGTCCGGGGAGGATGCGGAGGCCGGAGATATCGTGGTCGCCGAGGTGGACGTGGCGATGGTTCACGACATCACCGGCCCGATCACGGTGCAGCGGTTGAAGGAGATGGAGGTCGACCGCGTGTGGGACCCGTCCAAGATCGTCGTCCTGTTCGACCATCAGGTGCCCGCGGACTCGGTCGAGGCGGCGGAGAACCACAAGATGATGCGGGAGTTCGTCCGGGAGCAGGGGATCGAGCACTTCTACGACGTCCGAGAGGGAGTGTGCCACCAGGTCCTGCCGGAGAAGGGCCACGTGCGGCCCGGCGACGTGATCGTGGGGGCCGACTCGCACACCTGCACGCACGGAGCGCTGGGCGCCTTCGCCACGGGGATCGGGTCCACGGACATGGCGGCCGTCTTCGCCACGGGCAAGCTCTGGTTCCGGGTCCCGGAGACGTACAGGGTCGAGATCGTGGGTGAGCTGCCGGAGGGCGTGTACGCCAAGGACGTGGTGCTGAAGGTGACGGGCGAGGTCGGCGCGGACGGTGCGACCTACATGGCCATCGAGTACCACGGCGAGGTAGTGGAGAACATGAGCGTTTCCGATCGGATGTGCCTGTGCAACATGGCCATCGAGATGGGTGCCAAGACGGGCCTCGTACCGCCGGACGAGAAGACGCTGCGGTACGTCCGGAAGCGCGCCGGAGACGAGGGTCGACCGGTCCAGCCGGACCCGGACGCCCGGTACGAGGCGGAGCTGCGGCTCGACGTTTCGAATCTGGACCCGCAGGTGGCCAAGCCTTCGAGCCCGGACAACGTGGTTCCCGTCCACGAGGTGGAGGGGACCGCCGTCGACCAGGTGTTCATCGGCTCGTGCACGAACGGCCGTCTCAACGACCTGCGCGTGGCGGCGGAGATCCTGGAGGGTGAGGAGGTGCACGACGACGTCCGGCTGATCGTGATCCCGGCGTCTCGGGAGGTGTACTCGCGGGCGCTGAGGGAGGGGATCATCGAGACGCTGCACGAGGCGGGCGCCATCATCTGCCCGCCGACGTGCGGCCCGTGCCTCGGCGGGCACATGGGGGTGCTGGCCGAGGGCGAGCGGTGCCTGGCCACGTCCAACCGGAACTTCCCGGGGCGAATGGGACACCGAGAGTCGGAGGTGTACCTGGCCAGCCCGGCCACGGCCGCCGCGAGCGCCATCGAGGGGGAGATCACGGACCCGCGGCGCTACCTGTAGCGGGGCCTCCCCCTTGCCCGCCAAAGCGGTCCCCGTCTCCCTTCCCTACCTCGAGGAACACCTGCGGATGAGGCCCTCCCGGGTCGTCATCCCCAGCACCCGGTACATCATGGAGGTCGTGCGGGACCTCAGGGCACCCTGGGAGGGTGAGATCCTGGACGCGGGGGCCGGCTGCGGCTCGTTCGCGATCGCGGCGGCCGCCTTGGGTCCCTACACGGTCTACGGCGTCGAGCCGGACCCGGACCACGTGGCGGCCCTGATGGACAACGTCGCGGAGAACGCGGAGCTGCTGGAGGGCGACGTGCTGCCGCTGGAGTGTGGGGTCGAGGACTTTCGAGGCAGGGTCGATGAGGTGCTCACCGACCCGCCGTGGGGGATCAGGAGTGGGGTCTCCCAGCGACCGAGCCTGGAGGCGGTCCAGGAGTTCCTCGAGCACTGCCTGGACTCCGTCAGGGAGAGCACGGGGAGGATCGTCACCCGCTGTCCCCCGGAGTTCATCGAGGATCTCGAGGAGTTCATGCGGGAGCACGGGATGCTGCTCGACCGGGTGAAGCGGCGGCACAAGGCCGCGGTCTTGGTCTTCCGGTCCGAGTCGCACCGGGACTACCACCCGGACAAGGAGAGCGCGCTCGATGCCGCGCGCGGTGAGCCTGTGATCGTGAAGGAGGGCGGGCGGCTCGATCCGGACGCGGAGCGGTTCAGCCTAATCACCGGCTACGAAAGCGGATGGCACGTGTGGGATGTACCGAACACCGAGCGAGTGAGAGAGTTCCTCCGGGGGTTCCTCAGGCGTGGGTGACCTGGAGGAAATCCTGCGCGGATTCCCGCTGAAGGAGAGGTGGGTGTACCTCGACAACGCGGCCACCTCGCTGAAGCATGAGCGCGTGATCCGGGCCATGGAGCGAGCGCTGCGTGAGTTCGGCGTGAACGTTGGTCGGGGCGCGCACCCGCCGGGGGAGGAGGCGACCCGGGAGTTCGAGCGGGCCCGGAAGACCGTGGCGTCGTTCCTGGGCGTGGATCCGGAGTGCCTGTCGTTCACTTTTAACACGACGACCTCGATCCACGCCGTGCTGTGCGCGCTGAACCTGGGTCCCGGCGACAAGGTCGTCACGACGGCCCTGGAGCACCACTCGAACCTCTCGCCCTGGCTGAAGTTCTCGGAGCTGCTCGGGTTCGAGGTGGAAATCGTCGGGTTCGACCCGGAAACGGGCACCGTGGATATGTCGAGGCTGGAGTCCGCGATCGATGATCGGACGAAGGTCGTGGCGGTCACGCACGAGAGCAACGCCCTGGGGTCGCTCCAGCCGGCCGAGGAGATCCTGGATCTGGCCGAGGAGGCCGGTGCTTACGTGCTCCTGGACGCCGCGCAGTCGCTGGGCGCCGTGGACCACGACTTCTCCCGGTACCACTTCGTTGCGGCCCCGGGGCACAAGGGGCTGCTCGGCCCGCACGGCACGGGCGTGCTGTACGTCCGGGAGGACGTGCGGGAGGAGCTGGAGCCGCGGCTGCTGGGCGGCGGTTCGACGGACCGGGTCGAAGGGACGGAGGTGGTACCGAGCGGCTTCCCGCACGTGTTCGAGTCGGGCACGCCGAACCTCCCGGGCGTGGTCGGGTTGGCGGAGGGTGTCCGGATCCTAGAGGAGGTCGGGCTGAGGCGTATCGAGCGCCGCGTGCGCCGGTTGACGCGCCGGGTGGTGGAGGGGCTGATGGACCTGGACGGCGTGGAGATTCTGTGCCCGGAGGCTCGCCGGGTCACGATCGTGCCGTTTATCGTTGAGGGGATGGACCACCAGGAGGTGGGGAGGGAGCTGGGAGAGCGGGGGATCTGCGTCAGGACGGGCACGCACTGCGCCACGCTCGTATTCGAGAGGTTGGGGCTGGACGGGTGCGTCCGGGCCTCGCTGGCGTTCTACAACGATGAGAGCGAGGTTGAGGAGTTCCTGCGGGCGATGGAGGAGCTCACTCGCCGCGGATCTTCTTCCTGACCTCCTCGCGCCGCGACCGCCGCTCCTCGCGGTACCTTCGGCCGGCCTCGCGGATTCGCTCGGCCAGCTTGGGCCCGACGCCCTCGACCTTCACCAGGTCCTCCTTCTTCGCCGTCAGCACCCGGTACGGGCTGCCGAACTCCTCCACCAGCCGATCCGCGAGCTCAGGGCTGACCCCCTTCACCTCGAGGAGGTAGCGCCAGGCGGGGTTTTCTAGCGCCTTGATCTCTTTGGCCAGCTCCAGCCCCACGCCCGGGACCTTGATCAGCTCGGACACCGGGGCCTCCTTGACCTTGGTCCAGGTCTCGAACCGCTCCAGGAGTCGCTCCGCCTTCTCGACGCTCATCCCTCGGACCTCGAGCATGGTCTCCGGGAAGCCCTTGATCCGCGCGATCTTCCGGTCGGACAGGCCGAGCTCGCGGAGCTCTTTCACGGGCGCCTTCCGAACCTCGGTGACCGAGCCGAACCGCTGCTTCAGCCTGTAGGCCGTGTCCACGTCGAGCCCCTTGTCCACGAGGGTCTTGAGGCCCAACAGCCGGGCGATCTTGGAGTCGCTGAGGCCGAGCTCGCGGAGCTCCTCCGGGGTCGCCTCCTCTTGCAGCTTGGAAACGGATTCGTATTCGCGCAGCACCTTCTCGATCTCCTCCGGGGTCAGCCCGGCCTCGCGCAGGGTCTTGTAGCCCGGCACCAGCTCGGCCACGGCGGCGTCTCCGATCCCCTCCACCTCGAGGAGCTTCGTTACCGCCTTCTCCTCGACCGCCTCACCCACCTTCTTGGCCGAGCCGAAGTGCTCGATGAGCCTGCGGGCCCGGGACTTGCCGACGCGCTCCTCCAGCCACTCCTTCCACTCCTCCTCAGACTTCTCGCGTCGGGCCGCCCGGCGCTGCTCCACGCGCTCCCGGGCCGCGTACACGATCCGCTCCGCCAGCGTGCTGCCGAGCCCCTTCACCCTCTCGGCCAGCTCCTCCGGGTTGAGGGACGCGAGTCGCTCCAGGTCGTAGTCGACGGCCTCCAGCACGCGCTCGGCGAGCTTGGGCCCGACCCCGTCCACGCTCAACAGCAGCTTGAACTCGGGCCCCTTGATCTCGGCGGCGGCCTTGGGTGAGGCGCCGAGCTCGCGCAGCTCGTCGTACGAGACGTTCCGGGCGATCTCCTTCAGGGATCCGTACTTCTCGTACAGCTCCACGGCGGTCTCCAGGTCGAACGCCTCCAGGAGCTTCTTGGGCACGTTCTTGATCTCCGCGATCTCCTCGTCGGAGAAGCCGAGCTCGCGCAGCTCCTCGACGGAGAGCCGGCGAACCTCGGCCGCGGACCCGTACTTGCGCTTCAGCTCGTCCGCGCGCTCCAGCGACCCGACGATCTTCTCGAGCGTCTTGAGCCCCTTGAGCTCGCGGATTTGGGCATCCGTGAGCCCGTCCTTCCGCAGCTCCTCGACCGGAGCCTCCCGGATCTTCGAGTAGCCGCCGTACTTCTTCAACAGGTACTCGGCCTGCTCCCGGTCGATCCCCCGAATGGAGGTGAGCGAGGCGTAGCCCGGCACGAGGCTCTGCAGGACCTTCTCACCCACGCCCTCGACCGACGCCAGCTTCTCGATCTCGAACTCCCGGGCCAGCTGCAGGACCCGCTCCGGGTTGCCAAAGGCCCGGATGAGGCGCTCCGCCGTCTTCCGCCCGATCCCCTCCTTCTTCGCCAGCTCGGAGACCTGAATCTCCAAAACCGCCTCGTAAGCCTCCTCCGAGATCACTCCCTCCTCCTTCATCCGCTCGACGTCCTCGATGTCCGCGCCGAGGATGCCCGCGATGGACTCGAAGTGCTCGATCAGCTCGTCGGCGACCTCGAGATCCAGCCCGTAATCGTCCAGGAGCCGGGCGAGCGTGCGGTTGACGGACTTGGCCTCCTCGAGCTTGATCTCCGGGCAGGTGTCCTTCAGGGTGCGGAACGGGGTGGTGGCGATCGTGGAGATGGAGCCGTCGAAGGCCTTGGCGAGGCAGAGGGCGACCTCCTCTCGGACCCCGTACTGGTCCTGGAGCTTGATCGCGCACTCCACGACCCGCTGCTCCAGGTAGCGCTCCATGATCTCCCGCTTGTGCTCGATGATCCACTGCCGGTCCAGCCGGCGGTCCAGGTAGCGCTCGGAGAGCTCCTCCAACCGTTCGTACATCTCCTCCAGGACGGAGTCCCGACGGCGGATGTGCCGCTTGGCCGCCCGCTTGTCGTACTCGATGTTGACGACCACGCGCGCCCAGAGGCTGTAGATACCGCTGCTCTCCGGGTCCTTCTCCCCCTCCACCTCCGCGACGGAGAGGCCCAGCCTCCGGGCGATCTCGTCGTGCGGGGTCCAGGGGTCCTCCCGCAGGATCTCGAGGATCTTTTCCTCCTTCTCGTCGATCGGGACGTCGTACCGCTCGATGAGCCGCTCGAACTCACCCGCCATCTCGGGCGGCACCTCGTCGACGGTGATGGGCATGAGGTCCACGCGGCCGTAGCGAACTAGAATCCGGTACAGGGCGGGCTGCAGCGGGTTCCTCTTCACCGCCCGCACCTCGATCGCGGGAACCTCCTCCTCATTAACATCCAGCGCCCTGGCGATGGCCTTCCAGCCCCGACGGTACACGATCGCGTACCGGGCGGGGGAGCCCCCGGTGGACAGCCGCTCGACGCGCTCGTCGAAGTTCACCCCGCGGACGATCACGTTCCGGTACCGGTCCTCGGTGGGGTCGATCGAGCAGGCGTAGGAGCCTGTTAGCAGGATGAAATTCTGATGCACCTCGAGCAGCTCCTCGTCCTTCTTCGCCTCCGACGAGCGGTCCATGATGTACCGGGTCGTGAGCACGCCGTCGTAAGCCTTGACGCCCTTCAGGAAGGTCTCCAGCTCCTCCTCAAACTCCCGCTCGGACCCCACGAACTCCGCGTCGTACACCAGCGCCACGTTGCTCACCCTCTCTTCCAGCGTTTGGACAGTTGGTCCGCCAACCTGAGGGGCTCGGGCCACTTGCTACCTCGCACCAGCCGGAGCACCCACTCGATCGCGTCGCGGTGCGAGCAGCGGTGGCCCGGGCTCACGACGACGGGCCTGCAACCCTCTCGCGTGAGAACTAAGTGACCGACCGTCTCGCCCCGATGGACCAGAGGGACCGCGTCTCCCACCCGCTCGGGCTCGCCCCCGGGCTCGCCCACGAGGGGTCGGCGCGCGACGCCCACCGTGGGCCGGTCCAGGGCGACGCCGAGGTGGGAGGCCAGCCCGGCCCGGCGCGGGTGAGCGATGCCGTGACCGTTGACGAGCAGGAGGTCGTAGTCCAGCCCTTTTAGGACCTTTAGGGCCGCGGGCCCCTCGCGAAAGGCCAAGAATCCGGGCTCGTAGGGGACCCGGACGCGACCCTCGGCGGTCCTCGTCTCCAGCACTTCAAAGGTTTCGGCGTCCAGAACGACCGCCGCCGCCCGGTACCGGTCACCGCGGTAGGAGACGTCCACTCCGGCCACGCGCTCCGGCGGATCCTCGAGCGGCTCCAGCCTGACGCGCTCGGCGACCCGGCGCTGGATCTTGAGCATTTCCTCCCGGGACCCGGCCTCGAACCACTCTACCTCCGACCACCCCCGAGCTTGGCGCGCGGGTTGTGAATCACGCGGACGATGCAGTCCGGCGGGACGGTCCCTTCGACCACGTACACGTGCTTCCCGGCCTTGCGCGGGACCAGGCCGCGCTCCCGCAGCTTGTCCGCGTCCACCACGAGGATGACCGGGTCGCGCGTGTGCCGCAGGGCGACGTGCAGGGCCTCACGCTCGTCGTCGGTCAGGTGGACGGCCCGGCGTCCCATGGGCTTGATGCCCTCACGGCGGATGGACGGCAGGTTCTCCCGGGCCGTACCGTGGTACAGCGTCTTCACCTCGCGGTCCTCGGGCAAGGAGGGCCGCACGTTGAGGCGCCGAGAGTGACCGTACCGGGCACGGATGCGCCCCTTCTCGTCGATCTCGAACCGGCCCTTGGGGCACGTCTCGGCCACGGCGATGATGTGCTCGCCGGTCAGCCACTGGTAGTACTCCCGGTTCTTCCAGTACTTTTTGATCCGCTCGGCGAGCTCGTGGACGTCGCAGTCGGTGAATCCTTCCTCGTCGAGCTTGACGTTCACCTCCTCGGGAAAGTGCCTTAGAATGCCGGAAAGCAGCTTGCTCAGGGCCAGGCGGCGCCGGCCGTCCAGGAACTCCTTCGTCTTGGCCCCGCAGCGCTCGCACACGTCATCCTCGGTGTACTTCCCGCAGCGGGGGCATACTTTAATCGGTTTCATTTAGACCATCCCCGGCGTTCGGTCAACCTAATGCTCGGGGGACGCGGGGCGTGTCCTGGGTCATCCGGGTGGAGGATTTGGTCAAAGAGTTCGAGGGGTTCAGGCTGGAGATTCCGGAGCTAGAGATCGAGGAGGGTGACGTGCTGGGCATTTTGGGCGAGAGCGGGGCGGGCAAGTCGGTCTTCATTCACACGCTGAAGGGTCTGGACGAGTACGAGCCGGACGAGGGTCGGGTCCTGTACCGGGTGGCCCGCTGCCCTGAGTGTGAGTGGGCGGAGCGGCCGGAGATTGTGGGCGAGGTGTGTCCGAAGTGCGGCGAGGGCGAGCTGGAGGAGGAGGTAGTGGACCTGTGGGGACTCTCGGACACGGAGCGCCGCAAGTTCCGGAAGCGGATCGCGATCATGTTCCAGCGGACGTTCGCCCTGTATGAGGAGCAGACGGTGCTGGAGAACGTGATGGAGGCCCTGTTGGACGCGGGTTACCCAGAGAGTGAGGCGGCCGAGCGCGCGGTGGAGCTCATCGAGATGGTGGAGCTGGAGCACCGGGTCACGCACCTGGCCCGGGACCTGAGCGGCGGCGAGAAGCAGCGGGTCGTGCTGATTCGGCAGCTGGCCAAGCGACCGATCGTCTTCCTGGCGGACGAGCCCACGGGCACGCTGGACCCCGAGACGGGCGAGATCGTGCACAAGGCCCTGCGGGAGGGCGTGAAGGAGGCCGGCATCACGATGGTGATCACCTCCCACTGGCCGGAGGTCATTGAGGACATCTCCGACCGGGTGCTGTGGCTGGAGAACGGCGAGATCGTCGAGTTCGGGGAGCCGAGCGAGGTCGTGAGCAAGTACCTGGAGCAGGTGGAGGAGGTCGAGAAGGAGGAGGTGGAGGTCGGTGAGGAGATTATCAGGGCGAAGGACGTGAAGAAGCACTACTACTCGATCGAGCGCGGCGTCGTGAAGGCCGTGGACGGCGTCTCGCTCGAGGTTCGGGAGGGGGAGATCTACGGAATCGTCGGCAAGAGCGGCGCGGGCAAGACCACGCTGGCGAAGATCCTGGCGGGTGTGCTGGAGCCCACGGACGGCGAGGTGTACGTCCGGGTCGGCGACGAGTGGGTGGACATGACCGACAAGCAGGAGCGCGGTCGAGCGAAGCGGTACATCGGGATGCTGCACCAGCAGTACACGCTCTACCCGCACCGGACCGTGCTGGAGAACCTCACCAAGGCCATCGGCATCGAGCTGCCGGACGAGCTGGCGAAAATGAAGGCCGTGCACGTGCTCAAGGCCGTGGGCTTCGATGAGGAGCGGGCGATGGAGATCCTGGACCGGTACCCGGATCAGCTGTCCGAGGGTGAGCGGCACCGAGTAGCGCTGGCCCAGGTGCTGATCCGCGAGCCGCGGATCCTGATCCTGGACGAGCCGACGGGCACGATGGACCCCGTGACCATGCGGAAGGTGGCCAAGTCCATCCTGAACGCCAGGAAGGAGATGAACCAGACCTTCGTCATCGTGTCCCACGACATGGACTTCGTGGAGATGGTGTGCGACCGAGCCTCCCTGATGCGGGACGGCAAGTTCGTGAAGACCGGCAAGCCCGAGGAGATCGTGGCCGAGCTGACGCCGGAGGAGCGCGAGGAGATGATCCGGGAGGAGGGGGGCTCGTAGTTGGGCCCGGAGGAGGGCTGGCCCGACGCCCCCTCGCACGTCTGCCGGGGCGGACCCCCGGAGGCGCTCGCCTTCTGCTGCCCTCCCGTCAAACCCTGCCCGATCTTCCAGGCGCTGGAGAAGGCCGGGCTGGACCCCGACGAGTACGTGAAGCGCAAGCGAGAGTTCGCGGAGAAGACGCCGCTTAAGGCGGGAGACAAGACCTGTTTCGGCAGCCTCGTCTGGTGCTGCAAGATCACCAAGCCGTGCCCGCTCCGGGACGCTGCGATAGAGCAGGCCGGCCTGACGCCGAACGAGTACATGTGGTGGAAGAAGCAGCTCGCCGAGTACCTGCTGGGCCGGAAGGATCTGGACGAGATCCTGGAGGAGGCGGAGTCAGTGGACGAGGACGTGGTTGAGACCGTCGCCGAGGCGGCGGGCGTGTCCCAGGAGGAGGCCCGGAAGGCGCTCAAGGAGGCCAAGGGTGACCCGGTTAAGGCCGTGAAGCTGCTCAAGTCGAGGAGGGAGGAGGAGTAGGTGGTGAGGAGGTGAGCCGGGAGTTCGTGATCGCGCACATCTCCGACCTTCACGTGTCGCCGCTGCGGAGGAGTTGGGACCCCAGGACGTTCCGGGAGGGCGTCGAGCTGCTGGAAGACCTGAACCCGGACGTGGTCGTGGTCACGGGTGATATCACGGACAACGGGCTCGCCAGGGAGTACGAGGAGGCCCAGTCCCTGCTGGACGAGCTGGAGAGGGTGGCGGGCCGCGTCGTCCCGGTCCCGGGGAACCACGACGCCCGGAACCTCGGATGGATGGTCTTCGAGGACGTTTTCGGGGACCGATACCGCGTCGAGAAGGTGGCACCGAGGTTGTACATTATCGGGGCGGATTCCTCCGAGCCGGACGTGGACTACGGGCAGCTGGGCCGGGAGCGGCAGGAGTGGTTGGAGGGGGTGCTCGACCGGATACCCAAGAGCGCCTGCATCTGCCTGGCCATGCACCATCACTTGATCCCGGTTCCCGGCTCGGGCCGGGAGCGGAACGTGCTCGTGGACGCCGGAGAGGTGCTGAACCTGTGCCTGAGGTTCGGCGTCGACGTCGTGCTCTGCGGGCACCGGCACGTCCCGTTCGCGGCCAAGGTGGAGGACACGGTGGTGGTGAACGCCGGCACGTTCTCCTCCACGAAGCTACGCGGGTACAGCCGCAACTGCTTCAACGTCATCGAGTTCTCGGACGAGTCCGTCACGGTGTGGCTGCAGGAGATCGTCACGGAGCGCCGCGTCGAGCTCGCCCGGTACCGCCCCGTGGTCAGGGAGGGAGAGTACAGGCTGGTGAGGGAGAAGGGGCTGACGGACCTGCTCAGAGAATCGGCTTGACGCCCCGCTCCGTCACCTTCTTCAGCGCGCGCTCGTACTCCCGGACGAGCCTACGACCGAAGTCCGTGAGCCTCGCTCGACCTCCCTTAGATCCTCCTCGCTTGGTCTCCACGACCTTCCTCCCGAAGGCCTCCTCCATGGCCCGGATGCTCTTCCTGGCGTACTCGTAGGACCACCCCAGCCGCTTCGCGGCCCCCTTCACGGTCCCCTCCTTCTCGATGGCCCGGAGCAGGGCGTACCGGCCGGGACCAATCACCGGGCGGCCGTCGGAGCACAGGAACACCTTAACCCGCACCTCCAAGCCTACCCGGACCCCAGAATCGAGTACACCAGCTCCTCGTTCGGGCAGTGCTTGAGGGCCGACTTGAGCAGCTTCCTGCGGCCGTACCACGCTAGCAGTCGAATGACCAGCTTGATCAGCGGGCTGTGGCCCACCGCTCGAGCGTACTCGCCGTACAGCGTCGGGAGCCACTTCAGGTCGTGGTCAACGCACCGCAAGATCACCTCCCAGTGAGCCTCCGTCAGCTTATCCGCGGTGAAGAACTCGTGGTCGCTCAGCCGGGAGTCGCCGATCGGGACGAAGAACAGCGGCACGATGAAGCTCTTGTAATCCCGCAGCCGGTCGAGCAGCTCGGCGGTCTTCATCACGTCGTCCTCGGTCTCGCCCGGGAGCCCCAGGATCAGCGTGCCGCACGGCACCCAGCCGTGGTCGTTCAGTATCCCGAACGCCTGCTCAACCACGTCCGGCCACTCCTCCACCTTGAACGGGGCCACCTTACCCGGCATGTGCTCGGCCATCAGGCGCGGGCTGCCCGTCTCGACCCCCACCTGCACGCCCACCCAGGGGACCCTCGTACCCACCCCAATGATGTCCGAGAGCTCGCCCATACGCTCGTCGAACAGGCACACCGTGGAGAGGGCTACGTGGCTCACGCTGACGTCCTCGACCCCGGGATGCTCGGCGACGGTCGAGAACAGCTCGATCACGGCGTCCACGTTGGGGCGTACGCCATCCGCCTTGTACCGCAGCACGTCCTCCGCGTGCAGCAACACCTTGCTCTTCCCGCTCCGGACGATCGTCTCCACGTCCTTCAGGATTTTACTCAGCGGGAAGCTCCGGAGCTCTCGCATATCGGGACTGCAGAACTTACACCCTCGCCCGCAGCCGCGCGCGACCTCCACGATCCCGTTGATCGTCGGGTTGACCAGGGTCGGGATGTCCTCAGGGTCAACGGGGCGCCCCTTCACTACCTCTGGGCCGCGGTCGCCATCTTCAATCCGCCGCACGACGTCGCCCACGACGTACTCTCCCTCGCCCTTGATCAGGAAGTCGACGCCGAACTCTGGAAACCGATCCTCCACCTGCCAAACGCCCGGGCCGCCCATGAACACGCCGAAGTCGTACTCCCGCTTGAGCCGCCGGATGCGCCGCATCAGCTCCTCAAAGCAAATCTTCATGTACGCGGGCTTCCCGGAGAAGGACGTGAAGGTGGTCGTGGCCGGCCCCATTCCCTGCGGGTCGATCTCCGAGACGCCCACGGCGATGGTGTCCTCGTCCACCGCCCGCTCAACCGCGTCCGGGTGCGCCACGATCACGTCGTACCCTTCCCTGCGCAGCTGCGCCTCGATCCTCCGCACACCGAGCGGGGCCTCCTCGACCTCCCCCGTCTCCTTGTCGTAGTCCACGCTGGGGCAGAAGACCGTGAAGTACAGCCAGTCCGGGATGATCCCTTTGGGCACGCAGGCGCTGAACCCCATGAACATGCCGCCGTGGTAGTTGCTCGCCAGCGTTCGATCCATCGTTAGCACGACCTCGGGCAACGATGCGGGGCCCCCGAGCGGCCGCGTCGTGAGCCGTGCTGCACGGGAGGTTAATTTCGTCGGACACCACGGTGAACTAGTCTTTTCGCTTTAGCACCGCTACGGTGAAGTGGGAAAGATCCCGGAGGTCTTCCAGGTCGCGGACCAGCCGCTCGTCCTCGTACCAGAGCCGCTCACCCGCCAGAACCTCCACCTCCACGCCCGAGCGCTCCAGCTCGTCGACGAGCTCCGCCGGGCGGACCTTGCCGAAGAGGACGGCGGTGGTGCGCCCCGCGCGGACCTCCTCGACCACCTTCTTGATCTCTCGGCGGCTGTGCAGGTTCACGTGGCTCTCCACCTCGTGGAACCCCAGCCCGAACTTGGCCAGCAGGGCCTGCAGCGAGGAGACTCCCGGTACCACCTCCACGTCCTCGAACAGCGCGGACGCCAGTTTCCCAACGCCCATGTACATCGGGTCGCCGCGCGCCAGGACGACCGGATTCCGCGGGGCCACGTCTTCCAGCACGCTTCGGACGGACCCGTTCCACGTGACCAGATCCTTGTCGGACAGGTCCAGCTCAACCTCCACCTTCAGCCCGTCCAGCTCTCGGAACAGCGACTCGCTCCCCACGAGCAGGTCCGCCCGCTCGATCCTCCTCAGCGCCTCCAAGGTTAGAAAGTACCTTGGGTTGGGACCGACGCCGACGACCTCCAACTCGCACCCCGGTGGGGTCCGAGGATGCTCAGGTTAAAGGCTTCTCAGCACTGCGAGGGTTGTCCCGGGGCCACCACGGAGGGCGAGCACCACCCGACCCTGGAGCTCACGACGGAGTGCCCGCACCGCTGCCCGCACTGTTACTGCCGCCACGCCCTGAGGGAGGGGGTCAGGATCCGCCCGGGTCTTTACGGTGAGATGGAGGGCTGCCTGACCGTGTCCCAGTACGGTGAGCCCACCGCCGTGGGCAGGCGCCTGGTGGAGATTCTGGAGCTGATCGCAGAGGCGGGAACCTTCGACCGCATCGACCTTCAGACGCGCGGTTACCGACCCGACCTCGCCGCCAGGCTCTCGGAGCTGTGCGACCTGGTCATGGTCAGCGTGGATACGCTCGATCCCGGGACCTACGAGCGACTCCACGGCGGCGACGCCGAGCGTGCCCGGTCCTTCTTAGAACGAGTTGAAGGAGGGCTGGTTATCCGCTCCCTCTTCCTCCCGGGCATTAATGACGACCTGCCGGAGGAGCTCGCGAGCGCGGAGTGCGACCCTGAGGAGGTGTTCGTCCAGCCCCTGATCCCGTTCGGTGACGCGGTGAAGCGGCTGGAGCGGCTGGGGCTCAACCCGGACCGGTACAACCTGGTTGGAGCGCTGCTTGACTGGGCGGAGGGGTTCGAGGAGCTGGGGTTCCGCGTGCGGTTCCCGGCGTGCTGGATCGACAGTCTGGAGCGGGCGCTCGAGGAGCTGGGGGAGGACGTCGATCCGAGGTGGCTGAGGTACGCCCCGGAGCCCGGCGTGCCCCGGCCGCGCAGGTCCTTCCTGCCGCTGGACGAGTTCCTAGCTCGACTCGAGTGACTCCAGCACCTCCCTCGCCGTCTCGAGGAACCGGTCGTTCTCCTCGGGGAGCCCTACCGAGACCCGGACGTACCTCGGCTCGTCGACCCCCTCGAAGGAGCTGCAGTCCCGGATGATCACTCCCCGCTTAAGCAGCTCCTCGGTGAGTGTGGGCGCGTCCGTTCCCGCCGGCCCCACATCCACGAAGAGGAAGTTCGCCTCGGACGGGTACGCTCGGAGCCCGGGGAGCCCGTTGATGCGCCTCAGGAGCCGGTCCCGCTCCTCGCGCACCAGCTTCACGGTCTTCCGCACGTACTCCCGGTCCCGAAGGGCGGCCTTCGCGGCCGCGGCGCTGGGCCGGGTGAGGCTGAACACCGGCTTGACTCGGTGGAGGTGCTCGATGATCTCGGGGTCGGCCACGGCGTACCCGACCCGGGCCCCGGCGAGCCCCAGCGCCTTCGAGCACGTGCGCAGCACGAGCACATTGTCGTACTCTAGGGCCAGCGGCGTGTAGTCGTGGTCGGCGAACTCCACGTACGCGTGGTCGATGAGCACGACCCCGGGGCACTCCTCTATCACGTCGCGCACGAGCCGTTCCGGCAGGGCGTTCCCGGTCGGGTTGTTGGGCGTGCACAGGAAGGCTACCCGCACGCCGTCCAGCGCCTCGAACAGCGCGTCCTCGTCGGGCCGGAAGTCGCGCTCCGGGTCGAGCGGCGCGTGCCGGACCTCGCCACCCGCCGCCCGGGTGGAGATCCCGTACTGCGAGAACGTCGGGGCGAGCGTCAGGACGGCGTCACCCGGGTCCACCGTCACCCGCACCAGCAGGTCGATGATCTCGTCCGCCCCGTCCCCGCCCACGATCAGGTGGTCCTCGCTGACGTCGACGGGCTCTCCGGCCGGGTAGGGCGGGTCGGCCAGGTACTCGCGGATGGCGTCTAAGAGCTCGGGTGGAGCGACCGCCTCCGGGTACTCGTGCAGCCTCTCCAGCTCCCGCTTGGCCGCCTCGACGGCCTTGGGTGAGGGGCCCAGCGGGTTCTCGTTCGATCCCAGCTTGACTATCTCCTCCGGCTCGACGCCGTACTCTCGCGCCAGCTCCTCCTTCGACTTGCCCGGCGTGTAGGGCTCAAGCTCCAGCACGTGCCGCCGGACGCGCACGGGGTCATCCCCCGGGCGAGAGCGCGTAGGCGATCCATACGGCGGTGAGCCCGGTGACGAAGATGGCGTCGAAGGTCCCGGCCCCTCCAATGCTCAGCACGGCCGCGTTGCCCCACCGGACGGCCCGACGAAGGTGGAGCAGGTCGGCCCCGATCAGCGTCCCGAGCGTGCCGGCCACGTAGGCGACGCTGGCGGCCTGCCCGTCGGCGATCATCAGGGCGGTGGCGCCGGCCACCGCGGCGGGAAGGAAGAAGGGGACGGCGATCCCCACCCCCGGAACCACGCGGGCGGTGGCGTAGGAGACGACGGTCGTCGCGGCGGTGTCGATGGCGTACTCGAGCCAGAGGTGAGGGCGAGTGGCGAGGAGGTAGCAGGACACGGCCAGCGGAACCACGCATCCACCGAGGTTGACGGAGATGGTGATCTCCTCGGTTGACTTCAGCGGCACGGGGTAGGTGATGCCCCAGAACGTGCTGACCTCGTGCCGGACGACCACCGTCCGGCGAACGCGGTGGACCGGCACGTTCACGGTGCTGCCCAGGATCGAGAGGAGGGACAGGAACAGGGCCGTCCTGGGGTCGAGGCCCAGGGCCCTGAAGAACCCGGGGATGCTGAATAGGTACAGAGAGGTCAGGAGGAACGAGATCAGCAGCCAGAGAGCCATCAAAACCATGAATACGCGGGAGGAGGGGTAGTGGAGGACCCGGCCGTTCAAGCCCTTCCCCCCGCGCTCGGAGCGGGTGCGGTACGGGCTCGGGATATTTAAGCTGAGGGTGCCGGCGGCGGTGGGGGTGCGAGGGTTGGAGGATTACGACCCGTCCAAGATCGAGCCGAAGTGGCGGGAGCGGTGGCTGAAGAACAAGGAGTACAAGTTCCGGGGCGGCAAGGAGCGGCCGCCGTACGTGATCGACACGCCGCCTCCGTACCCCACGGGCGAGCTGCACATGGGCCACGTGCTCAACTGGACCTACATGGACGTGGTGGCCCGGTACAAGCGGATGCGCGGGTACGACGTCTTCTTCCCGCAGGGCTGGGACTGCCACGGGCTCCCGACCGAGGTTAAGGTGGAGGAGATGCACGGGATCACGAAGCGGGACGTGCCGCGGGACGAGTTCCGGAAGCTGTGCGAGGAGCTCACGCTCAAGAACATCAAGAGGATGAGGGAGCAGCTGATCCAGCTCGGCTGCTCGATCGACTGGTGGACGGACTGCATCGACTTCGAGAACGAGGAGCTGCGCGAGCTCGGCTCCTACGTGACGATGGACCCGGACTACATCCGCCGGAGCCAGTACGGCTTCCTCGAGCTGCTGGAGAAGGGCTACGCGTACCGGGAGGAGCACCCGGTCAACTGGTGCCCGCGGTGCGAGACGGCCATCGCCTTCGCCGAGGTGGAGTACGTCACCCGCGAGACCTACCTCAACTACATTGAGTTCCCGCTCGCGGACGGGGACGGGTCCGTCACGATCGCGACGACGCGGCCGGAGCTGCTCCCCGCCTG
>JAMOPO010000014.1 GCA_027064425.1 Methanobacteriota archaeon | reverse complement strand
GAGCGGTGGGTGGGCTCAGTCTTGGTGAACTCGCTTTCCGGCGGCGGCGTACGTCACGCTGGGACTAGCCCTTGAGGCCGCGATGTCGCCCGGGCACGGTGGGACCGGGGGCCTCGGACTCGCCCGCGGTGATACGCTCGGCTGGGTCCGTATTGTCCCAACCATCGCTGCCGGCTCAGGGTCGAGGTGCGGGTTCCACGCCTCCGCCGATCACACCCACCGGCTCGGCGGCACGTGCGCGATGGTCCTCCCCGGTCTTTCCTCAGCCTCGCCGGTAACTCCACGCCCTGCCGCACCGACGCCTTACGGCAGACGCTGCGCGCCCGCAGAGTCCGATAAACTCCGGGGCCGGGGTGGATGCACGCTGGATTCCCGAACCGCCCTCATTTCATCGCCCTCAGACCACGCCCGGGCACCCCCGCCCGTCGCCGGGTCACCCCAGGACGGAGAGCGTACTCACGGAGACATGTCACAGCAAGACGTCAATAACTGGCACCGTAAGCGGCGTTGGATCGCCCGTGCTTGTTGGGACCCGAAGGTCGCGGAGGTCGTCTCGGAGTTCGGGGTTCTTTGAGGCGCGGGCACGATCGGTGGCGGTTCACGAGGTTATACGAGCACCTACACGGTGTTACCCTCGGTCTCGCCCGCACTCCTCGCCCCGTCCCCACGTCACGGTCGGCAGAATCGTCATTGACTACAGGCTTTACAGAAATCCGCCTTCGATGTGCGAGATAGCTAACTTGCTGCTGTCCATATTTTAGTTTGAGAAGAGAATCTGAAAAGCAGCTGCTGGGGGTGTTCGGTCTCGCAGCTGACCTTTTCCTTCGTCCTCCCTCGTCGCTTGGAGAGCTCAGCGCGCTCTCCGCTTTGATCGAGGGCTAAGGTTACCGGGCTGCCGTCGAGACGGTCCGAGCGTACGGCGTTCACGGATCCATGGTGGTCGTCCCGCTGGTGGTCGCCGTGATCCTCGTGACGGCGCTCGGGAAGTCCCCCAGGATCGGCTTACCCTTCATGCCTAAAACGGACCTGCCGCTCAGCAGGGCGGCGGCCATCGTGGCCTGGTCATCGGTGTTACTCTCGGCTGCGCTCACGGCCCTGTATGCCCTGAGGCTGTTCCCGAGATAACGGATTGGCGGTCAAGCGCGACCGGTTCGACGACTCCTGGCGTTCAGTTCACTATCGCCGGTAGTGGCGCACGGGTGACCCACCGCACGGTCCGACGTCGCTATGTCGCTCCTACGGACCGCCTGGAGACCAGAACAGGGTGTTCAAGCCACCCGGCAGTTGAGGCGGGCGTGACGCCGGGCCAGCGGGCGTCAGTAGCGGGATCGTGCTCGTGGACCCCGACGCGGTGCAGGAAGCGCTCGGCGGCGTAGAGGGCGCCTTGCGCGGGTGCGGGCTCGTGTACCTCGGCCTCCGGTTCTCACTGACCCTAGTTGGTTGGACACCACGCCACGCAGCTGTGAGCGCGGTCTGGGTCGCAGCGCCCCAGTACTGATGCACTCCACCAGACTAGTGAGGGCGGGGCCGACCTCGACTCCGGCATGCCTCCCAACTTAAACTGTCTCCCCGACCGTCCCCATCTTGGGACCGAGGTTCACGCTCCTCCTCAGCGTTAAGGAGGTTCTGCACCGCCAGAAGCTGCCTGTGCCGGGTAAGGAGCGGCCGCCCGCTTCCATGAGCTGAGTTGAAGGCTTGGACTGGCTTGGACTGCGAAGGTGAGTTCATCTCGGGCGGACGGGTGAAGGACTGGGGGTTCCGGACCCTGGCCGAGTTCCCGATCGGGCGCGAGGAGTCCGGTTCTCCACCACCGGACCCGCGGCCTCCGCCCCTTACGAGCACCGGATAATGCGCTCACCGTGACGTACTTGGGGGGTTCAGGGGGTCGAGCTGACGGCCGTAAGCGGTGGGACTGTGGTGTAGGTGATACCAGCGCTCATCCCGCTCGTGACCCTAACGCGCGATCCTCTCTAGTACAGTTGTTGTTTGCTATCCCCGCCCTGTCGCTCGACAGTTCCTTCCCGCGCTGCCCATAGCCTGGCGCAACCGGCGGCCGGTGGAGAACGAGATGGTGGTGCCGGCTCCCGGAGACCGGGTAGGGGACTTGTCCCAGATCATATCATGGGCTAGAGGCTAGACACCACGAACAAACGTGAGCTTACCGTGGTCCCAGTGGGGCGACGTGATTCCCTGTGGGAGGCGTTCGACGTGACCGGAGGCGCCGCTTAAGATGTGCGTATTGGTTATAGCAGAGACGCTGCCCAGCTCAGCTCACGGCGGTCGCGCGACCTCCATATCCGGGCGCCCGGAGGCCTGGGGGCGGTCCTCCACACCTCTCCTCACCCGTTACCCTGTGACCTCAGCAGAGCGACAGACCCTCAGCACCCATAACGCCGAGATGACTTCTCAACGGTGAAGGCGTGGGTCCCGCGGCTGCGGTCGGGATGGTGCGGGGTGCCGTGGCGACTCCCTTCCTTCGGTTGATTTGCGGGTGAAGAGGGTCGCGCTGGGATCCCTAAGCACCATAGGCGCCAGTGGGTCTGGCAAAGCCCTTCCGGTGGTCCGATACGCGTCATGCTGACAGCTCGACGTCGCAAGAGCGTCCAAGCATCCGGACCTGCCCCTGCTTCCTTCCGCGGTGTGAAACACTCATTACGGCAAACGAGGCAGGGCGCGCTGGACTCGCACGCCGCGTTCACTCCATTATCACTCCACTATCACCTAAAGCCCGCCCGGGTCGCCCTGTCCGTAGCTAGGTTACCCACGGAGCGTTAGGATACCAGGGACCGCTGCGCGGCGGGCTCGTAGCTACAGTCCACGCTAGTTCGGCCCTGCACCTGAGATCCCACATTTCCCGAAAAAATCTTTAATAATGTTGTGAGGAGGGGAGTCAGTGGGGGCCCGCCTGGAATGAAGTCCTCGAGTCCGGCGGGCCCTGTCCTCCTCACGCTCCTCCTTACGGCGGCGTTCGTGCAGGCGCCGGTCGATGCCCTCGTTTGCGCCGGTGTGCGGCTGGGAGAGCCCATACGATCACTGGTAGCATCGGGCGATTCCGGGCTGGTTTTAACTGGGTCCGGACACA
>JAMOPO010000013.1 GCA_027064425.1 Methanobacteriota archaeon | reverse complement strand
GGCCGGTACACGCGACCGTTGATTGCGCGGGAGGAGGTGGACGACGTGCGAGACCACGTGGAGTGGGCCCGTGAGGTAGTTAGGATCGTAGAGCGAGCCCTGAAAGGCCGCTAGTCCAGCTCCTCGACGATCTCCAGCACCCTCCTCGCGTCCCGGACGTTATCCTCGGCGAGCTCTGGACTGACCTCCACCTCACCCCCGAACGGCCTCCTCGCGGCGGGCGACGCGGAGGACGCGCTCCTCCAACTCCCTCGGTAGGTCCCTGACCTCCCTTATTTCCCTCAGCGCCTTCACCAGGTCCGGATGCGGCCCACCCCCTCCAACGCGGACCAGGTGCAGGTACGCCAGCGCCTGACGGACGGACTCGATGGACAGGTGCAGCTTGAGCCGCGCCTCCTCCAGCTCGTCGGCCGACCTCAGAACCTCCTTGGCCTCCTCCAGGACTCGGAGCGCCCGACTCGCCGAGACTCCGGGGGACCTCGGCTCTCCCCTGACCTCGACGTCGCCATCCTTGACAACCGCGTACACGTCCATCCACGGCCTATGCAGGGACTCGAACTCCTCCGGAGTTGCCAGGGAAAGGTCCACGGGCTCCTCCCACGAGAGGCCGGCCCTCTCCAGGATCTTCTCGGCGAGCTCGGAACGCTCCACCCCGCGGCTCGGCACCCGGTCGCTGACGACGACCACGTCCAGCTCGGACTCGCCCGCGGCATCGCCTCGAACCACGCTCCCGTAAACGACCGTCTGCACGTCTCCTAAGATTTCCCGAGCCGCCCGATCGATCTTAACGGCTACCTTTTTCCACTCCATCCCGGCCGAGCGCCCCGGTGATGACCCGCCGCGCAGCCTAAAGTGCCTGAATCCGGGCTCGGGCCCCGCGCCGTGATGACCGCCCGATCGCGAACCACCCGGTCCTGGCGCGCCCGCCGATCTCGGCCGGTTACAACACCTTGAGGGCGCGAGGGGCCCGGGCCGCGGATCGTAACGCTCTCCCTAACGATCGCAAACTCGAGTACTGATCCGTTTCCTTTCTAGTCGGAAACCCGGGCGGCGGCCGGCTTCGTCCCGTAAAGGCCCGTTTCTAGTTCAACACGGCCCAGTCAGCCCAGCAATCAACTTATACGATGAGCTCGCCGGTCGGGAGCGGATAGGGTGCGGCGCGAGCCGCCGGGCCGCCCGCCGCCCCGGCCTCAATCGTTACGAGTTTCGTTACTATTCCCGGCCGCGGAGGGACGGTGCCTCACCTGAGCGCGAACGCCGCCAGCCCGCCCAGCAGCAGCGGTAGTATCAGGAACGGGACCGCGTGCAGCACGCTCCGCCGGTCCACGAACAGCCACATCAGGAGCAGGGTGGCGCCCGCCGCCGGCAGGTACCCGGCGAGCGCGCACCACCCCCACCTCGCCGCTCCCAGCACCGTCACGAGGACCCCGGCCAGCCCCACGATCCTCGCCGTCGTCCGCAGGTCGTCCCAGACCTCCGACTGGTCCACCCGGCCCGAGCCGAGCGCCAGGTCCAGCGTCACGTACAGGATCAGCAGGACCAGCAGCGGCGAGACCAGCGCGCCCGCCGCCAGCTTCAGCCCCGACAGCCCGCCCGCCGACCACGCCCGGCTCACCAGCCACGCGTCCACCACCGCCAGCCCCAGGAGCAGCGTCGAGCACCAGCACCCGATCCAGCCCGGCCACCGGATCCTCCGGCCCAGCTCCGCGTCCGCGAGCGTCCGCGTGAGGTCCTCCGAGTACTCCTCCAGCGACCGCGAGAGGCCCTCCCGCACCAGGTCCCGGAGCTCCTCCCGGGCCGCCTTCTCCGCGCCCAGCCGCAGCAGGTCCTGCCACCGGCGCCGCCGGTCCATCCCCACCACCCCCGACCCGCGTTACCGTACCGGAACTTAAGAGACGCCCGCGGGCGTTAAGGACCGCGAGGCCCGGGGGCACCGGCGGGGCCGGCGATGGCCCGGGAGCCCTTCCAAAGGCACCCCGAGGGCACCCTGATCCGGGTCCGCGTGAACCCGGACGCCGAGGAGACGCGGGTCAAGGACGTGGACGAGTGGCGCGGCGCCCTCGAGATCGACGTCTCCGAGCCCCCCGTCAAGGGGCGGGCCAACCGCGAGCTCCTCCGCTACCTCCGCGAGCGGCTCGACGCGGACGTCGAGCTCGTCTCCGGCGAGCGCTCCCGGGAGAAGCAGGTCCTCGTCAAGGGCCTCGAGCCCGACGAGGTCCGCGAGCGGCTCGGCGTGTAATCACGGCGGCCCACCGAGCTCCCGCGCCAACCCCTCCGCGTCCCGCACCACCACCGGCAGGCACCCCCGCCCTCGCAGGTACACCCGGATCCACCTCACCTTCCTCTCCCCCTCCCGCGTCCGAACCCTCCCCGAAGCCACCTCCGCCCCCTCGATGAGGTCCCGAGGGATCTCCAGCTCCCGCCGGAAGAACCCGAAGTCCCGCACGATCACCACCCGCTCCGGCTCCACCCGCACGTGACTGCACAGCAGGTGCACCAAGGCCGGCAGCACCCCGAAGATCAGCAGGAACACCGCCGCCCCCAGGTACCAGTTGGCCAGCCACCCCACCTCCACCGCCGCGGCGAGCGCGAACAGGGTGACGCCGACGGACGCCGCGATCCTTACCCTCCGAATCCACCCCGGACCGGTCGGTCCCCCGAAGATCCGGTAGCAGCGCACGCTCACGACTCGAGCCCCCACACCTCGCGGAGCGTCTCGACGAACCCCTCCCGATCGAAGACCCCCAGCCGCAGCTCCCGACCGTCCCTCGTCCGCACGACCACCTCACCATCCAGCGCCTCCACCTCCGAGATCTCCTCCACCCGGATGAACCTTCGCCTGATCAACCGCACCTCCAGCCCGTCCGGCCGCACGACGACCCCCTCGATCAGCGACGACACCGCCCGGTAGCCCAGGGGCAGCGCCGCGGTGTTGACCACGAACCAGAGCGCGCCCCCGAGGACCGCCTCCCAATCCACCTTCCCCGCCAGCTCGCCGAGCCCCAGCAGGAGCAGCGTCAAGCCGGCTAGTACAAACGACGAGTAGGGCACCAGGGCCAGGACGAGCCCCAGCCCGCCCGGGTTACCCCGCGGGTACACCGGCCACTCCACGACCCGCCGACCCATCCGGGTCCCCGCCAACCCGGGGAAACCCGCTCCTAAACCCCTTACCATCCCGGAGCGCGGGCCTCACCCCTCCCGCACCACCTCCCGCCGCAGCTCCTCCAGCCGCTCCACGAGCCGCCGCGCGTACCGGCGGACCAGGGGCCGCGAGCAC
>JAMOPO010000012.1 GCA_027064425.1 Methanobacteriota archaeon | reverse complement strand
GACGATCACGCGGCGATGTGAGGCCCGGACCGCGCCCATCCTCTTCCGGTTAACTTGCGGCGATCCGGAGGCGAGGAGAGTCGTGCTGGGGACCCCAGGACACCGATCGGTGGTGGGATCAGCCTTGATGGACTCGCTCCCGGCGGCCTCGGCGTACGTCACGCTGGGACTAGCCCTTGAGGTCGAGATGTCGCCCGAGCACGGTGGGACCGGGGCCTCGGACTCGCCCGCGGTGATGCGCTCGGCTGGGTCCGTATTGTCCTAACCATCGCTGCCGGCTCAGGATCGAGGTGAGGGCTCCACGCTTCCGCCGATCACCACCCACCGGCTCGGCGGCACGTGCGCGATGGCCCTCCCCGGTCTTTCCTCAGCCTCGCCGGTGACCCCTCGCCCTGCCGCACCGACGCCTTACGGCAGACGCTGCGCGCCCGCAGAGTCCGATAGACTCCGGGGCCGGGATGGGTGCACGCTGGATTTCCGAACCGCCCTCATTACATCGCCCTCAGACCACGCCCGGGCGCCCCGCCCGTCGCCGGGTCACCCCAGGACGGAGAGCGCATTCACGGAGGCATGTCACAGCGAGACGTCAATAACTGACATCGTAAGTGGCGTTGGATCGCCCGTGCTTGTGGGGACCCGAAGGTCGCGGAGGTCGTCTCGGAGTTCGGGGGTTCTCTTAAGCTCGAGCCCGATCGGTGGCGGTTCACGAGGTTATACGAGCACCCACACGGTATCACCCTCGGTCTCGCCCGCACCTCGCCCCGTCTCCACGTCACGGTCGGCAGAATCGTCATTGACTACAGGCTTTACAGAAATCCGCCTTCGATGTGCGGGATAGCTAACTTGCTGCTGTCCATACTCGGCTTAAGAATAAGGATTTTAACAAAGCGGCTGTCGGTGGGGGTGTTCGGTCTCGCCGTTGACCGTGCTAGCGTTGTCGCTGTTGGTCTTGGACGTTAGCTCCCTCCCTCACGAGAAGCTGGAGAACCCGGATTGGTGGTGGGGTGGATGGTACGAGAAGAGGGGTCCCGTCACGGCGGCCTGGTACCCTAAAGTTTGGGAGAAGGTCGTCGTGAGCAAATACAGAAACCCCAAGGACCGGGAGAGGATCTCCAGGTTTGGGTGGCTACTCCGTCACCCGTTTTATCCTGTTCCTGAAAGAGTAGGGTGGGGGCTTGTCGCGGCTGTCCTGATATCCCCGATAGTGGCTATCTTCATGACACCTCGCCGGTATTGGTCTATGACGTGGTGGGATGATACACCAAAGTGGGAGTGGAACCGCTTACGAGCGATACTGGGAGCAACCGTTTACGCGGGCTGTGTAGTAATGACTGGCAACTACTTCCTGAACTACTCTACCTACTACCTTATGCTCGGAGATTTAAGGGAAGCTTACCACATTCTACACCTATGGGTCACATATATTGAGCCTCCACTGCTAGCCCTGGGCACGGTCATACCGCTGATCTTGATGTCTAAACTTGAGTTACCGTGTCGAAGAGCCAAGGCCAGCATTCTGCTCGCGTGGTTATTTTTCATAGCGTTTTTAATTGCCGGGTACATCCATGAGCTCAGCCTGCTGCACACTATGGGGGGATAGCGACAGTTGCGCCGCGCAACCGTTCTCGCGTTCGTGTTGTTGGCCACCTCCGCCGCGCTCTGCTGCGCGGAGCCCGTGAGCTCCGAGATCGAACATCCGCGGCTGTGGGACCAGTACGTGGTCAGTAAGTACCGCGATCCGGCGGAGCGATCAAAAATAGCGGGTCTCCGAGTGAAGTTGTTGGAGTACCACGACGTTGCCCAAACGATGATGTCGTTGAGCTTCGGCGTCTGGATCGCCAGCGTCACGCTCATGGCGGTCAGGAACAGGCGGGCTCCCGAAAGGGTCGTAAAGGAGCACCTGTGCAGGCTGGCCTCCCCGCTGTGCTTCTCCTTCGTCCCGCCTCTCCTGGCGTCGCTTGGAGAGCTCAGCGCGCTCTCCGCTTTGATCGAGGGCGAAGGTTACCGGGCTGCCGTCGAGACGGTCCGAGCGTACGGCGTTTACGGATCCATGGTGGTCGCCTCGCTGGCGGTCGCCGTGATCCTCGTGACGGCGCTCGGGAAGTCCTCCAGGATCAGATTACCCTTCATGCCTAAAACGGACCTGCCGCTCAGCAGGGTGGCGGCCATCGTGGCCTGGTCATCGGTGTTACTCTCGGCCGCGCTCACGGTCCTGTATACCCTGAGGCTGTTCCCGGGGTAACGGATTGGCGGTAAAGCGCGACCGATTTGACGACTCCTGGCGTTCAGTTCACTACCGCCGGTGATGGCGCACGGGTGGCCCACCGCGCGGTCCGACGTCGCTGCGTCACTCCCAAGGACCGCCTGGAGACCAAAACAGGGTGTTCAAGCCACCCGGCGGTTGAGGCGGGCGTGACGCCGGGCCGGCGGGCTCCAGCAGCGGGATCGTGCTCGTGGACCCCGACGCGGCGTAGGAAGCGCTCGGCGGCGTAGAGGGCGCCGTGCTCAGGTGCGGGCTCGTGTACTCAGCCTCCGGTTCCCACTGATCCTAGTTGGCTGGGCACGCGCCACGCAGCTGTGAGCGCGGTCTGGGTCGCCAGCGCCCCCGTCCTGATGCGGCCACGATGCACTCCACCGGACTAGTAAAGGCGGGACCGACCCTGACTCCGGCACGCCTCCCAACCTAAACCGTCTCCCGACCGTCCCCGGCTTGGGACCGAGGCTCACGCCCCTCCTCAGCGTTAAGAAGGCTCCGTACCGCCAGAAGCTGTGGTGGTCGGTCGGGACGGGGATCGTCAGGAGTCAGGGTCATGGGGATCGAGGTTCGACTTCCTCGCCTTACGTACGCCGGACTGGAAGAAACCGCTAATCGACGGCGCCCGTGCCGGGTAAGGGGCGGCCGCCCGCCTTCATGAGCCGGGTTGGAGGCTTGGACCGTCCCGGGAGATCACGCTCCCCGGTGGCGCCGCTAGCCCTCGCTGTCGCTGCCGCTCGCGGTACGAGGGCTGAGGGGGGCCGCAAAAGTTGCTCGATACGGGGAGGAACGGGGGCCGCCTCCGACGATGCGCACCTCTGGATTATCTAAGCCGTTACTGGCGAGCTTGGGTTACGTTTCTCTCTTGGCCTATGTAGTACTCGGTTCGATCTGTGGATATAATTCAATTGGGGCCTTGAGTGTACTTGCCGTACTGATAGGATCGTGCGCTTTAAGCGTATGGTTATCCTTCGGGATATGCGATGCGATCTTTAAGGGTGAGGAGGTTCCAAGGCCCCGCGACGTAATGTTTCACGATCGGTGTACCGTTCGTTGTCGTACGGCC
>JAMOPO010000011.1 GCA_027064425.1 Methanobacteriota archaeon | reverse complement strand
CCGGCGGATTCGCGACGAGGCGCGTTAGTAGGATGATCCCGCCTGCGGTGCTGGCCGGGTCGCTCTTCACGATCCGGATCCCGTGCCTGTACTCGCCGGGGCCCCACCCACCGTCCGGGTTCCGGTTGCTCAGCAACCACCGGATGGAGTTCACGTAGGAGTACGGCCACTCCTGGCTCGGGATCTTGGCGGGGACGCTCACGTATTCGTAGTGCGGTATCGGCCACTCCCGCTTGACCTTGGCCTTGGGGACCTGGTTGGCGAGGAGGCCCAGGCGGTCCGCGCGGGCGAGGAGGGGGCACGCGAGGCACAGGGACTTCAGCTCGTAGTCAAAGGCCTCTACCCAGAGGTGGTCCGCGGGTCGGTACCATCCTCCGTTTCCGTAGATGTAGAACCAGACGGTGGCCGCCCGAACCGCCTGCTGGCACTGGAGTTCCAGCTGCTGGTACTCCTGGGTTCCCGTCCAGTCGACCGCGATCGCGGGGGCCGCCAGCGCGAGCAGGCCCGTCAGGAGGAGCGTCGCGAGCCTCATACCGAGCCCCCGCGGGACCGGGCGTCGCTGAGATCGGATTTACCAATGCCACATCACGTTGGAGTTTTTCCGATACAAATAATTATCGGAAACCGAGCAGACCGTTGGGGCCATCCCTAATGTTTCTCAGTTATCGACGCCGAGCAACTTGGAAGCGCGAGGCCGGACCCCCGGCCTCACCAATCTTAAGTTCTACTTAACCTTATAATACTTGATCGGGGGTACGGTCGAATGGGGAGGATCGCCCCGGTCGCCCTCGTCGTGGCGCTGGCGGTGGTGTTGGGCGCCGCTCAGGCCGCCCACGCCGGGCAGGCGCCGGTTCAGGTCGGGTGGAAACTCCGGCACGAGCTGACGCTGGACAAGGAGTACCAGTCCAGCGCGGTGGACCCGGAGGTGGCCTCTCGGGACGGGTACTACTACCAGATCAAGGGCCCGGCGGTGGCCGTGAGCGGGAGCGTGGTGCTCGTGGCCTGGGAGTACTGGCTGAGGCAGGCTCAGGGGCAGATTCAGGGGGTGTACGGCGTCGCGCTCGCGGCCGTAGACGTGAACACGGGGTCCCTCCTGGGCAAGCACCTGATCCACGACCCTAACGAACGGTCCGTTCTGTTCGGTCCGTCGCTGGTGAGCTACGGTCGGGGCGAGTTTCTGCTGGCGGTCCCTGAGGTGAACGTCAACGACTACCTCTACAACTGGCACGACTATGGCGATCTGTACGTGTACAAGGTGGCCGTGGACGCGCAGAACAAGCGGATCGCCGTGAGCGGCAAGCTAAAGGTGGCGGGTAACGCCGCGTACCCGCACCTGGTGTACCTGGGCGAGGACAGCAACGGTAACGGCTACGTGGCCGTCGTGTACGAGGCCTGGGATCCGAAAACCGGGAAGGGTGATGTCGCGCTCCAGTTCCTTAAGGTGGACATTAACGGCAACTTGAGCGTAGTGCTTGGCAATCCGGTGGTGATCGCGCGGGGCGTGTGCAAGGATCACGTGCAGGGCGGCGTGCATTACTTCGGGCACGCGCGGCCGGTGGCCTCGGTGTACGAGGACGGCGGCAAGAGGTACCTGATCGTGGCGCTCACGGACTACTCGAACGCGAGGCCGTACATTAGCGACTGGGGCTTCTTTAACGAATGGTGGGGGTGTCGGGTGCGCGCGTTCGTGATCGAGCTCCCGAGCGACCTCTCGACGCTGGGTAGCGCTCAGCCGAGCCCGGTGGAGGTGCAGGGCGGGCTGACGTCGCTCGGTGCCGTGGATACGACCTCCGGAAGTAGTCCCGTGCAGAAGCCGCCCACGAACGAGGCGGCCTGGGTCGTGGACAACGTGATCGTGTACCGGGCCGGCCCGCTGTGGGGCGGCATGACCACCCGGGTTCCGGACATCTACGCGGCCCTGATCGTGCGTGAGAAAGGGAGGTGGGTGTTCAAGTATGACCGGTGCGTCTGCAACCTGATGTACACGCAGACCAATCCCTGCGTTGTTCGACTCTTCGGTTCTGGAGGCGATCGGTACTACCTGGTGGTGTTCTCGGACAACAGCGGTGGGTACGGCAAGGAGAGGATCCACTCGGTGCTGCTTAAGGTGAGCGGGAACGGCGTGAGCGTTCTCGGCGAACACCCCGTGACCGGCTACGGGAGTGATCCGGTCCCTTACTACTGGTGCCCGGTGGCCGCGACCGTGGGGGAGGGGCCGGGCCTTAGGTCCCTGGTGGCCATCGCATTCTATCGGGGTGACACCGGGCACGGTGCGCGGGGGCATTGTGCTGGTGACGTGATCCTCCAGCTGGTGGAGGTCTCGGTGGCGACACAGCAGGCTCAGCAGGGTCAACAGCAGCAAGGTGGCGGTCAACAGGGTGGCCAACAAGGTCAGCAGGGTCAGCAACAGGGCCAGCAGCAAGGTCAGCAGCAAGGCGGACAGCAAGGTCAACAAGGTGGACGGCAGCAGGGCGGGCAGCGACAGGGTCAGCAGACCGGGCAGCAGCGAGGTGGTCAGCAGCATGGTAGTCAGCAGAAGACCGGACAGCAGGGCGGTCAGCAGGGTGGTCAACGGCAAGGCCGGCAACAGGGTCGGCAGCGGCAACAAGGGCAGCAGGCCCAGCAGCAGGTGGGGCAGCAGGGTCGACCGGGCGGCCAGCGGGGTCAACAGGCGGGTCGGTGGGCTGGGCGGCATGGCCAGCAACGAGACCAGCGGCAGGGCGGTCAGCAGGCTCAGCCGGGTGGTCAGGGTCGGCAGCGGGTAAGTCTGCAGCAGGGTCAGCGGGCTGGTCGGGGGCGGGGTGAAATTACGGTGTTACCGGCGCTGGTCCTGGCGGTGCTGGCGGTGCCCGCACTCCGCCGGCGCTAAACGCCCCTCCCGCTCACGCCCCCACCCAACCGTTACAAACCACGTAACAACGGGCCATCGTTTTGGAGCTCGTAACGTTGTGGCGGGGGAAGGAAGGGGGCGTTAGCGGCGGCGTCGTGGCCTTGGGAGGGTCGGTGGTACCGGGATGGGTAGTCCCCGGTGGGAACCGCCCTGCCGTTGCTGCTGACCTTGCTGGCCACCCTGCTGCTGGGCCTGCTGCCCTCCTTGCTGCTGACCCTGCTGACCCTGTCGCTGCCCGGTCCGTTTCTCGGCGCGCACGAGGGTGCACTTGCCCGTGGTCATGTCCACGCGGAGTTGCCGGTCGCCCCACGTCAGGTGCAGGATCGTGCCCTGCGCCCGCGCGCTGAGTTCCCGGCTCGTGCGGGCATCCACCGCGATCGCGTACGTCCTGCCACCCGACGTCCACGTGCAGCAGATCAGTTCAGAGCTCGGGTCCGAGCTCACGGA
>JAMOPO010000010.1 GCA_027064425.1 Methanobacteriota archaeon | reverse complement strand
GCGGCGGTCAGCAGGGCCAGCAGCAACAAGGCGGACAGCAAGGCCAGCAGGGCCAGCAACAGGGTCAGCAGGGTCAACAGCAGCAGGGCCAGCAGCAACAGCAGGGCGGCCAGCAGGCCCAGCAGCAGCAAGGTGGTCAGCAGCAGCAAGGAGGGCAGCAGGCCCAGCAGCAGCCGCAGCAGAAGAAGCGGAAGAAGCGCGGAATCCCGGTGCTACCGGTGCTGGCCCTAGCGGTGCTGGCGGTGCCGGCGCTCCGCCGGCGCTAAACGCCCCTCCCGCTCACGCCCCCACTCCTCTTTTCCCGACGCCCCACGCACCCAACCCCCGCCAATTCTTCCGCGGCTAATTCTTCCGCGACTGCACCGAGCGCGTCAAGCCGTCCCCTCTCGCAGCGTCAACCTATGCTCAACACCACCGGGAACCCGATCCTTACATTCATCCCTCGACTTTAGCCCCGAAGAGCCGGGGTCAGCCTGAGTTGAGCAAGTGGACCGTGCTGATCGCCGCCACGATGGCGGTGCTGCTCGCGGGGCCCGCGCAGGCGCTGCAGGTGGAGTGGACGAAAACCCTGGATCAGGCCATGCAGTACGACCAGCAGCAGAAGAAGTGGACGGACGGCGCCGTGGCCTCCCGGGACGGGTACTACTACCAGATTAAGGGCCCGACGGTGGCCTACGATGACAAGAGCAAGGTGATCCTCGTCGCGTGGGAGGACTGGTCCGAGGGCAGTCAGACCGTCGGTAAGATCGGGCTGAAGGCGCTGGACGATCAGGGTAACGAGGTCGCCGACGCCACCGTCGACCCGGGTCAGGGCAACGTTCTGTTCGGGCCGGCGCTGGTGAAGTACGACCAGGGCAAGTTCCTGCTGGCGGCCGTGAAGGTGTCCCGGCAGGACCTCCAAACCAAGGACTACGGTGACCTGTACGTGTACAAGGTGGCCGTGGACGCGCAGAACCAGCAGATCACCGTGGACACGCAGAACGCCCTAAAGGTGGTGAGCAACGCCGCGTACCCGCACCTGGTGTACCTGGGTGAGGATAAGAGCGGTAACCGTTACGTGGCCGTCGTGTACGAGGCCTGGGATCCGAAAACCGGGAAGGGTGACGTCGCGCTGCAGGTCTTGGAAATCGATTCCAGCGGTAATCTAAGCCAGGTCCTTGGCAACCCTGTGACGATCGTGCAGGGAGTGTGCAAGGACCACGTGCAGGGCAGCGAGCATTACTTCGGGCACGCGCGGCCGGTGGCCTCGGTGTACGAGGAGGGCGGCAAGAAGTATCTAATCGTGGCGCTCACGGACTACTCGGAGGCGGAGCCGAACGTTAGCAGCTACGGCTTCTTCGGCGAGTGGAAGAAGTGCCACGTGCGCGCGTTCGTGATCGAGCTCCCGAGCGACCTCTCGACGCTGGGTAGCGCCCAGCTGAGCCCGGTGGAGGTGCAGGGCGGGCTGACGGAGAAGGAGAACACGAGCGAGGCGCCCTGGGTCGTGGACAACGTGATCGTGTACCGGGCCGGCCCGCTGTGGGGCGGCATGGGCGGCTCGGACACGGGTCCGGACATCTACGCGGCGATCATCGCCAACGAGGACGGCCAGTGGAAGTTCAAGGGCGTCCGGTGCGTCTACCGAAGGATCTACACGCAGACCGCCCCGTGCGTGGTGCGCGTGTACGACGAGACGGACGGCAGCGGTAACGTGGTGGCCCGGTACTACCTGGCGGTGTTCTCGGACAACAGCGGCGGGTTCGGTAAGGAGCGGCTCGCGGGCGCGCTGCTGAGGTGCAAGGGCGGTCGGCTGGTGGTCCTGGCCCAGTACGACCTGACGGGGTACGGGAACGGAGTGTACTACTTCACCCCGACGGCGGTCACCGTCGACGAGACGTTCGGTGACGCCCGGGTGGCGGTGGCGTTCTACAAGGGTGACACGGGGTACAAGGGCCACGGCGTGGGCGACGTGGTCCTGGGCCTGGTGAACCTGGGCGAGCCGATCGACGAGATGGCGTCGTGGATGGAGGGCCTGGTCTCCGAGCTGGATCGCGCGCGCATGGACCTTCAGCAGGATTTGAAGGGTGTCAAAGGCGACGTTAAGGCGCTCAAGAACGATGTGAACAACCTGGAGAAGAAGGTGGGGAGCCTGGAGGGCGACCTGAAGGGCGTGAAGGGCAAGGTAAGCGACCTGGAGGGTAAGGTGAAGGACCTGGAGAAGAGGGTGAGTAAGCTGGAGAAGCAGGGTGGTAAGAAGGGCAAGGGTCCGGTGCTACCGGTGCTGGCGCTGGTCGCGCTGCTCCCGCTGGCGGCGCGCCGGCGCTAGCGGGGGCACCGGGATCACCGGCACGCCCCGTCTCCCCCTCTTTTCGGCCTCCTCTCCGCTCACGCGGCCCTTCCCTTCGCGCTCCTCCTTCTGTTCGGCGCGCCGCTCCTTCGATGGTCCGTAGTACTCGGTTGGGTTGAGGTAGGCCTCGATGGCCTGGGCGGCGTAGGAGGTGGCCCAGATGGAGGCGGGCTCGTAGGAGGCCCCCTCGACGGTGCTCGTCACGTCCCGGGCGGGCCAGGGCCAGCCGCCGTACCACTCGGGGTGGCCCCTCTGAAGCGCGTCATCGAGCCACTGCTGGTCTAGGAGCCACTCGATGGTCGCGTGAATGTTGTAACTCGGGTTCGTGAGGAGATCCTTCAGTTTCATCGTGCCTTCGGGCGTGTTGATCTGAGCGTCCGTACCCACGTTGAACCAGAGTGCTTTGAGGATGGCGAGTCGCAGTACGTTGCCCGTGACGGTCGTCTCCGGTGAGCCCTGCGCCTGCAGGTAAGCCCCGGAGTACGCCCAAGCCGGACCCTTACCTAACTCCGTCTGCACCCAATCTATACCCGCGTTGTTTGAGTTGAACAACCACTGAATACCCTTCTCAATAGCCTGGAGCACCTTATTCTTATTCACGTTCAATCCTAGTTGGTCCGCGAGCCGGTACACGTCGATCAGCGCGCTGAGAACGTACGCCTGCGTGTCCGCCGAGTACTCCTGGCACATGATCCCGGAGTACCATGACCCGTCCGGGTTCTGGGTGCTCAGGAGCCACTGAACCCCGCGCTCGATGGCCCGCTTGATCCGGGTGACTTGCTCGTCGGTCAGGTCCAGCTTGTCCCGGTGCGCGAGCGCCTGGAGCAGCGCGGAGAGCGCGGCGGCGGTGTGCCACGCGGCGCCCTCCTTGGACTCTTCCTTTCGGCGGCTCCAGCCGCCGTCCTTCAGCTGCTCGCTGAGGAGCCACGTGAGGGCTCGGTGGATCGCGTCGACGGCCTCCTTGGATCCGTCGACCAGCCGCAGGAGCAGGTGCACGCCGGCGGCGGTGTCGGACGTCTGGCTGCCGGTGTGCACGATGCCCCGGTACGACCATCCCGCGCCCCAGCCGCCGTCCTCGTTCTGGTTGTCCAGCAGCCACTG
>JAMOPO010000009.1 GCA_027064425.1 Methanobacteriota archaeon | reverse complement strand
CAGTGGCTGCTGGACAACCAGAACGAGGACGGCGGCTGGGGCGCGGGATGGTCGTACCGGGGCATCGTGCACACCGGCAGCCAGACGTCCGACACCGCCGCCGGCGTGCACCTGCTCCTGCGGCTGGGCGACGGATCCAAGGAGGCCGTCGACGCGATCCACCGGGCCCTCACGTGGCTCCTCAGCGAGCAGCTGGAGGACGGCGGCTGGAGCCGCCGAAAGGAGGAGTCCAAGGAGGGTGCCGCGTGGCACACCGCCGCCGCGCTCTCCGCGCTGCTCCAGGCGCTCGCGCACCGGGACGAGCTGGACCTGACCGACGAGCAAGTCACCCGGATCAAGCGGGCCATCGAGCGCGGGGTCCGGTGGCTCCTGAGCACCCAGAACCCGGACGGGTCCTGGTACTCCGGGATCATGTGCCAGGAGTACTCGGCGGACACGCAGGCGTACGTCCTCAGCGCGCTGATCGACGTGTACCGGCTCGCGGGTCAGCTGGGTCTAAACGTGGACAAGAATAAGGTGCTTCAGGCGATTGAGAAGGGTATTCAGTGGTTGTTTAACTCAAGCAATGCGGGTATAACGTGGGTGCAGACGGGGTTAGGTAAGGGTCCGGCTTGGGCGTACTCCGGGGCTTACCTGCAGGCGCAGGGTTCGCCGGAGACGACCGTTACGGGCAACGTACTGCGACTCGCCATCCTCAAGGCACTCTGGTTCAACGTGGGTACGGACGCGCAGATCAACACGCCCGGAGGCACGATGAAACTGAGGGATCTCCTCACGGACCCGAATTACAACGTTCACGCGACCATCAAATGGCTCCTGGACCAGCAGTGGCTCGACGACGCGCTCCAGGGGGGCCACCCAGAACGGTACGGCGGCTGGCCCTGGCCCGCTCGGGACGTGACGAGCACCGTCGGTGGAGCCTCCTACGAGCCCGCCTCCATCTGGGCCACCTCCTACGCCGCCCAGGCCATCGAGGCCTACCTCAGCCCGACCGAGTACTACGGACCATCGAAGGAGCGGCGCGCCGAACAGAAGGAGGAGCGCGAAGGCCGAGTGAGCGGAAGGGGAGCCAAAAAGAAGGGGGGCCGGGGAGTGCCGGTGGTCCCGGTTCCCCCGCTAGCGCCGGCGCGCCGCCAGCGGGAGCAGCGCGACCAGCGCCAGCACCGGTAGCACCGGACCCTTGCCCCTCTTACCACCCTGCTTCTCCAGCTTACTCACCCGATTCTCCAGACCCTTCACCTTGGCCTCAAGGCCGCTGACCTTGCCCTCCAGGTCGCCGACCTTGCCCTTCACGCCCTTCAGGTCGTTCTTGAGCGCGTTAACGTCGCCCTTGACGCCCTTCAGATCCTGCTGAAGGTCCATGCGTGCTCGGTCCAGCTCGGAGACCAAGTCCTCCATCCACGATGCCATCTCGTCGATCGGCTCGCCCAGGTTCACCAGGTCCAGGATCACGTCGCCTACGCTGTGGCCCCTGTACCCCGTGTCGCCCTTGTAGAACGCCACCGCCACCTGAGCGTCGCCGAACGTCTCGTCGACGGTGACCGCCGCCGGGGTGAAGTAGTACACTCCGTTCCCGTACCCAGTCAGATCGTACTGGGCCAGTACCAGCAACCGATCGTCCTTGCACCTCAGCAGCGCGCCCGCAAGCCTCTCCTTACCGAACCCGCCGCTGTTGTCCGAAAACACCGCCAGATAGTACCGGGCCACCACGTTACCGCTGCCGTCCGTCTCGTCGTACACGTGCACCACGCACGGGGCGGCCTGCGTGTAGATCCTTCGGTAGACGCACCGATTGCCAACGAACTTCCACTGACCGCCCGCGTTCTCGATGATCGCCGCGTAGATGTCCGGACCCGTGTCCGAACCGCCCATGCCGCCCCACAGCGGGCCGGCCCGGTACACGATCACGTTGTCCACGACCCAGGGCGCCTCGCTCGTGTTCTCCTTCTCCGTCAGCCCGCCCTGTACCTCCACCGGACTCAGCTGGGCGCTACCCAGCGTCGAGAGGTCGCTCGGGAGCTCGATCACGAACGCGCGCACGTGGCACCCACGCCACTCGCCGAAGAAGCCCCAGCTGCTGACGTTCGGCTCCGCGTTCGAGTAGTCCGTGAGCGCCACGACCAGGTACTTCTTGTCGCCCTTCTCGTACACCGAGGCCACCGGCCGCGCGTGTCCGAAATAGTGCTCACCGTCCTTCACGCAATCCTTGCACACTCCCTGCGCGACCGTCACGGGGTTGCCGAGCACCTTGCTCAGGTTGCCGCTGGAATCGATCTTCAGGACCTGCAGCGCGACGTCACCCTTCCCGCCGTTCGGATCCCAGGCCTCGTACACGACGGCCACGTAACGGTTACCGTTCCTGTCCTCGCCCAGGTACACGAGGTGCGGATACGCGGCGTTGCCCGCCACCTGGACAGGGTTGTCCACGGCGATCCGCTTACTCTGCGTGTCCACGGTCACCTTGTACACGTACAGGTCACCGTAGTCCTTGGTCTGGAGGTCCTGCTGGGGCACCTTCACGGTCGCCAGCAGGAACTCACCCTGGCCGTACTTCACCAGCGCCGGCCCGAACAGGACGCCGCCCTGCCCAGGGTCGACGGTGGCGTCGGCGACCTCGTTGCCTTGGTCGTCCAGCGCCTTCAGCCCGATCTTACCGACGGTCCGACCGCCCTCGAACCAGTCCTCCCACGCGACGAGGATCACCTTGCTTTTGTCATCGTAGGCCACCGCCGGGCCCTTGATCTGGTAATAGTACCCGTCGCGGGAGGCCACGGCGTTGTCCGTCCACTTTTTCTGCTGCTGGTTGTATTGCATGGCCTGATCCAGGGTCTTCGTCCACTCCACCTGCAGCGCCTGCGCGGGCCCCGCGAGTAGCACCGCCAGCGCGGCGGCGGTCAGCACGGTCCATCTACTCAACTCGGGCTGACCCCGGTTCTCCGTGGCTGAAGTCGAGAAGTGAATGTAGGAATCGGATTCCCGACGGTGTTAAGCGTAGATTGACGCTGCGAACGGGAGGGCTCGACGCGCCCGGCGCGGTCGCGGAGAAATTAGCGGAGGGTTGGGTGCAGGGGGCGTCGGGGAAATAGGGTCAAGGGAGCGTGAGCCGGAGGGGGCGTTGCGGGCGTCTAGCGCCGGCGGAGCACCGGTAGTACCGGGATTCCGCGCTCCCGCCGCTGCCTTGTTGGTTCTCCCAGGCGACGAGGGTTACGCTGGTGTCGAGGTTCGTTGGGGCCCCATGACCACCAGGCTTCCCTTCTTCCGTCGTCCTCGCCGTCCGCGGTTAGAGTAGGTTGAGTCGTGGTGATTCCTTGGGGTTGACGGTGATGCGGGTGGGTTCGCCGCGTTGGGGGCGGTGGATGAGTTCGATCATGAGGCGGCAGATTCGTCGGAGGTCGTAGCGGCGGACTCCTGGGGCGAGTTGGGATTTGACGCGGAGGTGTAGGTGGCGTTCGGTGACGTGGAGGACCTCGCCGGGGATGTGGACGAAGGCGTAGTTGAGCTCGACGTGGTCGCCGGGTTCGACGCGTTCGAGGAAGTAGCGGTGGAGTTGGTCGGGGGTCA
>JAMOPO010000008.1 GCA_027064425.1 Methanobacteriota archaeon | reverse complement strand
CAGGGAGGGCGCTCCGGAGTCCGCGCTGGAGGGGGTGCCGGAGAACGTGAGGAAGGAGGTCCTCGAGCTGGCTCGAGCCGTGATCCGGGCGGCCCGCCGCTGCGGCGAAAATCACCCCGAGGTGGAGCTGGCGCGGAGGCTCCTCGGGGTGTCGGTCGGTGTCGCGGGGCGATGAGTCGGACGTGCCGACGAGGCTTCGGGAGAGGCTCTGCAGCTTCCGTGGCGTCGTCCTGGACGCCGACGTGTTCGCGGCCCTCGTCGGGGCCTTCTCAGACGATCTCTGCGAGGCGCCGACCGACAACGTCGTGTACGCGTTCCTCCTCGAGCTCAGGCGGCTGATGGGCGAGAGGTTCATCCTGTACTCCTACGAGGAACTCCAGGCGAAGTACGCCGAGATCGTGAGGGAGCTCGCGGACGAGCGGGTCGTGTGCGACGACTGCCCCGCTTCGCCCGTAAGCCCAACCGTACGAGGGCTCTGCCACCTGTTCAGGAGCCATAAGGAGGTGAGGGTGCCCAGACTCCTGTCCCGGTCAGGCCTCTTCGAGCAGCTGGAGCGGCTGTACCGGGAGCTGCTGCGCGCGGGGTGCACCTGCCCACCCGAGTTCAGAGACTTTAAGCACGACTTCGTGGAGGGGCGCGCCGGCGACGAGCACGTGCACGTGGCCAACGTCCTCGTGGCCGCGGTCAAAAGGGCCGTCCTCGTGACCTCCGACCGCAGGATTAAGGACGTCTGCGATAGGTTGAAGCCCGGCTGCCTCTGCATCCGCCTCGACCGCGAGTGCGTCAGAGACCCCACCCGAGAGGAACTCAGGCTCGAGCTGGCCCCCGAACTCGGTGGCCTCCCCTCCGAGCTGAGGTACCGGCGGGTGGTCGGGGGGTTCGCCCCGTAGCTCCGGGCGGGTCGCTCCTCCCTCGCAGTACCCGGGTGCTCTTACCGTTGTAACCTCGCTCCCTAGGCGGGCTCCAGCCTCCGGGGCCGAGGCTCGCGCGGTGACGGCGACGAGCAACCTGCGGTAGCCTCTCCTTCGCCTGGTCACGAAGGCAGGCCGAGGTGGGGGCGAGCCGGACGGGCCCGCGGGGTCAGCCGAGCCCCATTAATCTGCTTTCCACCAGCGCGCCGAGTGTCGCGAGGGCTGGTCCGAGCACCCCCACCCAGTACCTGGGAAACTCGTTACCGAAATCGCACGTGACGTTAGTTAGCGAGTGTAGGAGCGTACCGATCGGTAGCGGGGCGACCGCGTACAGGACGTGGTTCGACACCCGGTCGACCACCGCCCTCCACTCTAGCGGCCAAAGCTCCCCCTTGATCGCGGCCTCCAGCAGCCCGTACCAGGCGCCCACGAGCGGGAGCGGCAGCCCGGAGAGCTCGCCCACGAGCCGCTTCGCCGGCTCCTCGATCAGCGGAGCCCAGACCGAGCCCTCGACCACGTCGAGCACGCGCGACGAAACCTGATCGCCGAGTCCCAAGAGTCCCAGCAACCACCTCGCGACGCGGTCACCGACCGCCCACAGGATGCCTCCGAGGCAGTGAAGGATCCCGACGTACGCCAGACGCGCCGCGTACTCGAGAACGCTGGCCAGGTCCCACCGGAACTCGGGCGCCTCACCCAGTCGCGGGAGGCGCTCCAGGAGTTCGATCCAGGCCAGCGAGGTCGCGAGCCCAACCCCGCTCGCGAGAAGGTAAGCTCCCTGAAGCAGGCCGGGGTTCAGCAGCGGTCGGACGAGCTCCGTGCCGGCCAAACCGGTGACCTCCAGGAGGTTCCGGAGCCCACGGGCCAGGGCGGAGAGCCGGAGGAAGTTCCAGCTGAGGAGTCGCTCGACACCGTCGATGGACTTCAACAGCTCCGCGAGCCCGGCCAGTCGCGGGCTGCACTCCCGTAGAAACCCGAGAGACGGTCTCGCGAGCTCGAGGAGGATCCTGCCCTCGGTGACGTCGTAAAGGATCAACCAGAGTCCCGGCCCGCCTCCGGCGGACCCCACCTGGGACAGCCGAGCGAGGTCCTCCGAGGTCAGCTCGAGGAGCTCTCTAGCCTGCCCGGGCGGCAGGCGGGCGCGCCACGCACCACCCGTACGCAGGTCGCAGATGACCCGGTACGCGTTCAACCCGTCGGACCTCACAAGGTCAAAGGCGACGGTCTCGTCCTCAAGCTCTACGCGGACGAGGAGGTCATAGGGGTCCATGAACTCGACGGCCCGGGTGAGCGGGATGATGCTCACCATGGTCGTTTCGAGGGCAGCGGACGGCGGGAGGTGCGTGGCGGGTTCGAAGATCCTTCCGCCATGAATGATGAGCACCGGGAGCTCCTCGCCCGCGTGCACCGGCTCGACGGGGACGGTGCGGAGGCCTGGAGTCCAGAACTCCAAAGCCAAGTACGTGTGAGTGGGGTCGAGCCGCACCGAGCGGCGAACGGTGCCCCCGGGCGTTGGGTACTCGACCGCCACCTCGGTCGGCGTCACTCGAACCCTCGGCTCGTCGGAGCCCAGCCAGAAGACGAGCCGGCTCTCGTCGGGGGCGATGAAAATGTGGGTCCAGCCGACGACCGGTGGAAGGTCTTCGGCGCCGTTGAGCCTTTCCGCAAGCTGACTCGTGACCTCCGGGGTGGCACGCTTCAACCCCTCCTTCTCCAGCGCAACGGCGCGATCCACGAGGTCCGGTAGGAGGATGGTGGCACCCGAAGCCGGGATCGCCGCCAGCGACAACGTCAGCACCAGCGGTGCCAGGGCCCGGGCACCCACCGGCTCGCCCCCAGTGTCCCAGAGCTCTCGAGCCGGGTCATCCCCCGACCGCATCAAGGAAGGGCTGGAGGCCCCGCTACGGCCTTGGTGCGAGCGGGTTGTTAGTGCTTCGGACGAGCGCTCCGGCCCGGGCCGCGGCGAACCGTCATTCTTAAAAGAGGAACCCGCAGGGCGAGTGCGGCCTTTCCGAGGAGTTGCAAGGGACGGTCTCGAAGTGTGGAGGCCGCCCCGAACGGGATTCAAAGAGTCCGATGGAGTCGCCGGCGTGACCGTGTCGGGCGACGCGGTGGCAGTCAGGACGGTGGACGGCGGGAGCTAAGGCCGCTCGTACTTGCCCCGAGGGATTCGCCGAGACGATCCGGGAGCTGAGGGGTTCAGGGTTGAGCGGTAAGCGCCACCGGTCTTTCGGGAAGGCCATCGACTTCAGTCGGATTCGCCCGCACCGGATCGCGCCGATAGCGGGCGTGACGCTGGCGGCCACTGCGGGAGCGGTGATCGGCACGATTACTGGTACTTCGGAGCGGTGATGTTCGCACCAATCCTCGGTTGAATGCCAGCCCCAGTGTGCCCGATGTGGCATCCACGTGCGAGTCGAGCCGGGCCGGCTGGTGATCGTGCGTGACTATGGGTACCCGAGCAAGAAGAGAGATCCCGGGCATCCTGATATTGAGAGCAGAACGCAGTCACGATGAGAGCCCCCACGCGAGTGGGGCACCAGAAGGGCCAGAGTGGTGCGAGTGTATCCGCGAAATCGAGGAGGCGCGCCGCTGCTGGTGAGGGACGCGGAGGAGTTGGCCCGAGAGCCCGGCTCGACGCCCTATCCTGCGGTGGCCCGCCGGATCGGCCGTCGGCTCGGTGGAGCGGTCGTCGGGGAGCGGGGCGGGCCGCGAGCGAGGCGTTCGGAAATGGGAAAACGATGCGTTACCCTTTACTAACATGCCGTATCTTTAGCACAGGAAAAGGT
>JAMOPO010000007.1 GCA_027064425.1 Methanobacteriota archaeon | reverse complement strand
GTCTCGTTCCTCCGCGTCCGGTAGGCCACGTCGCAGAAGAGCAGCGCGGTGGCGCTCTTCCACGGGCACCGCCCGTGGAGCAGTACCACCCCTCGCAACGCCGAGATCACGGCGACCTCCGCGGTGTAGGAGACCGGGGGCTCCTCAACGCCCAGCTCCGCCAGTGTCTCGAAGTACTCCGGCGTCTCCCGGTACTCCCCCGCGAGCTCCTTTAGGCGCCGCAGCTCCTCCCCGGACAGCTCCCCCTCAAGCTCCCGAGGCAGCTCCTCCGGGTCGACGTCACCGTCCAAGGACACGTCCTGGACGCCGGCCCACGCCAGCAGCAGCTCGCACGGGTCCCAGCCCACGATCCCGACCCCCGATCAGGATCCCTCGCATCCCGAGTCACGGTCGACGGACCCTTCGGATTCCAGCTCCTCCCTCAACCGCTCGGCCAGCTCGGCCCAGGAACCGGGGCCCGAGCGAGCCTCCGGGCGGGAGATCCCGGCGCGCTCCGTGATCTTCACCCACTCCGCGAAGACCGGATCGAGCTCCCCGTCCGGCACGCGCTCGCCCCGAACCATCAGCCGCCTCCCCTCCTCCAGGGCCTCCCGGACGAGCCTCAGCGTGAGGTCCTCCAGCGGGACGCCACCCTCGTCCCCCGTGAGCCGGTCCGCGACCTCCCTGACCCTCTCCAGCTCCTCCCTCACCTCCTCCACGAGCTCCCGGCTCAACCCACCGTCACCGGACGCCCGGAACGACCGCAGGTGCAGCTTGACCATCCAGTCCAGGTAACGGCGGTCCGTGCCGATCTTCAGGTCGTTCTCCAGGAACCGCACGGAGGCGTGGTAGGTCCCGGGACGGTGCCTCAGAGAGTCCAGGATCTCCTCAGCGTCCATCTCCAGCTCCTCCGCCCGTACCGCCAGCGCGCAGGCCCCCACCTCGAGCCGGAACAGCCCCACGCCCAGGGACCGGAGGGCGTCCGCCGCCCCACCCGGCACGTACCCGACCCAGCCCGACGGCCGCCGCGGGACGCCCAAGCGGCGCCCCTCGACCGCGTCCCGGGCCAGCAGCCTCGAGCCCAGGACCGCCGCCTCCAGCGCCCACTCAAGCCCGGGTTCCCGGAGGAACCCGTGCAGCGCCTCAAGGGCCAACCGCCTCACGACGACCAGGCCCAGCGCCTCCCTCGGATCCTCGAGCTTACGGTGCCACCCCCACCAGAACAGGTCCCTCAGCGCCGCGCCGACGACGGTCGCCCCCGCCCATACCCACTCCCCAGGATCCCTCACGCACCGACACCCGCGACCCTCCACGCCCTGAGGAACCTCGCGCGCATCCCTGACCCTCAACGCCGAAAGCAAGCTCCCCAGGGACCGCCCGGAGAGCCCGCGGGACGCGACCTCACCCTCGACCCTCTCCCAGAACTCCGGCGCGGGGATCAGCGGCAATCCCATCACCTCGAACCACAGCACGCACCGCGACCCCCCAGGGCCCGCTCACCCGTCCTCACTCACCCGATTACGGAGCGAGTCCAGCAGACCGACCAGCCTCCGGAGGTACCGCCTGACGAGCGAGCATCTGACGTGAGGTTCCTCCAGGGGCCAGGGGCACGCGGGCAGGCGCAGATCCTCCGGGCTCAGACTCGTGCGCAGCGCCTCCCTGGCCGCCCGCTCCCAGTCCAAATACGGCAGGACGGCGGCCGGCCACTCGTAAAGCACGATCTCGCGCTCTCCGACGAAGTGTCCGAGGTAGCCGGTCGGATACCCCTCAACGATCCGGATCGCGTGGGTGAGCGCGTGCACCGCGTACTCGGCCGCATCCCGGTGCTTCGGACTCCCCAGACGATCATCCCGAAGGCGCACGTAGAACGCCTTGATCCGACAGCGCAGGCGCCCCCGCGCGATGACCCGAGGACGGTACTCGAGGTCGGGCGGCGGTATCAGCAGGGTCCTACCCCAGGTGACCCTCACGGCGCCGAGGCCCGCGTCCCCACCACCCTCCGGCACCGCCCTGGTCGCGGGCGCCGTCCACCACCGCTTCCGAACCCTCCACGCCAACCTCGAATCGTACTCCTCCACCGGCAGCGCCGGCACGTACCGGTCAACCGGCCGCCCCGTCACGACCCACACCCGACCACCGTGCTCGAACGTCTTCCCCGGCGCGTAGTACCGGACGACGTCGAACCGGCTCACCCCCGACCGCAGCACGCGCCGGCGATCCCGCCGGTGAACCACCCGGTAGCGACCCCGGCCGTAGAACTCGCGCGCCGGATTCACCCAGGGCTGCCTGGACAGCGGGCTCGCGGCCCGCATCGGAGCCGACTCCAACTCCCCCCGCAGGTACGCCCGCTCGAACCGCTCCCGCCGCTCCAGCACGAACGAGGACCACCCGTCCACCGCCACCAGGTACGACTCCGCCGGCTCGCCCCGCCGCCCCGCCCGACCCTCCCGCTGCCAGAAATCCGCCACCCGCTCCGGCAACCCCAGGTGCACGACGCGGCCCACGGAGCCCACGTCGATACCCGCCTCGAGCGTGCGCACGGTGACAACGAGCCTCAGGTCACCCTCCTTGAAGGCCCGCTCCACCCAACGCCGCTCGCCCCTCGACATCGCCCCGTGATGGACCGCGACGGGCAGCCCGTCCCCCTCGAGCGCCCGCGCGATCCACTCCGCCATCGCCCGAGACCTGGCGTACACGATGGTCTTCCGCACATCCGTCGCGAACGCCGCGAGGCGCGAGACCAGCGCCTTCCAATCCCCCAACCTGCAGGCGAAGAACGTGCGCGGGGCCAGCCTGCCACGACCGTGCACGACGCGGATCGACCGGCCCGTGACCTTCCACACCTCCGCCGCCACCACCTCCGGGCTCCCTATGGTGCCCGACATCAGCAGGTGTCGCTTGTCCCGAAGCGCCCGAATGAGACCCAACACCAGGTTCGCCCTCCGCGGGTCGTAGTACTGGATCTCGTCCCAGACGATCATGGTGGCACGCCGCACGACGAACTCCCAAAGCAGCCCATCGCGCCGCGCGTGGTACCACAGCGCGTGAGGATTCGTCAGGACGACCTCCGGGTCCCCGGACCTGAGCCTCTCGCGCCAACCCGGGTGATCACCGTCCGCCACCACCACGTCGAACCCGTACCCTCGCATGCGCTCCTCCTGATCCCGCGTCAGCGCCTTCGTCGGATACACGAACACGGCCGGCAGCCCCGCCTCCCAGGCCGCCGCCAACGCCGCCTCCGTCTTCCCGGCCCCGGGACCCGCCACGAGGAGCACATCATCCCCATCCTCGACCGCCCTCACCACGTCCACCTGGTGCTTGTAGGCCTCCACGCCCGGAAGGCGCGGGCACAGCGAGCTCAGCCTCACGCCGGCGGGCTCGGGCCGCTCCCCATCGTGGACGAGCGACCAAACGACCCTCACCGCCCGCCCACCCCCAAAGAGACCCCCAGCTGGGCGCGTCCGGTGGGCTGGGCCAGATCGGAAACGTACAAGTTTCAGAACGTGAGCTTCAGTTTCCGACGTGCCGACACCTTTATAAGGGCCCGAGCCGCGTGCCCGGGCCGGCGGCACCCGCCCGCCGGGTCCGTCCGCCCGATCGGCTTAGGGTGTCGGCCCATTATCAGCTCGTATAAATAATTTTCCCCAGCTTAACCCGCGAATCAAGCGCCGCCCGACCGGCCATCCCCAGCCACCGTTAGCGGGACAGCGAGCCTGCGGACCGACCGCGCGAGGCGAGGGGCCGGTCAGGA
>JAMOPO010000006.1 GCA_027064425.1 Methanobacteriota archaeon | reverse complement strand
CTGCGGGGTTCAGGTGATCGGCCGGCCCTGGGAGGATCTCACCGCGCTGAACGTCATGGCGGCGCTGGAGGGCGCCGCCCGGTTCGAGCCCTAGCGGGGCGATGAGGACCGGTAGATAGGGTGAGCGGATGATCGGGACCGCCGTTGCCGAGCCCCGGTGTCCACGGCGCTACCTACCTACCGAGCAGGCGGCCGATCAGCACGTACAGCGACGGGAAGCCCATGAGCACCAGCGTCAGCGTTGAGAGCACCCCAACTCCCTGGTAGAGTCCCATGTTCTTCATGATCCCAGTGTGAGAGAGCAGCAGTGATAGGAAGCCGATCGCTGAGGTCAGTCCGCTGAACAGCACGCCCGGTCCTGCGCGCTCCATCGTGCGGATCCATGCCTCCCTGACGCCATGCTCCCGCCGCTCCTCCCGGTAGCGCGAGGCCAGGAACACGCAGTAGTCCATTCCGATACCCAGCAGGATGCACGTTGTCGTCTGCATGGCCAGGAACGACGGCACGACTCGCAGCACCCCTCCCAGGAGTCCGATAGCCCACAGGATGCCCGAGCCTATGGCGACAAGTCCGAAAATCGGAGGTATCGGGCTTCGGAGCGCTATCGTCGGTACCGTTAGCACGCCGATCGCTGACGCGACGGTGGACCGCAGCATGTCCCGGTTGATCTGCTCGTGCATCTCCGCGAAGGCCACCGGGAGACCTGTGACTCCCACCTTCACCCCCGCTGGCGGGTGCTCGCGTCGAACCATTCGCAGGATCTCTCGTCCCTGGGTCTTCGGGTCCCCGGGTTTCAGCTGTACCTGGATCACGGCAACCTTACCATCTCCGGATACGAGCCCTCTCTCCATGCTCCTAACCTTCGGCTCCAGTGCCGACTGGACCGGCGTAGGTAGACGCTTCACCGCCTCCTCCGTCTCGATCACGTCCGGGGCCCCGAACACGCGCGCGGTCACACCGGTGCGCTTCGCGTCTCGCTCCAGTTTCTCCATGAATCGGACCACCTTAGGATCGTGCACGTCCTGCGCCTCCACGACGATCGTGGCAAAGTGATGACTAACTCCCATGTGCTTCTCCAGCACGTCTCGGGCCTTCAGGGACGGCAGATCGTGCCCTAGGAACTTCTCGATGTTGACTTCTGGCTTCACTCCGACCGCCTGACACCCGAGCAGGCCCGTGACGGCGAGCAGTGCGAGGATCGACGGTAGTGGGTGTCTCACCGGAACCGAGAGCGCCCGCCAGCGCTCCCTGCCTCCCCTTGCGCTCCTCCGACCGATCGGTATGGAGTCGAGGAAGCTTGGGAGAACGAGCAGCGTGAGCGCGACGGCCGTGAGAATGCCCACGACGATGCCGACGCCGATCTCCGAGACCATCTTGAACTCCGAAAGGGCCAGGGCGGCGAAGCCCGAGGACGCCGTCAGGCCCGTGATCAGCACGGCTCGGCCCGCGCGTCGGACTGCCGTCAGAATGGCCTCGCTTTTAGCGCGACCCTTGATGTCGTACTCCTCTTGGAACCTAGTCAGCGTGAAGATCACGTAATCTATTCCGACGCCGAGCATTAGAACTACGGTCAGGAGCACCGTCGCATAGAACGGGGAGAACCCCAGCCAGTACATGAACCCTAGTACCCACGCCACGGCGGACAGGATGATCGTGAGTCCTAGGGCCGGAGCCCACCACCGTCGGAAGTCCAGGTACAGGACCGCGGCGACGGCGGCGGACACGAGGATGGTCACTGTTGCCAGATCTCGGAGGAAGCATCGGTAGAAGTCGTAGTTGATGGCCGGAGAACCCGTGACGTCGGCGAACTTGACCGACTTTGGTCTGTTCCGATTCAACAGTCGCCGGACGTCCGGTACGACCTTACGATAATCCGCGTCCGACTTCAGTCCCACCCGGACGATCGCGACCCTGTGGTCTTGACTGATGAACATCTCCCTCGACCGCTCCACCTCCAACGTCAGGCGTTGGAGACCTGGCGCGGCGACGGTGGTCGGGAGGTTCACCTGGCCCTGGCTAAGGACGTCCGGAGCCCCCTGAACGTCCTCAACGTAGGGCTTGGAACGCAGCTCGCTCTCGATTCGGCGCATGTAGTCGAGGACCGGCTTTCGGGTGACGTCGTCCGCCTCTACGACGATCAGTAGGGTCTTTGTCGACGTGTTCAGCTTGCGCTCCACCACGTGTTGCCACTTCACGGACTCAAACCGGTCCGGCAAGTATTTCGTCTGATCCACTTCCACCCTCAGGTGGAACGCTCCGTACGCCATGACCGCCGTCAAAACCCAGAAGAGTAGCAGCGCCACCGACCTGAGCCTCAACGTCGGCGCCCCTCGAGCCGGGCGGTCGGCCCTGGCTTTTTACCCATTTACCTGCCACTACCGGGTGATCCGGAGTTAGTTACGGATCCCGTGGACAATTCGTCCGGGCCGTGATCACCCCGGGTTCTGGCGCTCCAGAGCGTTCAAGGCAGGTTCAATCGGGGGATGAGGATTGTCTCTGGTGACCGCCAGGAACCCGCCCGACCCTCGGGATCTGGGCTCCTTCAAGATCCGGAGGTGCGCCGGCTGCGGGCGGTTAATCAGGATCCCGCTGTCGCGTTGCAACTGCACGAGGTGCAACGATCTGCGTGGGAAGGAGCTGGAGGAAGGGCCCTACGTGAACGGCACCGGCCCATACTGCGACCGCTGCCGCCGCGAGGGGAACCTAACGGCAGGGCGTCCCGAGGTGGCCGTGGCCGTGTGCTTCCTTACCGACCGTCGTAACCACGAGGTCCTGTACCGGGCGGCGGAGTGCCTGGAGCGCGTCGTCGACGAGCTGCGTGAGGACCTGCGGTTCGTCGCCGTGGGGACGCCCGTCGACGACACGTACTTCAACCTCAGGTGCGGGATGGAGGCGGGAATCGACTTCGGGATCCGTGCGCAGATGTCCTCGATATTCACGCACATGGATCCGGACTACCTAATCATAGCTCACAATCCGGTCCGTAAGCTGAGGGGTCGCCCGCGTGAGCGGTTTAAATACACGGTCAGAAAGCACGCCCCCAACCTCCGGCGTGTGATCGTGCTCGAAGACGTCGTCCGGAACGAGGATTTCGCCACGGTTTACCGGGAGCTGGGTCGGGAACACCCCGACGCGTTCGAGTTCCTAAGGTCGGACGAGGTCGGTGACCTGATCGAAGCGCTTCGGGAGTGAGTGTCGTGCTCACGGGTCGAACCCGGGATCCGGATCGGCTCATAGAGGGGCTACGTGAGCTCGGTTGGAGAGTCCGCGAGCAGGGGTCTCGGATGGTGGCGGTTTCTCCCGCGGGACAGCAGGTCGAGGTGGATAGAGACTCCGGAGAGCTGCGGATCACGGGGCGCGGTGAGGACTCCGCGGCCCGCACCCTGGTGAAGCTCGCCCGCAAGCTGGGCGTTGAGGTGGAGGTGGAGTCCCTGGAGAGCGCGCCCCGGCGCCCGTTGGTGTACGGCCCAGTCCCCTCGCGCCGCCTTGGTCAGTCCCTTGGCATCGACTTGCCCCGGGGCGTGTGCACCCAGGACTGCGAGTACTGTAGCGTCGGCGTCCCGCGGCGCGTGTCTCCGGAGGAGCGATTCGAGGTCGATCCAACCCCGCTCGTTAAGGAGCTGCGCGCGGTGCTCGAGGACTGCCGGCCGGACGCCGTCACGCTTGCGGGCGTGGGAGAACCGACCCTGTGCGCCAACATGGACGAGGTCGTGGAGGAGATCACCCCGTTGGTCGAGCGGGCCGGCGCCGAGCTGGTCCTGCTGACCAACTCGACCTGGGTCTCCGAGTGCCCGCCGGAGGTGGATCGAATCATCGCGAGCCTGGACTGCGCCCGG
>JAMOPO010000005.1 GCA_027064425.1 Methanobacteriota archaeon | reverse complement strand
GGAAGCCGTCGACGGCCAGCCCGAACACGTCGAACCCGGGCCCGACGTTGGCGATGGTCGCCGGTGCCCGGGCGGTGACGGCCACCGCGGTCCCCCCATCGTTTTGGATCTCGTAACGATACGCCGGAGGGAGCCCTCCGGGGGCTTGTACCGGGGCGGAAACGACGGGCCGTCATCGGGCGGGGGTCCGCCCCGCTCTCACGACCCGCCGGGACGACCCCGGCCGGCCGCCGCTGTCGGTGGGCCCGATCCCCTCACTTTAACGATTGGCGGGCCCCTCGACGAGCCTCAGCGAGCACTCCGCGTCCCCGCGCTCGAGCCCGACGACGTGCCGACCCTCTCCGAGCTCGTCCAGGGCCAGCTGGACCAGGACCGTGCACGGCAGGACGAGCGGTCCGTCGGCGACCCCCGAGAGCCGGCGGCACTCCCCCCGGTACGGGCACTCCCGAACCGTCACCCGGTCGTCCTCCACCTCGAGCGCGAGCTCGCCCCCGTCCAGGCCCAGCCTCACGGTCCCGCCCTCCCGCAGCGCCCGGACCAGCGGCTCGAGATCGGCCTCGAGCAGGTCCTGGAGGTGGTCGACCACGATCCTCAGGTGGGCGTAGGTGACCCGCCCGTCGTTCCGCTCGATGATCCGGTTGAGCACGAGCGCCACCGCGACCGTGTGCGTGGGCGAGATCACCCGCGCGGCAGGATCAGCCGACAACCGTCCTCACCCCGCTCCACGCGCTCGAACCAGACCTCGTTGAGGACCGCGATCAGCAGGGCGACGGGGCAGAGGACGTTCCCCACCGCCGACTCGACCAGGTCGCAGACGGGTCTCCAGGGGCAGTCCTCGACGGCGATCTAGCCGTCGCTCACCCGGTAGGTCTCCCCGCAGGCGCCCTCCACGCTCCCCCTCCGCTCGGGCAGCCCCTCGAGCACCTCCAGGACCCGCTCGGCCTCCCGGCTCTCGAGGCGCTCCGGGAGGACGTCGGCGAGCGCCCGGACGACGTTGGCGGGCGTCTCGAGCTCCCGGAGCGTCGCCAGGAAGGCCGCCAGCATCGCGGTGTTGAAGTCGTCCATACGGCGCTACTCGCCCCGAACCCCGGACTCCTCGTAAAACCGCTGGGCGGCCTCCTCCAGCTGCTGAAGCAGCATCCTGGCCAGGCCCTCGGTGATCCGCTCGCTGTCGTACAGGAGCCCCACGATGAAGTACCCCTGCACCTCCTTCAGCACGAGCGAGTGGCCGCCGACGACCGAGATCGTGACCTCCTCACGCGGGCTCACCAGCTGCTCCATGAGGTTCTTTACGCGCAGCAGGATCGTCGACGAGACGGCGGCCGGGTGCTCCGGATCCACCTCGCCCACCTCCTCCTTCACCTCCTCCGAGACCGCCGCGTCGATCGTGAACCCATCCTTCGTGGCGATGAACGCGCAGAGCACGCCGTCCTCCTCGACGATCTGCTGCGGGCCGGCCAAGCGGGTCCCCCCGGCACGGCCCCGAAGTTAAGTTGCGGTTAGATAAGATTATCGGCGTGGAGAATCCCTCTCCGAAACGGTTTTCTATCTTGAGGGAAACCCCGCCGTCAACGCCTTTCGGTGGGGGTGAGGCGGGTTGGGGTTACCGTCCGGCTCCCGGTGAGCGACGTCGAGCTCGGCCGCGCCCTCCTCGACGTCATCGGCGCCCTCACCACGGCCAACGACGTCCTGCATGACTGGGTCCGCGACACGCTCCACGAGCTCCTCTCCCGCCTCCGCGCCGGGGAGACCGTGAACGCGAGCGAGCTGGTGGAGGGCGACGGCTGGTCCCCTCGAGCCAGCACCACCGTCCGCGCCGACACCACGCCCACCCAGCTCGCCGGCGTCGCCCTCCTCGTGCGCCTCGCCCGGGAGTTCCGGCTGGGCAGCACCGAGGCCGCCCTCGCCGCGATCCTCCACGACCCCGAGTGGCGCGAGCACGTCGCCCGCGTCCTCCGACCCCACCGGCTGACCCCCGAGGCCGAGCTTCCCGGCGACGAGCCCGCCTACCTTCACGACCGCCCCGACGTTCTCCTCAACCGCGCCCGCGAGCTCGCCCGCGACCTCGAGTGCCCCCGCACCCGGGAGCTCCTAAGGCGCTGGGAGCGTGGCGACCCGGACGCTTACCCCGAGCTGCTCCGAACCCTCGCCGAGTACTCCGACGTGCTCGCCGACGAGCCCTACCAGCCCCTCCTCGAGTGGCTCGCCGAGCGCTACGGGGTCGAGGAGGAGGTCCTCGACAACTTCGCCCGGCTCATCCACCCGCACGACCTGCCACCCGTCCTCCGCTGGGAGCACCGCGTCCTCCGCGCCAACGCCGCCGCCCTGCCCGGCCCGCTCGCCCGCCGCGGGTACCTGCCCTGGGTCCACGAGGAGCACGAGACCGCCTACACCGACCTGCGCCGGCTCGTCCCCCTCTACCCCGAGACCTTCGACACCGTCATGGACGCCCGCGGCTACGGGCTCACCTACGACGAGGTCGAGGAGCAGCCCACCGACTACTTCCCCGAGCCCGTCGCCCGCGCCCTCACCGCCGACCTCCGTCCCGACGAGGTCAAGGCCGGCCGCTCCTGGAGGCACCTCGTCCACCACGAGATCGAGCACGTCGTCCCCGTCGCCACCGCCGAGCCCCTCACCACCCTCACCCAGGAGGAGCTCTGCGAGCTCCGAGAGACCCTACCCCACCCCGACCCCGCCCTGGCCCGAGTCCTACCACTGGCCGGCATCATCCGCATCAAATCCTGGCTGCTCCACCGCAAACTGCCCGGGCGCGACGACGTCCGCGAGCTCAGCCCCGTAGGCCCCGGATCCTAGCACGAGCGGCGAGCGCGGCGGACGATACGGCGCGTGACGCCGGGAAACGGCGACCCACCCGCGCGCTAACGCTCCCCGGCCAGCGACCGGTGCCGGAGATTCCTCAGCCTCGGCAGCTCCCGGGCAACGTCCTCGCACCGATCGTACGGAAGATCGCGCTCCACGCCCACCTTTTCGGCGACCTCCTCCACCTCCACCCGCTCCCCGGACACCTGACGCTTGATCCGCTCAACTCGACTGAGGGCCCGCTCCGCCGCCTCCCGGTCCTCCTTGAGCGCCCTCATCAGGGTCTTCAGCAAGCGGAGGACCCCCGCGCCCGGCGGGCCCCGAAGACGCCCCGGCGATTTATAGGAGTTACCTTAACGGTGGCTCCCCCACCCCCCTCGAGAGGGCCCCGCACAGCAAGCGAACACCGCGCCACCTTAACCCGCGGCCGGCACCGGGTCCCGGGGAACAACCCTGAGCCAACGCCCGGCACTGTACCGGCTCCTCGGCTACCTCACCGCCCGAGGCTCCATCACCCAGTGCCCCCGCGACCGGACCCACCGCGCCCGACTCACCGTCGACCCACAGGCCCTCCCGAGACTCCAGCAGGACCTTCACCGCCTCGACCTCCACCCACCGAGCACCACCGAGCTCACCCTCCACCGACCCGCCCGCGAGCTCCTCCGACTCGGCGCCCCGACCGGCCCCCGACGCGAGACCGGCCCCAAGGTTCCCGACGCCGTCCACCACGCTCCACCCTCCCTCAAGGCCGCCTACCTCGCCGGCCTCCACGACGCCCGCGCCACCATCACCGACGACGACCCCACCACCCCGCGCGTCACCCTCACCATGACCACCCCGGCCCGCCACCGCGACCGACTCACCGCCTTCCTCCGAGACGTCCGCACACTCCTCCACGACCTCCGCGTACACGCCACCCCCACCCGACCCTCCGGCCGCGAACACCTCCGCGCCCACCTCCACATCGACGGCGACACCCACGTCCACCGACTCCTCACCCGCGTCGGCTTCCCGTACCACGAGGGCAAGCGCCGCGAGGCCCACCGGCTCAAGACCCGACTCGAGCGCCGCATCGAACGCCTCCGAGCCCGCACCCGACCCGTTCAGGCCCCACCCGACCCCGTCCTGCACGACCCCGACCTGCCCGACCAACAGGAGGCGTACCTCCGCCGCCGAGGCCTCCTCCCACTCGACCTCGACGACCACAAGGCGCCGCTCCTCGCCCGCATCCTCGGCTACGCCCTCGGCGACGGCAGCCTCCACGAGGTCAATGGACGCCCCCGGCTCACCTTCGCCGGCGAGCCCGAGGGCCTCCGAGACCTCGCCCACGACCTCCACGACCTCGGCGTCAGGACGGGCCTCCGACGCTGGGACACCAAGGACATGGTCGAGGTCCACGTCCACGCCCAGTCCTTCGCCCGCTACCTCGAGCACCTCGGGATGCCCCGCAGCCCCAAGGTCGAGCGCGCCTACCGGGTCCCCGGCTGGATCCGCCGCGCACCCACCGGCATCAAGGCCGAGTTCCTCGCCGGCCTCTTCGGCGCCGACGGGTGGCTCGCGGAATCGGGTGGCAGGTACACGGTCGGGCTCACCTTAGCCAAATCTCTGAAACTGTCGAAATCGCTAGAGGGGTTCATGGACGATGTCGTTGGGTTACTCTCAGAGCTGGGAGTGAGCGAGGATAAGGTGTGTAGGTACTGGCGTGACCCGTATGATACTGAGCGTGGTGGGGCCAGGATCAAGCTGTCATTACGAATTCACGACAGGTGCCAAGTGGAGCGGTTCCTTCAGTCAGTTGGCTTCGCGTATTCTAAGAGGAAGTCGCAACGTGTTCGGAAGGCGCTCCGTAGGCTCACCGGCGCCTAGCGGGACCGTAACGTTTTTAGGTCTCCCTCGGGTCGGGCCCCGCACGGGGGCGGGCCCGCAGTTCAGCCCGGTAGAACGCCGGCCTGACGAGGCGGGGCGGGGATTGAGCCCCGCCCCGCCGCGGTGAGCCGGTGGTCCCGGGTTCAAATCCCGGCGGGCCCACCAGCGCGGACCGTTACGGACTCCGTAACAATCCTGCCCGGGATCGGCGCGCGATCGACTCGCGCGGACCGTGGGCGGGCGCGGCGTCGCCCCAATTGTTTCGATGATCGAAACAATGGCCGCGTCAACGCCGCCTCGACGGGTTCCCGGGATCGTGCTTGCTGTAACGATAACGGGCCGCCCAGTTCTCCCAATGCCGGAGGCGGGGGCGGGAGGGTTGGAGCCGCGCGCCCCGCTGGTCGTGGGCGTGGCGGCCTACAAGGGTGGCACGGGCAAGACCACCGTGGCGTTCAACGTCGGGATGGAGTTCGCGCGGCCCCGGGGCTACGGCGGCGTTCCGGCGTGCCCGACGATCTTCATAGACTTTGACCCGCAGGGCAACCGCGAGTCGAGCGGGCTCACCCTGAAGCAGCTGCTCGCCGGTCGCGGTCCCTTCAGGCCGGAGCGGGTCGGCGAGATCGAGGGCTTCGAGGTGTACCGCCTCGAGTTCGAGCCGGACGGTCTGGAGGAGCTGCTCGACGATCGGGCCGCGGGCCTGGGCGCGGCGTTCCTCGCGGTGCCCGCCAGCGGCGACTACAGGCGGGTGGCGAGCCGGAAGCGCGTTCGACGGCTGGTGGCCGGGGTGCACGACCTGGTGCGCGGGGAGGATGGGGGCGCGCGGCCCCCGATCGCCTTCGTGGACACCCCGCCGATGAACTCCGAGCAGCGGTGGGTCAAGCGGGTGCTGCGGGCGTGCGACACGATCGTGCCCGTGATGGACCCGTCCTCGCCCGAGCAGATCACCCGGTTCCTGGAGTCGGAGCACGGGCCCGACGTTCGCGTGCTCGTGCTGAACAAGGACTACAAGCCCGGCACGGTGGAGTGGGAGGCGAACCTGGAGCGGGTCCGGCGCGAGCTGAGCAAGGTGGTCGGTGCCGTGGACCGGGTGCACATCCCGGACGCTCAGGTCATCAAGTCGGCGACGGACCTCGGCATCCCGCTCCGCATGCGGCGGTCGCGGCCTCGGGAGTACGAGCGGCTGTTCCGGGAGGTGGCCTTCCTGATCGCGCAGTACTGGCAGCGGCGCGACCACGTCACGGGGGTTCTCGAGGGGTGATCGAGCTGGAGGTCGAGGGAGCCGTGTCGGTTTTCGGCGTGGACGAGGAGTGGGCCGAGGCGGTGATCGACGCGGCCCGGGACGTGCTGGACGACCGCCGGGCCGAGGAGCGGACGCTGATCCGGCGGGTGGACGAGGTCTGGCCGGTGGCGAAGGCGGTCGCGCGGGTGGCCTCGATCTTCCGCCGCTCGGCGCTGCAGATGGAGGCTGACGGCTCGCCCTGGGAGGTGCTCCGCGGGGTCCTGGGGCTGAGCGGGGTCGAGTCGTCGCTCGTGGAACGGCTGCGCGCGCTGGTGGAGGGCCGGGGTCTGTACGGCCTGCCGGTGCTCTCGCCGGAGGCGACGCTGGCGTGCTGGGGCGTCGACGGGGAGGGGCCGGCGGCCGCGCTGAGGGAGGTGTACCGGCGGCTGGACGTGCACCCGGTCCGGGGCCTGGTCGCGCTGGCGGTGCTGGAGGACGCGGCCGACGTGCTGCTGGACGAGCTCGGGGAGGCGGCTGAGCGGCTGTCGGAGGGGTTCCGCCGGGCGTGGGACGAGCGGTCGGCGCGGCTGCTGGGCCTGTGCCTCTGCGCGTGGCTGTCGGAGCGGCTGGACGGGTTCGAAGAGTGGTGGGAGGGTGAGGACGGCGGCTGGCAGGGCCTCTACTCCCGGCTCAGGCGGGAGGAGCTGGTCGAGCGGGTGGTGGAGGAGCGCACCGGGGTGCGCCCGGGCGAGCGGTAGCGGTCAGCATGGGGCTGGGGCTCTTCACCCGCTCCGTGCCCACCGCTGTCATCATCCACGTCCCCTACCGTTACGCAGGTCATAACGATTGCCCCGACGACGCGCGGGGGGTAAGGCGGGAAGGTAAGGAGGGTCGGGCGGCGCCGGCGCTCACTCCCCGGCGGAGGCTCGCCGCCCCTCCATGATGCGGTCCAGCAGGTCCGGGAGCCGCTCACGCAGGACGCTGTAGATCCTGGTCAGCGGGATCTCCGCGGGGCACGCGGTCTCGCAGGCCCCGCACTCGACGCAGTACAGGGCGACGCACTGGGCGACGTGCGCGTGCCAGGCGGGGGTGGGCGTCACCGACTCCCGGCCGGCGAAGGCCCAGCACCCCTCCTCCTCGCACGCCTCGCAGACCGGGCACACCTGCCGGCAGCTCCGGCACTTGATGCAGCGGTTCAGCGCCTCCAGCGCCTCCGCCAGGTGATCCTCGTCCAGCGTCTTCTCCCGCCAGGAGCGGGCCATCTTCCGCATGATCTCGTCGATCTTCTCCCGGATCCGCACCGACCTCTCGGGCGCCTCCAGCACCTCCACCGCTCCCTCCTCCACGGCGCCGGCCAGCAGGTCGCGCCCGTCCTCGGTCTTGACCTCCACGAACGTCCACTTCCCCATCATCTCGTCCGGGACGCCCCAGTTACCGCACGCCAGGTCCGCGCGCTCCGGGACGTTCTCGTCGCACCGGCGGCAGCTCTCGCGCCGTCCGGACCCCCTCTCCTCCAGATCGTCGATCGAGACCTTGATCTCCTCGCCGTCTCGAAGCTCGATGATCAGGTTGCCCTTGGCCACCTCCTCCCGCTCCACGTCCAGCGGGTCCACGTCGTGCTCCTCCAGGATCTCCAGCACGACCCTCGGCTCGAAGGTGCCGCCGCAGTTGAGGCCGATCCGGTACACCCGATCCAGGCTCACGAGGTCGCGCTCGGCCAGCCGCTCCAGGGCTCGAGCGTCGCAGGGCCTGCAGGTGACCGCGACCCGCAGCTCGGGGTCCTCCCGGTGAAGCTCCGCCACGAGCCGGGCCAGCTGGGTCGGGGCGCAGTGGTAGGAGCCGGAGGGCACCTCGGCCGGGTCGTCCACGACGACGGGCCGCCCGTCCAGCGCGTCGATACCCCGCTCCACGCAGACGGCCACGTCCACCAGATCCTCCCGCAGCGCGTACCGCAGCAGCTCCGTCACGACCCCGCCGCACGCGGCCTCCTCCACGGTGTCGGGGTCCGACGACCGGGCCAGGTAGCACCCGTTCACCTCGATCCCCGACACGGTGGGTTTCACCCCCTAGGAGCCGGACCCGCCCCGGGAGGAGGGTTTGATGCGGGCGGGGACGTGCTTGTACTCCGGGATCCCCGCCTCCGGATCGATGATGTCCGGCGGCGTCAGGGCGTTCTCGCCGAAGTGGAACGGGGTGAAGATCACGCCCTCTCGCACCCGATCGGTGACCCGCGCGCGGCACCGCCACCTGCCGTACGGCGTCTCGATGATCACCTCCTCACCGTCCGACACTCCGTAGCGCTCCGCGTCCTTCGGGTGGATCTCGACGAACGACTCCGGCACCTCGTTGTCCAGGAGCCGGGAACGCCCCGTGATCGTCCTCGTGTGGTAGTGCGCGTACACCCGACCGGTGGTGAGGATCAGCGGGTACTCCTCATCCACGCCCCGCTCCGGCTCCCGGTACTCCACGTCCTCCGGCCTCGGGAACCGGGCCCTGCCGTCCTCGGTGGCGAACTCCTCGGTGTGCAGGATCGGCGTGCCCGGATGGTCCTCCTCCGGGCACGGCCAGTGGATCCCGCCGGGCCGCCTCCGGAGCCGGTCGTACGTGATCCCTCGATACTGCGGGACGACGCGCCGGATCTCCTCGAAGACCTCGCGCGGCGACCGGTGGCCGAACCCCTTGAGCCCCAGCCGCCGGGCCACCGCCTCCAGGATCCACCAGTCGGGCCGGGCCTCGCCCGGCGGGTCCACGACCTTCTCCGAGAGCTGGACGCGCCGGTCGGTCGCCGTGAAGGTGCCCGTGCGCTCCGCCCAGCCGGCGGCGGGCAGGACCAGGTCCGCCAGCTCCGCCGTCTCCGTCAGGTACAGGTCCTGCACGACGAGGAACTCCAGGTTCCGGAGCTTCCTGACCGCGTGGCGCGAGTTCGGCTCCGAGACCGCCGGGTTCTCGCCGAAGATGTACATCGCCGCGATCTCGTCCGAGTCGAACGCCTCCGGGAGCCGCAGCCCGGGCTCCTCGGGCACCTCGAACCCCCAGAGCCGGGCCAGCTCCTCCGCCGCCTCCGGACCGACCCGCCGGTACCCGGGGAAGTGCGTGGCCAGCGCGCCCACGTCGCAGGCTCCCTGCACGTTGTTCTGCCCGCGGAGCGGGTTGACGCCGGTGCCGGGCCGGCCCACGTTACCCGTCAGCAGGGCGAGCGCGCAGAGGGCCCGCAGCGTCCGGCAGGCGATGTCGTGCTGCGTGAGCCCCATGCAGTAGATGATGCAGCCCCGGTCCGCCTCCGCGTACCGCACGGCCGCCTCCCGGACGTCCTCCGGGTCCACCCCGGCGATCCTCCGAACGTCCTCCTCCGAGACCGCCCCGCGGACGTACTCCGCGAACGCCTCGAACCCGGTGGTCCGCTCCTCGATGAACTCCTCGTCGTGCAGCCCCTCCTCCAGGATCACCCGGGCCATGTACAGGAACACGACCAGGTCGGACCGCGGCCGCACCCGCAGGTGCAGATCCGCCAGCTCCGCCACCAGCGTGCGCCGCGGGTCCAGCACGATCAGGTCGGCGCCGTCCTCTACCCCCTCCACGATCCTGCGGTACACGATCGGGTGCTGCTCCGCCGTGTTCGAGCCCGCGACCAGGTAACAGTCCGCCTCGGCGAGGTCCGGGATCGAGTTGGTCATCGCCCCCGACCCGAAGACCTCGGACAGCGCGACCACGGTCGGAGCGTGTCACAGCCGCGCGCAGTGGTCCACGTTGTTCGTCCCGAGCGCGCGGGCCAGCTTCTGCCCGACGTAGTTGTCCTCGTTCGTGGCCTTGGCCGAGGTGACGAAGTACACCTCCTCCGGCTCGAAGGACCCGAGGGCCTCCGCCACCTCCTCAAGCGCCCGGTTCCACGAGAGCTCGCGCAGCTCACCCGACTCGGTCACCCGCGCCGGCCGCTCCAGCCGGTCCCGTCGGAACGCCTCCGGAGCCTCCCAGAGCTTGATGCACTGGCGCCCCTCGTTGACCGGGTGCCGCCGCCAGGGCTCCAGCACCCGGATCCGCTCCCCGTCCGTTCCAACCAGGACCCCGCATCCGCACCCGCAGAACGGGCACACCTGCGGCACGAACCGCAGCCTCGCCAAGGCATTCTCACCCCCTTCGACCCGCGCGGCGGGGGCGCTCCCGTCGGACCGGGTTTCGGCCGCGGCCGCCCCGGGCCCGAGCCCCCGCGTCAGGGGGCCCTTCGGGCCGGCGGTCCCCTCGGTTCGGGGTTCCCGCCGACCCACATCGGGACGGGCCCGAGGCGCCCGCGGCTTACTCCCCGGCCCGACGGGAGCGCCCCGTCCACGCCACCGGACGCCTCAGCTTAAACCTCACAGGCCATCCGCGCTCGGTTTCCGTAAGGACCGCAGCAGTCCGGAGCGCGCAGCGAGGAGTCCCTCGGCCCACCACAACCTCCGGAACCTTCGCGCTCGGGAGGATCGCCCGGTAATGCCCGACCCTTTCTCCCCAGCCAATGGTTTCAAAGTTCGTAACGATTGGCCCGGGGCGTGAGGGGGTCTACTCCTTCTCCGTGGGCCACAGCACGCGGTCCAGGGCGCGCTCCCAGGCCTTGGTGGGCAGCTCCGGCATCGCGGTCACGTCCTCGCGCACGACCTCGATCGCGTCCACCGGGCACGCCCGGGCGCAGGCGCCGCAGTAGGCGCACGCGTCCGTGTTGACGACGATCCGCGTCTTCCCGGCCGTCCCTCCCTTCTCGAACTCGAGCGCGTTGCACGGGCAGACCTCGACGCAGAGCCCGCACCCGACGCACTCCTCGTCGTCGATCTCGATGCTGCCCTGGTAGGGCTTGGTGACCTCGATGGCCTCGACCGGACAGACCTGCTCACACCAGGAGCAGTACACGCACCGGGACCTGTTGACGGCGATCTCGCCCTCGATCTCGCCCTTCTCGGGCAGCTCACCGCGCGTCGTGCCGTAGCAGATCATGCAGCCGACCTTGATCGCGTCCACCGGGCACGTCCGCATGCACACGCCGCAGTACACGCACCTGTCCTCGTCCACCTCGATGCTGAACTCGGGCTCCGGGTCGCTGGCGCTGGGCGTGGGCCGCTCGACCGTGATCGCGTCGGCCGGGCACGCCTCCTCGCACGCCTTGCAGTAGATGCACTTCTCCTCATCGATCTCGATCTCACCCATGGCCAGGTCGCCGGGGCTGGGCACCTCCCGCTCGACGGTGATCGCCTCCTGCGGGCACGTGTCCGCGCAGAGCCCGCAGTACACGCACTCCTCCTCGTCCACCTCCACGTCCTTGGGCAGCTTCGGGAAGCCGCGCTCGGTGGCGGGCTCACCGTCGATGAGCAGCGTGATCGCGTCGTACGGGCAGACGAAGGCGCAGATGCCGCAGAGGACGCACTCCTCCTCGTCGATGTCGATCGGGTCCTCGCCCCTCCGCACGACGGCGGAGGGCGGCTCCACGGTGATCGCGTTCACCGGACAGGCGGTCTGACAGAGCCCGCAGGCGGCGCACCGCTCCATGTTCACGACGAGCTCCCGCGTCTCCGCGCCCTCGCGCACGATCCTCAGGGTGGGCGGGGAGACCTCCTTCACGGGCTTGAGCCGACCGTCCGCCATTTGCGCTTCCCCCAAGTGCGGCCCGGTGCTCCGGTCCCGGGACGGCCGCCGCCTTATAAATCGGGGTATCGGGAGCCCGGGCATGGCAACGCTTATAAAGGGTCAGTTGCGCGGGACGCAGGCGCGAGCGCTGGTAATGCTCCTGACCCGGTCCTCGTTCGCTCCCCGCCTCCGCACGACCTAATTCCTCCCTCCACCGGTTGAACAAGTCGGGAGCCGTCACAGGGGGTGCCCCGGGTGCACCGGCACGTCTTGGCCGTCCCGCTACTGATTGCACTGCTGCTTGCCTCGGCACAATCCGCGGGGGCGCTGACCGTCAGCGACATCTCCCAAGACTGTCCGCCATGGGTAGTCCCGGAGTTCCCACTCCCGCCGCGCTGGGCTCTGCCCGGCTCGGGTCGCCTGGGGTTCCCGTATCCCTCCGGCGATCACTTCCTGCTCGTGGCTCCGCTCTGGAGGGAGAACGATCACTACCGGGTGATCTTGGGCGCGTACAACGTCCGAGAGCTCGCCTTGCCGCGGGGAGTGATGGTGTACCGTGCGCTGATTCCTAGCGGAGTGAAGTGGGAGTGGGTCGAGAGTCGTAGGCAGGCGATCCCGGCGGGTCCGTGGAGTCCCGTCCGGTACTCGCTGAGGGAGTCCGGCGGTCTGCTGTACCTGGAACCCTCGCGGGTCATCGGGAGGACGTTCGTGGTCGAGGCGAGCCTGCCGACCCGCGATGGATGGATTGAGATCGTACTGCCACCCGGGAGCTGGGTCGTAGCGCTCGGCTGGACGCTGGACTTCAACGTGCTGACGCTCGACGGTAAGGTCCTGTTCCGGGGCCGGCACCCGTACGACGAGGTCGAGTACGACCTGCCGGGCGGCGTTCACCTAGCCTTCTGGTGCTACCTGTACGCGCTGGACTTAAGTGGTGACAGCGAGGCGAGGCGGCGGAGGGTCTCGCGGCTCCTACCGGGTGGCGACCTCCCTAAGACCTTCCAACCCAGGTGGCAGTACGAGCGCAGGCTGTTTTACGGGTACTGCACGGTGATTGAGGTCCGGACGAACGGGCCGCTGCTTCTCGAGTTCAGGGCGCCGAAGCCGGGTGCTCCGCTCAGATCACCCACCGACCTCGTTACGAAGCACGTGTTCGTTACCGAGCGGTACGTGCGCAGCCACTGGCTGCCCCCGCCGTACCCACACCCGCAAGGGTCCCGTGGAACTCCACTAGGACTGCTCCCGGTCTTACACTCTCTCTTCACCCTCGTGACGCTGCGAGGAGCCCGGGGACGCGGCGGGTCGTTGTAGCCGATCATCGCTGGCGCGGTTCGCGGGGGCGGTGCCGTACACCCGGCAGAGGCTTAGAAGCTGGCACCGCGCGATGTGCGTGAAGACCTCGCAGCGTGCCGTTCCCGACTGTGGTCCCACCCGATCCGGGATCAGCTCCCCCAGCCCCTGCCCCGCTCGCCTGGCCGCGTCTGCCGCTCGGGGCTGTGATGTCCGGTCGCGCGGGCCGGTCCCGGCTGGCCCGCTAATTAGGGCGGGACGGGCCGACGCGCTCGCCGTTCGGCGCGTCCGCGGTCCGAGCCGCGGGGGATCGACGGCGTGGCTCGGTGGGTCCATCAACATATTTTTCCGGGCTGTCCGGGGCGGGGCGGGGGGTGCGCTCGTGGCGAAGATTCTGGTGACGGATCCGATCCACGAGGAGGCGTTGGAGAAGCTGGAGGAGCTGGGTGAGGTGGTGGTCCTGGAGGACGCGGACGAGGAGGAGATTCGGAAGCACGTGAGGGACGCGGACGCGTGGGTGGTGAGGAGCGGGACGCAGGTGACGCGGGAGCTGATCGAGGAGGCGGAGAACCTGAAGGTGATCGCGCGGGCGGGCGTGGGCGTGGACAACATCGACGTGGAGGCGGCGACGGAGCGCGGTATCATCGTGGTGAACGCGCCGGAGTCGAGCTCGATCTCGGTGGCGGAGCACACGATGGGGCTGATCCTGGCGCTGGCGCGGAAGATCCCGCAGGCGGATCGGTCGGTGCGTCGGGGCGAGTGGGAGCGGCAGAGGTTCATGGGTGTGGAGCTGGCGGGGAAGGTGCTGGGGATCATTGGACTGGGTCGGATCGGGCGGCAGGTGGCGAAGCGGGCGAAGGCGTTCGAGATGGAGGTGATCGCGTACGACCCGTACATCCCGGAGGAGGTGGCGGAGGAGCTGGGCGTGGAGCTGGTGGACGAGCTGGACGAGCTGCTGCGGCGGGCGGACATCGTCACGATTCACGTGCCGTTGACGGACGAGACGCGGGGGATGATCGGGGAGCGGGAGCTGAAGCTGATGAAGGAGTCGGCGTTCCTGATCAACTGCGCGCGGGGTGAGGTGGTGGACGAGGAGGCGCTGGTCAAGGCGCTGAAGGAGGGGTGGATCGCGGGCGCGGCGCTGGACGTGTTCGCGGAGGAGCCGCCGGGTGAGGATCACCCGCTGTACGAGCTGGACAACGTGGTGCTCACGCCGCACATCGGCGGGTCGACGAGCGAGGCGCAGCGGGCGGCGGGGCTGATCGTGGCGCGGGAGATCGAGCGGGTGCTGAAGGGTGAGATCCCGGAGAACGTGGTCAACCTCCCGCTGGCCGGGGTGCCGAAGGCGACGAAGCGGCTGATGGAGGTGGGTGAGCGGCTGGCGGACGTGGGCGCGCAGCTGCTCAAGGGTCGGCTGAAGTCGGTCACGATCAAGGTGGGTGAGGAGCCGGGCGAGCGGGAGCGGGAGGCGCTGAAGCGGGCGGTGCTGAAGGGGTGTCTGGACCGGATCCTGCAGGAGCCGGTGACGATGGTGAACGCGGTGAGGGTGGCGGAGGACCGGGGTATCGAGGTCGAGTTCGCGGTCTCGGACGAGCTGGACGAGGACGAGCTGGCCGTCTCGCTGCGGTCGGAGGAGGACGAGACGTCGCTGCGGGGCACGTGGGTGGACGGGCAGGTCTACCTGACGTCGGTGAACGGGTACGAGCTGCGGTTCAAGCTGAGCGGGCCGACGCTGTTCGTCTGGCACGTGGACCGGCCCGGGGTGGTCGGTGAGGTCGGGCTGATCCTGGGTGAGCACGGGGTGAACATCGCGGCGATGGAGGTGGGTCGCCGGGAGAAGGGTGGGGAGGCGATCATGGTGATCAGGACGGACGAGGAGCCGCCGGAGGAGTGCCTGCGGGCGATCGACGAGGTGGAGCAGGTGCGGCGGGTGGACCTGGTCCTGTGCTGAAGAGCGTGGCGGTGGCGGGCGACCTGGACAACTTCGGCGAGGTGGTGCGGGAGAAGGGGTGGTCGGAGTACTCCCCCAACCCCGCCACCGGCCTGCTCACGGAGCTGGTCGAGCGGTTCCTGTCCCGGTTCCCGGGCGCGGTGGCGGTCAAGGGGCCGGATCGGGAGCGAGGTACCGAAGAGTTCATTGTCGAGATACCGGGGGGAGAGGAGCTCCTGGAGGAGGTGGTGGAGGAGTGCGAGCGCATTCGGCGCGAGTTCGAGCGCCGGTTCGAGGGTGAGGTGACGATCAGCATCGGCGTGGGCGTGGCCCCGGCCCCGCGTCACCGGCTCGTTCCGGAGCGCGAGTCGCCGGCGGTCCGGCGGGCGCTGGAGGCCCTGCGGGAGGCGAAGCGGCGCGGTGGGAACACCGTGGTGGTGAGGGGGTGAGGCGGTTGGCGGAGGAGGTCAGCCCGGACAAGTTCTGGATCACGTGCTACGCGCTGGCGGCGAGGTCGCTGCTGGAGGTGATGAGGACGAAGTCGTACCCGATCCAGTACGTCCTGCGGCAGGAGCTCTCGGACTACAACGACCGGATCCAGTCCGTGACCCGAAGCCTCGTGTACGACACGCTGCGGCGGTACGGCACGCTCGAGCGCGTGGTGGACGACATCGCGAGGAGCCGGCTGCCCCCGCTGGAGCGGGCGTTGGTGATGATCGCGGCGAACGAGGTCCTGTACGAGGGCAAGCACCCGGCCCCGGTCACGGACTGTGCCGCCAAGGCGGCGAAGGAGCTGGGCCTGAACCACCGCCGGGTGCACGGGGTGGTCGCGGACCTGGAGAACTACGAGGGGCCGGAGCCGGAGGACGAGCTGGACGAGCTGTGCCTGGAGTACCACCACCCGCGCTGGTTCGTGGAGAAGTTCGAGCCGCTGCTGGGGCGGGACGAGCTGAAGAAGCTGATGGAGGTGCACAACCAGCCCCCGGAGCACTACACGTTCCGGGTCAACACGGCGGAGGCGGACGTGGACGAGGTCATCGAGGAGTTCGAGGAGCACGGGTTCGAGGTCGAGCGCGGACGGTACGTGGATTACTGCATCCGGATCGAGAAGGGCAAGCCGCTCCGGCTCGAGGAGCTCGAGTGCTGGAACAAGGGCTGGATCATCCCGCAGGACGAGGCGGCCGCCCTCGTCACCGAGGTGCTCGACCCGCAGCCGGGGGAGCGGATCGCGGACCTGTGCGCAGCCCCGGGCGGTAAGACCACGCACATCGCCCAGCTGACGGAGGGCGACGTGGAGATCCTCGCCGTGGACGTGAGTCGGACCCGGCTCCGCCGGCTGCAGAAGTTCGCCGAGCGGATGGGCTTCGATGACTGCATCGAGATCATGCGAGCGGACGTCCGCCGGCTCGGGCGGAACCCGCGCTTCGTCGGCAAGTTCGACCGCGTCCTGCTCGACCCACCGTGCACGAGCCTCGGCACCCTGCGCACCGACCCGGACGTGAAGTGGAAGATCGGGCCGAAGGAGGTCCGAGAGCTCTCCGCGAAGCAGAAGCAGATGATCCGGGCGGCCGCGCGGCTGGTCAAGCCGGGAGGCGTGCTCGTGTACTCCACCTGCACGATCACGCCCGAGGAGAACGAGCTCGTCGCCTCCGAGGCGCTCAAGACCGAGCGGCTGCGGGCGGAGGACGTGCGCTCCGAGTTCGACTTCCTCTGCCCGCACCTCGAGGTGGACGGCGTCTCCCCCTCCCTCGAGGCCGGCCGAATGTGGCCCCACGTGCACGACACGTCCGGCTTCTTCGTGGTCAAGTTCCGGAAGCAGCGCTAGACGAGCAGCGCCGCGAGCAGCCCCGCCGCACCCGCCGCGGCCGGCAGGGCCAGGTACCACCACACCCTCCGCGCCAGCGCCGGGCCGCCGAACGCGCACACCCACGGCAGCTTGACGAGCACCGCCTCCAGCGAGGCCACGGCGATCAGCCGGCCGGCCACGTCCGGCCCGAGCGCCCCCGAGGCGGCCATGTACGCGAGCGTCAGGCTCATCGCGTGACTGCTCGCCAGCGCGCCCACCACGACCCCCACCACGACCCCGAACTTCCCGGCGAGCAGCTGGGCCACCTTCAGCACCATCGCGAACCCGGAGATCATCAGCCCCAGCTTCGCGGCCGGCCCCAGGGACAGCGGGGAGCGGATCCGTTTCCGGACCACCCGCCACAGCTCTTCCTCCTCCACGTCCAGCCGACTCACCCCGATCCCCGCGGCCAGCAGGCCGGCGACCGCCGCCGGGACGGCGACGAACGCGACCCACTCGAGCAGCACCGGCTCCCGAGAGATCATCCCCACGTACGCCATGTTCCGGAGCACGGCCACCGCCACCGCGGCCGAGACGACCACCGCCACGACCTCCGGGACCTCCCGGAACCGGGCCGCCACCGTCGCCGTCGTCGCCGAGCTGCTCACGAACCCACCGACCAGGGCCGTGGCCAGGGCCCCGCCCCGCGCCGAGACCCGCATGCCCACGTACCCGATCGCGGTCACCGCCAGCACGATCAGGACGATCTCGATCACGCTCCGGAGGTTGAGCACTCCCCACGGGTCCACCGGCCCGGGCGGGCAGAGCGGGTAGGCCAGCGCGGCCAGCGAGAAGACCGTGATCGCGTCCAGCACGTCCCGGTCCGAGAGCCGCCGCAGGACCGGGTGGACCCGGGTCCGAGAGAGCAGGACGACCGAGGTGACGATCGCGAGCGTGGCCCCCTCCTTGAACCGGCCCACCCCGACGAGCCCGCCCGCCACGAGGGTGACCAGGAGCGCCATCGGGGTGACGACCCCGAGCGAGCGCCTCCGGTACACGCGCATGGCGTAAAGCAGGACCACCAGCCCCACCGCGCCCGCGAGGACCGCACCCGCCAGCGGCCCGACCCCGATCCTCGCGAGGTACGTGGAGAGACCGCCGAGGAGGCCCGCCAGCGTGAAGGTTCGGAACCCGGCCACCCGACGGGCCGGCTGCGCGTGCTCCCGCTCGACGCCGATGAGCATGCCCACGGCGGCGGACAGGACCACGACCTTGAGGAACTCGAGGTAGCCCGTGAGCTCCCATCCCAAGCCCGCACTCCCCGGGGGGAGTGACCCTGGAGCTGGATTACAACCCTTCCCACCTCATGTTCCTGGTCACCGTGGTGGACGATCGGGACGGGGAGGTGATCGGCGACGCGATCCAACGGCTCGTGGAGATGGACGAGGTCCTCGCCTGCCACGCCCTCCCCTGTACGACCAAGAAGAACCGGCCCGGGCACGTGCTCCTGGTCCTGGTCGACGGCGGGGATGACCCCGACGAGACGGCCGAGCGCGTGGCGCGCGAGATCATGACCCTCACGGGCTCGACGGGCGTCGACCGGTTCGACGCGGACGGGGTCTACTCCGTCCCCTCCCGGTTCGAGACGGTGGAGGTGGAGTACGGGGACCGGCGGTGGGAGGTGAGCGTCAAGATCGCCGAGACGCCGGACGGCGAGACGGTCACGGTCAAGGCGGAGTTCGATGAGTGCCGGCGCATTAGCGAGGAGACGGGGGTCCCGCCCCGGGAGGTGAAGGCCCTCGTCGAGGCGGCCGCCCGCGTCGGCGGTCGGGTGGATCTGAAGCGCCGGGAGATCCGCGCGGACTGACCGGGCGAAACTTTGTACGCGGAACCCGAAACGCCACGGGACTCCGCGAGGTGAGTCGGCGGGGGACGACGCCTTGACGGTGCTCTCCGACCGGGACATCAAGCGGGCGCTGGAGACGGGCGAGATCGTGATCGACCCGCTGGACGAGGACTACCTGGAGGAGGCCCTCGGCCCCGCGAGCCTGGACCTGCGCCTGGGGAACGAGTTCGTCGTCTTCAAGACGCTGCACAAGCCGTGCATCGACCCGACCAAGGACGCGGGCGAGAACACGGAGCGCATCGTGATCGACGAGGACGAGGAGTTCGTGATCAACCCCGGCGAGCTCGTCCTGGGCGTCACCTACGAGTGGATCGAGATCAACTCGCCCGAGATCACCGGCGTCCTCCACGGCCGCTCCTCGCTCGGCCGGCTCGGCATCCAGGCGCACGTCGAGGCCGGGTACGTGGACCCGGGCTGGCGCGGTCGGCTCACGCTGGAGCTCGTCAACTTCAACCCGATGCCCGTGAAGCTGCGCCCCGGCATGAGGATCGTCCAGATCGTGTTCCACCGCCTGTCGAGCGCGGCGGAGCGGGTGTACCCCGAGTTCAGCGGCAAGTACTACGGCGACAAACGGCCCGCCCCCTCCCGGCTGCACCTGGACTTCCGAGACGAGAACGAGGAAGGGAAGGGCCGGGAGAGCTGAAATCGGTCCGCTTATAACCCCCCGCGCCCGCGCCACCCCGGGCTCACTTGGCCTTCCGCCAGTTCTCGTACCCCGCGTTCCTCCAGCGAGTCTACGAGCCCGCGCCCTGGGGACGCTGCCGAAACACCGACCAATGGGCCTTCGGCCGCCGACTCCTCGACCCCGTGCACCCGGACCGGGTGGTCCTGAGGTCCGTACGGGCGAGCCTGGCGCGCCCGGACGCCGAGCATCCCTGCCTCCGATGCCGGCTGCGCTGCACGACCCTGCTGTCCGTGCCGTGGGATGAGGAGCCTCGGGAGGGAGAGGACCGGGTGCGGGTCCCGGTGACCATCCCGTGGCCCGAGGACCTGGCGCCGCCCAGGACCGTTCACGTGCCGCGGGGTGGGGTGGTCAAGCACCGAAGATTCAACGTATCCATGCCCTACCCGCCCCCGAACGACCGGGTCTCGCGGAAGGCGATCTTCGCCCTGGCCCTCACCCTCAGCCTCCTGGAAGAGGGGACCGCGGACCTTGGCGGAGGTGAAGGTTAAGATACGGGACGAGTCGCTCGCCCGCAGCACGTTCAAGGAGCTGGAGGGGCGCCCGGCCGAGGTCGTCAGCGTCAAGCGCGAGGAGCGCGAGATCAACCCGCAGCCTCCCTTCGAGACTGGAACCATGCTCCAGGTCGCGACGCGCCGCCTGCGGCTCTCCTCCGAGCGCGTGATGCAGCTGGCCCAGGACCTCTTCGAGGGCGGGATCATCACCTACCACCGAACCGACTCCACCCGGGTCTCGGACGAGGGCAAGCGGGTCGCCCGGGAGTACATCGAGGCGAACTTGGACCCGGAGGACTTCCACCCGCGGACCTGGGAGCCGGAGTCGGAGCACGTGGAGGGCGCGCACGAGTGCATCCGGCCGACGCGCCCGGCGGACCCGGAGGAGCTCCGCACCATGATCCGGGAGGGCGCGCTCCAGACCACCATCACGCTGACCCGCGATCACCTGCGCCTGTACGAGCTCATCTTCCGCCGGTTCATGGCGAGTCAGATGAGGCCGGCGAAGGTCCTGTACCAGGAGGCCGTCCTCCACGTGAAGGTGGACGGGACGCCCGTGGCCGAGATCGAGCTGGAGGGCGTGGTGGAGATCCTCGAGCCCGGGTTCACAAAGGTGCTCACGGAGTACGACCTGCCCTCGTACGGCATCCGCGAGGCGCCCAAGCTGGAGGAGGGCGACGAGCTGGAGATCGGCGAGGTGGAGGTCATCGAGCGGCACGAGGCGTACCCGTACGACCAGTCGGAGCTCGTGGAGGACATGCGGGAGCGCGGCCTGGGCCGGCCCAGCACCTACGCGCAGATCGTGGAGAAGCTGTTCCGCCGGGGCTACGTGTACGAGACCCCGCGCCGCCGGTGGATCTTCCCAACCTCGCGCGGCGAGGCCGTGTACGAGTACCTGAGCTCGCGGTACGAGGAGTTCGTCTCGGAGGAGACGACGCGGGACCTGGAGGAGCGCATGGACGCCGTCGCGCTGGGTC
>JAMOPO010000004.1 GCA_027064425.1 Methanobacteriota archaeon | reverse complement strand
CCTGGCGAAGCCCAGGATGACGACCGCCGGATTCGTCACCGTCGGGTCGGGAAGCGCCATCGCGGTAGTCTCGAGCGACCCGTGGTTCACGGAGGTTGTTCGCCACGTGCTCCGCGGGCGGCCGGTGGTGAATCCGCCGGCCCTGTCCACGACGCCCGCGACGGCCACGTTCGCCATCCTGCTGGCTCAGGTCGGGGACACGCGGTACGTGGCTTTCGCACCGTCCGCGAGCGTTGAACCGAGGATGCTGCAGCCCAAGCTGAAGATCCTGAGGATCGTGTCCCCCGGGCATCTGGCGGCCCAGTCCTCCGACCAGATCACCCTCGCGTACGAGTGGTCCCGCTCGAGCGGCACCAAGCCCGTCTCAGAACCCCGCGTGATAACCCCCAGGACGCTCTCCGGACACGGGCTAGTGGCCCAATCGTTCAGCCCCTGGTGGAAGCCCCACTCCCACCGCCGGCCGGGACCGACCGGCTTGATGGTCCTCCACGGACGCGTGCGCTACGACAGACCGACGGCCCCCTTCAGTCTGCTCCTCGCGCTGCTGAGCGTCACCGCCGCCGCAGTGAGGCCGACGAAAAGGAAGGCGGAGCAGAGGTAGGCCCGGGACTGGTATCGCTCCCAGGCGACGTAGTGCAGGTGGGCCGGCTTGCCTCCGGTCCTGACGAGCATGTACGGGCCGACCGGGCACGTCTCACCCTCCCGCCCGTTCACCGCCCAAAACGGCGCCCACGCCCACGGGACGACGGCTAAGCGCGACCTCACCCCGTTCACGACCATCCTGTCGTTCGCCGCCAGGTGCACGGCCCCCTTCACCCTGGACCCGTCCCAGCGAACCAGCGACCGCATCAGGGGCCGCAGAGCCCGAGGTGTGAGCGGCCTATGAACGGGTCCCAGCACGATGGGCCGCTTACCGCGCTTCCTCACGAACCGGACAACGTCCTCCACGCCCGCACGATCCAGGGCCGGCGACGAGTGTGCGACGACAACGATTCTGGCACGCCTCACCAGCCGCTCCAGGTCCGGATGCTGGAGAGCCTCCGGATCAACGACAAGGACGTCCCCCGTCCAGTACCTGGTCGCGTCGAGCTGTTGGTGGTGCTTGAGGTCGTAGGGGCGGAGGCAGGGGATCACGGGGAAGTGGCCCGGGGGCGCGCACCGCACCACGTTCAACCACAGGTAACTGTAGTCCGTGAACGAGCCCACGTAGAGCGCCCTGACCCTGCGCACCGGGATGGCGTCCCGGACGGTGATGGCGGGTGCGTTCCTTACCGACATCGTCTGCACGTCCGCCAGGCCGGACGTCGGATCGGTGATTCCCGGCAGGTGTACCACCCTACCGGTCGGGAGGATCCTTACCACCTTGTTGGCCAGTTGCGGGTCGAACGCCTGGTTGTAAAGCGGCCGACGGACGTAGTCCGAGAAGCGCAGCGTGGGGAGCAAGCTACCTGGGAAGTATACCGCCGAGAGCACGCGGAGCTCGGGTTCCGAGCTACCCTGATAAAAGGCCCCGGCCAGCGACGCCCCGACGGTCCGACCGTCCCAGGGGAAGATGGCGCTCGCGTCGTTAGGCGAGGTCACCACGTCCCTGACGTCCCGAGGACCGTGCCCGAGCTGCAGGGCGTGCATGGGGGCCACTTCCCACCGGCAGACCCCGGCGAGGACCGTGACGGCAACCAGGAGGCAGGCCACTGACCCTACGCCGCCGTACACCGTGATCGTTCGCAGCAGGCGCTCGGTGAGTCGGGCGCACAGGGCGATCAGGGAAAGCAGGGCCGTTAGTGCGAGCCGGTGGGCGTCGAGCTGCGCTACCGCCTTGATGGTTCCCAGGACCTCGTAGGCCAGCGGGGGCACCGCGAACACCAGGAACGGTCCCAGGGAGGCCGTCGCCGTCAGCAGTGAGATCAAGGCACCCTTTCTCCAGTCCTCGAGCAGGGAGGACAGCGCCACCACGACGGTCACGAGCGCTGTCACGACTAGAACCAGCGTGACGTCGACGGTGTCGTACGGGGAGAACGTAAGTCGCGAGGAGGCGGGAGGGTTATCGAACTCCAGCTTCCCAGCCCAGTAAGCCAACGCCAGGGGCGGCACTGCGGCCCCGGCGGCGACGAGCAGCTTCGGGCTCTCCATGATGGACATCACGGCGAGCGGTACGAGTGAGTACACGAAGTTCGACTGCACCGATGCGAACCAGGCCAGTATGGACAAGGTCTCTCTTACCTTTTTGCCTAATCTTGAGTGCCAAATAATGATCGCTACCACGGCGGAGCAGAAGTACATGGTTGTAGCTATCCTCACGTAATGAGCATCGTACACGGAGAACACCGGGTAGGAGATCAGGTACGTGAGGGTAGCTACGGTGGCCCTGGAAGAGCACTTGCTAAGGAGGAAAAGAATCAGCCAGACGATCACTGGAACCGCCCTGTAAACGATCTCGGCAATGGAGCAGGATAACATCGGATCTTTGGTAAGCCTGGTAAGGAGGGCGGGAAAGAGGAAGGGAAGGATGGGATAGTTGACCAGTGGGGCCCTGCCCAGGTACGAGTACGGGTCCCAGTCGGCACCCGATAGTCCGTACTTCGCCATGAGGTATGTTTTTAGAGCCTGGATGGGCAGGTCCATGGTCGCGGTGATCCTGCCCACTTCCTCGCAGCAGTCGTAGACTATGAACGCTATAGAGACGAGCGCGGAAACAGCAGCGACAGCGGTAATCTTGGCCTCCACGTGTAGGCCCCCTTCAGAACACGCTCCGGGAATGACATGACCAAGCTAGCCTTGCTCGCGGACACGTACGCGCCTCCCAAACACCGCTTGACGCTGGCGCGCTCGCAGCTCACCACCATCAAGTAGTCGCTGCCGGCGATCACCACGCAGCGCTTCCCGGTCAGTACCGAGAGGGTTCCTGAAACGGCCATGTCCAAGCAGCGGGAGCTGATTCCGTAACACGAGACGCGTGCGTCCGGTGAGAGCCGTCGGAGCAGGGGCACCAGCTTGGGACTCACGGATTTCGGCCACAGCGACGCGCTGCTGACGTCCGTGGTTAGGGGGCCGATGAACAGCTCGTCTGAGGACACGAAGAGTCCGACCGGAAGCAGGGTGTTCACCGAGGGGCCCGAGAGGACGGGGAGCGGCAGCACCCTGTAGGTGTCGCTCGGGTTCAGCCACGGGTACGTGAGGGTGGCACCTACCGGCCGGAACCTCGGGTGGCTAACCGCGAGGGCGTTGATCAACGCTAGGATGGCGACGGCTGCCGCGCAGGCGGCTTTAGCTTCCTGAAGACCCACCACGCCAATCCCTCCAGCGCCGTTATCGCCCCCACGGCCACCGAGAACTGGAGTATCACCGAGGGGAGCGGGATTATGGGCCAGGCGTGGTACTTGTACAGCGCCACGAGCATGTTCGACGCGACCGTGATGGCCGATCCGAGGAGCAGCGAGTCCCGGGGACTCAAGTCCTTGATGGCGCTCAACAGCCACATCACGGTCAGCGAACCCGAGTAGAGCACGTCGGCCCACTGGTCCACGCCCACGAACACGACCGCGAGCGCCGAGCCCACGGCGTAGGCCAGGACCGCCGCGTCCGTGACTCCATACATCAGCAGCACGGGGGCGCCCGTGAAATAGGCGTACAGGTTGCCCGGGACGGGGACCGAGACGCCGTAAACGACCACGAGGAACGGGGTCAGGTACGCCAGGGAGTACATTTGAACGAGCGTGCGACCCATCCTACGGAAAACAAGGTACAAGGAGATGGCGAACGGGAGGCTCGTGACGACGGTGTTAATCGCCGCCACGGTCTCCGGGCTTAGCATGCGGGGGACTCCCAACGACCCTCTCCATAATCTCCCGGAGGTATAGACGCAGCGCGCGCCGCGCGTCGCCCTCCTCCAGCGCGCTCTCGATTTCCTCCTCGCGGTCCAGCTCGAGGGACTTCTTCCGATGGGCCGCCAGGTTCTCGGCGACCTCGAGCAGCAGCTTTTCACGAGTCAGCTGGTACAGTGCGATCAGGACCACCTCCGCCGCGAGGCTAAACTCAGGCGGTGTCCACGGGATCCGAGTGAATATGATCACGAAGGCCACCAGCAGCACCAGCAGTGTCACGAGGGGTGCCAGGACCACGACGAG
>JAMOPO010000003.1 GCA_027064425.1 Methanobacteriota archaeon | reverse complement strand
CCATCGCCTTCGCCGAGGTGGAGTACGTCACCCGCGAGACCTACCTCAACTACATTGAGTTCCCGCTCGCGGACGGGGACGGGTCCGTCACGATCGCGACGACGCGGCCGGAGCTGCTCCCCGCCTGTGTGGCCGTGGCCGTGCACCCGGACGACGAGCGGTACCAGGACCTCATCGGCGAGAAGCTGGTCGTGCCGCTGCACGAGCGCTTCGGCGAGCGGGACGTGCCCTGGGAGGTACCTGTCATCGCCGACGAGGAGGTGGACCCGGACTTCGGTACGGGCATCGTGATGATCTGTACGTTCGGTGACAAGCAGGACGTGACCTGGGTCAAGCGGCACGACCTTCCGATCGTGAAGGCCATCGACGAGCGCGGCCGGATGACGGAGGTGGCCGGTGAGTTCGCGGGGATGAAGGTCGAGGAGGCGCGGGAGGCGGTGGTCAAGGCCCTGGAGGAGGAGGGCTACCTGAAGGACCGGGAGAAGATCAAGCAGAACGTGGGCGTGTGCTGGCGGTGCAAGACCCCGATCGAGATCCTGGTCAAGGAGCAGTGGTTCGTGCGCGTCCGAGACCTGGCGGAGGAGGTGAAGAAGGCCGCGAGGAAGATGGTGTGGATCCCGGAGCACATGCGCAAGCGGCTCGAGGACTGGGCGGACTCGATGGACTGGGACTGGTGCATCTCCCGCCAGCGAGTCTTCGCGACGCCGATCCCGGTCTGGTACTGCAAGGAGTGCGGCAAGGTGATCCCGGCGGACAAGGACCAGCTGCCGGTCGATCCGACCAAGGACGATCCGCCCGTGGACGAGTGCCCGGAGTGCGGGTGCACGGAGTTCGAGCCCGAGACGGACGTGATGGACACCTGGATGGACAGCTCCATCACCCCGCTGGTGGTTCAGGGGTGGCCCGACAAGGAGCCCGAGCTGCCCGTAGATCTACGCCCGCAGGGTCACGACATCATTCGGACGTGGCTCTACTACACGACCGTCCGCGCGCTGATCCACGCGGACAGCGAGCCGTTCCGGGAGATCCTGATCAACGGGATGGTGTTCGGCGAGGACGGTCACAAGATGAGCAAGTCGCGGGGTAACGTGGTGGAGCCGACCGAGGTGATCGAGGAGTACGGCGCGGACGCTCTGCGGTACTGGGCCGTGTCCTCGGGCGCCCCGGGTTCGGACGTGCAGTACATGACCAAGACGATCCGCCGCGGCTACCGGTTCGCGAAGAAGGTGTGGAACATCTGTCGGCTGGTCAAGGACTACGTCGACACGTCGCTCTCCCCGGAGGACGTCGAGGACGAGCTGACGACCGCGGACCGGTGGATTCTGTCCCGGTACCACCGGCTCGTGAAGAAGGTGACCGAGTGTCTGGAGGAGAACTACCGGTTCAACGACGCGATCAAGGCGATCGAGGAGTTCGCGTGGGAGGAGCTGGCGGACGACTACCTGGAGATGGCCAAGCTGCGGCTGTACCGGCCGGAGGAGCTGGGCGAGGGGTCGAAGCGGGCCGCCCAGGCCGTGCTCACGGTGATCGTGGACGGGTTGCTGCGGCTGCTGGCACCGTTCATGCCCTTCGTGACCGAGGAGCTGTATCACCGGCTGTTCGATGAGAGCGTCCACCGTCAGGAGTGGCCGAAGGCTGACGAGTCGTGGATCGACGAGGAGGTGGAGGAGCAGGGCGAGGTGCTCCGAGCCATCGTGTCGGAGGTGCGGAAGGCGAAGACGGACGCCGGGCTGCGAATGGGCGCCGAGTTCGAGGGGCTCACGATCTACGTCGAGGACGAGGAGCTGGCGAGGGCCATCGAGCGCTCGCTACCGGATCTGTACAGTGCCACCCGGGCCGAGGAAATTCAGGTGGAGGTGGGAGAGCCGGAGCTGGAGAAGGTGCCGGTTAAGGTGGAGCCGCGGATGGACGTGATCGGCCCGCGTTACCGGGAGCTGACGGGCAAGATCATGGAGTACATCGAGGAGCACGGCGAGGAGGTCGCCCGGGAGATCCGAGAGAAGGGCAAGGCGGTCATCGAGGTGGACGGCGAGGAGGTGGAGCTGGACGAGGAGTGCGTGGACGTGGAGTGGGAGCTGAGGGTGAAGGGCGGCGAGGGCAGGGCCGTGGAGGTGAGGCCGGGGGTGGTCCTGGAGATCAGGGGGCTTTAGAGCCGCGGAACAGGGCGTCGCGCATGTCGTAGACCCCGGGCGGCGCCTCAACCACGAACTTCGCCGCCACCAGCGCTCCCTTCGCGAACGCGTCCCTGGACAGTGCCTGGTGCTTGATCTCGATCCGCTCGTACTCCCCCAACGCCATCACCGTGTGGTCCCCCACGACCTCGCCGCCTCGGACCGCGAAGACGCCGATCTCGTCGTCCTCGCGCGGCCCGGTCTCACCCTCCCGGCCGAACACTCTCTTCCCTCGACCCAGCTCCTCCTCGATAATCGACGCGAGCTTCAGCGCGGTCCCGCTGGGCGCGTCCACCTTGTTTCGGTGGTGAACCTCCACGATCTCAAAGTCGAACCCATTCTCTCCGAGCACGCGGGCCAACTGCCGCGTGAGCTCGAAGAGCAGATTGACGCCCAGCGACATGTTCGGGGAGATTACCGCCGAGACCTCCGCCTCGAGGATGGTCCGCTTGAGCCGATCCAACTCCTCCTCGCTGAATCCCGTCGTGCCCACGACCAGGTCCAGGCCGGCCTTTGCCGCCACCGGGATGTTCTCCAGCGCCGCCTCCCGGACCGTGAAGTCGATGGCAACATCCGCCTCCTCCGCCAGGTTGGGGATCGCGGACGGGGGAGCGACCTCCACCCCCGCCTTCTCCTGGCCGATGATAAGGCCTATATCGCGGCCCAGGTGGGGCGAGCTCGGGGAGGCTACGGCCCCCACAAGCTCCATCTCGTCATCCTCCAGCACCATTCGACAGACCCTTCTGCCCATCCGCCCCGTCGCGCCGATGACAATAACTCCGATCACCGGTACTCACCCTCTGCAACCAACTTGTGCCGTTTGTAGTCCGGGGACAGCGTCCACTCCACACCTTTGTACTCCTCGGGCTCGAGCTCATGGTAACTGAAGTCTTCCCTCCGCCACTTCGCTTCCATCGCCGCCGTGTGTACGGCTCCTACCACGACGGCTACGCGGTCGAACTCGCTCGCGAGCTGCGCGATCCGGCTCAGCATGTAGTCCTCCCGGTACGAGAGATGGAACTTAACGAAACCCTCCGAGGCCAGCAGCGGGACGCTCTCTCGCACCCTCTCCCCCAGCTCTCGCAGCGCGGGTTCCACGCGCTCATACTCGAGGAAGAACAGCTCCCCGGTCGGTCCCAGCACCTGATCCACATCGCGCCCGAACCCGAAGACGCTGGGGTCCTCGAGAGAGGCCGGATCGTCTCGCATCTTCTCCGCGCGCAGCGATGCCGGTACGTCCACGGGCGCGGGCACGGCCCCGGTCCTCACGCAGTACACCAGCGCCCCGTACACGTCCCTGTAGACTCCGAGGAGCATCTTCGTCGGGATCCGCGCCATCACCTCGATTCCCGCGTGGGGGAGCGGGGACAGGGTGTAGTGAAGGGCCGTCTCCAGGCCGGCGGGGCTGGTCTCCAGGCAGACCACCTCCGGCTCGAACCGCTCTAGAGTCCTGTAGACGTAGTCCGAGACCCCGCGCTTGTGGTGGTGAACCGAGATGAAGACCACCTCGGCGTCCGAGGCGGGCTCCGACTCCAGCCGTCCCTCGTACAGCTCCTCCAGCCGGTCCCAGAACACCCGCGGGGCCAGCCACGGGCATAGATCGAACTCGGCCGATTCACCCATCGGGAACCCGATGCGCTCCGACGCCTCGAGCGCCGCCTCGCGCACCTTATCCCTGAGCTCGGGGGCGGGATTCAGCCTCTCGACGCACTCGTCCACCAGCCTGTCCAGGTCGAGGTTCCCGCGGTCGTCCACCACCTCCTCAACGTCCTCGGAAACCTTCCCCTCTATCAGCAGCGACGGTAGGTGCTTGGAGCGCAGGACCAAGGACGGCACCCCGCTAGGGCCAGGGGATTATGGGGTACCTGGCGGGAACGGTCACGAGGAGCGTCGTGCGCCCCTCCAGGAGATCCCGGGGTGAGGCCCGATCCTCCATCGGTGACGTTCCGGGCGGGAACCAGTCTTCCAGCCTAAGCACGTGGCTCCTTCCCCACCTCAGCCAGCCGTGAATGAGAGCGAGGCGGACCGGCACCTCGTGGAAGCCCGAGACCCTGGACAGCTCGGCTATGGTGCGTACGCGGGGTATCTCGGCGGCGAGCGAGTTGTAAAGCGCGTCGTAGTCCGGCGGGACGGGGAACTTACCCGAGTCCCTCAACCCTATGTTGTACAGGAAGCCGGAGTACGAGAATCGCACGACCAGCAGGTCGCCCCGGCGCTCGACGGGCACGTACACCCGGGACGCGTCGACGCCGACCACCCCGTACTCGGCCGAGGCCTCGTACGGATCCTCGGTCACGACCACCACGGTGCGCACCCGGGAGAGCGCCCTCCTGAGACCGCCGCCGACGTTCTCCTCCTCGATCAGCAGGACCGTGTCCCCTCGCGGTTCCTTGAGGTCGCACTCAACCTCCCGGCCTGACTCCAGGCAGAGCTCGCGCAGCTCTCGACCTGAGCACGCCAGCTTGATGGTGGGAGGGAGAAGGTCGATCAGCTCCGCGACGATGTCCCACGTGACGGCGAGCGGACAGCAGTGTGACGCGAGCAGGGTCCCGATCAACGTGCCTCGCCCCGGAACGGGCGGGGTGGACGGCGAGAGAGGATGTTGAGCATCCCGAGCGTGAAGGTGGCGACGCCGGCGGTGAGCAGGCCTATGAACGACCATTTGAACAGCCCGAGCTTTACGTGCGGAAACAGCCTGTACAGGTGCACTAGGGTGGTGAGCGGGCCGAGCACGCCGGTGGAGGCGAGCATCATCATCGTCCCGAAGCATACGAGAGCGCAGTCCGGGTCCCCGTTCCGGAGGGACATTCGGGCGTGACCGATCAGAAAGGTGATGATCACCAGGGTCACGGCCATGCACGCGTACTGCTGCGCCACCCACAGCTTCGCCCCGAACTCGCAGCCGAACTCCAACGTCACCGCCACGCCACCCAAGCCGCGCCGCGTCCCCTAGGATAGGGCTGGGTCCTCCGGCTCCGGCACGTCGAGCCCCGGCGGTAGCCGGCGCTTGTAGGATGAGCTGATCACCAGCTTGCGCACCTCCTCGACCTCCTCCTTATTAACCTCCACGTCGCGCTCCCTCAGCCACTCCACCGTCCGCTCCGGGGACAGCGACTCTTCCACGAGCGCGTAGAGGATGGCGTCCAGCTTCGAGTAGTCGATGCCCAGCTCACCGACGTCGGTCTGGCCCGGCCACAGTCGCGCCGACGGCTCTTTCTCCTCGACGATACGCTTCGGCACCCCGAGGTGATCCGCCACCTGGTAAACCTGCGTCTTGTACAGGTGCCGGATAGGGGCCAGGTCGCAGGCCCCGTCTCCGTGGAGCGTGAAGTAGCCCGTCAGCCACTCCGTCCGGTTGCTCGTCCCGACGACCAGCCCCTCGAGCTCGTTGGCGAAGTAGTAGAGCACGCACATCCTCACCCGCGGCTTCAGGTTGGCGTCGCTGCGGCGGTTGAACGCCCGGCACGGAACGTACGACCCGGCGCCGAACGCCTCGAGGACCCGGGTAATGTCCTGAACGTGGTACTCCACGCCGAACCGCTCCGCCGTCTCGATCGCATCCTCCACGTCCGACTCAGGAGTGTCCCGCTCCGGCAGGATCAGGGCCACCACGTTGCCCTTTCCCAGCGCCTCCACGGTCAGGCCCAGGGCGGTCGAGGAGTCGACGCCGCCGCTCAGCCCGATCACGGCGGTGTCGCGGTCCGCCTCCTCGAACACCGACTTGATGAACTCGGCCACCCGCTTCACCTCCTCCTCCGGGTTCAGCTCGAGCTCCGGGATCGGAGGCTCGTACTTGGGCACGCGGGCGACGCCCCCTAGAGCCAGTACTCGAGGAGCCTCTTGAGGAGCCACCAGCGGGAGTAGTCGGCTCCCTCCTTCGCCAGGCGGGCGGCGCGGGCCGCGTTGACCGCGGTGTCGGGGGGCAGCCGGACGCCGTACGCCTCCTCTACGCGACGCTGCACCTGCTCCGCCCCCTTAGGATTATCCTCCCCCTCGAACACGCACACGGCCACCACGATCGCGGCGGCCGCCCTCTTCCTGGGGTCACGGCCCGCGGACTTCACGGCCTCCAGCACGGCCTGCGAGAACTGGGCGTCCTTGTCGGAGACCCGCACCCCGGCCTCCCTGAGCGCCTTGTAGACGCCGGCCAGCGCGGCCTCTCCCGTGGCCCGAACGGGGCTCCTCACGGTGACCGAGCACGGTGGGGCGCCGACCGACGCCAGCGCCTCAGCGTAGGTTTCGGGCCGGCACACCGTGATCTCGGGGCCGACGTAGATCCGGTACCCCTCAACCTCCTTGTACTCCCTCGGCGGGCGGTCGTAGGGCGTCACCGCGGCGCAGCTGTAGATCTCGTCCCGCGTGTAGTGCCGGCCCGTGACCCTGGCGGCGACCCGGTTGGTCTCCTCGGCGGTCACCACCACGCGGTGAGCGCCGGACACGTCCACGCCCGCGGCGTTGAACAGCCGGATGGCCTGCCCGACCGCGTGGCGCCAGGTCGTCTCCCCGAAGGTCACGACGGGCCGCTCCACGTAGCCTCGACCGTAGTTAACCTGGTGGTACGAGTACCCGGTGGCCGGCACGATCACCGCCACGAGCAGCACCGCGACCGTCGTCCTGCGCAAGCCCGACACCCCGGGAAGGGGTCGTCCTCCGTTGAAAAAGCTGGCCGTTTACGGGAAGGGAGGGATCGGGAAGTCCACCATCGCCGCGAACGTGGCGGCGGCGTTGGCGGAGGAGGGCATGGAGGTGATGCTCGTCGGGTGCGATCCCAAGGCGGACTCGACGCTCCCCCTCACGGGCCGGCTGATCCCGACGGTGATGCGGGAGTACCGGCGCAAGGGTGACCGCCTGTCCCCGGACGACGTGATCTTCGAGGGCGACTTCGGGGTGCGCTGCGTCGAGTCCGGTGGGCCTAAGCCCGGGGTCGGGTGCGCGGGGCGAGGTGTGCTGAAAGCGCTGGAGCTGCTCGACCGGTGGGGGGTCTTCGAGGAGGTAGACGTGGTGATCTTCGACGTGCTCGGAGACGTCGTGTGCGGCGGGTTCGCGCTGCCGATCCGGCGCGGGTTCGCGGACGCCGTGTTCGTGGTGACCTCCAGCGAGCCGATGTCCCTGTACGCCGCGAACAACATCTGCCGCGGGATCGCGGAGTACGCTCGCCGGGGAGGGGCGGCGCTGGGGGGAATCATCCACAACCGCAGGACGGAGGAGGCGGACCCGACCAAGGTCGAGGAGTTCTGCGAGCGGGTCGGAGCGGAGCTGCTCTACGACCTGCCTTTCCTGCGCGAGGTTAGGGAGGCGGAGACCCGACGGAGGACCGTCCTACGGGCGTTCCCGGAGTCCGAGGCGGCGGACAGGTTCCGGGAGCTGGCCGAAAGGATGCTCGAGGCCAGGGGGACCGTCCCCAGTCCGATGGGTGAGCGGGAGGTGCTGGAGTTCCTGGGCCTGGCCTAAACGCGGCCGAAGACCAGGAAGCCGGTGTGGCTCGACGACCGGCCCGGGCGAACCCCTTGGGGTTCCACCCGCACCTCCCGCTCGATGACCTCGACGGCCTCCAGCCACGCGCAGTGGTCCTCCAGCACCTCCCACACGGCCTTGACCTGCTCGTAGAACGGGCAGAAGACGGCGACCTTGCCGCCGGACTTGAGCGCGTCCAGGCCCACCTCAAGGACCTCCTCCGGCCGGGGCAGGTCCAGGACCATGGCGTCGAACTCGTCCCTTACGTCCCTCAGGAACTCCCGGGCGTCGCTCCGTTCTAACGTGACGCTCTCCTCGTAAATGCGGTCCAGCTGCTGGAGGTTCCGGCGCGCCTTCTCGAGCTTGTCTCCATCGATCTCAACTCCCACCACCTCACCCTCCGGGTACACGATCCGGGCCATTGAGGCCGTGAGGAACCCGGAGCCCACCCCGGACTCGAAGACCCGGTGGCCCGGGAGAAGCCCCAGTCGCTCCACGATCAGGCCGGCGTCCTTGGGCTCGATCGGCCGGGTCACGCGCTCGAAGGAGGTCGCCTTTAGCCGGTCCAGGTCCAAAGGCTACACCCCTAGCAGGTCGGGCAGAGACGTCGACTCGAGAATGTCCTCCGCCCGCTCTAGGTTCCGCTCGAACGCGCGCCGAACGACGTCGTGCTCGGGAGGCTTCCACTCGCCGCCCGACACCCACCGGAGGAACGCGTGCCGGAACCTCCGGTTGAAGAAGATGCCGTGGAGGTAAGTCCCGAGGACCGGCAGGTCCGTCCTGTACGCGCCGTCGCGGCCCGACCCGTCGTTCCCGTACCCCTTGAGGACGCGCAGGAAGGCCGGATCCCGGGCCCGAGTTCGCCCCTCGTGGATCTCGAAGCCCTCAACCTCGATGCCGCGGAGCTCAGGGTGCACCACGCGCCCGCGGGTGAGCACGGTGACCTTGCCCGCGTCGGCCGGGAAGACGGTAACCGCGTCCAGCAGGCCGAGCCCGGGCACGGACTCCCCCTCCTCCAGCTCACCGCCCCCCTCGTCAATCAGCTTCCGGCCCAGCATTTGGAAGCCACCGCACACCCCGAACACGACGGTGCCCTCCTCCGCGGCCCGAACGATTTCCTCATCCATCCCGCGACGGCGGAGCTCCTCAAGGTCGGGGATCGTGGTCCGGGTCCCCGGGAGGATGACGGCGTCGGCGTCCTCCGGGATGGAGTCCCGGGGGTCCACGAACTCCACCCGGACGTCGGGTTCCATGGCCAGGGGCTCGAAGTCGGTGAAGTTGGAGATTCGAGGGAGCCGGACGACGGCCACGCGCACCGTCCCACGGCCGGGCGAGTGGGCGTCCAGCGCCTCGGAGTCCTCCCAGGGCATCCAGAAGTCCTCGACGACCCCGATCGTGCCCAGGTGCTCGATTCCAAGCCTCCTTTCGAGCTCGCGGATTCCCGGCTCTAGGATGGACTCGTCGCCTCGGAACTTGTTGAACAGGAACCCCTTGATCAACCTCCGCCAGCGCTCTGGGAGGAGCTTCACCGTTCCGTAGACGGCGGCGAACGCCCCTCCCCGGCTGATATCAGCGACGAGCACCACGTCGGCGTCCAGCAGCTCCGCCACGCGTAGGTTCGCGATGTCGGTGTCGAGGACGTTGATCTCGGCCGGGGAGCCGGCCCCCTCCGCCACGATCACCTCGTGCTCCTCGGCGAGCAGCTCCGCCGACTCCTTCACCGCCTCCCAGGGCTCGTCCAGGGCGATCTGCCGGTACTCGTCGTAGGTCATGGTGCCGATGGGCCGACCGTGGACGATGACCTCGGATCGGCGCTCTCCCTTGGGTTTAAGGAGCACCGGGTTATGGTGAATCGAGGGCTCGTGGCCGGCCAGCCGGGCCTGGAAAGCCTGGGCGACGGCGATCTCTCCCCCCTCTCGCGCGACGCAGGAGTTCAAGGACATGTTTTGGGACTTGAACGGGGCGACGTCCACTCCTCGCCGTCGGAGGTAGGCGCACAGCGCGGCGGCGAGGAATGATTTCCCGGAGTTTGAGCAGGTGCCCACGAGCATCAGCGCGGGCAAGCTTAGCCCCGGACCGGTGACGTGCCGTCCCGGTTAAGTCTACCCCTGGGCAGCGTAGCGAGTTGTCAGGAGCGGCCGACAAAGCTCCGGCGTCCAAGAGAATTAGGGCGCGGCCGTACCACGCGGTCGTCTGAGAAGTGGGCGGTTATAGTCGAGTCCGAGCGCGGGCTAGGGGGTGAGGTCCTGCCGCTCCTCGGCGGGGTGGCGACGAGATCCGCCGCCCCACCGGGGTAACGTGACCGGTTACCGGTGGTCTCACCCCGCCCCCGGTACCTATTTCTCAGCCCGGTGTCGGCGCCCACCGGGGGAGCGTGGATTGCGGCGCGCGATCCGGCGGCTTAGGTCGCTGCGCGGTTGGAAGGCCGTGGTCGTCTACGTGGTCATCGGAGTGGCACTGGGTTACGGGCTCAGGTACGGGTTGGGGTTCATCTTGGGCACGCCGGACCCAGTGGTAACGGTGATCTCCGAGAGTATGTATCCGTACTATAACGTGGGCGATGTGCTGCTGGTCGTGGGCGTCCCGTACAGGGAGATCAAGCCGGGTGACGTGATCGTGTACCGGCTGCCGGGTCGCTCCGTGCCGGTCGTGCACCGGGTGATCGCGAAGACGCCCAAGGGCGTGGTCACGAAGGGGGACAACAACCCGCTGCCGGACCCGTGGTCACCGGTGCCGCCGAAGTACATCAGCGGTAAGGTGGTGTTCCGGATTCCGTACGTGGGGTACCCGAAGGCGCTGCTGGACAGGTACCTGTACGGGGCGGGGTAGGCCTACTCCTCGACCCTCGGGGCCAGGTAGAACTTCAGCCGGCCCTCGCCGGCGGGACCGATCCGGAACTCGAGCTCCAGCGGCATGTCCTCGCCGAGTCGGATGATCACGCTCTCGGCGCCCTGCGCGGCCTGGATCATGTCCTTGAGGTAGTCCAGCGGGTAGGCCGTCTCGACGTCCTCCTCGGCGTCGAACCCCAGCAGGGCCTCCGCTCCCTCCTGCACCTTCGGCTGCACCGTGCCCCGCTCGCCCTCCGCCTTGAAGTAGAACGTGCCGTCCTCGACGCCCACCTTCACCGTGTCGCTGACCAGGTCAGCGTCTCGCACGGCGTCCTGCACGAAGTCGGGTACGACCGTGACCTCCACGGTGTAGTCCAGCTCCGGCTCGTCTGGAATGTCCTCGATCTCGATGCTCCGCAGCCTGAACTCGCGCTCGTAACCGCCGGTGGCCAGCTTCACGATCACCTCGTCCTCGCTCTCCGCCTCCAGGGTGAACTCGTCGGTGACCCGGGTCCGGCGGACGATGCGGGTCACCTCCTCCATGTCCAGCCCGTAGATCAGCTCCTCCTCCTCGGTCGGCGCCTCGTACTCGTCGAACATCTCCCAGGGCATCTCCAGCACGGCCATGGCGATGTGTGAGGCGTCCATTGCCCGGGACAGGATGCCCTTGTCCGGCGAGATGATCAAGGGGGCCTCCTCGACGACCTTGCCCGCCGCGTTGAACGCGTACTTGAAGTACCGGGCCTCCTCCTGGTACGCTCGGAACAGGGTCACGGCTCTCACCCCCTGGGGGGAGTCCGGCGAGCCGGGCGTTTAATAATGGGTCGCCCTCCGCACGTCCCGCCAGAGCTCGGGTTCGACGTCCAGCCGCTGCACGGCGTGCGGCTCCACGGTGACCCGGTCCTCGCGCGCGTCGATCACGACACCGAAGACCCGGACCACCTCACCCCGCTCCGGGCCCTCCTCGATCTTCCTCCCGCTCGCGTCCCTCAGCTCCACCGCCTCCGTCGGAGGACACTTCACGAGCCTCTCCCCGTCGTCGATCGTCAGCGGATCCTCGCTCACCACGATCCCCGTCACCACCACCCGATCGCCCGGCTCCGCCCTCTCCTTCAGCGGCTCGTACACCCTCCTCCCCCTCCCGCTCATCCTCCTCTTCCCGCTTCCCTCGCTCCCGCCTCTCCTCCTTCCCACCTTCCTTCTCGCTCTCCTCGAGCTCGCGCTCCACCTCCTCAAGCAACGCGGCCGCGCTCTTCACGCACTTGAGAGCGCGCAGGACGTAGGTCAGCGCGTTATACTTGGCCGGGATGCGCTCAGAGCCCTCCTCCAGGTACTTTTCCGCCTTCTTCACCAGCCCCAGCGCGGCCTTCACCCGCTCGTTCCTCCGGAACTTCAGGGCTCCCATCCCCGCCATCGCCGTCCCCGCGACGACTCCCGAGATGATCGTGAACAGTCGGTCGCAGAGGGAGGGGTTATCCGTTTCGGGGAACCTGAGCGGCTCCTGAGTGTTCCCGAGGGCGTAGACCGAGACGGTGAGCACGATCACCCCCAGGCTCAGCAGCACCAGGCCCTCCAGCTCCGGCCTCAATCCACGAGCCCCGCGTCGCGCAGCATCTGGTAGTGGTCGAAGGCCAGGTCCTCGGGCGAGAGGTCCTCGGGATCTACCACCTCAACGTCCGCGGCGTCGGAGCCGGCCCGCAGCTCGCCCCCTTCCACCTCGCACAGGAAGCACACGGAGACGACGTGTCCCCGCGGGTCGCGCTCGGGGTCAGAGTACACACCCACCAGCTCCGCGGGACGCACCCTCAGCCCGGTCTCCTCCCTCACCTCCCGCGCGACGGCCTCCTCCACGGTCTCCCCGCACTCCACGAACCCGCCGGGTAGGGCCAGCTTGCCCTTGAACGGCTCGTTCCCTCGTCTGATCAGCACCACCCCGTCCTCGTAGGGCACGATCCCGTCGACGGCGAGCGCGGGCGCGGGGTACTTCCCCTTGCACACGCAGAAGCACTTGACTTTACGGCCCAACCTCCGGGCCCCCATCAGCCGGGAAGGGCCACGTGTTCGTTCCCGATCCTGACCTGCTTCAGCCCGGCCACCTCCCGGGCGAGCCGCTCGGCCGTCTCCAGCTCGGACCGTTTAGGCGGCCGGGCGGACATCTTGTACTCGGGGAAGTAGGCGAGGATCGTGAACGGAATGCTGGGATCGATCTGGGCGACGTGGTGCGCGATGCGGAGGATCTGGTCCGCCTCCACGTGACCGGGGATGTAGAGCGTGCACACCTCGACCACCACGTCGTGCTCCCGGAGCAGCTCCACGCACTCGAGGGTGTGCTCGTTGGTGGCCCCGGTCAGCTCCCGGTGCGTCTCCTCGTCCCACGCCTTGATGTCCAGCCACACGGAGTCGAGGCCGGCCGCGGCCAGCTCCTCCACGTGCTCCTCCACCAGCCCGAACCCGTTGCTCTCAAGCAGCACCCACAGGTCGTCGGTCTCCCGCTTGAGCGCCTTGATCGCCTCGACGTAGAAGTCGGGCCGGCAGGTGAGGTCGCCGCCCGTGAACGCGACGATGTTGCGGGCCGGTCCCCACCCCTGCGGGCTGGGCACGATGTCGTCCGGATCGACCTTGCCGGGGCACCAGTCGGGCCGCTCTCCCAGCACGCACTTGCCGCAGCCGAGGCAGAGGTCGAGGGCGTGGAACGACGTGGCCCGCCTGCGGGGTTCCCACACGGTTACCTGCTCCCGGTACTCGAGCGCGCGCTCGACGAAGTCCTCGGGGCTCCACCACGTCCCGACCGGGCGCTGCGTGAACCGCCAAGAGTGGCAGAACTTGCACTCCCAGTTGCAGCAGCTCTGGTACACGGAGTAGTAGTGCTCCGGCCTGGACAGGTGGGCATCGTGGATCAGCCGGCGGCCATCCTTGAGGCCGACCCGGCAGGCGGGCTTGCCCTGAACCTTGCACCGCTCGGCCCGCTCGTAGCCCAGCTCAACCATCCTGCAGGTCAACCTCGACCGGGATCCCCATCTCTCGTGCCCTTGCGATGATCTCCTCCCGGGGCAGGTTCACCACCTCCCGGATTTCTTCAAGGGTTTCACGGTCCAGCCTGTCGACCCTCCTCAGCTCGATCCTGAGCCTGCGCCTCGCAAACCTCGGGGACTGAACGCTCAGGACGGCCTCCCGGAGGCTCTCCCCCTCGACTATCACCCGGCACAGCGCCTCGACCAGCGAGTTGATGCGGTCCGGGACCCCCTCGACGCGGCCGCGGAGCGTGATCTTGCGCCGGACCACGTCCGCCGGGATGCCCGGGGCCAGCTTCTCGGTCCATCCCTGCATGTTGTTGTCCACGATACCGCCGAGCACGAAGACGTCGTAGCGCTCCAGGTCCCGCTCCGTCAGCTCCTCGTCCGCGTTGGGATCGAGCAGCACGACCCGGTCCTCACCCAGCTCCGAGAGCAGCTCCTCCCAGTCCCGGAACCCGCCCTCAAACGTTGGGAACGCCTTACCGAACCTCCTCCGCGCCTCCGACGGGGCGTTAACGATGGTCAGGTGCCGGTCGGAGAGGTATCGGCGGAGCGTGGAGGCGGTGACGGAGGTCTGCCGGATCAGGTTGGTCTGGCCGAACCGGGAGTGTTCGTTCCAGAACCTGAAGTCCACGACGAAGTGCGGCTTCGCCGGGTAGTCGGGGATCCGGGCCCTCAGCTCCTCCGCCGGGATCTCCGCGTCGCCCGGTACGGCCCGGTAGTCTGCCTTGCCCTCGTTCCCGGGGACCGCGAGCTCGAGCCCGCGCCAGGAGGTGAGAGGTCGGGTGGGGGCGTCCTCGGGGTCGAACCCCAGCCCCTTACGGGCGGCGTACAGGGCGAAGTGGTTCACTGCGGCGCGTCCCGTCGCCCTGCCGGGCTTGTAGCCGCGCGGGACGAGGACGCGGCCGGACCCGAGCAGCTCGCGCAGCGCCTCAGCCGGCGTCGTCACCCTCATCCCGCCCGCCGTCATCTCTGACGCTCTCGATCCTCAGCTCGCGGAGGCCTTTGAGTCCTCGCAGCTCGCGGAGCACCTCCTCGTGGATCACGTTCTCCGCCTCGAACTCCATAATCGCGACGCCGTCGACCACCCGGAGCTCGGTCTCCAGTATGTTAACCCCGGCCCTGGCGAGTCGCTCGGACACGTCCGCGAGGAGTCCCGGCCGGTCGTCCGCCTTGACCGTTATCCTCGCCAGCGAGCCGCCGCGACGAACGAGGCTCACCTCCCCGTCCGAGCGGACGAGAACGATGGAGTCGCAGGTGGGGTAGACCCCACCGCCCCGGCCGGGTTTAGTGCGCACGAGCCCCAAGTCCTTGAGGATCTTGATGTACCGGTCCATCGTGCTGCGGTGCAGGCCGAGCCGCTGGGCCAGCTCTGAGACCGTGGTGCCCGGGTTGTCCACCACGAGCTCGAGAATGTCCCGGGCCCTCCCCTTCAGGCGCACGCGCCCGTAACCCCCGTCGGTATTTACACAAAAGCACGTCGGGGGATAAAGGCGCGTCGGGGGTTCGATGCCGGAGGACTGGATACCGGACTCCCCGGACGAGCTCTTCAGGAAGATCCACTCCGGCGAGGTCATCGAGCTGGGTCAGAACACCAACCGGCTGGGACCGCCGGAGGAGGTTCGAAGGGCCGTCATCCGGGCGGCGCTGGAGGCTCCGTACAACGTGTACGCGAACCCGCGCGGAGACGAGCGGCTGCGCCGGAGCGTCCTGGAGTACTTCGGGCTGGAGGACGACGAGTTCGAGGCCGTGATAACCAACGGGGCGATCGAGGGCGTCCACGCCACCATCCGGGCGCTGGCGAGCAACGGGGTGGCCGTCACGCCGGATCCGGGGTACAAAACCATCGACGGGATGATGATGGCCGAGGGCATCGAGGTCCAGGAGATCGACGTTTACTCCCCCGAAACCGACTACAAGATGACCGCGGACGTCATCCAGGAGGAGCTCGACGGGAGCCTGCGCGAGCTCGACCTGATCTTCGTGATCAACCCGCTCAACCCGCTGGGGAGCAGCCTCAACGAGCGTGAGCTGCGCGGGCTGGTCGAGCTGGCCCAGGACGCCGACGCGTTCCTGGTTCACGACTGCACGTACCGGGACTTCGCCCCACACCAGCCCGTGGCCTGTGAGATGGATCCGGAGCGGTGCGTGGACCTCTACAGCTTCTCCAAAACCTACGGGCTCGCCGGGCTGCGGGTCGGGGCAATCGTGGGTGAGAAACGGCTGCTGGAGCAGATCTGCAAGCACAAGGTCAGCAAGCTCGGTATCAACGTCATCGCCCAGGAGGCCGCCATCGCGGCCCTCAAAGCGCGAGACTGGTGGATCCCCAAGCTCATGCGTGAGGTGCGCCGGAACCAGCGCCTGATCAAGCGCGAGTGCGAGGGGGACGGTATCAGGATCCCCGTGTACCCGTCCCATGCCAACTGCCTGGTCATTGACTTCTCGGAGCATGAACACCTGGACTCGCGCACCGTGGTGGGCAAGCTTTACACGGATCACGGCATCTTCGTCCGGACCGGTTACTACACGAGCACGCGGCACGGCAGGGGGTTCATCCGCGTGGCCTTCTCGGCTCCACGAGAGGACATCGAGAGGTTCTGTGAGGCCTTCAACGAGGTCATCGGGGAGCTGCTGCGGGCTTGACCCTGATCCTCGAGGACGAGGTCCTCAGCGCCCTGGAGCGCCACGGCGTCGAGGTTCCGGACCACGCCGTGCTCGAGGATCCGGAGGAGGCGCACGACCTGGACTTCGACCCACCCTACGTGGTTAAGCTCCTGCACCCGGAGGTCGCTCACAGGGCCCGCGCCGGGGCCGTCAAAACCGCCGTTCCCTCGCGCCAGGACGTCGCCGAGTTCGCCCAGCAGCTGCTGAATCGCTGGCCGGAGGGCCGGATCATGGTGCAGCGGCACGTGGACACGGCGGGCGGCGTTGAGGCCTTCCTCGGCGTCAAGCGGGACTCCACCTTCGGCCCGGTGGTCCTGCTGGGGGTGGGCGGCGGCCTCGTAGAGGAGCTGGGCACCTACATCGCTCGCCTCCCGCCGCTGGACCCCGGGGAGGTCGAGCGAGCGTTGAGAAGGATGAAGGGGGGCGGCGCACTGCTGTCCGAGGTGGACGCGGACGACCTGTGCGACCTTGTGGGCAGGGTGCTGGAGGCCTACCGGGAGGAGGGCTGGACAGAGCTGGACGTCAACCCGCTGCTGCTGAAGGACGGCCGGGCGATAGCCCTGGACGGGCTGGCTCGCGGGTAACTCATCGCGTGAGCTCCCTAACCAGCGCGACGCCCTCGCGCGCGTCGCTCACCTCCTTCACCTCAACGACGGGCAGCTCGCAGCGCTCCAGCACCTCCTTCAGCTCCTCGACCCTGAGGATGCCGTCTCCCGGCGCCCTGTGCTCGTCCTTCTTCCCGGAGTTGTCGTGCACGTGCACCACGCACGGCTCGAGCTCGTCCAGGTACGGGAGCGGGGACCCGTCGCACGTCAGCGCGTGACCGACGTCCAGCGCGAAGTGGCAGCCGCTGGACCGCACGATCTCCGCGATCTCCTCGGGGCTGGTTCCGAGCAGGATCTCGTGGTCAGGCATGTTCTCCACGGCCAGCGTTAACCCGAGCTTGCCCACGATCTTCCTCGCCTCCCGGAGCGTTTCGATGCAGAAGTCGAGCGCCAGGTCCCGATCCTTGACGGTGACCGGGGTGAGGTGGCCGGGGTGCACGACCACGTACCGGGCGCCCAGCTCCACACCGACCTCCGCCGCACGGCGCAGGACGTCGAGCGCGTACTCGCGGTGGTGCTCGCTAGGGGTGGCGAAGTTCACGTCCGCGAAAGGGGCATGCACGGAGTCCACCTCCACGCTCAGCTCCTCAGGCTCGAAGCGGGAGGGCTGGTGAGAACCCTCCAGGATCAGCTCCACGCCGTCAGCACCGGTGAGCTCCGGGAGCCGGTTAATCCGGGCCGTGTCCGCCCACCAATCGCCAACGCTTAGTGAGGAGACGGTTACCCTCACCTCAGCCCCTGATCGGTACCCGATCGAGTCCCCAGGTTAATGTGTCGGGGGCCGGCCGGGTGCTGGTCGAGATCTCCGTGTACTTCCTGGGCACCGGATCCACGAGCTTCAGCGAGGAGGTGGCCGAGGTCGTCCGGGCTCTAGAGGAGAGGGGCTTCGACCCGCAGGTCGGACCCATGGGGACCGTGGTCGAGGTCGAGGACATCGAGGAGGCGCTGGAGGCGATTCGGACCGCCCACGACGAGGCCGTGAAGCACGCGGACAGAATCATCCTCACGGTGCGGATAGACGAGCGACTGGACCGCGAGGTGACGGCGGAGGGGAAGGTGGAGTCGGTGAGGCGGCGGCTTCAGGAGGAGTGATACAGGTCGATGACCCGAGCCAGGAGGTCCATCAGGACCTCCTCCGAGACCTCCGTGACCTCGCGGGCGGTCTCGGTGTCCGTCCCGCGGGCGGCGATGTAGACCTCCTCGCCCAGCTCGAAGCGGCCGGCGAACACCTCCTCGCCGGCGCCCGCCCCGTAAACCTCCACGGCCTCGCCCCGCGGCAGGTCCTCCCGCTTCTCGGCCCGAATAAGGCGTGGACGACCGTTCATCGCCTCCCTCAGCTCGCGCTCCAGCCTCTCCTTGGCCTTCAGGATGAAGTCGTCGTCAACGCTCACGGAGATCTCGGACTCCTCAGTCGAGAACTTGGACCGACCGTCCCGATGGCTGAGGTAGGCCCGCTCGGGGAGGAACTCGTCATCCAGGGCCGCGAACAGAACCCTGTCCGGGAAGGCTGTGAGGTATAAATGGCGCATGTTGGGCGGGGCCCTCGGTGTCAGGGCCAGCCGGCGGCTTTAGTTGAGTTCCCCGAAACGGTCATACTCCGAATCGTTACGGGGTCCGTAACGTACCGGCCAAGGCGCTCAAGACTCGGTTTTGACGTCGAGGTACCGGTGGATGATCACGATGCACTGGTCGGCGTGGTAAGGAATCGGCCCCAGCGAGATCACGGAGTCCGCCCGTCTGCGCAGTAGTTCGTCCTGCTCCGAGGTCGGACCCTCGTGGTCCCCGAGCACGAAGACGGCGTCCTCCTCGGGGTCCACCTCCTCAAGGGGCTTTCCATCCTCGCTGAGGTAGTAGACCGTGGCTCCCTTCAACTCGTTCAGGAAGTCCTTCAGGTCCATCCTGCGGACGTAGAACCCGGGGTGCGGCTCCGTCTCGGGCTCGGCGGCTAAGGCGCGCCGCAGGTGTATGGCCGTGGTCCGCTCGTCGGGGTACAGTCGCCGCACCCGGCGCCCGGTGACCGTGATCAGCTTGGGCGGGTCGTCCGGGCCGCGCAGGAGCAGGTGCACCACCGAGTTCGTGCGCACGCCGTGGGAGTACAGCAGGGCCTGCGTCGTGACGCGGCACACGAGGTCGAAGCGGCCGGAGCCGGGGAGGTCCTTCAGCTTGACGCGCTCCGGGGTGGTGGGGGCCTCGTTGAAGATCACGAGGAACTCCCGCACGTTACGACCCCCGTAACGATGCGGGAGGGGCGTGGGGGGCCTAGGAGGCCTCGGCCTCCTCGATGAGCTTGTCGAACTCCTTGTCCACCTTCTTCCGGATCTCCCTGATCTTCTCGACCGCCTCCTCGTTCGGGATCTCCTTCATGCGGGCGATGTCGTCGATGACCTCCATCTCCAGGATGTCGTCGATGGACACGCCCTTGTCCAGGGCCTCCTCCGCGCGCTCCTTGAAGTGGATGATCGTCTTCAGCATCTCATACTGCTTCTCCGGCGGGCAGTACGTGTCCACCTCGTGGAACGCGTTCTGCTGCAGGAAGTCCTCGCGGATCATCCGGGCAACCTCGAGGATCAGGCGCTCGCTCTCCGGCAGGGCGTCCGGTCCGACCAGCTGGACGATCTCCTCCAGCTCCGACTCTCGCTGCAGGATCTCCATCGCCTCGTCGCGCAGCTTCCGCCAGTCCTTGCCCACGTTCTCGTGCCACCAGTCCTCGACGTCGTCCAGGTACAGCGAGTAGGACTGCAGCCAGTTGATCGCCGGGAAGTGCCGTCGGTCCGCCAGCTTGGAGTCCAGCGCCCAGAACACCTTCACGATCCTGAGCGTGTTCTGCGTCACCGGCTCCGAGAAGTCGCCGCCCGGTGGGGACACCGCGCCCACGACCGTGACGGAGCCGATCCGGTCGTCGGAACCCAGGCACACGACGCGGCCCGCCCGCTCGTAGAACTCGGCCAGCCGGGACGCCAGGTACGCCGGGAAGCCCTCCTCACCCGGCATCTCCTCCAGTCGACCGGAGATCTCTCGCAGGGCCTCGGCCCACCGGGACGTGGAGTCCGCCATCAGCGCCACGTCGTAGCCCATGTCCCGGTAGTACTCCGCCATGGTGATGCCCGTGTAGATGCACGCTTCCCGCGCGGCCACCGGCATGTTGGAGGTGTTCGCGACCAGGATCGTGCGCTCCATCAGCGGCTTGCCCGTGCGCGGGTCCTCCAGCTCCGGGAAGTCCTCCAGCACCTCCGTCATCTCGTTACCTCGCTCGCCGCACCCGATGTACACGACGACCTGCGCGTCAGCCCACTTCGCCAGCTGCTGCTGGGTGACCGTCTTACCGCTCCCGAACGGGCCGGGGATGGCGGCGGTACCACCCTTGGCGACCGGGAAGAACGTGTCGATCACGCGCTGGCCCGTGATCAGGGGCTCCTCCGGGTCGAGCTTGCGCTTGTACGGCCGGGGCCGGCGCACCGGCCACTCCTGGTACATCTTAATCTCGTGCTCCTCGCCCTCCTCGTCCTCGATGACCGCGATCGTCTCCTCGACCGTGTACTCGCCATCGGCCGCGATCTCGATCACCTCACCCGAGATGCCGGGCGGGACCATGATCTTGTGCTCGATGAGCTCGGTCTCGGGCACGGTCCCCAGGATGTCGCCCTCCTCGACCTTGTCCCCCTCCTCCACCTTCGGCGTGAACTCCCACTTCTTCTTCCGGTCCAGAGCCGGCAGCATGATTCCGCGCTCGACGAAGTCGCCCACCTTCTTCCGAATCTTGGGCAGTGGGCGCTGGATGCCGTCGAAGATCTGGGTCAGCAGGCCCGGACCCAGCTCCACGGACAGCAGCTCGCCGGTGCCCTTGACCGGCTCACCCGGCTGGAGGCCGGCCGTCTCCTCGTAGACCTGGATCGTGACCCGGTCGCCCTCTACGTTGATCACCTCTCCGATCAGGCCCTCGTCGCCGACCCGGAAGACCTCGTACATCCGCGCGCCCTCGCAGCCGACCGCCTCGACCACCGGACCCGCCACCTTCACGATCTCACCCTTCACCTTGGCCATGCTACGGCCTCCCCCGCCCCTCGATCTTCTCAACGTCGATCTCGACACCGACCGCTTTCTTAACAATTTCCTCGATTTCGACCTCCTCCTTCGGTCCCTCGGGTCCGGGTATGGTTACGAAGATAGGCGTCGGCTCACCGCGCGAGAGCTTCTCCTCCTGGATCTCCTCAATGACCTCCTTCGCCTCCTCCGCGACGTCCTCGGTGAGGATGATCACGCCCACCTCGGGGTCGGAGGCCAGCTCGCGGACGGCGTCCTTCGGGTTCACCTCGTCCGCCTCGATCGTGCGCACTCCGACGAGGCGGAAGCCGGGGGCGATCTGGCTGTCGACGATCGCGGCGACGGTGTACGCCATGGGGCGGGCCCCCTACACCGGGGCGAACTCGACGTCGGCGACCTTCGCGTTGACCAGGGCGATTAAGTTGTCCACCTCGCGCTGCTTGGCGTACACGGCCTGGACGACCGCGGGCGCGCCCACGATGTCCCCCTGGATGAGGTCGGACACCGTCTCGTACCGAGCGCGCCGGACGGCCCGGTCCAGGATCTCAACGTCCTTGGACTCGGAGTACTCCTCCATCGCCTCCTCCAGGTACCGGCCGAAGGAGGTGTTGGCCACCTGCTCCACGACCTCGCCCGGATCCTCCGCCTCCGCAAGCTCCCGCTTCCTCCACTCCGCCAGCTCCCAGCCACCGTCGGCCATCGCCCGGCGGATCGTCTCCGGGTCCAGCCCCAGCAGGGCGCCGCGGAGGGCCACTTCCACGTTGTATAGGTCGATCTCCAGCCCCAGCAGCCGGGCGAGCTCCTCGTCCACCTCCTCGCCGGTCACCAGCTCCCACAGGTGCTCGTAGTAAGCGCGGTCGAGCGCGAGCTCGACGGGTAACAGGGACCCCGTCTCCTCGTACTCCCGCACCGCCTCCTCCAGGTACCGATCGTACGGTGTGCCTCGTAACCGCTCGACGACCTCCTGGACCGACTGCGCGTCCCGGACCTCCCGCCACTCGTCCTCGTCCAGCAGGACGGGCCGGTCCACGAGCTCACCCGGCTCCTCACCGGCGTGCAGGGCCCGGATCACGGCCTTCAGGTCCTCGAGCTCGTACCGCGCCATCAGGGCGCGGACCATCGCCTCCAGATCCTCCGGACCGGACTCCGCCAGCCGGTCCATCACGGACTCGACGGCGCGGCGCTTGATGGCCACCTCCACGGGCTCGGTGTTGCCCTGTAGCAGGGGTCTGACCGACTCGGGCTCCAGCCCCAGCTCCTCCAGCCTGGCCACCAGGTCGCGCAGCGAGGCGTCCTTCAGCTCCTCGAACTCGTCCTCGTCCAGCGTCTCGGCCTCCAGCGCCTTGGCCTTGGGCAGCGGGTAGGCGTACGGGGCGTACTTCCAGATCACCTCGGTGATCGGGATCGAGAGGACGATGGTGAGAACCGTGACCAGTGCGATCACGCCCACCGCGATCAGGACGTAGTCTTGGGTGGGGAGGTGAAGCAGGTCCACGGACCGCTAGCCCCCGAACAGGGTCTCGGAGACCCTCCTCACCAGCTCGGACCTCATGCGCTTCAGCCGGGCCTCCACGGAGTTGTCAAAGACCTCGGACCCGTCCTCGCTCTCCGCGATCACGCCGCCCAGGATGTCCACCGGGTCGCCCAGCTCGATCTCCTTGTCCACCTCCACGCGCACGTCGGGGATGAGCTCCTCCATCGCCTCCTGGTCGCGCTCGTTGACCCTCAGGATCACCTTATCCGACGACAGCGCTCTCGCGGCCTCGATCGCCGCCCGCTCGAGGAACTCCAGGTAGCGGCGGCTCCCGTCCTCCGCCATCTTCCGAATCTCTTCCTTGGCCCGCTCCATCGCCTCCTCGATGCACTCCTCCTTGACCTTGAGTCGAAGCTGCCGTACCTCGAGCTTCGCCTGAGCGATCTCCCGACGCTTCCGCGTCTCAGCCTCCCGCCTGGCCTGCTCGAGGATCTCCCGGCGCTTCTCCTCGGCCTCACGCTTGGCCTTATCCAGGATCTTCTCCGCCTCCTCCTCGGCCTCCTCGATGATCTCCTTCGCCTCGCGCTCGGCCTCCTCAATGATCTTCTTCTCCAGCTCCTCCAGGCCCATGCCGGCTCACCCCGGAAGGGGAGTTAGGCGGCGGCGAGGGCGGTGAAGACGACCAGGATCGCGATCAGCAGCCCGTAGATCGCCTGCGTCTCCGGCAGGACGGAGAAGATCAGCGAGCGGCCGAACGCCTCCTCGCGCTTGGCCATCGAGGCGGAGCCTCGGGCCGAGGTGACGCCCTGACCCACACCCGACAGTCCCGCGAAGCCGACGGAGATGCCGGCCGCGATCGCCGCGAGCCCGGCCGCCAGGCTCGCCTTGGGGGTCCCGCCGAGCAGTCCCGCCATCGACATCCCGATGATGGCGATCAGCATGCCGTAGATGGACCGCGTCTCCGGCAGGATCGACAGGACCAGCGACCGAGCGAACAGCTCGCCCCGCTCGGACAGCGCGCCCGTGCCGCCCGCCGCCGCGATTCCCTGACCGATACCGGACGTGCCCGCAACTCCCACCGCCAGTCCGGCCCCCGCGGCCACCAGGCCCGCCGCCACGCTGAGGCTGCCGGCCCCCGTCATGATCGGCATCATCGCCAGGATGCCGATGAGCAGTCCGTAGATCGCCTGCGTCTCCGGCAGGATGGAGAACACGATCGACCGGCCGAAGAGCTCCGTCCGCTCGCCGATGGCGACCGTACCGGCCGCGGCGGACAGTCCCTGACCGATACCCGAGCTGCCCGCGATACCGACGGCGAGTCCCGCACCGAGCGCCGCCAGCCCCGCCCCGAGCGTCGGCGTCTTCGAGCCGCCCAGGATGCCCAGGAACATCATCACCATGATCGCGATCAGCAGCCCGTAGATCGCCTGCGTCTCCGGCAGCACCGAGAACAGCAGCGACCGTCCGAACAGCCCCGGGTCCCGGACGACGTTGCTGATACCGGTCGCGGCCGTGACTCCCTGGCCCACTCCGGAGAGGCCCGCCATGCCGATCGCCAGACCCGCTCCAATGGCCGCCAGACCCACCGCCGCGTTGCCGCCGAACGCGCCCCCCATCATGCCCAGGCCTACCATGACCAGGATCGCCACGAGCAGTCCGTAGATGGACCGCGTCTCCGGCAGGATTGAGAAGATCAGCGACCTACCGAAGGAGCCTGGGTCCCGCTCCAGCGCTCCGATGCCGCCCGCCGCCGCGATTCCCTGACCAATGCCCGAGAAGCCCGCGATACCGACCGCGAGACCGGCCCCGATCGCGGCGAGTCCTGCGGCGATCGGTGTGCTGGCCTTCAGCGCGAACACCGCCAGCATGATGCCGATGAGCAGCCCGTAGATCGACTGGGTCTCCGGTAGGATGGAGAACACGATCGACCGGCCGAACAGCTCCGAGCGCTCGGCGGACGTGCTCACGCCGCTCGCCGCCGCGATACCCTGGCCGATCGCTGAGCTGCCCGCCAGCCCGACCGCCAGGCCCGCGCCCAGCGCGGCCAGACCGGCTCCCACGCCCACGTTGCCGGCGCCTCCGCCCAGGAGGCCGGCGAACATCATCACGAGGATCGCCGTGAGCAGTCCGTAGATCGCCTGCGTCTCCGGCAGCACCGAGAAGATAATCGCCCGCCCGAAGAAGCCCTCGTGCTTCACCAGGGTGGCGGATCCGCTGGCCGCCGTGAAGCCCTGGCCGATGCCCGAGACTCCCACGAGACCCACCGCGAGGCCGGCTCCGACCATCGCCAGGCCGGCGCCTAGCGAGCCGGACTTGATCATGAACAGCGCCAGGATGGCGATGAGCAGTCCGTAGATCGCTCGCGTCTCGGGCAGCACGGACAGGACCATCCCGCGGACGAACAGCTCGGCCCGCTCGACCATTGCCCGGATTCCGCTGGCCGCCGCGATACCCTGCCCGATGCCGGACGTGCCTCCGAAGCCCACCGCGAGGCCCGCACCCAGCGCCGCGAGCGCGGCCGCCAGGTCCGCCCTGCCGCCCACGAGGAACAGGGCCATGATCGCCGTGAGCAGTCCGTAGATGGCCTGCGTCTCCGGGAGGACGGAGAACACGATCAGACGGCCGAACAGCTCCTCCCGCTTCAGGGCGCCGGAGATACCGCTCGCGGCTGCGATGCCCTGTCCGATGCCCGAGGTGCCGGCGATACCGACCGCTAGACCCGCTCCCAGGGCCACGATCCCGGCCGCCAGGCTAAGCGACGGGCTCAACAGCGAGAACAGTGCCAGGATCGCGACCAGCAGGCCGTAAATCGCCTGCGTCTCCGGGAGGACGGAGAACACGAGCGCCCGACCGAAGATCCCCTCGTTCTCGACCATGGCCCTGATTCCGCTGGCCGCGGCAACTCCCTGACCGATTCCGGAGGTTCCCGCCAGCCCGACCGCCAGGCCCGCGCCCAGCGCGGCCAGGCCCGCGCCCACGGAGACGGAGCTCGGTCCGCCAAGGATTCCCAAGAACTGCGCGATCAACACCGCCACGAGCAGGCCGTAGATCGCCTGCGTCTCCGGCAGTACCGAGAAGACCAAAAGCCGTCCGAAGAGCTCCTCTCGCCGCAGGATGGCGGAGATCCCGCTCGCCGCCGCGATGCCCTGTCCGATGCCTGAGGTACCGGCCAGTCCCACCGCCAGCCCGGCGCCGATCGCGGCTAGACCGGTACCGATGGAGACCTTGCCGGCTCCGCCACCCAGCAGCCCGGCCCCTACGAGTATAATGATGCCGACGAGGAGGCCGTAGATCGCCTGCGTCTCCGGGAGGACGGAGTACACGATCGCGCGACCGAACAGGCCCTCCTCCTTAAGGATGGCACCGATTCCGCTCGCGGCCGCGATGCCCTGTCCGATGCCTGAGATGCCGGCGATACCGACCGCCAGGCCCGCGCCCAGCGCGGCCAGAGCGGCGCCCATCGTGATCGTCTTGGCCGCGCCCAGCAGCCCAACTCCCGCGAGGATGAGGATCGCGATGAGAAGCCCGTAGATCGCCTGCGTCTCCGGCAGCACCGAGAACACGATCGCTTTACCAAAGGCTCGCTCGTCCTCGGCCACCGCTCCGGCACCGGCCGCCGCGGCGATACCCTGGCCGATACCCGAACCTACTCCCGCCACGCCCGCCGCTATGCCCGCTCCGATGGCGGCGATCGCGAGCTCGGTGCTTACCAAGCCCCTCCCCCCTTACGCCCGGATCTTCAGGTGCTCGCCCTTAACCCTCAGGGGCTCGAACGGCTTCCCACCTCCCTCGTAGAACTTGCTGAAGAACTCCACGTAGTGGAGTCGCAGGCTGTGCACGAAGCCACCCAGCCCGTTCATCGCCATGTTGAAGATGTGCCCGATGACCAGGATAATGGCGGCGGCGACCAGCCCCAGGGCGCCGGCGAGTCCCTTCGCCATCTTGGCTAGCAGGTTCACCACGAGGGCGATGCCGGCCGTGGACAGGCAGCCGGCCAGCAGTCGCGAGTACGACAGTACGTCACCCATGAGCCCGATCATGTCTAGCGCGCCCAGTGGGCCATGGAAGGCCAGGACCAGGATCGCACCGAGGATCATCAGGGCGCCGCCCGCGTAGGTCACCGGGCTGCTGAGCCCGCACTTCGCCGCTCCGACGACCAGCAGCAGGCCGCCGACGAGCACCAGGAACCAGGACAGGTGGTCACCCAGGAAGGCCTTGACGTCCCGCTCCTTCCGCAGTGAGATGTACATTCCGAGGATCAGGCCCAGGGCCACGTGCAGCACGCCGAACCCGAGGGCGACGAGCAGGATCGTGATCGGGTCCTTCATCGGGTCGACCCAGAGGGGCTTGATCCCGAACAGGTTGCCGAAGTACCCGCCCGTCAGCACGCCCAGGATGATCGTCGCGACGCCGGCGTAGATCATCAGCTCGGAGAACGTCCTGAGGCTCTCGTCCACCCGACCGCTCGTGGCGCGGATCGCGGCCGCGAGCGCCGTTAGGATGGCACCGTAGGCGGCGTCGGTAAGGATGAACCCGAAGTAGATCGGGAAGAACACCGCCAAGACCGGGGTCGGATCAACCTCGGTTGGCTTCGGGAGCGCGAACATCTCGACGAGCGTCTCGAAGGGCTTGAGCGGTCTCGGGTTCTTCAGCTCGACGGGCATCTCCTCCGGGTCCGCCACCTGCTCCCGAATGACGGCGCAGCGTCCGTCGGTGACCTCCTCGACGGCGCGCTCAAGCCGGTCGACCCTCTCCTTCGGCACCCAGCCGTAGATCAGGTACGTCCGGTCCGTCATCGCCAGTTTCGGGATCTCGTCCAGCAGCTCTCGCTCGTTCTCCAGGAGCTCGATCCAGGCGTTGATCTCGGCCTCGTGCTCCTCGTAGTACTCCGCGAGCTCGCGCCGCAGCTCCCGCAGCTCCTTCCGCGTCTCCCGGATCCGCCGCTCCAGCTCCTCCCGAGCGGACTCCACGTCGCCGGACAGCTCCTCCAGGACCTCGTTAACCACCTCCTGCTCCGTCGCGCCCAGCCTCCGGATCTCGGCCTCCAGCTCCGACTCATCCTTTGGGAAGGCGATGACGGCCACCACGTCCTCGTCCTCGGTCCGCCCCACCTCTCCAACGTAGGCCGGCTCACCCTTGAGCTTCTCCACGAGCTCGTCCCAGACGTCGGACCTGACGACGTACAGCTTGGCGACGGCGTACGGGCCCTCGCCCAAGTGCCCCACGTCGAAGCTCTCGGTGACGTGGTCCAGGAAGTTTCGGGCCTCCTCCAGCCGCTCCAGCTCCGACTCGAGCTCGTCGATTCGGTCGAGCTTCTCCCCCACCTCCTCCTCAAGCCGCTCCAGGAACTCCTTCGCGGAGTCGAGCACCTCGGACGTGGGCTGGAGCTCGAACTCCACCTTCTCGGGCTCCTCGGCCCGGAAAACGGAGGTGAGGGCTTCCAGCATCCCCTCTTCCTTGACCTCCTCGTAGATCTCCTTCAGGGAGTCGCGGAGCCGCGCCAGTGAGGTCAGCACGTCGGTGACCTCGATCAGCTCCTCCGGGGCTTCGGGCTGCTCGACGCCGTAGAACCGCTCTACACCGTGCACCTCCCAGAAGTCCTCGATGTGCAGGCAGCCCTCGACCTGAACGCGCTTGAGCACGTCGACGACGTCTTCCTTCAGGCAGAAAATGAACACCTCCTCCATCTCGCGGATCGCCACGCTACTCCTCCCCCAGAACCAGTTTAACCACGATCTCGACCGCCTCGTCCATCCGCTTCTCAGCCCTCTCCTTCAGCTCCTCGACCTCCTTCTCGCCTTCCTCCTTGATCCTCCGAGCCTCCTCCTTCGCCTCCTTCTCGGCCTGGTGGCGGATCTTTTCGGCCTCCTCCTCCGCCTCGCTCTTGGCCTCCTCAATCAGCTTCTCAGCCTTTTTCTCGGCCTCCTCGACGATCTCCTCCGCCTTCTCCCGGGCGCTCTCGACCTTCTCCTTCGCCTCGGACTCCGCGGACCGAATCCGGTCGAGGGCCTCCGCCACCGAGGTCATGCCTCCTCCCGCCCGCCCTACTCGCGGCTCCTAAACAGCTTCTCCACCTTCTTGAGCTTGTCACGAAGCGCGAGCACGAGCACCCTATCGCCGGGGTTTATTTCCGTGTCGCCGCGCGGCAGGACGAGCTCGCCCTCCCGGTAGAGCGCGACGACGACGCAGTCGTCGGGAAGCTCCGAGATCTTCTTCCCGGAGATCTTGGAACCCTCCGAGACCTCGAACTCCAGCAGCTCGGCCTCGCCGCGGCCGAACGTGATCATGTCGACGAGGTACGGTCGGGTGATCGCCTTCTCGATCAGCTGCGCCGCGCTCCGGTCCGGGTTCACCACGGCGTCGACTCCTAGCCGGCGGAAGATGTCGACGAACCGGTCGTCCGTGACCCTGGAGACGACCCGGTCGACGTTGAACTCTTCCTTCGCGATCAGTGAGACGGCCAGGTTCACCTCGTCCCTGTCGGTGACCGCGGCGACGACGTCGGCCGACTCGATCTCCGCGTCCTGGAGCACGTCGAGGTCGGTGGCGTCACCCTGAACGACCAGCACGTCCAGCTCGGACTGGGCGAGCTCCTGGGCCCGCTTTTTGTCCTTTTCTATTATGACCACGTCGTGACCGTGAGCGATCAGCAGCTCAGCCAGAATCCGGCCCACCCGCCCTCCTCCCACGATGATCACGTGCAAGTACCCTCGCCCCCGGAGTGACGAGGCCCTTGAGCATGGTGAGAGCCCAGTACATCGCCGCCAGGCACGGCAGGACCTCGAGCCGGCCGATCCACATGTGAAAGATCAGGAGGGCCTTCACGCCAGCCGGGGCGTCGGGGCCGGTGATCCCGGAGGAGAGCCCGACACCACCCTGCGCGGACGCGACCTCGAACAGCGCGTCAACGGGGTCGTAGCCGTACCACTTGACGAGGATGAACGTGCCCACGACGACGAAGAACAGGTAAGATGCGGCGATCGTGAACGCGTCGACGATCTCCTCCTCCGAAAGGGCCCGGTCCCGGATCTTGGGCACGATCACCCCGCGGACGGGACGCGTCCGCCGCGCGATCGCGACCCGGATGGCCTCCGCCATGATGAGGAACCTCAGGACCTTGATGGCGCCTGCGGTTGAGGCCGTGGAGCCGCCGATGATCATGAGCACGGTGAGGGCTAGCTTGGCGTAGTCGGGGAAGCTGGGCACGTTCGCGTTCGAGAACCCGCAGCAGGTGATGGCTGACACGGCCTGATACCCGTAGCAGCGGAGCGCCTCCGGGAGCGGCGTCTTTGCGTGCAGGGCCATGTACGCGGTGGTGGCCAGGATCAGCGCCAGCATCACGAGGAACTGCAGGTCCTGGGCGTAGTGCTTCAGGGCACGGAGAAGCCGCCGGAGTCGCCCTCCGGGGTGCACGCGCAGGGTCTTGGCCGCGCGGTAGTGGGTTACGAAGCTCGTCGCGCCGAGGACCATGAGGAGGGCCGTGACGAGCTCGATCGCGGGCGAGCGGTAGGCGGCGATGCTGTCCGCTCGGGTCGAGAACCCGCCCGTGGCGACGGCCGTCATCGCGTGATTGAGCGCGTCGAACGGGCTCATGCCCAGGGCCCAGAGGAGCAGGGTGCCGGCCGCCGTGATGACCGCGTAAATCTTCCACATCTCCTTGGCGGTGTTGACGACGTTCGGCCGAATTCGCTCCTCCCGGGCCTCCGCCACGTACAGCAGGCTCGGGGTCTCGAACCGGAGGATGCTGATCACCGTCACGACGAGGCCCAGCCCTCCCACCCACTGCTCTAGGCTCCGCCAGAAGAGGATCGACCGGTGGGCGTGGTCGATGTCCGGGAGGACCGTGAGCCCGGTCGTGGTCCAACCGGACATGCTCTCGAAGTAGGCGTCGAGCCAAGACATCCGCTCGCACGTGCGGTAGGGGATCGCCGTGAGCAGCGGAATCAGCAGCCAGAGGAGGGGCACCGACACCATGGCGTGCCGGGGACGAACCTGACGCTCGTCGCCCGGGATGCGTTCGAGGAGGAGCCCGAGAACGAGCATCAGGGCGAAGGTAACGAGGAAGGAGGGGACGCAAGAGAACTCGTGATACACCAGCGCGACCGGGATGGGAAGGAGGGGCAGCGCGGAGGAGGCTTTGACCACCGCGCCCAGGGTCCTGCCTACCACTTTTAAGTCCATGATCGGGTTCGTCACGGGCTCCCCCCGTCACTCCTCCTGCAGCAGCCTTCGCAGGAGGTCCGCGTAGACGGGCCGGGTGATGGCTACGCCGTACAGCGCTCCCAGCACGGTCATGATCGCGAACCCCTTCAGGAGGCCCATTCCCGCGAAGAACAGCGCGGCCATAGCCGCCGCCAGCGTCGCGAACGCGGCGACGACGACGCTGAACGCGCGCTTGATCCGCTGCCTCAGCGGGGCCTCCTCACCCCTACGCTCGCCGCGGATGATCTCGTCGGTGATCACGATCAGGTCGTCGACGCCGCTACCGATCGACAGGATGATTCCCGCGAGCGCCGGCAGGTCGATGGTGTAGCCGGTGAGCGACGCCGTTCCGAGCAGGAAGGCGACCTCCGAGGAGCCCGTGAACAGGATCGGCCCCACCACGCGCAGCTCCCGGTACCTCAGCGCGATGATCAGGGCCACCGCGACGAAGGCGATCGAGCCGGCGATCAGGGCCATTTTCAGGAAGTTCTGACCGAGCGTTGCGGAGACGGAGTACACGCCCTCAGGAATGAGCTTCGCCGGCAGCTGGCCCGACCTGAGCATCGCCATGATCTCCTTGGCCTCCCGCTCGGCCTGCTCCCGCGTGGGCGCGCCGCCCTGGATCTCGATTTCACGTTCCATGTGGCCGGAAGCCGCCGCCATGGCCAGCTCCTGGGAGATCCGCGGGCTGGAGACCTTCCTGTTGTCCAGGTACATGTCGATCGGCTGACCGGGGGCCCTCTTAGCCACCTCGGCGAACCGGCGCGCCCCCTGCGGGGTCAGCCGGAAGGGCACCTCCCACCGGTACCCGCCCTCGACCCGCTGGATCCGGTAGGACTCGACCGCCTCGATGTCCTGGCCCGTGAGCACGGTCTTGCCCCTGTACTTCGCCTCGAACCGGCCCGGTCGGGTGATCAGCTCGACCGCCTCCTTGGGCGGCGTCCCAGGCATCATCACGATGATGTGGTCCCGACCCACCGGCTGCACCTTGATCCCCTTGAAGCCGAAGGTGGAGAGGCGGCTCTGGAGGACCGAGACCGCCTGGTCCATCTCCTTCTTGCTGAGCGGGTGGTCCGTGCGGGCGATGACCATCGTGCCGCCCTTGAGCTCCAGGCCCAGGTTCAGCCCCTTCGTGGTCAGCGAGGCGGCGGACACGATCCAGACGAGGCAGATGACCAAAAGCCGCCAGTGCTCCCGCAGCCAGGCCACGCTCAACGCTCATCTCCCCGCGATCTTCTCTCGGATCACCCAGGCGTTGAACACCCAGGTGTTGAGCACGTCGGCGATGAGGCCGAACACGACCACCGCCGCGATCTCGAACATGGCCTCCGAGGTGGAGAGCAGGAACAGGGCGCCCGCCGCCGCGGCCGTGGTCATGACCATGGTCATGCCCGTCTTGAACGACTCCTGGATGGCCTCGTCCACCGTGCGGGCCCGGCGGCGCTTGACCGTGTACATGGAGAGGAGGATGTTGCTGTCCACCGCGTAGCCGATGATCATGAGCAGGCCGGCGAAGCTGGCGAGCGTCAGCGGGATGCCCGTCAGCGCCATGAGCCCCAGCGCGTCGAGCAGGTCCAGCCCCAGGGCCGCCAGGACCGTCGCGCTCAGCAGCGGTCGGCGGAAGATTCCGAAGACTATCACCGCGACGGCGACGATGGCCAGCGGGACCGCGATCTTCACGCTCTTCCAGAAGGCCCGGCCCAGCGCAGGTCCGACGGTTTGCATCGACTCGACCTTGACGTGCAGCGCCCGCTCCAGGCGGGGGACCGCGTCCGCGGACAGGTACCTGGGCACCTGGAGCAGAATCACGCCCTGGGACGACCGGACCGCCTGCACGTCCGGGACGCCGAGAACCCGGGCCGACCTCCGCGCGAGCGTGTCCGGGTCCTGGTCTGACTTGACGACCAGCATGGTCCCTCCCTTAAGGTCAACGCCCATTTTCACCCCCAGCGTTACGAGGGACCCGGCGCACGCCGCGGTGAACGCGAGCGTGACGATCAGCAGCCGCCCGAGGTTCCCGACGTACGCTTCCAGCACCCTCAAGCGCCGGTCACCCCGGGGGGATGAGGGTGAAGCTGGAGGATCTCGTGTGGGTGGGGCTGCTGGTTACGCTGCTGGGGGTGCTGCTGACGGCGGTGGCGATCCTGCTGATGGCGGTTAAGAGTGCGTCGGGGCGTGGGGAGTGGGCCGGCGTGATCCTAATCGGGCCGGTCCCGATAGTGGTGGGCAGCTCGCCTAAGATGGCGCTGCTGGCCGCCCTGGTGGCGCTGGTGCTGATGGTGCTCGCGATCGCGATGTGGTGGGGGCTGAAAGAGCTCTAGCTCCCCGCCCGACCGATCGTTATGAGAGCCATAACGATACGAGGTTCGTAACGATCTGCGGGAAGAATGTTTTGGGCGTGAGGGGGTGAGGGTTTAGAACTCGGTGCTGCTGCTACCGCCGCTCTCCTCCTCTTCCTCTTCCTCCTCCTTGCTCAGCTCCCGGGCGGCGATGACGTCGTCGATCCGCAGGATCATCTCCGCCGCCTCGGTGGCGCTCGCCAGTGCCTGCGTCTTCACTCGCAGTGGCTCGACGACGCCCTCCTCGAGCATGTCCTTGATCTCGCCGTCGTAGACGTCGACGCCGGCGGTCACGTCACCCTCCTCGTGCTTGGCTCGCAGCTGCACCAGCACGTCGATCGGGTCCAGTCCGCTGTTCTCGGCCAGCGTCCGCGGGATGATCTCCAGCGCGTCCGCGAACGCCTCGACCGCCAGCTGCTCGCGGCCCTCGACCTTGTCCGCGTAGTCCCTCAGCCGCCGGGCGACCTCGATCTCTGGCGCGCCACCGCCGGCCACGACCTTGCCGTCCTCGAGCGCGGCGGCCACGACTCCGATCGCGTCCTCGATGGCTCGCTCGGCCTCGTCCACGACGTGCTCCGTACCGCCGCGGATCAGGATGGTGACCGACTTCGGGTCCTTGCAGCCCTCGACGAAGATCATCTTGTCGCCCGCGACCTTCCGCTCCTCGACGACCTCGGCCTCACCTAGGTCGTCCTCGCTCAGGTCGTCGATGTTGGTCACGATCCGACCGCCGGTGGCCCTAGCCAGCTTCTGCATGTCGGACTTCTTGACGCGCCGGACGGCCAGGATGCCCTTCTTCGCCAGGTAGTGCTGGGCCAGGTCGTCGATACCCTTCTGGCAGAAGACCACGTTCGCGCCGGTCTCGGCGATCTTGTCCACCATCTCCTTCAGCATCTTCTCCTCCTCTTCGACGAAGGCCTGCAGCTGCTCCGGGTCCGTGATCCGGATCTCGGCGTCCGTCTCGGTCTCCTTCACCTCGATCGGGCAGTTCAGTAGGGCGATCTTGGCGTTCTCAACCCGCCGCGGCATGCCCGGGTGCACTCGCTCCTTGTCGATGACCATACCCTGGACCAGCTCGGTGTCCTCTAGGCCGCCACCCTCCTTCTTCTCCAGCTTGATGTGGTCCGTGTCGATGACGATCTTGTCATCCTCCTCCTCGGCCACCTGCTTGACGGCCCTCACGACCAGCTCGGCCAGGTGGTCTCGGGCCTTCTCGACGCCCTTACCGGTCATCGCGGTCTTCGCGATCTTCTTCAGCGTCTCCTCGTCGTCCGGGTCGATCTCCTCGGCGATCTCCTCCAGGATCTCCTCGGCCTTCTCGACCGCCATCCGGAAGCCGCGCGCGATCACGGTCGGGTGGATGTCCTGCTGCAGCAGGTCCTCGGCCTTGTGCAGCAGCTCACCGGCCAGCACGACGGCCGTGGTCGTACCGTCACCGACCTCGTCCTCCTGCGTCTTCGCGACCTCCACGACCATCTTGGCGGCTGGGTGCTCGATGTCCATCTCCTCGAGGATGGTCACGCCGTCGTTGGTGACGACCACGTCGCCCATCTCGTCGACGAGCATTTTGTCCATGCCCATCGGACCGAGCGTGGTCCGCACGGTCTCGGCGACGACTCGCGCCGCCATGATGTTCATCCGCTGCGCGTCACGACCCACGAACCGCTGGTAACCCTCGGGCAGGATCAGGACCTGCCGCCCGTCACCAGCTAGCATGGCCATTTCGGCTCGACCCCCTTCCCCCGCTCCGGGGCTGACCTCCGAGCACTTATATTTAAAACTTTTGGTCGCCTTCGGCGGTCATGCGCCTGAGGAGCTCCCGGATCACGGACTCGCTGAGCCCCGTGCGCCTCGCGATCTCCTTGGGCGAGGTGACCCCGGCCTCCTCGACCAGCTCGCGGATCTTCTCCGACGGGTCGTGCTCCTCCAGGTACTCCTTCAGGTCCTCGATGTCCTTCAGATCCTCCAGCGTCTCCAGGTCGATGGTCGGCAGGCACGAGGCGCGCTTGCGCCGCTTCCGCGTGACCACGAACCCGATCGAGCCCGTGACCTGAACCACGTCCCGGAGGGCCATCGACTCCCGGCTGCTCACGTCCTCCGACTGCACCAGGACCGTGTCCCCGTCCTTAGCCAGGAGCTCGAAGGGAGCCCGGCGAACCTTGCCCGTGCGCTCGGCGCCCATCCGCTCGAGGTGCTTGGCCACCCGGCGCTCGAACCGCGTCATCCGGTCCTTGCCCGTGTCGACGCGCTCCGGCACCCGAAAGCGCACCGGGACGCCCTCGATCTCCGCCTCCTCGGCCCGGGCCAGACTGACCCGACCACCCTCCAGCTTCAGCTGCCGGCGCCGCACGCTCGACACGCGGACGCTCTCGACCTCCTCCTCCCTGACCTCGACGTACTTCCCGCCCCGATCGGCCACGGCCCTGGGCGGCTCGCCCTCGATGGTCTTCGCGAACGTGATGGGCTCCATCACGGGGATCTCGTACCGGTGATACACCACCCCGCGCTCCAGAGGGCCGGACCGGCGACGCAGCGCGACGATAACCGGCACGGCCTCCAGGAAGTGGGAGATCACCTTGAGGTCCTCCGCTACCTCCTTCCGCAGCCCGTCCACGTTCGTGAGCACCTTGACGATGAAGGAGCGCCCGTCCCTCGTGATCACGAGGAGGTCGAAGCAGGCGCGGTCTACCCGGACGACCTCGTGCCCACCTGACCTCAGGAACTCCTCCAGGTCCGATAGCAGCTCCTCCCGTACGTTCAGCCCGCTCACCCCCCTACGATGGCTAGGGAGACCGCGACCGATATCGGCCCGGTGAGGATCACCAGGAGGAGCCCCAGCCTCCGCAGCGCCTCATCGTCCTGCAGGGAGGCGAGGAGCAGGAAGCAGATGCCGGCGCCGCCCATGAAGAAGGGGAGCAGGTGAGCCACGACGGCCGCGACCATCTTTTGGCTCGCCATCCTCACCTCCCCTCGGGCGGTCTGTCATGCTATGGATAGGCCTCGACGACACCGACGCGCCGGACGGTGGGTGCACCACCTACACCGCGGTCCGGCTGATGCGAGAGCTGGAGCGGGCCGGGGCGGAGTGCGTGGGCCGGCCGTTCCTCGTCCGGCTGAATCCGAACGTTCCGTTCAAGACGAGGGGCAACGCGGCGGTGGCCTTGAGGGTCGAGGGCGAGGTGGACGTGAGGGAGGTGGTGGAGCGTGTCCTCGACGAGCTGACCGGTGATCATCCCGAGACTCGGCCCGGGGTGGTGCTTTACCCCGGTCGCCGCCCCCCGAGGACCTGCGAGGTGGTATATAAAGAGGCGGTCCGACGGATCGTCGGCCCGAGCGAGGTGCTGGAGCGCGTCGACGAGGTGGAGGTGCTCCGGAGTGGGCGCGGCGTCGTGGGGGCGATCGCCGCGCTGGGCTTCGCGCGGCTGCGAGGGCGGGAGGTGACCTACGAGGGGATCGCGTACCGGGAGGAGCGGTTCTGGGGCCGAGAGCGCCGGGTGGTGGAGGACTCGGTGTGGAGAATGGACGAGCGCACGTTCCCGATCACCTTCGACAACGTGGACCGGCTGCACGGTGAGGTGCTGATCACGCCCAACACGCCGTGCCCCGTCCTGTACGGCGTGCGGGCCGTGGAGGCCTGGGTCCTCGAGGAGCTGGTACCGGAGCTCGTCGAGACCCGGGAGCCCGTGGCCGACTACGTCGTCTTCGAAACGAACCAGGGGACGGACGCGCACCTACGACCCGTCGGGGACCTGTCGGAGGCCTCGGACTACGAGAGCGTGGTGGTGGAGGTTCGAGTGGAGGGCGAGCCGCGCCGAATTCGCGGGGGACACGTGGTCGTCCCGTGCGAGGACGAGGACGGGAACCGGGTCGACCTGGCGGCGTTCGCCCCGGCGAGGCCGCTGACGGAGGTCGTGGAGGCGCTGCGGCCGGGCGACGTCATCCGGGTGGCGGGCGCGGTGAGGCCCGAGACGCCGAAGCATCCCAGGACGATCAACGTTGAGAAGCTCCTCCCGTTGGAGTTGGCCCGAGAGGAGCGGGAGATTCGACCCATCTGCGGTAGGTGTGAGCGGAGAATGAGCTCGGCCGGGCGGGGGAAAGGGTTCAAGTGCAGGCGCTGCGGTGACTGGGCGCCGGAGGACGCCAAGGTCCGGATGGAGGTGCCTCGGGAGCTGGTCGAGGGCCGGGTTTACGAGGCGCCCCCCGCGGCCCGGCGGCACCTGTCCAAGCCGGAGTACCTCGTGGATCTGGGCCTGCTGGAGCCCTCCCCGATCCGGGAGGGTGGATGACGAGCGGCCAGGGCTGAGCGTGCGGATGACGACTGACAGGATTGCCGACACCCTACCTGCCCACGTAGTGAGTCAGCGTGCCGATGCCCTCGATGGTCAGCTCGACCTTGTCCTCGGGTTCCATGGGCCCGACGCCGGGTGGCGTGCCCGTCGCGATCACGTCCCCGGGCTCGAGCGTCATCACCTGTGAGGTGTACGCGACGAGCTCGTACGGGTCCATGACCATGTCGTCCGTGTTGGCCCGCTGCCGGACCTCACCGTTGACCTCGAGGCGCATGTCCAGGCTCTCGGGCTCAAGCTCCGTCTCGATCCAGGGGCCCATGGGCGCGAACGTGTCGTAGCTCTTGGCCCGGACCCACTGGCCCTCCTCCCGCTCGACGTCGCGGGCCGTCACGTCGTTGATGATCGTGAAGCCCAAGACAACGTCCCGAGCCTCCTCCGGGGAGACTCGGCGGCAGCGCTCGCCGATCACGACCGCGAGCTCCAGCTCGTGATCGACGCGGCCCACATCGCGCGGGATCACGACGGTGTCCAGGTGGCCGATGACGGCGGTGGGCGCCTTCATGGTCATCACCGGCTTCTCCGGGACCTCCATTCCCATCTCTCGCAGCTCCTCGACGTGCTCCCGGTAGTTCAGCCCGAAGCAGATGATCTTCGGCGGCCGGGGGACCGGGGGACCGATCCTGCCCTCGCGGAGGGGGACTCGCTGGTAGTCTAGGTCGTCGAGATCGCCGGAGTGGGCGGCCTGGAGGAACTCGCGGAAGGAGGCCTGGTACACCTTCACCCCGTCGTCCGTGAAGACCGCGGGGCGGTAGGAGCCTCCGAGCTGGTACGAGCCGATCCTCATGGAGCGCCCTGGTGGGGGAGCGGACGGGGCGTTACTTCATGGTTCCGGCGCGCTCGTAGGTGACGTTGACCTTGATGGCGTCCACCGGGCACGCTCGCTCGCAGAGCTTGCACGCGGGGCACTTCTCGGGCACCTTGGCCACTCCGTCCACCTCGATGAGGTTGCCCGGGCAGACCTCGGCGCAGACCCCGCAGCCGACGCAGGCATCCTCATCCACCTCGTTCTCGACCTCCCGGGGCTGAACCGGGACCTCCCGCGAGGCCGTGATCGCGCCCCACGGGCACACTTGGGCGCACAGGGTGCAGCCGGCGCACTTGTCCTCATCGATCCTGGCGACCTTACGCCCCTGCTTGAGCTCGAGCGTCTCGGGGTCCACGTACACTGGGGACCACTCGTTCTCCTCGGCCTTGAAGAACTCCTCGTCGGTCGAAACCAGCTCGATCGCGTCGTTCGGGCAGACCTGCACGCAGTAGGCGCAGCCGACGCACCGGTCCGGGTGCACGTACACCTCCTTGTCCTCCGGGTGCTCCGGCGGCTCGGACTTGGGCTCGACGACGCCCTTGACGCCGATCGCGTCGATCGGGCACGTCTCCATGCACCGCAGGCACATCACGCAGAAGCCCTTCAGCTCGGGGTACCCGTCCTCGATGCGCAGGATCTCCTGCGGGCAGTGCTCACCGCAGATCGGCGGCTCCTCCTTCTCGCACTCCTCGGGCCGCCAGCCGATCCGCTTGACCTCGGCCGTCTCGCCGTCGATCTCCCGCTCGAGGTCCTCCACCTCCAGCGCGTCGTTGGGGCACGCCTTGGCGCAGGCTCCGCACACGATGCAGTGGTTCATGTCGTCATCTTCCCGTCGGATGGCCCCGGTCGGGCAGGCCGCGACGCAGGCCTCGCAGAGCAGGCAGGAGTCCAGGTCGATCTCGATCGGCATCCGCGGCCGCCCCGGCAGCCCCTCGCCGGCGGACGCTTTTTACGGTTGCGAGACGGGCGCAGGTGTCGCCGATCCGCCAACCCGCCGTCGGTAACGGGCCACCCTCTCATCGGGGACTACCCTCGATCCCCGTAAACCTCCTCATCCGGCAGGAACTCCCGGTAGTCTACCGAGATTCTGTACTTTCGCCGGAAGTACTCGCACACGTTTCGGACGTCCCGCTCGATCAGCTCGGACGCGGACGGGTGACTGAGGTCCACCCAGTGCGCCCAGTCGATCAGGAGCACGCTGCCGTCGTTCTCGACCACGATGTTGAACTGGCTCAGGTCCCCGTGGACTACTCCCACCTCGAGGGCCTGATGGTAAGCGTCCAGGATCTCCCGGAGGACCCGCTCCGGGTCGTCGACGCGGGTCTCCGCCAGCTCCTTTCCATCGAACTTCGTCATGACCAGCACGTGCCGGTTCTGGTAAACGGGCCGCGGCACGGGCACGCCCTCCGGGTACAGGTGCAGGAGCGCCTCGAACTCCCGCTCGGCGGTCAGCCGGTTGACGTAGAGCCAGGAGATGTGGCGCTTATCCTTCACGTACTCCCGGTAGCGCTTGATCTTGGTGTAGCTCGTCCGCCCGATCCGGTTGAACTTGACCGCCAGCTCGACGCCCTTGGGCGAGATGCCCAGGTACACGTCCGCCTCCTTGCCCACGCCGATCTCGGGCCCTAGACCCTCGATGATGCCCTCCTCCACCAGGACGCGGAGCGCGAGGGCGTCGTACCCCTCCGGGCGTAGCTGGTAACCGAGGTAGCCGACCGTCTCACGCCGCGTTCGGATGATCATGTCCCACCGGTCCAGCCGGGAGAGCCGGTAGCCGAGCTCCTTCTCGTCGAACCCCGTCCGCTCGAGCAGGCGCTCGAACGGGACCCACTCGTGGTGGCGCATCTCGAGCTCCAGGGCGCGAAGGACCTTGAAGTCCTCCGGCTCCATCTGCGGGAACGCCTGGACCACCCGTTCCACCATCACCATGGCGCGAGTGCCGCCCGACCGATCGCGAATGCGTTTTTTACGGCTCGAACACGGGTGATCGGGGGGAGTGGATCGTGGCCCGGACGCGCCCCCCGGGCTCGCGCAGGCTGGACTCGTTCATAACCTCTCCTCCCAAGGGTAAGGGTAAGGAGGAGAAGGAGAGAAGGGAGCGTGAGCCCTCGCCCAGCCTGGAGGTTAAGACCACGGATGGGGACGTGTACTACTCCTCGCTGGCGGAGGCGTTCGAGCGGCTGGAGCGGATCAGCTCCCGAAAGGCGAAGATCGCGCTCATCGCTCAGTTCCTGCGGCAGTGCCCTGAGGACGCGCTCGACACGGTGGCCGTCTTCCTGGCCAACCAGGTCTTCCCGGGCTGGGACTCGCGGGAGCTGGGCATCGGTACCAAGCTGATGCAGAAGACGATCGCGCAGGCGACGGGCGCCTCCGAGTCCGAGGTGACGGAGCTGTTCAAGCAGCTGGGCGACCTGGGCTCGGTGGCCGAGGAGCTGTTGAGGAGGAAGAAGACGTCCACGCTATTCTCCTCGCAGCCGCTGACCGTTCAGGAGGTGCGAGAGACGTTCGAAAAGGTCGCGGAGGTGGAGGGGGAGGGAGCGGTCAAGCGGAAGATGAGGCTGCTGATGGGGCTGCTGGCCCGGGCCCGACCGAAGGAGGCGCGGTACCTGGTCCGGCAGGTGCTGGAGGAGCTGCGCACCGGCGTGCGCGAGAACACGGTCGAGGAGGCCATCTCTCAGGCGTTCGGCGTCAGCAAGAAGCTGGTCGAGCGGGCGCACATGCTCTCCAACGACATCGGCTTGGTGGCCAAGGTCGCGGCGACGGAGGGTGAGGAGGGGCTGAAGCAGATCGACCTGAAGCCGATGCGGCCGATCAAGCCGATGCTCGCGCAGGCGGCGCGGAACGTGAAGGAGGCGCTGGCGGAGGTGGGCGGTAAGGGAGCGGTTGAGATCAAGCTGGACGGCGCCCGGGTGCAGGTGCACTCGGACGGTGAGGAAGTACGCGTCTACACGCGCCGGATCGAGGACGTGACGCACGCGCTGCCGGACCTCGTGGAGGCGGTCAAGGAGTGCGTGGACGCGGACGAGTTCATCCTGGAGGGAGAGGCGGTCGCGATCGACCCGGAGACCGGCAAGCCGCGACCGTTCCAGGAGCTGCTGCACCGGATCAAGCGGAAGTACGACATCGAGGAGGTCCGGCGCGAGATCCCGGTCGAGCTGTACCTGTTCGACTGCCTGTACGTGGACGGTGAGTCCCTGGTGGACGCGCCGTTCGAGGAGCGCCGCCGGCGCCTGGAGGAGATCGTGAACGAGCAGGAGGGCAAAGTGATGCTCGTGGACCAGCTCATCACCGACGACCCGAAGGAGGCGGCGGAGATGTTCCACGAGGCGCTGGAGATGGGTCACGAGGGCGTGATGGTGAAGGACCTGAGCGCGGACTACACGCCGGGCGTCCGCGGGAAGAAGATGCTCAAGGTCAAGCCGGTGCTCGAGACGCTGGACTGCGTGGTCGTCGGTGGTATCTGGGGCAAGGGCAAGCGGAAGGGACTGATCGGCTCGTACCTGCTGGCCGTGTGGGATGAGAACAAGGAGAAGCTGCTAGAGGTGGGTAAGGTCGGGACGGGAATGGACGACGAGACGCTCGAGCGACTGACCAAGCTGTTCGTCGAGGAGAAGGATCTGGTGGTCGAGGAGTCCGGGCGCGAGGTCCGGTTCAAGCCGGAGATCGTGTTCGAGGTCGAGTTCGAGGACATCCAAAAGAGCCCGAAGTACTCGTCCGGGTTCGCCCTGCGGTTCCCGAGGCTGGTCCGGGTCAGGGAGGACCTGGGCCCGGAGGATGCGGACACGATCAAGAAGGTCCGAAGGATCTACGAGGAGATCCTCAAGAAGCACTGATGCCCTCGGACAGCCGGAGAACGTACCGGGCGAGGGCGGTGAGGTTCGTCCAGAAGACGACCGGCCCCTGCGACTCGACCATCCACCGGCGGACTCCGGGCGTCTGGAGCACGGTGCCGTCCGGGCGGACTCTGCTCCCCTTCACGGGCTTGTCGGAGTCGCCCACGATGCCGACGGAGGGATCCACGGTGATCCATCGACCGTCCACCCACACCTGAACCTGGGCGTGAAGCATCACTCGGGCCGGTGCCACCCGGGTGCCGGGTACCACGGTGGGAACGCCCGAGGGCTCGATCAGAACGATCCGGGTCGGGATGCCGTAGCACCTGCACAGGTACGAGAACAGGTACGCGGCCGTGCCGCACGCGCCCCGCCAGTGTCCGGTGAGCAGCAGCTGACCCACGGTCCTCTCGAGCACGTCCGGGGTGTACTGCGACGGCTCGGAGCACACGTCGTACGTCATGGTGTCGGAGACGAAGCGGGCGATGTCCCTCACGACGTCGATTTCGCGCTCTCCCGGCGCCACCCGGGGGATCGTGACCGGCCTGAGCGGCGGGTAGATGAAGAGCTTGGCGACGGGGACGCCGCCGACCCGGCACGTGACCACGTCGAGCATGTCGCAGTAGGGGAGCAGGTCCGGCGGCAGCGGTTTCCAGCCCATTCGCTGTCGTACCGAGTTCGCGTACGCGGCCGCCTGCTCGGCGTCGCGCACGGCGATGATGGCAGGGGCCAGCAGCGTAAGGGCCGCCAGGAAGGCCGCGAGCCAGCGGATCATCCCCTACCCCTCAGTAGGCCTCTGAGACCGTCGACCTCAGCTCTACCTCCACCTCGGTGCGCTTCCCGAGCCCGTAGTCCTTCACCTCCCGGACGCTGCCGAGCCCCGATTTCGTTAGCACGATCCTCGCGGCCTCGAACTCCCGCTCGAAGTGTTCCTCCTCGGGCCCGCCCGAGACGAGCCGCTCGTGGACGATCCGGATGGACTTCACAGTGGCCACGATCCCCTCGACGCCCTCCTTCATCTCCCGCTTCCCAACGCTGGTCACGAACACGTAGTCGCCCGGCTCGAGCTTCCTTACCGCGTCCAGGTTGTTGCTGCTCCTGATCAGGATCTGCACGCTGCCACCGGCGGCCAGCTGCTCGAGCACTCGGGGGCTCACACCGGTGATGGCGGGCATTCTCAAGGCCGACCCACCCTACACGAACATCCGCTCGGTGGGTGCCTCCTCCTCTTCCTCCTCCACGCGCTCGCGGCGCATCCTCTCCATGGTCTCCTCCACCGCCTTGGCGATACGCTCCGCCTCCTCCTCGAGCTTGGAGGTATCAATGTCCAGCCCCAGCCCCTCGTTCAGCGCCTCGACCACCTTGGAGGCGGCCCGGGGGTCAGGGTACGTCCCCGGGGTCTCCACGAGGAGGCAGACGGCCTCCAGCCCGCGGAGGTCCCCCTCGAGCAGCAGCGGACCGCTGACCCCGGTGATCGTGCCCCGCTCCAGCGGCTCCGCGACGTCCTTGAACGGCTCGGCCGCCCGCTCCGAGGTGGCGGCGTAGTACAGGCTGGGCTCATCCTCCGGCTCCGGGGCCCTGATACCGGCTAAGCATACGATCGTCTCCACGCCCACCTCGCGCGCGAGGTCGGCCACCGACTCAGAGATCTCCTGGACAATGCCCGGGCGCAGATCGGCCTGCTCGGAGTAAAAGAACGCGAGACCCTCCTCACCGCTCACGAACAGGCCCGCGGAGGGGTACACGCGCCCGTCGTGCACGATCGCGGCCGTGGGCATGTCCTCCGTCTTCATCACGAACGCGGGCTCGGCCCCGAACTCCATCACCATGTGCCGCACGGCGATTACGCCTACCATGCCGATGCCCGGGTACCCCTCGATCAGCACCTCGCACTCCGGCACCTCGTCCATCACGCGGATGAACTCGACGCGTCCCACCCCCGGCACCCCCGTCGGGAGGGGGCGGGCACGATCAAAAGGCTACTGCGTTTCCAGCGCCTCCTCCACCTCCCTCTGCATCCGGGTGATCCGGCGCTGACCGTTCCCTAGTATGCCGACCCGGGCCCCTTCTCTGGCCGCCTCCAGCGCCCGCTCGACCACCTCGTCCGCGGGAACCTCACGGGCCTCCAACCCCGACCCTTCGAGCTCCCGGAGGACGTCCGGGACGGTCTCCTCCGAGAGGCCGGGAAAGACCAGTACCTCCTCGACGCCAGCCTCCTTGAGAACCCGGCCCAGACCGCGGATCCGGTAGTCCTCACCCGGTCTCGGGGTGCCCCAGAACACGATGTCGAGCGGTCCGTAATCCCGCACGACGGCCCGGAGCGCCGAGAGGTTGTCCGTCTTCCCGACCACCACCGCTCCCCCGTCGACCTTGTACTCCCTCACCCTGCCCGGCACGCCCCGGAAGTCCGACAGCAGGTCGGCCAGCTCGTCCGGGTCCTCCCCGGTGACCTCGGAGACCGCCGCGATCGCGGCCTTCGCGTCCAGCTCGTAGAACCTGCCCCGGAGCCGCAGCTCCGGCTCCACATCGAGTCGATCGAAGCAGACGGGGTCGGATGACATCAAGCGCACCACGTCACGCTCGCGGCCTGAGCACTTCACCACGGCCACCTCGGCCTCGTCGCAGAACCTTGCCGCCCGCTCCGCGTACCGGTCCAGCGACCCGTGGTAGTCGAGGTGATCCCTCCCCAAGTTCAGGAACACGGCCACGTCGTAGCCGGGGGCTCGGGTGGTGAAGTAGTCAAGGGTCATATCGCAGACCTCGCATACGACCACGTCCGGGCGCTCCAGCTCCGCGCGGACGTAGAGTGTCGCGTAGCCGTCGAACCCGCCGCCAGCGTTCCCGCCCAGCAGGTGGTCGACACCGAGGGCGTCGAGCAGGTGCCCGATCATGTGAACCGTGGTGGTCTTGCCGTTCGTGCCGCTGACGACGATGAAGTCGGCCTCTTCGGGCCACGTCAGCGCGTCTTCGAGGAACGGGACCTCGAGCTCGCGGATTTTCCGAACGATTTCGGCATCGTCGGGGATGCTCGGGGACGCGTACACGGCCTCGCACTCGGCGATCTTATCCAGATCGTGGGTCCCCAGGTCCACCTCCACGTTGTCGAGTTCTTCCAGGTCGGACGTGTCCACGTCGGTTCTGAGGTCGGAGGCGTAAACCCTGATCCCCAACTCGGCCAGTCGCCTGGCGCAGGCCCTACCCTCCACTCCCAGCCCGATCACCGCGATGCTCTCCGGTACGCTCATCGCCCTCCCCGGCCTCCTCTCCCAGCTCCCGCTCTAAACGTTCCACCCGGGCCAGCAGCTCATCGAGCTTGGACTCGAGTCGGTCGAGCCGCTGAAGTACCTCCTCCAGCTTGGCCGCCACGACCTCGAACGGACCGGCCTGTAGCCGGTCGCGGAGCTCGTCCAACGCGGGACGCCCCAAGATTCGTTACGGACTTCGTAACGATTCGGGCTGGTGGGCCGGCCGGGATTTGAACCCGGGACCACGGGCTCCGAAGGCCCGCGCTCTGTCCAGACTGAGCTGCCGGCCCGACGCTCCGTGTCACCTCCGGTCGGGGGCGGTTAAATGTTTTTCCCGCGGATCCGGACGGAGATCTCGTTGAGTCCGAGGTCCTCCTTCATGTCCTCGACAGCCTCCTCGATGTGCTTGACGTCCTCCTCGCTGCGGGGGTCCACGAGGACGACCCCGGACAGCTGGAAGATGGTGATACCGTATCCTCGCAGCACCCGCTCGACCTGCTTGTGAAGGTCCTCGGAGGGCCCGGTCATGTCCTCCAGCACCGACTCGACGAAGGACTCGTCGGGCTCCTTAATCCCGTACTTCTCGAGCAGCTCCTCTCGGGACAGCTCCTCGACCTCCTCCTTCTCCTTCTCCTTCTCGACCCCCTCCTCAACCTCAGCCTCGACCTCAGCGCCGGCCTCGGCCTCCGGCTTCTCCTCCGCCTCCTCGCTGAACTCTACGACCTTCTCCTCCCCCTCGGCGGCACCCGCCTCCTCGTAGGCCTCCATGATAACCGACGCCAGGTCGTACTCGCCGAGCTCCTCCACGCCCAGCTGGTATCGGGCGAAGGACTCGACCTCTCGGCCCGGCCCGCGGTAAATATCCAGGACGGCGGGGTCCTCGGGGCTGATGTCCGCCAGGATCTCTCGGAGGACGTCCAGCGCCTCCTCCCCCTCCCAGCGCTCCCTGGAGGTCACGTTCTCCACCTGCAGGTGCGCCACCGCGCCGTTCAGGACGAGGATGATGGCGTCGTACAGGTCGCGCTCGACCCGCTTGGTGATCCGGATGAGGCCGGAGCTCAGCTCCGCCTCGTTGATGCGGGCGACCAGGTCGTCGAGGCTCTCGACGAACTCGTCGCTAACCACGGGTTCCAGCGTTCGGGGGATCCGCAAGGCGTATCACCCGGGGTCGAGGCCGCTCGGCGGGCTCAGGGGTGGGGCCCGTTGGGTGCCCACGTCAGGGTTCCATTGAAGGTTATCCTCTCGGGAGAGCACGCGGCGGTGTACGGGCACCCCGCCATATCGGCCGCGGTCGAGCTGTACGTGGAGGTGGAGGCCGAGGAGTCCGACGGAGACGCGTTTTCGGTCCGGACCGAGCTGGGCGAGCAGGCGCTGGGAGAGGTGCGAGCCACGGTGACGCCGTCCGGAGACGTTCGGCGGGTGTCCTCCCCGGGGCTGGGCAGGGAGCTCAGCTACGTGGCGTCGGCCATCGGGCTGTGCACGGAGGAGTTCTCGCCCCCGCCGGCGGAGGTGAGGATTAGGGGCGAGGCGCCCCCGGCCAGCGGGCTGGGGACGTCGGCCGCGGTGAGCGCCGGGGTCATCGCCGCCCTGGCGAGCCTCTCGGGGGAAGAGCTGAGCCGGGACCGGCTGCGCGAGCTCGTCCGGCGGGTTGAGCTGGACGTGCAGGGCAGGGCCAGCTGGGTCGACCCGACGACCGTTACCTACGGTGGCGTGCTCTCGATCACGGGGCGCGAGTTCAGGCGACTGGACTGCCCGGAGGACCTGGTCCTGGTGATCGCGTACTCGGGCCGGCCGTCGAGGACCGGGGAGATGGTCGACCGGGTCGCCGAGCTGCTGGACTCGGTGGGGTCGGTCGGAGAGCGGGTGATGGAGGCCATCGGTGACTTGGTTCTCAAGGTGGAGGGGGCCTTGGAGTCCGGAGACCTGAGGAGGCTCGGTGAGCTGCTGGACGTGAACCACGGCCTTCTCTCCGCGCTGGGCGTCTCGACTCGGGAGCTGGACGAGATCGTGCACGCGCTTCGGCGGGCGGGGGCGCTGGGTGCCAAGGTGACTGGAGCCGGTGGAGGTGGGTGCGCGATCGGCCTGTTCGATGACGAGTCGCGGGCTGAGACGGCGGCGGCCTTGATCGACGCGATGGGGTACCGGGCGTACGTCACTCGTCCGAGTCCTCACGGTGTGAGAACCTAGGGCTGGGGAGGCGCGAGATCAGGGCTTTCAGCTTCTTGAACGTCACCTCGGCCATCATGGTGCCGGCGACGCGGATGGCGTCCAGACCATCCTCCTTGATGCGCCGGAGCAGGTAGCGGGGTCGCAGGTAGAACTCCAGCATGGCGCGACGCTGGTACCGCTTGATCTCCTCCGGGGAGAGCTCGGTGGTGGCCGCCACCGGCTCCATCAGGGTGAACTTGTCCCAGTCCTCCTCGACCAGAAGCTCCTCCTCGATGACTTCTTGGAAGAACCTGGTGCCGGGGTACGGGGTGGCGACGGAGACCACGGCGTAGTCCGGGTCGAGCTCCTTCAGCAGCTTGATCGTGGCCCGGGCGGTCTCGTGGGTCTCGCCCGGCAGGCCGATGACGGCGGACGCGACCGTCCGGATGCCCATCTCCCGGCAGAGCTTGAACGCCCGCTTCGTCTGCCGGACGGTGAATCCCTTCCCCACGTTGTCCAGGATCTCCTGGGAGCCGGACTCCACGCCGAAGAACAGGACGGAGCAGCCGGCCTCCCGCATCAGCTCGAGCAGCTCCCGGTCGATGGTGTCCACGCGGGCGGCGCAACCCCAGGTTACGTCGAGTCCGGCCTCGATCATCAGCCGGCAGATCTTCTCCACCCGGCGCCGGTCGTAGGTGAAGGTGTCGTCGACGAAGGCGATGATGTCCGAGCCGTAGCGCTCGTGGACGTGCGCCACCTCCGATACGACGCGCTCGGCGGAGTGCATGCGGAGCTTCCGGCCATGCATCTGGGACGAGGCGCAGAAGTCGCAGCCGACGGGGCACCCTCGGCTGGTGATCACGGTGGTCGCGCTCGTCCTGGTCCCGAAGAACGTGTACCGGTCCATCGGAAGCAGGTGCCGAGCCGGGAGCGGCAGCGCGTCCAGGTCCTGGATCAGTGGCCGATCCGGGTTCCGGACGATGTCGTCCTCCCTCCGGTACGTGATGCCGAGGATGTCCGAGAGCGACTTCACCCCGTCGATGAAGGCCCGGACGAGGTCGAGCAGGGTGAACTCTCCCTCCCGGCGAACAACGATGTCAACGTGCTCGCACTCCCGGAGGCACTCCACGTCCATGAACGTGGGGTGGTAACCGCCGAGGCACACGATGGCGTCCTCGAGCTCCTCTTTCACGATCTTGGCGGCCTTGTAGGCCTGGCTGATGATCGGGGTCGTCGCCATTATGGATACGATCTTAGGCTTCAGCCGCCGGACGGTCCTGCGGAACTCCTCCCAGCTCATCTCCAGCGGCGGGCAGTCCAGGATGCGAACGCTGTACCCTGCCTCCTCCAGCACGGCCGCTATGTAGGCCATCCCCAGGGGCGGTGCCGTGATCCCCAGGAAGCGCTCGTACTTAGTCGTGACATCCGGCGGGTTCACCAAGAGCACGTCGAGGCTCAACAGCCGACCTCCCCAGGGGGTGGTGATCACGGTCCATAAAACGGGAGCGAAGCTGGCGCGGCGTCACGCTCTGGAGCTCGACAAGGGCCAGGTTGTCAGCGTTTACGAGACGCTGACCGAGATGGTCGCACACTCGCCCGCCCGGGAGTACTCCGAGGTGGAGTGCTCGTTAACGCTCTGGACGCGCCGGGACGAGGACGTGCCCACGAACTCGCTCGTGGACGGGCCCGTCGATGACGCCAGGTACACGTTCGGGCTCCGGGCGCGCCGGCTGGGAGACTCAAAGTTCTTGACCGTGATCGCGGTCCAGTTCGAAAAGTGCGAGATGGAGTCCCGGGAGCTGGACGCGGAGGAGGTGACCGTTACCGCCGAGGCTTCCGTGGAGCGGACCATCAAGTGGCGCGGCGGCTCGGCGCTGGAGCCACTTAAAATCGCGCTGTACTACCTCCGGGAGTACGATCTGGACAACGACTGGAGCGTGAAAAAGGCAGTCAACCGCGTGGGAGACGAGCTGAAGGGGCTGCTGAGGGGCGAGGAGGACGTTCGAGTGGGGAAGGCCAGGGCGGTCACCGGGTACGATGGACTGCTGGAGCGGTGGCTGTGCGTCCGCGACGACTGGATGGAGCTCAATCTGATACGCCGTGTGCAGGAGCTCGGCGGCCGGGTGTCCCTGTACGGGGTCCGGCTCCGGTTCCCAGCGGCCTCACTTGAGCGGTACGAAGAGTGAGCTCCGCGTGGCGCCGATGCCCGGGTCGCCGTGCTCGACCTTCTTCCTGGTCTTCGAGAACTCGCCGAGGTAGTGCCCGATCATCTCCGGCTCGATCTTGACCTCCTTGAACTCCTTACCGTTGTACACGGCGATGGTCAGTCCGACCATCTCCGGCAGGATGATCATGTCCCGACAGTGCGTCCGGATCACCGGCGGCTTCTTACCGCGCCGCAGGAGCCTCCGGGCCCGCCGGACCTTCTGCAGCAGCTTCTTGTGCCTGGACGGCAATCCACGCTTCAGCGAGCGACGCTGGCGCGCCGGTAGGAGCTCGATGAACTCCTCCAGCGGCATCTTCATCAGCTCGTCCAGCGTGTAACCGCGGTACCGGAACTCCGCCCACTCCTTCTCCCACCAGTCCGGGATGTCCTCCTCTCCCTTCTCCTCCGAGGACTTCTCCTCGGTCTCCTCAGCCATGCGAGCGCCCCCCTACGCGAGCTCCCCCACGAAGATGTTGTGCTTATCCCGAGTTATCCGCAGCTCCACGACGTCACCCACGCTTAATTTCTTGGCGGAGTCCGGGACCGCGATCACGCGGTCCGAGGCCCGGGCGATCATCTCGCCTCGAATGCGCCCCTCCGACACGACCTCCGCCTGAACCCTGTCGCCGCGGCGGAAGGGCTTGGGGAGGGACTTCCGCGGTTCCGTACCGAAGTGCTCGGGTTTCAGCACCAGCGGTCTGACCCCCGTCTTACGCTCGAGCTCTCGAAGCCACCGGTAAAACTCCTTCATCGGGACGACCCTGCGCAAGAACTTGGGCCTCCGACCGAACCGGTACTCCAGGTAGTTCTGGATCCCGAGCGGTGGCCACCGCTCGCCCGCCCCGATCTCGACCGCGAACTCGATGATCTCCACGATGTCCTCGTCGTTGTACCCGGGCAGCCACAGGGGCGCCAGGAGCACGTCCGCGCGGGTCTCCTTGGCGATGTACTCGGCGATTCGCATCACGTGCCGGACGTCGTAGTCCTTCGAGCCGGCCATCGCGCGCGCCTTCTTCGGGTCCAGGCTGTTGATGCTGACGTTAAACCGGTCCAAGCCCGCCTCGACGAGCTCGTCGACGTAGTCCTCGTCCAGCGGGACGGCGTTGGTTTGCATGGAGACGACGTCGACGTTGGGATGCTCCTTCAACCCTTGCACTAGATCTGGTAGGAACGGGTACAGGGTCGGCTCGCCCTGTCCGTCGATGTGGGCCTCGACCCCTTCCCCCTTGAAGTCGGCGATCTCCCGGAACCAGTCCAGCAGGTAGTCCGGGTCCACCATGAAGTCCCGCCAGCGGGTGCGCGACACCCACCCCTCGTCCACGCTGCAGTAGATGCAGCAGAGGTTGCACCCGGTGATGGGGCGGACCTGAAGCACGTTGGTACCCCGATCGATGATGCCGAAGGCGGAGTGACCGATGAGGGGGATGCCGGAGGATTCCGAAATGTAAATCAGGCGGCGGCGGGTGTGAGCGTGGGTCCCGGCCTCCCCGGCGAGCCGTGAGATCAGCTGCTGGAGGACCTCCTTGAGGGTTCTCCGGTCGGTGGATGCCGCGACCCGGGTCCCGTCGACGCTGGCCGGTACGTGCCGCCGCTCGATCCGGGAGAGCAGGGCGGAGACCATCCGGGCGAGCTCCGAGGGGTCGACCTCGAACTCGATCAGGTCGTACAGGGTGAACTTGAGGCGCCTGTCCTCCAACCTCACGTCGAGCCGTTCGTGGATGGCTCCCAGCTCGACCTCCGCTCGGTCAGCCGCGTGCGTACTTGTTCTCAAGCTCGTTGACCGCCCTAGCGAAGGCCCTGACGGCCATCCTGGCCCTCCTTAGCTCCGCCAGGCACTCGCCGATCTTGACGTCCGACGTTGCCGGGTCGTGCATGACGTACACCGCGAACTCCGCATCCTTGCGCTTCTCGTTTAGGGAGGCGAGCTCCAGCGACGCCTTAGCCCTGATCTTCTCGACGCGGTGCAGCTCCGGGCCCGGGATCGGGTACATCTCTCGCAGCGTCCGAAGTCTCTCGTTGGTCTTCATGAACTCCACTCTCAGCCGCTCGTACTCCGCGTTGATGTGCTTCAGCTGGTCCGCGTAGTTACCGAACAGCAGGACCTGGGCCTCGTAGCTGTACTGGCTGATGGACGTCACGGTGAGGAGGGCGATCAGCAGGATCGTCAGGACGGAGCCGGCGTACATCGCCACCCGCCAGACCCGGCCGACGTGCCGCAGCGTCCGGGCCGAGATCCTCCCCCTCCTCCGGGTCACTCACTCACCCCCAACCGGCCACACCTCCACCACGGTCCGGTCCCACGTCGGGTACTCCCGAACGATCACGGCCTCGAGCTCGCACCCGGCCGCCTCGGCGATGTCGTCCAGGAGGTCGGCCAGCTCCTCCAGGACTACGGGCTTCACCTCCACCCGGTCCGTGCGCACCCTCACCCACTCCTCCGGCACCTCCAGGATCTCCGTCAGCACCCGGGCGACGTCCTCCGGGTCGCCGGATTTCACTCTAATCTCTCCGCGGACGATCAGGCCGTCCTCGTCGACCATCTCGTGCTCCTCCGCCACGTTCAGGGCGGTTCGCTTGAGCCGCTCGCGCAGCTGGACGGAGTCTTTAACGACGGACGGGCAGTAATGCAGCGTGATGGAGACCTCCTTCGCGGCCCTGGCGAGACCCCTTATCGCCGTTTCCTCGCTGCCCTGCACGGCGTCGGAGTCCTCGCTCACCCGCTTGAACCCGCGCACCTTGAGCTCCTCGGCGTTCGACTCGGTGAACTCGAGCTCGTTAACGTTCAAGAAGTCCAGCCCGTGCCGCTCCGACAGCCTCGCCACCTCCACGATCCAGTCCTCCCGACCGGGGATCGCGGGCATCTCGAATCCAGCGTCCCAGTCGTACTCTGAGGCCAACCGGGCGGCCCGCTCGTTGATGTCCTCGTTAAAGGACGGGTGGATCCGGAGCTCGTCGAGGCCAGCCTCCGAGAGCCTGTCGAGCGCCTCTCGGCTCACGGACTCCGCCGGCACGTACGCGTGGACGTGGAAGTCCTCACCGAACTCGCCCTTCAGGGTGGTTACCACCTCCTCGCAGCGGTCGAGCCGCAGGGTGATGTCGCCTCCCGTCAGGCTGGCCCCCTTGGCGTCCATAATTTCCGCCTCCTCCAGCAGGTCCCGCTCGCCGCGCACCGGCCGCTCGTTGGCGTACATCACGTCCCGGCCCTTGCGCTCTGGGGAGACGGGACAGTACCAGCAGCCCCGCTCGCACTCGCCGGTGATGAAGACCACCAGCTTGGCGCCCTTGACGCAGAGCCGGCAGCCTTTGGGCAGCTCACCGCGGACGACGTTCTCCGTGTCTAGCCTCCGGAAGCCTCGAGGCAGCCCCTTATCAGCTCCGAAATCCGATCCACCCCCACGGCCGCTGTGAGCGTTCCGGCCCTCGGGCCCCTGTCCTTCCCGATGACTACGCGGTAGAAGGCCCGGAAGGCGCGGCCGGGCTTAAGTCCGGCGTCCCGGGCGGCGTCGAAGAACGCGCGCTGCAGCTCGGACGGATCCTCGGACTCGACCTCCTCCAGCCGCCTCAGCAGGGTCCGCAGGAACTCGCGCTCCGCCTCGTCCAGCTCCACGGGTTCCGGCTCCTCGCGCACCCGGAACCGGACCTCCTCGGGCGCGTACCGGTCCACCCACCGGGCCGCCTTCTCCAGCCGCTCCCTCAGCCACTCACGCCCGAAGCCCTCGGGCTCCTCCTCGAGATGCCCCGTCCTGCGGAACACGCGGACGGCCCGCTCTAGCTCCTCCTCGCCCACCTCGCCTCGGATGTCGAGCACCTGAACGACGACGGCGCAGAACCGGAACGGGACGTGCGGTGGGCACTCCTCGGGCACGCCGTCCACGCGCGTGAGCTCGTACAGTCGGCGCTCCCGCTCGTCCGCCTCGCCGTTGAAGTACTTGGCCTCCAGCTCGTCGTAGTCGTCCACGAGCTGGAGCAGCCCGAACCTCAGGTCGAGGTCGAGGTGCTTGAGCGGCTTGCTCCTGAGCACGAAGTAGCGAAGGACCTCACGGTGGCACACCTCCGCCCAGTCGGACAGGGTCGCGTAGTGCCCCTTGGAGGAGGACATCGCCTTCCCTTCCAGCGTGATCCACTCGTACGGCACCGGCACCGGGGCCGGGAAGTCGAAGAGCTCCTCCACGATCTCAGAGCCGACCTCGTAGGACCCGCCGGACACGTAGTGGTCTTTACCGAACGGCTCGCAGGCGACGCCAAGGTAGTACCATCTGGTAGGCCACTCCACCTTCCAGCCCAGCTTGCCCGGAGGGACCTCGAGGTCGTTCACCTCGATCGGCGTCCGGAGGTCGAGCCTGCCGCGGTGACCGCAGCCCTCGAGCACGGCGTCGCCCACGCGGTGACGACCCTCGCAGACGTACTCGATCTCCCATCCGTCGATGGACTTAACCCGAGTTGTAGCGATGCGACCGCACCGCTCGCAGATGGGCATGTACACGCGGGCCTCTTTGAGACCGAACCGGCGGAAGATGGACTTGAGTCGTCCGTTCTCGTAGTAGTCACGCACGGCCTGCCGGACCAGCTCCGCGAACTCCTCCTCCGTGTACAGCTCGGCGGAGGATACCCAGTCGACGTCGACGCCGAACTCGCGCAGCTCGCGGACGAACCGCTCGGCCCAATGGTCGGAGTAAGGGGTGCCGTCCTCGAGTGGGATGGCCTTGTAGGGGACGCCGAGGTACTCCTCGTCGAGCTCGTCCTGGAGGTCCCGAGGGATCCTGCGCAGCGGGTCCACGTCGTCGGAGACCCAGATCACCCGAACGTCGTGCCCTCGCTCCTCCAGCACCCGGGCCACGGCGTCCGCGGTGAGGACGTCCCGGGCGTTGCCCACGTGCAGCCGGCCGGAGGTCGAGGCGCCGCTCGCTACGACTACCTCCTCTAACCCGTGCTCCTCGAGGTGCTTCTCAACCTCCCGCGCCTTCACCTCCGCCCAGTGCTCCTTCAAACGTTAGCTCCCCAAGAACGATTGCGCGGGCGCGTGGGGAGGGATTAGAGGTATCCCTTCCGAGCGCGCTCCAGGTTCCACTCCGCCTTGGCCGCGTCTGGATGATCCTTGTTGACCTCGATCTCACCACCGCAGACCGCGCACTTCAGCCGCAGGTGCTTGTACTTCCGACCGCACTCGGAGCACTGGTACGGTCCCTCGTCCTTCGGAAGGTCCATCTCCTTGGAGATCTCCTTAGCGACCTTCTCGCCCTCCTCGGTGAGCCACCGGCCCTTCATGTGCTCGAACTCGACCAGCCCCTTCTCTTCGAGCTCGTTGAGCGCCCGCGCCACCTTGGTCTTGTCCATGTGGACCACCGGCGCCAGCCTCTTCACGCCGGCCGGGCCACCGTCGAACTCCTCGTACAGGGCCAGCAGGACGAGCTTTTCGCGGTAGGTCAGGTCCTCCGGGTCAACCATCGTCATCGCTCCCCCTCCAACCACTCCATCACCGCGCTTCGGACCTCGCCACGGTCAGGGGGCTCTATGATTTCTCCGGGGTCACCCTCGGCCTCACCGCAGAACATCCCCTCGCTGACGACCCCCATGAACTCCCGCGGCGGGAGCAGGGCCAGCGCCATCGAGTCCCCCTCATCCACATCCTCGAGGTTCGTCACCACGGTCCTCTTACCGAAGTCCCCGGCGTTCACGGTCGTGATCCAGAGGTTGTCGGCCTCCGGGTGGTCTCGCACGCTCAGCACCTCACACACCGTGCACAGCACGGCGTCGGCCTCATCCTCGGCCTCGCGCTCGAACAGGCGATCGGCGTGCTCCAGGTACTCGAGCAGCCAGCGGAGGTCGGGCTCCTCCGGATTCGCGGCGTCCTCGAGCTCCGAGCGCAGCCCGGAGAGCTCCTCAGCGACCTGGCTCGATGGTAGGTACGAGTAGCGGATCTCCTGCAGCTTGGACTCAAGCTTCTCCAGGACCTCCAATAGCTGGCGCCGGTTCACGTCGGAGTAGGCGCCGGAGGACGCCCGATCCTTCGCGTAACCGACGAAGGACAGGAGCAACCGGATGCGCGGATCCTCCGGTGTGACGGTTCCCACGGTTACACCCCCAGGTCCGAGAGCTTCTCCGCCGCCTTGGGGTTGCTCCGGGCCAGCCGCCGGAGCAGTTCGACCGTGGGCTCACCCGGCCGACCCTCGACCTTGGCGTGGACCCCCTGGACACCTACTTTATCCCTGCGCGTGAGGGCCTTGATCCGCTCGTTGACGAGCTGCACGCTGATCCCCAGCTTGGAGGCCACCTCGCCTTCCCGACCGAGAATGGAGTACTCGACGTGGCCCCACGGCCGGGGCTCGATCATCCTGAGCTGCTTGTTGACACCGGGCACGCGCTCGTCCCGGTCCAGCGCCTCGGGTGTCAGCTTACCGGAGAAGTCGTAGAACTCGAGCTCCCGGTCCGAGGGTGTCGTGATGGGGACGGTGACCTCCACGTCGCCTTCCATCTTGACCTTGACCCGGACGCAGTCCCTGGGCGTGGGCAGCGTGGCCACAATCTTAAGGACCTCGTACGGGGCGGACTCAACCAGAGCGTCAACGGTGTGTGGGGACACCGGTTGGGGGACGAACACGTCCACGTCACTGCCCTTCCTGACGTCACCTCGAGCCACGCTACCGTGCACCCAGCCCTCCAGCCCCAGGTTGGAGAGCGTTTCGACCACTCGGCGGGCCTTCTCGCGGAGCTTCTCCAGAAGCTTCCAACGCTCGTCGGAGTACCTGACCTCCTTCATCGTGGATCACTCCTGGGGGCGTTGTGGTGGAGGTAAGCACCATCCTGGCGCTGGCGATCGCGATCGCCGTCGCCGCGGGTCTGGGCAGGATCCTGGGAATGGAGTTCCGGTGGGGAGTCCTCTACAAGTACACCGACCGGGTGCCCGGGCTGGAGCGGCTGGTCAGCGGCCGGTCGGGGGTGATCCTCCGGGTACTGGTTAAGCTCTCCCCGGTGATAGGAGTGGCCGGGCTCGGCCTGGCGACGTTCCTGCTGGTGAGGGGGATCGCGACGTCGGGACCGGGGAGTGGCGAGTTCGTGCCCCTGCTCCCGGGCGTGACGATACCGCTGGTCTCCGGGGCGGTGTCGCTCGCAACCATACTCATCGTTCACGAGCTGGGGCACGCGGTGGCGCTCCGGCTGACCGGTGTCAGGATTCGGCGCGTCGGGTTTTTCCTGCTCCTGATCTTCCCCGGCGCGTTCGTCGAGCCGGATCGGGAGGAGTTCGAGCGGGCCCGGCTTAGGCACCGCATCGAGATCCTGAGCGCCGGCCCGGCGTTCAACGTGCTCACGTACTTCGTCTGCTGGGCGCTCGTGACCCTGCTCGCCTACGCCCCCGTACTGGCGGGCAGCGGGGTCATCGTCCACGGGAAGGTGTTCAAGGACGTCCCGCTCGAGCCGGGCGAGCGGATAGTTAGCGTGGAGGGCAAACAGGTGAGCACTATCCAGGACCTTAGGAACGAGGTGGGCCGTCACAGGCCCGGCGAGACGGTCACGGTGAAGACGGATCGGGGTACCAAGCGCGTTAAGGTGAGGCTGTGGCGGGGCAGGCCCGTGCTGGGCGTGTACGTGATACCCAACTTCGGTGGCTACCGGGTGTCCGAGGTCGCGATCGACCTGCTGGCCTTCCTGAACCTGCTGGGGCTGCTGTCCCTGGGTGTCGGCGTGGCCAACCTACTGCCGATCAAGCCCCTGGACGGGGGAAGGATCCTGGAGGAGGCGCTTCGCGAGGTGCTGGGCCGGGAGGCCGCCTCCAAGATCGTGACCACGGTCACGCTGGCGGCGCTGGCCCTGCTCATCCTCAACATTCGGATACCTCACCGCGGACTGGGGCTCTAGCGCGCCTTGCGAGTGACTCTGGTCGATAAGCCGGGCGTGAGGCTGGAGGCCGTGGTGAACGAGGGAGAGGTTAGCTTCGAGCTCTCGGGCCGGCTGGCGAGGCTCTTGAGCCCGCTCAAGAAGCTGCTCAGGCACCTGGAGGAGGAGAAGCCGGCCGCCGTCCTAGAGGACAGGATAGTTTTCTCCCTGTACCTACCCCCGCTCCCCAGCAAGGCTTTCATCCGGCTGATTAAGGCCAGGCTGAAGTCCGAGCTGCTCAGGCGCCGGATCCCCGAGGCCATCACCATGGCCGTGACCGCCAGGTGTCCGTGCAACTGCGTGCACTGCAGCGCGGCCCGGAGGAGCCGGAAGGAGCTGTCCACCAAGGAGTGGAAGGAGGTCATCGAGGACGCTCTGGACCTCGGCACGTACAACGTGACCTTCACCGGAGGTGACCCGCTGCTGAGGGAGGATCTGCCCGAGCTGATCTCGAGCGTCGACCCTGACAAGGCGATCGCAGCGGTGTTCACCGCGGGGTACAACCTGCGGGAGCGGGTCGACGAGCTCGCCGAGGCGGGCGTCTACGCGGTCCACGTGAGCATCGACAGCCCCGATCCGGAGGAGCACGACGAGCTGCGCGGGGTTCCGGGGCTCTTCGACCGGTGCCTGGAGGGTATTCGAGCCTGCCTGGATGCGGGCGTGCTCGTGGGCATTTCAACGTACGCCACCCCGGAGGCCGTTGAGACCGGCAAGGTGGAGGACCTCCTCAGGCTGGCCGCCCGGCTGGGTGTGCACGAGGTTACCGTGTTCGACGCCGTGCCCACCGGCCGCCTGCTCCACCGGGAGGACGTCATCCTGTCCAAGCGCCACCGGGAGGAGCTCGTTGACCTGCACCTACGATGGAACCGGGACAAGCGGTCGGGCCCGCGCGTGTCCGTGATGTCGTACGTGAACAGCCGGCACGGGTCGGGGTGCTTCGCGGGCTACGTCCAGTGTCACGTGACCAACGACGGGGAGGTAACCCCCTGCGACTTTACCCCGATCTCGTTCGGCAACGTGCGCGAGGTAGGGCTCAAGAAGGCGTGGAAGAGGCTCACCTCGCACCCGGAGTGGAAGCGCTGGAGCGACCGATGCCGGATGCAGGATCCGAGGTTCAGGCGCAGGTACATCCGCAAGATATCCCCCGAGGACCGGCTGCCCATTCGGATCGAGGAGCTGGAGCGCAGGGCGGGTGAGGGGAGCTGAGAGCGTTCAAGGCGTACCCGGCCGAGCTCGGCAGGAAGCTGCGAGAGCTGGACCCGAAGACCTCCCTCCGAGTCGAGCGGTTCCTGGAGGAGCTCACCGAGCACCTACGAGGGCGCCTAGGGGAGGACGAATTCGACCGGCTGCTCACGCGGATCGTGCGGGCTGAGTTCGACTTCGAAGAGGTCGTCGGCGTCGTAGAGCGGGAGATGGAGGTCGATCAGAAGGTGCGCGAGCTCCGCCGGAGGGCGGACCGCATCAACGAGGAGCTGCGCAAGTCGAAGTCCAAGCTGAGCGGGTCTTCTGAGGAACTGGAGGAGGAGTTGGAGGAGGTGGAGCGGGAGCTGGAGGAGGTCGTTGAGGACTTCGTCCGGGAGGCGACGGACAGGCTGGCCGAGGCCCTGGGAGTTGAGAGAGACCTTCTCAGGGAGTTCGTTGAGAGTCGGGTCAGCCGGTCGTAAGGTGCGCCCCGATGTTTGGGACCAGAAGGACCTCGGCCCACCGGCACCTCCTCTCGCGCAGCCCGCGCTCGAGCCCGCGCAGGAAGGCGCACCTGTCTCGGGCCCTGATGGCGTAAACGCCGGGTCCGAGCGGCCTGGCGCCCGCCTCGGTCAGCACCGGCTTGGGCACGTTCACCGGGATCACGTGGATCCGGTCCCAGCGCGACCCGTAGTACCGGGCCGTGACCTCAGTCCCGAGCACCATCTTGGCGTAGGGGGACAGCAGGGCTGCCAAGCCGAACGTCGCCGACTCCACCTTCCCTCCCCGAGCGGCCTCGGTCAGGGCCATCAGCCAGCACCCGTTGATGTAGGGAAGGGAGAATCCTCCCCCGTCCACCGTGCTCATCGCCAGCAGGGAGCCGGCGAAGCACGTCACCGGGCCGCGGCTGGCGGCGGCCGCGAGGACCACTGAGGTGGTTACGACCGCCAGCTCGGCGGCCCGGACGGACGCCGGGTAAACCCGGCACAGCGAGCGGCCGGAGTGCGCGGAGACGGGCTCGGCGGAGCTGGGCAGCACCGTGGAGACCGCAGACTTGCCCACGTGGGTGTGGAAGGGCGAGTCCCCCTCCAGCTTCGTGCCGTCGAACACGAACACCTCCACGGTCGTCGGCAGCCCGGACAAGCTCACCCCGACGCAGTGGAGGGCGTTCGATAGGAACGGGAGAATTAGGAGTGCGAGCTCCCACCTGCGATCGGGGAGTCTGAGGAGGATCGCGGCGGCCGATGTCAGGGTCATCAGAAGCAAGAACGCCACCACTTTCGGCTTGCTACCCCCCTCCAGGATGAGCGCGGCGGGCGCAAGGTAGTCCGGTCCCCACAGCATCACGAGGACAAGGGCGGCGGCTGAGGCCGCCGCGGTGATCGCCAGTCTCATCAGGACCACCACCAGAGGAGGAACAGAGAGACGGCGATGGGAATGGTGACGTTATCGTTCAGCGCCGGCAGCGTCTCCACCGCGGTCCCCACTAGGGAGGCCAGCACGGACGCGGCCGGGTCTCGCGTCCAGATGGAGGCCAGCGCGGCCGCGGAGACGAAGCCGGCCAGGCTGCCCTCTAAGCTCTTGTCCGGGTTGTGGGGGAGCGGCGTTCGGCCGAACGGAACCCCCACGATCGTGGACACGCCGTCCCCCACCGCCAGCACGATGATCGCCACGTCCACGATCTGGACCTGCCGGGCGATGGCGGTCGCGACCAGCACGCCGGTGAGGAAGTGCAGGGTGCCCTGCCCGGGCAGCTCCATCTCCTCTGGTCGCTCGAACGTCTCCACCAGCTCCGTGATCAGCGGAACGTAAATCCCGCGGCGCACGCAGGCGGACACGGCCAAACCAGGGATGAGGATCGCGAGCAAGAACAGGCAGAACTTGATCGGGCCGAGCAGGTGCAGGGGGACCATGAACAGCAGCCCGAACCCGATGTGTATCAGCTGCCGGCCTACCTCACGGCGCGTCCATTGCCTCCCGGACGATGCGGGCAGCCCGTTCCGCCCCCCTGCCGTCCATCAATCGCGCCCGCGGTACCCGGCTGCCCATCGCATCCCTTATAGCCTCGGCCACCCGGACCGGCGAGAGGTCCTCAGGCATCAGGGCGACCCCCAGCCGCCGCTCCTCCACCCGGCGGGCGTTCATCAGCTGCTCCGGATGCCCGGGCAGTGGGATGGACACGACCGGCGTCCTTAGGCAGGCGCACTCGGAGATGGTGGTGTGCCCGCCGTGAGTGACCACCACGTCCGCCACCTTGATCAGTTCCATCAAGTTGTCCACGTAGCTGAGGACCCGGCCCGGAATCCCGCGCAGGATCTCGGCTCCCAGCCCGCTGCTCACGACGATCGTGAACACATCCTCCTCGAGTCGCCTGATCCCCTCGACGGCGAGCTCCACGATCCGTCTACCGTGCGGGGAACCGCCGGCCGTGACTAGGACGATCGGCGTGTCCTCAGGCAGACCGAAGCGCTCCCTGATCTCCCGCTCGCCGGGGAGCTCGTCCGGCCGGACCCGGAGGATCGGTCCCACCCAGACCACCTCCGCGTCGAGATCGGTGGACTCGTCGAAGGGCGCATCGGGGACGATCACGACGTCGGCCAGGCTGAGAAACTCCCGCAGGAACCAATTCACTAGCCTCGAGGCCGGGTCGGCGTTCGGGACCCGGAGGAGGTTGGTGATCAGCACGACGGGCACGTCCAGCAGGCGCGCCGCCGCCAGCGCGTGGAACTGGCAGTCGGACACTACCACCCGGCAGCCGTGCCGCCGGATTATCCTCATGTCCAGCTCGAGCCCGGCGTAGAACCGCAGCGGGAGATCGGGGTGCCGCTTCAGCACGTGAACTACGCTGAAGGAGCCCGAGCGGGAGAAGATCTCGATCGTCGGGATCCTGTACACGGTCGCGTCGGGCAGCTCCCTGGTGAGCAGCCTCCACCCCTCCCCGAAGGAGCTCAGCACGACGTCAGCCTCCAGCCTCAGCAGCTCCCGGGTGATCCCCAGCACCCGCGAGGCGTGGCCGAACCCGAGTCCGAACGCCGTGCAGTACACGTCAGCCCGGGAGCCAGAGCCCGGTGACCGTGGAAAGAACCGTCACCCCCAGGAAGACCGCGGGGAGGAGTATCTTGACCATCCTTTGGGCGACCTTGACGGAGTGAGACAGCTGCTGGAAGCTGCCCGGGCCGGTGACCGCGACCTCGACCCACTCCTCCAGCTCCACGACCTCGCAGGGCTTGAGCCCGTCAACCGCCCGTTCAGCCGCCTCCCTTACGGCCCGGACGAGCTCCTCGTCCGCCTTCACCAGCGCGTCGCCAACCGGGTTATATCCGCGCGGGTTCACCTCGTGCGAGTCCGAGGTACACACCACTACCTCATCCGCAAGGTCTGACAGCTCCCGCTCGATGCGCTCCTTCAGCTCCCTGACTATGCTGTTCGAGTCCAGGACCACGTACAGCGTCCGATGATCGTCCACCTCCACCGCCGCCACCGAGACTCCACCGCTGCCCACTCCTGACTCCGGCCCCAGCTCCGGATCCGCGTGAGCGAACCCGGCTCGAAGGCCGGTGGTCGCCTCCACCTGGTCCGAGATGGAGAGCGCGTCGTTCAGCAGCCGCCAGAAGTCCGGGGAGAACGCGTGCACGCGGCCCTCCTCGGGGTCGCCGAAGCAGTTGTGACCGTCCACCACCCACGCGCCCGTCCTGGCCTCGATGTAGACGCCGGTCGCGGGGTCAATATCGTCGCTGGGCTCAGGGTACTTGGAGAGGACCAGGAACAACCGGTTCCCCAGCACCTGGCCGATCGAGTCCGTCTCGCTCCCACGCACGGCCCGGGACGCGCGTGCGGACCCGCGGGAGCCCTCCGCCCGCCGAACCAGCTCGACCACCGCGTCGACGACCTTCTCGGCCTCGCGACGGTCCACTGGGTTGAAGTCGTGCGTGGTCGTGGAGTGGAATACGAGCGGTACCACGCCCCGCTTGAGCAGCCTCCTCACGATCCGACCGGGTAGGTCTCCGCCCCCGATCTTCCCCACCGGGCCCGGGTGAACCCAGGGTATCACGAAGCATCCTACGACCTTTCCGGAGCTTAGGAAGGCGAGGACTCGCACGGGGACGGTCACGCGCGTCACCGTGCTGAGCCGGCGGAAGATCGCGTCCAGGGAGTGCTTACGGCCAGACTTGAACTTGAGAAACTCCGCCAGCGCCTCCGTGGTACCGATCCCCAGCGAGGCCTTGGTGACCGTGTCCAGGACCGTTATCGCGAGGGCGGCGATGACCCACCCGGTCAGAGATGGAAGGAGGGGGAGCAGCGGCGACGTCTTGGCCACCCTCGACAGCGGGATGGCGCTCGCCGCCAGGTAGAGGAGGACGGCGGCGCTCCTGATCGGGGACCGCTCGACCGTGCCGAGCAGTGACAGCGACAGGAGCGTGGAGGAGAGTCCCCGAGCCGCCGCCAGGACGGCGGGTGCCAGGGTCGCGAGAGCGGCTCCCACCAGGTCGAGCGTGCCGGCGATCGCCCAGGTGAACACCCACCGGTTGACGGGCACGTCACGGCCTCGTACCCGGTCGGAGAGGACCGTGCAGAGGCAGCCTAGCACGGGGAGGAGCGCGTACGCCGTTAGCCGGGGAGAGGCCGCGAGCGTTGCGAGCGTCGCGAGTGCCCAGGCTACCGCGCAGGTCCTCGCCCCAGGTAGTCTGAACGACAAACGCATAAGCCCGCTCACGGCACCGGGTCCCCGGGATGCCGTGTGAAGGTTCACGTGTACGTGGGCCGCGGCGGCAGGCTGATGATCCTCCCGAAGGAGGACGAGGAAGAAGACGAGCGCGCCATCTTACGGTTCGTCATCCAGAGCAGCGGGGAAGCGATCGTCGTCGGCCCGGAGGATGAAGTGCCTAAAGATTTGCCCCCGGAGCGCGTGTTCGCCTACGGCACGCTGACGGATCCGGAAACCGTGGCGTCCGTCATCGGCCGGGTCCCTTACATGGTGTACCCGGCGGTGCTGAAGGGTTACGAGCTCGCGCTGGAGGACGTGGGGAACCGGTACAACACCATCCGCGAGAAGGAGGGGTCTCGCGTCTCCGGGGTGCTGCTGGTGGGACTCAGTGACGAGGAAATCCGCGAGATAGACCGGTACGAGGGTTACCCCGCCCTGTACGAGCGGAGGAGGGAGCGCGTCGAAACGCCGCTCGGGGAGTGCGAGGCGTACGTGTACGTGGCGCGCGAGTGACGACCCAAACCGTTAAATTGTGATGACTCACCGGGATCAACGGCGGCGGGCTAGGCCGGCGGGCTGGCGGTCCGCTGTCACCCGAAATCCGCCTCATGCGGGGGCCGAAGCCGAGGGGGCGGCCCGGTCCCCTCGGGGGCCCGGCCCCCCCGGACCGACCGATGACCCTCCGGCCCCCCGGGGGCCCGGGGTGGCGGGGCCGCCGCCGGAGGGCGGCGTGCCACCGCCTTTGCCGGGGCACCGGGTCAGGCCCGAGAGGGAGCAGCCCACCCCGGACCCGCGGCCGCTCGGGGGTCGCCGGAGGCAGGTCGGCCGGGGGAAGCCGGCCCCGAGGGGACCGGGTCCACCCCTCGGCGCGCCCGCCGCCGTTCATCTGCGGAATCGTTATGGGACTCATAACGATTGGACCGCGAGAGGGTCAGCCGAGGCCCAGCCGCTCCTTGATCCGCTCCGGGTCGGGCTCCACCGGCTCCGGAAGCTCGCAGGTCTCCATGACGATCTCCGGGTCCTTGAGTCCGTGCCCCGTGGTCACGCACACCACCTCCTCCCCCTCGTCGATCTCGCCCCGGTCCACCAGCTTCCGCAGGCCCGCGATGGAGGCCGCGCTGGCGGGCTCCACGAAGATCCCCTCCGTCGTGGCCAGCTCCCGCTGCGCCTCCAGGATCTCGTCGTCGGTGACCGACACCGCCCAGCCGCCCGAGCTCCGGATGGCCCGGAGGGCCTTCACGGCGTTGACCGGGTTCCCGATCCGGATCGCCGTCGCGACCGTCTCGGGCTCCGGGTCGGGATCTATATCCTCCTTCCCCGACCGGATGGCGTCCACGACGGGGCGGGCACCCTCAGCCTGAACCCCGTACATCCTCGGCAAATCGTCGATCAGCCCGAGCTCGTACAGGTCCAGGAAGCCCTGCCAGATAGCGCTGATGTTGCCCGCGTTGCCCACCGGGACGACCACGGCGTCGGGGACGCTCCAGTCCATCTGCAGGCAGATCTCGTAGGCGATCGTGCGCTGGCCGCACAGTCGGAACGGGTTCACCGAGTTCAGCAGGTAAACCAGGCCCTCTTCGGCCAGCCTCCTCACGACCGCCAGCGCGTCGTCGAAGTTGCCGTCCACGGGCACGACCCGGGCCCCGTGGAACAGGGCCTGCGCGAGCTTGCCTAGCGCCACCTTCCCGGCCGGGAGAAGGACCGCGCACGTGATTCCAGCCCGCGCCGCGTACGCCGCCAGCGAGGCCGAGGTGTTACCCGTGGACGCGCACGCGACCACCTCGGCGCCCAGCTCCACCGCCTTCGTGACCCCGACCGTCATCCCCCGGTCCTTGAACGAGCCCGTCGGGTTCTCACCCTCGTTCTTCACGTAGAGCGACCGAACGCCCAGCTCCTCGGCCAACCGCGGGCACGGGTGCAGCCCGGTGCCGCCTTCGCCCATCGTGACGGGGTCGTCCGTGGAGACCGGCAGCAGCTCCCGGAACGTCCAGACGCCCAGGTCGCGCCGTTCCAACGTTTCGCGGTCCACCTCGATCTCGTCGTAGTCCAGCGAGACCTCCAGCAGCCCGCCGCACTCCGGGCACTTCAGCAGGGTGTCGTCCGAGAACGAGCGGCCACACTCCACGCACTCCAGGGTGTACCGAGCCACGGCCGAGACCCCCTCACCGGAAGAGGTCTCGTTCGGGGTCCCTGACCAGTGCCGAGGCCCGCTCGGGGCCCTCGAATCTCTTTAGCTTGTCTTTGAGCCCCCGGAACACGGCCGCCGGCGTCCCCTCGTCCGCCTGGCCCATGACCAGCTCCGCGGCGGACGCTATCAGGTCGCCGACGGCCACGACCGTGACCTGAAGCTCGCGCCCGTAAAGGTCGCGATCACCGCGCCGGTCGGCCAGCACCGGGATCCCGGAGGCGCCCACCGCCACCCCGACCACTCCTTCCCGGAAGGCGCGACCCTGCGTGTCTGTGATCACCACGCCAACGTCGGCGCCGGTGAGCTCTCGGATCCTCTCGCGGATGCGGTCCGCGCTCCTGTCAGGGTCCTCCGGGAGCGTCACTACGTGCCCGGGGGGAGCGTTCGACTCGTCCACCCCGGAGTTCGCGCAGACGATCCCGCCCCGGACCTCGGTGATGATCACGTCGCGGCCCACCTTCACGATACCCTCGGCCTCCCGTAGGATCACCTCCATCACTCGAGGATCCTTACCCAGCCGCTCGGCCAGGCGGCGCGCAAGGTCGCTGGGCTCGACCTCGCTTAGATCCACGAGGGCGCCCTCGGCCTTGGACACGACCGTGTGGGCGACGGCGATAACGTCTCCATCCTCGGGCTCCGCCGCCTCCGCCAGGATCTTACCGAGGTCGTCCCCCGGTCGGATCTCTCCCGCGATCTCGACCGGCTCAACCCGCAGCAGCATGGGGCGAGCCCCCATGATCAAGGCCGTGCTCTTCGACCTGGACGACACCCTGTACCCGTCCTCCAAGCTGGCGGAGGCGGCCCGGAAGAACGCCATCCGGGCGATGATAGAGGCCGGTCTGGACGTGGACATGACGGAGGAGGAGCTCTACGAGGAGCTGGAGGAGATCGTCGAGGAGTTCGGCTCGAATCACCCGCGACACTTCGACCTGCTCCTGAAGCGGATCGGGGTCGACCCGGACCCGAAGCTCGTGGCCGCGGCGGTCGTGGCGTACCACGACACCAAGTTCGCCTACCTGAAGCCCTACCCGGACGTCATCCCCACCCTCATGAAGCTCCGGGAGATGGGGCTCAAGCTGGGGGTCGTGACCAGCGGCCTGGCCGTCAAGCAGTGGGAGAAGCTGATCAGGCTCGGCCTGCACCACTTCTTCCACGCGGTCGTCATCTCGGAGGAGATAGGCGTGGAGAAGCCGAACCCGAGGATCTTCACCGAGGCGGCCGAGCGGCTGGGAGTTGAACCCAGCGAGTGCGTGTTCGTCGGGGACCGGCTGGATCACGACATCCGCGGCGCGAATCGCGTCGGGATGGTGACGGTGCGCGTTCGCAAGGGCAAGTACAGCGACATGGAGCCGGAGAACGAGGAGGACGTGCCCGACTTCGAGATCTCCCGGCTGGGGGAGCTCCTGGACGTGATCCGGAAGCTGCTCCGCGAGTCCAGCGACTAGGAGAACACCAAGATGCGGACGTCGAGGCCGCCGTGACGCGCCCATCGCTCGTGGTCCAGCTGGAACCCGTGCTCCTCCATCGCCTCGACCATCCAGTCGCGGCGCGGGGTGACCGTGGCGACCACGTCGACCAGGTCGGACAACACCCGGGCGAGTCCGTAGTACAGCCGCTCGACCACCCGGGGGTTCGCGATCTTAAGCCCGTACGGCGGGTTGAACACGGCCGCCTCGAACTCGCGGTCCCTAAGCTCGGGTACCTCGTCGAACAGCCGGGTCGCGTCGCCCAGGTAGATCTCCGCATCGACCCCGGCCGCGAGGACGTTCAGCCGGGCGCCCTCGTAGTGGGACTTGAACTTCTCGACGCCGACGGCCTCACGGTCCGGGTCGCTGAGCAGGGCCTCGATGGGGATGGTCGCCCCACCGCACGTGGGGTCGATGATCGAGTCGGGGTCCCCGGCCAGCTTGAGCAGCCCCTGGGCGATGACCGGGTTCAGCGCGGCCGGGTGGTCGTACACCCGGTACCCGCGCTGGTGGAGGGACCGGTCCCCGGTGGTGCACACGCCGACGAGCACCCGGTCCCCGACCACGTCCGCCCGGATGATGACCGAGGGAGCGTCCAAGTTCACCTCGGGGCGGAACCCGGCCTCCCGCTTTACGCGCTCGATCACGGCGTCCCCGACCGCGGCCCCCACGTCCACGCTCGTGAAGTCGTGCTCCCCAAGGCGTGAGGGGCGCACGCCGAACGTATCCTGCTCGGTGATGTAGCGCTCGAAGGGGAAGTCGAGACAGGCCTTCCGGATCTCGTCCAGCCCGCGCTCATCGCGGTGCTCGATCTCGAACCCGCCCAGCAGGATCGCGACGCGGTGGACCGTCAGCGATTCGGAGTTGATCTTGCGGGCCAGGTCGAGGGCCTCCTCCTCGGGGCAGCGGACGACCACCCGGCCGCGGACGCCCAGGGGTCGCTCCCTCACCTTGCACCCGGTCAGCTCGCGGAGCTCCTCGGAGCAGATGTCCTCCAGTCCCGGGGCCGTGGTGCAGAGGAGACCCTTCAAGGAACCGGCTCCCGCGGCAGGATGTAGACTTGAACGTGGGGGACGCCCGCGAGCTCGCCGACCTGCTCCCTCCGTGCGAGGCGGGCCTTGAGCACCACCGTGCAGGCTCGCTCGCCGAGGGCGTTGATGGTTACCGTCTTCTCGTCCTGAAACTCGCTCGTGAGCTCCCGAACGCGGCGGACGGCCTCGGAGGTTTCCAGGAGCTCCCCGCCGTAGAAGCTCTCCGAGACCTTGACCTCCCGGCCACCGTCCGAGAGCCGCCTGCCGAGGAGCTCCTCGTCGCAGAGGGCGATGACGAGGGTGTCGGCGGTCCCCTGAACGTTCATGGACACCTTGGAGGGCATGTTACTTCAGCCTCCTGACCGAGGACCACGCCCCGCACGCCTCGCACTTCAGGATCCACTGACGGTCCTCTCGAACCAGCTTCGTGTCCGGCTTGCCGCACTCCGGGCACAGCACGAACTCTTCCACGTACTCCTTCAGCTCCTCCTCGATCAGCTTCGGGTGGTACGTGCCATGCAGCACCAGTCGGTCGCCGTCGATGTGCCCGGCCGTACCCAGCTCCTTTAGGAAGAACCGGGAGAGGTGCTCCGGGTCGCGGTTGAGCTTGTCCGCGATCTCCTTGAAGTTCTTGATGATCGTGGTCTTGCCCTCCACCGAGACCTTGGGCTTCGGGATCTCGAACCGCCGGTCCTCGAGCACCTCCTCAGGCAGCTGCTCGTAGGCGCGCTCCAGCAGCTCCTCGTAGTCGTAGTCCAGGACCAACAACTAGACCCCCCATTCCACCACCACGGACCAGTGCTTGCCGCTGGGTAGCTTGATGGGGAAGATGAGGTCGCGCCGTTCCAGCTCTTTGATCACCCGCTCGCAGAACTCCTCGTCCGCGTCGGGCGCGACCTCCTCTATGATCTCGTATAAATCTTGCTTCGAGAACATGTCCTCCTCGTGCTCCAGCAGCCGCTCGTACACTTTCCGGACGACCTCGGCCAGGTCTTCCTCCCCCTCTCGCGCCTCGATGGCCTCCTCCTCGCCTCCCTCCTCTTCCTCCGTGACCGTCGCCTCGGCCTCGGTCTCCGCGGTGATCTCCTCCTCCGCTTCAGCCTCCTCCGGTCCCTCTGATACCTCAACTCGCTCCTCCTCTTCCACCTCCTCGACGGCCTCGACCTCCTCGCTTGAGACCTCGGATACCAGCAGCTCGTACTCCAACCTGCGGAGGAGCTCCTCGTGATAGGAGGCCGGCCGGATCACCTCCGCCCGGAGCGGGACCGAGCGACCCTCCTCCCGCGGTTCCATGGGCCGACCCACGACCTTCACCTCGGTCCAGCGCTCCAGTTCGCTGGCGTACTCGAACCACTCCTCGAACGCGAACACGTCCACGGAGCCCGTGTCGTCGGTGATCGTGAGGACGGCGAACTCGCGGTCCTCGTCCACGTACTTGGACGTGACCACGCCCACCACCAGGGCTCGGTGGAACCGCACGCCGTCCGGCGTGATGAAGCCGTCGTCAGTGGGGGTCGACCGGGCGAGAACGCCCGCGGGCACGCGGACCGCGGGGTACCGGCGGGAGAGCTCCTCTGACTCGCTCAAGGTCGCTCACTCCGCTACTTGATCGGGGCGTAGACTCCCGGTCGGGGCTGGATCAGGTCGCCCTCCTCGACGAGATCGTTCAATATTTCTTCGATCTTATCGCGGTCCACCCTGTTCTTGACCGCCTTGACGATCTCCTTCTTCGGGACGCCGTCCTCGTACTCCTTGGACAGCTTCCGCACGACCCGGAGCACGTACTCCCGCGCCTCGCGCACGGACTTGGGACGGCCGGTCTCGATGACGTCGGCGTCCAGGACGCCCTCCTCCTGCATGACCTCCTCCATGAACTTTTCCATGACGGATAGAGCCACCTCCACGTCCTCCGGTTCCACCGTGTCCGACAGCCTCAACCGGGCGGCGGCCCGGGCCAGCCGGATGGTGGCGCCCATCTGCCTCCGGGTGACGGGGACGGTCCGGATCTCGCCCTCATCCGCCATGTCCGCGGCCTTCTGCCGCACGGAGACGAACCACTTGGACAGCTTCTCCCGGGCCTCCTTCGAGATCCTCACGTTCGGGTACTCGGTCGTCGCGTACAGGATGTAACGCTTGTAGAAATCGTAGCGGCGGCTCAGGTCGTCGAACTCGCCCTCGAAGGCCTCCATCATCGTCTCCGCGATCTTGCGGTCCTTGTCCGGATCGGGCTCGTCTCGCGTGAACAGGATCACGTCGAACCGGGAGAGGAGGGCGGGGTCGAGGTTGATCTCTTCGATGGGGTGGTCGCCCTGCCAGCGGCCGGCCTCGGGGTTGGCGGCGGCGAGGACGGCGCAGCGCGCGTTCAGCGTGGCCGTGATCCCCGCCTTCGCCACGCTCACCTTGCCCGACTCCATCGCCTCCAGGAGCGCGTTCAGGTCGCTCTTTGAGGCCTTGTCCAGCTCGTCGATGGCGATGACCCCGCCGTCGGCCATCACGACCGCTCCGGCTTCCAGCGCCCAACCATCCTCCGTGCGCTCGGCCGCGGCGGTGAGTCCGGGTCCGGTCACGTGCTGCGCGCTCACGTACACGCCCTTGGGGGCCACCTTCTCGGTCACGTGCTGGAGGATCTGCGACTTGGCCGTGGCGGGGTCGCCGACGATCAGGACGTGCACGCGCTCGCGCATGTTGGACTCCTCGACGCAGGAGAAGAGCTGGAGGACGACGGCCCGCTTGATGGTCTCGTGACCGTGAATGTGTGGGGCGACGGCCTCGACCAGCTCGTCGAGCGGGGACGACTCGGCGAACTGTCGGAACTCCTCGATCTCCTCCCGGCCGAAGTTGATCTCCTCCGGGAAGTGCATGGACTCCGACCGCTCGACGCCGTGAGCCTCGAGCACGATCTCGCCGGTGTCGCCGGGCCTCGGCCGCCCCCGGTCGAGCCTGACCTTGGGCACTCCGGTGATCTTAACGCGGTCGCCCGGCTTGACCCGGTTGATATGGTCGTACCTCAGCTCAACCTCGACGGTCGCGGGCTGCTCCGTGCCCTCGATCTTCTCGGGTGGCTCCTGAAGGATGGCGACCTGGTAGTCGGTGTAAAACAGCTCCTCGGGGTCGGTGGTCGCGCCGCAGTTGGGGCACTTGACGTCCGGCCGGTAGTCCCGCTTGCGTACCTCGAACCGCTCGCCGCACCGCGGGCACTCGGCCGTGACCCGGGATACCTCGGCGGCGACGTTGTCTACGCGGCGGACGATGCCTTCGACCGTGACCAGGCGGTCCTTGAACTCGACGCTGAGGTCCCGGGCCCGGATCTCGATGGGCGAGGAGCGGAACTCCACCCAGACGCCGCTGACCTCGGGCCGCTCCTGCTCGATGATCTTCATCGCCTCTTCCTGGACGATGCGGACGGCGTCCAGGACGTTCTTGGCCACGTCCACGGCCACCTCAGGCTCGTCCAGCTCCCCCAGGTCGACGACGACGGTCCTCCAGCGCGGGTACTCGTCGATCACGCGCTCGACGGAGTTCAGGAACGTGTCGGACTCCTGCAGGAACGCCCTGAATTCCTCCTCATACTCCACCTCGGAGCCTCCCCTACAGCGGTGGGGTTAGTCCCGCGATCCATCGGATCGTGTTCAGGATACCGCCGACCGCCAGCGCGAAACCCGCCACGAGGTCGATCGTAAGGGACTTTACGGTGAGGAACGCGCGGAGGGTGCCGGCGGGCCCGGCCACGGCGACGTGCCAGGAGATCACCCAGCCCAGCCTCAGGAGGGAGTGCCCCGCCACCCCTATTTTTGGGATCGAGCACGCCATGATCAGGCAGGTCACGTACCGCTCGCACAGGCTCAGGAGCAGGGAGGTGAGGGAGACGGAGAGTACCAGGGCGTGCAGCGCTCGGGGGGCACGACCCAGGGTGCGCAGGACCTCGTACGGCAGGACCGCTCCCAGGAGCGCGGCCGTGAGCGTGAGCTCGGCGCACTCCACGGGGAGCATGCTACTCACCCGGGCAGGAAGACGACGGCCGCGTAGCCTACCACCTGGGACCTGTCCCCGGTCACGTCGCCGCTCGTGGCGTACTTCAGCAGCTCGCCCCGCTCGGCCCCGAGCTCCTTAACCGCGACGATCGTGGCGGCCGTCGGACCCACTCCGCACATGCTGACGTTGTGGCGCTCCACCACCTCAACCATCGCCTGCTCGTCGAGCTCCACGATCTTCTCGATTACCTTCTCGTCCTTCTCCTGGGCCACGTCATGGGGCTCGTAGTGCGTAAGGTCCGTGCTCGCCAGGATGACCACGTTTCGGTCCAGATCCTCGGCGACCTTGGCGATCGCCTCGCCCAGCTCTCGGGCGGTCTTCAGATCGTGCATCGCCATGCACACGGGCACGAACCTGAACTCGTCCCCGTACAGGTACTCGAGGAACGGCAGCTGGACCTCGATGGAGTGCTCCTGGACGTGGGCCTCCAGATCATCGTCCACCACGCCGCACTCCTCGACCAGCTCCCGCGCGAACTCCGAGTCGATCTCCACGGCGCCCAGTGGGGTCTTCCAGCGCCCGGAGGTCATCGTGGCCACGGCGGTGCCCAGCCCGGTATGATTGGGCCCGAGGATGACCACCGTCTCGGGTGTACCCGCCTCCGCCAGCGCCTTGTACGCGTGGGCGGCGACGGGCCCGGAGTACTGGTAACCCGCGTGCGGCACGACGGCGCCGGGCACCTCGCACGGTGAGGAGGAGACCTCGGGCACGTCGCCCGGCCCGAGCTCGTGCTTGAAGCACTCCTCGATGGTCTCCTTCAGCTGGTCCGGGTCGGCGGGATAGAACTGGCCCGCCACCGCCGGGGAGCGCTCCACCGTCAAGCCGGTCACCCTCGGTACTCCTTCTTGTCCGGGTCGTAGTAACGCTCCAGATAGTACCCGAACTCGCGCCGCTCCACGATGCTCCGGACTCCCTCCCTCTTAATCTTGCTCTCCAGCTTCTCCGCCTCCTCCTCGTCCAGCTCGCCCCGCTTGCGGAGGTACTCGATCACCTCCAGCGCCTCCTCATCCGTCGTGCACCGGGCCAGGTAGTCCTTGACGCCCGGCTCATAGCCGCGCAGGGGGTCTTCGGACAGTGTCCTCACCCCCGGGTTTCGAGGAGTGGCTGCGGCGCGAGGATGAGCGGGCCCGCGAGGCGGCCGCTCGGTACAGGGAGTGGGCCGAGGGGCTCTCGGAGTCCGAGGTTTTTCAGTACGTTAAAAGCCGCACGGGAGGACTGGGTCACGGGAGAAATCGCTTCGAGGTGGGCAAGATGGGCGTCAAGGGGTACGTGATTGCCTGGCCCGAGCGGGCCCGCGGGGCGGTCCTGGAGATCGGCACCGGGCTGGGTCGAACGGCGTGGGCGACGCTCGAGTGGGGTCACCCCAAGCTGCTCGTGTCGATCGAGATCGATCCGAAGATGCTGGCCATAGCACTGTATCGGAACCCGGTCGAGGAGTTCTCCGAGGCTCTCAGGGACGACAGGGTCAGGCTGATCCTTGGGGACGCGGTGGAGGTCGTTCCCGAGCTGCCCCGGGGCTACTTCGATCACCTGGTGCACGATGGCGGGCCCTGCCCGCGGCGCAACCCGCGCCTGTTTTCGAGGGAGTTTCTAGCGGAGCTGGCGAGGAGGGTCCGGCGAGGTGGGACGGCTTCGGTCTTCGCCGGCCGCGATCCGGGGTGGCAGGATCGGCTGCACGAGGCGCTGAGGGAGTCGTTTGAGCGGGTGTGGGCGGAGCGCTTCCCCGACACGCCGACCCTGGTGCTCCGGTGCGAGGGCCGGCGCTAGTCCTCGCCGGGCTCGCCCAGCCGCTCCCTCAGCAGCTTCATGGTGACGTCCGGGTCGGCCTTGCCGCGCGTCTTCCGCATGACCTGCCCCATGAGGTAGTGGATGGCCTCCTCCTTGCCGGACTTGTAGTCTTTCACCGCCTGCGGGTTCTCCTCGATCACCTCCTCCACCACCTCGGCCAGCTTCTCCTCGTCGCTGACTCGCAGGAGCCCCTCCTCCTCGATGACCTCGACCGGACTCTTGTCCGAGTCTACCGCCTCCCAGAGCGCGTTCAGCGCGTTCTGCCGGGTGACCTTGCCCTCCCGGACCAGCTTCATCAGCTCGATGAGGTCCTCCGGCTCGATCTTGGCCTCGCGGAAGGAGAGCTCCTTCTTGTTGAGAATCTTCTTCAGCTCCTTCCGCACCCACTGATCGATGAACTCGATCTCCCAGTCGTCCGGGGCCTTCTGCGCCACCTCCTCGAAGAAGTCGGCCCACTCCCGCTCGGTGACCAGCGCCTCCGCCGCCTCCTTGGAGATCCCGTACTCCTCCACCAGCCGCTCCGCACGCTTGTGCGGCGGCTCGGGCGCCCTCGCCACCGCCTCTTCCCACATGTCCTCCGTGATCTCGAACGGCGGGATGTCCGGGTCCGGGATGTAGCGGTAGTCCTCCGCCGTCTCCTTGGCCCGCATCGGCACGGTCGTGCCCTGATCCTCCCGGTAGGCGCGGGTCTCGCGCCGGACCTCCTTGCCGTGCTTCAGCAGGTTCAGCTGGCGCTGAATCTCGAACTTGAGCGCCCGGTACACGCCCTTGATCGAGTTGATGTTCTTGATCTCGACGCGGGCCCCACCCTCGACCGACACGTTGGCGTCGACGCGGATCCCGCCGTCACCCTTCACCTTCCCGGAGTAGCGCAGAACCTGGAGTAGCCGGCGGAGGAAGTCGCGCGCCTCCTCGGGCGAGCTCATGTCCGGCTCCGTGACGATCTCGATGAGCGGGATGCCGCTGCGGTTGTAGTCGACGCGGCCCGTGGAGGGGTCCCAGCGTCCCGGGTCCTCCTCGACGTGGATCTCGCGGATGCGGACGCCGTCCAGCTCGCCGTCGACGGCGATGGGGGTGCTCGTTCTCTGGTACCCGGACGGGAGGTCCGGGTAATCGTAGTGCTTCCTCTGGAAGTAGAGCTGTTTCCCGATCACGGGCTTGCAGCCCAGCATGTAGGCGATCTCCAGCGCGGTAAGCAGGGCCTCGCGGTTGGGTGGCAGGGGCTTGGCACCGGGCATGCCGGTGCAGATGGGACAAGTGTTCTCGTTCGGCTCCGCCTCCTCATAGTCCGTGGGACACCGGCAGAAGAGCTTGCTCTCGGTGTCCAGCTGCACGTGGACCTCGAATCCGATCCTCACCTTAGGCACGAACGGGGGCCCCGAGCGGGGAGGGGCGCGGGGCGACTTATCAGTAGCGGACGGGCGCGCCCAGGTCCTCGCGGAGGGCCAGCGTCCTGAAGAGCGCCGCGGTGACCAGCACCTTCTCCGAAAACCTCTCCGTTTCGGGCGGGCAGGGTACGGTGAAGCAGAACCGGCGGTGGTCGGTCAGCGAGCCGGGCACCAGGCTGATTTCACTCGGCGCCTCAACGTCCCTCGGCCACGGGATGCGAACGGAGACAGGTATGCTGTTCACCTCGTGATCGTGCGCGTCGGCTTTGTGCGGGCCGGGTTGGAGCAGAAACGACGCGTACGCGGCGTCACGCTTCCGGTTCTTGAACTTCCTGTCAGTGAGCAGGTTGGCCTCCGAGACGGGAACGTTCAGCACGATCTCCCTCAGTTCCAGATCATCCTCCGTCAGGGGCTCGAGCTCCAGGGCCCCGAAGTACCACCTGTCCTCCCGCCGGGCCCGCCGCCCCCATCTGGGCTCGTAAAACCGTTCCATAACTCTTGGTAAAGTGTAGACGCGGTACGGGGATACCACGCTCGGCTCCCCCCGACGCCGCCTCGCGGGACCGGGGGCGGTACCGGGTTGGGGAGGGAGAGAATAGATAGTGCGCCGCGGCCGGGTTGACGGTTTCCCCGCGACTCGCGCGTGGAGTACCGGTCAACTTGTACCCGCGCGGCACCTCATCAGCGCGTAAGGCGCGCCCAAGGACCCGACTCGTCGGACCCAGCGGGAGACCGCGAGGAGGTCCGACAACACGTTGCCGCGGAGCGAGCAGGGCTTCACGCGCCGGCCGTCCGCGTCCTCCACCCAGAGCCCGGTAACCGAGAAGCGCCCGCTGACGTGGCTCGCCGTGTGCGCTCCCATCACCCTCCTTACGATCAGGTCCGCCTCCTCCAAAAGCTCCTCCGCGCCGGCATCACCCTGCACCAGGACGTTCCCCGGGGCGGGCTCCGGGCGTCGGCTGCCCAGGCCGCTGCCCGTGGGGTCCAGCCCGAGCTTTTCTGCCGAGTAAAGGTCCGTGTAAAGGGCCCGGAGCCTCCCGTCGCGCACCAGCTCCACCCGCTCCGGCCTGACCCCCTCATCGTCGAACCCGTAAGATCCCGGCCACCCGTCCCTGACGGGGTCGTTGAGGGCGTCGACGTCGCCCTCGATCACCCGGCGACCCAGGTCCTCCCGGTCGAAGGCGCTGGTCCCTTTCGCCACCTCTAGCCCCGATAGGGCCGGTATCAGCGTGTACGAGAGCAGGTCGGCCACCGCCACCGGGTCGAACGCGGCGCGGACCTCACCCTCCGGTGGGCTGACCTCCGGGGCCTCGGCGGCCATCTCCACGGCCTCTTCGGCGAGCCTCTCCGCGCTCAGGTCGTCGGGCCCGACGGTGGTGTCCCAGGCCGCTCCGGAGAACTCGCCGACGACGTCGACGGTCAGGGAGACCGTGGACTCCAGCCTTTCGACCCAGTCCTGGCCGGGGACGCGGACCCTGACTCGTCGGAGCGTACCCGTGACCGCGACCGAGGAGAGGGTGACGTCCCCCGGTACCTCCGCCTCCACGGTCTCCAGCAGCTCCCGCAGCCGCTCCACGTCGGTGGCCCTCTCGTCGTGGGCGCGGACCCGGCGGGCCCGCACCTCCTCAGGGTAGCTGACGGGGTGTCCAACCCCCGCCTCGGCGGTGCGCCTCGCGCGCTCCACGAGCTCCGCGTAGTCCTCACCCTCCGTGGAGACCGCCACCCCGAGGCCGTCGTCGGTGGTCACCCGGGCCACCCGCGTGGTGGTCTCGGAGCGGCTGACCCGGTCACCCGACTCCTCCAGCCGCTCGAGCTCGACCCGCTCGACCTCGACCTCCAGCAGCAGGGCGCGACCCGGCTCGATCGACTCCAGCGGGTCGGTCAACCCTCTCACCCCGATCTGAGGTTGAACGGCCCCTCGACGAGCGCGTGGGGGCCGCCGTCGGAGACGGGCACCAGCTGCCCGCCCTTCCCGCAGTAGCCCGCGTGCAGGCGCAGGTCCTTGGAGAGGAGCTCGACGCCCCGGAGGAGCTCCAGCGTGTGCCCGGTGAGCCCGACGTCGCGCACGGGCCGGGCCGGCTCGCCGTCCTCCAGAACGTAGCCCAGCTTGGCCGAGAACTGGAAGTGGCCCGTGGCCGTGTCCGTCTGACCGCCCTTGGAGCCCAGCAGGTAGACCGCGCCGTCCCCGGCCTCCTCGAACAGCTCCTCCCGGTCCGCGTCCCCCGGCTCCACGTACGTCACGCTCATCCGGGTCTGCACGTGGTCACCCAAGGCCTCGATCCTGCCGTTCCCGGTGGGCGGCGCGTCGAGCTCCGCCGCGGAGGTGAGATCCGTGAGGTAGGACTCGAGGACGCCCTCCCTGACGAGGACCGTGCACCGGCCCTCGATCCCCTCGTCATCGAAGGGATAGGACCCGAAGGGGCCGGGCTCGGTGGGGTCGTCCACGACCGTGACGCACTCGGACGCGACCCGCTCCCCGATCTTGCCCCGGAGGATGGACTCGCCCCGTGCCACGAGGTCGCCCTCGGTGGCGTGGCCGAACGCCTCGTGCACGAGGACGCCGAGGAGCTCGGGGTCGATCACCACGCGCTCGGCCCGGTCGGGGCCGGGCTCCGCCTCGAGAAGGTCGCGAAGGCGGCGGGAGGCCCGGTCGAGCAGGCGCTCGCAGCGCTCGAGGAACCGCTCCGGACCGGCGGCGGTGGCACCGTCCCGCTCGTAGTATTCTTCTCGACCGTTCTCGCCCCGGTCGCTGACCCTCACGCTGTAGGAAACTCGGTACAGGTGAAGCTCCGCCTCGGTGCCCCAGGAGGTCAGGACTCGGTACTTAGAGGAGCTGGCAACGCAGCGGATCTCGCAGTCGTGTGGGGTCTCTTTCGAGAGCTCCCGGGCCAGCTCGGCCACCTCGTCCAGGGCGTCGAGCGGGTGCACGCGCCCCGTCCAGTCGTGTTTTCCGGTCGCTTGGGGCGGCTCGTCGGGTATGTCGGCGGTTCCGCGGCCCGGAGCCCGGACGGCGGACTTAAGGAGGTCCTCCTCGTTGGGTTTCGTGGAGTGGGCCACGCGCCAGGCACCGTCTCTGAGGATCCTCAGCGCGACGCCTCGGTGCCGCTCCGGGTCCGCTCGGCGGAGCTCGCCGTTCACGGCCTCCACCTCGGTGCGCTCGGTCTCGAGCTCGTACACGATGGCGGCGTCCGCGCGCTCCTCGGCCCGGCGCAGGATCCGGGAGGCGTCCACGGGGGTGCCCCCGCTTGGATCGGTACGTCCGGATCGTGGAGGGGATCCTGGCGTATCAGTTCGGCAGGACCGTGGCCAAGGCCATGCTGGATGGGGAGGTAGAGGTGCGCGTGCGCCGCGGCCGGCCCAGGGAGGTGTTCGTGGACGGGAAGCGCCTGTGCACGATCCGGGCGTCCGACGGGCTGGCGTCGCTGGCGCCGGAGGGGGCGCGCCGGCTGCACGGGGCGACGGAGTTTCCCGAGCACCGGGTGGTGTGCTCGGAGGAGTGGGCCGACGCCGTCCGGCGGGGCCGGGACCTGTTCTGCGAGTACGCGGTGGAGGGGTGGGAGGAGCTGCGGCCGGGCGACGAGTGCCTGGTCGTGACGGAGGACGACGAGCTGCTGGCGGTGGGCCGGGCCCGGCTGTCCGGTTGGGAGATGAGGTACTTCGAGGACGGGGTGGCCGTACGGGTCCGGCGCGGGCTGGGCTGAGGGGATTTTTAGGCTCGGCTCCCTCCGACCCGGGGGGTTGGAGCTTGTTCCCCGGCGGGAAGATCGATCCCAGGAAGCTCCAGCGGCTGATGCGAGAGATGGGGATGGAGCAGGAGGAGGTGAAGGCTGAACGGGTCATCATGGAGCTCGAGGACGGCTCGAGGCTGGTCTTCGACCAGCCTCAGGTGGTCAAGATGAAGCTGATGGGGCAGGAGTTCTACCAGGTCGCCGGGAAGGCCCGGCGCGAGGAGCCGGAGGAGGAGCGGGAGGAGCAGCCGTTCACGGAGGAGGACGTCAGGCTGGTGGCGGAGCGCGCCGGCGTGTCGGAAGAGGAGGCGAGGAAGGCGCTGGAGGAGACGAACGGGGACCTGGCGGAGGCCATCATGCGGCTGCAGGGCGACTGACCGTGCCGCTTTTAACGACCACGACTCACCTGAGCTGGGGGTGTGCTGCTTGTCCGAGGAGGAGAAGATCACCGTCAGCGTGATCAAGGCGGACGTGGGCGGGTTCCCGGGCCACTCGGAGGCGCACCCGGAGCTGCTGGAGGCGTGTGAGGGCGTGCTGGAGGAGGCGAAGGACGAGATCCTCATCGACTTCTACGTGACCCGGTGCGGCGATGACATCGACTTGATCATGACCCACACGCGCGGTCCCGACGACGAGAAGGTGCACGAGCTGGCGTGGAAGGCCTTCCAGGAGGCGACGGAGGTCGCCAAGGACCTGAAACTGTACGGCGCCGGTCAGGACCTGCTGTCCGACGCGTTCAGCGGCAACGTGCGCGGCCTGGGCCCCGGCGCGGCCGAGATGGAGCTGGTGGAGCGACCCAGCGAGCCGATCGTCGTGTTCTGCTGCGACAAGACGGAGCCGAGCGCGTTCAACCTGCCGCTGTTCCGCATCTTCGCGGACCCGAACAACACGGCCGGCCTGGTGCTGGACCCGAGCATGCACGACGGGTTCGAGTTCGAGGTGCACGACGTGATCGACCAGAAGAAGGTGATCCTGAAGTGCCCGGAGGAGATGTACGACCTGCTCGCGCTGATCGGCCAGACCCAGCGCTACGCCATCAAGCGCGTGTACAAGAAGGGTGACGAGCCGGAGGAGGAGCGGATCGCTGCGGTCACCAGCACCGAGCGGCTCAACCTGATCGCCGGCGAGTACGTGGGCAAGGACGACCCGGTCGCGATCGTCCGCTGCCAGAGCGGCTTCCCGGCGCTGGGTGAGGTGCTGGAGCCGTTCGCCATGCCGCACCTGGTGGCCGGCTGGATGCGAGGCAGCCACAATGGCCCGCTGATGCCGGTCTCAGAGGATGAGGCGCACCCGACTCGGTTCGACGGTCCTCCGCGGATCATGGCGCTGGGCTTCCAGCTGAGGAACGGCGAGCTGATCGGACCGCAGGACCTCTTCGACGACCCGGCCTTCGAGCGGGCTAGGAAGCTAGCGAACGAGATCGCCGACTACATCCGCAGCCACGGACCGTTCCAGCCGCACCTGCTGTCCGAGGAGGAACTGGAATACACCACGCTGCCCGACGTGCTGAAGAAGCTCGAGGACCGCTTCGAGGACCTGGAGGAGGGCGACTAAACCAGCGGGGCCAGGAACGCCAGCAGGCCCAGCACCATCCCTCCCTTAACCGCCCTCTGCGCCTTCCCCACGTCCCATCCCAGGCTCGCCAGGACCGACGCGCCGAAGATGATGCCAGCCGCCGGCAGCGCCAGCACCGGGTAGGGCCAACCCACCACCCCCCTCAGGTAGGGCAGCGGGGTGACGGCCAGGAGAACCCCGCCCAGCCCGGCGGCCACGAGCAGCGCCGTCCGTTCCCCGCACACGACCGGTAACGTCCTGAGGTCCTGAGCCGCGTCCCCCTCCACGTCCTCCACGTCCTTGAGCACCTCCCGCACCAAGTTGGACAGGAACGCGAGCAGGAACAGCCACGCGGCCGGGGACGGTCGCGCACCCACGGCCGCCCCGAACAGGAAGCAGGAGCCTACCAGGTAAGAGACGACCGCGTTCCCCACCAGCGGCGTGCCCTTCAGCCTCGCGGAGTAGGCGTACAGGAGGGCCGAGTTCACCGCCGCGATCCCCAGACACGTGAGGTTAATGGGGACCGCGAGCCCCGTCCCGAGCGCGAAGCAGCCCAGAGCGAACCTGCGAGCGGCCCGGCGCGAGACCCGGCCGCTGGGGATGGGTCGATCGGGCCGGTTAATGGCGTCCACCTCCGCGTCGAAGTAGTCGTTGATCGCGTTCCCACCCGCGCAGACGACCGCCGCCACAACCGGGGCCAGTGCGGCCCTAAGCGGGTCGTGAGCGCCGGAGATCAGCTCCCCGATGACCACGCCCACCGCGGCCATGGCGCAGTTAATGGGCCGCGCGAGCTCCAGGTAGGCCCTCACGCTCACCCGATTACACGCCCCGGGTATGACGAGTGTGGGCCGTCTGGAGCCTCGCGCGATGAAGACGCCTCGATTGGCCGACCCGCCACCTAGGTCACGAAGTGGAGCTCCGCATCGCAGTACTCGCAGTGGAAGTCGTCCGTCACGTGCATCTCCGTGACCGCGAAGCCGCGGCGCTTCACCACGGGCCGTTTACACTCCGGGCAGTACGTGTGCTCGTACTTGTGTCCCGGGACGTTCCCCGCGTAGACGTAGTACAGCCCCTCCTCGTACCCGATCTCCACGAAGCGCTCGATCGTGTCCACGGGCGTGGGTGGCTTGTCCAACATCTTGTAGTCGGGATGGAACCTGCTCACGTGCCAGGGCGTCTCCGGACCGAGCTCCTTCCTGATCCAGCGCGCGATCTCGCGGGCCTCCTCCTCCGAATCGTTGTGACCCGGGATCACGAGGGTGGTCAGCTCCACGTGAACGCCCATCTTCTTCCAGACCTTGCAGGTCCTGAGGACCGGTTTTAGCTCGCCCTTCGCGACATCCTTGTAGAACTCCTCGGTGAACGCCTTCAAGTCGACGTTGGCCGCGTCCAGGACTTCACCTAGCAGTCTCGCGGTCGATTTCGTCGCGAACCCGTTGGTCACGTACACGCAGCCCAGGTCCTCGTCCCGGCAGCGCTCGAAGACCTCGATCGTGTACTCAAGGTTGATTATGGGCTCGTTGTAGGTGAACGCGACGCTCTCACACCCGGTCCTCTTAGCACCCTTGACGACCCGGTCGGCCGACCAGTCCTCGAGCGGTACCTCGTCCGGACCCGCCTGGCTGATCTGCCAGTTCTGGCAGTGTCGGCACCGGAAGTTGCAGCCCACGGTCCCCAGAGAGAACACGTCCGTGCCCGGCTTGTAGTGAAACAGCGGCTTCTTCTCGATCGGATCGGGGACCGCGGAGCTGGCCCGGCCGTGCGTGAGGAGCTTTAGGACGCCCCCATCGTTCTCGCGGACCCGGCAGAAGCCCCGCTCACCCTCGGGGATCGTGCAGCGACGCGGGCACACCAGGCACCGGATCGTATCGTCTTCCACCCGCTCCCAGGAGCGCCCCTCCCAGTCCTCCAGCCGCATACCCTCACCCCGGCAGCCGGTGCGGTGGGTGACCGGGTACATAAGTCCCCCGTCAGCCCAGCGCCAGGAGCCAGGCGAAGCCGGCGTAGGCCAGGAGCAGCGCGACGGACTCCCGGGCGTCCAACTCCCGGTCCCGGAGGACGACGTACAGCAGGACGACGCAGGCCGTGAGTCCCGCCGCGAGCAGCCCGAAGTGCTCGCGCACGGGTGTCGCCCGGTTCAGGGAGAGGGGCACGCCCAGGCAGACGAGCAGGTCGAACACGTTGCTGCCCACCGCGTTGGCCACGGCCATGCTACCGAGCCCGCGCCGGGCGGCGTGCACGGAGGCGAGCGTGTCCGGGACCGAGGTGCCCACGGCGTTGAGAATCGAGCTCACCTTGGACTCGGCGAGCCCCGTGGCCCGACACAGGTCGACGGTCGCTCGCACGACGAGTTCGGAGAACACGGCGATGCCCGCTATCGAGGCGGTTAGGGCGAGGATCGCCCGCTTCGGCGACATCTCGGAGCCCTCTTCAACCTCCTCTCCCCCACCCATTAAGGACAGGTACGCGAGGTAGGCGGCCACCCAAGTAAGGGCCTCCCATCGCGTGACCGCGCCGTCCCACATGCTGGCCAGCACGAGCCCGAGGGAGAGTAGGTAAAAGAGCACGTCCCGCCGGTACACGCTCTCGTCCAGCAGCAGGCCGCCGGCGGCGAGGGCGGAGACGGCCGGGATGACCGTCACGTTGTAGACGGCCGAGCCCAGCACGGTCCCCACGCCGATATCGGAGTGTCCCATCAGGACGGATGCCACGGAGGAGCCCAGCTCGGGGGCACTGGTTCCCGCGGCGGCGAGGGTGGCACCGACGGCGGATTCGGAGAGGTCCAGTCTCCTGCCGATCGCCACCGACGCCCGCACGAGGAGCTCGGAAAGGTAATGAAAACCCACGAAGCACCCGACCATGACCGCCAGGGCCGACCAGGCCTCCAACGCCGCGTACCCCGCGCCGTGATGAAAGTCCCGCGCTGTGGAGGCCCGATGAGGCCGATGACAGGGCGGCTCATCGCCGAGCCCCTACAACAGTTTGTCGTACTCGGTCAGGAGGTCCTCCGGGTCGGGCTCGCTCACTAGCTCCAGCTTCGGTGGCGGGACGGTCTCCCGCTCCAGCCGGCGGTAGAACGGGTCACCCAGCGCGTGCAGCCAGGGCGCCAGCAGGATCCGGGGGTACTCGGAGGGCGGGTCGTGCTCGGTGTAGCTGTACGCCATCTCCACCAGGTCGACGCAGGCCTCCGGTCCACCCAGGTGCACGACTGACTCCGCCACCGACCAGAGCCGAAGCAGCAGCCGCGAGCGCGCGACCCGCTTCGCGAAGTCCAGGACCTTGACCACGACCCGGCCTCCGCCCATGCCGGCCAGCTCCCGGGCCCACCGGACTCGGGCGTCGGGCGTGTAAGCCGGGGTGGGGTAACGGACGCCCAGCGCCCTCACGGCCCGCTTGTGGGCGTCAGCCAGGTCCCGACGCAGCTTCCGGTCCTTGAGCACCTCGGCGACCAGCCGACCCGCCTCCTCCGCCTCCCGCATCGTTCGCAGGTAGTGCATGGAGCTGGCCACCACGAGCCAACCTCGCACCCTCTCGTGGATGGTCCTCAGCGTCCGCTCGTCGACCTCCGGAGGCTCCGGGATCCCGCCGATCACCTGCAGCCGGGAGAGCAGGTCCGAGTACTCCCGGCGCGAGAGCTCCGGTGGGCGATCGCCCAGGGCATGGATCGGGGCCCCGGACGCGTCCCGGGGCGTGCACTCCGGGGCGGGGACGTGGGTGGGTCCGGGCTCGTCCGGGGGCGTGGTGTAGAGCAGAGCGTGCTCGCGGGTCCCGGAGTCACCCAGCAGCATCACGTGGCCGCGGACGTTCAGGGTGAGGGCGGCCGCCATGATCGGGTCGTAGAGGACCGAAAACGCCTCAAACAGGTCGTGCGGGCTGGGAGCCCCGCAGCGAGCGTACTCCCGGGCCATGAGGTAGGCTCTCAGCGGGAGGCCCGCGGTGACCAGGTACTCGCCCTCCCGCTCGACGCCGGTCAGGACCAGGGGCTGGTCAGGGTCCTGGTGAATCACGGCCTCGGGGTGCACTCTCAGAGTCTCACCGTCCACGTTCACCTGGTCATCGACGGGCCCGTCAACGAGCGCTACGAACGGGCGGACGGCGTTCCCGCGCTCATCCTCCGTCTCTGGGAGCTCTCGAATCCCCTCCTCCCTGGGCGGCCTGGCCACGTAGAGGGCGCCCGGGAACACGGGTAGGGTGTCGGCCTCCGGTTCAACCAGGTACAGGTCCCGATGGAAGCGACGGGTTCTCGCCCCGGGCATGTGGGGTGGCCCCACGCCGATGAGGAGGGAGGTCCCATTGGGTGAGGCTGACGCCGATGACCGGCACGGCTGCAACTGAGGGCTCGGTACGCCTGCCCCTCATCACTCGATCAGGGCCCGAATGGTTCCTCATCGCCGGGTCGGCTAGCGGCACCGGTCTTCATCACGTCCGTGGCCTAAAGGTTCCTCATCCCCGGCGGAAGGGCGCGGGCCGTTCCCCTCCTTGACGACCAACGCGCGTGCGCGGCCGCCGGCGTGACCGGACGCCACCCACCGGACGACCGCCTTTCGTCGTTTTTGAACTTCTGCGGGCGGAGCCGCGCGGGTGATCGTGGCGCGTACTGACGTCGCCGAGACCTGCCCGGCCACACGACCCACACCAGCGTGCGTGTTGCCTTGACGAGAGGGGCTCGGGGAGCGGTCCCTGGTCGAGTGCCACCCGAAAGCCTGCCGGCCTCGCACTAGTGGCACGACTTCAGAGCGTGTCGGCGCCGATCCGCGCCACGGGGCGCGCTCCCGCCCGTACTGGTGGCCGGCCCGCCGGTGTCCCCCTCCGAAGCCGTGGAAACCGCGCTGCGGCTACGTGGCGGACGCTGGCCGGCCGGAGGTTCGCGGTTCGGGGCGAGGCGTGTGCGGGGAAGACTCGCCTGACGCGAGCGTTGGCCGTCAGGTGGGCGCACGCGTCATTGACTGGGTCGCTCTATTCATAGTTTTTTACCTTTCTGATGCTGATATCAGCCCCCGGCGCAACCGGAGGTAAGCTTAATATCTCCGGGAAAAGCCCCCGGGCGGGGGTGACGGGTCATGGTCGAGGAGGACGTTGTGAAGGTCACCTCGCGCTACCTGAGGCGTAGCGAGGATCAGATCGAGGAGATCTACGAGACGCTGGGCATCGAGACGCTGAACGACCTGGCCGCCTCGCAGCCGAGCGAGATCGCCGAGGCGTTCGGGATCAGCGAGAAGACGGCGAAGAACATCGTCCGGGACGCGAGGAAGGAGGCGAGCAAGGGTATCGCGGAGCCAAAGACGCTGGCGGAGCTGATGGAGGAGGAGGCGGAGCGGGACGTCATCCCGACCGGCATCGACAGCTTCGACGAGCAGATGGGTGGTGGGCTGCCGACCAAGACGATCGTGGGCATCTACGGGCCGCCGGGCGCGGGCAAGTCTCAGTTCGCGATGCAGGTGGCGGCCCGGGTGCTGAAGGAGGGCGAGTCGGTGCTGTACATCGACACCGAGAACGCGTTCAGTCCGCAGCGGCTGCTCGAGATCGGAGGGTTCGACGAGGACGACGTGAAGAAGAAGATCGGTGACCGGTTCGTGCTGCGCCAGATCGTGGAGGCGGCGGCCCTGACGCAGTACTTCGACGAAGAGGAGGGCGAGTTCGTCAGCGAGGCGCTGGAGCTGTCCCCGAAGGTCGTCGTGATCGATTCAATCTCGCAGCCGTTCCGGCCCTACGGAGCCCGCGACAAGCTGCCGGAGCGCTCGAGGATGGTGGCCAGGATCCTGAACTCGCTGCTGAAGTACTGCACCCGGAACAACGCGCTGGGCCTGGTGACGACGCACGTGCAGGCGAACCCGGACGCGTTCGGTAAGCGGTGGCAGGACGTGGCACCCACCGTGCTGAAGCACATCGCCACCTACCGGTTCAGCATCGAGTTCAAGGGCCGGACGGAGCGAGTGATCGCGCTCGAGGACGCGCCCGACAAGCCACCGTTTGAGGTAAAAGTGAAGCTGACGGACCGGGGACTGGTCGGGTAGACCGGATGAGGAGACAGCCGGGACCCCGAGCAGTGATGCGGAGTGTGGCCGTAGCCGACGGCTACCTCCGCACCCTCACCCTCATCCCTTCGCCGGCCACGAGCGTGTTCGGGAAGACCTCCCGAGCCTGCCGAAGCGCCTCTTCCTCCTCCACCTTTGGGGACAGGTGCGTGAGCACGAGCAGCTCCACGCCGGCCTCCCGGGCCACCTCAGCCGCCTCTCGAGGCGTGGAGTGCGAGTACCGGCGAGCGTCCTCCTCGTCAGCGAAGCAGGACTCATGGATCAGCAGCTGGCAACCGCGCACGTTCTCCGGGTCCGCGGGCCTACCGTCGCCGGTGACGTAGACCGCGATCTTGCCCGGCCGGGTGATCACGTAGGGGTGCTCTCCCTCCAGCAGAACCCTGCGGCGCTCCTCCGGCGGCACCTCCTTGATCAGCTCCGGGTCGGCCTTTCCCGGGATCTTGGGCGTCTCGATGCGGTAGCTGACGGTTGGAACCGCGTGCTCGGACTCGTACACGCGCACGGTGAGGTCGCCGATCCTCAGCTCGTCGCCCGGCTCAACCTCCCTGTACTCCACCTGATCCAGCTCGGTCACGTCCACGGCCTCGTCTCCCTCCGTCGGTGGCCCGTGGACACGCACCCTCCGGTCGTGCAGCATGTCCAGGGTGGTGACGAGCGGCGGGATCCCCGCCACGTGATCCGTGTGGTGGTGCGTTACCAGCACGGCGTCCAGGTCGTGAAGGGACTCCCCGTACCGGAGCGCCTGGCGCTGCACGTTCTCACCGCAGTCGATCAGAAGCTTAGTCCCTCCGTGCTTGACCAGTATCCCGGGGTGGTTACGGTCGCGGGAGGCGACCGCGCCCCCGGTCCCCAGGAACACGACCTCGAGGGACCGAGACGTCATTCCTCCCCCTCCCGCACCGCCCGCTCGATGGCGTCGATCCCCTCCCTAAGGTACTCCAGCAGGTCACCGACGCTCCGAAGCTCCCGCCGGGTGCTCCTGGACATCTCCTTAATGATCCGGTCGACGTCTCGGCGCGAGACCCCGCGTCCCTGGTGGACGAAGGCGTGCCTCAGCTCCCTGAGCTTTGAGCAGGAGAGCGCCTTGAGCCTGTCCATGATCGGTCCGAAGACGTCCTCCTTTACTCTCCGGAGCCGAATCGCGGCGGACACCACCTTGGGAACCAGCAGGAGGAACGTGAGCACGGCTCTGCCCCTACCCTCCTCCCCGCGCAGCTCTCGGAGGACCGACTCTGAATCCCCGTCGTGGAGGCCCCGGAGGACCTCGTCCCGGAGCTCCTCGTCGCTCTCGAGCAGGTCGGCCATCAGCCGCGCCAGGTGCTCGGGGTCGGTGTCCTCGACCGGCCCGTCGGCGAGCGTTCGGTGCAGCACCGCGTAGGCGGCCTGGGCGTAGTTCTCGTGGAACATGGTCATCCGGAGGATGAAGTCGCCGTACTCGCCTCGAATCCACTGGTAACGGGCGCTCTCGAGGATGACCTGCATGTGATGGGTGATGCGGGCCAGCGGGTCGTCGCGGGTGCGCTCCAGCCTCCGGAGCCGGCGCCTGGCGTCGTGCCTGAGCCGCTCCAGCCGGGCCGATCGGACGACGCGGCGGTACTTCTCGAGGGCCTCGTCGTAGTTAAAGTTGAGCTCGCAGTCCCGGGCCCGGAGGTAGTCGGGCTCGGCCGAGTCGTCGTACGCGGAGAACTGCTCGGCGATGTTGGCGGCGACCTCGAAGAGGCCGTGCTCAGTGAGGACGTCCTTCATGATCTTGGCCGGCAAGATCAGCGGGGACGGCTCCGTCTTGATCTCCTCCCCCTCGACGCGCACCGCGTGGAACTCCCGCCAGAGTGAGGCGCCGATGAGCCTCACGGCCCACTCCAGGTAGGTGTCCGTGTCGAGCACCGCGTAGACCTCGCTCCCCCTCAGCTCGGATCGCTCGCTAAGGTTTTTGAGCACCGACTCCACGTCGCGGAAGACGCTGAAGTCGTTGGGATCTCCCTGGACGATGATTGGGTCCTCCACGCGGAACCCCCACACCTGACGGACGTACTCGGCCAGAAGTCGGGCGCAGTACTCCGTGTCCTTCGGGTGGTACCCGCGCTCGTGCCCGATGCGTCGGTAACCCAACGGAATGAACAAGACCTCGTCCTCTGAGTGCCCTTCTTCCCTGACGATGAAATCAAGGACCACGTCCGGGCGCTCCGAGAGGAACTCCCCGGGGTCGGCTTCGCCCGCCGTCACCCGCTCGAGGGCCCGGCGCGCGGCCCGGTACAGGTCGTCGGTACCCAGGTTCATGTCCTCCGGCTTGGCCGGGTAGATCAGGGCGGCGCTGAACCTCAACGCCCGGGCCCCGGCGCTGGAACGGTTTGATGGGGGTGGTGGGGAAGTGGCGGAGGGATTCGAGGCGCTCCCGGAGGACGTTCAGGAGGTCGTGTACTCAAGGTTTGAGGAGCCCACGCCCCCGCAGCGGGTCGCGATCCCCGAGATAATGAAAGGGAAGAACGTGCTGGTGATCGCCCCCACCAGCTCCGGGAAAACGGAGACGGCGATACTTCCGGTGTTCTCGATGGTCCGGGAGCTGGACGAGCCGGGGATCAAGGCGCTGTACATCACCCCGCTCCGGGCCCTGAACCGGGACATCCTCCGCCGCATCAAGTGGTGGGGTGAGAAGCTGGGGCTGGAGGTCGCGGTCCGCCACGGCGACACGCCCGAGAGCGAGCGGCGGCGCCAGGCTGAGGAGCCGCCGGACGTGCTCATCACGACCCCGGAGACCCTCCAGGCCATCCTGCCCGGCAAGCGCATGCAGGAGCACCTCTCGCACGTGCGGCACGTGATCGTGGACGAGGTGAACGAGCTCGCCCTGGACAAGCGCGGCGTTCAGCTGACGCTCGGGCTGGAGCGCCTCGCCGAGATCGCGGGTGACTTCCAGCGTATCGGTCTCTCGGCGGCCGTCGGCTCACCGGAGCGCGTGGGCCGCTTCCTGGTGGGCGACCGGGACGTCGAGGTCCTGGAGGTGGAGGCCGAGCGGTACCTGGACGTGTCCGTGGCGCATCCGACCGGTCCGCACGAGGTCAAGGAGCGGTTGGAGCTGATCCACGAGCTGGCGCAGGAGCGGGAGTCCGTGCTCGTCTTCACGAACACCCGGCAGATGGCCGAGCTGCTGGCCACCCGGCTGAAGACGGAGTTCGATGACATCGAGGTGGAGATCCACCACAGCTCGATCTCGCGGGACCGGCGGACCGAGGTGGAGAAGCGGTTCAAGGACGGTGAGCTGGACGTCCTCGTGTGCACGAGCTCGCTGGAGCTGGGTATCGACATCGGCCACGTGGACCTCGTGATCCAGTACGGCTCGCCCCGCCAGGCTACGCGCCTCGTGCAGCGGGTGGGGCGCGCGGGCCGGCGGCGTAAGCGGGCGGAGGGGCTCGTGATCACGAGCAACCCGGACGACCTGATGGAGGCTGCCGTGATCTGTCGGCGCGCGACCGCGGGCGAGCTGGAGCCCACGGAGATCCCGGAGCGCTGCCTCGACGTGCTGGCGCACCAGCTCGTAGGACTCTGCCTGGACGGGCACGAGGTGACGCTCGACTACGCACTCAAGGTCTTCCGGCGGGCCTACCCGTACCGGCACCTGGACGAGGACACGCTCCGGGAGGTGGCCGAGTTCCTCGACGAGATCGAGGTGATACGGCTGCGCGGGGACCGCGTGTACCGGACGCGGGACGCCTGGAAGTACTACTACTCGAACCTCAGCATGATCCCGGACGAGCGGCACTACCGCGTGGTAACGGAGAACGACGGGCACGTGAGCGTTCTGGACGAGCCGTTCGTGCTGGAGTACCTCAAGCCCGGTGTCAAGTTCATCTGCGCGGGCCGGCCCTGGATCGTGCAGGACGTGGACCACGACCGGTACGAGGTCGTCGTCACGCCCGCGGAGGCCGTGGAGGGCGCGATCCCGTCCTGGGTCGGCGAGGAGATCCCGGTGCCTTACGAGGTCGCCCGGGAGGTCGGCGAGAAGATCCGGGCCGTGGCGGAGAGCCTCGAGGACGGGTTCACGGAGGCGGTCGAGACGGCGGCGGAGGTCTTCGGCCTCGATCGACGGGAGGCTAAGGTCGTGGCGGAGCTCGTGCAGCGGCAGCGGGAGGTCTCGAAGGTCCCGCTGCCCGGCCGGCCCGTGATCGAGGACCTCGGTGGGACGATCGTGATCCACGTCTACGGCGGGACGAGGGCGAACAAGACGCTGGAGAAGGTGCTCGGCGCCCTGCTGTCAGGACGGACGGGCTCGGCCGTGCGGACCTACTCGACCCCGTACAAGATCGTCATCTCGGCGGATAAGGCCGCGGGGCTCAGCGCCGAGCTCCTGCGAGAGTGCCTGGAGAACCTGCCCGACTCGGAGAGCGACTTCCGGGCACTGACCCTGAGGATCGTCGAGAAGTCGGAGGTGTTCAAGCGCCGGCTCGTCCACGTCCTGAAGAGGTTCGGAGCGATCGAGCCCGACGCCGACTACCGGGACGTCTCCCCGCGCCGGCTGCTCAAGGCCTTCAAGGGGACGCCGCCGTACTACGAGACCGTGAGCGAGGTCGAGCGGGAGCTCGACGTGTCGAGGGCCTACGAGCTCGCGAGGGAGCTGCGCGACCGAGCCGTGGTGGTGGAGTCGAGGAGCCCATCGCCGTTCGCCGAGCACGCGCTGGAGGGACTGGGCGAGGTCGGCCGGGTCACCTCCGGGCTGCTGGCGGCCCAGGTCGAGACGCTCAAGCGGGACCTGCGCCGGCGCAAGCTGTGGCTCGGCTGTCCGAACTGCGGATGGAAGGGGCGTAGAAGCGTGGAGAGGGTCGCAAAGGACGGCATCGAGTGCCCGGAGTGCGGGGCCAGCTACCTGGCCGCGGCCAAGTCGAAGGAGAAGCTCAAGGAGCTGCTGGACGGCGACAAGTGGCGCCAGGTCGCCGACCTGATCGAGTCGTACGGCGAGAAGGCGCTGGAGGCGCTGGCCGTGCCCGGGATCGGGCCCAAGACGGCCGCTCGAGTGCTCTCCCGCACGGACGGCCGGGAGCCGGAGTTCTACCGGGAGCTGCTGAAGGAGCGCCTCAAGTACCTGAGGACGCGGAGATTCTGGGAGTCCTAAGGCAGCGGCAGCGCCGCCAGGCCCAGGTAGGCGAGCAGCAGGATCAGCAGGCCCAGCCCTCCCACGACGGTACTCGTAAAGGGTATCGGGATGCCCGGCGGGGCGGCGGGCCCGGCCCCAGGGTCCACCCTCGGCACGGAGCGCGTTACCCTACCCCCGTCCAGCCCGCGCCGGGAATCGATCACCTCGATCCCGGAGCGGTCCAGGAGGGAGAAGAAGGGCCGCCGGACGGCCACCGCCACCGGGTAACCGCGGAGGGCCACCTCCCACAGCTTGCGCGCGAAGGCCCAGAGGACGTCGCTCGGGAGCCCGGTTAACGTCACCACGGTCAGCCGCCTCCCGGACCTGGAGGCGGCCACGTAGGTCAGCGGGTTGATCGCGGGCGACACCACGGAGTATAGCTCGCTCACCGCCGCGACCGGCCCGAAGAACTCGAGCAGGGTCGGACACAGGTTCTCCACGAAGGCTCGGAGTGGAACCACGAGCAGCCGCCCGACCTCCCGCGTCGACTCGTCGTCGATCACCAGGTACTTCTCTCCTCGCCGCTCGACGGCTCCCAGGACCAGCACCGCGTGGTAGTCCGGGGGAGCGCCCAGGAGCGCCACGATCTTGACGTCGAACACCTTGGACAGGGCGTCCTCGGAGAGGCTCCGGAACGCTTCCAGGAGGCCCGCGCTATCGTCCTCCAGCTCCACCCTGGCGGAGCGCCTCTCGTACTGGAGCGGGGTCACGGGCTCCCCGGACCACCAGCCCACGGCCACGCCCAGGTTGTAGAGATCTATCGCGCACGCCTCCCCGCACCAGACCACATCGAGCCTTCCGTCGCCGTCCACGTCCCCACCCAATGGGCCGTTGAACGCGTCGTAGGCGTGGTCCAGGTGATAGTGCCCGGGAACCAGGCCGCCGACGCTCGCGCACGCTCCCGGCGCTAACAGGAGCGGGAGAAGTAGGCAGAGCGCGGGCGCCGGTCCGCGCATCCTGACACCCCTCACCTGGTGAAGAGGGCGAGGAACAGCGTCCGCATGCCGGAGAACAGGGTCCCCCTGACCACGCGCTTGCCCTCCCCCCAGACCATGCACAACGAGGCGACCTCCCAGTCGCTCAGACGCTCCGTGGCCCTGGAGAAGGTCTCGGGCAGCACCGCGTTGAGGAGTATTCGACTCCTGACCCGGGTGCGGAGGTCGTCGAGCAGCTCGTCTAGACGGTCCGAGCCGGAGACGAGTGCCGCGTCCACCTCGCCGACGTCCTCGAGGGCGTCCGGCGCCTCACCCTCGATCACCTTCACCCGGTCGAGCGCGCAGAAGTCCCGGAGGTTCGACTTCAGCGAGCGCAGCGCCTCCTCGTCCCGCTCCACCGCGATCACCTCGCCCCAAGGTCCCACGCACTTGGCCAGCTCCAGCGTGATCGAGCCCGAGCCCGCCCCCACCTCCAGGATGCGCTCCCCCGGCCGCGGGCGCAGGAGGGATATTATCACCGACTTCGCCGGCGGCTTCGTCGGCCCCGGCACGCCCTCGGTGAGAAGCCGATCGGGGTCGATCGGGTTGAGCACGGGGAGGCCCACCCTCTACGGGGTGGGGCTGGGCCCAGGCGACCCCGACCTGGTGACGCTCAGGGCGGCCGAGGTGATCAGACGGGTGCCCGTGGTCATGGTCCCCTTCGTCGGGGCCTCCAGCCGGGCAGCGGAGGTGGTCAAGTCGCTGAACCCCGAGGCGGTGATCGTGGGATACCAGGCTCCGATGACCCGCGACAGGCGGGAGCGAGAAAAAGCTTACCGTAAGGCCGCGAGGATCGCCGAGGAGCTGCTCCGCGAGCACGGGGAGGTGGCCGTCTGCAGCCTGGGCGACGTGACGCTCTACTCCACCTTCTGGCACGTCGTAAGGTGGCTGAGAGCGGACGTGAACGTGGAGCTGATCCCGGGCATTCCGGCCGGACTGCTGTGCGCGGTCCGGATCGGGAGACCGCTGGTTATGGGGAACGACCGGCTGCTGGTGTGCACTCGCGAGCCCCCGGACCGGCTGGACGATGTGGACGCCGTCATCCTGTACAAGCCGATCAAGCGCGGGATACGGCGGCTCCTCGAGGAGGGGTTCGACGTGTACCTGTGCCGCGAGCTGTGCTTCCCTGGGGAAGAGGTGAAGAAGATCGAGGAACCGGAGGATCCCGGCTACCTCTGTACCGTCGTCGGGATCCGGTGATCGGGGGATCGAGCCGTGCTCCGGAGCGTCTGGGTGGACTACGCCCGTAAGGGCGACCCGGACGTGATATTCGTGGGCCGGCTCCGGGACGGTGAGCCCGCCGCGCTCGTAGTCCGCGGCTTCCGACCCTATTTCTACGTGGAGGCCGAGGACGGGTTCGATCCGAGCCGGCTGGAGGACCTCTCCGGGGTCGTCAGGGTCGAGGAGGTCGAGCGTCGCCACCCGTACTCGGGCGAGCGGGTCGAGCTGTACCGGGTGGAGGTCACCTACCCCAAGGTCGTGCCGAAGCTCCGAGAGCAGGTCAAGGAGCTGGACGGCGTCAAGGAGGTGTACGAGGCGGACATCCCGTTCGTGCGCCGCGCGGCCATTGACCTGAACGTGCCGCCCGCGTCCGAGATCGACGTGTCCGGGCTGGAGGAGGGATCGTGGTCGGGACTCCCGGCCTACTTCGCGGACGCGGAGGAGGCGCGGGAGCTGGACCACCGGCCCTACCCGCTGGACGAGCTGGTGGTGGCCAGCTTCGACATCGAGGTGCTGGCGGAGCCCGGGACGACCACGAAGGAGTCGTCCGGCCCGGTGATCTCGATCAGCTTCTCGTACCGGACGCCGGACGGTGAGCGGAAGAACTACGTGTTCACGTGGAAGGGGGAGGAGGCGGAGTTCACCGTCGACGGCGTGGAGACTGAGGTCGTCGTCTGCGAGTCTGAGGCCGCGATGCTGCGCGAGTTCGTTGAGCGGTTCCGGCGGGTCGACCCGGACGTGGTGTTCACCTACAACGGCGACGAGTTCGACCTCCCGTACCTGAAGCGGAGGGCGGACCGGCTGGGCGTGGACGTGGACGGGCTCGCCCGACCGCCCGGGAAGCGGGGCATCGTCATCCGACCGGGCGCGGCCCGGCAGGCCTCCGATATCTTTGGTCGGGCGCACGTGGACCTGTACCACACGGCCCAGAAGAACCTCAAGCTGGAGCGGTTCACGCTGGAGGAGGCCGTCCGGGACGTGCTCGGCGTGGACAAGGAGGAGCTGGAGCTGGACGAGATCAATGAAGCCTGGAAGCGAGGGGACCTGGAGAAGCTGTTCCGGTACTCCGCGGAGGACGCTCACTACACGCTCGAGCTGGGTCTCGAGCTCGCGCAGGTCGAGCTGGAGCTCTCTTACCTGACCCGGCTGCCCCTGCCGGACGCCGTCCGGTTCAGCTTCGGGCAGCTAGCGGAGTGGCGGGCGCTGTACCTCGCGCGCCGCGAGGGGATCCTGGCGCCGAACAAGCCCTCGCGGGACGAGTACGAGCGGCGGCGGAGGGAGGCCTACAAGGGAGCCATCGTGTTCGAGCCGGAGATCGGCCTGCACGAGAACGTCGTGTGCGTCGACTTCGCCAGCCTGTACCCCAACGTGATGGTCCACCACAACATCTCGCCCGACACGTTCGACTGCGACTGCTGCCCGGAGGTCACGGTCGAGGAGGCGGACGACCCCGCCGAGGCCACCGTCACGCCGAGCGTCGGCCACAAGTTCTGCCGGAAGCGCGAGGGCTTCTTTCCCCGGCTGGTCAAGCGCCTGATCAAGCGGCGCCGGGAGTACAAGGCCCGGCTGCGCGAGGTGGACCCGGACGAGGAGCCCAAGAAGTACAAGCTCCTCGACGTGCGACAGCAGGCCTACAAGGTCCTGGCGAACAGCTACTACGGTTACATGGGGTGGGCCAACGCGCGCTGGTACTGCCGGGAGTGCGCGGAGAGCGTGACCGCCTGGGGCCGGTACTACATCCGCAAGGTCCGAGAGATCGCGGAGGAGAAGTACGGGCTGAAGGTCGTCTACGGTGACACGGACTCCCTGTTCCTCAAGCTGCCCGACGCCGACCTCAGCGAGACCATCGACCGCGTGAAGGAGTTCCTGGAGTACGTGAACGAGCGGCTGCCGGTCGAGCTCGAGCTCGAGGACGTGTACGAGCGCATCCTGTTCGTGACCAAGAAGAAGTACGCCGGTTACACGACCGAGGGCAAGATCGTGACGAAGGGACTCGAGGTCGTGCGCCGGGACTGGGCCCCGATCGCGCGCGAGACCCAGCGCCGGGTGCTCAAGCGCATCCTCGAGGACAACGACCCGGACGCGGCCCTCAAGGAGATCCACCGGGTGCTCGACCGGCTGCGCTCGGGCGAGGTGGATCTGGACGAGCTCGCCGTTACCTCCCAGCTCACGAAGAGGCCCTCCGAGTACGTCCAGAAGGGCCCGCACGTTCGCGCCGCGCTGCGGCTCGCCCGGCGCCTGGGAACCGAGCCCGAACCCGGCACCATCGTACGCTACGTGATCGTCCGCGGGCCCGGCAGCGTCAGCGACAAGGCCTATCCGGTCGAGCTGGCCCGGGAGGAGGGCAAGGAGCCGGACATCGATTACTACATCGAGCACCAGATCCTGCCGGCCGTCGAGCGCATCATGAAGGCGCTGGGGTACTCCAGGAGCCAGATCGTGGGCGAGACCACCTCGCAGAAGACGCTCGACCAGTTCATGGGGTAACCCGCGTGAGGGTCGCCATCGTCGACGGGTACACCGACGAGCCCGCCGGACTCGGCGTCCCACCCTACCTGGGCACCCACCCGCGTTACGCCTACGGGGCCGCCCGGGCCGCCGGCGCCTCCGAGGTCCGCTACGTCCCCATCGAGCGGGTGAGGGAGGGAAGGATCGACCTCAACCGCTTTGACGTGGTCGTGGGCATCTGCGGCGTGCACACGCCGGGCCGGTACCTCGGCGCCGAGCCCGCGGACCTGAACGAGATGCTCGAGATACTGCGGGACGTGGACGCGATCACCGTCCTCGGCGGCCCGGCCGCGCAGTCCGGTCACGGCCGAATCGGGGGCGAGCTGCCGGAGACCGAGGTGGAGGGCGTCGATCTCGTCGCCACCGGGGACGTCGAGGCGGTCGTGTACGACCTCGTCCGCGAGGGTTCACCGGAGGCCGTGGACCCGGAGCGTGAGCGCGCGGTCGAGGAGCTCCGAGAGTACGCGGTCAAGGGGGCGCCCGCCGCCCGCGAGCACGTGGATTACCCTGACGCCGTGATCGCCGAGCTGGAAACCTACCGCGGCTGCCCCCGGTACATCAGCGGCGGCTGCTCCTTCTGCACCGAGGTTCCAAGGTACGGGAGGCCCGAGTTCCGGCCCCCCAAGCACATCATCGAGGAGGTCAGGGCGCTCTACCGGGTCGGCGTGCGACACTTCCGGCTCGGTCGCCAGCCCTGCATCTACTCCTACATGGCCCGGGGGATCGGTGAGACCGAACGTCCCAAACCCGACCCGGACGCCCTACGCCGCCTGCTGAGAGGGATCAACGCGGTCGCGCCGGACCTGGTCACGCTTCACGTGGACAACGCCAACCCGGCGGTCATCGCCGAGCACCCGGAGGAGTCCCGGGAGATCACGAAGCTCCTCGTCCGATACGGGACCCCAGGTAACGTGCTCGCCTTCGGCGTCGAGACCTTCGACGAGCGCGTCGCCGAGCGCAACAACCTCAACGTGCGGTCCAGGGAGGAGGTGTTCCGAGCCATCCGCATCGTCGCCTCCATCGGCCGCGTCCGCGGGTGGAACGGCCTCCCGTACGTGCTCCCGGGGATCAACATCGTGTGCGGTCTGATCGGCGAGGACCGCGAGCGCTACCGGACCGACGAGCGCGCGCTGAAGGAGCTGGTGGAGCGGGGCCTCATCGTCCGGCGGATCAACGTGCGCAACGTCGTCCCGTTCCCCGGGACGGAGATGGAGAGGCACGGGACCAGGTGGCTGGAGCGGAACCGGGACCGGGTGACCGCCTTCAAGCGGTTCGTTCGGGAGGAGATCGATCCGAAACTGCTCCGCCGCGTCGTCCCGAAAGGGACCGTCCTCCGGCGCCTCCGCGTGGAACCCCGTAAGCCCGAGTTCGCCCGGCAGATTGGGTCGTACCCGATCGCGTGCAGGCTCGCGGCCGACCGGGAGCCCGGGGAGTGGATCGACGGGCTCGTGGTCGGCCACTCGGCACGTTCCGTGGAGATCGTCCCCCTCCCGATCCGGCGAGAGGACGGGCCCGACGTGCTCTCACGACTGCCCGGAGTGGGGAGAAAGGAGGCGCTGGACGCGTTCCTCAAGGGTCGCAGGCCGAGCGTCCCGTACGCCCTACCCGGCTGGTTTGCGTTCTGATGATCACCATTTCCCGGCGCTCTCAACCCGTTTCCAGAGTGCACCCACCGACGCGACCAGGATCGTCAGGAGCAGGGCCAGCACCCACTCCCAGATCTCCCGGGGCGGGGTCGCGGCCGAGCTCATCCGGCTCATCGTCCGGGCTGCTGGGGGCCGAGTGGCACCCCGGGCCTTACCACCGGCCGTCGCGCGCGAGCGCGTCGCCGGGCCGAGCGAGCTTAGAGTGCCCGAGGCGGCGCGGGTGAGGATCCTGCCGCCGGAGGCTGAGGGAAGCTCAGCTCGAGACTCGCCCCGACTCCTGGGTACCCCAGGCCTACCGCGGGCCCGGCGGGTTCCTGCCGGCGTCGTCCCGGGGAGGGGCGGGATGCTGCGCGCGGGCGAGACTACGCTGGCCGCGACCCGGTGGGGAGACTCCACGGTGCGGATGACCCGCGCGGTCTCGGCGACTACCCTCGCGATCGCTCTGGTAAGGGCGCGTACGCCTCCGCCCCCGGGCGCCCCGGTCCCGTAGCTTGCGCGACCGGTCGCTGAGGTCGGCCTGATGACCGCCCGGGCTCGGAGTGCCGACGACCCGGGACCGGGTGATCCGGATCCGCGGGCGGGCCGGCCGGGTGCTGTCGTCGCGGGTGCTCCGACCGCTGGCGTCCCGGTCGTCGGTACGGTCTCCGGGGACGACCGGGGTGACGGTGGTATCGCCCGCTCCAGCGAGGCTATCCGCCGCACGATCTCGGGGTTATCCAGGCTCCGGTAGGCGGCCACCACCTTGGGCAGCAGGCGCTGTACGTCCGCGAGGTGGAGAATCGACGCCACGCGCTGGACGTAGGCGACGGTGCTTGGGTTGGGGCTCGTGTGGTGGCACGTGGACGGGCCGTACCGGGCCGTTACCTCGGCCCACGCACGGACGACGTCCGCTAGGGTCCTCCTGTCCGGGTGCCAGAGCCCGACCCTGGCGGCCTCGACGAGCCACGCCAGTGCGGACTGTACGTTGGCCCACCCCAGCGGGGTGTTCGGCCGGTAGACCCGGAGCATGGCCACGATCGTGCGGGCGATTCGCGTCAAGAGAACGTCGCCGACGGACCGAGCCTGCCTCATGGTCGAGAGGACTCCGATCAGGTTCCCCAAGCGCTTCTCCACCTCGTGCCACCCGACGTCCGGGCCGTGCTCCATCAGTGCGCGCCACCAGCTCGGGCTCAGCAGCTCCGTCCGGACCTCGATGGAGACCCGCTCGGCCAGGCTCTGAACGCTCGCCGCCATCGGGTTCCGGGCGACGGTGAAGTACACCAGCGGCTCGCGGCCGCGCAGCCACCGGACGTAGGCGGCCATGCCGCCGGCCCAGGAGTAGTAGTCGTTGACGTCGATCACGTTGAACGCGTTGACGATCTGGTCCACGACGACGTCCACGGTTCGGGCCAGCAGGCGGAAGGCCCTCACGGCCGAGAGCGCGGCGCGGTACCCGGTCAGCGCGTCCAGCCGGACCTCGGTCCCGTCCGGCCCCTCGACGACGAACGCGTACGCGACGCGGGACTCGAACGACTGAACGACTCTGCCCAGGAGGCGCTGGTCCAGCGTCCCGGACCCGGAGATGCCCAGGCCCTCGGTCAGCTCCGACCACCCGAACTCGATGACTCGGTTGACGCCCGTACCCTGCGGGTCACCGGGCGGCTCCCCGAACACCCGCGTCGCCGCGATTCGCTCCTCGACGCCCGCCTCGACCAGCCGCAGGTAGTGCTTCCTCGGGTAGTTCCACTCCGGCGGCTCGTTGAGTCGGCAGACCATCCGGGAGGCCAGGGCCAGCAGGCGGATCAGGGGCTCGATCGACGTCATGACGGCGGTGCAGAGGGCGATCACGTCGATTCGGGGCCGGCGCACCGGGACGCCGTCCACCCGGACCGTCAGCTTGTCCAGCGGGATGACCCGGAGCGCCACGACCCTGCCGGTGCCCGGGTCCCAGACCGGCTTGACCCCGAGCAGGTAGAGCACCTCGGCGATCCCGAGGCCACCCGAGGTGAGCTCGTGGGCCGCGAAGAGGATGACCGTGACCGTCTCGGGCCACCGGTGGTGCAGCCGGTAGTACCGGGCGAGGAGCTCGTCCACGAGTCGCTTGGCCACCTCCCACGCCTCCGGGGTGGGTAGGGTGTGAGGATCGAAGGGGACTCCGTTGCGGCCCACCGGGAAGGCCCTCGGGTTCCACAGTGGCTCACCGAGGCCACCGGTGGGCACGTGGCCACCGCTCAGGAACGCTAGAAGTCCTCGCAGCTCGTACTCCCCGGACCGCAGCACGTGCACGTACTCTCGGTAAGCGCCGGCGAGGAGCTTCAGCAGGTCCTCGTCGTACTCGGAGGTTACCTTGACCAGGCCCTCCTCGGACAGCGCCTCCGAGAACGCGGAGAGCAGGGCCGAGCGCACGGACGGCTCGTGCAGGATCGCGTCCGCCCGGGAGAGGAGGCTCGCGTCGTCCTTCAGCTCGCCCTCGTCGACGAGCCGCACCCACTCGTCGAGCCTCTCAACTAGGGCCCGGTTGGACGTGATCAGCCGCAGGAACCTCTCCAGAACCCTCCTCGTGACCTCCCTCAGCCTTTCGTACAGCTCGGGCCGCTCGTCGGCCAGCTCGTACACCTCCTGCAGCGTGGCCTTCCCCACGAACCCCGTCACGACCGCCAGGTACGGGGCGAAGCGGGGCGCGTAGATCATCGTCGCCTCCTGCAGCGCGACGTCCTCGGGTAGGTCCTCCAGCAGCGTGTGCAGCCCGTAGAAGCACGCCTCGCCTCGCAGGCTGAGCAGGTAGTCGTGAAGCTCGCTGAGGAACTCGTCCGGGTGCTCCATCGCCCACCGAACCGGATCCGGCGGTGGGGCCTGCCCGCGCTCCCGGAAGATCGCGCGCACGATCTCGTCCAGCAGCCCGAGCCTCCGGGCCTCCTCAACGATCTTCCTCAGGATCTCACGCTGGACGGCCGGATATCCTCCGTAGGCCGAGGACGCAACGTACTCGGACCAGAGCCGCTCCAGCTCCGCGTACCGCCGGTAGTCCCGGAAGTACCCGGTGGGCGGGGAGGGGTACGTCAGCAGCACGGCTCCCGCCCGGTACTTGGCCAGGAGGGCCTCGCCGGGATTGCTGACGATGTAGAAGTAGGCCTGCGGGACGTCGGGCAGGAGGAGGTGCGTCCAGTCCGTGACCGTCAGGCCGCGGTCGTGCCCGGGCAGGAACTCGAACGTGCCGTGGGTGCCCACGTAAACCACCGCGTCCGCCCGGAACACGCGCCGTATCCACTCGTACGCGGCGATGTACTGCCAGTGCGGTGGCAGGGTTCGGGAGTGGTAGACGGTGGAGGTGGCGGACCAGCCCCGGGGCGGCTGCAGCACGATCGCAACCTTCCCTATCACCAGGGCCGGGACCAGGTAGTGCCCGTCGCAGATCATCAGCCCGCGGTTGGAGGTGGCCGGACCCCAGGTCTCTCGGAAGGCCCTCAGCATGCCCTCAATGGCTCGGCGCGCCCGCTCGTAGGCGGCGGGGTTGCACTCGCGCACCAGGTCCAGGTACGCCTTCAGCCGACGGAGCACGTCCTCTCGGAACCACTCCTTCACTCGATCGGCCGGCACCAGCTGATCCGATGAGACGCGGCCCAGCGTGAACTCTAGGTCGCCGATCCTCACGGTGATCAGGCCGCGATCAACGATGACCCGCACCGGGACGCCGTCCACGACGGTGGACCACTCCCCGCGAGCGCCCCGGTACAGGCTCACGATCCTCCTCAGCTCCGGCCCGCTCCACGGACCCACGTTCACCAGCAGCGCCACCGAGCGCTCGGGACGGTGCGGATCCACTCCGGCGGCGAGCAGCCCGAAGACCGTTGAGAGCGCCTTCTCCAGCAGCCTCGCCTTCTCCGGGCTCTCGCGGTACAGGGCCCATAGCCGAGAGAAGAACCGAGTCGCGGGGCCCAGGTCGAACCCGGCCCCGGCGAGCGCGGCCAGCAGCCGCACCAGGCTCCGCGGAACGTCTAGGTACGCGGCCCCCAGCCCCGAGCGTCCCGGCGGGTAGCAGTACACGACGAGGGCGATCCGCTTGTCACGGTTCGGCAGCTTTCTCAGCCTGAGCAGCCGCTCGACCAGGCCCGCCAGGTCGTCCGGCGCACCCGGGAGAAGCCTCGGCCCCTCGGGCGCGTTCAGCCACAGGACGCGGAACCAGAACCCGCCCTCGCGCTCCGAGCCCAGCTGGACCTGGTACGTCCACTCCAGCAGCGGGCCGGACCGCTCGCTCACGTACCTGCCGACCGCCATCCTCTCATCGCTCGAGAACGGGAAGACGATCTGCACCAGCGGAACGTCCAGCCGGGACAGCACGTACTCCGCCGGCCTGGGGAAGTTGAGCGTGAAGGCCCGGGCGCTGACCACTACCTCCACGCGCTTGCCCAGCTCGCGCAGCTCGTCCAGGACCTGAGCCGGCGTCACGACCCCGAGTCCGCAGAAGACGGCGACCGCCCTGACCCCGTACCGCCTCGCCGCCCGATCCAGCCGGTCGGTGAGCTCCTCCACCACCGCGCGGACTCGGGTCAGCGCGTAAACTCCGTGCGTGAAGACCACCACGAGGTCGTCCGGAAGCCCACCCAGCAGGTCTCTCATCCGCGGCACCGCCGAGTCGAGCGCGTCCACGACCCAACCCGGAAGCTCGCGCGCTAGCCGCACGTCGTAGACCAGGAGGCCCTTGCCGCCGCGCTCCAGCTCTCGCAGCCACCGGTGGAACCGCTGCGGATCCACTCGAATCGCCAGCGACCTGTACCCCGACCCTGGCACGTAGACCGAGAGCATCACCCGGCCCAGACGCCGGGGCGGTACCACGCGATCGGTCGGGTAGCTGGGGTCCGCCACCCAGACCAGGAAGGTGAGCAGCGCCGCCGGGTCGCCGGAGTGCAGGCACAGCCAGACGTGAGCGGCCACCGCCTCCGGGACGCCGGTCCCGGCCCTCGCCACGCTCGCCAGCCTGCCGCCTCGGATCTCAACGACGGAGCGCTCGGGCTTGGACGCGACCAGCATGACCACCGGAACGCGGCGCGCGATCGACCGCACGAGCGCTGAGGGGTCGCTCGTCCGGGCGCCCATCCGGGCCGAGAGCTCGTGAATCAGGACCGAAGGGAGGCCACCCATCGCGTCGATCACCACGACATCGGCGGAGGAAACGTCCCGGACGATCCGATCCCAGGGCATCCTCGAAGCGTCCTCGGGCTGCCTCGGGATCGGGTAGACGCTGACGAACGCGTGGGCCTGGCGCTCCGCCTCCTTCAGCCCCGGAAGAGGCGCGTTCGTGAACAGCACCACGTGCACCCGGGCGGCGTCCGCGGCCCCGACCAGGACCGCGAGCGCCGTCACCAACGCCGCGAGAGGTAAAGTCGAACGTAACTCTTTTACAGCCAAGTTTACCGATCGCCCCGGGCGGAACTCAACGCGGTCTAAATATTGTTTGCAGGGGGTTGAGCGAGGCCGTGAGGTGGTCGGCGGTCGCCGTGCCGGTGCTGGTGTGCTGCCTGCTGTGGCCGGCGTCGGCGTCGGTCGACTGGGGCCCGGTGATCGACAAGGCCGCGCGCTACTGGGTGGCCCTGGACGAGGCCGAGAAGCTGGCCCAGCAGGCGAAGTCGAGGCAGGACCCGAGGCACTACCTGCTCCCGGGCCACATCCGACTGCACGCGTCGAAGGACTGCGTTTACTGGACGGGCAAGTACGGGCGCGCGCGGTGGGAGACGTCGGGTGAGGTGATCTACGGCACGTACTCCGCGCTCAGCTCGATCTACGCGGCCCTGCTCAGCGGTGAGGTGAACGTCAAGCGGTGGCCGGAGCCGTACCGGTCCAGGATGGCAACCGCGGTCACCACCGCGCTGGCCAAGCTGCTGTCGCTGCAGCAGCCGGACGGTGGCTGGGGCTGGAAGGTGGTGCTCACGGAGGGTAAGGTGAGGTTCCCGGGAGGTCGGGGACACGTGCTCCGGACGGCCCAGATACTGTCGGAGGTGCTGATCCCGGCGCTAAGGCTGAACATCCGCACCGTCTCGCTCGGCCCATCACGGTACGACGTGGCCAAGTGCACGCAGGCCGCCGTGCGATTCCTCCTCGACCAGCAGCTGGAGGACGGTGGGTTCAGTGCGAACCGATCGTGGTCGAAGACGCCGGACCCGCTGTACACCGGTTGGGCGCTGAGGGCCCTGTGCGAGGCGTACCTGTACCGGGACCTGATCGGGCTGAGTGACCGGACGGTGGAGCAGCTCAAGGAGGCCATCCGGAGGGCGGTGGAGTGGCTGGAGAGGCACCAGGAGACCTCCGGAGAGCACGCAGGACTGTGGAAGATGACGGCCGCGGCGATCATGGGATCCGAGTACGCCCCACCCTCCGAGGCCCAGATCGCGATGGGACTGCTCTACGCGTACATGGTCGCGGACGAGGTGGGACTGGACAAGCGCCGGCTGGCGGACTGCATCAACCGTGCGCTGAAGGCGATCGTGGACTGGGCGGCCAAGTACAGCGATGCCTCGGTCGTGCAGGTGGACGGGAAGAAGGCGGTCGGGTGGGCCTACACCAGCACCAGGCTGAAGGGGCGAGGCCCCTACGTCGTGCACACGGCGCTCGTGCTGACGTCGCTGGCCCTGGCCAACCGGCTGGGGCTGGGCCAGGAGGCTATCAGCGAGCTGAACCGGCTCGGGGCGACGCTGGAAACCGAGCAGGAGTGGCTGTACCGGGAGTGCGTGCAGTACGATGACCTGGCCGCGTTCCCGTATCCCAACCGGGAGCACTTCATGAGCGTCACCGCCTCGTCGCAGCGGGCCGCCACCCTCTGCGCGGTGGCGTTCTCCCACCCGGAGGTGTTCCTGGAGCGCCTCACCAGGAACGTCTGGGACTACGTACCCAGGCCCAAGAAGAGAGGGATCGTCCCGGTGCTGCCCGTTCTGACGGTGGCGGGGCTGGCGCTGGCGCGGCTCCGGCGTCGGTGATGCCGGCGCCGGCCGGGCCCGCTGCTTCTTCCCAACTTACTCAGATTTTCTTTAGTGTTGCTAAAATGGCGTTGACGTTAGTTCACCGCGGTGAACCAATGCTAAACCTTTTATTAGCTTCTGAAGGGCCGACCGTGGGGGTCGTACGATGAGGAGCGTGATCGCGCTGCTCGCGGCCCTGTTGGCGCTGTCGGGCCCGGCGCTGGCGGACGAGGAGAAGCTACGGATCGCGGTGGTGCTGCCGTACCACGGTAGCTACGACCCGCACTGGGTGTACAAAGCGCACGAGCTGCCGGAGAAGGTGCAGGAGCACCTGTCGGTGACGCTCGGTGAGGCCTACGAGATCCGAGTGTACCCGGGCGAGTTCGAGACGGAGGGCGTAACCAGGGTCTCGCTGGAGGGCGGTAAGACGTACGTGATCCATCAGGAGACGGTGACGATGGAGGAGGAGTCGTTGGAGACGGAGATGGGGTACGCCCTGCGCCAGGCCGCTAGGTTCACGGACCGCGGTAGGAAGGGACTGGTCGTGATCCTTCCGGCGTTCCTGGACCGGGGCGGTGGTCACCAGGGCATCGAGATCCCGGAGCTGATCGAGAAGGTCCTGGTGGAGGAGGAGAAGGTGCCGCAGTACGCATTCGTGTACGAGCAGTTCGGTATCACGTCCTGGGACCGGCAGGACGGCCTGGGGATCGTGCCGGAGCTGCTGTTCGAGAACGTCAAGGTCGAGCTGCAGAAGCCGCTGGTAGGACCCAACCAGCGGGGCGAGCCGGGCGACCCGTTCAAGGGTTGCTCGAACCTGCTGGACTTCCTGAGGCAGCACAGGGAGGAGGTGGGCCTGCTGGAGATCGCGTTCGGCACGCTGAGGATCGGGTTCTGGGACGATTACAAGGCGAACATCATGTACGCGCTCCGGGGCGTGGCGGAGCGGCTCGGTGAACTGCTGGGCGTGAAGATCCCGGTGGGCGAGGTGGACTGGGCGCTGAAGAATCCGTTCATCAGGCACGGTAAGGCATACTACTTCGCCTTCCAGAACCCGGAGATCGGGCCGGAGAAGTGGGAGAGGTCGCGCTGGGAGATCCGATACGAGCAGTTCAAGAAGCTGATGCAGGACCTGTACAGCCAGGGCGTCCGGTACGTCATCGCGTTCCCCTATCTGACGGTGACGGGGATCACGGACCGGAAGCTGTTCGAGGGTAACCCGGAGAAGGGGCCCGAGGGCAGCGAGCCCGACGTGTACGACTTCCCGGAGGCCATTCTGAGGCACTTCGCCGGGGAGCTCGTCGCGGAGACGAAGGCGGCGGTGGAGAAGTACACGTACGTGCAGGACGGCAAGGAGCACCGAAAGGTCGTGTACATCAACACCCGGATCTACCGGCTGCCGGCGGACAAGCTGGACACGCCGGGTGACATGTACGTCATCTACGTCCGGCGGGGCCTGCTGGACGCGCCCGGGGCGGTCGAGAAGGTGGCCCGGGTGATCGCGAACTATTTGTCGCTGAAGCTGCCGGAGTGGGTGCACGAGTACGAGACGCTGAAGGGGCTCGCGGCGAGGAAGCGGGCGCCGGTGTTCCCAGCGCTGGCGCTGGTCGCGGTGCTGCTCCCGGCCCTCCGGCGGCGGTAACGCCCCCCACCCGCCCCCGCGCAATCGTTACGGGGTTGATAACGAACTGGCCGGGGCGTTAGGGGGCCTCCGCGAGCTCGTACGGGTCGTGGTGCACCCGGACCTCGCGCCCCGGTCCGGTCAGCTCGATCTCCGGGGCGTACCCGAGCGACTCTAGGTCCTCGTACAGCGGCAGGTGGCCGGACAGGTCGCAGATCTCGGCCCCCAGCGCCCCGGCGATGTGGGCGGCCGCCTTCACGGAGATCGCGCTCTCCACCTCGGTCAGGATGGCGACGTCCAGCCCCTGCTCGCGGGCCTTCCTGCCCAGGATCACGGTGTCCAGGAAGCCGACGCGCTGGACGCTGAGGGCGACGCCGTCGGCCTCCTCCAGCGCGTGCAGCTCCTCCTCCGAGGTCACCTTCACGTACACCGGAACGTCCGCATCGAACTCTCGGGGCGCGATCACGACGATCTCGGCGTCCGTGACCATGCGAACCTCCTCGAGGGCGCGCTCGCTGGGCCGCTCGTCGAAGTCCAGGAGGATGGTCTCGAAGTCCAGCGAGGAGATCGAGGCGATCCCGGCGGACTCGGCGGGGACGCGGATCATCGTGTAACCCTCGGAGAGCACCCCGCGCGCCTCCCGGAGCCCCCCGTGCTTGCTCCGGTCGTGGACCCGGAAGGCGGACTGAACGGTGCCCGCCTCGCCCCCGAGCACCTCGACGAGGGGGAGGCCCTCGGAGCGGGCCTCGGCGTCCAGAATGGCCATCTCATGCGCGGTGGTGGGGTCGTACCCGAACCCGGTGCCGTAGTTCCCGTCCGAGGCGTGAACGCGGCAGAGGTAGCCTTCCACGGGCCCGGCGGCAGCGTTTAAGGTGAGGCGGCGGGTCTCGGCGGTCAAGGCACCTCCCCGCCCGAGGGGGCCGGGGTTTGACTCGGGTTATAGTTGTCGGCGCGGGGAGCGCGGGACGCTCCGTCGCCCGGCTGCTGAACCACGTCGGGTACGAGGTCGTGCTCAACGACGTCAAGGAGGAGGACGAGTTCACCTCCGAGGAGCGCGAGTACCTCGAGACGCTGGAGCGCGAGGGCGTGGAGGTGGTTCTGGGCGGGCACGACCCGGAGCTGTTCGAGTCCGCGGACGCGGCCTTCGTCTCGCCCGCGATCCCGGAGGATGCGGAGGGGAGGAGGCTCGCGGAGCGGGTGCCCGAGCGCGTTACGGTCCGGGACGTGGCGGAGATACTGGGCGACCTCTTTCCGGTCCCGGCCATCGGGGTAACGGGCACGAACGGGAAGACGACCACGACCTGGGCGATCGCGCACCTGCTGGAGGCGTGCGGGTACGACGTCTGGCGGTGCTCCTCCCTGGACCGGCACCTGGTGATCGAGGCCATCGTGGAGGGGGTCGTGACCGGGGAGATCGAGGGCCACGACCTCGCGGTCGTGGAGCTGCCGCACGGGACGATCCGGCTCGCGTCGGGCATCCGGCTCGACGTGGGTGTGCTGACCAACGTCTCTCCCGAGCACCTGGACGAGTTCGGGGGCTCGTTCGAGCGCTACGTCCGGCGGAAGCTCACGATCGTGGACATGAGCGAGACGCTCGTGGCTGGGTACGACTGCCGGGAGCTGCGTGAGCGCCTGGACGAGGCCGTGTGGTACTCCGTCCGGACCGGGGAGGCCGACTACCTCGGGCGCCGCGAGGACTCGCGCCTCGTGGTGGAGGGGCCGGAGCACCGGGTGGAGGCGGAGTTCCGGCTGCTGGGGTACTACGTCGAGAACTGCACCGGGGCCGTCGCGGCCTGCCTGGAGTTCGGCGCGGACCCGGAGGGTGTGGAGGAAGGGCTCGCGACGTTCGACGGTGTACCCGGCCGGATGGAGTCGCTGGGTGACTTCTCGGGCCGGGCCGCGTACATCGATGCCGCCCACAATCCTGAGGGGCTGGAGGCCAGCCTGCCCCCGTTCCGAGAGCTGGCGGAGGAGCGCGGCGGTCGCCTCCTCGTGAGCGTGGACAACCCGGACACGGTGACCGAGCGGGATAAGCTGGAGTTCGGACGGATCGTGGGTGAGTACGCGGACTTCGTAGCGGCGAGCGGCTACAACGAGACGCTGGAGCGGCTCGACATGGACGCGGCCCGGGAGGTGGTAGAGGGGGCGGAGGAGTCCGGCTGCGAGGGGATCGCGGTGAGGTCCGTCGAGGAGGCGGCCCGGGAGATCGCCGAGCGCTCCCGGGAGGGGGACGTCCTGCTGCACGTTGGGCCCGGCGTGGTGAACGCCTACGAGCGCGTGCGCCGGGCGTTCCTCCGCGGAGTATCCTCGGTGCTGGGGGAGGAGGGTTGAAGCGTGAGGTGGTTCGACAGGGTCTGATCTACGTGTGCGAGGAGATGGGGGCGCACCTGAAGCGGAGCGCGTTCTCTCCCAACATTCGGGAGCGGGAGGACTTCTCCTGCGCCGTGTACGACGCGTCCGGTGAGCTCGTCGCCCAGGCGGAGCACATCCCGGTGCACCTGGGCTCCATGCGCTGGGCCGTCCGGGCGGTGCTAGAGGAGTTCGACCGGGGTGAAATGGAGCCCGGGGACGCGTTCCTCCTGAACGACCCGTATCGCGGCGGCACGCACCTGCCCGACCTCACCGTCATCGCCCCGATCTTCCACGAGGACGAGCTGGTTGGGTTCACGGCCGTCCGGGCGCACCACGCCGACGTGGGTGGGAAGGTCCCGGGAAGCATGCCGCACGATGCGGAGGACGTGTACTCGGAGGGGTTGCGAATTCCACCGGTCCGGGTGGCCGAGGGCGGGGAGCCCCGGGAGGAGATCCTCCGGCTGGTCGAGGCCAACTCTCGCGGGGGTCGGGAGCGTCGGTACGACCTGATGGCGCAGCTCTCCGCCGCGTTCCGTGGGTGCGAGCGGGTTGAGGAGCTGATCGAGGAGCACGGGCTTGAGGCGTTCCGCGAGGCCTGCGAGTGGGCGAAGGAGTACGCTGAGCGGCGCATGAGGCGGGCCATTGAGGGGCTACCGGACGGCAAGTATCGGGGCGGGGACCGGCTGGAGGGAGACGGGGTGTCGGAGGACGAGATCTGGATCCAGGTGACCGTCACCGTCGAGGGCGACGAGATCACCGTGGACTTCTCCGGGACGAGCGAGCAGGCGGACGGGCCCGTTAACGCCCCGCTGCCGGTGACCCACTCGGCGGTGTTCTTCGTGCTCAAAGCGGTGCTTGACCCGGAGACACCCGCGTCGGAGGGCGCGTACCGGCCCATCCACGTCAAGGCTCCGGAGGGGACCGTGGTCAACCCGCGCCCTCCGGCCCCCGTCTGCGCGGGTAACGTGGAGACGTCTCAGCGCATCGTGGACGCGGTGCTGGACGCGCTGAGGCGGGCCGTCCCGGACCTCCCTGCCCACTCGCACGGGTCGATGAACAACGTGGCGATCGGCGGCCCGGACTTTGCTTATTACGAGACGATCGGGGGCGGGGCCGGCGCCTCTCCGGAGCGGGACGGGGAGAGCGCCGTGCACGTGTACATGACCAACACGGCCAACACGCCCGTCGAGCACGTGGAGCGGGAGTATCCGATCAGGATCATGGAATACACCGTGCGCCGCGGGAGCGGGGGCGCCGGCCGGCGCCGGGGTGGTGACGGGATCGTCCGGCGCTACCTGGCGCTGAAGCGGTGCCGGGTGACGGTGCTCGGTGACAGGGTTGAGAAGGGGCCCCGCGGGGCCGCGGGTGGGGAACCGGGCAAGCCCGCTGAGTACTTGGTGGAGCGCTCGGACGGCTCGGTCGAGCGGCTCGGGCCCAAGGACTCGACCGTGCTGGAGCCCGGCGACATGCTCATCGTGAAAACGGCCGGAGGCGGCGGGTACGGGCGGGTGAAGAAGGCATGAGGATCTCCGAGTTCCAGCGGCTGATGGACGAGATTTACGGCGAAAAGGATCGGGAGCGGGGGCCGGAGGGGACCCTGCTCTGGCTGGTCGAGGAGGTCGGAGAGCTGGCCGAGGCCGTGCGCAGGGGCGACGAGGAGAGCATTCGGGAGGAGTTGGCCGACGTCATCGCCTGGGCGTTCTCCCTGGCCAACGTGGTCGGCGTGGATGTGGAGGAGCTGCTGAGGGAGAAGTACCCGGGGAAGTGCCCTAAGTGCGGGCAGAAGCCGTGCCAGTGCGGCGAGTGAGTGACGGCGTGATCACCGCGGACCTCGGGCTGCTGGGAGAGGACCTGGAGCCCTACTCGCCGGTGACCGTTGAGGTTCGGAACGGCGTGGTGCGTCGGGTGGAGGAGGGGCGCGAGCGTGGCGCACGCCGCTACGACGTCCTCCTCCCCGCCCCGTTCAACGCTCACGTTCACGCGGCGGACTGGGCCTTCCGGCACGCGGGCCTCGGGATGCCCCTGGAGCGCGTGGTGGCGCCCCGGGACGGGCTGAAGCACCGGCTACTTCGCGAGGCGGGCGAAGGGGAGCTCGAAGCCGCGATCAGGGAGTTCCTCGAGACTTCACTGCACCTTGGCTGCCCCGGCGTGGCGGACTTTCGGGAGGGTGGTCCGGAGGGTGTCGAGCTGGGCGTGGGCGCGGCGGACCGGGTCGGCTTTCCAGAGTACGTGCCCATGGGTAGACCGAGGGATCTCTCGGACCCGAACCTGGTGGAGGAAGACCTGCGCCGGCTGCGAGACTTCACGGAGTTCGTGGGCGTGCCGGACGTCCATCTGCCGGAGGAGGTCCTGGAGGCCATCCGGGACTCCGGGCTCCGGGTGTTTGTCCACGTTAATGAAAGCTGGCGGTCGGTCCGGGAGTGCGTCCGGAGGTACGGGGTGACGGAGCTGGAGCGGGCGGTGGAGTTGCTGGAGCCGGAGGGCGTTGTCCACTGCGTGATCCTGACGGAGCGGGACGAGGAGCTCCTGCGGGACCTGAACCCGCTCGTGGTTCTTTGCCCGCGCTCGAACGAGTACTTTGACCTCGGGGTGCCGGACTACGACCGGTTGAGGGGACTTCGGATCGCCCTCGGGACCGACAACGCGATGTGCCTGGAGCCGGACGTCTGGGAGGAGGCCCGCTACGCGTGGCTCAGGCTGGGGATGAAGCCCGCCGACGCCCTGCGGGCCGTAACCGTGGTGCCGGCTCGATTTTTTGACCTCCCGGTGCTCAGGGAGGGGGAGCGGCTGAGAGCCGTGGGGCTAAAGGGGGTCCCGGCCCTGGGGCGGGTGGCGGGCGAGGGGGTGGACCGGGTGGCCGCCCACCTGCTCCAGGTGATCAAGCTGGCCGAGATCGAGGTGCTGCTGGGGGACGCCGGCTGATGGCGCGCTACGTGGTCCTAGTGGACGGGTCGGACCCCTCGCTCCGGGCGCTCGAGTACGCCCGGGAGCGGGCGGACGACGTGATCGCGGTGTACCTGATCGACTCCAGGTCGTTCAAGGGCTTGAACGAGGACATGGCGCGGGCGCTGCGCGAGTTCATGCGGCAGGAGGCGAGCCTCGTGGAGAAGGTGGTGAGGGAGGAGTACGGTGCCAAGTTCGAGGTGGTGGAGGGTGACGGGCCCGAGGCGGTGATGGAGTACGCGAAGGAGGTCGGTGCCGACGCGGTGGTCGTCGGTGTGGGCAACGTGCCGGGGTTCGAGAAGATCACCTTCAGGCGTGGGATCGAGGAGTGCGTGCGGGATGTGCCGGTGATCCTGGTCCCAGGCTAGCCGAGCTCCTTGCCCATGTACGGGCCCACGCGCTCGTAGCCCAGCCGTCGGTAGTACTCCCTGGTGCCGATGGCGCTGATCACGATGATCTTCTCCGCGTCCAGCTCGCTCTCTGCCAGCTCCTCAGCCTTCTTCATCAGCCGCTCTCCGAGCCCGCGGTGCTGCACCGCCTCCGAGTCCCGCTCGCCGATCGGGACCGTCGGGCCCACGACCTTCAGCTCGCGCACGATGGCGGTCTCCGGGTCGATCTCGGGACGGTGCGCGTACTCCGTGGGCTTCCGCAGGCGCAGGTAGCCGAGGATCGCGTCCGCCTCCGGGTCCTCGTAGGCCAGGAAGTAGTCGACGCCGCCCCGCCACGTCCGCTCCTTGATGATGCGCAGCTCGGCTCGCTCCGGATCGACCTCGACCCCCTCGCGCATCCGGTGACCGGCCTCCCGGCACCTGATGCACCGGCACTCCCAGCCGCGCTCCTCCATGTACTCATGGACGAGCTGCCGCAGGTTCGTCTTCCGGATCCCGGCCGCGGCCAGGTGCGCCGGGATGTCCCGCTGCACGCGCATGATCCGGCAGTACTCCGGGATGTACCGGCGCTTGGCCTCCGCGATCACCTTCACGGCCGTCTCCTCGTCGTACGGTTCGTACTCGCCCTCCTTCCACATGTCGTAAAGCGGCGTGTCCTCGAAGACCATGCACGGGTAGATCTTCAGCATGTCCGGCTTGAACCTCGGGTCCTTGAACAGCCGCTTGAACATTCGGAGGTCCCGCTCGGGGTTCGAGCCCGGCAGGCCGGGCATCACGTGGTAACACACCTTGAGACCAGCGTCCTTCAGGATCCGGGTAGCCTCCACCGTATCCTTGACCGTGTGACCCCGCTCGACGCGCTTGAGGATGAAATCGTAGATCGTCTGAACACCTACCTCGACGCGCGTGGCGCCCAGCTTGAGCATCCGGTCCACGTGCTCCTCCTTGCAGTAGTCCGGCCGCGTCTCGAACGTGATCCCCACGGGCCGGCGCTCGGACGTCTCCGCGTACTTCTGCGCCTCCTCGATCGTGAGCGCGTCCTTGCCCGTCAGCGCGTTGAGGCACTCCCGCACGAACCACTCCTGGTAGCAGAGGGGCATGGCCGGGAACGTGCCGCCCATGATGATCAGCTCGACCTTGTCCGTTGGGTGGCCCGAGACCTCGAGCTGACGCAGCCGGGCCTCCACCTGCTTGCGCGGGTGGAAGTCATGCTCCTTAGCCCGTCGACCGGCCGGCTCCTTGCCCGTGTAGCTCTGCGGGACGCCCTGCTCGGGACCGCCCGGACAGTACGCGCAGCGCCCGTGCGGGCAGGGGTACGGCTTGGCCATCACGGCGACCACGGCCACGCCCGAGATCGACCGCACGGGCTTCTTCACCACGATCTCGCGGAGCTTCTCCCGCTCCTCGGGCGTCGCGTGCTCCAGCACGTCCGCGTCCGTCGGGAACTTCGACAGCTTGTACTTCCGGCAGACCTCACGCTTCGCGTCCTGCAGCTCCTCCTTCGTCTTGATCTCCCCGGAGAGCATTTTTTCGATCAGCTCGCGGCAGGCCCTCTCGAAGGCCTCGGCCTCGGACAACGTCGTCACCCCCTTCGGGTGATCGCGATGCCCGGGATCGCGAGGCTCGCGGGTCCCATCCTCAAGATGGGCAAAATGGGTTGGGGATGGGGCAAGACGCTCAAAACGCTGGGGATCAGCGCCGCCCTACACTGGGGGATCTGGGGAACCGTCGGGCTGGCCGTGGTGGTCGGGATCTTCTTCCACGAGCTGGGTCATTACGTCGCCTGCCGACTGCTCGGCGTTCCGGCGTCCGCCCCCGTCTTCTTGCCCCTAGGGGGAGCGTTCGTCGAGCACCTGCCGACCACGCCCGACTCCGAGGCGCTCATCGCGGCGGCCGGACCGTTCAGCGGGGCGCTCGCGGGCCTGCTCCTCCTACCGATAGTCCCGCACGGAGCCGCCTGGAACGCGATCCTGCAGCTGGCCAACCTGATCCCGATCCCGCCGCTCGACGGCTCCAAGGTCCTGCGCGGGCTAAGGTACCCGTCCCTCCACTCGCTTTCAGCCCTGGGACTCGCCGCGCTGACCGTGCCGCTCTGCGCCGTTCAGATCCTGGCGCTCGTCCACCGATGAGCACGCAACGTTTTTAAACGTGAGGGCGGGGTCGTCCTCGGACCGCGCCGCGGCAGCTCAGCCTGGTTAGAGCGCGGCCTTGGTAAGGCCGTGGTCCCGGGTTCAAATCCCGGCCGCGGCTCCACCGTGAATCGTTATGAGGATCATAACGATTGCCGGGCCGAGGCGTCAGAGCAGCGTTGGGAACCGCTCCCGCCCGCACGTCACGTCGGCCAGGGCCATCCGAGCCAGTCCCCGGGCCACGTTCTCCACGGCGAGCTCGTCACGGACGCGGGCCAGCCTGCGGATCCCCTCCACCGCCTCCGCGGCGACGCGTCGCGGCGAGTCGGTGTCCTGGTACCGCTTCGCGTGCGGGCACTCCGGCTCGACCCGAGGCAGTCCGAGTCGTTCGCGGACCTCCCGGTAGACCCGGGCCGTGCGGAGCTCGCTGACCACGTACAGGGGTCGGAGGAGGTAGGCGTCGTCCTCCTCCAGGTACTCCGCGGGCGGGAACGTGCCCGCCTCCCGGGGCCTGTTCGCGCTCATCAGCAGCGTCTCCAGCGCGTCCTCGGCCGTGTGCCCGTACACGACCCAGTCGTACCGCTCCGCGAGCTCTCGGCGGCGCAGGGCGGAGCAGACCTTACACGGCGGCTTGTTCATCTCCTCCGCCAGGTCCTCCACGTCCTCGGACGGCCGCACGAACCTTAGCTCGTAGCCCAACTCCTCGGCCATCCGCTTCAGGTCCCGCCGGTACGGGCGCCAGATCTCCACCCCGCGGACGCGCACGTCGACGGTCACGAGCCGCGCCTCCACGTCCCACTCCTCGAGGAAGGGCTTGAGGGCGAGCGCGCAGGTGAAGCTGTCCTTGCCCCCGCTGAAGCCGATCGCCAGGTCGCCCTCGGGCTCACCGAACGCCTCGGAGACCGCCTCGAGCACGGAGGAGACGTTCTCGTAGATCCTCCGGTAATCCTCCCCGTACACGGAGTCGGGGGCGAGCGGCCTCGCATCCCAGGAGATGGTTAACCCCTTCAGCTCCGTGACCCGCAAGGGTCCGCCCCCTCGGCAGCGGTCTCCTCGATCATCCCGGGCCCGGTCACCCCCGCCCTCTCGTCATCCGGGGGGGTGATGAGCTTGTGGAGGGCGGAGCGGCGGCTGGCGCTGATCTACGACGACGAGTACCTGGAGCACGAGCAGCACCCCACGCACCCGGAGCGGCGGGAGCGCCTGTCTTACACCCTGGACAGGCTGCGCGAGGAAGGGGTGCTCGAGGTCGAGGGGGTGGACTTGGTCGAGCCGGAGCCGGCCGATCGGGAGGACATTGAGCTGGTCCACGACCCCGATCACGTGGAGCTGATTCGGCGGATGAGCGAGCAGGGTGGTGGGGTCATAGACGCCGACACGGCCGTCACCGAGCGCACCTACGAGCAGGCCCTGCTGGCGGCGGGCGGGTCCATCCTGGCCGTGGAGCTGGTGGTGAAGGGCGAGTACGACGTGGCCTTCGCCATGGTTAGGCCGCCCGGGCACCACGCGGGTCGCGCCAAGGCCGCCGGGTTCTGCTACTTCAACAACGCCGCAATCGCCACCGAGTACGCGATCCAGGAGCTCGACGTGGAGCGGGTCGCGATCTTGGACTGGGACGCGCACCACGGCGACGGGACGCAGGAGATCTTCTACGACCGGGACGACGTGCTCTACGTCTCGATCCACCAGGACGGGAGGACGCTGTACCCCGGCACCGGGTTCCCCCACGAGGTGGGCGAGGGGGACGGGGAAGGCTACACCGTGAACATCCCCGTCCCGCCGGGGTCGGGGGACGAGACGTACCGGCGGGCCTTCAGGGAGATCATCGACCCGGTCGTGCGCGAGTACGATCCGGATCTGATCCTGATCTCCGCGGGCCAGGACTGCCACTTCACCGACCCGATCACGAACCTGGCGGTGACCGCCCGGGGTTACGAGTGGATGATGCGGAGGGCCGTGGAGCTGGCCGAGGACGTGGACGCCCTGGGCCCCGTGGCGGTGCTGGAGGGGGGCTACTCCGTGGAGGACGGGCTCCCGTACACCAACATGGCCGTCATCTGCGGGCTGGCGGGGCTGCCGACGGACCTGAAGGAGCCGGCGGGCGTCCCGGACGAGAACCCGGAGGGTCCCAAGAGGGTCAAGGAGGTGGCACGGCAGCTCTCGGAGTACTGGGAGAGTCTCAGGCGGCGCGCCTGAGGAGACGGATGAGCGCGAGCGCCACCGGGAGCGTCACCGCGGCCACCGGGAGCCTGCGCACCCTCCGCTGCGGCCGACTCACCGTACTCACCGTCTGACCGGACCGCTGCCCGGTGACTTCGCCGCCCCTTTCGACCCGCTTCTTACCACCCTGCCGACCTGATTCCCCGGTGGATCGCTGCGGCTGCCGCTGGGCCTGAGACTCGGTCGAAGGCTGCGATCGTCCCGGCTTGGCTTGGGACGGTGTCGACGCCTGCGGTGGCTGGGTGGGCTGCCGCGCCTGGCCCTCCTGCGTCCGGGTGGCGTGCTCTCGCACCGACCGACTCCGCTCCCTCCGCAGCTCGTTGTACTTCGCGTTGACCAGGTAGGCCAGCTCCTGCGTCTTGGCTAGCAGCCGCTTCAGGTGCGCCTTCACCAGCTCCTCATCCTCCCACTGCTCCACGGCGGCACAGAGCGCGGCGTCGTTCCACGCGAGCTGGGCCACCTCGTCGAGGGCGCGCTCGAGCTCACCGTCCATGCGCCCGCTCTCGATGATCGCCAGCAGCTTCCGGTCGATGCTCCGCAGGATGTCGATGTACGTGCTGTAAAGGAGCTTGATCTCCGGGTCCACCTGCAGCTCGTCCACGGGCGTGTAGCCCTCGTACTTCAGGATCTTGATGTAGTCGGGGGAGGGCAGCTCGACGGTCTTGAAGGACTCGAGGTTCTCGATTACCCGCCGCGGGTCGCCGAGCACGATCCGTGCGGTCACGCCGTTGACGGTCAGCGTGATCCCCTCGCTGATCCGCTCGATAAGGGCCTCAAACTCCCGCAGGGTTGCGCCGTCCATTTGCCACGGTTCCAGCAGGAGCCATAGGACCAGCTTGTCCCCGTCCTTGACGATCCCGTGCTGGATGAGCCCTCGGAGGCCCTCCTTGATTTCCGAGAGAGCCTTATCGGCCCTTCCGCCGAAGTCGCGCACGAACGACATGGCCGGCAGGTTGTAGACGATGGAGTTACCCGTGCGCCAGACTCCGACAAGCATGTGGCGACCGGCCGGGTTCACTTGGAGCAACCCCGGATACTTCTCCCTGCAGAAGTCGGCGTCCACGTCGGGCCCAGTACCGCTGACAAGGATGTGAACGCCGCACTTCAGGCACGCGCGCAGGGTGTTCTCGTCAAGGACCCAGTACGGCACGTGCAGGACGCGGTCCGCGGTGCCGAACCGGTTTTGCGTGTACTTCAGGCTGCGGTCGATCTCCCAGTACTGGATGGAGTAGGGCAGCCCGCCCAGCGCGTGGGAGACCGTCTGCGGTCCGATGACCGTGATCGTCCCGTCGTCCACGAACCGTTTCAGCACGTCGCTGACCCCGGCCGCGCTCTGCTCGCTGACGGGGAAGTAGAACGCCGCCAGCTTGACGTTGTGCTCCCGGCACCAGGTTAGGAACTCCGCGAGCTTGGCCACGTGTTCCTTTGACCAGGCATTACTGTCCGTGTAGGGAACAACGTGGAGTACCACGTCCGCAGTCGCCGGTGCCGGCGCGGTTACCATTAAAAGTGCGAGGACGGGGAGCAACGGGCCGCCCCCGGCGAGGTCGACCGGCTCCTCGCTATAACTTTTCTACGCGTCTACGCTCTCCGGTCACCTCCGCCTTAGGGCTAGCCGCTCCTGCAGGCCGTGAAGACGCACGGAGCCCTCCGCGACGCGCTGGTCGAACTCCTTCTCCTCGTACGAGATCAGGCGCTCGTCGTACAGGGAGTGCGGCGACTCCCGCGAAACGACCTGCGCTCGACCCTTATGCAGCTTGACCCGAACCGTGCCCGTCACGCAGCGCTGGGTGGAATCGATGAACGCCTCCACGTGCTCCCGCAGCGGGTCGAACCAGAGGCCCTGGTACACGAGCTCCGACCACAGGCCCTCCAGCTCGGACTTCAGCGAGAGTTCACGGCGGGTCAGCGTCAGGGCTTCGAGCGCCCGGTGAGCCTCCAGGAGCGTCACGGCGGCGGGCGCCTCGTACACCTCCCGGGACTTTAGTCCAACCACCCGGTCCTCGATGAGGTCGATCCGGCCCACCCCGTGCTCGCCGGCCACCTTGTTCAGGTACCGGACGATCTTCACCGGGTCGCTCCGACCGTCCGCGGAGACCGGGACGCCCTCCTCGAACTCGATCTCCACGACCTTCGGCTCGTCGGGCGCCTCCTCCGGGCTGCACGTCCACTCGAAGACCTCCTCGGGCGGCTCCCGCGTCGGGTCCTCAAGCTCGCCGCCCTCGATGGACCGACCCCAGATGTTCTCGTCGATGCTGTACGGGCTGTCGGCGTCCACTGGAACCGGGATCCCGCGCTCCTTGGCGTACTCGATCTCCTCCTCGCGGGTCAGGTTGAGGTCGCGGACCGGCGCGACGATCTCGAACTCGTCCCCCGCGTGGGCCCGGAGGTACGCCTCGAACCGGTACTGGTCGTTGCCCTTGCCCGTGCACCCGTGCGCGATCGCGTCCGCGTCCACCTCCCGCGCCACCTCGAGGACCTTCTTGGCCAGGAGCGGGCGGGCGAGGGCGGTGCTCAGCGGGTATCCCTCGTACTCCGCGTTGGCCTTGACGGCCCGCCAGCAGTACTCGGTCACGAACTCTTCGAGGCAGTCGACCGTGTAGTGCTCGTCCGCCAGCTTCCGGGCCTTGCGCTCGGCCTCCTTCACCTCCTCCTCGGGCTGGCCCACGTAGCCGGTCACCGTGATCACCTCATCGTAACCGTACTCCTCCCGAAGCAGCTCGATACATACGGACGTGTCCAGTCCCCCTGAGTACGCCAGGACCACTCGGGACAACTCCCCAGCCCCCTCGGGGTGGCCCCCCGGTGTTTCGCATCCTCCTTCGGAGGAGGGCGGGGCCTTGGGAGGACTCCGTGATGGGGGATCCTCCGAGCGAAGCCAGGAGGATCGCGGCTCGGCTCCTCGACCGGTTCATGGAGCATAAATTGGTGACCATCGACCTCCGACCTCATGCGGTCATGGTGTACCGGAGGAGGCTGCTCGCGTCGGTCTCGCTGGTGGAAGTTGATCCGGAGATCGTGGTGAGGGCGGTCGACCTGGGGATCTCCCGGGCCTGTTCGGGCGAGGTCCCCGCGGTGATCTCGTCCGACCCACCCCGGGCCAGCCCGCTGAGGAGGCTCTGGGAGTGGGCCTCCGGCTACCGGGCGGCGCCCGTGCCGGACGGCTCGCTGCTGGGGGACGGGTGGAGCGTGCACGGGGCGCTCGCCGCCGCGGAGTCGGGGGAGCGGGTCGAGCCGGTGATCAAGCGGGCGGTGAGGGAGAGGGCCCATTACCAGTGGGACGCCTTCGATCGCAGGTGGGAGCGTCTGTAGTCAGCTTGCCCGAGCCACATCATCCCGGTCAGCTAGGGCCATCTGTCATCACCAGGGGGCGCGCGGTTGCCCCGGGTGGGGATCGCCGCGTCGCGCCGGGTTAAAGGTGGTTTGGAGCGGGTCGTGCGGGCGGTCGAACGGGCGGACGTTGACGTCGTGGTCTACACCGACTCGGAGCTTGAGGTGAGCGCGGAGACGGTCCTCTGCGAGGATCCCGGGACTCGGCTGGTCTCAGACCTGGTCTCGGGGGAGCTGGACGCGGCCGTTCGGGGCGCGGTGTCGGCGGCGTGCGTCAAGAAGCTCGTCGACGAGCTGGGGCTCGAGCTCACCGGCCGGTCGACGGTACTGGAGATGGAGGAGGGGCTCGTCCTGCTGACCCCGGTGGGGATCGACGAGGGCTGGGAGGTCGAGGAGCTGGTCAGGCTGGGAGAGCTCGCGGCTGACTTTTGCCGGCGCCTCGGGGTGGAGGAGCCTGAGGTCGCGGTCGTGTCCTCGGGCCGGTTGGAGGACGTGGGGCGTCACCCGACGGTCGATGAGTGGCTGGCCGTGGGCGAGCTCACGGCCCGGCTCCTGCGGGAGAGGGGGATGCGGGCGGAGCACGTGGGGGTGCTGGTGGAGGAGGCGCTGGACAGGGACGTGCTCCTGTTCGTGAACGGGGTGCTGGGCAACCTCGCCTTCCGAACGCTGTCACTCGTGGCGGGGCTCAAGAGCCACGGTGCGCCGGTGCTCTCGGCGCTGTCCGAGGGGATCGTGTTCGTGGACACTTCTCGGGCGCAGCGGCCCGCCGGGTACGCCCGGGCGCTGAGGTTAGCCGCCCGGCTGTCGGGGGGATAGTCGCTGTCCCGGGAGGAGTTCGAGCGGGCGCTGCGGGAGCGGCTGCCGGAGGAGGTTGTGGAGAAGGTCCCGAGGCGATGGCAGCAGCTGGGCGACGTCGTCGTCATCAGGCTGTACGAGGAGGAGTGCTGGAGGTACCGGAGGGAGATCGGGGAGGCGCTCCGGGAGGCGACGGGAGCCCGGTCGGTGGTCGCGCTCCGCCGGGTGAGGGGAACCTTCAGGGAGCCGGTCGGGGAGGTCGTGGCGGGCGACGAGGACGCCGAGACGGTGCACCGGGAGCTGGGGATCAAGTTCAAGCTCGACCCGACCCGGGTCATGTTCGCGCGGGGAAACTTCGAGGAGCGACGGCGGCTGCTGGAGTCGGACCTCTCGTCCCGGCTCGTCTTCGACATGTTCGCGGGGATCGGCTACTTCACGCTCCCGGCGGCGCTGGCTGGGGCCCGGGTGATCGCGGCCGAGCTCAACCCGATCGCGTACCGCTACCTGCTGGAGAACCTGGAGCTGAACCGGGTGGAGGGCAGGGTGCGCGCCTTCCTAGGGGACTGCCGCGAGGTCGCCCGGTTCGTGGACGGTGCGGACGTGGTGATAATGGGCTACCTGCACGGGACGCTGGACTTCTTACCGTACGCGTGCGGCGCGGTGAGGGACGGTGGAAGGCTGGTCGTTCACGAGGCGTTCCCTAAGCGCTGGTCCGAGGAGAGGGTCGCGCGCCGGGTACTGAAGAGCCTGCCGGAGGGTTACGAGGGGGAGGTGCTGGACGTGCGTCGAGTGAAAAGCTACTCACCGGGCATGGACCACTACGCGGTTGAGCTCCGGGTCCGGCGAAGGTGATCCGCCACGCGCTCGAGGGCTACGTCCATGCGGGGCCCCATCCCGAGCATGTCGTTGGTCCAGTAGGAGGCCAGCATGCCGACCACGTACCCGTCCTGGGTTATGGGCGCTCCCGCGTCCCCGGGCCGGGGCACGTACGAGGGGATGGTGGCCCGGATGTAGTTCCGATCGACGGACTCGATCCGGCACTCACGGGGCTCATCCACCTCCAGCCGACCGCGTCCCAGCTCGGGCTCCTTCACCTCGTCATGCTCGGCTATTTCGGGGAACTCCAGGACGTAGACCGCGACGTCCAGCTCCCGACTTTCGTACAGCTTCGGGCACCGAACGCCGTCCAGGAGAACGAACCGGGGCGCGGGCTTCGCCCCCCTCACGGTGAAGATTAGGGAGTAGCTGGCCACGCGGACGATGGCCCCGATGCGCCGCAGCGGGCCCCGGCGACCCCGCAACCGATGCCCGCGCCGGACCCGTTCGGTCAACCACGCTTCACCTCCTCCACCGTCTGAACGCGAAGCCCCTCGTCCCGTGCCAGGTCCTCGATCATCTCGAGGTACCGTCCCTCCAGGCCGCGGGGGTCGACGATGACCCGCTTCGCCTTGGGGGTCTTGCGGCGGACCTCGCGGAACTGGTCGCGGAGGTACTCGCCGTCGACCGCGTACTCGGGTACGATGTGTCCGTAGGCGATCCGCTCGTCGGACAGGGCCACGTCCGTGTGCGCGGGGGCGTAGTGGCCGCCCCCGTATCCGATGACTGGGGTTACGTCCGGTGGATCCACCGCGGCGAGGATGGCTCGGGCGCAGATCTCGCCCGCGTCCGGGTCCGTCCACCGCTCCTCATCGGACCCGATCTCGATGAAGAAGCAGGGGATGCCCGGGTCCACGGGCCCGTGGTGCGTCGCCTCGTAGCACACGTCGTAGTCGAGACCCTTCTTGTCCCGAAGGCGCTTGAGCTCGAGGAGCGCGGCCTTCATCCCGGCGGGGTCGGCCGTGCAGACCTCCAGCGGCTTGCCGCCGAACTTGGCCTCGGGGGTCGGGTTACCCGGGACGTGCACGGTGAGGCAGGGCCTCCCGGACTCGCTCTCGTGCCGCGAGGCGAAGATGATCGCGTCGAACTTGCGGGCCAGCTCTCGACACTCGTCCTCCTCGATCAAGTCGCCCAGCGACTGGACAGTGTGGATCCGTACCCCCTCCACCTCCCAGGTCTCTATCGTGTAACTGTGAACCTCTTCCACGTCGGTCCGTTCAGCGTCGGCCAGCAGGCTTTCCGCGATATTTTTAGACGCCGGATCGTCGGGGTTCCACACGACCACAACCCGCCTCAACGCGAGCCCCCCGCGGGGGCGGATCAGGGTGATTTTAGGCATCTCGGGCAGCCCGCGTGAGGGGAGCAACACGGACTACCTGGTCAAGGTGGCGCTCGAGGCGGCCGAGGAGGTGTCTGGTGAGGAGACCGAGTTCCTCTCCGTGCGCGACCTGGACATCTCGCCCTGCCGGGCGTGCGACGAGTGCACGGAGACCGGTGAGTGCGCCGTCAATGACGACATGCAGGACGTGTACGAGCTGATGCGCGAGTGCGACGGCATGATCATCGGGTCCCCCGTCTACTACGGCGGCGTCAGCGCCCAGCTGAAGGCGCTGATGGACCGTACCCGGCCGCTGCGTATCAACTGGGAGCTGAAGGACAAGGTGGGCGGGGCCATCGCCGTCGGTGGAGCCCGAAACGGTGGTCAGGAACACACGCTCCGGGACATCCAGAACTTCTTCATGATCCACGCAATGATCGTCGTCGGCGACGCTGATCCGACGGCGCACTTCGGGGGCGCGGGGGTCGGGCTGGAGCCTGGTGACGTCAAGCAGGACGAGGAAGGTATTGAGACGGCCAGGAACACTGGAAGGCGTGTCGGGGAAGTTGTTAAACTGATCAAGGGGTAGGCAGGGCCGGGCGGGCCCTTATGGCTGCCGAAGAGGTCGATCAGGGCCTGTTGGAGAAGGTGGAGGGAGACGTTCTCGAGTTCGTAAACAGCCTATCTAGCCTGCTGGAGGCTCCCGTTCCCGCGGAGATAGAAGTCCCGAAGGGCTGCCGCGTCATCTGGGAGGGCGAGGTCCTCCTCGTATCGTCCGAGACCGAAGACATTGAGGTCCGCCTGGACGTCCCGTCCAACGTTCGCATCTCACCCAGGCGCGCCGTGGGCCCCGCCATCCTCCGCATCCACGTGGACTGGGAGCTGGATCAGGAGCTGGAAAGCAAGCTGATGGAGGCGCTGCGACGGTTCCGCGAGCGGCTCGCCCGGTCCTCCCCCACCGTTTCTCCCAGCGAGAACCGGCACTCCGAGGTCGCGGTCCTCCCCATCTTCGAGGTGGACGCGGCCACCCTGCTCGAGCTGGAGTATTCGACGCTTCGCATCTCGTACATTTTGGGTAAGACGGAGCTCAAGAGGGCTTTCGTCTCCCTAGCGCTGGCCAAGACCGCCAGTGTGACCGCGGCGCGGAATCTCGCCGAGGACCCAACGGAGGTCAGGGAGGGAACGTCGTCCGAGGCGATCGTGCTGCCGTACCTCCGGGTCGGGCGGAAGGTCACCCAGCTGAACGACGTCCCCCTGGACGCCGACGAGGTGTACACGATAGAGGAGGTGCCGAGCGATGTCAGCGTGATCTGGGTCAACTGGAAGTACCTCCCGCGCGTTATGGCCTGGGGACTGGACGGGATCACCGCCCAGCGCGGCTGGGAGCGCTCCGACATCGCCGTGGCCCACGTCGACGTGCTCGGGAGCCTGTACTCGTACTACCTGTCCGCGCTGCTGGACCTGCCGATGTTCGACTTCTCTCACCTGCTGTACCTGAAGTACCGGGCGAAGCTCCCGAGGCGGAAGCTGTGGAAGGATGACAGCGGCTCGCACTACCTGTTCTGGACGCAGCTGGAGGCTCTCGAGCGGCTGGACGTGGAGAGCCTGATCCTGCTCGTCACCAAGGAGGAGTGCGAGGGATGGGTTCGCGAGTGCGTGGAGGAGGACGCGGGAGTGGAGGTCATCGAGGTGTACGGCGAGGAGCCCCAGGAGCTGGTTCAGGAGATCGAGGACATCGCGAGGGATATGGGCGCGGAGCTCAACGAGGTTCAGCGGCTTGAGGTGGAATGTGCCAACATCAAGTCTCGCACGAAGCCCGAGGCCGAGCGGCCGGTACCAGTCCAGTCCTACCGGGAGGTGGCGGAGCTGGCCGCCCGGAGGGTGCTGCCGGAGATCCACATCAAGTGATCGCAGCCAGCACGTCCGTGAGGCTGATGACGCCCACCGGACGCCCCTCGCAGCTGATGACGAACGCCCGCGTGGTCTCGTGCTCTCGCATCACCTCCAGCGCTTTAACCAGCGGGTCGTCCGGACCGACGACGGCCGGGTCGGGGTTCATGACCTCCTCGACTTGAACCTCCAGGATCTGATCCCACTCGCCCCAGTGCTCCAGGATCAGCTTCATCAGGTCCTCCTCCTCGAGCACGCCGACCAGCTCACCCGAGTCCGAGACCACCGCGACGCCGTGGACACCCAGGTCGATCATCTCTCGCAGCGCCTCCCGAACGGTGTCGGTCATCAGCACCTGCGCGACGCCAAGCGTCATGTGATCCTTGACCAGCTCCTCTTTCGGCATCGGAGTCCCCGACGGGGGAGGCGGCCCGGTGAAGATAACGTTAGCGGGAGAGACCATCGACGTTGAGAAGGTGCTGCGAGAGATCCCCACGAGGACGGTCACGGCCGCCCTGATCAAGGACGGGGAGGTCAAGGCCTACGAGGAGGCGGACGGCGAGCACGCGGAGAAGAAGCTCATCCGGAACCACGACGTGTCCGACGGCGTGGTCTTCGTGACCATCAGGCCCTGCCTGTACTGCGCCAGGGAGCTCGCGAAAGCCGGCGTCGCCGGCGTCGTGTACATCGGTCGGGGCCGCGGTCTAGGTCCCTACTACCTCGCCCGGAAGGGCATCGAGGTGGTGGAGGTCAACCCGAGCCGGCCTCTGCACTACGACCCGGTCGAGCGGCTCGACGTCCTGGTAACCTTCGGTGGCAACCCGTACTTAACGGAGGAGGACGTGGCCGCCCGGGTGTACTGCTTGCTCACCGGGAAGGGGATCAAGGCCGAGATCGCCCCGGCCCCGGAGAACCTGGCGGGTCGAGTCGAGGTCATGATCACGGACGGCGACTCGGAGCGGGCGGCGAGGGTGATCGAGCGCGAGCTACCCACCTTCAACGTCCGACACTTCCTACTCAGCGATCGATTCGACGACCGGGAGGAGCTCTCCAAGCGGGTGCTGGAGGAGATCGAACCCAGGGTGGAGGACCCGTTCGCCGTCCGGGCCAGGATCGCGCGCGCCGGCCTCTTCTCGTCCTCCCGAGACGCCGAGGTGTTCCTGGGGGACGTGCTGACCTCCGCCGGCCACGAGGTGGACCTTGACGAGCCTCGAACCGTGGTGCACGTGGACGTGCTGGGAGACCGGGTGTCCGTGGGCGTTGAGAAGCGCTGAGTATCTCGAGTACCTGAGGCGGCGGTACGGACTCCGACCTAACCGGAGGCTCGGGCAACACTTCATGGTGGACGACCGGCTGCTTGAGTTCATGGTGGAGGCCGCGGAGGTCGGCCCGCAGGATACCGTCCTGGAGATCGGGCCCGGCCCCGGTCTGCTGACCCGGTACCTGGTTGAGCGCGCTGGTCGCGTCGTGGCGGTGGAGCTGGACGAGCGCATGGTCGAGATACTGAGGGAAGAGCTGGGAGGTGCCGAGAACCTGGAGGTGGTGCACGCGGACTTCCTAGATCACGGCGTGCCCGAGGACGCGAACAAGGTGGTCGCCAACCTCCCGTACCAGATCTCCTCGGAGGCCACCTTTGAGATCCTTAAGTCCGACGTGGAGCTCGCCGTGCTCACCTATCAGCGCGAGTTCGCCGAGCGGATGACGGCCGAACCCGGGACCAGGCAGTACGGCCGGCTCACCGTGATGGTGCGCTTACTCGCCCGCGTGGACATCCTGCGCACCGTCCCACGGCGAGCCTTCGTGCCCCCGCCCCGAGTGAACTCGGCGATCGTCAAGCTCGAGCCCCGGCCCGAGTCCGAGCTCCCGGACGTGAACCTCGAGGTGCTGGAGGCCGTCTGCCGGGGGCTGTTCCAGCACCGTCGGAAGACCGTCCGCAACGCGCTGAAGCTGTCGGCTCACGAGTGGGGAGGCGACGACGAGGTCGTGAAGGAGGTCCTCGAGAAGCTGCCCGAGGACCTGCTGGGCAAGCGCCCGATGCATCTGACTCCAGAGGAAGTTGTGAGGGTTGCGGAATGCGTGGAGGAGGTGGTAGGCTCGAGCTGATCGTGTGGTCCCCGGTCCGGCTGTTCGGGGCCACGCCCGGAGCCGTGGTGGGGCTGAAAGGCGCCGGGACCGAGATCCTCTTCGATCCCGGTGGGTGGCGGGAGGGGTACGAGCGGCGCGTCCCCGGGTGGGCCGACCTGCCCGAGTGGGTGAAGTCAGCCCCCGGCCTGTTCCGCCGGTTCGGTGAGCCCGATCCCGAACACACGCTGATCACGCACCACCACACGGACCACGCGAAACACGGGGGCGAGTACGGTCAGGCGTACGCCCACCCGACCGCGGCCGGGAGGATCGAGCGCAGGTTCGGGTACCGCCCGCGCCCGGCGTCAAAGTGCGACCCCGTGGTCGAGACCATTGAGACGGGGCACTGCCCCGGCGCGGTGGCCTACGTCGTCGAAGTGGCCGGGTATCGGGTCCTGTTCACGGGTGACGTGGACCCGGACGTGTTCCTGAGTCGAGATCTACCCGGAGTGGACGTGCTGGTGGCCGAGTGTTCGGGGGTGCCGGGCCACCTGGACCGGCCCGGGTTGGAGCGACTTTGCACCATCGTGAGGCCCAAGGTCGTGGTGCCCGTCCACTTGATCGCCTACGACCCCTGGTTCGTGCGCGAGCTGGACGTTGACGCGGCCGTGGTGGAGCCGGACTTCGGCCTGCGCGTCGACCTAACCGCGTGCCTGGAGGCGGACGTTCCCTGCGCCCGGGAGTACCACCTGTGCACGCGCTGCAGGCGCGGCTCGGGGTGTCCCGTGTTCCGATTCGTGCGTCACCTCCGGTGTCCGGAGTGCGGGAACCCCGCCACGCTCCAGGGTGAGAACCCAGAGAGGGTGAGGTTGGTCTGCCCCCGGTGCGGGAGGAGGTCGAGGTGGGTGAGCTACGAGGAGGTGATCAGGGAGGTGTCGGAGTACGGTGGAGAGTCGAGGGTTGCGGAGTGGGCGGCTCGGCCTGGGGAGTACTCCTCATCCTTACGTCGGCTAAAGGAATTCTCACCACGGCCCGGGCCGGGCGAGGACCGAAACGCTTAACGTTTTCCCTGCGCGCCGGGCGTTAGGGGACCCTAACATGAGGTGGCGTGGCCGGGGTCGCTGGCGCGGCGGCCCGGGTCGGCCCGGGAAGGGTCCGTGCCATCTGTGGTGGCTCCTTCGCTGGTCCACGACGTACCCGAGCCCGCTACGTAGGTACCCGTGATTCCAGCGCCTCGAGGTCCACTTCTTCCAGCACCTTCCTGACCTTCCCCGCCACCATCTTGTCGGAGATAACGCCCTCCACGCGCACCATGCACCGCGTGCCGAGCAGCTTCGAGCCACCCTTGATCAGGACCTTCGGCCCGCCGAGCACCGGCCAGCCGACGGCGTTTTTCGGGTTCTTCAGGTCCCTCTCCGCCACGAAGACCTCGATTTCGTCCCCAACCAGCCGCCGCTTGAGCCGGGTGTTGAGCTCTCGCGCCGCGTCCGCGATGAGCTTGCTCGCCCGGCTCTCGCGGGGGCTGGGCCCGGGCGGGAAGTTGCCGAAGGCCGAGGCGGGTAGCGGGCGGAACCGGTACACAGTCACCTTCTCCGCGCCGAGCTCGACCGCGCGGCGCATCACCCGGACGGTCGCCCGGGCCGAGGCCAGGGTCTGGCCCGGGAGCCCGTACACGAAGTAGACGTGGGGCCTTAAGCCCGCCCGGCGGAGCAGCCTCACGGCTCGTAGGGCCTCCTTCACCGTGGACGGCTTTCCGACGGCCCGCAGGAGTCCCGGGTCCCCCGTCTCCACGCCCACGCTCACGGAGGTGCCCCGGCAGTACTCGCCCAGGAGCTCCGCGACCTCCTCGTTCACGAGGCATGCCTTCACGTTCTCCGCGAACACGACCTCAGCCCGCTTGGAGACGCGCCGAAGCAGCCGCTCCAGGGCGTCGAGGTTCGGGGGAGGGTGCCGGGGGTCCGTGAGGGGCTCCTCGCCCCGCCGGTAGTCCAGCACGTCCGACGCGCTGAGGACGATCCTCCTCACGCCCTCCTTGACGAGCCCGCGCACCTCCCGGACGATGTCCCTCAGCGGTCGGGACCGGGAGGGGCCGAACAGGGAGGGGACGGAGCAGAACCCGCAGCCGGGCGGGATTCCCTCCGGGCACTCCCACCGCTCTTCCCCCTCGCCCTCCCGGCACCGGCCGCAGTCGGCGCACCTCCGCCCGTCCGGCAGCTCGAGGGTCGTACGGTGCGAGTTGCTGCAGCCGCGCACCACCTCGACGTACACGCGCGCCGCCCACCGGGTGGGGTAGGCCCGAATGAACCTAGGGTCGGGGGAGGCCGGCCGCCGAACGATGGGCCTCGGTCCAGGGAACTCGACGTCGTCGCCCCGCCGCCAGTAGGCGCCCCTCACGGGCTCGCGACGCTCGAGGAGCTCGGGTAGGGTGCGCTCGCACTCACCTACGATCGCCGCGTCGGCCCGGGTTTTGAGGAGGGCGTTGGGGTCCGCGGCCCCGGGACCGCCGAGGAACTTGAAGGAGTCCGGGTGGCGCTCGAAGACTCGGCGGGCGGCGCGCTCGTCCCCGGTCATCACGCTGACGCCTACGCAGTCGTACTCCCCACCCTCCTTCAGCCGCTCGAACTCCGCGAGCTCCACCTCGTAACCGTGCTCCCTCAGTACCGACGCGACGAGCCGGGGTCCGACGCCTATCACGTCTCGGGACCGGACCCTGCGCCCCGAACCGGCCCCCAGCGCGTCAACGACCAGGACGCGCTCGGTCAAGCCCGGAGCACCCGGTCGCGGTTGAGTGGTGCCTCCTTTCACGCTCGGACCGAACCTTGCCGCTTTTACATTAATCTCCGTCCACCGGCCCGGCCGGGAACAGGGGGTGAGAAGGTGTCGGAGCGTGCGGAGATACAGCCCACCACGAGGCACGAGGGACACGCTAAGCTCGTGCTGTACGTGGACGACGAGGGGTACGTGGAGCGCGCGTTCTACCTGAACACGTCGGCGATCCGTGGCTTCGAGGCGATGGCGAAGGGGCGGCCCGCGGAGTTCGTGCAGGTGGCGGTGATGCGAATCTGCGGCATCTGCCAGGCCACGCACGGCACCGCGTCCGCCGAGGCCTTCGAGCGGGCCATGGGCATCGAGCCGCCGCGGGACGGGCGGCTGCTCCGGGAGCTCTGCGCGCTGGGTAACCGGATCCAGTCCCACGTGCTGCACCAGCTGCTGGTGCTGGATGACTTCGTGGAGGACGAGAAGGAGAAGGTGGAGGCGGTCAAGCGGATCCAGCAGATCCGCAAGATCGGCCAGTACGTGGTGGACGTGGTGGGCGGCGAGGGCATCCACCCACCGAACATCCGGATCGGCGGCATGGCGGAGAACATCTCGGAGAGCGCCCGGAAGCGGCTCTACCGACGGCTGCGTGAGGCCCGGGAGCTGATGGAGGAGCAGCACGAGTTCATGAAGGAGGTTGTGGAGCGGTTCGCGGAGGAGAACGACCTGGACATGGACGAGTTCGGCCGACACGACCAGCCGTTCCTGGCCACGCACCCGACGTACGGTGACCCGGACCGGCTGGACCTGGACCGTGTAGTCGAGGTCCTGCCGATTGAGTACTACGGTGAGGAGCACAAGGAGGAGGCGTACGAGCACAACGGCCAGATCCCGCTGTACGACGGCGTCCCGGTCGAGGTGGGGCCGCGGTCCCGGTACGTGGTGTTCGACGGCGTCGATCCGCGAGGCGTCCTGTACATTCACATCCTGAGGTCGCAGGAGACGCTAGCGGCCATCGACCGGTGCCTGAACATCCTGGAGGAGCTCAACACGAGCGGTAAGACGCTCGCGGAGTGGGAGCCGAGGGCCGGCACGGGCGTGGGCGTTCACGAGGCGCCGCGAGGCACGAACGTGCACATCGCCAGGGTCAACGAGAAGGGGATCGTCGAGGACTACCGCATCATCGCGGCGTCCACGTGGAACTTCCCGGTGGTAGAGAAGGCGATCGAGGGCGAGCATCAGGACTACGCCGAGGTCATCATGCGTTGTTACGACATATGAGCCTCGTGCGCCGCTCACGTGGTCAAGGAGGTCCGGGATGCTGATTCCGGAGAGAAGCTGAGTGAGTCCCGAATCAACCTCCTCCGGGGATGACCGCCGCGGGGAACCCCGAAAGGGGGACCCGCGGCGGGACCGGCCCCCTACGCGGGGGCCGTCGCCTCCCTCGCACCCTTCCCACCCTTCACCCATCCTTCGTCCCGTTCACTCCCTTTACCGTCGTCCCCCGCCGCACCCTTGACACCCGTCCTAGGGGGTGCGCCGTTGGTCCGGCTCGCGTACGTGCAGCTGGCCGGGTGCTGCGGATGTCTGGTCTCGCTGGCCGACACGTACGAGCGGCTGCTGGACATTCTGGACGAGGTGGAGCTGGTCTACTGTCAGACGCTGATGGACGAGCGGGAGGTGCCCGAGTGCGACGTCGTGCTGGTGGAGGGCGCCGTGTGCCTGAACCATGAGGAGTGCGTGGAGGAGGCGCGGGAGCTGGAGGAGAAGGCCGAGACCATCGTGGCGCTCGGTGCCTGCGCGTCGACGGGGAACTTCATGCGGTACTCGCGGGGCAACGAGCAGTCCGCTCCCACGCACGAGGCGTTCGTGCCGCTGACGGAGGTGGTGGACGTGGACTACGCGGTCCCTGGGTGCCCGCCGGCCCCGGAGGCGATCGAGCGGTTCCTGACGCTGCTGCTGGAGGGCAAGACGGAGCTGCTGGAGCCCTTCGCCAAGCTGGCTGAGGGTAAGACGGAGTACTGCGGCTGCGACCTGATGTATCACGTTGTGAACAAGAACATGTGCATGGGATGCGGCACGTGCGCGGCGGCGTGCCCGACCCGGGCGATCGAGGTCGTGGACGGGCGACCTGTGGTTAACGAGGACCGGTGCATCAAGTGCGGCGCCTGCTTCACGCAGTGCCCGCGGACGATCTGGCCGGGTGACGAGGCGATCAAGGAGCTCGTGATGGGGGGTGAGGAGGAGTGAGCGAGCTGGAGGAGGTCATGGTGAAGGGTGACGAGGAGCTGCTGGGCGAGCACCTGGGCGTGTTCACGGCCCGGTCGACCGAGCGGCGGATCCTGAAGGCGGCCCAGGACGGTGGCATCGTCTCGGCGGTCATGATTTACGGGCTGGAGGAGGGCAAGTTCGACGGCGTGATCGCCTCCGTGACGGACCCGGACGATCCGGAGGAGCCGTGGAAGCCACGGCCGGTGGTCATCACGGACCCGGACGAGGTGCTGGAGGCGGCCGGCACCAAGTACACGTACTGTCCTAACGTGAGCGTCCTGAAGGAGGCGGTGCGGCGGTACGGCTGCGAGCGCGTCGCGATGGTCGGCACGCCCTGCCAGATCCGGGCGGTCCGAAAGGCGCAGCTGCTGCCGGTAGGAATGCGGCACGTGCCCGATAAGATCGAGCTGCTGATCGGTATCATCTGCATGGAGAACTTCCCGTACGAGGGACTCAAGACGATGGTGGAGCAGCTGTGCGGCGTGTGGATGCGCGAGGTCGCCAAGATGGACATCGGTAAGGGCAAGTTCTGGGTGTACACGGACGACGGCGAGGTGAAGACCATCCCGATCGACGAGACGCACCCGTTCGAGGGCGAGCCGTGCCACGTGTGCACCGACTACTGCGCCGAGCTCTCCGACCTGACCGCGGGCTCCGTGGGCTCGCCGGACGGCTGGAGCACGGTGATTGTCCGGACGGAGAAGGCGCTGGAGCTGCTCAACGAGATGGTGGAGCAGGGCCTGCTGGAGGTGAAGAGCATCGAGGAGGTCAAGCCGGGGCTGGGCCTGGTCGAGAAGCTGGCTCAAGCCAAGAAGAGCAAGAACCAGAAGGAGATCGAGGAGCGGAAGGAGCTGGGCCTGCCGGAGCCGGGCAAGGTGCACGAGCAGCTCTAGAGCCGGTAGTGCTCGAACCCCAGCTCCCTCGCCTTCCCCCACGCGTCCTCTAGTTCTTCCGCCGAGGGGCGCCGGTTGATCTCTGGGTACTCGTGCGCCCGGTGCTCGGGCCGGTACTGTGGCATCACGTTGAGGGGCGTGTCCGTGCCCAGGTTCTCCGCGATCCACTCCAGGATCCGGTAGGTGCAGCACTCGACGTGTCCGGGCAGGACCAGGTGGCGGATGATCAGCTCGCACTGCCGGTGGGCCTCCAGGTGGTTGCGGGTCGCGATCTCCCAGTAGTTCGGCGCGCTCGAGTACTTCTCGGCGCACTCATCTCGGCCGTACTTGAAGTCGGTCAGGTAGACGTCAACAACTCCGTCCAGGAGCTTCATAGCCTCTTCCGTGAGGTACATGTTCGAGTTCCAGACCTGCGGCACGTTCACGTCCAGGACGGTCAGCACGCGGAGGATGTAGTGCAGGTTCGGGGTGGGGTCGCCTCCCACCCAGTTGACGTTCCTGGCCCCCTCGGAGCGCCGGTGTCGGATGACTCGGGCCAGTCCCTCCGGATCCACCTTGACCCCGTTCTTCGGGTTGAACGCGATGTCCCAGTTCTGGCAGTAGACGCACCTGAACGTGCACCCGCAGAAGAAGATCGTGTGTGACGGAACCAGCACCCGCTCCTCTCCCATGTGCAGGAACTCGGAGGAGATGCGAGGCTTGGGCGGGACCCGGCAGAAGCCCTCCTCCCTCCTCCGGTCCACCTCGCACCGCCGCTCGCAGAAGATGCACCGCTCCAGCAGGCGTCGGGCGATGGTGGCCTTCAGCTCCAGCAGGTTCGGACTCGCGGGCTCGACCTCCGAGGGGGCCGGACGCTCCTCCCACCGGGCCCGGAACTCCTCCATGGCCTCGTCGTGCTCCTTCCACAGCTCGTCCAGGTCGCCCTCTAGCGACTCGACCTCCACGGACTTGGCCACGAGGTAACGGGCCGAGAGCCGGTCGCGCTCGATCTCGTGGTAGTCTCGGAGCGCGTCGATCTCCATCACTCGAAGGCACCCCGAGGCAGGCCGCTGGGTGGCGGTACCTCCCGCAGGTGCGGGTCGATGGCGTGCGTGTTCAGGTAGCCCGAGTTATACAGTTCCTGGATCTTCCGGTGGTTCTTCAGCTCGGCCCACGCGTCCTGACCGTAGAACGCGAGCGGAGCGAAGTTCCCGAGAATCATGGTGGTGATGGCCAGGACGCGCCCCCCGTAGCGCGTGAGGAGCCAATAGAAGGGCTCCGCTCCGCACCCCAGTCTCCAAAGCGGGTTGCCCCACCGGCACGACCCGTGCCACACGACCATCGCGGGGCCCGGGACCGACCGGGCCAGGGATCGGACGTACTTGACCGCCTGATCCGTGCTGTCGAAGGTCCGCCGGTCGGCCACCCACTGCCCGAGCATGTTCCGGTGACCGCGGGTTATGTCCTCGAAGATGAGGCTCCAGTTCGGCCTCGCGAAGACCGTCCGGTAGTCGTACCACGCCAGTTGGATCACCAGGACGCCGTCGCACCAGAAGTGGCTGTACCCTACCTTGCCCGCGTTGTGGATCACTATGATCTTCCGGTACCCGTGCTCGCGGGCGTACCGGGCCAACCTTACCATGTGGGGCGTGCCCGGGGCGATGTCGGGGTTGTGCAGCTTGACGTAGACGGCCCGCCCCCAAGGATCGCCCAGGACGGACTGGAAGGACTGGTACTCCGCGAGCAGCAGTCCAAAGTAGGGGATGGGGAGGGCGGAGAGGACCAGCTTGAGCACCCTCAGCGCCCTCATCGACTAACCCCGGAGTCGCCGCTTCAGCGCCTCCCACATCTCGTGCTCCGGACCGCACCCGGAGGCGAAGACGGGCTCCGGGGATTCCAGGCAGACCTCGGCGAGCGCCTCCACCTTTTCCTTCATGCGGTCGTGCGGGATGTCGTGGAACTCCACGTCGAACTCCTCCGACAGTGCCCTGCAGTACTCCCGGGCCGCCCGCACGGACTCGCGACCCGGGAAGACGTGGACCTCCTCCGGGTCGAGCTCGCGCAGGATCCGGCGGTGCATCTCGAAGATGGGGCGCTCCCCCGCGTCCGGAGTCGTGTAAACGCAGGTGCTCACCTCGCCGGCCTCCTCCAGCATCAGGTTGGCGTTGGCTTTGAACGCGTCCCCATTATCCCCCTGACCCACGCCGACCCGACGGCCGTCGACCGTCAGCACCTCGAACCTGCCCGGCGGGATGAACTCCGCGGGGTCGAGCCCCTCCATCACCCCCCTAATGGTCCGCTCGACGCCGTCGGGCTGCGGGGTCACGGTCAGGTACAGGGCCACCGCGCAGAGGCTGTTGTACACGTTGTGGAGCCCGGGCAGCGGCAGCCGGTAGGACGCTCGGCCCTCGAGCTCCTCGTCCGCCACCACGTTGGTGACCTCGAACTCGACCTCAACCCTCCACTCCTCCGGGCCCCCCTTCAGCTCGACCACGCGCACGTCGGGTTCAGGCCGGGAGAACCCGCAGGAGGGGCACTCGTACCGTCCCTTGTGGTTGAAGTACCGGACCTCGTACTCCAGCTCGCCGCCGCAGGCGGGGCACTCCAGCTCCTCCGTGGGGGCCGTTCTGTCTCGGAGGTCCACCTCCAGCCCGTAAAAGGTGTACTCCACGGGGTCGCCGCGCTTCTCCTCCCGGATGTAAGTCACCCGCGGATCGTCGGCGTTAAGCACCAGCGCCCCGTCGCGCAGTGGCCTGGCCAGGAGGCGCTTGGCCTCGAAGTAGGCTCCGAACGGGTCCTCCTTGTCCGCGTTCTCCTTGTAGTGCTCCTTCGAGATGGTCGTGTACGCCACGGCCGTGGGGTCGACGGTCTCGCACACGACGTCTGGGATCCCGTACTCCCGGCTCCGGATGCCGTACTCGGTCACCACGACGTCCGCGGAGCGCCCCCGGAGGAGACCCGTCGCGACGGCGTTGATCGTGTTGCTGTCGTAGTTGCAGGAGGCCTCCGCGTCCCGGGAGAGGAGCTCGCAGACCAGCCGGGTGGTGGTCGTCTTCCCGTTCGTGCCGGTGATCAGGACGACGCCGTGACGGGGTCTCTGGGCCAACCTCCTGACCGCCTCAAGCCCGCCGAGCTTGATGGTCAGCCAGCCCGGGAAGCTCCGACCCATACCCGGTCCGAGCTTGACGAGGTGAAGGGCCAGTCTGCCCGCAAGCTCCGCAACGATCGTCCTCAACCTTATTCATCCCCTCCCACCTACTGCGCGGCGGGGCGGTCCGATGAGGGTGGCGGTACTCGTCACGCTGGTGGCCGCCCTCACTCTGGCCACCGGCGCGGCCGGCGTCACCATCACGGTGGCCATGTGGGCGGGGGAGGGCGCCTCAGAGAACTGCGTCGAGCGGTCCCTTAAGGCCGTCAGTTACTGGAACCAGCTGCCCGAGGCCCGCGAGTTCCTGGTCGAGGTCATCCCTTATTACTCGAGCGCTGACTGGCAGTACGTTCTGGAGACGGGCCGCGACCCGTGTACGGGACGCAGGATCGACGTGATCTACGTGCCCGGCGGGTACCACCCGGAGTGGCACTGGGACTTCGACTGGGTCAGCGCGCTGTATCACGCGCAGATCGACCTGGGCATCGGCTACGTGGGCGTCTGCGCGGGCGCCTACCTGCACGCGGGCGTCACGACGAAGGGTGCCATCGGTGAGGACGTGTTCTTCGATGGGGTGACGGCCATCGACGGGAACAAGGGCGAGGGCGAGGTACCCGTGCTGCTGTACGAGAACCCGATGACGCCGCCGAACACGTGGGGGCGCGTGTTCCAGTACTCGTACGCCAACGGGCCGGGGCTCGGCCCGGAGGCCGGGTCGGTCATCGTGTCCGAAAGGGAGTGGTACAAAACCGCCACGATCAACGGCCGCGAGGTCAAGGTCGAGGTGGAGGGCGTTGGCAGGTACCTCAGCACGGTCGAGGGATGGGCCATCGTCCTCGGCCGGTACTACCTCAGGCGGGGCGACAAGTGGGTTCCAAGGGGTCGGTTCGTGCTGTTCGGCGTGCACCCGGAGCTCACGGAGCGGATCGGGGCGTGGAAGTTCTTCGTTCGGGCCCTGATCTGGGCGGCCGGCTACGAGCCGTTCAGGCGGGGAGGTGGTGGAGAGGGAGGAGGCGGGGCGCCTGTGATAGCGCCCACACCACTGCCACGTTCGCGCCGGTCTCCACGAGCGTCCTGAGGGCGACGCCCGCGGCCCCCAGCCCACCGAAAAACGACAGGGCGGGGGGCGCCAGGAACTGCGCGTGGATCCTGAACAGCGAGAGGGCGCGCCCCAGCGACAGCGCCATCGCCACGCTCCACCAGTCCAGCTTGCCCCGCTCCATGAGCTCCGCTCCCACGGCCGCCCCGACCGCCACGTTAACCAGGCACCCCAGCACCACCAGCGAGGCCGCGGGAGGCAGGTTGAACGAGGTGGCCAGCGGCGCGAGGCGGGAGATCAGCGGGTCCAGCAGGTGCTCCCGCTCGCACCAGTGAAAGGCCAGAACCGCGGCCATCACCGGGGGAGCCACCCTCAGGAAGACGCGGTTGGCCGTCCTTAGCGGCCTTCTCACGAGCCTCAGGTCCCGGGGCGCGTCGCCGCCGCCCTCGTCATCGGACAGAATCCTGCCGATCAGCGAGGTGATCAGCGCGGAGACCATCGAGATAGCCACGAGGATCAGGCACGCGGGCCCCACCAGCGGAGCGACGACGGGGAGGTAGAACTGCACGGCGGCCGCCAGCGAGGCTGGGAACGCCAGGAGGAGCAGGAACGACGAGACGTCGCGCAGACCCTTCGCCGAGTCACGGGCCGCGTACATGGCCACCGAAGAGCTCAGCACGGAGAGCACGGCGGCGCGGCCCAGCCTTCCGCCGCCCACCAGCGGCTTAAGCGGGCGTATCAGCGTCCGGACGCACTCGGGCCGGGAGCCCACCAGGGAGGCCAGCAGGGTTCCCACGTACATCGTTGCCAGGGTCTCCACGAGCTTCCACCACTGCACTGACTCACCTCCCTATCACCTGGAGTATCTCTCCCAGCACGTCCTCCACCTCCTCCCCCGCCGAGAGTCTAGCCAGCTGCCTCCAGACGCGCTGGGCCCTCCGGGCCAGCCCGTCGACGTCCTGTACCGTGGTCAGCACCTCGATCTCGCAGACCGACCTGGTCCTCCTGACCAGCACGCTCCCGCGCGACTCCAGCGCGTAACCGCCCCGGTCGGTGCCCCCGCGAAACTTCACCACGACGTCCCGCCCCCTCAGCACCGCCACCAGCTCGCGGTCGGACGGGACCGTCCTGCCGAGGTCCACGACGGACGACATGAACCTCTCCACGGACTTCCCAACCCCCAGCTCCGGGATCACCACCGAGGCCGCGGCCACGGCGTCCTCGTTGATCCTGCCCCGGGTCGACGCGTAGGCGGACTCCCTCCTAACCCTGATCCTCGTGCCCGAGGCGGAGACCCTCACCATACCTGCCTCCTCGTCGAAGAGCACTTCCACGTCCTCCGAGGGGCTGAGCAGGGAGAGGCGGTCGCGCAGCGACTCCTCGCGCTCCTCCGATCCGACCACCTTCAACCTCACCGGCACCGGTCCTCCCCCGAAAACGTTATATTTGCAGCGACCAGGTGGGGCACGGCCCCGGGCGAGGCCGCGGCAGCTCAGTAGGTAGAGCGCGGGACTGTTAATCCCGTGGTCCCCGGTTCAAGTCCGGGCCGCGGCGCCAAACCCGACTATCGTTACGAGGTTCATAACGATTGTGTGAGCGGGCAAGGAGCCGGCGGCAACTTCCCGGGCGAGAGGCTTTTCAACGGGCCCGGCGCGCCGCGCCGGGGATGATGATCATGCAAGCCGCGGATCGATGAAGAGTACTCCCGCCCCTGACCCTCGGCAAACGCTCCCCTCCTCATTCTCACCCGGCGGGTCGGACAGGGTGAAGCTCGTCATCGGTGGCCCCTAGTTCGGGGGTGTGGCGCGGCCGCGGCATCCGGCGGCTCATCGCGGCGGGTCTAAGAGCCCGTACGCTCCCCGCCGGCTACCTCGTCCCGCGCCGTTTTCAGCCTGCCAGGGGGCCGATCATCCCTCCCGGTCTCCCCGTCGTGAGCTCATCACGAGCTAGGACAGGATTTCCCGAGCCTTGCGCCGGACGATGCTCAGATGCCGGCGGATCTTGCGGCGACGCTCCCGCTCCCGACGCTCCCGCTCCAGCCGCCGGACCTCGCGGCCCAGCCGGCGACAGGCGTGCTGCACCGCTTTTTTAACTTCCTCCCGGACGAGCTCACTTCCGATCTCCTGCTTCGAGGGGCCGCTGAAGGGGACGAACGGCGAGTTCACGTTCGCCAGGATCAGCAGCCGGTCCTCGTCCAGGTCGTAGCGGGAGTAGTCCACGTCCTCGACGCCCTGCGTGATCGAGCAGCCGCCGGACCGGAACATCAGGGGGGCTCGGTTGGCGTACCGCCACAGGTCGCCCTGACCATCCTCCACGAGACCCACCGCGACCTCGACCTGCAGGACGTTGTCCCGGGTGGGAACGGGGTCACGGGATACGGCGGCGACCAGCCGACACCCCTCCGCCTCCAGCGCAGCCGTGAGCGCCTCCTCTCCGATGGGTGAGACCACGTCGGACGGCGGCCGCATGAAGTCCATCTGGCGCAGCGCCTCGACGATGGCCTCGGCCTCGCGCCGGGTGAGCTCCTTCGGGTCCTTCTCCAGGTCGACGTCCTCCGGCAGCTTCTCCTTCATCTCGTCGATCCTCTCGCGCGAGAAGCGGCAGAGCTCCTCCGTCAGCAGCGTTCGCACGGTCTGTCGGTTGGTCCGCTCCGCCAGCCGGAGGAGCTTGTGGGCGTCGAGGGAGTGAGGGTGGGGCTTGAGCACCTTGGGCGGCTCGGGAACCTCGTCGACCCGCGGCTCCCAGCGGTGGGCGCGGCCGTTCGGGTCGCGGAGGATCAGTCGGGCGTGCGGGTTGGCCGCGTGGAGCCGCCTGAGGTACTCGAGCGGTCCCCGGCGGCCGGACTCGTAGCGCACGTCGCCCACGGTGACCTCAACGAGCGTTCCGCGCCGGGTGGCGGTCCGGCGCTCGCGGCGCAGGACGACGGGCTCGTTCTCGCTGGGGTCGGGACGCACCTCGAAGTAGTGAGCGACCTTACCATCGGTGGAGGTGAGAACGCGCACGGGCTCGCCGGTGGTCATGTGGGCGTAGAGGGCGACCCCCGCCGCCCCGATTCCCTGCTGCCCCATGGACTGGATGCCGTACACGGGGTCGAACTTGTCGCCGGCGAGGAACTTGCCGAAGACCTTGGGCACGCGCTTCGGCGGGATCCCGGGGCCGTTGTCCAGCACGCGGACGCGGTAGACTCCGTCGCCCACCCGGCGGATGTCGACGCGGACGTCGGGACGGATGCGATGGAGGTGGCAGGCGTCCATGGCGTTGGTGACCAGCTCGTGAATGACCATCACGAGGCTCTTGACGGGCCCGTCGAAGCCCAACATCTCGCGGTTGCGCTCGAAGAACTCGGCGGGGGAGGCCTCGCGCCACTGCAGCCGCTCCATCCGGCTACCCCTGCAGCTCCCGGACGATCTCCTCCACGCGCCGCTTCCACTCCTCGACCCGCTTGACGGCCGTGTCCTCGTCCCGAGCCTCACCGAACACGCGGATCAGGGGCTCCGTTCCGGACGGTCGCACCAGCACCCACCCGTCCTCGTAGAACAGCTTCACGCCGTCGATCGTGATCACCTCCTCCACCTCCTCCTCTTCCACCAGGGACTCGACCTCCTCCATCACCCGGGGCTTCAGGTCGTCGGGGCACTCCACGCCCGTCTTGTGCAGATGGTACTGAGGCACCTCGGCGAGCAGGTCGTCCAGCGAGCCCTCCTCCGCGACGAGCTTGCAGACGAGGAGCGCGGTGATGATGCCGTTCCTCGAGAGGTGGAAGTCCGGGTAGATGATGCCCCCGTTCTCCTCGCCGCCGAGCGCGGGGTCGTCCGCGCGCTTGATCTCCTCGACGACGATCGGCTCGCCCACCTTCGTCCAGACGACCTCACCACCGTGCTCCTCCGCCACCTCCTGCACGCACATGGACGAGCTGACCGGGGTGACGATCTGGCGACCCTTGCCCTCGTCGAGCGCCCACGCGCTGATGAGCGCGAGGGAGTAATCGCCCGGGACGAACCGACCATCCCCGGTGATCAGGATGAGCCGGTCGGCGTCGCCGTCGTGCGCCATCCCGAAGTCCGCGCCCGACGCGCGGACCATGCGCATGGTCTCCTTCAGGTTCTCCTCGGAGGGCTCCGGCTCGCGGCCCGGGAACCTCCCGTCCGGGTGCGCGTTCACGCTGACGACCTCTACGCCGAGCTCCGAGAGCAGGCGCGGCGTCACGAGGGCGCCGGCGCCGTTGGCGGCGTCCACGACGACGCGGAGCCCCTCCCCGTCGAAGTCGCCCACGTAGTCCCGAACGGCCCCTACGAAATCGTTTAAGAGCTCGGGAGCCCGGGTCCTGGTCCCGACGGATTCCCACTCGGCCCGGTCCTCGCCCTCCTCGAAGTAGATCCGCTCGACCTCGCGCTCCGCCTCCTTGGGCAGGCCGCACCCGTCGGAGCCCAGCAGCTTGATACCGTTGAACTCCGGTGGGTTATGTGACGCCGTGACGACGGCTCCCGCGTCGAACCCCTCGGACTCAACCAGGTACTGCACGGCTGGGGTGGGCGCGACGCCGACATCGACCACGTCGCAGCCCGCGGCCGTGAGGCCGGAGACGAGCGCGTCCTTGAGCGTGTCCGTGCTCGTCCTCGTGTCACCACCGACCAGCACCTCGGCGTCGCCGCCCAGGTACGTGCCGAAGGCGAGGCCGAGCCGCCTCGCGAGGTCCTCCGTCAGGTCCTCACCCACGACTCCCCGAACCCCGAACGTGCCGAACAACCTTCCCATCCCGAGGTCCCCCGGGTGAGGCGCGTTGATCAGGCTGGTGTTTAAGGTCCTCGAGAAAACGCCGGGCGTAGACGACCCGGAGAGGTTCCTGAAGTTCTCGCTGGTGGGGCTGAGCGGCGTCTTCGTGAACCTGGGGCTCCTTTGGTTCCTAACCGAGATCGTGGGAATATACTACCTGGTGTCCAACGTGATCGCGGTGGAAGTATCAATAATATCCAATTTCATACTGAACGACCTGTGGACGTGGAGGGATCGGCGCGATCCGGGCCTGATCAACTTTCTAAAGCGGCTTGCGGCCTTCAACGTGATATGCGCGGGCGGGCTCGTGATAAACACGACCGTCCTATGGGTGCTGACCGCGTTCTTCCATATTTATTATATAGTTTCGGCCCTGTTCGGGATCGCAGCAGCCACGCTCTGGAACTACTGGATGAACAACCGAGTAACCTGGGGTGTCCTGCTTGAGTGAGCGGATGGCCGATGACGTCAGAGAGACGCCGGAGGCCCTCAGGAGCGTGCTGGAGGCCGACCTGAGCGGCCTGCCGGACCTCCGCGAGCGGAACTTCGTCATCACCACCGGCTCGGGCAGCAGCTACCACGTGGCTTACTACGCCTCCATGCTGCTCACCCGGGAGACCGACGTGGCCGCCTCTCACTACCCGGGCAAGCTGGCCCCCTGGGTCGACGGTGCGGACACCGTGATCATCTTCTCCATCTCCGGCGGGAAGGATTCACACCGGATCGCGCGCGAGTTCGACGGTACCGACATCATGGCCGTCACGTGCGAGAAGGACTCTCCGCTCGCCCGGGAGGCGGACTCGGTCCTGCTCATCCCGGTGGAACGGGAGTCCGGGTTCCTGAACACGAAGACCATCGTCGCGGCCATGTACGTCTTCTGCGCCTACGTGTCCGAGATCACGGGATTGGACGTCCTGGACACGAGGGCGCCGAAAGAGGTGGAGAAGTCGATTGAGGCGGGCCCGCGGGACGACCTCGTCGAGGCCATGCGCGAGTGCGAGAAGGTCTTCTTCGTGGGAGATGGGTACCTCCACGTCGCCGCGGAGCAGGCCGCGCTCAAGGCCGTGGAGGTCGGGGACGCCAACGCCCTGGCCACCACGACCGACGAGCTCTTTCACGGCAGGTTCTTCGGGGACCACTCGCGCCGGCTCTACATCTGCCTGAACGAGGGCAGCGCGGACCTCATCGAGGAGCGTTCGAGCGGCGAGGCCAACGTTTTCCGCCCGAATGAGGTGGTAAAAGTTAAGGCCGAACCAGATGATCCGAACGCGCCCGTCGTGGTCCTGCCCGCCCTGTACCTGGCGATTGACGCGGCGTACGGTCCCGTCAACACCTCCCAGGCCCGGGACTGGTGGGACCACCTCTGACCGGGGCGAGGAGCGTTGAACGTGGACGCGGTGGTCCTGGCCGGCGGGTTCGGGACCCGGCTGAGGCCGCTCACCTGGGACACGCCCAAGCCGCTGGTTCCGATCCTCGGCCGACCCCTGCTCGAGTGGGTGATCCGCAGCCTGCCCGACGACGTCGTGCACGTGCACCTTGCGGCCGGATTCAGCTCCGACAAGCTGGAGAGGTACGTCGAGTCCAACCCGCTCCCACGCAAGCTCCACCTGAAGGTCGAGCCCAAGCCCCTGGACACGGCGGGCGCGATCAAGTTCGCCTGCCGCGACTCGACCGCGGACGTGTTCATCGCGTTCAACGGCGACATCATCTCCTCGCTCGATGTGCGCGAGATGCTCGAGTTCCACCGCGAGCATGACGGCATCGCCACGATCGCGCTCTACCCGGTGCCCAAGGACGAGGTCTCCCGGTTCGGCGTGGTGGACCTAGACGAGGACAACCGCATCCTGGACTTCGTCGAGAAGCCGGCCCCCGAGGAGGCTCCCTCCAACCTGATCAACGCCGGCGCCTACATCCTGGACCGGGAGGTGCTCGACTACATCCCCGAGGGCCGCCCGGTCTCCATCGAGCGCGAGATCTTCCCGAAGCTGGCCGAAGAGGGCCTGCTTTACGGGTTCAAGTTCGAGGGGTACTGGGTCGACGTCGGGCTGCCGGAGACTTACCTCGAAGCGCACCGGGTCCTGATGGAGCACGAGTGCTCGGGCGCGGCCCTGGTGGGGGTTAGGATGGACGAGGCGGACGTTAAGGAGCCCGTCGTCGCCGACCCGATGAGCGAAGTCAGGAGCTCCGAGCTCGGCCCGTACGTGTACATCGGCGAGCGAGTCGAAATCGAGGGGGCCACGATCGAGAACTCGGTTATCCTGGCGGACACCAGGGTCGAGGACGCGGAGATTAGGGACACCATCATCGCGGAGAAGTGCCACATCGAGGACGCGGAGCTCGACGGGTGTGTCATCGGGCACGACGCCGAAGTCCGCGGCTGTACACTGCGAGACGTCAAGGTAGCACCGGGCAAGGAGGCCGAGGAGGACATGGAAGACGAGTGGGTGGTATGAATGGCAAAGGAGCGCTCTAGGGCGGAGGCCATCCGGGTGGTGGCTTACCTCTTCCTCCTGTTCTTCGTCCTGCCCGTCCTGCTCATCGTCGCGGTGTTCGCGCTGACCCCGCTGATTATCCTGTTCGTGCTACTGCTGGCCTTCGCCGTGGTGTTCACGCGGATACCATGGACGCCGCCCGAGTTCAGCCTCGCCACCGAGGCCGTGTTCCTTGCCCTGTACGAGCTCACCAAGGAGAACTTCCTGCGGGAGGTGGCCGAGAGCATCGCGGCGCGCAGGCGGGAGTTTGTGGTGCTGGACCGCGAGGACGAGATCCAGCAGGCCCTGGAGCAGGGCGACGTCCGCCGGGCGCTGCGCGTGTACGTGGAGGAGATCACCAAGATGTTCGTTGGGAGTACCTCGCATGCTAAGACCGGAGACCGTGGCGACGATTAACACGGTGCTCACCAGCCTCCCCTTCGCAGCCGCGACCTACGTCGTCTTGAGGCGCCCGGACCGCGCCCTGACTCAGCTGTACTCCGTGCTTTACCTCGCCCCGGTCCTGGTCGTGGTGTACGGCGTCTCCGTGCCCGTCCCGGGCAACCTTTACGCCTACTTCACCGGGGCTCCCATACTGCTGTCGTACGGGGTCACGGACGCGGTGGTGCTGCTTTATGCGGTCGGGTCGGCGCTCGCGGTCATCCTCACTGGCGTGAACCAGTGGGCCGACGTGCTCTACTCCTGCTCCCTGACGGCGACCTGGCTCCTGAACTGCCTCGCGAGCGTCAGACCCCGAACCTCGCTGGTTGTCGGAGCCGCAGTCACCGCCGCGTCCAACGTCTTGGTCGCCTGGTACAAGTACCTGGCATGGCCGATAGTACCGTTGCCGGCCGTCCTCCCGCAATTCTTGACGGCGGTGGCGGTCGTTGTCCTCATGGAGGGGGGTATCTGGTGGGTGTTAACCAGGTTAAAATCGCCGGAGTGGTAGTGCTCCTGGCCCTGGCTGCCATCAACGCCCACGCCGCGAGCACCCCGCGCTACTCGATCAAAGACCACCGCGTCTGCTACGCCTGGTTGAACCGCCAAGACGCCTACAGCACCCTCCTACTGCCGACCGTGCTGGGTCCGGCGGTGAAGTCGGCGCTTCCCACTAACACCTTCATCTCCTCGGAGGACCTGTTCATTGGAGACCTGATCACCGGGCCAGGGTACGTAACGCTCCGGCCGAGGATTAGACTCGTCAGCCGGATCCACGTGGACAGCATCTCCGACCGGGCCGCGGTCTCGGGTTACGGTCTGAAATCGAACCACCTGCGAGTGATCATTCCGGGCAACTTCTTCACCGCTTCCATCGGTAAGAACCTGGTGGTGATGGTGGGCAACAACCTCTTCATCGCGAAGGGGTCGGGGCTGAGGGTCATCGAGTCGTTCGGAGTCGCGTACGTCAGCTTGAAGAAGGCGATGCTAATTTCCGTCTCGCCCGAGCGCTCACTCGGGGCCGTGTACACATGGAAGCCAAAGTTATCGCTGCCATCTCAATTGCCGTTTTAGCGTCACTAAGCTTTATCGTTTACGACTGCTGCAGCGATATCGGCAGGATCACAACCTACATGGACCTACCTGTTCAAGCCCTAAAAGCCTACCTAATCTCGGAGTACGGGTTGTCCGGATCGGATTGGGACCCCTACTCGTACCTGGGTAGGGCCCCGTTGATCAACTATCCGATCATCCCATTCCTCCTCCCAGCGTTGCTTAATCATCTAATTGGAGACCCGATATTGTCCTGTACGGTCGCCGAGGTCATCTACAGAATATTTCCACTAGCAATTTGGGCGATACTATTTGCGGTAAGGAAGTGCACACTGGAGTCCTCCGTTGCGACCATCACGTACCTGGCACTGTACTCAACCTATCCACTGTATGACGCCCACTACGTCCGCGTAGCCACGACATTGTCCTACTGTGCCTTCGCCGCGGCCGTAATCCTGTGGTTCTCAAACCTCAAAAGAAGGGTAAGGAAAGTCGTGTCCATGGCCACGCTGTACGTGTCGTTGACCTCAAACTTCATCTATCCCATAATCCCGGTGCTGCTCCTGGCCGTGGTCGAGGGCGCGAGCTTCCTGATACCCGCGGCGGCGGCAGCTCCCATCATTCTGTTCACGTACTACGCGGGTAAGCTGGAGTTCGACAACCCGCCGGCATCCTCCAGGCTGACGTTCTCCGTGTACAACGATGACGACATGACCTTGCTGATGGCGACGGCCGTGCTGACCGTGCCGACGATACTGCTCTGCCCACTCGCCTGCAGGAGACTCCGGTCAAGCGCGCTGATGATCGTCGCCCTCCTGAGCGCCACGGTGGGCCCGTTCCTGGTCATCGCGGCCCCAACGGTGGCGTACTACGTCCTGGGAATCGCGAAGGTAACGACGCAGCTCGACACGTACAGGCTAGCGCTCGTGTCGTCGATGGCCCTGGTCGTACTCGCGGCGAAGACCTCTCGGGTGATGAACAGGTCCCTGGTGCTCGGCGGGATCGTGGGAGGCTTGGCGTGCTACTCGATGGCCATGCTCGTTCTGACGGGGCACAGTTGGAGCGTGGCAATGATACACTCGGCCACGAGCAGCGTCTGGTCCACCCACGCGAAGCGGTTCGCGATCGTGTCCCCGGAGGACGCCAGCGCCATCTTCCCGTGGACGGGTAACCGGGTGGGCCTCTCCATCTCAGGCGCGTTCTACCAGGGCAACTCGGAACCGACGCTGAGGATCCTGAGCGCGCTCTACTTCCCTGGAGTCATGGCAGACTTCTCCGACTACGCCCAGAGGCCCGTGCTCAAGCAGATGTTCAGCGTCCAGCTGTCCGAGAAGCTGGCTACCATGCTCCCGATGAGCCGGATGGAGTACTTCTCCCCGGTGTTTGGAGGCTCGGTCTCCGGGATCAAGGACGTCAGGCCGATCACCATCCGGGGCGGGCGACTGTCGGTGAATGACGCGCTGCCGGTCCCGCGGGTTAGGGTCGTGTACGTCGGCTCGTTCACCGACTACAGTTACTTCTGGATCAACCTCGTCAGGCACGCCCGCCCCGAGGTTTTCCCGGCGGTCCCGTGCCTGAGGCCGTACAACCTTGCCCACCGCCAGTCGCTGGACGTCACCCGGTACTGGACCGGGGACGTGCTGGTCGTGGATCCCGAGGCGCTCGACCACCGGAACCTGGCCGAGCTGATCAAGCGCGCTCGCACCGTGATTGTGACGTACTCCAGGCAGGAGACCGATCGGCACAGGGTCGGTGAGCTGGTGAGGCTGGTAGAGAGGTGCGGGAAGAGGCCCGTGGTCCTCGGGCCGGTCTACTCACCCATCGATCACCCCGTACTGACGCGGGTGGTGGAGGCGTCCGGGATTCCGCTCAAGCACAGAGCTCGCGGCAAGGTCAAGCGGTTGTCCAGCGACATGATGCTGGTCGGTAGCACGCGCAGCCCCATGGTGATCGTCCCGTGGAGCTGGGCGCCGTTCTGGGCCGTGAACGGCCGGGAGGGGCTCACGTGCCCGATTGGTCCGTACATGCTCGTGTGGACAGGGGGGAAGACCGTCAAGCTGCATTACGTGGCGTGGGAGCGCCACCAGTCCAAGGCCTACCGCGCGTCGCTGCTGCTCCTGGCGGCTGGGCTGGCCCTCGCCGCGGTCATACCGTCGAGGGGTCAGAGCGGGTAGGGCCAGCGCGGGTACCGGTACAGCAGGTCCTCCGCCGTGAAGTTCAGCGGGGTTATCGGGACCCAGCGGATGGTCACGCCGGACTTCGCGCGGATGATACCACGCACGCCGTCGACCTCCAGGTCGCCGGAGTTGGACTCTATCGAGATCACCTCCAGGGGCGGCGAGAAGCCGAATACCAGCAGCATCTTGGGTAAGACGGGCAACCTGGTGGGGAAAACGATCGCCAGACGGTGGGCCCTCCCTCGGTACCCTCGGACGATCTTCCCGTTGATAATGAAGGACGGCAGGGTGGCCCTGGAGCCGTACAGCATCTGCCTCTTGAGCAGCACCACGGAGCACCCGCAGTCGATCTCAACCCGGGAGTAGTCCACGCTGACGTCGGTAACGCCGACGACCCTGTCGCAGACTATGGTGAAGGGGGCCGGAAGGGCCCCGAGGTACACGTCCACCTTGCGACCTCCTATCACGACCCTGTACCGGCTCCCGAACTTCGGTGCGGGGACGATCTCCCAACCCCAGGGACTGGCCATCCTGACGTACACGGTCCTGTCCCTGTACCAGGCGTACACCCGTACCGGGCCCGGCTCCAGGTCGCGGCCCGTCGCCGCCGGCAGCTTCTTGACGGTCATCACCTCGGCACACGGCGGCGTGTGAACCGTCGTCCCAACGACCCAGGTGTGGAAGTAGGCCTTGGCGACCGCGAGGAGCACCACCGTGATAGCCGCGGCCACGGTCACCGCACGGCACAGCGCCCGAATCACGCCTCAGCCCCCCGTCGGCGGCTCCGCCGGACCTCCGTTATCGCGGCCGAGCCGGCACTGAACAGGGCGAGCAGGGTGCTGAGCGGGGCCGTGGGTCGGTCGTACCGGGCCGCGCCGTGGGTGACCATCAGCCCGAACGGCCCTCTCCGGCAGTGCTTCCACCAGGCGCCGCAGGATTGGGCCACGAGGCCGTGACCCGAGATGGTCCGTGGTGTCACCACCTTAGGCTCCTGGGCCGTGGGACCCCGGAACACCCTCTCCCACTCCTCGACCAGCACTTGCTGGTCGGCGGAGGAGGCCGCGAGGTACCCCGGGGACGCTATCCGCGGCACGATCAGACGCAGGCGGACGTCGACGCTCCAGCTGGCGATCGGTGGGGCGAGCAGCATGTACCGGTAGTCGCCCAGCCCTCGCAGAAGCATCGCAAAGCCGGCGGTGGTCGGTGTGGAGGATAGGAACGGTGGGTTCGCGACGGGGCGTCCCCGAAGGACGCGCTCGGTGACCTCCGTGAACCACGGGTCGGGTGACAGTATGGCGGTCGCCCCGCTCCCGACGACCTTCTGGCCGAGGGTGGTCAGCCGCGGTTCGGCCAGCTTCGATAACAGGAAGGAGTTGACCGGCGCGTAGGATATGATCAGAATCAGCGCGACCGGCAGCGCCAGCGGGTGCCGCAACTCCAGCCTGTTCAGGTAGGCGTCGGTCCGCCTCAGGATCTCGCGCAGCGCGATCAGGAGGGGGAAGGCCAGGAATACCAGGGAGCCGGGGTGCACCAGGGAAGCCACCGACATCGCGAGGGTGGCGGCGGTGGTGGCCGCCCACCTGCGCCTGGAAGGGGTGCGGGGAGGACGAGTCGTCGCCATGTGGATGACGTACGCCAGCCCGGCGGCCACCGGGATGGTCGCGAGGATAAGGAGGGCGTAGGCGATCAACCACGGGTTCCTTGCCGGCGGCAGCAGGAAGGAGCCCAGCACCTCCCCGAAGTAGGCGGCGATGATGTCGACCACGCAGGCGGTGGAGGCGAGCACGACCCAGCCGGAGGGCCGGCGGAGTGCCAGCTCGGTGCAGAGGGCGAGCTCGGGAATCGCGAAGCTACCCAGCACCCTGAGCACCGGGCTGTCCTTGATCAGTCCCGCCAGGTAGCAGGTCGCGAGGGAGGGACCAGGGTGCAAGGTATAGATCGTGGCGGCGAGGCCCGGGAGCGTCAGAAGGGCCGCAAGGAGGCGGGAGGAGAACGCCCTGTAGGCGGCGATCGTCAGCGCGAGCGCTGCCAGGAACAGCGTCGCCCTGTTCAGGCCGTAAAGCAGGTAGCAGGGGGTCGGGGTCAGCGGGTATCCTCCCCCCAGGTACGGGTTCCATTCGGGGAGCTCGATGCGCTTGAGGCTCTCGCTCACGGCCTTCAGGTCCGCGGCGCCGGAAGCGTAGACGTACGGGGTCAGGGGGACGCGGGCGGGAACGGTGACCAGAATTAGCGAAACGAGCCCGACCGTCACGGCGATGAAGGCGATGTCAACGTGCCGGCGGGCAACGGGGGGCACCCGAGCTCACCCCGCGACGAGCTCGCCCGTCGATGCCTTTATTAATGTGCGCCACTGGTGCGGGAGCGGGTTCTGTTGCCCGAGACCCCGGATAAAGTCCTGATTATCGGGTCGGGCCCGATCATCGTCGGCCAGGCGGCGGAGTTCGACTACTCTGGTTCTCAGGCGTGCAAGGCGCTGAAGGAGGAGGGCGTGGAGGTCGTCCTCGTTAACAGCAACCCGGCGACGATCATGACGGACCCTAACATGGCGGACCGCGTCTACATCGAGCCGCTGGACGCGCGGATCGTGGCTAAGGTGGTCGAGAAGGAGACGCCGGACGGGATCCTGCCGACGCTGGGCGGGCAGACGGGTCTGAACATCGCGGTGGAGCTGGACGAGATGGGCGTGCTGGAGGAGTACGACGTCAAGGTCCTGGGCACGCCGGTCGAGACGATCGTGCGGGCGGAGGACCGGGACGAGTTTCGAGCGTTCATGGAGAAGATCGGGGAGCCGGTGTGCAGGAGTGAGGCGGTCACGTCGGTTGAGGAGGCGAAAGAGGTGGCGGAGGAGATCGGGTACCCGGTGGTGGTGCGGCCGGCCTACACGTTGGGCGGCACGGGCGGGGGCATCGCGGAGGATGAGGAGGAGCTGGAGCGGGTGGTGGAGCGGGGGCTGGAGTACAGCCGGGTGAACCAGGTGCTGATCGAGGAGTACGTGGGTGGCTGGGCGGAGATCGAGTACGAGGTGATGCGGGACGGCGCGGGCAACTGCATCACGGTCTGCAGCATGGAGAACGTGGACCCGATGGGCGTGCACACGGGCGAGTCGATCGTGGTGGCGCCGGCGCAGACGCTGACGGAGGAGGAGCATCAGATGCTGCGCAGCGCGGCGCTGCACATCATCGACGCGCTGGGCGTGGAGGGAGGCTGCAACATCCAGTTCGCGCTGAACCGGGAGACGGGTGAGTACCGGGTCATCGAGGTGAACCCGCGGGTGAGCCGGTCGTCGGCGCTGGCCTCGAAGGCGACGGGGTACCCGATCGCGCGGATCGCGGCCAAGATCGCGATCGGGCTGCGCCTGGACGAGATCGAGAACCAGGTGACTGGAGAGACGTACGCGGCGTTCGAGCCCGCGCTGGACTACGTGGTGGTGAAGATCCCGCGGTGGCCGTTCGACAAGTTCCCGGAGGCGGACCGAACGCTGGGCACGGAGATGAAGTCGGTCGGTGAGGTGATGGCGATCGGGCGCACGTTCGAGGAGGCGCTGCAGAAGGCGATCCGGTCGCTGGAGATCGGGGAGCCGGGCCTGGGACCGTCGCCAGAGGAGCTGAAGGCAAGCCCGGAGGAGATCCGGAAGAACATCGAGCGGCCGAACGACCGGCGCATCTTCTACATCTACGCGGCCCTGAAGCGGGGGCTCATGGACGTGGAGGAGGTGGCGGAGTTGTCGGGCATCGACCCGTGGTTCATCGAGAAGATTAAGCGGATCGTGGAGATGGAGCGCGAGATCGAGGAGAGGAAGGAGGAGCTGCTGGCGCTGATTCGGGGCGAGGAGGTGGACGAGGAGGTGCGAGAGTTCGTCAGGGAGATCAAGCGGATGGGCTTCTCGGACGCGCAGCTGGCGGAGCTGCTCGGGGTGGATGAGGACGAGGTCCGCGAGGCGCGGCTGGGGGTAGGCGTGGAGGCCACGTACAAGCTGGTGGACACGTGCGCGGCGGAGTTCGCGGCCGTGTCCCCGTACTTCTACTCGACGTACGAGGAGGAGTGCGAGGCGCTGAAGTACGACTGAGGGCCGCACCGGATGCGCCGGCTCGACGTCGCACTGGCCCTGTTCGTTACCGCGGCGGCGCTGGCACCGTCGATCCCAGAGCTTCGCGGTGAGCACGCGGTCGTCATGGACCTGGCCGTGCAGGCGCACAAGGTCTACCTGCTGGGTACGGCGGGACCGGCCCGAGGGGACTGGGACCCGTACTCCTACACGGGCCGGCCGCCCCTGATCAACTACCCCATCGTCCCCTTTCTACCCGCCGTGGTGGTGTTTGAGCTCACCGGAAACCCGTACCTGGCGTGCACGGTCGTGGACGGGCTGTACCGGGCCCTCCCCTGCTGGGTCTGGGTTCTGCTGAGGAGGCTGGGGGCGGGCACTCCACGGGCGGAGGCCGTCGCGCTCTTCTACGCGGGCTCTATCCCCACCCAGCTGCTCGAGGCCTTCACCGTCAGGCTGGTCACCACTTACTCTCTAGCCCTCATCACCGTCGGAATTCTCCTGGCCCGGTGCGAGCTAAGGCGGCGCTGGCCGGTCGCCCTGGCGTGGTCACTGGCCGCGCTAGGGAACCCGGTTTACGTCCTCCCCGCGCTGCTGCTGGAGGCCCGCCGGGATAGGACTCTTCCGCTCACGCTCCTGCCCGCCCTACCGCCAGCGGCGGTGGGAGGATGGTACACCCACCTGGCGTTCTCGTACGCCCCGGGCTCCTGGTTCCACCACGTCATCGCGGCGGACGTCCCGCTGCTCGCCGGCGTGGCGGTCCTGCTCGCCCCACTAATCCCGCTCGCGTTCCGGTCCGGGGCCGGCACGGTGGTCCTGTCCACCAGCGTCGCGACGCTAGGTCTCGTGGCGGTGGGCCCTCACGGACCGCTACGGTTCATCGACGCGGGCCGGGCGCCGGTGATCGTGCTCTCGGCCGGGGTGGCGGGAGCCCGCCGCGGCGGTCCCGGTCTGCGGAGGCTCGCAACGGTCTTCGCGGCGCTCTCCGCGGCCGGCTTTTGCACGCTGGCCGCCGCGATCGCCGTTCACCCGCACCTTCGGGTCGTCCCGTCGCACGATTACCGGGTGCTCGTGGACGACGGCTCGGGGATCGAGTCCGCATCGCCGGTCTGGTCCGGTCGACCCGTTTGCCTCCTCAGCGGGGCCTTTTACCAGGGCGCCTCCGAGCCCCAGCTGCACGCTCTGGCGCCCGCGCTCGAGCTCCTGATGACCACCCAGCCGCACTGCAACTGGTACCTGGCGGCGTGGGGCTGGGAGCGAGAGGAGGCGAGGCGGGTCGTTCGGAAATCCTTGGAAAGGTACCTGAGGACGCTTCCGGTTCGGCGCGTCGACGTGGCAGTCGCCGGCAGGTCCTCGGACGCTCTGCCCCGGGCGGCGGCGCCGAGCCGGATCAGGAAGGTCATATCCCCCGAGCTCTCGCTGCGCGACGCGATCCCGGTTGAGCGGGTCAGGGTACTGTACGTGGGATCGTTCACGGTGTACGGTGTGCTTTGGGCCCGGTTGGCGGGTGAGGTGGGCCGCCCGCCGCTCGTGCCCGGACTTTACCCGCCGGCGGTGGAGGCGGGACAGGAGCTCTCCCCCGAGGAGCTTCCGTGGACGGGCGAGGTCCTGGTGGTGGATCGGATGGGTTGGAGGTGGGCGGTGAGGAAGGGGCTGGTGAGCCGGGCGAGGCGGGTGGTCCGGGTCTCGTGCCCCGTGCTCCCCTGGGGGAGAGGCGTGAGCGTGGATCGTGCGGCGGATGAGCTCGCCCCATACCTCTCCAGTAGGATCCACGTCGACAGGCGCTCCGTGAGCTGGCACCGGGACACGCTGGTCGTCCGAGAGAGGGGGTTCGTGGTGATTCCGTGGGGGTGGGCGCCGTTCTGGTCCGTGGGCGGTAGGGAGGGCCGGACGTGTCCGGTCGGCCCGTTCATGATGGTTCACGTGGGAAGGGGGGCCGCAGTGCTCCGGTACGAGGGGTGGGAGCGGTACCAGCGGTGGGCTTACCTGGCGAGCGGTGCGCTACTGCTCGCGGTGCTGGCGGCCGTGGGTCGGAAACCTTTATAAGCCGAGGGGGAGCCGCCGGTGACGGAGGGCGCCGCGGCAGCTCAGCCTGGTTAGAGCGCCGGCCTGTGGAGCCGGTGGTCCCGGGTTCAAATCCCGGCCGCGGCCCCAGCCGGAATTGTTACGAGATTCGTAACGTTTCCCCGCGAGGGACGGGCGAGGTCTAGTCAAAGTCGAGGTCGAACAGGTCATCCGCGTCGAGGTCCAGGGGGTCACTCGGGGATTCCCCTCCCTCCCACCCTTCACCCTCCTCCGGTTCCTCCTCGTCGCCGTGCCCCCCGTGTCCCCTCGCACCCGATCTACGTACCATCCTCTCGAGCCTTCTGAGCCGCTCGTCGTACGGGGCCACTAGCACCTTCCCGGTGCCGTGCGCCTCGAGCATTAGTTCCTCCCCGTGCTTGCGCCCCAGCAGCAGGTCCAGCGCGCTCCCCTCCCAGGTGGCCTCGAAGGTGACGTCGCCCGTCCACGCGATTAAGCACTCCGGGTCGACGAGGACGGGCTCCTCCACCTCGATGACCACCGGGTCGCACTCGGCGGTGACTACGACCTGACACGGTCCCTCGAACCCGAGGTCGATCAGTCCGGTGCTCAGGACGCTGGCGTCCAGCTGGGCGGCCACGTCGGCGGGCGTGTCGGTGAAGAGCAGGCGGTCCTGGTTCACGGTCAGGCGCTCGCCCTCGGGAACCTCCATGACGTGAACTTTGCCGCCGTCGCCCGCGTACAGGACGCCGGTTCCGTCCACCTGGACGAAGTAGCGCCGCAGGCCCAGCAGCTTGATCTTGAGTATCTTTTCCAACAATCCTGCGGGGCCGCCGGACGCGCGGACGGGCTTGGTGGCGGAGAACTCGAGGTCGCCCCGAGCCGCGATGATGCTGTCATTCTTGAAGTACACCGGGCCCTCGGCGAGGTCGACCTTGATGACCTCGTCCCGAACCTCCGTTACCTCCGCCTCGCCGCTCTCGGGCCCCTCACCGCCGAACAGCGAGTCGAGCAGGCCCACACCGTAACCCCCATGACTCCGGGCCGGGGTGGTCGGGTGGGCGGGGGTGTGCGTGGAGTACCTGGTGATGTACGCGGAGGTGGCCGTTAAGTCGCCTCGGGTCCGTGAGGAGATGGAGCGGGTGTTGGCTCGTAACGTGCGGGAGCAGGCGGGCGGCGAGGTGGAGCGGCTGGAGGGCCGGCTGCTGGTCCGGGACCCGGAGGATCCGGAGGCGCTGAGTCGGGTGTTCGGGATCGAGAAGTGGGCCCGGGTGATCCGGGTGGAGTCGCACGATCCGGAGGACGTGTTCGAGGCGCTGAAGGGTGAGCTCCGGGAGGTGAGGGCCGAGTCCTTCGCGGTTCGATCGAGGCGTGCGTGGAAGGGGGCCCCGTCCTCCCGGGAGGTGAACGTGGAGTTGGGGGACCTGGTGCGCCGGTTCACCGGCTGGTCCGTGGACCTGGACGACCCGGACGTGGAGATTCACGTGGAGTTGCGCCGCGAGGGTAGCTTCGTGTACCTGGACTCGTGGGTGCGCGAGGGGCCGGGCGGGCTACCGTACGGGTCGCAGTCGCCGGTGGTGTGCCTGGTGTCGGGCGGGATCGACAGCCCGGTGGCGGCGTGGTACGTGGCGAGGCGGGGCTGCGAGGTGGTCTGGCTGCACCTGGATCGGGGGAGGTTCGGGTCGGAGGTGGACGTGGTGGAGGAGCTGGCGGAGCGGTTCTCCGAGTGGGTTCCGGGCGAGGTTCGACTGGAGGTTGAAGACTTTGAGGACTTCATGGAGGCGCTCGCGTCGCTGCGGGGAGAGGATGCGCGGTACCGGTGCGTGCTCTGCAAGCGGGAGATGCTGCGGAGGGCGTGCGATTTATGCGAGCGGGTCGGTGGAGTGGGTGTCGCCACCGGGGACGTGATCGGCCAGGTGGCGAGCCAGATCCCGGACAACCTGGCCGTGATCGACCGGGTGGCCCGGTTCCCGGTGTTCCGGCCGCTCGCGGGCATGGATAAGAACGAGGTGCAGCGGGTGTCCGAGCGCCTGGGGTTCTTCGAGGTGTCCCGGAAGCACGCTCCCTGCGAGCTGGCGCCCAAGAACCCGGTGAAGCGGGCGCGGCTGGGGAAGGTGCTGGCGCTGGAGGAGGAGCTGGGCATCCTCCAACGCGGCCTGCGGGGTTCGGGCGTTGCGGCGGAAGAGCGTGCGGGAGATCAACGAGAAGATCAAGCGCGGTGAGGCGTGCGTGGTCACCGCGGAGGAGATGGTGGAGATCGTGGAGGACGTCGGGCCGGAGCGGGCGGCCAAGGAGGTGGACGTGGTCACGTGCGCCACGTTCGGGCCGATGTGCAGCTCCGGCGTGTTCCTGAACTTCGGGCACTCGGACCCGCCCATCAAGATGCAGCGCGTGTGGTTGAACGAGGTGGAGGCGTACGCGGGTCTGGCGGCGGTCGACGCGTACCTGGGCGCGACCCAGCCGAGCGAGGACCGCGGGATCGAGTACGGAGGAGCCCACGTGATCCACGAGCTGGCGGCCGGCGAGGAGGTAGTTCTCCGGGCCGAGGGCGCCGTGACGGACTGCTACCCGCGGGAGTCCGTGGAGACGCTTATCACGATCGAGGACCTGAACCAGGCGATCCTGGTGAACCCGCGGAACTGCTACCAGCGGTACGTCGCGGCCACGAACTCGTCCGAGGAGACCCTGTACACGTACATGGGCACGCTCCTCCCAGAGTACGGCAACGTGACGTACTGCGGCGCGGGCCAGCTGAACCCGCTCGCCAACGACCCCGAGTTCCGCACGATCGGGGTGGGAACGCGGATCTGGCTGGCGGGAGCGCACGGGTACATCATCGGGGAGGGCACGCAGCACGATCCCAGGAGCGGCATGGCCACCCTGATGGTGAAGGGGGACCTCAAGGAGGCGGACCCGGAGTTCCTGCGTCCGGTCGTCCTGAAGAACTACGGCGTGAGCCTGGCGGTGGGGATCGGCGTCCCCATCCCGGTGCTCGACGAGAAGGTGGCCGAGTCAACGGCGGTCAGCGACGAGGATATCGAGGTGCCGGTGGTGGACTACGGCGTCCAGTCCCGGGACCGGCCGGTGGTGGCCAAGGTCACCTACGCGGAGCTGCGGTCGGGTAAGGTGGAGATCAAGGGCAGGAAGGTGCGGACGGGCGCTCTCTCGAGCTACAAGATGGCTCGGGAGATCGCGGAGCGGCTCCGGGAGGAGATCGAGGAGGGCGAGTTCTTGCTCACGGAGCCGGTTGAGCGGCTGCCCCGGGACCGGGAGCTCAAGCCGATGCCGAGTCGGCCCCCGCACCTACCGCAGATCCGGGAGATCATGACGGAGGACGTGATCACGGCTCACCCGGACGAGAGCATCGAGGAGGTTGCGAAGACGCTCATCGAGGAGGAGATCAACCACATCCCCGTGGTGGACGAGGAGGGTAAGCTCGTCGGCATCGTCACCTCCTGGGACATCGCGGCCGCGGTGGCGGAGGGCAAGAAGAAGCTGGAGGAGATCATGACCAAGGACGTGGTCACGATCCGGCCGCACGAGACCGTGAACGAGGCGCTGGAGCGTATGAACAAGCACAACATCTCCTGCCTGCCCGTCGTGGACGAGGAGAACCGGGTGGTGGGGATCGTCACCCGGACGGACATCACGGAGGCTCTCCGCCGAGGATGACGAGCACCTCGTCGAAGAGCTCTTCCCGCACCTCCTCAACCACCTTCCGCTCGCGAAGCGGCTCGTACGGGTTGTTTCGGTAGGGGGATAGGGCCTCTCCCCGCCGGGTGGCGTGCGACTGCAGGTTCCGCTCGAAGTACGCGGCCGGGTCGCGCCAGGTCACCGCGTTGACGGCCGCGCGTAGTCGGGCTGAGACGCGCTCTCGCACGAGCTTGACGGCCTTCTCGTCCTCGTTCAGCGCCGGGTCCAGCGTGATCACGTCGGCCCCGAGCCGCTCGAAGTGCCAGGCCTTCTCCGGCGTGTCCACGGCGGCGGTGTGCGAGACGACCACGGTCACGTCGTGCTCGGACGCCAGCTCCACCGCGTACGGGTCCGCCACCACGATCCCGTCCACCTCCAGGTCGTGGATCAGGTAGTCGAGAAGGGATCGGAAGGTCCCGTGCTCCGAGGTCGAGAGGTGGTCGCAGCCCGCGCACGTGAAGTCGGCGAGCGCCTGGACCTCGAGGCCCCGGTCGGAGGCCTCCCGGATCATCCGCTCGGCCTCGGCCTCGGACGGGCAGCGGGGCAGCAGCGTCGAGATCCCGAGCTCCGGGTAGGGCACGACCACCCCGTCGGCGTCCTCGGGTAGGTGCTCCAGCTGATGTTCAGAGGAGCAGAGGTACCACCGCATCACTTGCCGCCCCGGAGTATCCGGAGGTCCGGCCGGGGCTCCTCGCCGGAGAATTCGCGCTCACAGGTCTCGCAGAGCGTCCTCGCGCCCAGGTCGATGACGAGATCCGTGCCCGGGACCACCCGGGCGTACACGATGTCGGGGTCAGCCCCGACCTCCCGGGCCGCGCGCCGGACGATGGAGACGGCCCCGTCGGTGACGTCGTCCATGCGGACCCCACGGAGCATGAAGACAACCCCAACGCAGCCGCACCGGGCCACGAACGCGTCGACCTCCATGACCATGCCGTCCTCGAGCCGCTCCTCCAGGCGGCGCAGGTACTCCGCGCACCGATCGATCAAGCCCGCTCACCCGCGACCGCGGTCTCGGTCGCCCGGAACTCCTTCACGCGCAGGGCTCGCTCCGCCAGCTCCCGGCAGAACCCGCACTCGTGGCAGCGGTGGTCGCACTCCTTCCAGCGCTCGATGGCGCCGTCCAGGGCCCGATTGTCCAGGTAAAAGTAGTCCCGGAGCTCGCGCGGACAGTCCAAGATGTCGAGCAGGTTGCCGTCCCATCGGCCCTCCAGGTACGCGTTGACGACCTTGGCGATCCACCGGACCTGGTGAGACCGGCCCGAGACCTTGAACGCGTCCACGTAGGGCTCGTAGTGCTCGAGGTCCTCGGGCCGGATCCACGGTGACTTGATGATCAGCTCGGGCCGGCGGATGCGGTCCGCGATGCACCGGCGGTAGTAGTAATCGTCGTAAATGGAGACGTCGTCGGGCCCGTACAGGTGGGAGAACATGTTGAAGTGGAAGGGGCGGTAGGGGCAGTCCAGCAGGCACCCTTCGTTGACTATCACCTTGAGCTCCAGCCTCAGCCGGGAGAGCGCGCGGAGGGTCTCAAAGCGCCGGTTGTGCGACGTGTCGAGGGTGATCGCGGTGGCGACGTCCTCGTAGAACTCCGCCTTCTCTGGATCGTTAACGAAGGCGAGGCAGGAGACGGTCACCCGGTCGAAGTACTCGGCGGCCAGCTCCAGGACGAGGGGGTCGGCCGCGACGATCCCGTCCACTCCGGCGCGCTCTAGCTTCCGAAGGTACTCGTCGTAGCGCTCCACGACGCGGCGGGTGGGCTCGCCCCGGAGCGGGCAGGTTGAGTTCACGACCACGTCGTACAGGACGTCGTGCGAGTGAGCGAGCTCGACCTGCTCGCGCACCTCCTCGATCGTCGGGTAGTGCAGGTTGGGGCGGCCCGTGCCGATTCGTTCGGGCGAGCCGCCGGCGTACACGGCCTCCACGCGGCTCAGGTCCTCGATCTCGGAGAGCAGCGTCTTCAGGCCGGAGGTGTGGCCGGGGTGGGCGACCCAAAACCTCATTCTTCACCCTCCTTCCTGGAGGCCACCTTGATGGCACCCGTGGGACAGATCTCCGCGCAGGAGCCGCACATGATGCACTCGCTCTCGTCGAGGGACACCTCGTGGTCCTCCACGACGACGGCGCCGGTGGGGCAGACGGAGTGGCAGGCCGTGCAGTGCACGCACGTTTCTTCATCGTGGACCAGGGTTTTCTCCAGCTCCTTGACCTCGAGGCCGAACCGGCGCAGCGTGCGCAAGAACTCGCGAACGTGCTCCTCGCTGGGCGCCTGGACGGCCAGCTCCGCGGTGATGGAGTCGGGGGTCACCGAGGCGCTTAAGATGCTGATCTCGAGGCCCTCCTCCACCACCTCGGAGAGGGTGCGAACGACCTCTCCCCGTGCCTTCACGCGCACGATCTTTCGGGCGCGCTCGTTCAACCCCGGACCCCACCTCAGCGAAGCGACCCCTCCCCATTCGCTGTCGGCCTGTAGCGCAGTCATCATTGGGGGGTGACCGTGGTGGAGGTCGGCTTCGAGCTAAAAGACGTTTTCACGGGCAGCCCGAGGAAGCGGCGTATCCGGCCCGGGAGGCACGCGTTCAGGGTCACGTTCCGGCGGGAGCCGGTGTACCTAGAGTACCGGGCGCGGTGCGAGGACCCCGTGGGCGACGTCAGCGAGCTGCTGGCGGAGCGGTATCAGGGCCCGGGTAAGCTGCTGGAGAGCCTTCAGACGTCCAGCCTGGACCTGGTCGTGCCCGCGCGCCCCTTCGTGTACCGGAGCGGTCGGCCCTTCCCGGAGATGGAGTACTGCGACGTGGGGTTCGCCACCCACGGTCGGGTGTTCCTGGCGCTGGTCGCGGCGCTGGTGGAGGGGGAGGGTGAGTCGGAGGACCTCTTGCACGCGGCGGCCGCGCTCGCGTGCGCGCCGCTGTTGCAGGTGATGGGCTACCGGGGCGACCCGTGGCAGTGCCTGAACGAGCTGTCGCCCGTGCTGGACGCACCCACGTCGGACGAGCTGCCCCGGTACCAGCGGGACCGGCTGGAGGTGCTGGAGCGGCTGGCGCTGGGTCGGAAGGCTCCGGGGATTCGGGTGCCCGAGCTGGAGCTGTGGATCGTCGAGGCGGTGGGTGAGGTCGAGCCGGTGGCGGCCGAGTTCGTGGACCATCCGGAGATGGTCGTGCACCAGGCGGACCGATGCTTCCTGGGTCTGGTCGTGAAGGGGGAGGACGGCTACGCGCCGGTGGACCCCGGGGACGTGCTGGGGGAGGCGGAGGACTGGGACGTGTGGGTGGCCGTCCGTGGCCCGATCCGGACCCGGGAGGACCTGGACCCGCTCGTGGATCGGGTGAAGCAGGTGAGGCTCGGCGAGGAGGTGGGCGAGCCACCGTCCGCGGAGGAGGGGACCGCGTGGGCGGGACTGTACCGGTGGTGGGGCTGGTGGCGCGGTCGGCGGTTCCGGCCGCTGAGGAGTGCGCCGATGTCGCTCTCGAGGCTGGCCTGGTTCGTGCGCAGGGTCGACCTGGGGATGCTCCCTGAGGTGATCCTGGAGGAGGTCGACGTGGACGTGGAGGTGCCGACGCCATGGGAGGTCGTGGTGGAGGGTGATCCGGACGAGGCCTTCGACGCGGCCTGCTTCGCGGGCCTGGCGCTAGGGTTCTCGATGTCGCTGAACCCGCCGGCGGAGGCGTACGATCCGATGGCCGTGCTGGACGCGCTGGGTGAGATGGTGGACCGGATCGGGGAGCGCCCGGTGAAGGAGGCGATGGAGGCGCTCTCCGTGGGCGTGTCACTGGGCTCGTCGGAGCCGCTGGAGGGGATCCGAATCCGGTGGGACGGGGAGGAGGTGACGGTGGGTTGGGAGGACTCGGTGCTGCTGCCGTGGTGGGTCACCTCGCTGGGTAACATCGGTGAGGACGTGGTGGAGGAGCTGGTGGAGCGGCCGGAGATCGTGGAGTCGGAGGAGTTCGAGCGGGAGTACGTGAGGACGGCGCTGGCCTCGGAGCGGCACGCGCTGAAGCTGTTCCGCCGGCTGTACGAGGAGAAGGGGGCGAGCACGGCGGTGAGTCTCTTGAAGCTCGCGCACGAGGGGCCAGAGTTGCAGTTTGAGGCGCTGGAATGGGTTCGCGATGTTTTGGGAGAACCTTAGCTATCGCCAGCCTTTAGCAAACGAAATCGCTCCCGTCCCCCCGACGTACTGTGACCGACGTGCCCGTGATCAGCGCCGGGGTCGGAAGAAGGCGCGGGCGAAGGGGGCTTAACTCAGCGCCCTCCGCTCCGGGGTAGGGTATCAGGAGGTGGAGCTGCCGGGAAAGGTGCTGGAGGAGCCGATTCGGGCGGCCCGGAACGCGAACATGCTCCCCACCCCTGAGGTGGTCTCGAAGCTGCTCCAGGACGAGGTGCAGAAGGAGCGGTTTCTGAACGACGTGCTGGAGCCGGAGGTGGCCCGGGCGCACCGGGAGGGCTACATCCACATCCACGACATGGACTACGCCCTGACGCGCTCGAACTGCTGCCAGCACGACTGCCGGTGGGTGCTGAAGTACGGGCTGTACGCCCGCAGTCCCATCGGTCGGCTCACCTGCGTGAGCAAGCCGGCGAAGCACGCGGAGGTCGCCGTCCTTCACATCCTTAAGTGGCTCATGACGTCCCAGAACTTCTTCGCCGGCGGTCAGGGCCAGGACTTCGTGAACTTCCTCGTCGCCCCTTACATCGCGGAGGAGGGGCTCAGCTACGAGGAGGTCAAGCAGCTGGCCCAGATCATGATGTTCGAGGCCACGCAGGACCTCGTGGCCCGGGGCGGTCAGCCCGCGTTCACCAACGTGAACCTGGAGCTCACCTGCCCGGACTTCCTGGAGGACGAGCCCGCGATCGGGCCGCGCGGTGAGGTGGTAGGAACCTACGGGGACTTCGAGGAAGAGGCCATCATGTTCGCCCGCGCCCTGCTGGAGGTGCAGCTGGAGGGCGACGCCGCCGGCGCACCGCTCAAGTTCCCGCAGCTGATCGTCAAGGTGCGACCCGGCTACGACGAGGAGACGCTGGAGCTGGCTTTCCGCGTCGCGGCCGAGAACGGGGCCGTGTACTTCGCCAACCTGCTCAACAGCAAGTGGCGCAAGCTGGTCGGCGAGAACGTGAACTACATGGGCTGTCGGACCTGCCTCGCCACGAACTGGACGGGCGAGTGGGACGTCGACACGATCCGGACGGGCAACTTCGAGTACGTGACGCTGAACCTGCCGCTGATCGCCCACGAGGCCGGGGATGAGGACGAGTTCTTCGAGAAGGTTCGAGAGTACTGCATCCTCGCCCGGAAGGCCCTGCTGGCCCGCTGGAGGTGTGTGAAGAGGTGTCTTGAAGCGGGCCTCTACGATGGGTGCCAGAACTGGCGACCGGACGGGGAGGACGAGGCCTACTTCCGGTACGAGCACACGACATGGAGCATCGGATTCGTGGGACTCGCCGAGGCGGTCGAGGTGCTCACCGGCGAGGGCTTCTGGGAGGACCAGTCGGCCTACCGGCTGGCCCGCAGGACCCTGGAGTTCCTGAACGAGGTCCGCGAGGAGTTCCACGAGCTCGACGGGCGACGATGGTCAGTCGTCCAGTCACCGGCCGAGTCGGCGGCCGAGCGGCTCGCCCGGGCCTACCTGGAGAAGTTCGGGGATGAGGCGGTGGTCCGGGGCACCAAGGAGCGCCCGTACCTAACCAACTCGTGTCACATCCCGTACGACGAGGAGATCGGCGTCGTCGACCGCGTGGAGCTCGAGGCGGAGTTCCATCCGCTTACGCTCGGAGGCCACATCACGCACATCTGGCTCGGTGAGCGCGTGGACTTCCCGGAGACTCTGATGAAGTTCGGCCTGCGGCTCATGCGCAGGAACACCGTCGGGTTCATGGCCTTCACGCGAGACTACAGCGTCTGCGACCGGTGCCAGCGTACCTACGATGGCGTCGTGAAGGAGTGCCCGGAGTGCGGCGCCCGCACCACCGTTTGGTCACGGGTAACAGGGTACCTGGCACCCGTCGACTCCTTCGTGGAGGGCAAGAAGCAGGAGCACAAGGAGCGCTACCGGCACTCGCTCTAGCCCCCACCCCGCCCCGCGATCGTTAAGGTTATCGTAACGATGGGGGTTCCGGGGTTGGGCGAGTTCCACGTCACCATCGACCTGACGACCCGGTGCCCGCACTCGTGCCCCCACTGCAACCTCCGCCAGGCGAGCTACGGGGCCCGCGACCTGGACCCGGATGCTCTGGAGCGGATCCTGAGCGAGCTTGACGACCGCTACGACCTCGGATTCATCATCCTGACTGGAGGCGAGCCCTGCCTACATCCCAGGTTCGAGGAGGTGGTCGACATCTGCCGCCGCTACGACGCGGGCGTGGGCGTGAACGTGGCCACGGAGGTTCACCCCGCGCTGGCCGACGTGGATCACGTGTACGTGGCGGTCGAACCGCATCGGGAGTACGGGCTGCGCGGCGCCCTGCGCACCTGGGACCGGGTCGCGAGGCTGGATCCTGACGAAATCTACGCGAACACCGTCGCCTGCCGGGACACGTTCGGGGAGCTGGACCGCGTTAACGAGGAAGTGATCGGGCGGGGCGCGACGGCCCACTTCATCATCGCCTACGTCCCGCGCGGGCCCGACGACCCGCTGGACGGGTACCCGCACGGCGAGCTGCCCGGGCTGGTGGCGGGGTTGAGGCGGGCCCTGCTCGCGGGAATGCCCTTCCAGGAGGAGGTCCCGTTCACCTCCTGCCGCCACGGGGAGTACAACGTGCACGTGCGGGTCGACGGCAGGCTCACCCCGTGCCAGCACTGGAAAGGTTTCACCTTGAACGACCTGGACGAGTTCGAGCGCCTCAGGGACCTGGAACCCAGGGGACCGTGTCGGGGCTGTCCACGCTTTGAGGAGTGTCAGGGCGGCTGCAACGCCTACGCCTGGAACGTGACCGGGGACCTGATGCCGGACCCCCGGTGTCCGCGGGCCTCCGAGCGCCGGCGTGCGAGCGTCCAGCGCTCGGAAGAAGGGTAGCCCGGTCTCGAAACGGTTATTTCCCGTGCTTTCCCGGCGCGAGTTCCGGGGGCTCCGGGGATGAGGCGCGCGCTGCTTCTCCTCACCGCGGCCCTCCTGGCGAGCCTGGGTGCCGCGGTAGCGCAGGAGTACCCGGTGGCGGGCGAAGTCACCGGACCGTTCAAGGTGAGAA
>JAMOPO010000002.1 GCA_027064425.1 Methanobacteriota archaeon | reverse complement strand
GGCCCACCACCCGGAGACCGGCGAGCGGGGTGGCGAGGCCCCGGGTGAGGCTTCGAAGGAGACCGGGCGGGAGGTCGTCATCGGCAAGTACCGCACCGGGGCGCCGGTGACCGCGGTCGCCACCTCCGCCGCCCTGGCGGCGCTGGGGCTCGCGCTCCTGCTCCTCGCCCGGCGGTCCTAGCCCCACTACCCAGATTAACGATAAGGCAGAACACTTCCGGAAGGGATCTTCCGGTTGAAGTTCCTCCCCGAGGACGCCGTCGAGCGGCTCCTTGACCCCAAGGAGGCCGTGGAGGTTGTCGAGGAGGTGTTCCGGTGCAAGCCCGAGAGCGTCATGCCGCCCAAGGCCATCGTCGACCTCGGCGACGGCGACTTCCGCACTATGCCCGCCTACTGCCCGGACCTCGACGTCGCCGGCGTCAAGATCGTCAACTCGCACCCGAAGGACCCCCGAGCGCCACGGCCTCCCCGCCGTCATGGCCGTCCTCGTCCTCCTCGGTCCCGAGACCGGCCGACCCACCTGCACCATGGGCGCCACCACCCTCACCGCCCTCCGCACCGGCGCCGTTTGCGCCGTCGCCACCTCGCCACCAAGCACCTCACCGACGACGTCCGCACCATCGGGATCGTCGGGACCGGCGTCCAGGGCCGCTACCAGACCCTCGTCCACGCCGAGGTCTTCCCCGTCGAGCGCGTCCTGGCGCACGACGTCTCGAGCGAGGCCCTCGAGGACTCCCGGCGCTGGGTCGAGCGCGAGCTCGGACTCGACGTGACCGAGCTCAACGAACCCACGTTCGACCGCGCCGACGTCATCATCACCTGCACCCCCGGCCGGGAGACCGTCCTCAACGCCGACGACGTCCCCGAGCGCTGCCTGATCAACGCCGTCGGCGCCGACGCCCCCGAGAAGCGTGAGCTCGACGACCGCCTCCTCCTCAACGCGACCATCGTCGTCGACGACCGCGACCAGTGCGCCGAGGCCGGCGAGGTCAGCGACCTCGTACGGGACGGCCGCCTCGACAAGGACGACCTCATCGAGCTCGCCGAGATCGTCCGCGGCGAGGCCGAGGTGCACGACGACCTCGTGATCTTCGACACGACCGGCATCGCCCTCGCGGACGTGGCCGTCGGCGCCCACGTCGCCGAGAAGGCCGAGCGGCTCGACGTCGGGATCGAGATCGAACCCTTCGAGCTCCCCTGGACCGAGCACGCCCGGGAGTGACGCCCCCGTCCCACCGCGGAACGTTACGGTTCCCTTAACGATCCCGGAACGGGATACCGATGAGATCCCTTACCGAGCGGACAACCCGGCGCGGGTGCTTTCTGTCGACTAAAGACCGGATACCGGCCGACCACCCGCTGACCATTCCAGCAACCAACTTATACGATGAGCTCGCTAGCCATATATGGAAAGCGCGCGGCGTGGCGGCCCCGCCGCCCGGCCCGACCCGCGGAATCGTTACGGTTCTTATAACGAACAGCGCTCCGCGGCGAGAACCCGGATGATGACCTAATCGGCCGCCTGACCAGTGATGATCCAGGCCGCCACTGACGGTTACCCCGACCCAACGCCGCTCGGAACGTTACGATTCTCGTAACGGTCGGAGACCCCGGATGCCACGAGGAGCACCCGGCCTACCTGGCCCCGACGTTTAAAGCCCTCCCCGTGGCTCGACACCGCCTATCGACGCGCGAAATCACTCATGCGATGAGCTCGCTGAACGTTGCGAGTGGGAGGCCGGGGCGAGCCCGTGCCGAAACCTGCGTTGGCAGCGAAAGGTGCTAAGGAGGCGACTTTTAGTGCCGTCTTTTCAGGAACTCCCTCAGCGATTCTATCAGCGGGAGCGTGATCTCATCAAGATGCAGTATTGTCGCTTCAGCGGCTTTTTCCCTGTTGAGCTTTGGGAGTCGTCCCTTCCTATTTTTACACCATTCGAGCACGGACAGGTGGTGGGCAGCCACAGGCTCACTGTGGCACACGATGTTCCTGAGATGCCTCACCGGTGGATCCTTGACGTAAAGATTCTCTCTGCTGAATCTATACCCTGGAGGGAGCACTTGACCAAAGCATTTCTTGACTCCCTGCTCCAGCTCCTTCCCGCCTTTCGGGGTAATGTCCCCCAGCCTGATTCTCTTCCCACCTAGGCGGTCCTTGATTTTGCCTACAAGGGTATCCGCAAAGTCCCAAGTCCAGAGACCGGAGAATTCGGACAAGTTGACGCCCAATACCTCGTCCAGGATTTCGTGGAGTTCGCAGACCGCGTTCGCGTATTCCTTCCATCCACCCTTGAGGTACTTTGAAGCTGCGACGTTCACTAGCCCGCCGGAGAGATTTAGCAAGTCGCCGTCGTCTTTCAACGCCCACAGCTTCGCTGACACCAGCGTCGGGTACAGTATGATGTGAACATCATTCAAGCAGTTGAGCGCGTCTACCAGCACCCCGCGGCGAGCCCGTACCCTCACGTACTTGTCCAGGAAATTTCGCAGCCGTCCCAGGAGCGTGCGCAAGCGCTTGTTAGTCCACCGCGAAGACGCGCTTGAGTGCATCCCGAACCGCCCTTAGACTCTCCCTCTCGGGCTCCGCTTTGGTCAGCACCTTGCCGGCCAGCGCGGGGGCTAGGGCCTCCGCGTACTCGCGGAGCCACTCCATGTCCTCGTCGTAGTTCCGAACTCCGGAGCACCTCGCCAGCTTCACGGCCCGCTCGGCCGCCGCGTGCGAGGGGTGCCAGGCACAGACCGACGCCCAGATCAGCGCCATCGCCGCTTCGAGGTGTCGTGTCACGTCCACGAGGGCGTCACCCTCAAGCTTCCAAGCCACGAGCCGGACGCTGGGCTCCTCCTCAATTTCTAAGGACGGCACCTCCGAAACTGCAATCCCGGTCAGAACTCCTAATACCTCCAGCTCGGCCCCTGAGACGTCCACGCACAAGTACTTGGACTCTTGCGCCGCCTTCACGACGACGTCAGACACGTCCGGCACAGCCTCCGGACCACTGCCCACCTCTACCGGCTCCACTTCCACGCCAAGGTCCCGTAACGACGGCGACAGCCTAGCCCTGACCTCGGTCTCTCGGCCTTCCCCCCGGAGACAAATCACAACGCGCCCTTCCCCAAGCTTGGCAACCTCCTCCAGTACCCCTAAGACACCGCCAACGGCTTCAATCCTGAGTCTCTCTATCTCGACGCTGGCCTCCTTCAGCCACTCTTCCAGGCGGGAGGACGGTGGAAACAAGACGGCAGTCCACAATCTCACCACCCCGCTCCGCTGGCACCCGGGGAGATGCCTCCGACGACACTTATAATTCCGCATGGTGCCCTGGCCACCGGTAGACCTGCAGCCAGCCGCCATGCCTAGATGAAGCGCGCGGGCGCGGGATAGTCCAACCCTCGTGCTACCTCCACACGATAGTTACGAGTTTCGTAACAATTCTAGCCATCAAGGGCGACGTCCGCGGCTCTCCCCACCTCGGAATGATCCCACGCCAGCCCGCAGATCCCCCAGCGGCCCCCGAACTCCCCCGCCATCCGGCCCCACCCCGCGGGGGCACCGGTGCAGCATGTCCACCGAGTCGTCCCACCCCTCAAAACCCCCCCCGGGATCCCGGTCCCTCCACGCCCCCAGCACCGCCCGGCCGCCGGCGGACCTCACCGGCGGCTCGTCCGAGACGAGGGCCCACGCCAGCGCCTCCCTCCTGGTAACCTCCCGAACCTCCGGGTACCCGAGCACGCACCCCCGTCGGGTGAAGGAGCGACCCGGGCTCCGAGCCGTCCACGCCCAGTCCCTCGACCACTCCCTCAACGTCCCCCGCCGCGTGCCCCACCGGACACGCTCCTCAGGGCTCATCCGGGGATCGTAACGCTCCCGCCAACGGTGACCAATTAAGATACAAACTTGTTTCCTTTTCAACCGAGAACCAAGCCGGGGGAGGGTTCCACCAAGTAAAGTCCCATCACTGGACTCGCACCGCCCGAGCAACCCCGTAACCAACTTATTCGATAAACTCGCGGGCACCAACCGGGCGATGCGCGGCCCGGGGGAGCGGGTCGCTAGCCCCCAACCCACAATCGTTACGAGTTTCATAACGATTCCAGACCCGCACGGAGCACCCCCGAGGAGGTCCGGGAGCGCGGTCCCCTCCCCGAGCCGCGCCGGATCCCCATGCTCACCCAGCGACCCTCGATGACTAGCCCCCGCCCGAACACCCCCCACCCACCGCGGCCTAGCCAGGGAGAGGATCAAGGAGGCGGAGAATGTGTCTCCAGGACCCGAACGGCCCCCGACACGGCCGTTTTTCTGGTCAAGGACGCCATCATGCTAGCTGCGGACGCCGTCGTGATGGGCGAGAGAAAGCTCCCGAGGCGCTTCGGCAAGCTGGTGGGCCTACTGAGTCGGAGGCTCGGTGGGGATGAAGAACTGCGGAGGCTGTTCCGGGAGGGTAGAAGATTCCAGTCGTTTTGGGATGCGGCTGGCCGGGGCCGGTACACGCGACCGTTGATTGCGCGGGAGGAGGTGGACGACGTGCGAGACCACGTGGAGTGGGCCCGTGAGGTAGTTAGGATCGTAGAGCGAGCCCTGAAAGGCCGCTAGTCCAGCTCCTCGA
>JAMOPO010000001.1 GCA_027064425.1 Methanobacteriota archaeon | reverse complement strand
CCGCGGAAGAGTGACCACTCGCGGGTCCGTGGGGCACGCGCTCGCTTTGGGAGCTCGTGATGGGAGGCGCTGGTGCCTGGGCACCGCGCTCGCGGGGCTCCCCCTGCGCGAATGGTCGGGTTGTGACTCCCGTCCCCCGGGTGTGCCCTTCTCAGCGCGGGCTGGGGGTCTCCAAGGTGAGGAGGCTGGGAAGTCACGTGGGCTGTGCTCGGGAGGTGGGTGCTGTTCCCTTTTGTAGTTGTAGTTGGAAGGGTTGGGAGCGATTCGCGCGCGGTAGCTGGGCGTCTTCGCAGCCTCGCGCCGTGCTCTACGGTGGCGTCGGGCCCCCAGGCCGCGCTCGCCTTTGTGATCGGGGAGTGGAGGGCCCGGTGGCTGCGGGTGGTGCGTTCCGCGTAGCCGTCCGGGTCGCCAGGTGGCAGTATGCCATACCGTGAGCTCTCGGGACAGCGGGCACTGGGTCCCGACGTTCAACTCGAGCTCGAGCGCTGGAAACTAGGGTTCGAAAGGTAGCAGGGTGTGAGCGCGGACGGTGTCTTTAATTACCTGGCTACCCACGACCGCTTTTACTCCCCGAGGAGGTCTAAATGGCAAGGGAAGCTGAGGGTGTGCGAGGCCGCTCTGCGCCCTCGCGCGGCCGATGTCATCGGGGGTCGAGTAAGTCTTTTGGGTTGCTTGGCGGGACGAAGCCGGCACGGCCGGTGCCAAGGCAGCCTAGGAGTTAACGGGCCCGCGGTCAAGTGGGCATTCGTCTTTACGAGTTAATCATCCTGGAAACAAGCTTCCAAGTGATGGACAACGCCGGTTCGGACACTCTCCTCCAGTGATGATTCAAATATTCTTGGATTCTATTTAGGCTGTGTTTTTCAATGATTTTACGATTTTCCAACACCTCCGGCAGGTGTTGCCTGTGGATAATTATCCTTTCTCCATGGCACAGTTTATTCCTAATGTAGCGAATCGGAGGATCCTCAAACATGACTATGAATGTACTTTTTTCAGGTCTTCTAAGATTTCTTAAGACGTTCTCAGGGTAAATATACCTATATTTTCGGCGAATTTCATTCAGCCATTTATCCACGTTACCGATGGTTTCCTCCACCAATTTGCGGTCCTTACAAAACTCACCTTTGAGGACTCCGACGGAGCTCTTTCTGCTGCTACCAAAAGTGTTCGCAAGTCTTCTCACAATTTCTTTAATACCATCCCAAGATGTAACGTCCTTCTCGCAACCGAGGATTTGAAACACCGTATTCAGCTCCAATTGTGTTTCAACAGCCTTATCGGGTTCGATAAAACTAGAGTACTTTGCCAGGAAGTACTCTCCTATCGCGCATGAGGTGGACCGCAAGATTAGTATTCCCAACTTGCCTGGATTCGCAATCCGCTCGACTAGCATGCAGGAGATGATGCCGTACAGAGAGATGTGAAGATCGTTCAACATTATGGAGCGAAATCGGATCGCCGTCGGAGGACACCTCGTGCACTCCCTTTCCATTTCATCTAGCAACCTTGATAGATACTGCAGGAGGAGATCACTGTCGACGACTCTTATCAGCTCCTTCATTCTCTTCGAGCCGATCACCCCCGAGCGAAGCCATGACTCGGAGCGCCCCGCCCACCACGACCGGCGTCTTAAGCTTGATTTTCTTGTCGTCCGGTCTCACCTTGCGGATCATTAAATCCAGGTATGGAACCCACGAATCCTCCTCGATTTCCCAGGTTAGCGAGCCAGAGTAACCAGGGTGCCCGAGGGTCAGAGACTCGATGAACCTACGCACGTCCTTCGGCACCTTAAACCCAGAGTTGACCACATCCTCCACGTCCACTTCCGACGCCTGTCCCACGCATGACGCGAGCGCGTCCAGGAACACCCACGCGCGGAGAAAGTCCCTCAACCCTACGATCTTGTCCGACCTGGGGTCGATCGTCGTGAACAGGGTCCTTTCTAGCACCCATTTTCCACCTCGGAGCCTTCTGACTGCGCTCAACGCCGTCGCCACGACGAGCCCTGCGAGGGCGCTCTTCAGCGAGATCACCGTCAGATCACCGGAGTCCACGACCCGTGCCACCTCATCCGCAGCTTTCAGCGGTTTCTCAGTGAAATCGACACGCTTGACATCAAATCCTAAATCTTTCAAGTCCTCCCCTAAACTTCTTGGAAGACCGTCGACCAGCGCAATCCCGGATTCCAGCCCCGCTTTGATCATGATCCGAGCGAGCGCCGAAGCCGCACACATACCCCGGTCCGATTTCTTAACGGTCAGTCCCAACTCCTCCAACTCCTGCACCAAGGAGTCATCAAGCCTCCACTCGCGGGGCTTTGACACTTCAGGTGACTCTAGCACAAGGTTCACCTCTTTAACATTCATCTTATCGACCCCCCGCACCCGCGCTCTCGCCTTCAATGCCTAGACTGAATAGGCCACCGGGGCACGAGTAGCGGCCATTAAAGCGTCTCGGGCGCGGCCCTGCGAGGGATCCGTGTGGAACGGAACCAGAATCGATCGATACCACACGAATTGACGCAAAGTGAGCGTGGATCACCCCGCGGATTGGGAACTTCGGCCCCGGTAACACCCTGGAGGTAGCACTCTGGTCACGACGTGGCCCGCCGAGGCTCGGTTCCGGGGCGCTCATGGAACGTTGAGTGAGGGCTACGGCGAGTGATGCTCGGCAGCTCAGTCGACGGCCGTTATCATCAGCGTGGTCCACGCGTGCCCGGGTTAAGGGCCGGGTGATTACCCTTCAAGCTTTTCGATTCCGCCCTGATCTCAGGAGGAGCCGGCGGCGGTTTAACCGATGGAGGGGTCGTCGCGCCGGGGCTCGCGGTATTTCTTGCGCAGTCCCGTCTGCGCCCACTTGTGCAACCAGTTTAGTTGAAACCTATCTGTGGAGGCCTCGTTGAGCGGGTGCAAGGGTTCATCGGGTACTGGTGCGGTTCGATAGTGGTCGCCTTCCCGCCACAGGGTGCCGCGAGGAGGAATCTATCGCCCGACGGGTTCGGATACTCGACGGGTGATCACCCGCGAAAGCCCACCTCCCAGGTATTCACCCGGGGAGGGCGGTCCTGAGGGGTAAAAGCCGACCGCTAGTGCCCCGGCGGACTGGGCTAGGGGAAGCAGCGCAATCAGTGGCGGCAGCGAGAGCGCTCCCAGGGGGGTGAGTATCGGCGAGTTAAGGGGGTAGTAGGAGGAACGGGAGGTGCCGCGCCAGCAGTGCTAGTACGAGTGGCACCACCGTCCATACCACGCTCACCGGCCTGCGCCTGAACGTGCACACTGCCGACGCTCGATGCTCGCCCGTGACGCCACCTCGCGTGCAGCTCCTAGGCCCGGTTGCCCGACGGCGCGGGGGAGTCGCGCCGTCGCCGGCGTCCGAGGGCCCGGTGAGTTCCACCCGAGGAGCCCTCCGCGTCACCGGGCGACGGCGAAACGGGTGATTTCGGCGTCCCGGCCTCGCGCCCGGCGGTGTCACGGGGAGGTCGTGGTCCCCGGTAACGTCCGGCCTAGATCCCCGTAGGTCACGCGGGCAAGCGGTGGTGACCCGTGGGGGCCGCGCCCGAGCCGTGGTTGCCGTCGGGGCCCTGGAGCCTCAACCCGAGCCTTTCCGATGGACGGAATGCGGGCCGAGACTCGCCCCGGGTCCACCCTACGGGTACGGGTCGAGGCCCCGTGAGGGTACTCGGGAGGCGCCGGGCATCGCCGCCGCGCCCGGCGACGCGTGGGTGAAGGTCCCCTGGGTCCGGCGTGCCGCACCTCTGAGGACACGGCGGCGCATCGTTCACGGTTCCGCCCGAGAAGCGGGTTGGAGGATCGCCCGGGGTGAAGGGCCGCCCGCTCGAGCCGGCGATCCGCGGTTCGGGACCGTCCCGATTACCACCCCGGGGCCGGGTGCCGTGGTGGTGGGGAGGTGACATGGTGCCGTGCGCGCGGGTCGCTCGAGGATGGCTGCCGCTCCCCAGGGCCCGATCCAGGACCTGATGGGGGAGGGATCCTCCTGGTGAGACACGTCGGCCGGACGTCCAGGCGTGCGAGGGGGACCGCCATCGTGTCACTCGCGCCACCGTCGCCGGTCAGTCCCGCAGCACGGGAGGCCGACGGTCCCGGGACCGTCCCGCGGACCGACCGCTGAGAAGGACGTGGTCACCGTGCTTGCCCTCGACGCCGGCGCTCACGTCGACCCTGAGGTGAGGAGGCGGGCCCTCCCGGGGATGGGGGTCGGCGACGAGCCTCGAGGTTGCCTGGACATCGCGGCAGGGTGGCGGATCTGAACGACTTCAGCTCGGACCCCCGGCTTCGAGGCCGGCCTCATCTGCCGTGATACGGTGCGGGCGGCGCGCGAGTCTGATGCCGGCGTCACCCGACGACGCGGTCGGGTAGATCATCGGCGCGCGTCCTCAGTCGTCCCGACTAAGTAGCTGCCAGCGCTGCCGCAGCCACTCCTGCCGTAGCGAGCGGATCGGTCCGACGGTCGTGAGCGTCGACGACGCACGGACGATTCGCCTCGGCGGTACGAGGCCCCCGTACCCACCCGGGCCGGCCTCATGGCCGCGCCCGGGGTCATGACGTGAGGTCCTCAGCCTTCGGGACGGTATTGCCCGCCAGGGTGCCTGGAACCACTGCGGCTGCTCACCCTTTCGACAGCCAAAGGCGAAAACCGAGGACTCGCGAGGGACGGGCCGGAGGGTGGGCCGGAATCGCGGCCCGCTTCGAACCTGTCCCCTGGGCTGAGCTCCACGCGGGTTCCTCACGTGCCGGAACCGGTCGCCCGCCACCGGTCGCGCCGGTCGATGGTCTCACACGTCGAACCCGTGCTC